>JAHQWG010000028.1 GCA_029856045.1 Promethearchaeia archaeon | reverse complement strand
ATTGTTGAACTTAATTTATTTGCTATTTGTAGAGATTTATTTTCATTTACAAAATTAATTTGGTTTGTTCCTTCAAAAATAATAGAAATATTCAAATTTCCATTAAAATAGTCGGCAATTGGGTAATCAAAACTTAACTGATTGGTTTCATCAATATACATTTGAATTGTAGAAGTGATGATACCATATTTAAAAATAATTAAAACTCCCAATCCTTCATAAGATAATAAAGGATCCTCTATGCACGAAAAACCAAGGTTTATTGGTATTATTTGTCCAAATCTTGGGATATATCCTAAATCTGAAATATGTATAGTAGTATTCCATTTTTGTATGATATCTCTTTCCTCAGATGTGAAATTATATGCTATTGTTTCAGTTCCCAAGTATTCAAAATAGACTCTTAATTTATGTCTATTATTGTCTATCTCCCAAATTGTATAATTACACTTACCCTCTTGGTCAGTATTTAAATCTTTTAATATGAACGCTTCAGTATCATCATCATAAAACGCAGAGAATAATATAAAATAATCCTTAAGATCTGATACATTCGAAATAGATAGTTGCATTTCATAGTAAGTATTATAACCAACCTGTATTGAAGATGATGAATTGATAATACTAAGAGAAGTGGGAATTTTTCCAAAAATATCTCTATATTCATTTCCAAATGCTGTCTTAATCCAATATTCTCCAAGATAATACGCATTCATTGTAATATTTCCATTTTCATAATGAGCAGGGATTATATATTCATAAGTTCCAACACCCTCTGTATTTGATATTAAAGATACCAAAAAACTATATAGCGTTCCTTCGCTAGTTTTAAGAGTTAAATTTACTTGAATAAATCGATTAATTAGAGGTGTACCATTAATAAATGATAAACTACATATGATCTGAAATGATTGCTTTATCCGAATAATTTCTGGTAATTCAATAGTTAAAATTGTATTAATCTTTGGTTTTATTACTAAAATTTTGGTTGTACTATTTACGTCTTCACAGTTAGTTGCAGTTCCGTTAATAAAGATATCATATGGACCAGGATAAAGATAATTAGATTCACTTAAAGAAACAGTTTGAAAATATATACCTTCGGCTAATAAATTCATTTCTCCAGATATCTTAACACTATCATTTTCTATTATCCAATATAAATTTCCAGAACTGACTGTTTTGGGATATTGAGGATCTATAAGGTTATAGAAGATTCCTTGAACTTGAATTTCACCTTCTTCATATACTGATTGAACATCTTCAATAGTAATCATAGTTGGAATTGGGTTAATAAGCATTGTAACATTCAGTTGATCTGGATTAAATCCTGGTGCACTACCTATTATGAATAGCGTTTTATTATTATTCCCTTGAGAAACATCTAATCCAGTTGTATCAATAGTGAGATTATATTTTCCTTTATCTCCTTCATTATGGGTGATTGCATATACCTCTATTCCATAAATAATATTTGAACTCAATTTAGCACTAACAATTCCATCTTCTAATAATTGCTCCGGATTAGATTCATTAACTAATCTAACTTGAATAACACTATTTATGGTGTCATTTACATAAGGGGTATTATTTGCCCAAACAATATTTTGATCCACTAAATCGTCCCAAGATGCACCCCAAGTAATTGACATATTTAATGGATCTCCCGATACATCAATCCAAGAAGTTAAATTTTGATGTTGGTAAAATTCTTTAATAAAAACTAATGTTACACTATAATTCTCCTGTGGAACACCAGAAGTCTTCAATTTAAGAGTGTAATTCCCAAAATTTTCATATTGAAGCGAATCAATTAAATAAGTTCCAACCCAATATTCCCCCCATTTATTCCAAGTACCTGAATGATTTTCCCAACATTCTATAGTAGCATCACTTATTCCATATTCTGATGGTTCTGTAGAATTATATGATATTTTAAATTCAGCATTTTCTCCAGATTCTAATTTAACATGTTTTTCTAAAAGTTTAGCATTTGATTTCCGCCATATTTCAAAAGTTTTATTCCAAAACCCTATCCTTAAAGTTTGTTTCTCTGAATTTGTGTCATTCCAAAATACCTCTAAAGTATAGACACCAATTCCATAATCTACTATATTCCATTGGCTAGATAAATCACCAAAAACATTGCTATGTGTTGATTCATTAACAAAATCCTTTGAATCATTATATATATTAATACTAAAATTACCAAAGACTGTTTCATTGTATGTGCTAACGTTATATTGCAAAAAATTTCCATTATAATAGTTTGTTGAATTAATAATTAACTCATCGATATAATTTGGTTGAGTTGCCTGAACAATCCACTGACCACCAACATCTGGATTTTTAATTAAAACACTTTGATAGAAATTAGAAGTTCCATTAAATTTAATCATAATTCCACTATAATTCTGATAATTGGGGCCTGTAAGACCAGATATACACCAATCTGAGCTATATAATCCTAGCCCATCAAAAGCAGGAAAATCGAAAATTTGAATAGTGTAATTTATTATATTAATTAGACCGGATTGATTTGTTATTTTAAGAGAATTGTAAGTGTTTGAGTTATTGTAAGTTACATTCCATGAAACTAAATTTTGAGATGGAAGAATTTCATAACTTGCAATTGATGCATTAAATGAATATTTATGAATAAAAAGAGACAGATTAATAAGAAAATCCATATAAAGTGAAGTAAAATTTTCTGAAAGAAAGCTAAAATTATATTGTTTACCTCCTTCCCAGTTAGAGATATCAACATCATAAGGTTGAGTAGTAACTTTTTCTTGATTGGTTCCATTTATTCTCATTTGTAAACCAGAATAAGTGGGATTAGGATGATCATATTGAACATTTAAATATATATTATCAAACCAAAATCTAAGTTCAAATTCCCATTCGATTGGGCAAGTTTCCTCAAAACGAACTCCTATTTTAAAATCAAAATTATTTCGTTCTAATAAATGAATATGTTCTTCTGAGAAATTAAAAATATAATGATAGAAAGATCCTTGAGTTAAATTTAATATTTCATTAAATGGAAAAATTCTAATCCATTGTTCATCTTCATCAACAACAACGTATGTACTGAAATAATTAGAATAATAAGTGTCACCTAAAAAAAAATTACCTACATCATCCCATTTTAAATCGAACTCCAATGATCCTGTTTTGTGTTTTTTGGAGCAATTTGCATATATTTGAAGATTGTCAAACTTCACTTCGATTTCATCATTTTCACTAGTTGGATGATACGCCCAAATACCAAAATCTATTTTCATTTCGCCACTTAAACCTTTAATTAAATTGGTTATATTGTATGTTCTTGTAACTAAGCCATGATCTTGTCCGGTAACATAATCATTATATCCATAATATGCAATCGTTGTTTCTGTGGCGTTTTCAGACCAATATTCGCCATCAATTGCTTCTCTTCCGTCAATATATTCATTATTTATCCTTGCACAAACTCTATACCCATCTTCCTTCTCAAAATTTAAATTATTCATCAACCATGATATTGTAATTTGTGCATAATCTACCTTAAATGGTATGTTAAACGTTGTCCACCAAGCAATTGAAGGGTTTTTCCTAGAAAATATATATGCTGCGGGCACAATTTGAGCGACTAAATAATCGAACCCATGAAAAAGATATGTGTTATCTCCGGAACCTGTTTGACCCCCATAAGGATTATCATAATCTTGAGAGTAGTAGGGATTAGATAGAAAATCACTATCAATTGCAGTAATATTATTAGCTTCTTGGATAACATCTCCTATATGAACACTTGCACCATTTTGATTTGCATTTGTTATTGATTGTGTAATAACTGCAAAATCACCTTCATAAAATTTTTCATCATCATCATTATCCTTAAATTTTACATATCCTGCTTTGTCTCTTTCCTCTGATTTTATTTCTACATGAGAATCTTGCTTAAAAGTATAATAATTCCAATTAGGATCTGGATCAAAATCATTATTTTCTAAATGTTGGGTTTTTTCATAAGTTGAGACATTAATTGAACAGCTCGAGGCATTCCAGCCAAATGGTACTCCTACTTGATATTCATTATAGGGATTTCCTATATCATATTCATAAATTGAATCTAAACTTTGAGCCTCTTCCCTAACGTCAAATTGCGATACGTTAGATAAAGAAGTATAATTAAAGTTCGATGATTTTAATAGATCAATATTTATAGAATTATTATCAAGTGGATTTTCATCAATATTTTCTAAATTCTCAATCTTCTTATTATCATCCAATTCTAATATTGAATCATCTTGTGAGAAAAGTGTAGTATTTGGACTAATGTTTAACAAAAAACTTAGATTTAATAAAATAATAAATAATATTATTAACTTTTTATAATGTTTTATAATCCTCAATCTCAAGATCTATCATAGAAATTTGATAAATGATATATGATAGTCTATGTATATATTTTTTTACCAAAAAGTCTAGTACTTACTAGTTGAAGTTGATATTTTATGGATCATAAATGCAAAAATTTTGCTATATATATATTTAAAAACTTTTAAGATATTCATATGTAAGAGCAAATTAATTTCACATTCTCTTCAGACTTTAAATTCCTAATCCAATTTATTTATTTTTTATTTGTAGTTTTTAATCAATGGCTATAAATAAAAAAAATTAAATCAACAACAAAAGATGGAGAAAAAATTAATAAAGAAATATTAAGAAGATTATTAATCCCTAGAAGAATAAATCTAAATTTAGAATTAATTGTAATTTAATATTAATTAATTATAAAAATTAGATATTGGGGAATTACATGAACATCTGGATTGTTGACAGTGAATCAGGAGTTACTATTTTATATAAAGATTCCCTTGGATTAGAAATTGATGAGGATTTAGTATCAGGCCTTTTAACAGCATTAAATTTATTTTCAGAACAAGAGCTTGATCAATCTGGAATTGAATCTATTGATATGAGTGGCCTAAAATGGGTATATAACCATGCTCAGGAATATAAATTATTATTCATTGCAGCAGATAAGAAAGAAACTCATGCTGAAATTCTAAGAGCTCGATTAATGGTAATTAAAAAAGATTTTCTTTCTCATTATGCCAAAACATCATCTGATTGGAAAGAAAAATGGAATGGTTCGGTTGAACCTTATCAATCTTATGGAAATCAAATCGATGAGTTTATGACTCAATGGAAAGAAACCGAAAAAATTGAATCTTATGGAATTTTATTTGACTTACTAGGAGTATTCCAACAGATTTTGAACATTTGTGCTAGTGTAATTGAGAAAAATATCTCTGGAATTAAAAAAGAGCGAATTTATAGAAATATCGAGAATTTCTATTCTAGATTTATAGAAGCAATTCAATCAGATAAAGATAAGGAATTATCTAAGATCGAGTTTTCAAAAGATCACGGTTGGAATCTATTAAATATTGACGTGAATATTGCAGATCCTCAAACAATCCCAAAAATATTTCTTGATATTGTGAAAATGATGAAAAATTTTATATTTTATGAACTCAGAAATGAGAAAGCTTTAGATGCCTTTAGCGAAGAACTATATCCTTATCTCTTAAATAATTGGAATCAATTACAACAATTAGATCTTGAAAAAAAATTATTCAGTATTTTCTTAGATATTATTTAAAGGACAAATATAAAATATAATAAAAATAATTTTTACTGTCTCTTTTTTGTAAGATAATTATCAATCTCTGTTGCTGCTCTCTTCCCCGCTCCCATAGCAGAAATAACTGTCGCACTACCAGTCACAATATCTCCACCCGCATAAACACCTTCCAAATTTGTCTTTCCCTGCTCATTGGTTTCAATATACCCCCACTTATTAAGTTTTAACTCAGGGATTGAATTTGTAAGAATAGGATTTGCTTTTGTCCCTATTGCTATTATTATCGTATCTGTATCTATTTTATACTCTGAACCTTCAATTGGAATTGGTCGCCGTCGCCCAGAATCATCAAGTTCTCCTAATCTCATTTTAATAACCTCCATTTGCTTAACATTTTCATTTTCATCTCCAATAAAGCTTACTGGATTGGTTAAAAATTGAAATTCAATTCCTTCTTCAATCGCATGATGATATTCTGCTCTCCTTGCAGGCATTTCTTTTTCGGATCTCCTATACACAACAATTACTCTTTCAGCACCTAATCTCAATGCAACTCTTGCTGAATCCATAGCTACATTTCCCCCTCCAAGAACTGTTACAATTTTTCCTATTTTTATAGGTGTATCATATTCTGGGAATTTATAGGCTTTCATTAAATTTGCTCTTGTAAGAAATTCATTTGCCGTCAAAACACCATTTAAGCTTAAACCGGATACTTTAATAAATGTAGGTAATCCTGCACCTACCCCAATAAAGAAAGCCTTAAACCCCATAGATTTTAAATCTTCTATAGTCATTATCTTTCCTATTATCTTATTGTATTCTATTTTACTACCCAACATTTTTAATGTCTCGATTTCTTCTCTAACTATCTCTTTTGGTAATCTAAATTCTGGTATACCATAAACTAGCACACCTCCTCCCGTATGAAATGCTTCAAAAATTGTTACATCGTATCCTCTCATTAAAAGCTCCCCAGCACAAGTTAAACCTGCAGGACCTGCCCCAATGATTGCTACTTTAATATTTTTTGGAGCTTGACAATCAGGGCATGCTTTAACCTGACTTTTTCGGTCCCAATCAGCAATAAATCGTTCTAAGTTACCAATTGCAATTGGATTGGAAACAGAACCTAATAAACATGCTTGTTCGCATTGTATTTCTTGAGGACATACCCTCCCACATATTGCCGGTAATAAATTATATGTTTTTACATTATTAATAGCTTCAGAAAATTTCTCTTGTCTTAATAATCTTATAAATTTTGGAATATCAACATTAACAGGACAACCTTCAATACATAGAGGAATTCCGCATTGTAAACATCTTTGAGTTTCTAATTTTACCATCTCTAGAGTGTATCCCTTTGGGACCTCCAGGAAATTGTTTCTTCTTACTTTTGGATCCTGCTCAATCATTTTTTGTCTGGGAATCTCTTTATACATTTTCAATTTGGATTTAGCAATTTTACTTAATGTATTGAAATTTTTACTGTCTTCTTCAATAATTTTCTTCTCAATTAATTTCAGATCCAAAGCTTGTTGAAATAAATTCGCACCTCTACTAGTTCTTGCTATTACAGTAGACCAACCCCGTTCCGAGCCAATTGAACCAATAGAGATATCGGAAAGTTCTGCAGTCAAATCATCGCAGAAAAAACATCCAAATAAACTATGGTTCATACAAAATGATCCTATTTTTAATGCAATATTATCATAAAAAGGTTTATTAAGTGGATAAATTGAGATTTTTTTCAGAGCCTCCATAATACAAGGAGTTCCAACTACTGCAACTTTCTTAAATCTCTTGGAATTTTGAAGTATTTTTAATAAATTAGCATTATTATATACTATTCTTGCCTTTTTAAATAAGTCTTCTTCGTTTTGGATCAAAAAGGGTAATGGCTCATTTGGTTTTTCTGTTGTACCAATTAATATTGCAGCATCAATGATATTTTGTTTGAACGCAATTTTTAGTAATGTGGTAACAATTTCCCAATCCTGCGCAATTTCTTTAGTAATATTATCTTTTGTTTGTGCTGAATAAATTTCCCTATAGTTGTTAAATTCTTTCAAGTATTTTATATCAGTATCGAGTTTTTCTTGATTATCCTTTAATTCTCTTGGAAAAAATGAGCGATGACAACAAGCGTAGCATAAGCCACAATTTATGCATAAATCATCGTTAATATTTAAAACATCATTTAAGAAATTTATTGCATTAGTTGGACAAATCGAAACACATAATCCACAACCACTACAAATTTTTTTATCCCTTATTATAGAAACATTTGGAAATAAGCCTTCCTTCTCATTCTTTTCTTCGATACTTTGATAAAATTCAGATATCTCTCCAATAAACTCTAATAATCCTAATTCCTTTAAATATTCGATATCATAAATTAACCTATGTTCAGAAATCTTTAATATATCTTTTAACTTTTGGATATCAATACTTCCCAATTCCTCTATTTTTTTCAAAACTTTCTGTCTTTCATTTTCGGCTTGCATTAAGGAATAAATAAATTCATCAAATTCGACCTCATTATATTTCTTAGAATCGAGAATTTTTTGTTTATTATCGATTAAGACTTTGATTAAAGGTGATATTTCTTCCATTTTAACTACTCCCCTCATCAAATTTTTTTAATGCTTTACATTCTTGATCATAAAGTTCTAGTGATTTTTTTTCTTGTTTTTCAAATCTATTTGCACGCTTTAAAAGATTATTAAAATCCACAATATGTCCATCAACATCAGGTCCATCAACACATGCAAAGCCTATTTTTCCATCAATTGTAGGAAAACGACAACCCCCACACATTCCAGTGCCATCAATCATAATTGTATTCAAAGATACAAAAGTTTTTACCTTAGGTAATCCATTAGATCCATTAGTTGTAAGAGTTACAAATTTCATCATAATTAACGGACCTATAGCAATTACTAAACTTAACTTCCCTCTTTTTAATAGATCTTTTAATGGTTCTGTTACAACTCCTTTTTTACCTTCTGATCCATCATCTGTACATATAATTATTTCATCACTTACAGCTCCCATTTTATCTTTCCAAAATAATAATCCCTTATTTCTAGCACCTAATATCGAAATAATGGTATTCCCTGCTTCTTTTAATTCTTTTGCTTGTGGATAACAAGGTGCTATTCCCACTCCACCTCCAACAAATACAACAGGATATTCATATTTTTTAATGTGAATTTTATTTCCTAAGGGACCAACAACATCAAGAATTTCATCTCCAACATTCTGATGTGAAAGTAATTTCGTACTTTTTCCGACAACTTGAAATACTATTGTTAGTGTCCCCTTTTCTCTATCATAATCAGCTATTGTCAAAGGAATCCGTTCTCCCGTTTCATTAATTCGAATTAATACAAAATTACCAGCATAGGCTTTTTTGGCAATTAATGGAGTTTCTAGCACTATTTCAAATACGATACCACTCTCTCCCAATTCTCTTTTTTCTAAAATTTTATATGTCATTCTTATATACCAATTTCTATTTTTCTTAAGTTTCAATAATATTAAATTAAATTTAACCTTTCTATTTTATTTTAAAAATTGAGATCCAATATTAAAAAAAAATGAAAAATTCAATTTTAACTTAAAAAAATAAAAATTGTCAATTTTTTTTTATTTTACACTATGGAAAATATTTTTTAATATGATTCCTATAGCAATTCAAGAAATATCAAGCACGTTTATGCCTATTCAAAATTAAATTTAGAAAAAGTATCAAAAATAATTAGAGATAAAATTTAATATTATATTAAATCCAACCTCTCAGTTTCATAGCCTCGACAACTCTCTCAACGGATATCATGTAAGCACCCATTCTATTATTAGTTTCATTCAGATTGGCTCTTAATATGGTATCTTTATATGCTTTTGTCATTATTCTATTTAATAGATTATCAACCTCTTGTGCAGTCCAACGATGTAAATAAAATCCCTGAATCATCTCAAAATAACTGACAGTCACCCCTCCTGCATTACATAGAAAATCTGGAATAACAATTATATCCTTATCAAATAATATCTCACCTGCAGCAGGAGTTGTTGGTCCATTTGCAAGTTCCGCTACAATTTTTGCCTTTATATTCGCGGCATTTCTTTTTGTAATAACATTTTCTAATGCAGCAGGAATTAGTATATCGCAATTTAATTCAAATAAATCTTCATTCGAGATCTGTTGTGTATCTTCTAAACCCATAATTGTTGAAGTTTTTTTTTTATGCTCAATTGCTTTATGAACATTAAATCCATTTTTATTATAAATCCCTCCCTTTGTATCAGAAGCTGCAATTATTTTGCAACCAAATTCATCCTGTAAAATCTCAGCAACATGACTTCCAGCATTCCCAAAACCTTGAATCGCAATTTTTGCACCCTTTAATGAGATATTAGCTTCTTTTATTGCTTCTCTAATACAAAATGTTCCTCCTCTAGCAGTTGCACTTATACGCCCAACACTTCCCCCAAGTTCTAATGGTTTTCCTGTGATGACAGAAGGGGCTTTTATACCTTTGATTACTTCATATTCATCCATCATCCAAGCCATTATCTGAGGTGTAGTGTATACATCTGGAGCAGGTATATCTATACGAGGACCTATGAACTCTGATAATTTTCTAATATATAATCTCGCAAGCCGTTCAAGCTCATTATTACTCATCTCTTTTGGGTTACAAATAATACCACCTTTAGCACCTCCTAAAGGTAAATCAACACAAGCACATTTCCATGTCATCAACGCTGCTAATGCTTTTATTAGCGAAGAATTTTCATCAAGATGCCATCTTATTCCCCCTTTTGTTGGCCCTCTTGCTGAATTAAATTGACATCTAAATGCTTTAAAAGTTCTTAAACTCCCGTTGTCCATTCTCATTGATAATTTTAATATAATAAGTCTCTCCGGTTCAGATAAAGCATTATAGATTTGCTCATTATATCCAAGTAATTCACACGCATGTTTCAATTGCTGCTGTGCAATTGTGAATGGATCTAAATTTTCTGGCGTTTTGTATTCTTTAAAATTATTATTATTGGTAATTTCCATTTTGTATTTCTCCTTTTTGTAGTAAATTTTCATTTTAAAATATTTCTTTATATCCAACTAGCTCAACATTTCAACTCCTTTAACCTTAAACTGAATTCGAAAATCTCTGAAGAAAAAATATAAATTCCTTCCTAATCGAGCAGTAAAATCTCCAAAATTTTCCCTTATGGGATTTAAATCCACATGACCTCTTAAAGCCGATTTTAAAATGTCGTAAAAAATTGAATAATCGGCAATACAAATAGAATATATAACAGATAGGTAGGAATCTTTAGCTCTAACTCTCGTTATACCTAAACGATGTGTATATATTCCAAGCTTGGTCAAATTATTTCCCTTTATTTTTAATTCAAACTGTTGTATATTGTTATAATTAAAAATAATTCCATATAATATAAAGTTTTCAGTATTTCCGACAAAACTAACATATTATTTCAGAGAAATGGGGATAAGAATGAAACTTTTCAAAAAATCTTGCGAAATTTTAAATCTTTTTAAAAATATAGATGTAAAATGCCAAAAAATTGAATATTTTTTAATTATTGTCAAATTTTACAATTTATTTACTAAAAAATGCTGTTAAATTTCTCCATTTTTGTAATAAAATCCAATCAATTGTATTTTGAGATGAGTCTCGTTATTATTACCTACTAACCAAATAAATGGGAAAATCGTGGGAAATCCCCCTTATTACAACTCCAGTTTTAAGTTGTACAATATTGGAAGAGAAATATTAATAAATAAATCAAGCCTTTATATAATTTTAAAATTTCTTTCTTAAAATAAATAGGATAAATAAAATAATTGCGTGAATAAATATTATTAGAAAAAATTGAAAAGAAAGGAAATATAATAAATACTTTATTTATAACTAATATTGAAACAGAGTAAATGAAGTTAAAATGCAGTCTAATTGTAAATTTGTGTTTATAACTGGCGGAGTAATGTCCGGCATAGGAAAAGGTATTGTAACTGCTAGTTTAGGTAAGTTATTTCAATTTCGAGGATTTAAAGTTTCTGGTGTAAAGATTGATCCCTATTTAAATGTAGACCCCGGAACACTCAATCCCATTGAACATGGAGAATGCTTTGTTACAGAACAAGTTTGGGATTTTAAACCCGTACCTACTTCGGATGAATATATTTATAGAATATCAGAAATCGACCAAGACTTTGGATCATATTCTAGATTTTTAGGAATTGAGATACCCCCCTCTCATAATATTACTTCAGGTCAAGTTTATCTCGCAACTATTTTAAGAGAAAGAGAAGGTAAATTCCTTGGAAGAACTGTTCAAATAATTCCTCATTGTACAAATATTATTAAGGATCGATTAAAAAAAATAGCAGTTGAGGAGGATTTAGACGTTCTACTTGTAGAGTGTGGAGGTACTGTTGGAGACATTGAGTCTCAGATATTTTTAGAAAGTTTTCGACAATTAAGACTGGAATTACCAAAAAGAAGTACTGCTCTAATTCATGTTACTTTAATTCCATATTCCAATGTTATTATGCAACATAAAACAAAGCCTACTCAGCACTCTGTAAAGGCTTTACAAGCTGTTGGTTTGCAACCTGATGTTCTAATCGGCAGATCAAGTAAACCTTTAGATAATGAAATAAAAGAAAAAATTTCATTATTTACAAACGTTCCATTAGAAGCAGTAATATCAGATCCTGATTTAGATGTAGTTTATGAACTTCCTCTATTATTCGAAGATCAAAAATTAGGAGATTATTTATGCGAACTCTTAGATCTGAAAGCAAAATTAGTAACTTATAGTACTGTAAATAATTATTCTGAATGGCAAAAAATGGTTAATCTTTATAAAAATGCAAAGGAAACCATTACAATTGGTATGCCTGGAAAATATTTCAATATTTCTGATTCATATATCTCGATAAACACTGCATTGGAGCAAGCTGCAGCTCATGAAGGATATCGTACAAATTTAAAAATGATTAATATTACTGAAGAGACGGATATTGAAAATGAATTAAAAGGATGCGATGGAATTTTATTAACGCCTGGATTTGGGGAGCGAGCAGTAGAAGGTATGATTAAAGCCGCCGAATTTGCAATGGAAAATAAAGTTCCTTATTTAGGAATATGTTTTGGAGCTCAATTATTTTTCGTTGCATTTTGCAGGAAATATTTAGGCTTGAAAAACGCAAATTCGACAGAAATAGATCATAATACACCTTATCCAGTTATCGATTTGCTTGAAAGTCAAAAAAAAATCAAATCAAAAGGGGGCACGATGAGATTAGGAGGTCTTCCAATAAAGATTAAAAAAGGAACTAAGTTATATGAGGCTTACCAAAAAGAGGAAATCATTGAAAGATTCAGACATAGATATCACATTCAAGAACGATTTATTACCGAAGAAGCAAACGAAAATGGTTTAGTAGTTTCAAGTAGAGATGAAACTGGAGAAATTATTAATAGTATTGAATTGAATCGTGATGATCATTGGATGGTTGGGACTCAATTTCATCCGGAATTTAAAAGTAAACCATACAAACCTTCTCCAGTTTATTCTGCTTTTATTAAGGCTTCAATAAAATATAAAAAAAAATAAAAATTCGCTAAGTCTATTTACAACGAATTCTTTAATCAAAGAATTTGCTCTCTCTCTGAGAGAGAGCTAGAACGATTGCAAGGTTTTTTTGCTATTTTTATAGTTTTCTAATATATCTTTTAAATTCCCAATCAGAAACAACTTTCCGATACAAATCAAATTCTTCAAGTTTTGCCCAGAGGTAATTTCTGAATGGTCTATCACCAAAAACTCTTTTCATAAGTTCAGATTTCTCGTATTCTTCAAGAGCTTCGTAAAGATTTGCTGGAAGTGCTTTAATTCCTCTCTTTTTCATCTCCTTAGTAGAAATTTTATATACATTGAAGTCACTGGGCTCTGGGGGTTCAATTTTTTGCTTGATCCCCTCTAATCCCGTTGCTAATAATACTGAAAATTGCAAATACGGATTGCCCGCTGGATCAGGACATCGTATTTCACATCGAGCTCCAGACTTAGTTGGAAAGCTTGGTACGCGAATTAACGGAGATCGATTTTTAAAACCCCACGCTAAATAAATTGGCGCTTCATAACCGGGAACTAAACGTTTGTAAGAGTTTGGCCAGCTACACAAAACCGCACACATTTCCTTTCCATATTTTATTTGCCCTCCAATATAATATTTCATGATTTGGGAAATATTATTCTCATCGTTTTCATCATAAAAGATATTTTCTCCATTCTTCCATAGAGATTGATGTACATGCATCCCAGAGCCATTGATATTTTGGAAAGGTTTTGGCATAAAAGATGCGATACAGTTATATTGTGCTGCTACAACTTTTACAATCATTTTTAGCCAAACCGTATGATCTGCAGTTTTTAAGGCTGTATCGTATTTGAAATCAATTTCATTTTGACCTTCTGCAACCTCATGATGTAATGTTTCGATTTCAATTCCATATTCTTTCGCATACTCAGCCATGCCTCTTCTCATTTTTTCATCCATAAGATGTGGATCATAATCAAAATATCCGCGTAAATCTCTAGGTTTGATTGCTTCCTCTTCACTTAATATGAAGAATTCCAATTCTGGGGCACACATAAATTCGTAGCCCATTTCTTGAACTTCTTTATAAGTTTTTTGAAGAATAAATCTCGGATCTCCTTCAAATCTTTTACCATCAGGTTCATATATATCACATATAAATCCACATTCATCTTTTTTTTGAGAATTCCAAGGAATGATGTGAAAAGTAAATGGATCTGGAAGTGCAACCATATCAGATTCCTCTATTGAACCGTAACCTGTGATAGACGACCCGTCGAAAGCCTCACCCGCTTTTAAAATTGATTCAATTCGATTGATATTAACTCCAAAACTTTTTACAATCCCATTAATTTCAGTAAATTCTAAACTAGCAAATTTGATCTCTTGATCTTTTATGATTTTTAGAATCTCTTCAATTTTTTCTTCTCTTTTCATGTTTAACACAAAACCTCTCCTTTTGGATTATTTTTTTCAATTATTTTTTTACAATAATAAATTTTTATTTTAATAATAAATTATTAAAAATATGATATAAAAATCTTATGATTACTAGTATCTATTTTCAGAATTCTTAAAAAAAAGTAAAAATATTTTTAAATAGGAAAAAATTAATTGTATCATATGAAGGATATTAATCAACCGTTAACTGAAGAAATAGATCTTGAAATTTTGCGAATCTTAAGTCAAGATGGTCGTGAATCTTATCATAAAATTTCCACTGAATTAAATAAATCTCCTGTTACTATAAAAAAACATGTAGAATTATTAGAAGAAAAGAAAATAATTAAGAATTATGGAGTTCGGATTGATTATGAAAAATTGAGTTATAATATTATTGCCATTATCGAAGTAACTATCTCAAAGGGAAAAATGATCGATGTTGAGAAAGAAATAGCTCAAAATCCAAATGTTTTTGGAGTCTATGATATTACAGGGAATTATGACGCCCTTATCTTTGCAAGATTCAAAACTCGGCCTGAACTTAGTGCTATGATAAAAAATCTTCATGCATCCCCGAATGTAGAACGAACCAATACTCACCTAATTTTAAATATTATAAAGGAAGGCAGTTCTTTTTCTGAATTAATGGATAAAGAGCGTAATACAAATAAATAAAGGTTATAATACCATCAATCTCTTTATAAATCTTTTAATATTTCTTTAAAAATCTTAAGTTATTACTATTATTATTAAAAATTTAAAAAATATCATAGTTTAATGGATTAAAATTGCCACTTTCAGATTTGAAATCAAAATATTCAAAGAAAGACCTTAAATTCGGACCTTCAATAGAAAAAGTTAAACAAGAAATGTCTGTATATTATGAGACTCGTCGTCATGAACCAAATAATAATTTCTTATACGGTTTTCTTTGTTTGATTTATGATGGTGCAAATACCTTAGAGGCAATTAAATCTAAAATGCGCCTTTTTTTCATCTCCACAACTAGGATCCCCGTTATTGAAAACGAAGATGTAGAGGAATTTTTACAAATAGCAAGGCGAAAAAAATTAGTTATTATAAACGAAGATGACAAAATTTCACTTACCAACGAGGGAAAAAACCTAGTAGAATTAAGTTATCATCAGATTTTACACACCTCACATTGGATGCGTATATTGTTTTCTGAAAAGACAGTAATGATTGTTACTGCTTTTTGTTTAATTATATTATCGATTTTAAAAATATTTACGGGTCTTCAATTAACATCTCAGGGCATGTTAACTGAAGGATTTGAAAATTTGACGGATCTAATAAAGATTGGAATTATAGCAGTTATAGGATTCAAATTTAATAAAGATCGGCTTGCGAGCATTATCATTATCCTAATGGTGTTGTTTACTGGCGCTACAATGGTTTGGGCTAGTATTGAAGCTTTATTTAATCCAACGCCAATAATACCTACTATTCAAGCATATATTATTGGATTCGTCTCAATAGCGATGAATGCTGGTTTAATGTATTTAAAAAGTATAGTAGGAAGAAGCTCGGGAAATCTTTCACTCCTAAGCGATTCCAAAGATTCAGAATTAAATGTTCGTTTATCGATTGGAGTTCTAATAGGTTTAACTTTCGCGATTCTCAAATATTATTTTGTTGATGCCATTGTTGGACTTGTGATAGCCGCTTTAATTTTTGTAGAAGGAATTAAAATTTTACGAGAATTAGTTGCAAAAGAAGAAGATTTCGATATAACAGCAATAAAAGTTGTAGCTGATAATATTTACAACACTCGATTAACAGGATATCTTCTAGGAAACATAAGGAGAAAACGCATAACCCGCTCACAAGTTTTAAAAAATTTTGAGCAAGGGCTTACTCTCGGACGTCTTTATTATGAAGGGTTTGCCGATTTTTTTTATGACGAATTAGGACCAGAAATTGCAGAAAAACACTTGGATAAACTAATTGAAGGAAAATCAATAGAAATCCTCAAAGAAGATCTAGTTATAACACCAAAAGGTATGAAGATATTATATAAATCTAAAGCTAAGGAATATAATTCCCGTGCAAATCTTATCATAACAGGAAAGAAATTTAATAAACATCATCTTTATTGGCTTATATTTGTTATAATTTTTATTCTATTGATTATTTTTGGAAATGACATTAACTCATGGCTAACTTCCCTTTAAAAATTAAGAATTTCAATAAATTTTTAATTTCTTGTTAGATAATGGATATTTTGTTAATTCTTTAATCAATATTTTAAATATATTAAATTTTAAAAATAAAGATTAAACTAAATGCTTAGGATTTAATTCAATTTTGCTAAAACGAGTTAATTATTAATCTTTTATTAGGATATAATTTATAATGAAAAAATATTAGTGATATCAAGCTAACAATATCTAGTAATTATCGCCTTAAATAGAATAATTTTAAATTAGAATGGATAGAGTTATAATTCTTGATTTTGGAGGGCAATATAGCCACCTAATTGCTAGGAGAATAAGAGATTTAAATGTTTACTCCGAAGTCTTCCCTTACAATATTGATTTAAAAAAAATCGAAAATATTAAGCTTAAAGCAATTATTTTATCTGGAGGACCAAATAGTGTTTATTCAAAAAATAGTCCTAAACTGTCTAAGAAATTCTTTGAATTTATGCAAGAAAAAAATATGGCGATTTTGGGTATTTGTTATGGTCATCATTTAATAATTCATCATCTTGGGGGTAAAATAGAACCAAGGGAAAAGAAAGAATATGGAAAAACAATATTACACATTCTCGAACATAAAGGGTTTTTCGAATCTTTAAGAGACGAAGAAATAGTATGGATGTCTCATTTAGACCAAGTGATAAATCTTCCTCTGGGATTTCAAGTTTTAGCGAAAACTGATAATTGTTCAATTGCAGCATATGGAAATGAAGAACTAAAAATATATGGAGTGCAATTCCATCCAGAGGTAAAACATACTGTTAATGGAGATAAAATTCTCTCTAATTTTTTATTTAATGTAGCTAAATGTAAAAAGGAATGGAAATTAGAAAATTGGATTGATCAAACGATTAATGAGATCAAAGAAGAAGTAGGAGATAATAGAGTAATCTTAGGACTGAGTGGAGGAGTAGATTCATCAGTTACTGCAATATTGCTCCATCAAGCCATTGGTGATAAATTGCACTGTATTTTTATCAATAATAATTTACTAAGAAAAAATGAAGAAGTTGAAGTCCAGGAATTTTTTAAAAGAATGTTAAAATTTAAGAACTTTCATTATATTGATGCAAAGAATTTATTTATGAAGCGCCTTAAGGGAGTATCTGATCCTGAAAAAAAAAGAATAATAATAGCAAACTCATTTATTGAAGTTTTTGAACAAAAAACTAAGGAATTAGAAACTAAATTTCCAAATATTAAATTTTTAGCACAAGGAACAATCTATCCCGATCGAGTCGAATCTAAAGCTACGAGTAAATTTGCATCAAAAATTAAATCTCATCATAATGTAGTCTTGCCAGAAAAAATAAATTTTGATATAATTGAACCACTCAAAGATTTATATAAAGATGAAGTTAGAAAAATAGGTATAGAACTTGGCTTACCAGAAGAATTAATAAAAAGACACCCATTTCCTGGTCCTGGATTAGCCGTAAGGTGTGTTGGTCCCGTTGATGAGGAAAAATTAAGTATGATAAGAGAAGCTGATCAAATAATTCAAGAAGAAATTAAAAATGCTGGGATTTATGATGATATTTGGCAAATATTTCCAGTATTCCTTCCAATAAAAACAGTTGGAGTTATGGGAGATCATAGAACATATGAATATATATGTGTAATCCGAGCAGTTCAGAGTATAGATGCTATGACCGCTAATTTCGCGAAGATTGACTGGGATCTACTAGAAAAGATATCAACAAAAATTATTAACGAAGTAAATGGTTTCAATAGAGTTTTATACGATATTTCGAATAAACCTCCTAGTACAATTGAATATGAATGAGGAAATTCAAAATATTATAGGTTTTCTTTAAAAATCCTTTCATTTTCTTGGAATAGGATATATTAAAACATTTTGTCTTAAATCTTAAATATTTCTTCACTATTAATTATTATCTTTTTAATATTGAAAATTTAAAATCAACCAAAAATATTAAATTAAAACAAAGAAAATTAATGCTCTTGAGTGTGTCAATTGTATTTAAAATATGACCGTCCAGCAATCTTAATGTTTCAAGATGGAAGATATTTTGAAGGAATTGGATTTGGTGCCAGTAAAAAGGTTTGTGGAGAAGTAGTATTTACAACCGGGATGGTTGGTTATAATGAAACTATTACAGATCCCTCTTTTCATGAACAAATATGTATTATGACTTATCCCTTAATTGGAAACTATGGTGTTCCAGATTGGATAAAGGATGAATATAAAATACACAAATGTTTTGAGTCAGATAGTGTTAGAATTAAAGGATTAGTAGTAAATGAATATTGTAAGATACCTAGTCACTATGAAAGTGTGAAATCTTTAGACGATTTTCTTCAAGAACAAGACGTCCCTGGAATTGAATGGGTTGATACTAGGGCTTTGACTAAAATAATTCGAGATGAAGGAGTGAAATTAGGATTATTGCAAGTATTTAATCCCGGTGAAAAACCTGATATCGAACTAATAAAAGAGGAAGTTAAAGAAATTTCAGATCCGAATAATAAAGATTTAGTTAGTGAAGTTTCTACCGAGAGAACAAGACATTTCACTCCCTCAAATCCTATTGGGACTGTGATTGTTTTAGATTTGGGCACTAAATTTAATATTATAAGAAATTTGTTGAAAAAAAATTTGAATGTAATTTTAGTGCCCCATGATTTTAATTATGACCAAATCATGGATTATAATCCCAACGGTGTTCTAATTTCAAATGGACCGGGAGATCCCTTGAAATGTAAAAGTGCAATTGAAGTTGCTGAAAATTTAATCGAAAATTCTATTCCTACAATGGGTATTTGTCTAGGAGATCAAATAATCGGATTGGGTGCAGGTCTTGAAACATATAAGCTTAAATATGGACATCGAGGTGGAAACAAACCAGCGATACATATACCTACGGAAAGATGCTTTATTACTACTCAGAATCATGGATATGGAATTAATACTGATAATATGGAAGAAGCAAGTTTTAAGGAATTCTTTTATAATCCTGATGATAAAACAAATGAAGGGATTATCCATAAAACTAAACCCATTTTTAGCCTTCAATTTCATCCCGAATCATCTCCAGGACCTAAAGATACTCAAACATTTCTATTTGATATGTTTTTAAAATTTATGGGGGTTCTAAAATAGATGCCTTTTGATAATACAATAAAAAGGGTGTTAGTACTGGGCTCAGGTTCAATAAAAATTGGTCAAGCAGGTGAATTTGACTACTCTGGTTCTCAAGCATTAAAGGCACTTAAGGAGGAAGGAATTTATACTATTTTAATAAACCCAAATATCGCGACAATTCAAACTGATCCCCAATTATCAGATAGAATATACTTATTGCCAATTAATATGCATTATGTTGAAAAAATAATTAAAAAAGAAAGACCTGATGGAATTTTATTATCATTTGGTGGCCAGACTGCATTAAATATCGGTGTTGAATTAGCAGAAAAGAAAATATTAGAAAAATATAATGTAAGAGTATTGGGAACACCTGTCGAAGCAATAATTGCAACCGAAGATAGAGATTTATTTGTTAAAGCAATGGAAAAATCTGGTGTAGTTTGCCCTAAAAGTTTTGCAGTAGATAATTATCAAGATGCATTGAAAGCAGCAGAAGAATTGGGTTTTCCATTAATGATTCGCGTTGCATATACATTAGGTGGTAGAGGATCGGGTATTGTTGAAAATATAAAAGAATTTGAAGTTTTTGCGAAAAGAGCGTTAGCTCAATCAATGATACATCAAATTTTAGTAGAGGAATCAGTATGGGGATGGAAAGAAATCGAATTTGAAGTTGTTAGGGATGTATCTAACAATTGTATTATTAATTGTAGTATGGAAAATGTTGATCCTATGGGGATACATACTGGAGAGAGCATTGTTGTTGCTCCCACTCAAACACTAACAAATGAAGAATATCAAATGATGAGATGTGCATCAATAAGAGTTGTTCAAAATTTGGGTATTATTGGAGAATGTAATATTCAATATGCATTAAATCCAATATCAAAAGAATTTCAAGCAATTGAAATAAATGCAAGGTTGTCTCGCTCATCTGCACTTGCCTCAAAAGCAACAGGCTATCCTTTAGCATATTTTGCTACTAAATTAGCACTGGGATATCTGTTAACAGAATTAAAAAATACTGTAACTGGTATTACAACGGCATGTTTTGAACCTTCGATTGATTATATAGTTTTAAAATATCCCCGATGGGATTTAGACAAATTTCGACGAGTAGATAGACACATTGGAACACAAATGAAATCAGTTGGAGAAGTAATGGCAATTGGACGAACTTTCGAAGAAGTATTACAAAAAGCAATAAGAATGTTGGATATCGATATGAAAGGAATTGTTGGTAATGACTTAGAATCAATTGATAATTATAATGAATTAAAGAATGAATTAAGGCATCCAACGGATAAAAGAATTTTTAGAGTGGCGGAAGCTATTAAAAAAGGAATGTCTATCAATGAGATTTACCGCTTAACTCGAATTGATAAATGGTTTCTCCATAAAATTGAAAATATAATTAGTATAGAAAGAGAATTGAAAAGATTAAATCTTCTTAGGTCTTCGGATGATGAAAAAGAATATCAATTAAGAAAGGCTAAACGTTTTGGATTTTCAGATGGACAAATAGCAACAATAATGGGGCTTGATACAATCACTATTCGACGACTTCGAAAACGATATAATATAATTCCCTATACAAATCAGATGGATACACTGGCAGCTGAATGGCCAGCACAAACAAATTATCTTTATCTTACATATTCTGCAATGGAAGACGATATTGATTATGAAAAAGAAACCACTGAGAATCTTCAAAAAATAATTGTTTTAGGCTCAGGAACTTATAGAATCGGTTCTTCTGTAGAATTTGATTGGGGCTGCGTTAATATGGTATGGAAACTCAAGGAATTAAATGTTGATCAAGTAATTATGATTAATTATAATCCTGAAACGGTCTCAACTGATTATGATATTTCAGATAAATTATATTTCGAAGAATTATCGGGCGAACGTGTTGTAGATATCTGCGAGAAGGAAAAAGGTTATGGTGTAGTTGTATCGGTTGGTGGTCAAATTGCAAATAATTTAGCGGTTAAATTCCAAAAATATAATGAGTTTTTTAGAAAAACTAATCTCAGATTATTAGGTACTCAAGGGATTAGTATCAATAATGCAGAAAATAGGAAAAGATTTAGTGCCTTGCTTGATCACTTAGCAATATTGCAACCAATATGGAATAGTCTTGTGGAAAAAGATGAAGCGTTAAAATTTGCAGAGGAAATTGGATACCCCGTTTTAGTACGACCTTCTTTTGTATTAAGTGGTGCTGCAATGAGAGTAGCACATGATCCCCAAACTTTACTACAAGTTTTAGATATCGCTTCTAAAGTATCTAAAGATAACCCAGTTGTTATTACAAAATTTTTTACCGACTCACGTGAAATTGAATGTGATGGTGTTAGCGATGGAGAGAATGTATTTATTGGCGCAATTATTGAACATATTGAAAATGCTGGGATACATAGTGGAGATGCCACAATGGCAATCCCCCCTCAGACAATATCTAATGATATTATTGAAAATTTAATCTTAACTTCAAAAAAAATCGCTTTAGCATTAAAAATAAGGGGACCATTTAATATCCAATATTTATTAAAAGAAGGGAAATTATATGTTATAGAATGTAATTTGCGCTCAAGTCGTTCTATGCCTTTAGTTTCAAAAACTCGGGGAATTAATCTTATGAAAATTGCTGCTGAAGTCATTCTTGGAAAAAAAATTGATCCAAAAGTAATGAATATACCAACTGGAAATTTCGTGACCATTAAATGCCCCCAATTTTCATTTATGCGCTTAGATGGAGCCGACCCTGTCTTGGGTGTTGAGATGGCATCAACAGGAGAAGTTGCATGTATTGGAGATGATTTTCCTGATGCTTTAATAAAAGCATTAGAAGCAACCGAATTAAAAATTCCTATTGAGAATGGTAATATTTTAATTACAGTTGGTGGGGAAAAACTAAAGAAGGATATTATTCCTTTAGCTCACAAAATCAAATCTTTAGGTTTTTCAATTTATGCAACAGAACATACTTCAAAAGCTCTTGAATCTGCAGGAATATCAAACTTTAAATTATCAAAAGTAAAAGAAATTGGAGAATTTCCGAATATCTTAACTTATATCAGAGAAGGAAAAATTAACATGGTAATAAACATCCCAACAATTGCAATGGAAGCAGAAAAATATAAGAGAATAATGGAAGATGAATATGAAATTCGTAGATTTGCGGTGGAATATAATATTCCAGTTATAATAAATCTGCAATTAGCATTTGCAATATTTAATGCAATTGAGCAAATTCGAGAAAGAAAAATTTCTATTAAATCATTAAATGAATTTCATGATGGTAAAATGCCATATTGGTAATAAGGAGGTTTATTTATGAAGATAATAATTTTTGCCCCTCATCCAGATGATGAAGTCTTTGGAGCAGGTGGCTCAATCTTAAAATGGCTCGAAAAGGGGTATAATATTCATATAATTTGGTTTACTGATGGAAGAGCTGGGTATCGTAAGGCAAGAGAAAGAAATGAACTTAAAGATTGCAAAGAAACCAGAATAAATGAAGACCAACTAGCTGAAATAAGATTAAAAGAGGCAGATTCATCTGCTGAATTCTTAGGAATAAAAAAAG
The DNA here is from genome assembly GCA_029856045.1 of Promethearchaeia archaeon. Taxonomy (GTDB): domain Archaea; phylum Asgardarchaeota; class Lokiarchaeia; order Sigyniarchaeales; family SOKP01; genus 6H3-1. The sequence goes on along the minus strand of JAHQWG010000028.1, from coordinate 361,074 downwards.
AAAATCGTCATTTCTTAAGATTTTATGATCAAGAACTCAAGAACCATATCGATGAGGCGGTTGAAAAAATTAAAGATAATATAAAAGATACAAACATGTTTGTTATCCCGAGTGGAAATAATGAACATCCCGACCATCAAGCTACACATGATATTGCAATAAAGGTAGCACAAGAACTTAACCTTCAAAATCTTGTATTTTATGTATTTGCTTTATATAATCCGTTGAAAGCAGAAGGGGAACATTTAAAGAAAGTTAAGGTAGGAGATTTTCGCTTTAAAGCGTATGAAGCTTTAAAATTACATAGCTCACAATTTTATACCAAGGATATGGCGCCTCAAAGCTTATGGATCCGAGGAAAACGAAGAGACAGATATGGTTATTATAAACTAAAAGATGTTGGTAAATTTTATAATTTCTAAGTAATATTTGAAAAAAAAATTAAAAGTTATAATGTTTTCCAATATCTTCAAATTTATAATATCCGAATCTTTCTCTACGCTTTCCTTTAACCCACATACTGTTACGAATCATTTCTTTATCCCAAAACTGGGATTTATAAATCTGTAGAGCTTCATATAATTTAAGGCGTAAATCACCCATCTTAATTTTAACTAAATGCTCGCCTTCTGCTCGTAAAGGATTGTATAAAGCATACACATAAAACTCTAGATTTTTTAAATTGAGTTCTTCAGCCGATCTTACTGTAATTTCATATGTTGCTTGATGATCTGGGTGTTCATTATTAGCACTTGGAATAACACATCTATTGGCATCTTTTATAATAGGTTTCGCAAGTTCTACACCTTTATCAATATGGTCTTTAACTTTTTGATCTGGAAATTTAAATAAATGTACTTTTTTATCTGGTAATCCTAAAAATTTTGCAGCTTCTCTTGCCTCTTGAAGTCCAATCCTTGCTATTTCTTCTTCGGTTAGGTTTTTATTTTCTTCAGTTTCAATAAAGGATCCATGTTTTTTTGCCCAAGTTATTATAGCTCTATTGTCAGAGATATAAATAAGGTGGACATCATGTCCTTCCTCCATCCATTTTAATATGCTACCTCCACAACCAAAAATCTCATCATCAGGATGAGGGCTGAATACTATTATTTTCATTTTATCCTCTATTTATTATGTTTTATTTTTAGAAATTTATTGATAATTAGATATTAAGTGGTAAAAACAAGAATCAAATTTATTGAAGAAATCCTAGTGCTAGTTTATCAATATTTGATAACTCGCTTTTTTCAAAAATTCTATGGTCTCTTAGATAATCATTAACCTGAAGGCTATTTTCAAATAAATCATCAAATTTCTGTTTAAAAATTTTCACAATATCTTTTTGTCGAGAAATATAAGAACCTAATAGAATATTTGATGGATCAAAGCTCGGTTGAATTAGCATTTCATCGTCTCTTAATGCAAAATTACTGAAATCTTCATGTGTTATTCTCACTTGAATCTTCTGGGGTATCATCTCCTTTATATTTAGATGATCAACTAATTTTTTATATCGAATTGAATTTAAAAAAGCCTCCAATACATTTGAATTTAAAACAATGAAGATTTCAATTTGTCGAACATGTTCAGCTAAAACTCTTAGATTTTCTGCTAATATTTCAGCTAATTCTTTCTCTATTATTGAAAACTCACCTTTAGTGAGTTCATTTATAAATGGATTTTCATAAGCGATTCCAATAGCAATTCTCGAAACTCTGTTAGCAAAATAAGGATAATAAACCCAATTAAGATTTTTAGTATCAAAATTTAAGAATTCAATCGGTTCACCCACTTCTGGCTCTTTCAATTCATATACTTTAAAAAATGAATTCAATGACTCTTCAAGTGTATTTATTTTTTTATCTAAATCTTCACTTAATTCATTAATTTTTTTATTAATTATTTTCTGCCAGGCAACAATTGGATTTAATAAATTGATTTTCATTGGTCGATCGAAAATTTGTATTAAATCTAATTCATTTAGAACTGCACAAACCTTATATCCTCTTTTTAATGTAATGCCTAATTCATTTGAAACTCTTCTGAGATCTTCAATTTTTTTGTTTCTAAGCAAAAAATCGTATATATGTTCAATACTCTTTTCCGATTTTCCAATTAATTCAAATATTTTTCGTATAGAATTAATTTTATCTCCTTCACGCTTCATTTTTCACAATGCACTCCTTTTTACTGCTCGTTCTAACATATATTTACAAAGAGTTTCAAAAACATTATCTACATTGACGTTATTTTTAGACGATATTTCAATCCATCCAGATAAATTATTTTCTTCCGCTACTTGAATTCCATACTCTCGAGGAACCGATCTTTCCTTTTTTTCTAGATCCAACTTTGAACCTACTAACATAATGGGAATTAATCCACTTCTTTGATATACTATAGATAACCAAGAATGAATGTTCTCTAAGGTATTTAATCGAGTAATGTCATACATGAAAATAGTCGCATTAGCTCCCAAACAATACGTTGGTAATAGAAATCGGAATCGCTGTTCGCCTCCTAGGTCCCATATTTGCAGTTTAACTTTTTTGTCTAAGACATCAACAGTTTTTATATAGAAATCCACTCCGATAGTCAGCTTCTCATCTGGGTTAAAAATACCTTGGACATATCGTTTCGTCAGACTAGTCTTTCCTACTGATGCTTCCCCCAACATAAGCACTTTAAAAGTATAATCGAAACTAGGCATATTATATCAAATTTGTTTAATTGTATCCCTATGTTACATATTAACTTAAGATTTAATAAATCTTTATAGATTTAAAATTCTCATAATTTAAGGAATTATACATTGAAATAATTAGAAATTAATCGTTGAATAGTTTTTTTAATTACAAGGTTATTTTCTCTAGTATTCCTCTCCATAAGACGTATGAGAATATCGTTTTTTAAAATGTGATTTAAATTTACAATATCATCTTTAAGAAATATTTTTAATGTTTTACAGACTGCAAAACGAACAGATGGATCATCATCATCTATTAATTTTATTACTTCTGGCAAATAGGATTGTAATTTTAATTCTCCAATTTTTTCTACTGCTACAGCACGTTTAACGAAATCTGGGTTTTTTAATTGAAATAAGAACCATAAATTATTATTTTTATTCAATTTTATTAGTAATTTAAGAAGTAGCTCACTTTGATTATCATCATAGTCATATTTTTCAATTAAATATTTCTCTAAATATGGTTCAACTAACTCCTTTCCTAACTTTACTAGACTATTATAAGCGATATTTTTATCAGCATCATTCGAATTTGAATTAAGAACATTTAATAACTTTATAATGCTATTAATCCCAATATCCTCGATTCTTATATCTTCCCATTTAATCCTATTCAATTTTTAAATATACACCAACTATAAAATATTTTTATCAGATAATAATAGTAGAATCTTTTTTCTTTCAAATTTTGTCAAATTCTTACCAAGCTCTCTAAAATTTTCTATTTTTTTCCGGGTATCTTATTTTTATTTCTCTTAAAAAAGTATTGTTTCTATTATTTATATATTTTAATTATTAAATTAAAAATAAGCGACGTATTTCTGGTTGATAATTTAGGAGATTAATATAAACTAGTAATTATGATTAAATTTAAAAAAATATTATCAATACCGACAAAATGATTTTGTAAAATTCTCTAGAATTTAAATTGCAAAATTCAAAATATGTAATTTAAAAGTTATTCGCCCTGCAATTGAATATGGAGTTTTCTATTACGGGGGCCGTCAAATTCTGAAAACATAATTCCTTGCCACGTCCCTAATACTAATCTTTTATTGTTAATTAAGATCTCTAAAGAAGGACCAACCAGTGTAGATTTGATATGAGCATCAGAATTTCCCTCCATATGCCTAAATCCTGCGTTTTGAGGAATTATTTTTCCTAAGAAATTTATTATATCTTTTTTAACGGAAGGATCAGCATTTTCATTAATGGTTATTGCCGCTGTTGTATGTGGTACAAATAATCGACAAACACCATTTTGTATATTCGATTCTGATAAAATTTTATTTATCTCTCTTGTAATATCCATTAATATCTCTCGTTGGGGGGTATTTATATTAATTGTTTTTAGTTCAATCATTTAATTTTTACACCAATTCTATATTATATTGAATGAATTTAAAAATTTAATTTTTTGAATTCAAAAACAATCACTACTTCCTTTGTATGAAAATTCTTGATGAAAACTTAAAGGAGATTTATTTTTAATTATATCTTGAAATAAAATTAGGTAGAAAGTGTTTTAAAAAAAGAAAATTTATTTTTGGTTTAAATATTCATTCATTTCCATAAAAGAACTGGTTCGAATTATTGCAGCTTTGAAAAATTGAAAGCCAATATCATAATAGGAACCATCTCCTCCAATATGAATAACATATGGAATATCTCCGTCAAATAATCCTTTAGTTTTTCGGATTTTATAGGCAGTTGAAATAGCCTCGGCAACGGTCGCACCGGATTCAAATAAATGATGCACCCATGGAACATTCCAAGAACTAACATTATCTTTAGAAGTGGAAACCTCACTACAGCTCGTATTATTTACATAAACTATATTCCTACCTGCTACTTGGGTTGCTGCTGTAGCTAACTGGTTCAATACCATTCCCGCTCCACACCCTGGGCATAATCCATGACCTGGTTGAATATGAATTTGTGGCTTGAATTTTTTTCGATTTAACTTATATAAATCACTAGGTTTTTCTGCACTCATAATATTAATTAAATTTCTCAATCTTTCATTTCGTAATTCGGTGAAGTATATAATTTCATCTATTTCTTTTTGTCTCACAATTGGTTTAAAAAGATGTTTAAACCTTCCCATTGAATTTAAATAATCAATAAATTTCTCTCGATCAACATCCAGTCCGCGATAATATGAAAATTTAGGTATTCCATCTTTAATTCTAACTGTATAAAGAGGCCAATATCCACAATCTGTTGCCATTTTTGATATTGTTAAAGCATCTTCTGCTGCATGACGCCATCCTCTCATACAATCAGAGTAAGCTTGGAGGAAAGCGCCACCATTTGTTTTTAATGCTTCAATTACCTTTCCCATGAAATCATTAGGATATGCTGGATTTACAGTTGCTAAGAACATAGATTTACCCCCAAAAAATGCCATAGGAGTTACAAGATCTTGCTTAACACCTATTTTTCCAGGTATCTTTTCACCAGCGGGACCGGTAGTTGTTGAAGCGTAGGGTGGTGTACCTCCACTCTCTTGTATCCCCGTATTCATAAAAGCTTCATTGTCGTAGTTAAAGAATAATACATTGCATTTCTCATTTTTTGCAAGTAAATCTTCCACCTTTATTATATTTTTTTCCGGTTTTGACATCTTTATATATCCACTCCATAAATTTTATTTTTTCTTTCTCGAACACCAAGATACATATATAGCTGACCTTTCATATCTTTTACATTTTCCATCTTCTTTTTAGCAACATTAAATTCATCCCTCGTAACATCTCGTCCACCTAATCCAACAATATAAGACCTGAATAATGTCCCTAAAGGATATGTTGCAGTTGCAACTGAAGATGAGAATGGCGGTATAAGATTGTTTAATGAGTCTGATTTCTCTAAAATAATTAATTTTTCAATATTATGTTCTTGGATTATATTTTGTAATTCTTCGTAAGGAAATGGACGATATGTACGAATTTTGATAAGTCCTACATCTTTATTTTTTGTCATCCAACTTATAATATTCCCACACATGGAACCCATAGTAATAAATGCAGTTCTGGAAGAATTATCTAAATTAAAAGTTTCAATTAAATCATATTTTCGCCCCGTTGCTTTTTTAAAGCGTTCAAACACGTTTTTAATATGATTTAAAACCGGTTTTTTATCCACATCTAATCTCATTCTACCTTCCATAAAATAGCTAGGGGTTACAATCCCGCCCCATGTTCCTGGATGTTCTGGATTAATGTGATGCTTCAGGATTTTCGGAGTTAAATTCCGGACAGTCTCATCAGGAATTAATGTTAATTGTTGAACTGAATGAGATATAATGAAACCATCATGAACAAACATTGTAGGAAATAATGAGGCGTCTGAAATCATCACGGATAAAATGGCAGAATCATAAGTTTCTTGAACATTTTCAGAGACAATACAATTCCAACCAAAATCAATTAAAACAAATTCCCAAGAGTTCCAAATTGATAAATTCGGAGCGTTAAAAGCTCTAGCCGAAATCATCATTGTTAAAGGAACACGCCAACCAACTGCCATAGGTAAAGCCTCAGCCATTAATAAATAACCTTGAGAAGCAGTTGCTGTAAATGTTCTTGCTCCTGCAGCACATGCAGCTGTAGAATAACTCATCGCCGCTAATTCTGATTCAACATTAATAAAGGCTGCCTTTAATCTACCTTGATGCACAACATCAGATAATCCTTCAACTGATTGAGTTTGTGGTGTAATTGGAAAGGCACATATCACATCTGGATCTGTTTGTGCTACACCCCCTGCTACAGCATAATTTCCAATCATTGCAGTTTCAATAGGTTCTTTAATTTCCTTAAAAAATATTCTCATTGGTTCTATTGACATTTAATTTTCACCTCCAATTATTCCTCCACGGCACATGAGCCAGGTCTTTGTTTTAATTTTTTTGATAGGGCATTTACTGGACAAATATTCACACAATTTAAACACGATTTACAATGAAATTGATCAATTCCTGTCATATGCCATAATCCATCCTCACCTTTCTCTCTTAGAATAGCGAAGTCAGGACAAATATACCAACATTGAGCGCAATCAGTGCAAGTTTCTTTATCCCATAGTACATCATATTCACCCCAAGAACCAGTTTTTACCTGTGTGCTGCCATAAGAAATAACGTCTTCATCGCAATACCATACCCCTGCCTTATCTAATTCCTCATATCCAGGTAGAGATGGTTCAGTTTGTGTCCAAGCTATTTTAGTATCTATAGTGAAATCTATCTCATCTTCTACTTCATATATACAAGTTGCATCTATTGCCTGTTTTATAGCTTTAATATTTTTTTCAATAATTGAGCCCTTAAATCTATTTTGGATGGCCTTCGATAATTCTTCCAATGAAAAAAGTTGGGAAACTCTAATTAATGCACCAAGAATTATAGTGTTAGTAATATTTCTTCCAAAAACATCTAAAGCAATTGTAGTAGCAGGAATTGTAGCAATATTTAGATCTTTTCTCTTAATTAATTCTTGAATTTCTAATTGATTCATATCTGTATTAATAATTATCCATCCACCTTTTGGGAGTCCCTCAGTTACATCAATCTCCCACATTAGGGATTCATCTAAAATGGCTACAAAATGAGGAGCGTAGACTTGTTCATTTGATCTAATTAACTCCTTGCTTAAACTTAACCGCACATAACTTTCGGTTGGACTGCCCATTCTTTCAGCTCCAAAACGAGGTTGGCAAATTCCATAACCGTAAAATGCTTCTACACATAAGTTTGAAGCAGTTACACCTCCTTGTCCTCCGCGTGCATGGAATCTAAGGTTAATGCAGTTGTGTTCTAAAACTTCTTTAATCTTTTTTTGTGTTATCATTTTTATAATCTCATTTTTGAATTGTCTATTATTTTAAAATAAAACGCCAAATAAATTTTTAATTCTAATAAGAAATAATAAATAGATATAATTTTCTAATAAAATTTATTGTCTATTTTATAGCGATTAGGTAAATAACTTTTTTTTTAAAAATTTTATTAAGTTTCTTTCTTAGTTAAACTTATATGTTTAATGATAATCTTCCAGAAATTAAAGATATTTCATTTTTATCTAAAATCCAAAATATGGCAATTATTGGTGCATCAAAAAGTAGGAACTTCTTTTTCGTAAGAGCGTACCAAGAGAATTTTAAGGGAAAAATTTTTGTGATAAATCCAAATCTTAAGGAAATTCCGGGTTTTGATGATGGTACCCAAGGAAAGATCTTTCCTTCAATTAAGGATGTTCCAGATCCAGTTGATTTTGCATTTATCGCAGTTACAAAAGAGAAGATATTAGAAATAATTGATGAATGTGTGGAAAAAGGTGTTAAATTAGTCAGCATATTTACTTCAGAATTTTCTGATTCAGGAACAGAAGAAGGAATTCAATTGGAAAAAGATTTAATTAAACATGCAAAAAACAAAGTGCGAATTCTCGGTCCAAATGGAATGGGTTTATATTATCCAAAAAAAGGAATAGCTTGGCGTTTGGGGTTTCCAAGCAAATCAGGGCGAATTGGATTGATCTGTCAATCAGGTGGGCTTGCTAATCTCGCGATATTTATGGCAAAGGAATTAAATTTAACCTTTTCTAAAATCTTTTCTTTTGGAAATGGGGCAGATCTTGATTTTATAGATCTTTTAGCTCATTTATCTCAAGATGATGAAACAGATTATATTATTGCCTATTTAGAAGGCATAAAAGAAGGACGTGGAAGAGTTTTAAGAAATGTTTTAGAAAAAAACAAAAAGCCTATCCTTCTATTAAAAGGTGGCGTTTCACCCACAGGTCAAATAGCTGCAAAGACTCATACCGCAGCTATCGCGGGAAGAAATGAAATTTGGGATGGCTTATTCAAACAATATGGAGTTGTTCAAGTTGAGACTCTCACTGAATTATTATGTGGTGCTTTAATTTTAGATTATTATGGAACTTTTAAAGTTAAAAACTTTCTGATTGTCTCCATATCCGGTGGATATGGAGTTATGCTTACAGATTTAGTTGAAAAATATGGTTTTAAAGTCCCACAATTTAATGTTGATATTCAAGAAAAAATTGCTAAATTATTTTATATGAGAGGTACCAGCGCTAGAAATCCACTTGATTTTGCTGCTCAATTCTATGATATGGAGACCTTAAAAAAAATTTTTGAAATCGCTCTATCTGATAATGAAATAGATGCGATGATCTTTGATGTCCCAGCTTTTTATTTCGATCCACGTTTTAGATTTCTCAAGTATCTTAATTGGGAAAAAAATTTATTAGATGCTCTTAATTTCAGTAAAGAATTTCATAAACCCATTTTTGTTATTATTCAACGCGTTGATTATCCTGAACTTAGAAATGATATTATTAAAATGCTAAGAGGAAAGAAAATTCCTGTATTTGGACAACCAAAAGAATTCCTGCCATTTCTAAAAGAATTAAACAAAATTTATGATAAATAAAACTTATTTAGTTAAATAATGCTTCTTATGATTCTCTAATAAATTCAAAATTCCCCCAACATCATTATTGAGAATCAAATTTTTTAGAGTTTCATTCTGCTCCTTATTAAAATCTAAATATGGATATGTTTCAATTAATCTCTTCACATATGTAAGTCCTAAATACTTTCTAGTATATTTTGCATTTGAATATTTATATGTTGTCAGAAATTCACTATCAAGTTTTTCCCGAAAGTGTTCCAATAAGAGATTAAAATAATTCTTTAGCAATTTCTGATTTTCTACTGAGATTTGAGATACGAAAAAAATTTGAATTGGATGTGTCCTATATGTATTACCTGAAACAAGAATCCCATCAACATTAAATTCATTTTTAATTATATTAATCCCTACTCTTCCCTCATCTGAGCCTGTATCCACTGTTCGAACAAATAATATATTCGATTTGATTCTGTTTTCTAATCCTTCATTAACTTCAAGCGTTAATTTTTTATATTCATTATTTTGATAATTATTTGCATCAATTACGTCAATTTTATTAATTCCGTTGTTTTTTGATACTTCATCCATTAATAAATAATATTTAATGTGTGGAGGATTATTAGCTCGATGATTTTTGAGAAATTCTTCAAATTCTGAGCCAGCTCTATATTTAAATTTAGGTTTTAAAGTATAAATTTTTTCTAAGATCTGGTTTTCTTTTTTAACTTTTATTCCATTAAATTCTTGAATTTCAATTGATGGTATCTGCTTTCTTCTAAAAAAACATAAGCATATATTTGTTCCAGTAAACTCGAAGATTTGTTTTTCGAAGATAATAACTCTTTTAATATAGTAATTTTTTAGGAAATCTTCTCTAATCTTATTGGATACTGAAGCACCAAATAAAAAATTTGATGGAATAATATATATTAAATTTGCAAGTCTATTCCTTAGATCATTCACCATAGCAATTTGATATAAATCCTGATACCCCTTATTTTTATTATCGAAATAGGATACATATTTTTGTGTTTCTTTATGCTTTCGGATATATCCTATATATAAATAAGGGGGATTCGTAATATGATAAACAGGATATTTATTTTTTTTTAAAAATACTGGGATATTCTTTAAATTATCATGTAATTTAATGTTTTGTTGAGCAATATTTTCTTCAATACCATAATTTTTAGCAGTTTCAATGCACTTATGAACCATTTTTTCCTGAATATCTGATAAAAATATATGATCTTTAAAAAAATCAATTCTTTCCTCTTTACGAAGATGATTTAATATTGGAAAAATCAGATTTCCCTCTCCAGCATAAAGATCAATCCATAAAAAATTATATAGATCATTTTTTATTTCAGGAAAAATCAATTCCTCAAAGATTTCTGTAGATGTAAGATGTTCCCCTAATAATCTTCTCTCATCTTTAAATGCCATATTTTTATTCCTTTTTAAGGAAAAGTTAAAGTTGCTACGGTAGGTAAATGGTCAGAACCAAATTCAGCGGGAGTATCAACTCCGGGGAGCATATCGCTATGTATATTGTAATCAAGAATCTCTTGATAACCCGAGGCGTAAATATGATCTATTCTTGCTCGTTGTTCAATAGGAACTGCTTCAGCGGTATTGTTAAAATAGTAATGAATTGGATAAAGTATTGATTCTTCTGGATGAGTCCAATTCTCACGTAGATTAAAGTCTCCCATTAAAATTTTTGGTTTTGTAGAAGAAATAAAAACTTCCTGGATATTTTCGACGAGAAAATTTACTTGTCTTGTTAAATTCTCTGCTCTAATCCCAAGATGTGTTACAAATACATCAAATTGGAGTGTATTATTTACTTCAACCACGCAATGGATATAAACCCTTCTCATAGAATTGCTGGGTATCTGTTCGCCCATTTTAAATATTATAGGATATTTACTTAGGAGTGCGCAACCAAACGAATGTTCACTTTCTGCAGGGTAATAATAGTAATACATATTTAATCTTTTAGCTAACCAAAATGTCATATCTACCCCTTGAGTTGTCATTCTACCATTTTCTACTTCTTGAAGTCCAATGAAATCGGGCTCTGCGACTAAAATGTTCTGTGCTAACCGTTCAAAATTTAGTAAATTATCTTCACCTTGTCCAAAATGAATGTTATATGTCATAAACGTAAATTCATTTTTTGTTGAACTTTCTACAGGTGTTTCGCTAACTCCAAACATTATAATTGAAAATATCAGTGGAATGAAAAATAAAAATATAAGAATAATTCTATGATTTTTCCTCATCTAATTACCTCCTCCTTTTTTGATTTGAATATAATTGAAAACCAAGTTGAAATAGAAAAAATAATTCCTGCTAGCAGTAATATGAATGGCCCTAGATCTTTTAAAAATTTAAATGTATATGCCCATTCATCTGCAAAGGCATGCAAAAAAATAAATAAAACTAAAAAGGCGAGTCCAATTGTTATAGAATTAGAAATTGTTTTTAATTTCTCCCATTTGAAATTTATTTTTAATAATCGGAACAATAATAAATAGAAATTTAAATACATGATTACGAGAGAAATTGAAATAAGGATACTTGCAATATAGGTTAAAATTTTTCCAAGAAATAGGAATAGACACAGAGACAAAATCATAAAACCATTCAGAATACCTATTATTTTTATATTTGAAATTAAATCTACGTTTACAAATAGTATTATACAAATCGCAATCATTAGTGCAACTATATTTAAAATATTGTTAAAAGAATAACTAGTTGCAGTATATTGGGCAATTGAGTTGGGATAAAGAAAGAGATTAATTAAGAGAAACAAGAACATTCCTAAGCCTATAAAGATTAGGGAATAAAGAGTGCTGAAATTATCTTTTTTTTCTATTTCTTCTTTAGGTTTTGTAGAAAATCTTGGAAAATGCAATCTCATAAAATAGATACAAAAAAAGCTTAAGGGAATTTGAATAAATAACCAGATATATTGCGTTATGTACCAATAATCTGCGATTAAACCCGGTGGTAATAATGAAATATCTTGGGAAAAACCAATTGTTCTAATCAAATAATCAATTAGAAAAGCACAAAAGATAGAAAATGTAATTATTACTACTTTATGGTTTAGTTCAATATTATCAGCTTCTTCTGACCAAAGCGTAAGGAATGTGCTCATAAAAAAGCCGTAAAATGTGATTATTAGTCCCGAACAGATAACCTCCCATATAAATGGTAGATGAAATGCCATTAATAATCTAATGATAGTAATGACATATATAGAAAAAATCATAAAACGACTTTTTTCAATCTTCTTGCCAATTGTATTGGTCAAGGCTGGTAAAAAGAAAAAAATTAGGGTAAGAAGGATGGGATAATATTCTGGTTGCCCTGAAAATACTGCATAATACATGCCCATATATAATCCTGTTAAATATGCCTTTAAAGCTTGGATGAAAAATAAAGTCATTAATACTGCGACAAATATAAGCGTGAATAAGGGTTTAGATTTTAATTTATTTTCTATTTCTGAAAATGAAAAATCAGATTTTGTTTTATTTGACATCTTTTTCACTTAAAATGATCAAATTGGAATGATAAACTAAAAGATAGTTATATACTTAATTCTACTAGTTTATATATTTTTATCAAACCTCATTAATTAAATTTTATCTAATTTACCAAATTAAAAAAATAGTTGTTTACCTTTATAATCGACGTTATTCCTTTTATTATTTCATTTAAAAGGTAATTTTACAATAAAATTTGCACCCTTATCTCTTCCTTTGGACTCAACAAAAATTTTACCTCCATGATTCTCTACTATTTCCTTCGAAATAAAAAGCCCGAGACCGACTCCTTCAGGAATTATATCTAAACCCTTTCCATATCTTTCAATTTTTCCGAATTTTTTGAAAATCTTACCCCTTTCACTTCTTGTGAGACCTACACCACTATCTTTTACGGAAAACACCATAAATCCATTCTGTTTGCTTAAACTAATTTGAATATCACCAATAGGTGGAGTGTTTTTAATAGCATTTGATAATAAATTTATAACAACTTGTTCAAATCTTACTTTATCTAATTCTATATTAAATGTTTCTGGAAGATCCACATTCAAAATAATATTTCGTTTATTTGCTAAATATGCCATATTACTTATACAATCCCTAATAATCTCAGTAGCATTCTCCATTTTCTTATATAACTGGAATCTTCCTGATTCAATACGTGAAAAATCTAGTAATTTTTCGACCAATCCTTTCAACCTATATCCTCCTTTCTCAATCATTTCAACAAGTTCTAAAGCATTTTTTCCTAATTGATCTTTATATAACTCTAAAAGGAGTTGGGTAGCGCTATATATAGACGTTAATGGGGTCTTTAACTCATGTGATGCTCTGGATACAAAATCTCTTCTAAGTTGATCAAGTTCTGTGAGTTTATTTAACTCCTCTATCATTAACTTTTCTGCCTCTTTTCTTTCAGTAATATCTCGAGTAAGACTATAAAAACCAATCCTTCTACCATTAGAATCTAATTTTAAATTACAGGTACCCTCATAGATTCGTTTCTCCCCGTCATATCTAATAGCTTCAATCTCAAATCTTGCACTGGGAACTTCTCTTCTATATACTTTGTTGAAAATTTCGAATAATTTTTTTTTTTGTTTTTTATCTACAAATTCCGCATAATTATTTCCAATCGTATCATCTTTCGAAATACCAAAAAAATAACAATGATAATCATTCACAAAAGTATAATTTCCCTTGAGATCTACTTCAAGATACCCTTCTTGTATATTATCAAGAATATTTCGATATTTTTCTTCGGATTCTTTTAATTTTCGTTCTACCTTAATTTGTTCCATGCTTTTAAAGTACTCCCACTCGCCCTCCCGTCTAAGAAGAGCAAATTGATGATTATTTATAACATCTAATAATTCAAATGGTCCACATTTCTCGAGTGCATAAGTGCAAATGGCAATCATCTTATGGAATGGTATCACACTATTTATTTCTGCTTCATAATCAGTAAAGCTTTTCCAATCTTTTTTCTCAAGCCAAGCAGTATTCCCAGTCACTCTTAATCCATCATATCCTTCATTTAAGGCGTACTTTAATTTCTCAATCCATTCATAAAGAACTCTTTGCAGATCAAACTCGTTATTTTTAAAATAAAAGTCAAAATATGGAATTATCTCTACTTGTTTTCTTTTTAGATATTGCTCAAAATTTGGTATAGCTTTACTTATACCTATTTCAACATCTTTTTGATTTAGTGGTTCTGAAGTTACCCAAATACAGTATTCATTATTCTCTAATCCTGCTTTAAAATAAGGTATTAAAATTTCAAATAAATCTTCTTTTTTTTCGTAAAAAAGACAGAGATGAGTACCCCATGGAATGACATCTAATATTTCAATTCCTGATTTCCTATTTTTCAAATCCATAATTATACTTTCATTAGCATGATACGTATCTATCAAACTAATGCCATCTTTACTATACTCATATGAGGTCTGATATTTTTCTTTGGTTTCGTTTAATTTCTTAGTCATTTCCTCCACTTCTTGTTCTAATAATTTATTCAATTTTTTTAAAGTGTCTTTAGATTTTTTTAATTCCCTAGGTCTTTTCTCTACTTTCCATTCTAATTCTTTTTTTAATTTTTTAAGGTTTTCTTCTGATTCTTTTAATTTTTATTCCATCTTCTTACGTTCGGTAATATCATGAGCAACATTTAAAATAGCATATATTTTCCCATTTTTTTTAAATGGAATTCCATATGTTTCGACATATATGAAATTACAACTTTTTGTTTTAAGTTTGGATTCAAAATTTGAAGATTTTTTCCCTGTTTCTTTAATTTCTTTGATAGCATTATATGTGTGATGATCTGATCTTTATCTATTAAATCTTTAAGAGATAATTTTTGAAAATCTTCTAAATTATATCCAAGAGATGTTAATGCAATATCATTTGCATCAATATTATATCCTTCTGATTCATATACATAAATTAAATCTAAAGAAAAGTCAAATAAAGATTTATACTCTTCTCTAATTTTCTTTTGAGAATTAGATAGAATTTCCTCTAGAATGTGATATCCATCTCCCTATTGAATCTAAAATTAATCCGACAAAATTTTTTGTACTAACATATATAAATCAAAAATTCATTTTTAAATATTTTGTAAAAAATAGCTTTCAATTTAGTTATAAATTCTAATTTTGAGTAAAAAAAAATCCACTTGGATCAAAAAATCTTAGCATATTAATTCTCTCTTCCGAAAATATGTATAATTCTTTAATATTTTCCCCTAACTTTAAATTCCAATCCGTATTTTGCCTTATTTCCTATATTATATCAATTTAGATAATTTACTAGTTATATTAATTTTTCGAAAACTTAACACTAAAACAAGTGTAATTCTTCAATAAAAAATTTAGAGATGAATCCTCTCTTTTTTGGTTGTATCTGCCAGTAAAATTTTAGTCATCTGTTCTATTGCAATTTCAACATTTTTACCTGATTTTGAGCTTAACTCAATAAATGAAAATAAACCAAATTGCTTCGCAACACTTAGACCTTCTTCTTTACTAACAGTTCTGTATTTATTTTAATCTAACTTTGATCCAATTAACACTATAGGGATATGCCCCTCTTGCTGTCTTACAATATCTAGCCATTCTTGAAGGTGTGAAAATGAGATTGAACTTGTAATATCATACATTAAAAAAGCACCATTAGCTCCTTCAATGTAACCTGGTAATAAAAATCGAAACCTTTTTTCTCCAGCAAAATCCCAAATTTGTAATTTTATTGAATCTCCTTTATATTGCACAAGTTTAGAATAGAGTGTAGTTCCAATTGAACTTTTAAGGGTTTGTAAAAAATCTCCTGTTATAAATCTATATGTTAGAGTAGTTTTTCCAACTGAGGCATCTCCTAAAATTACAACCTTAAAAATATATTTATATTCCGTCATAAACCTACTCTCAAACCCTTTTTAAAAATCTAGCAATTAATAATGCTATTAATAATAGATTTTCAGAAATTCAATATTTTGGTATTTAGTAAAAAAATATAAGTAAAATTAAATTAATAATTTTTCACTTAATTAAGCGTTTATTTATAATAAAAAAGTAAGAATAATTGACCCAAGCGCCTAGTTTTATAATTATGAGATGATATCATTAAAATTCTCTAATTTAATATTACTCATGCTTAAAATGAGTTAATGGAATCCTTTTCAAGCCAGTAATTAGATCATAACCCTTATCTTGTGATATTATTTGATTATCTAAATTTAGTGCAATTCCCGCATGTAAAGAATCAAAAAATGAAATCTGATATGTTTCTCTGAGATATGCTGCTGTTAATGAATTTATTGCATCTAATGGTGCCCATTCAATATTTTTTATTCTTTGGATTTCTATTAAATCATTTTTAAATTCATTTTCAATATTCTTTGATTTATATATCAAAGCTAATTCAACAAGAGAAGCAGAAGAAAATATTGCTTCTAATTTATTTGAAATTATTTTTTTTATAATTTCTTCTGAAAATTTATGATATTTATCATTGCTATTAAGTAAAGCATAAATTGTATCCGTTTCAATCAATGGCATTTTAAAACCTTTTATTAACTTCTTCTAATGCAATTTTTTCTGCAAGTTTTTTTGCTTCTTTTGAAGTTTCTTTCCATTTATATTTTCCACTTAATTTTTTAAAGGGGTTTCCGTTTACGGGAATAATGCCAATATGATCTCCGGCGTTAAATGCTATTATTTCTTGTCCTGGTTTTATACCAAATTTTTCTCTTAATTTCTTCTTTATTATAATCTCTCCGTGCGTTCCGACTTTTATATATTGCATTTATAATTCTCCTTAAAAGATTTTTCCTATTAAATAAATATTTTTCATATATTTATATTTTTTTTCGGAAATTTTTTTTTCCCTTAAAATATGAAAATCATTCAAATATTAAATATCATAAATATTTTGGTATTTAATAAAAAAATATAAGAAAATTACATTAATAATTTTTCACTCAACAAATATCAATTAAAAATCATTTTACTTTTTATATTTTATTCCAAAATTCACTAGGTGTTATCGATTTTTTAATTTTAGAAAATGGGCATACTGTAATGCAATTTCCGCAATCACCGCTATTTTCTACCCAAAATTCAAAACATTTTTCGACATTTACATAATATTTCTTGACACCTGGATTGTTTGAAGATGATTCTCCTTTAAAGCTCGGCTCTTTATCCTTAGTTATTGCACCATTTTCACAAGCATCAGCACATTTAAAACAATCCCTACAAGTTTCTTTAATTGTTTCAATAAATTTAGAATTCGGTTTATCAGATTTTAAAGGTAGATCTGTAAAAACTTTACAAATTCTAACCCTTGGACCATATTCAGGAGTGATTAATAAGCCTGATCTTCCTAAAGCGCCTAAACCTGCATCGATTGCTAGAGGAATGCTTAAAGCAGTATCATTACCACATTGAATCGCCCTATACCCAAGATTTCTA
The DNA here is from genome assembly GCA_029856045.1 of Promethearchaeia archaeon. Lineage (GTDB taxonomy): Archaea > Asgardarchaeota > Lokiarchaeia > Sigyniarchaeales > SOKP01 > 6H3-1. Next base: position 343,332 of record JAHQWG010000028.1, on the reverse strand, counting down.
ATAAATTCGCCAACACAAGCTATTGAAAATGCCATTTTTGAATACGCAATAGCAGATGATGCTGAGGATGGTTGTGCAGGTGCAGTTGCTAATCCATCTGAGTTCATTTCTATTGCTATTATAATAGCTTTATTAATTCCTTTCGGTAAAAAGATGGGTTTTTTGGAAAAAGCATCGTCATTCTCAGTAGATTTAATTCGATTTTTATCTATTTCTATTTTTGATAATGCTTTTACTTTTAAATCAGTGTTATAAATCCATTTTTTGTCAATATCTGTAATTCCTACTAGCGATGCTCCATAAAACTTTGCAACTTTTTTAATTTTTTGAGTAAATTCATTAAGATTTTCAATATTATGTTCGGATCTTGTCCAATTTGTGCCATATTCATCTATTGTATGAATTTTCTCTCCTTCCCATGCAAAAGCAAATGGAGAATTTTCATAAATTGTCCATCCAGCTTTCACAAAAGCGAAATCAAAACGTGTATATCCTTCTTTCTTAGATTTAATGTGTTTTTCAATGTTAGTAAAAAACATCTGTCTGTAAGTTGGTAAAGTTTTGTCCCAGAATGGTCTATAGATCATATGATTTTTTGCATCAAAACGTTGATAACTATCATCAATTTCATAATATTGACTTAATGTACTCTTATTACTCGTGATGTTTGCGTTCATTAATAATAATTACACTATAAAAAATAAAAAGTTTTGAAAAAGATCCAAAATTATCTAAAAAAGTAGTAAGAAAAAATGTTCTAACTATCGAATATCATAAATATATTAAAAATTTAAAATAATAAGGATTAATTTGGTAAAAACAGTAGATTGGTCAAAATATTTTTCAATGGATTTGAAGAAAATTGAAAAATTACAAACAATTTTCGGAGTAAAGAAAATTTACGCTATGGGATTAATGCCGGTTAGAGGTCCAAAAGGGTTTAGAAAATTAGATTACCAATTTGCTCAAAATGGTCTTAATGTAAATGAGGTAATGGATAAATTAGGAGAGTGTCATATTAATGTTTTTGGTTTAGTTATTAAAGACACTGATGGTGCATGTACTTGGGATACAAATATTGGATGGAATCCTACTGATCGAGACATTTTAGGAGAATTTTGTGATGCTGGAAAGGATAGAAATATTACATTAATGGTCTCATTCACATCAATGAATGATGCTTATCAAGGATATTTACATCCAGAAAGAGTAAGTATTCACGGTAAAAGCGGAAAAAAACATGGGATAGAATATAAAAAAGGAGAAATATCAACCCATAATGAAGGTGAAATGAGAGTTGATTTACCAGATGGTATTTCTTTTGAGGAATATCAGAAAAAAATCCCCTTCTTAACAAATAAAATAGATGAAAAGATTGGGGCTTCTAGAGGCAATCGCGGGCAAGGTTATATTCCCTTAACTAGTTTCATGTGTCCAAATAGCAAACATATTGATTATCTTCTAGAGCTAACGAAAGAGATAGTAAGAAATTATCCCATTAAAGCTTTTTTTGCAGATTATATCAGATATAATGGAGCATTTATTGATTTATGTGCTTGTGATCATTGTGTTAAATTATTTCATGAGAAATTTGGAGAGAAAGCAAAAATCATTAATAGTAAGGAATGGTTTGATTTTAAGACCAATGCTATTGCAGAATATGCTCAGAAATTGCAAGATACGATTAAATCTATTAATCAAGATTGTATCACAGGATGGTTTTGTCTTCCTGGACCAAAAAAAATATTATCAAGGAAAAGATTGGGCCAAGATTGGAAGAAATTATCTACGATTTTGGATGTTGTCTCACCTATGGAATATCCATATTTAATGGGAACTAGAGATGATGGATGGTTTTGGGGTAAAGTAGGTGATATTTTCTATTGGTATTTTATTAGAAATATTAAAAAGCGAGCTCACGAATTCGGTAATACTCCTGTATTATCTATTACTAATTCCGTAGAATGTAATACTGAAGAGATGTTAAAACAAATGAAAGGCTTCGATTTTGGTTTAGGTATCGCTCTCTTTAAATATTATGGAACAAGTGAAAGCCAATGGAAGGCAATAAAAAAGTATGCTGAGGAAGAATTAGGATTGAAAAAAGATAATGTAATTGAAAAATAATGGAAGCCTTCAGATAAACGAGGAAGGTAAAAAATCTTTTTTTATTTGAAATTATTATTAATATGATTAAATTTTTATAAAATCAATTAAATGAAATAAATTAAAATACGTTTTTATAAGGTAAATATATTATGAGTTATGAAGAAGAAAAAGATGAAACCTTCATTGACAAATTAAATAAATCATTTGTTGATTTTGTTGGAAGTGTTTTTGGTGATTCTGGAAGAGATTTTGTAAAAGAAACACAAGAGAAAGTTGAAGATTTATCTAGTAAATCGATTAAGAAGTTTATGGAATTCACCGATTCAGTTTTAGATAACTTGAACTTGAAAGATAACGAACAAGTTATGAAAACAAAAGAAACTGTTGAGGATTTGTTGAAGCAAACAGGTTTGTTAAAGGAGGAAGAAGAAGAGGAATTTTAAGTTAATAAATTTGATTACAAAAATTTATTTTTCATAATATTTTTTGTTTCTTTAAAAGTGATTTAATCTCCTTTTCTGAGACATTAAACAATTCACTAATTACTTTTAAACTCATATCCATACTCATCCCCATTGCTGTGTAATCTTTGTAGAGCTGAATCCACGTAGTTCTATTTTCATGGTATTCTTTTGGATGTTTTTTTTGTAGATGTTTCCAATATGGTCTTTTTAACATTTTTCCACATATAGGGCACTCTCTGGTCTCTTCAGTGATATCTACTGGTTTTTCTTTTGTGCTTTTTTTTTTATTTTGTGGCATAAAACTTCACATGAATTTCTAAAATTGAAATATCTTAAATTTATATGAATTTATTATTTTTTAATAAGTTTTTATTTATCTTTACCTAAATTTTATTGAAATGTAAATTTTATGAGATTTATGCGCTATAAAAGATCTTTAAGATTATTAGATTGGCAATATTTCTCTAAATTTCTCAACATCCCGGTAATTTTTGTTCTTAAAATGAGTTCCGCTGCACTTTTCCCAATTAAATTGATAAAATCACTACTTAATTCAAGAATTTGAATGAATACTCCAATTTTTACAGTATTTGTTGAGATCTGTTTGATTCTGAAGCGTCCTTCTAATTTTTTAACATCTTTATTATTTCGAACATTAAATTCTATTAATCTTCCCTTTTCCGGTACTTCTCCCTTATCCAGTAAAACCATTTCACCGGTCATCTCTATTGGAATATTTAAAAGATTACCTACAGTTAATTTAACTTCATCAATTATCTCACTCCGAAATACATTGGGGGAAATGAACTCTACTTCAATTTTGGTAACGGGACTAATAATTTCCCAAAATTTTTCTTTGTAAATAGCTTTTACAAATGTATCTCCATTACAATTATTTATTTCTACTACTTTTGTAATTATATTTGCGGTCAAAGATTGTTCTAGCTCTTTTAATTATTTTTTATTAAAATCTTAAAAAGTTTTAGATATTTTATAGTTTATCTCCTTCTTTTTTTTACATACGTTGCAAACAAAGAATCAAAGTGCTTTTTAAATCTTTGACAATCTTCTTTCGAAATTAAAATAGGGTCTCCTATTTGAAGTGCACCCCAATAAATTCTTGCCAATTTTTCAACTAATTCTGCTAATATAACAACATGTCCCATAGATCTTGCACATACTAAAACTCCATGATTGCCTAATAATACACCATTTTTTATACCCATAACTTCAAGTGCTTTTTCTCCAATTTCTTCAGTATGTGCCTTACCAAATTCCGCTATATCAATAGATCCACCTAAAAATACAACTTGTTCTTCCATAATTACTGGGATTTTTTTTTGCACAACAGAAAGCATAGTTGCATATGGTGAATGAGTGTGTATTACGCAATTAGCTCTTGGACGCGCTTCATAAATAGCTACATGAAGCCGATATTCTGTAGAGGGCAATTTTCCTGAACTTAATGGCGCACCATCAAATTTCATATGAACTATTTCATCTTTCACTAAGGTTGTATATTTATTAAATGATGGTGTGATGAAGAGTTCATCCTTTTTCGGAATTCGAATACTTACATTACCTTCCCCTGCTTCCACTAAGCCTTTAGAAAAGATCTCTTTCGCCCCATTTACAACTTCTATTCTAAGTTGGTCTTCTTTATCATCTTCCATAATTTTTAATAAATATTTGAAAAATTATAAAAATTTCGCTATTTAATTATAATTTATGAAAAATCCAATGAAGAAATATATTGGAATAGATCTAGGTGCCAGTTCAGGAAGAGTAATAGTGGGAGTTCTTGAAGACAAACTATTAAAATTAGATGAAATATACCGTTTTTCCAATGGTGTTATTCAAGTGTTTGATTCATTATATTGGGATACTTTAAGACTCTTCGAAGAAATAAAAAATGGTTTGAAGATGTGTGTAGAAAAGTATGGACCCAATTTTGATGGAGTTGGAATCGATAGTTGGGGAGTTGATTTTGTTCTTTTGGATTGTAATAATGAGCTTGTAGGGCTCAATCATCATTATCGAGATAAGCGAACTGATGGAATGGTTGATGAAATGTTTAAGGTCGTTCGAAAAGAAGAGATTTTTAATCAAACTGGAATTCAATTCATGCCAATTAATAGCTCTACTCAATTATTTTCTATGGTAAAATCCAAATCCCCACAACTCACCATTATAAATAAAGTTTTAATGATTGCAGATTATTTTAACTTTTTACTATCAGGAAAAATTGGCTCGGAATATACATTAGCAACAACATCGCAGTTATATAATCCAATTAAGAATGAATGGGCGTTTGATTTAATAGAAAAGTTAGGGTTCAATCCTAAATGGTTTCCCGGTATTATAAACCATGGAACTATTCTTGGAAAAATTCATAACTCTATAACAAATAAAACTTGTTTAGATGAAAATACACCCGTTATTGCAACTCTCTGTCATGATACTGCTGCGGCAATTGCAGCAGTTCCACTTGAAGAAGAATTTAAGAATTGGGCTTATATTAGCTCCGGTACTTGGAGTTTAATGGGTTTAGAATTACCTCAACCTATAATAAATCAAAAAGCTCTTAAATATAATTTCACAAATGAAGGAGGGGTTTTTGGAAAAATATGCTTTCTTAATAATATTATGGGATTATGGTTAATTCAAGAATGTAAACGAATATGGGAAGAACAAAATAGAACAAAAATTTCTTATCGTGAAATTGAAAAATTAGCTAAAAGAGCAAAACCATATACTAGTTTTATTTTTCCAGATAATAATATGTTTTTAAATCCAAAGAATATAATTGAAACAATCCAAAATTATTGTAAAGGAACAGATCAAGATGTTCCTACGGAAATAGGTACTATTTCTAGAATAATTTTTGAGGGATTAGCTTTTAGATATCGTCAAATACTCGACCAATTACAAGAATTTTCATATAAAAAGATCGAAAAAATTTATATTATTGGTGGAGGTTCACAAAATAAACTTTTATGTCAATTTACATCCAATGCTACTAATCTTCCTGTAGATGCTGGACCAAGTGAAGCTACAACTATTGGAAATATTTTAATGCAGACTGTAGCGACAGATCAAATAGAATCACTTCAGCAATTACGCTATATTGTTAGGAATTCATTCGAAATAAAATCATTTAACCCAAAAAATGATTCAAAATGGGAAAAAGCGTATAAATTGTATTTAAAATATCAAGAAATGCAAAAAGATAAGCCGATTAATTAACCTCAAATGCATAAATATTAAAAAAGAAAATAATATATAATATTTGAATGGATAAGAAAAGAATAGTAAGATATAGAGAAAAATTAGAACAAATAGACGAATTCTTAAATTATCTTAAGGAATGGACTAGAGATATTAAAGAAAAAGATTTTTTAAACAAATTGAATATAAGAAATCAATTATCCATATATCATGCTTATCAAATTATAATAGAGGCAATTTCAGATTTAGCAGCAATGATCATAAAAGATTTAAATCTAATCCCAAAAGATGATTATACAAATATTGATATTTTAGTTAAGAAACAAGTTATTTCCAAAGAGTTATCACTTGTTATAAAGGAAGCACATGGTCTGCGAAATAAAATTGTACATAAATATAATCGTCTTGTTGATAAAATTGCATATAAAGGAATTTTGTCTCATTTAGATGGTATAGAAAAATATAAAGAAGTTATTAGGAAATGGTATCAAAAGAACTTATAGATCAAATAATTAATGATTTTTCATTTGCATTTACAAATAAAAAGATATTAGGGATATTATTATTCGGATCTTATATATATAATTGGGAGACAAATAGAAGTGATATCGATATTTGTATTGTAGCTCCAAAAAAAGAAAATTACGAATTATTATCAGTATTTTTAAGAAATATAAACGTTGTTTCGAAAAAATATGACATTCGATTTTTCTCTGAATTACCATTATATATTAAAATTCAAGTTATTAATGATGGAATTCTAATTTATTCACCAGACAAATCAGATTTATACGAATATTTTTATTTCTATCGTAAATTATGGGCAGATCAAAAACACCGACAAGAAATATCTAAAGAAGAGTTACTATCGATATGATATCAACCCCATTTTCTTGTTAATTCTTTATCTGTTACTTTTCTTACAAGATCAACAGCTTTAATAATATATTTATAGCATGTATTTCCCCAAATATCAACATCTAAAAATTTTTGAAGTCCGATTGGGTCGCTAAAATCTATTCCGCAAAGATCTTCGCAAATTACAGAACCAAACTCTTTTTCGAAATAATGGACAAATTTCGCTGCTCTTAAATATATTCTTGATTTGGCTCCAAACTTTATCGGTTTTTGTCCACCCATAATTATTCCGATTGCAGCACAACCAGCACACACAGCACCACAAGGTCCCTTCCATCCATGCATACTCTTAAATCCCCCAAAGCCACCAGCAAGAGGTATAGCCAGATTATTAAAAAAGAAATTCTCTAATCCTAATACATCTAGGATACTTGTAAATGTCCAAGCAGCACAATTTTTATCACCTTCACCAAATCGTAAATTCTTTTCTAATTCTTCAATTTTCTCATCAAAAAGCTTATTCATATCAGCTTGATCTGAATTTTTTGCATTCATAATAATTATTATTTAATTTAATTCTTTAAAAAAGTTGAAGAAAAGTAGTTAAATTTAAAGAAAAGTTATTTCTATTTAGATCAACTTGTTCTGTATGAATATGAAATTTAGAGATTTATTATGAAAGTCGCAAAATATTATAATAATGATGATGTTAGATTAGAAGAAATGCCAAAACCTCAGATTAATTCTGGAGAATTATTAATAAAAGTAAAAAAATCCGGGATTTGTGGAAGCGATATTTTAGAATATTATCGTTTTGCTAAAATGAAAAAATTGGGAGTCAATAGTCTAGTTCTCGGTCATGAGATGACGGGTGATATTATTGAAATAGGTGAAAGTGTTTTAGATTATAAGTTAGGGGATCGAGTTTTTGTATCCCATCACGTACCGGATTTCGATTGCCATTACTGCCGACTTGGCCACCATACCGCTTGTCATTTATTGCACAATACAAATTATGACCCTGGAGGTTTTGCAGAATATATCAGAATTCCAAAAATAAATTTAGAAAAAAAAGGAGTATATATTTTATCAGAGAATATGACATATGATGAGGGCGTTTTTATTGAACCATTAGGATGCGTATGTCGAGCCCAGCGTTTAGCAAATATTAGAAAAGGACAAACCCTATTAATTTTAGGTAGTGGTGTCTCTGGATTATTACATCTTAAGTTAGCAAAAGCAAAAGGTGTTGAAAAAATAATTACAACTGATATTAGTGAATATCGATTAAAAAAGGCAAAAGAATTCGGAGCAGAATTAGTTCTTCATGCAAGCAAAAATATAATCGCAGAGGTAAAAAAATTTAACGAAAACAGACCTCCTGATTGTATAATTGTATGTACAGGTGCATTATCTGCTGCAAAACAGGCTATAGAATATGCAGGCCCTGGAACGGTTATTATTTACTTTGCAGTCCCAAAACCAGGTATAAACATAGAAATCCCCATAAATGATTACTGGAGGAATGAGGTTGTTATTATGACTTCTTATGGTGCTGCTCCTGAAGATCTTGATGAAGCATTTGAATGGATTAAATCTAAAAAAATAAAGGTAGTAGATTTAATTTCCCACCGATTTCCACTAAGTAGAGCTGGAGATGCTTTTAAAGTAGTCTGTGAAGCGAATGAATCTTTAAAGGTTATTTTCGAACCTTAACAATGTCAATAATAATTAAACACAAATATTTGTAAATTTTGTAACTTTTAATACGAATTGAATATTATTTTTATGATAAATTAATTTTTTCTTTAATTAAAGAGTGAAATAAATGAATGTTCTTCTTACAGGAGCTTTTGGAAATGTCGGATTAAGCACTATAAAGGAATTATCTAAAAAAAATTATAATATTAGAATTTTTGATATTGAGAATTCTAAAAATAAAAAGATAGCAAAAGATTATGAAGGAAAAGTTGAAATAATTTGGGGGGATTTACGGAATAGTGAGGATGTTAATAAAGCCGTCTCAGGAATGGATGTCGTATTGCATGTTGCTGCCATAATTCCTCCACTTGCTGATGCACAACCAAAATTTGCCGAAGAAGTTAATGTTGGAGGTACCTCAAATATTATTAAGGCAATGGAAATTCAACCCCAAAAACCTCGATTGGTTTATACATCTTCGATAGCAATTTATGGAGATCGCCGTAAATCTCCTTTAATTAGGACTAGCGACCCTCCTAATCCCACAATTGATGATGAATATGCCAAACAAAAACTAAAATGTGAAGATCTCATCAGATCTTCTAATTTAAAATGGGTTATTTTGCGCTTAACTTATATTGTCTCCCCTAATAAACTTCAAATGGACCCCATAATGTTTGATATGCCAATAGATACATGTATTGAGATTTGCGATACTAAAGATGTTGGACTTGCTCTTGCAAATTCGGTGGAAAATAATGAAATTTGGGGTGAAACATTGAATATCTCCGGAGGACAAAAATGTCGGATTATCTATAGGGATTATCTTAATAGAATGTTTAAATTGTTTGGTCTTGGAACCAATTTTTTACCTTCCGAGGCCTTTAGTGAAGATGATTTTCACTGTGGATTTATGGATACAGAAAAAAGTCAAAATTTACTTCAATATCAGAGATACACTCTTGATGATTATTTTAAAGAAGTCAAGAAAAAAGTTAAAAACTCAAGATTTTTCAATCAAATTTTTCCTCTGATTATTCGTCCAATTGCTAAAAAACATATACTTAGAAAATCGCCATATTATAAAGGGAAATAGCCTAATCCTAAAGGTTAAGATCAAATTAAATATATCTTTCTTATTATCTGATAATAAATTAAATAAGCTGGATGTGATTTTTAATTATCCAATATTCCCAAAAAGTGTAAATTTCTAGCATGAATCCACTCATATTTCTTTTTGGAAAAAAAATATCCATTTTGAGTAATTTTTTTACAGTTTCTTCTTCGGATTTTAATGGTGGATTTAAGGATTTTAAAGCTTGATCAATCTTTAGCTTGTTACTTTCGATTTTTTTCCTCATATAGTCAAATGGACTTCTGTCGGGATTTTTTACAACATACCCGTGGCTTGAAGTCAAGAAATCAGCCTTTCTAAGATATAAAGATTCAGCGAAATCAATATCCTTTAGATATTGTAGAATAGAACATTGTTTGAAACCATACCACGGACCAAAACCTTCACTATTTAGCTTAGAAAGGTCAAACCCAAGGCATCCGATATGTAGTATTCTTTCTACGGGAAGGTAAAAGCCCACATTAGCTAATGAATGACCCTGAAATGGAATAGTTTCAATTTTAAAATTTTCAAATTTTAATTTAGAGCCAGGTTTAATTGGAATAACATTATTACATTCATGATATTTATTAAGTTCTGCAAATTTTTCTATTATTGAAAAGTCCATAGCTTCATTGAACCCAAAACCTTCAAAAAGATTGTATAGATTAAGCAAATAATTAGCTTCCGGAATAAAACCATATATATTCGCACCGAATCGCTCCCACATATAAACATGGGTGATATGATCCATATGTCCATGACTACACACATATTCTGAGACTGGTCCATATACTTCATTGATAGATTTAATGCATTTGGGTTCTACATTTAAGTCAAGAACAACGGTTTTAGAATTACGATCTTCTTTAGGTAATATGAGCAACCCATCACATCTAGTAAAAGGTCCAGATGCTTTTATTTGATGAATAAGTAAAACTTTATCCGCTATTTCGTCAATTCTGATGTTATCTATCTTAGATCTTGTCACTTGACCAAAATCCCAATTAAATAATAAATATATATTAAAAAAAAATTAAGGAAATTTTTAATTTACCCATTTTGGTAAATTTCAAATGCATCATCTACACTAGCGTTATTATGGACAATTTCTCTTACTGCTTTAATCATTCCAACAGGTTTATCAGATTGAAAAATATTCCTTCCCATGTCTACGCCGACTGCCCCTTTATCTATAGCATTTTTAGCCATCTGTAAGGCATCACGTTCTTCAATTTTCTTACCACCTGCAATAACAACTGGTGCCGGGCATATACTAGTAACTTCTTCAAAATCTTCGCAATAATAAGTCTTAACGAAAGTTGCACCCATTTCAGCTGCCATTCGAGATGCCATACTCAAATATCTTGCATCTCTTACCATCTCTCTACCAACAGCAGTAACTGCTAGAACCGGGATACCATAAGTTTGACCCCAATTTACTAATTTTGAAAGATTCATAATTGATTGTTTCTCATATTCACCACCAATAAAAATCGAGCATGTGATAGCAGATACATTCAATCTAATCGCATCATCTATCGTAACATTGATTTCTTCATTTGAGAGTTCTTTAAGCATACTTGCACCAGCTGAAACTCTCAGAACTATTGGTTTATTAACTTCTGCAGGAACACAGTTTCGAAGCATTCCACGTGTTAACATTAAAGCATCAGCGTATTCAAAAAGTATATTTAAATCTTCAAAACGTTTTAAAGCACCCGGAACATTCCCAAAATAACCGTGATCAACCGCTAACATTACACAATGCCCAGATTTTGGGTTAATTATCCGTGATAAGCGATTTTTCATTCCCCAATCCATAGTAATTCACTTACTTTTGTTTTTTTTTATTTGATTATAGTTTTTTAATGTTAATTTAAAATTCCTTATATCTAATACTTCTTAATAGATTAAATTTTTATTAACTTTTTCGATATTTTTTAACCTAAAAAACACTTACTAATAAACTTATTATTAACTATATTTATTTTTATAACTAGATTTAAATTCTATTTAATTTATTACTTGACAAGGAAAAAAAAAGGTGGCTTCTCCCTATAAGGAGAAGCCGTTCTCCCCCATTTACCCTATTTGGCTTTTTTTAAATTTTATCTCAAATTGCTTTATAACTTTTTAATCCTATTTGCTTTGTTTCTTAATCTTTGTAAACGAGCGAAATCAATCTCAGTAAAAATATCTTTTACTCTAAATTGTTCAAGATAAAAATTATCTTGCTTTATATTGCTTGATTCTTTAAACGGAGTATTTATAAGTAAATTTTTTTTAGAATATATCAAATTATTTAATAATACTTTCATTATATCACTTTTTGAGTTCTTTTTTTGTCTTGAGCTTTTTTTTTACCAAAAAGAAACGAATATTTAGTACTAAAATATTTTCTTTTACATATTTAAACTTTTTGTTATAAGACTTTTTCTTAGATCTAAAAATACAAACATAAAACACTTGATATTGAATCCTTTTTTACAACAAAAATAATAAATTCAAAATCAAGCTCTAAATTAACTGGAAATCATAAAAAACCTATAGTAAATGAGAAAAATAAAAGAATTATTACTGTTAATGACAAATATAATATTAAATTGATTATATTTTTTTTACTTCTTGTTTTTTGAAAGCGATAATAATATAATAATTTATTTAATATTGTAGCACATAATCCAAAAACAATCATATTAATAGCCAAATTAATTTCAACTAATCCTGAAATATATGCTGTAGATGTAAATAATGAACTTGCACCACCAGATAATAATCCCATCAGAATTGCAATTGGGAGATATAACTGATATGGGATTTGAATATTTTTAAATATAATCGTTAAGAACACCGCAAGTAAATAGGTAGAAGAAAAAATTAAAGCTGATTTTAAAGAAAGAGGGTTCTTCACTTTTTGAAGAATATACTTTTTCTCTTTTTTCCTTAAAATTAATATATTTATAATTATGCCAATTATGGTTGTTAATATTAATGGGTAAAATAATCTAACGGTTAATTCAAATGAGATTAGAATTATTACTAAAAGGATTCTAATGATCATAGTCTGAAGTAATAATGAAACAGTTGCAGGATGAGCGTCAATTTCAGCTAATTCTTTAGTAGTAGCTTCACTATGAGCAAAGCCTCCTAATATCGATAAAACATATAAATTCTTTTCCGATGACGATTTAAGAAGAAAATATGAGAAATATTTAATCGCTAAAATGGTTAGAAAAACATATACTATAGTAACAATTTGAATATTATAAATTATTAAATATTGAGGGAAAAGTATAAGCGTTAATATCATAATTGCTAAAAATTCAACAGTTCCTGTCCATTCAATATCTTTTAACTTTTGTATTTTATAGAATTGCTTTTTAGTAGAAAGGATTATTAAAAATATAACTGAAATAGTTATAGCAAGATAAGAATTATAATAACTAACGATTCCAACAACCATTGCCAAAAGCATAGATAATGTTGTCGTATATCCTGGGTCATCAGTTCTAAATAATCGATAAAAAGTACCAATTAATAAAAATACAATCATTCCTCCAAAAATAATAATAAGAATATAAAAACCTAGATCTTGCAAAAATTTATCATATAGAATAATAATTGTAGTAGATATTATTGAAAAAAATATATGATCTCTAGCACCATATTGTGCAGATACTCTTGTTCGTTCAATTCCAATAATAAAACCACAGAATAAAGAGACTAATATTGGTATTAAAAATTCAATAAAATTTTGATCAATCATTGGTTATAACAAAAAATATTGAGCGAATTTATTTATATTTATTTAGACGAGGCATTTATAATTTAGAATAATTGAATAAATGCAATAAATTTAATTAAAAGGAAATTAACTTAGATTAACTTTGTAAAAAGCAGGAATATAAATTCTATTTTTTAAGATTTTGTTTAAATATCTCAACTGTTTTTGATATTTCATTAATCCGAAGTGAAAATTCCTTTGGATGCATGCTCTTTAATTTTTCAAAATCCGAAATAATCTGATTTAATTCATCAATCCACAAATTCATAAGTAATTCCTGCTCCTTACCTTTAACAGCCATGTCTATCTCGGCACTTATCATCGATTTTAACCTTTCCAATAGGTGTTTTTCATTTATTGCCAAGGAAATTTTCATTGTATCATATTCACTTTCAATTTCTTGTAATTTTGCTGTCATATTTTTTTTATCAATTAAATATTGCTCAGAAAATTCTTTAAATTTACTATTGATTATTTCTTCTTGAGTTTTTATTTGCTCTCGAATATTACTGACATCATTTTTTATAGTTTTTTCTTGAGTTTTTATTTGCTCTCGAATATTACTGACATCATTTTTTATAGTTTTTATCTCTCCATCAAAAAATTTTACCCAATTCTCAATATTAATAAGTTGTTCATCTAATTCTTCAATCTCATCCATTGTAATTTCATTTGTGCTTTCTATCTGCTCCATTTTATCTTTTTTCTCTTTTGGAATCTTTATTCGCCTCCAGTTTCTTTAAGTTCTTTCTTTACTTCTTTCACATTTTGTTCACTTTTTTCTAAACTCAATAAGGAATCTAAGTTAAATTCAAAATCTTTTTTAATATCATTTAATTGTTTCATTGTTTTGTCAATTGTATCAATAAGTGAATCTATTGGAGTTGTTTTTAAACTTGAAATTACATCTTTTATAATGGTTAATTTATTATCAAATGAATCAGTAATATGATCTTTTATTTTATTAAATTCTTCAATTTTTTTCTTATATCTTCCATAATCAATTAATTCAATTCCAGAATCTAAATTAGGGGTAGAAGATGAAATTTTTTTTTTAGTTAATTGAGGTAATGATTTACTTGAAATCATAATTGAGTCTACCTTATCTAAATTTACAAATAAATCTTTTAGCTGATTTTCAGTTTTGTTAATTAAGTTCAAGAATTCATTTGATATTCCCTGAAATTGTTTAGATTTAAGTCCTTTCTCCCATTCCTTCAAAAAGTTAAATATGATTAAATTAAATGCTTCAAGTAGGTTTTCTTGAGTTTTAGCAGAAGTTAGAATTAATGGAACATTTTTTATTTTATAATAATTTGCAATATTCTCTAGTTCTTCCTTAGTTGAAATTAAATCTAATTTATTTCCAATTACAAATGCAATACATTTATTGGTATATTTTGACAAATTTGCTAAATAATCAATTTCTAATCTAGGTAATGTTTCTTTTGGTTGAGTTAAATCAAACACTAAAAAAGCTGCATCAACATTAGTAAAAAATACTGGGTTTAAAGGATTAAAGGATTTTTGACCACCAATATCCCAAATATTAATTTTAATTGCAATATTTTTTAATATAAATTCCTTCCTTGCAATACTGCTTCCAATTGTTGGAATATACATTCTTGGAATCTCTTGATCTAAAAATGATTTTACTATTGAAGTTTTTCCAACACTTCCAACACCCAAAATGACTAATTTTATGTTAATTTCATCAACAAGCATAAAATTCTCTCAAATTCTTACTCTATATTTGATTTTTAATTATAATTGTAATACTTAACAAAGGTAAGAATGTTTTTCCTTATAAATTTGCCTTTATATTTATTAATATAATTAGATAAATATGTAGTAATGGCTCATATTTTAAATTCGAGAAAATTTTATTCAAAGTAGTTAATGTTTATAACAAATTAAAGTAATGAATGGTTAATAATTTGAAAGAATTATATGAAGCTGGTATAATATTTCGTGGATTTACGATTGTAAATTATATCATTAAAAACATCTCGGTAAAAACAAAAAAGGAAGTTCATAAGGACCTTAGATCATCATTTATTTCTGCTATAACACAATTTGTAGAAAAAGCATTTCAAGGTTCTGCTTTAGAATATCTTGAATCAGGCGATATTCTTTTTATTTTTATTACTGGAACAATTCAAGCGGGAGATTTCAATACTGTAGAAAACATTCTTGCATATGCTATATGTGATAAAAAGAAAAATATTGATAAACAAGTTGAAAAAGTCAAAGTTAAGTTGGAACTTATACTAAAACAATTTATACAGAGATATAATAATGAGAATTTTACTATTATTGATAAATTCCAAGAATTTAAACCTGAGATTGAAAATTTTTTTACTAAAAAATAATATATTCTTTGAAAAAGGTATTATTAATTCAATTTACTCACTTTTTTTCATAACAATTGGGTAGAAGCACAGAATTATTAAATACATAATTTTACTGTATTTTAAATTTCTTTATAAGAATTATTTAATAAATAAGAATAATTTTCTTTTTTTACAATTACTTTTTCTTTTATTATAACAAAAAGTTTAAATATGTGATCCAAGTATTAATTAGGTAAACAAATTTAAAAAAAAAAGTAAAAATTTTACATAATCGGTAAAAAAATAAAATATTTTTCTGAAATTTTAAAAAATAAATAATTTCCATTCTAAAGGTTAATCAATAAATCCAGAGTGGCTCTATTGGGAGGTGTAGGGATGTATAAAAAAGGAAATATACTTCTATTGAAAAAGATGGAATCCAAACATATCCCAATCATATCTAATCACTTCATACTCATTTTAAATCCACGCGATGTTGGGGGGCTCCAGGGGGGAGGTACTCAACCAAAATAAAAAAATCTATCACCGGATAGATAATACTAATCCTATTTTAACAAAAAAATTATCCCCCCTGAAGTATTTTTTTATTCAATTTTATAGAAGATAGATAATAAAATTTAACATATAATTATGCTATCTTTGGTTTTTTATTATAAAAAAAATTATCTAAATCATTTAACAAGCTCCTTTTTATCATAAAAATTATTCAATTAAAAGATAAGATTCCTATCGTCAGATCATTCACATTTATGCCAGTATAACCAGTAATAATTTCATCCTTTAACATTTTAAAAAATGTATTTGAATCGTTATTTTCAAGGAATATTGATAAATCTAAATTCATATTTCTATACTTACTTATCGTATAATTATCAATAATTGCACCCATAGCTTTGCTATTTCCTTCTATACCATCAAGATTTACTGCCAGGATTAAAAAATTGTAATCAATTTCTTTATTTTTAATTGAATTAAGAAAATTTAAAAGCATCTCTTGATTTCTACCACCAGTACCATCCCCTTTTATCGTAACAGTTAATTCGCCAGTTCCAATTAAGGCAAATTTATCAGTTTTCGCTTTTTTTGCATTTTCTTCTATGAATTGTGAAATAATTTTAAATAAATTTGCCCCATAATCTCTGGCTTCTCCCTTGATTTTTTCTTGAATATATCTAACCTCTATATTATTTTGCTTCAAATAATTTTCTGCGGCTTTTGCAGCATTTTCTACACTTCCTATTATGAAATTATGAACTTTAAGAAAACATGGATCTCCTTTTTTAGGTGTCTCAGGAATCTCCTTCTTATATCCTGATAATAAAAATTTTCTTACACTTTCTGGGATATTATAAAATAACTGATATTTTTTTAAATAATTTATTGCATCTTCGTAGGTTGTTTGATCTGGAACTGTAGGTCCTGAAGCAATTGTATCTAGACGATTTCCAATCACATCGGAAATTATCAGTGAAATTATTGTTGGTTGCCCCTTTTTATTTGCAGCTTTAGCTAATCGACCGCCTTTAAAAGCAGACAGATGCTTTCTTATCGCATTAATTTCTTCAATACTGGCACCAGAAGCTAATAATAATGAATTCACATCTTTTAAATCTTCTAAAGTTAATCCTTTCATTGGTAAAGGTAATAATGCTGAACCCCCACCGGAAATTAGACAGAAAATTAAATCATTATTAGAAGTATTTCGGATTAAATCCATCATATTTTTAACTCCATTTATACCAGCATCATCAGGAATGGGATGAGATGCAAAGTTTAATTTTATTCTACCAGAGAAATATTTGTTATCAAGTTCTAATCCTTTTGGGATATTAATGATTCCATTAAATGGAATTTTCCCATATGAAATTAAAATGTTTTCCAACTCTACTGCCATAGCACCAGATGCTTTTCCGCCACCGATTATGATACATCTCCTAAATTTTGTTAAATCTAAAGATAAATTATGGATTTTGAGTTGGTTTTTATCAATAACTACGGCTCTCGTAATTAAAATTTTTGGCTTTACTGCATCTAAAGCTCTTTCTAAAGCGTCGATAAGCACTATTCTTAATTCTAGTTCTTTCTGTGGAATATTCTCGTTCAATAATATGTCTCTATTTTTTAAGAACATTTCTTTGGAAATCTCAATAATTTTTATATTAAAATTGCTTAACTATTTTTATATAACATTTTGAATTTATTATATTAATTTAAATAAATAAAAAGAAGATGGTTAATTTTGGAAGAAGAAAAACCAAAACCCAAAAGTAAATTTATAATTAAAGTTCAAGAACTTTTAGATAAATATTTTTATAGAATCTTTAATGAAAGCCATTTATTATATACAATAATTTTCTTCATTTCTGCAATTTTGATTGCCTTAATAAGCTTAATTCCCAATTGGGGGGATCTAATTTTATTTTTAGCAACAACAATTTCATTAGCTTTTATATTTCTAATGTTTTTTGGATTAATACCGAAATTGAATGATTTTTTATTTTCTACAGACAAAAGATTTGATAGGAATAAAATCTTTGGTTTCTTAATTGCATTTGGAATAAGTTTTGTTATAATACTAGTATACTTTCTATTAGGCCATTCTACTCAATCATCCATACAATTCTTGGGATGGGATTTAATTCTACCAACTATTTTCATTATAATTTATTTTGGATGGAACATTATTCAAATATTTTTTCTCAAAGTAGGATTTGAAGATTTATCTATTAAGATAAATAATAAAGTTCTTACAAAATTTGAATTATCTGAAAGAAAAGAATATATCGCAATAGCCTTTTTAATTTTAGGACTCGCTGCGCCTATCTTAATGCAAATTGGCACTTTTTATGGATTTTGGTCATATTTTGCGCCAGTAAATCAAGGAGATCCTCTTGATAATTTATATTTATATATTGGTTGGAATGTTGTCGTCTTTATTATTATTGGTATAACATCATGGCGCTTAATTAATCTTCATTTAAGAAGTAAAAAGAATGAAACCCCTAATGTATTTTCTTCTATGTTTTACATTTTTATTTGGCTCATTATTTGGTATAGAGTATTCAGTTTCACAAATGCATTACGTGGTGCAACTCAACCGACAGGTACGGATGTTATTATGGCAATTCTTGACGTATTATTAATGGTAGCTACAGCTATTTTGGTTCTAAAAGGATTGGGTGATAAAGTCTATACCTCTCGAATATTCAATGTCAATAATATGCCTTTTTTCCTTTTTGCTTTTACATTTTTATATATTGAAGGCCAGATTATAATGATTACAGGAGGAGGTTCATTACCAGGATTTTTTACAGATCGCAATCAAGTTAATTTAATTAGTAATTTTTTAATGTTAATTATTACCGTGTTCTTTTTTATATGGTATTCTGAATATGTCTTAGAAAGGAAAGGGTTAATAATGAGAAAACGTTATAACCAGGAAGAAGTAATTTTGATTGTAAGTGATTTCAAAAAATATTTAGAGGATAATGAAGCACTTGATATAAATAAGATAGGAGATAAAGAATTCCAAGACTTTTTACAAGTGAAAAAATTAAAAATTAAAGGACTAAAACCATTAGAAACTGAACCTAAAAAAGTTCAAGTTGAAGAAAAACGCTTTCAAGAAGAAAAAGTAGAGACAGAGAAAATAAATGAAGAAAAGGACTCTATAGAAGAAGAACAAGAAGAAGAGAATTTGAATGAAGAGGAAATGGAATAATTTAAGAAATAATTAATTCTTTAATAACCAAATTTTTTTTTTAGCTCTCTTTTTTAAATAACACAATTCGATTTGTATTAGTCCCTGATTCTTTATTTTTTATACCCCAAATATTAGATGTTTTAGTAAATTCCTGTTCATTAATGACAATTCCTTTAGAGATAAATCCTGCATTTAATCCCTCAGGAACAATATATTCTTCTAATTTAATTTTTCCTTTCTGGACTTCTCCCACTTCAAATGCAACCCATCCATTTATTTTGGTGATTCTATATAATTCTTTAAAAACATTACCCATCATCTTTGACCATCTATTAACATCAGATTCCATTGTAATTTTTTTAGATATTTCTTCTGCATCTATTGAATTGAACCAACATCTTAACCAATTATCCTTTGAATATTGCACTACTTTTAGAAAAGGGGGAGATGTAACCGTTAATTGAACCAAATTCTTTTTAATTTCTGGTGTATTTCTTGCATCTTTCGTTAAAAATATTGCATTTTTAGAAATTTCTCTTAATTTTTTTTTTTGTTGCATAGTTAGGTTTCGTAGTAAAGAGATTGATTTTTTTATAATTCTTTTTTTCACATCTCTGTACTCTGGTTTTTGACGATGTTTTCTATTTATTTTAATTTGTCTTTCTTGTGAAACCGCTTGATTTGGAGGTAAAGTATATACAGAAAAGAAACCTTTAGAATGTCCAGTTAATCTATTAGTAGTAACCATTCGAATCCATCTATCAATATCATCCTCTTTATTTCCTATTTTTCTTTTATAAAGATAAGTTTTCAAAGAAAGTATTTCCCTCTTTGTTTTTTCGTGATAAAACATGGATAAATCAATTTCATTTTCGAATTCCAAATTTAACGGAATATTGTCTAATCTATCTTTGATATCATCAATAGAGGGAATATTTAATCTCGGTCGTGTTAAAATTTCACTTAAAGGATTAATATCATTGGAAATTACATTTCTGTTTAGTAAACCCGCTTCAATTATGGTTGTACCCCGACCACTAAAAGGATCATAAATAATATGATTTGGCTTCGTTAATAGTTTTATAAAAAATCTTGGAAGTTGTGCTTTAAAACAAGCTCTATATGAAATTTCATGAATAGATGATGCTTGTCTCTGTTTTGATGTCCAAAATTCATTAATATACTTTTTTATCGATTTATTTTTTATTTTGAAAGCATCAACTTGAGTTTTCTGGGAATCATCAAGAAAGCTATCTAAATTTTTTTTAAGTGAAAAATTAATCAAATAATTAGAAATATCGAATTCCATGTTTCAAATCTATTTATATTATTCTTTTTCAAAATATTTGAATTTATTTTCATGAACTCCTTATTAGGTTAATAAGTTTATTTAATTCATTTTGGTATAAATTTTACCCTGAAAGAATCTATCTTTTCTTTTTTTATTTTAATTATTCTATATGCCCCACCTATAGTAGGATGTTTGTAAGAACCTAAACCCAAAGCGGGCGTCTGAAACAAAAAAGGTTTCTTATTCCATATATCTTTTTGATTTTTTAATAACTCTGAATAATCATCGAAAAATACTGCTGCAGGATTTTCAATTTTTATCAAATTGAATGGAACGGATTTGAATACTTTACTTTTTTTAATCGGATTTTGTAATCTAAACTCTCTTAAGGTGTGCGTATGCCCACATAACGCTATTAAACAGAAATCTTTACAAAAATTTATCATTTCTTGCCAGTTATTAGTAATAGTTCCATACTTGAGATTTATTTTATCATCAATATTTCTTTTATCCTCTGGGATTCCCTTTTTGGCTAAATTTGATTCTTTTAATTCCTCAAAATTAAGAAAAGTATCTACATTTATCTTTTTTTTCAGTTTTTGAATAAATTTTATCTTTTTTATGGGATTAATTATTGGTCCATGTGTAAAAAGAAATATATTTTCATTTCCTTTAAATTTATAATTTAAGAAATTCTCTAAAAGTTTTATTTGAGCATCTGTCATACCAGTTGATGATGGAAATCCCGTAATGAAATCTCGAAAATCTTTGCCAGAATCATACCCTGAGTTCATAAAAATAAAGTGGTTATTGCCTAAAGTTATGATATAATCTAAAGCCGGATTAATTTCTTGCCAATAATTAATCAAGCATTTTCTTAAGGGAGTTAGTGCTCTTATTGGGTCTGCAACCCATTCATCGTATAACATTATTGCTTCTGATAATACTAATCCTAATTTTCTATACATAAATCCCCATCTTAAATCATAATGTCCCAAGCGGAAATCATGATTTCCAGGAATAGTGAAGATAGGACAGAGTAATTCTTCACCGGTTATCATCCCAGGTTTATTATAATCTATTCTGTTTAAAATTATATCTTGAAAAATCTTCCAGTTTGTATTTGGAAAGTTGAAATCCGTCATATCTTCTAATTTTTCAATTGCACTAATTAAACAGAAGTCTATAATATCTCCTGTAAAAACTAAAAAGTCAATTTGGTTTTTTTGGACTTTTTTATTTATGATTTTTATAAATTTTCTAAGTTGATTATTTGGATTTATTAATCTATTTTCTATTGGTGTAATCTCTTTTTTATTTAATCCGTTAATTAAATCTCTAATTTTAGTCGAAACTCTTTTTGATATATCTGTCTTTAATTTTTCTAAAATTAGGTCATTTCTTTTGGCGAGATGAATATCTGTCGCTTGAACAAACGTAAAATTTTTCCAATCTTGTTTAGTTAACACAAGTGAATGATAATTTATTCGGTTTAATTTATCTGAGATTTTATGAACGATATCGAACATTATAAAATTTTGATGTTTTAAGATAGTCTTTACCTCAGAATTTTCTGCAAATGATACAGATACTTTAAAAAATTTATTCAAATTTCCAAATGTCTTAAATTTAATAAGATAATCCTGAGGATTCAAATAATACTGATCTTCAAGAAAAGCTACCCGATTTATTGGTAGGATATCGGTGTTCTCGATTTTATCAAGTTTTAAATCTATTGGAATGCCTCGAATAGCAATATTTTTTAGGGAATTATCTTTAGATTCTTTCTCAATTTTCAATCTTTTAAGAGGGATGATTTGTATTGCTTCTTCTAGAGATGTTTTTAAGATAGCACTAGATTCAATTTTTTTTGTGATTACTAATAAATTGAAAGAATAATCTCTCTTTTTTCTTTTATTACCATATTTTAAAAAACAAGGAATCCCTAGATTCGGACTAACAATTATCGGGAAATCTAAATCATTATTTCTAAAATCAATCAAATTCTTAGATCAAACGAAATTTTTGGGAATTAATTTTTTATAAATTAATTTAATAATTTAAAATATTTTACTACTTAATGAAATTTGGTAGAATATAATAAAAATTATTGCTTAAAAAGTAAAAACCTATATTTAAACTTTAATTTCTCGAATCTTACCGGCAATTTCTTTTACTTCTTGAAAATCTTCTACTAATATCGCCTTCATTAAATCTATTTTTAATTTTTTGATCTTTTGTAAGACTAAAGTATATTTAAAATTAATATCTGCAGATATATCATCTATATGATGATAAAGTACTTTAGCTTGATCAAAATCAAAAATCTCCAAGTTCATAGCCATATTTTTATATCTTTGGTTAAGATTGTCCAACCATTCTCTCCCTTCTTGATTTAATTTAGAAACTTGAGTCATATAACCAGTCTTAATAGCAGACTCAAGTTCTTTTCTATGTATTTCAAAAAGATTTTCAAACCATTCTCTGATTATATATTCAAAAAATTTAACATTTGTTTCTGGATTTATAAAAAGAGTAACTGTATATAATTCAAAAGATAAAGTTTGCATTTCAATATTTGTTCCCTTTAATTGAAAACCCGCTAATTCCTTTATATTTATTTCTTCCGAGAATTTTTCTAAAGCACTAATGAACATAGGAATTAACTCAAAATCAGTTTTCATTGCTCCCTCTTCAGCATTTAAGATTAAATCAAAAGCTCCGTCAAATATTTCTACATTTATTATTGTTTTTCCATCTTTATCAGCCACCAAAAAACCTAAATATGGAGGAACTTTTGGCCCTAAAGCGGCTTCTGTCTTATAATGTTCTTTCTCAAATTTAATCAATTTTTGCAAAGAAAATTTATTTAAAATTTCTTTAAAATAATTTTTACCTTTATCAGTTAAACTAAAAATTGTTCTATCATTTATTTTTGAAACATCAATATGTCCTTTATTACTCAATAGTTTGCTTATAGAATCAATCATTTCATCAGGAGCTTTTAATCTTATCTGTAAATCATCTTTCGAAATTAAAACACTCTTTTGTAATTCATATAAAAAATCAATAGTGTTTTGAAGTAGATTCAAATTAATTCTTTCAGGAGTTACCCTTTCACTTATACATGTATCTAAGATATCCATAAACAATGAAAATGTTGAGGGGAAATATACTTTCTGAATACTTGTAAATGCAATTTTAACAGACTTTTCCTCACCAATAACATCAGAAATTTTATATTTTATTGCTTTGATTGTTTTTTGTGCTACCAAATCAATTTTATGAATTAATATATATATAAATGCAGTCGGTGTTAATTCATTTCGAATTTTAATAACTCTGTTAATAAACTCTATAATTCTTTCATGGTCTGTTGTAATATCAATAACTACTATAAGAATTTTTGTATCGTAGAAAATTTCTTTATCATCTGTTTCAAACCACCTTGTATTTTCCTGACCTGCTAGATCAAACACTCCAACATCCTCACTTAACTGAAGAATAACTGATTCTTTACCATGTGTAGGCTCTAATGCATAATCTAATAATTTTGAAGAAGATTCTCCCTCAAAAAAAACTTTTCTTAAGGTGGTTTTTCCCGCTCCAGGCGGTCCAACGAAAATTATCTTCTTACCCATTTTAGATTCTCATAGTTGAATATCTTTATAAAAATATCTATTCAAAGTACTTTTAATTTCCTCACAAAATCCTATTAATTGATTGATACTAGCTATTTCAGAGATTAAAATTAAATTTTTAAGATTATAATTCGAGAGGTTAAGAAATTTCATAATAATATTAAAATTTTTCAAACTTGAAAGTATCATATAATCGATATTATCATTCATACACATGTCTTCAAATGATTGGTCAAATTGAGCAATTAATCTATGAATTTGGTTGATTAATTTAAAATTGAAATCATTAGACATTGTCTGAACAACTATACTACTGTTTTGATTAGTTATAAAACACATAGATTTTGAACTGTCTTTAATTTTTTCATCCAAAATTTCTTTAAAATAAATTGTCTCTTTGGAAAAATTACTCAAAATCTCATAAAATGCATTATAAGTATTATAAATTAAATTTGGATAAAGACTTGTAAAATAAATCTGTAAATTCAATTGTTCTTTTATTTCTCGCTGGATATTTTTTATGTTTTGTTCTCTATTTTCTTCCTTAATTAAGTCAATTTTATGTAGAAATAATATAATCCTAGCATTATAAGACTCTTGTTTAATAATTCTTGAAATTTTTCTGATATCTTTTATTATTATTTCGTTATTTTCAACCCACGTTAGGTAATCAAACATATATATTATAATATCAGTATTTTCGAATGCTAAGGTTTGTTCATTTTTATCATCTAATAAATAATCCAGTTCTTGACCAGCTGAATCGAAAATACCCAAATCCAGATCTAACCATGAATAAACAGAGGGTGTTAAACCACGAGTTGGCTCAAGGGGATTAGATAATAACTCCTGTGGCATCTTTCCTTCAAAAATAACTTGCTTAATACTAGATTTTCCTGTAGCTGCTCGTCCAACTAATAATATCTTTTTCTTTAATGTTTCTTTAAAAAACAAATCGAGATTTTCAAAAAAATACTTATGTCTCTCAATTTTAGGTTTATTTAACACTTCTCTCGCAAATTCAAATAATTTGGATTTTAAATTTTTAAGATGTATTTTCTCCTTCTCATGAACAATAAGAATAATTATTTCATACCCAAATTTTGCAACTTTAGACATATCACAGTAGCTAAGTATAATTTTATTCTCCAGATTAATTTCCATTAACTCTTCATTTTGATTTTCCTGCCTATAAGCATGAGTCATATATATTTTATTAATTAAATTTTGTGATAAATCAAGATTTTCAGGATGTTTAATCTCTAAAACCGGACCCATCTTCTTATCCCAACTAAATAATGCTATGCCTATAACCATTAATTAAACCAAATTTTTAAGTTAATTTTGCCAATAAATTGAATAAATACTTTATTTCTTAGTTATTTAATTTGATTATTACTAAATCGATTATGGAATTATGTAAAAGAAACGCTTTCTGTAACTAAGAAAAGAGAATTTTAAAATTTATAGATATGTATATAAAATTTCAAAATCACTAAAATCAAATGGTTTCAAAATATATCCATCTGCACCAGCAAATTTAATTTTTTTCTCAACTTCTGAACTTGGAATTGCCGTTAAGAAAAAAACTGGAATATATTTAAGATTCTCATCAGATTTTATAATTTTACAAACATCATATCCATTTATATCTGGCAATATTATATCTAATAATATTAATTTTGGAACATTTACTTTTAATTCTTCTATTCCCTTAGAACCACTAATTACCCCTCTACTAGAATAACCTTTACTTTCAAAAAACGTGGTTAATAATTTTATAGTCGATGGGTCATCTTCAATTAATAAAAGGTCATATTGTGTCTTTCTATTTTCTCCTTTTTCCAAGACTTCTTTTATTTTATTTTCAAGAAATATACTTTTATTAAAAATCTCCTTAATTTTTGATAATACATCTTCTTTTATATCATCCTTATAGTTATTAAGCAATAACTGTGAAAATCCTTTTATGGTAGTTAAAGCCTCTTTTAAATCATGGGAAATATCAGTAATTGATTTAAAAGGTCTTGATTTTTTAAGTTTTTCATCAATACCTCCTCTTAATTTCTCATTAATAAAAAAATCCATAGCATCTCTTATCAATTTTGAAATTGAAGAATATTTGCTACTTTCAATAAAATTTTGCCATTTTTTTTTAGTTTCTTCCGATATATAGAGTGATATTCTCTCCTTATCTCTATCATAAATCTTTTCTCCTCTTTTCCACTTTTTAAATCCTTCAGTTATGATACCACGCCAAACAGCATATTTTCCTGTCTCTTTTTCATATTGTTCCATTTCACTATTTTTTTTTTCATTATTCAAAATTGAAATCACCAATAAAAAAGGAAGGATTCACTGTATTTATAACATATCTAGATTATTATTATCACAAATTATAATATAAGTTTTTTTATTATTAGCACAAAATTTAATCTTATTTTTCCAATTTTAACTTTATGATGCTTAATTTAATATACTTCTTTTATTATTTTCTTTATGCTATTAGCAAAAATAACCTTCTAAGTTTAATTTTTATTAAAATTATTCATTTGATTCTTTTGAATAAATATTAATTAGTTAGAAAATATGCAAAATCAAAAATTCGAAAATAATGCGAGTTCAAAGAATGAAGGAAATCTTAAAATTACTTTTAACTCTCCTATTTTGAACAGTATTTCTGAGCTTATATTATATTATAATAACGAATTAAAAATTTTGTGGGCAAACAAAGCCGCTTCTGAATCTGTGAGTCTAACAACTGATAAATTAATTGGTGGCTATTGCTATGAGATATGGCATCAGAGAAATGCACCATGTGCTAATTGCCCTGTGCTGAAAACTATTGAAACAAGGCAATCTCATGAAGCAGAACAAACTACTCCCGATGGAAGGGTATGGAAGGTAAAAGCTTCTCCAGTGAAAGATAATAATGATAATATTATTGGAGCAGTTGAATTTGTGTTAGAAATCACTGAACGTAAAGAAACTGAGCAAAAATTAATAGAATCTGAAGCGAAATATCGATTCTTATTTGAAAATTCTCCCTACGCCATCATTTTAGCAAATTTAAAAGGAAGAGTTATTGATTGTAACTCTGCAACGGAACGATTATTTGGATATAGAAAGGATACAATTGTTGGTAAAACTAAGAACCAACTTGATATATATCCTCAAGAAATTTTACTGCTACTTAAAGATCGATTTGAAACTATAATTAAAGGAGGAGTAATTAGTCCTATTGAAGTTGAATTACTAAATGTAGATGGACAAAAGATTTGGGTAAGTCTCCAGAGCTCTTTAATAAAATTCGGAAATAATATTTATGTTCAAACAACTTATCAAGATATTAATGAAAGAAAGACTTATGAAAATTTAATTTATGAAATAAATTTAAGTTTTTTAAAGTTTACACCAGATTTCCAATCGAATATTAAAACTCTAATTCAAACAGTAAAGAAATTGAGTAAAGCAGAAAGTGTATTATATATTCGAAAAAGGGTGCAAAATGGAAATAAAATATATCAAATCATTTCTAGTGATGATAATAATTTTAATTGCAATAAGGAAGAATTTAAAAAGAATTATTTTACAAATGAAACATTCGAGCTTAAACAGAATATTATACAAACATTTATAAATCTAAATGAAACCCAATATGCAAAAACTGATCCTTTTATTATTAAATACAACATAAAAGGAGGATTTGGAAGATTAATTAAGTCTAAAGATAAATTTAATAGTTTTATTTGTATTTTAAAAAGAGAAAATCCTGCTATTTCACACCAAGAACATTTGATTTTGTCCTTAGTTTGTGGTGCCATTAAGGTTGAAGAACAAAGATGGCAAATTCAGAAAAATTTAAAGGAGCAAAATATACGACTAAGTGAAATAAATAAATTTAAAACCAATTTACTAAATAGAACTTCCCATGAATTGAAAACTCCTCTTGTCTCAATTAAGGGGTTCTCTGACTTTTTATTAACAAAATTTGAAGAGAAATATGATAATAAGACAATATCCATTTTAAAAGAAATTAAACAAGGATGTCTGCGCCTTGATAATATAGTTAATTCTCTCCTAGAATCATCCCAATTAGAATCTGGACAATTAAAATTAATTTTAAAACAAGGAAATTTATCAAAATTGATCAAATCCTGCTTAAAAGAAATGCAAGCTGTGTTAGAGCTGAGAAACCAATCTATTTCCTTAAATATTGATAATAATTTAATTACAACTTTTGATAAACAGCGGATTTATGAAGTCTTTTCAAATTTATTATTAAACGCAATTAATTACACTCCTCCTGGAGGAGAAATTAAAATCTTTTCTGAAGTAAAATCTAACTTTTTCATAATCTCAATAGAAGATAATGGAATTGGGTTTTCCGCTGAGGAAAAGAATCAATTATTTAAACAATTTGGAAAAATTGAAAGATATGGTCAAGGTTGGGATGTTAGAATTGAGGGTACAGGGCTCGGTCTATATATTGCGAAAAAGATTATTGATTTACACGAGGGAAATATCTGGATGGCATCAGAAGGAAGAAATAGAGGAAGTAAATTTTATTTTTCTCTTCCCATTTTAAAAGATTAAAAATTAATGTAAGTATTCCAATATTATATTAAAATCCGAAAAATCAAAAGGTTTTGAGATATAACCATCTACTTTTGCTTTTTTAATAAGATGCTCAACTTTTAGACTTGATACAGCAGTTAATAGAAAGATGGGAATATTTTGATATTCTTTATTAGATTTTATTATTTTGCAAACTTCAAATCCATTAATATCAGGTAAAATAATGTCTAATAAAATTATTTTTGGAATATTTCTCTTCAATTCATCCAATCCTCTAGAACCACTTATGACACCTTTACAACTATAACCTTTCCTTTCAAAAAATGATGTTAATAATTTTATTGTTGAAATATCATCTTCAATTAATAAAATGTCGTATTGTGATTTTTTAGTTTGAGAATATTCTAAAGATTCATTAATCTTGTTTTCAAGGAAGATGCTTTTATCAAAAATTTCTTTTATTTTTAAAATGATTTCCTCATTGAGTTCTTCCTTATAATTTTCAATTAATAATTGTGAGAAACCTTTTATTGAAGTTAATGCTTCTTTTAAAACATGTGAGATATCTGAAAGATCTCTAAGCTGATTATCTTTACTATAATTCTTATAATCTATTACTTTTAATTTTTTTTCAATGAAATTATTTACTGCATCTCTCACAAGCTTAGAAACAGAAGTATATTTTGAATTATTTATGAAATTCTGCCATTCTTCTTTAGTTTCTTTAGCTACATATAGAGCTATTCTCTCCTTAAATCTATCATAAATTTTTTCTCCTCGTTGCCATTTTTTAAATCCTTCAGTTATTACACCACGCCAAATTGCGTGTTTGCCAGTCATTTTTTCATATTTTTCCATCTCTTCAGTTTTCTTATTATTCATTCTTTCTCAAATAATTTTTAGTATGAGGATTTCAATATTGTTTCGGAAACAAAGAACTTAATGAAATAATTGAGATTATTTTCTTACAAGAAACCAAATTCCGTACCGCCCTACTATTTGAATGCATTAATAAACTCTCATTATTCAATTTTATTTTGTCTTTTTATGTTTCGGTTTTTACACACAAACAGCTATTTATATGTAATTATTATATAATTCTTTTAATTTTTAAATATTTGTTATAATATTGTAAAAAAGAATTCAATGTTAACAAACACATTATTATAACAAAACATTTAAATACTATGTTTATCACTAATATTTTGTATCTATTTGTTATCAAAATTTGTTATTATAGTAATATATGAACATTTGATGATGAAGAGATGCGTATTTCATTATTACAATAATGTAGAGTTAAGATTTTATGAAAAAACGAGTATTTCTTGTGGAAGATAATGAAAAAAACATGAAATTGTTTAAAGCAGTCCTAAATACAATGCTTGATATTGAAATTGTAGCAGAAACGCATGGTGCCCGAGCTTTTGAATCTCTAAAGTCAGATAATCCAGACCTAATAATTTTAGACATTCAACTACCAGATATGAGTGGAATCGATATTTGTAAAGAACTTCGTAAACTTGAAAAATATAAAAACATTCCAATTATTGCTGTCACGTCTTTCGCGATGAAAGGTGATAAAGAACGTATATTGAAAGCAGGTTTCGATACTTACATTGCAAAACCAATAAATATTAACGATTTTAGGGAAACAGTCAAAAATGTTATTGTCTAATCTTATATTTTAATATAAAAATTCTGATATTACAATTTTTAAGATTATATTTCTTTTTAAAGAAAATTTTTTACACTATTTTCTAATGAATTAACTTTTTTCATGAAAAATTAAATTATTACTTCTTAATCGTTATAAAAAATCTTTTAAAAAACTGATATTATGATGTAAGAATTACAACAAGTATATTTATATAGTTATACAATTATTAATTCTTTATAACAAATTTGTTATCAGATATTGTTAAATTAAAATTTGCCAATTTTATTCAATCACATAAAAATAAGATGAAAATTCGTTAGAATATGTCGGAATTACCTCTTTTGCGATGAAAGGATATAAGAAGCGTATATTACAAGCAGATTTTAATGAATATATTTCAAAACCCATTAATATTAATGAATTTAGACAAATTGTTCAAAATACATTTAATAAATTTTTTAATAGAAATTATTGGTTCTAAAAAAAGGTGAAATAAAAAATAGCAACACAAGATTTAAAAAAATCTCTAGAAGAATTAGGATTAATCTTTTCAAATATGAAAGATCCAATTTTGGTTATTTCTCAGAAGAATAAGATATTATTTGCAAATGAAAATGCTCTCAAAGAATTCGGAAAGAATTTGGTTGGAAAAAACTGCTATAATACTTTATTTAAGCGCTCAAAACCTTGTGAATCTTGTCCTATTGAAAACTCTTTGACAATAGAACAACGTAGGATGAGATTCGAAAAAATTACAACATTTCCTTCAACCAAAGAAACAAAATATTTTGGAATTGACGCTTTTTTCGTAGAAGATTTTTATGGTAATCCAGTAGTTATTGAAGTTTTCAGAGATATTACTGAGAGTAAGAAGATAAAGGCAGAATTGTATAGCTACAAAATGCTAGTAAATAATGCCAATGCCATCGTTTTGGCATACGATGATGAGTGGAGAGTAACTTTAATGAATCCATACGCCTGTAAAATATTAGGATATGAAGAAGGGGAGATGATTGGTAATGATATAAGATCAATGCTTGAGAAAAATGAATTAGAAAAGGCTGAACCCGTAAGGCAGAAGGTTATAATAGATCCAAATAGGAGTCAAGAAGGTTTTGAGCAATATTATTGGAAAAAGGGTAAAAAAGAAAGGATTTTGATCTCATGGAATGTTACTGCAGTAAAAGATGCTGATGGAAAGGCAATTGGGATTCAAGGAGTTGGACAGGATATTACGGAGCGAAAGAAAGCAGAGGAGGAGAATGGAAAGGTTCAAGAACGTTTCAATGGGATATTCAACTCCTCAAAAGATGCCATAGCCTATGCTAATTTGGATGGAATGCTATTGGATGTTAATGATGCTTTTTCCGAGCTAACGGGTTATTCAAAAGAGGAATTATTAGCCAGAAAAAAATTTCAAGATATAACTCCGGAGGAGTACGAAGAATATGAATACAAAATAATAGAAAGGATCATAAAAACAGGAAATCCTGAAACGTATGAAAAAGAATATATAAGAAAAGACGGTTCGAGAATTCCCATTTTACTAACCACTTTTATTGTAAAGGGACCTGATGGTAAGACAATAGATATTGCATTTATTATAAAAGATATTACCGAGCGCAAGAAGTTGGAGCGAGAGTTAAGCGTTGCTTACGATGCGATAGATTCTTCAGTGAGCGGCGTTATCATAACGAACCTTAAAGGAGAAATAACGTATGTCAATCCAGTTTTTGCGAGAATGTTTGAATATGAAAGCAAGGAAGGTTTACTCGGTAAATCTGCTAGAGAATTAATTCCCAGAGAGGTAGTACAGAGGTTTTCTGATGTGCAAACGATTATTGACAAGGTAAAAGGCGAGACTGAAGAATTTATTGCGCAACGCAATGACGGCACGGAGTTTCCTGTTGAAGTATCCACTTCCGTTGTGACGGATCAGGATGGGAACGATATCGGTAGGATGGCTTCTTTTATAGACATTACCGAGCGTAAAAAAACGGAGAAGGAATTGAGAAAATATCGTGATCATCTTGAAGAATTGGTAGAGAAGCGCACTCAAAAGCTCCAAAAATCCGAAGAAAGATTAAAAGAGAGTGAAGAATGGCTTTCCACAACACTCAGAAGTATTGGGGATGCAGTAATTACTACTGACATAAAAAGTAAGGTATCATTTTTAAATCCAATTGCCGAGTCTTTGACTGGCTGGAAGTTAGAAGAAGCTATAGAAAAACCCATACAATATATTTTTAATATCATTAAAGAGGAAACGCGTAAATCTGTTGAAAATCCTGTATCTAGAGTCCTTCGAGAAGGATTTATTGTCGGTCTGGCGAATAATACTATCTTAATAGCGAAAAATGGAAAGGAAATACCGATCGCTGATAGTGGCGCACCAATAAAGAATGATAAAGGTAATATTATAGGTGTTATCCTTATCTTCCGAGATATTGCCGAGCGCAGGAAGAAAGAAAAAGAATTACAACAAATTATGGCCGATTTAAAGTGTTCCAATGAAGAATTACAACAATTTGCTTATATTGCATCTCATGACTTACAAGAACCATTAAGAATGGTGGCAAGTTATACCCAACTCCTAGCAAAGCGTTATAAAGATAAATTAGATGAGGATGCAAATGAGTTCATTAAATATGCTGTAGATGGTGCAAATAATATGAAAGTTCTTATAGAAAATTTATTAGAATATTCAAGAATTCAGACTCGTGGTAATCCTTTTGAATTTACTAACTGTGAAGAGGTTTTAAAAGATGTTCTTTTAAATCTACATAAGATTATAAGAGAAATAGATGTAAAGATAACCTATGATTATTTACCAAATGTAATGGTAGATAAAACACAACTTCTGCAAGTGTTTCAAAATTTGATTGGTAATGCAATAAAATTCCGCAGTGAAGATCCCGTGCGTATACATATTTCGGCGAAAAAGATTAAAAAAAACTGGCAATTTTCAGTAAAAGATAACGGGATCGGCATAGATCCAGAATATTTTGATCGTATTTTTATTATTTTTCAACGTTTACATTCAAAATCTGAATATCCTGGCACAGGAATAGGTTTAGCCCTATGTAAAAGAATTATAGAAAGACATAATGGAAAAATCTGGGTTGAATCAGAAGTTGGAAAGGGTTCAACATTTCATTTTACTATTCCAATAAAAAAATAATTATATGAAAAAAGAAGAAATTTAAAGAAAAAAATAAGGTAAAAGTTTTGACAAAACAAAAATATAAAATGATAGAAATTTTGCTAATTGAAGATAATCCAGGAGATGTGCGTTTGACAAAAGAAGCTCTTAAAGAATGTAAAATTGCCAATAAATTACACGTAGCATTGGATGGTATAGAAGCAATAGATTTTTTATATAAAAAAGGAAAATTTAATAATTCACCACGACCTGATGTAATTTTACTTGATTTAAATCTACCTAAGAAAGACGGACGTGAGGTTTTAGCTGAAATTAAGCAAGATAAAGATTTAAGGCGAATTCCGGTCGTAGTTTTAACAACTTCTAAATCTCAGGAGGATATTATAAAAACATACAATTTACATGCGAACTGTTATATCTCCAAACCTATAGGTATGGTACAATTTATAAAAGTGGTGAAATCTATTGGAGATTTCTGGTTTTCGATTGTCAAATTACCACCTGATGGGCATGAAATAACTTAATTTGATAAATTATAATTGAAAGAAAATGCTAATGGTATTCACATAATAAATTTAAAAAATTTTCTAATGTAAAAAAAAGTGGAATAATCTATGCATCTCTCTCTCATCCAATATTTCTATAACATTAAAAATTATCATTTTTCATATTATCGTAATTATTAATTAAACTAAACAAAAAATAAAAATAAAAATATGTTAGATAATTTAATTAATATTCTGTTAATCGAAGATAATCCTGGTGATGTTCGATTAATAGAAGAAATGCTAAAAAAGATTAAAAATTTAAAATTTAATTTGGTTTGGGCTGATACCCTTAAGAAAGGATTTAACCATATTGATAATAGAAATTATGACGTAATTCTCTTAGATATAAACCTTCCAGATAGTTTTGGACTTAATACTGTATTTAAGACTTGTGAAAAGGTTCAAAATATTCCTGTTATTGTTCTAACTGTAAATGATGGTTTTCAAATAGGTGTAGAAGCGGTTAAAGCAGGAACTCAAGATTACTTGATTAAAAATGAGATTAATAGTAATCTATTATTACGTTCAATCCAATATGCTATTGAAAGAAATCGAACATGGATTAAAATGGAAAAATTAACTACCCAGATACAAAAATCTGAGGAAAAATATCAATTTTTATTTAATTCTTCTCCAATAGGGATTGGGATTGCTGACCTTGAGGGTAATATTCTTGCTATGAACAAAAAAATGCAAGAAATAACAGGTTTTACCTTAGATGAGTTAAACACTCATAGACTTATTTCTACTTATGTTGATCCAAATGAACGTAAAAAATTGCTTAATAAATTGCATGAAACTGATAAGGTCTATAATTTCGAAGTAAAACTGAAAAAAAAAGACGGCACAATTTATACAGCTCTAATGAATATAGACTTAATAGAGTTGGGTGGTAAAAATGTACTCCTAACTAATTGCGAAGATATTACGGAACGCAAGAAGACGGAAAAAAAGAAAAAAGAGTCAGAAGAAAAATTCAGATATCTATTTGAAAATTCTCCAAATTCCATAATCCTACTTAATTTGGAAGGTGTGATTATTGATTGCAATAATACTACCGAAAAAATATTTGGATATAAAAAGGAAGAGTTAATCAATAAAAGATATTATGAAACACCTATTCTTCCTTCATCAAGTCTTTCAGATATAAAAGAAAAATATAAAGATATATATGATGGAAATGCTCCAACGCCTCTTGAAATTCAAATTAAGAAAAAGGATGGGAACATTGCTTGGGTGAATATACAATCTTCTTTATTTAAAATGGGGGAGAAAAATATTGTACAATTGATGATACAAGATATTACCGCTCAAAAACAGTCTGAGAAAGAAATAAAAAAATTAGAGAAAACATTACAAGAAATAGATGCGCTTAATGAAACAGCTCCATTGGGAATTTTTCTATTAAATCAAAAGGGTGAAATTTTAAAGGCTAATAGAGAAACAGAGAATTTATTCAACTATAATCGAGAAGAATTATTAACACACAATATATACGAGTTATTTGACCCAGAATTTATAGATATAGTTAAAAAACATTACGAAGAAGGTATTTATGATTTATCAATTCCTAATAAAGTCGAAGCATTGATAAAAGCACAGTATGGAAAACTATTGTATGTAGAAGTTACGTCAACCATATTAAGAATTGAAGATCAAATAATTATTCAATCTTTTTTTTCCGATATTACTGATAGAAAAAATTTTGAAAAGAATCGAGAAATGTTATTTGATCAATTACTTGCTTCCTTGGATATTAAATCAAGATTTATGGCTACAATGTCTCATGAATTAAGAACACCGTTGAATGCCATATTAGGTTTTTCACAGTTGTTATTAGATGGTTCATATGGTAATTTAAATGTAGATCAACAAGATTTTATAAATGATATTAATTCTGCAGGAGATCATTTACTCAGTTTAATAAATTCAATTTTAGATATCTCAAAAATTGAAGCTGGAAAATTAAAATTAAATATGCAGAAATTTGATTTAAATGAATTTATTGTAGAAATTAATGCAGTAATAAAACCATTATATTCAAACAAAAATTTGGAATTTAAAGTTAAAGGTATAGATGAACACGATTATTTAACTGCTGATCCTATTCGTTTCAAACAAATATTATATAATATTTTAAGTAATGCATTTAAATTTACAGAGCAAGGAAATGTTTCACTTCGTGGTATTCAAAGAATCGATCATTGGGAATTTCAAATTAAAGATACTGGTGTTGGTATTGCAAAGAAGGATTACGATGTAGTCTTTAGAGAATTTGGAAGAGTAGAAGGTGATAAGATAAAACAGGTTCAGGGGACAGGGTTGGGTTTAGCATTAACGAAAAGACTAGTAAATCTTCATGGAGGGGAAATTTGGTTTGAAAGTAAATTAGATAAAGGAACCACATTCTTTTTTACAATTCCTAAAATCACATTAACTGAAGAACAATTACAAAAAATTAGTGAGACTAATTAAAAATAACCAAAGAAATCAGCATAAAAATAAAATCTAATATGAAAATGGAGGAAGGCTATGTCTGATGATTACCTAAATTTTAAAGAAGGATTGGATAAATATCAATTTATTTTAATTATTGGAAAATATGATCAAATTTTGGGTCCCAGAACTTTATATTCATCTTTTCCACTTAAGGAAGAGCAATTTGTCAAAAATCTTTTGAGAGATGCATTAAATACTAAAAATAAATTTGTCATTTTGGATTATAGTCAATTTTATTCCCAGATCTGTAAAATAGAAGTTGAAGATCCTAGCGCTCGGGGAGGGAAACAATTATATTCACTGATAATTCTTCGGGATGTAGCATATCCGCTAATTCCAATAATTCATTTCCGAAGAATTGAAATGGAATTCCTAAAATTAGGAAACAAACAAATTTTATCAGATGATATAAAATCATTTAAGAAATTTTTTAGTGAAATAAATGAGATATATATGAAAAAGGAAGAAGTCTTGCCATTAGAATCATTTACTATGCAAATTAGAAGCGGAATTAATACTATTCAAGGATTTTGTGAATTAATTTTAGAAGGGAAAAAACAAGGAAATCTATCTGAGCAAACAGTTGTGAATTACACAGAAATGATGCTTGAATCATGTAAAGAAATAACTAAAGCCCTTGATGAGATGCTCGCAACAAACTCAATAAAATAAATATAATAATACATAAAATCAGATTCAATAACTACGGAATGAAATTCCAGAATATTACCTCATCATATTTCTTTTTTATTACTTTCCCTTCCTTTTCTAATTTATTTAGGATTGTTAATATTTTCTTTTCAGAGAAATTTGAAAATGTTTTAAGAATTTGCTCATGCCTCATTGGATGTCTTTCTATTAATAATAAAATTTCATTTTCTAAGTCAGAACTTGGACTAAAAAATTGTCCTTCTTCAGGAAAAGAGATATTATAGATTTCACCTAAAATGTCCTTACATCTTTCAATTGATTCTTTACTTGGCTTTTTTACCCAAGATTCTGCAGGAGGTCTTATAGGTACATTAATGTATGTACGGTCTGGATTAATCTGATTTAGGATTACTTTAGTCAATTTAAGTGATTCGATTCCATCATTAATTTCATCCATTAACATTATCTCCATCCAGATTTTACCGGAAAATTTTTTTCTAAATTCAATCAACCCTTCAACCATTTTATTAAATTTTATATCAGGATGAGGGCGATTAATCCTTTTAAACATTTTTTCATCTCCTGCATCTAAACTTGGCATAATAACATCTGCTTCCATCAGAGTATTTTGCACTTCCTGATCATACAATAATGCTCCATTGGTTATTACACAAACTGGTTTCTTTGTCAATCGTTTTGCCACTAAAATAAGATCTTTCAAATCCTTATATAATGTTGGTTCTCCACTTCCTACAAAAGTTAAAAAATCCATCGTTTTTTCGTGAATTTTTAATGATAGTTTCATTTCTTGAATTATATCTTCTTTTGGAAAAAAATTTTTTCTTGTATTTGTTAAGTTTGTTGTTCTTCCTAATTGACAATAAACACATGAAAAATTACAAGTTTTAGAAGGGATTGGATCAACCCCTAATGAATTTCCCAACCGTCGAGATGGAACTGGACCAAAAATATATTTCAATTGAAGTTTTTCTCCATTTAATTTAAATAGAAATAATTTATTATTATTATGTTATTATTTGACAAAAAGTTTATAATTTAGTATAAGAGGGAAAATCATTGACAAAAAAAATTTTTATTATCGAAGATAACGAAACCAATATCAAATTATATAAAGCTATCTTCAAGAAAATCCCAAATATTAAAGTTTTCTATGAAACTCGGGGAGATAAAGGCTTAGAAATGATAAAATCTGAGAATCCTGATCTTATTATTTTAGATAATAACCTTCCAAAATTAAAAGGAATTGATATTTGTAAAGAACTCCGTAAAATAGATAAATTTAAAGAGACTCCAATCATTGCCGCCTCTTCTTCTCCAGTTGAAGGTAATAGGGAATCCGTATTTGCCAGTGCCAGGTTTAATAAATCGCTCTCAAAACCATTAAATCTCAAGGAATTCAAAGAAGTTATAAAAGAATTTTTATCTTAAACCTTTAGAAATTCCAGAATCATTAAAAATAAAAGATTATTTGTTATGGAACTTAAAAAATTTTAAGTAATTTTATTTACCTTTCAAAATGATGAAAAAGTTATTTAAGGTCTTCCAGATATTATATTACATTATTTTTAGAGAGTGATAAAAAATGTCGAAAGCAATTATTATTTATGATACACGCTCTGGAAACACAAAATTATTAGCAGAAAAAATTATGAAAAGATTGGAAGATCTGGGGACTTCAGTCGAAATTTATCGGGATAAAGAATTCAAATCAATTGATTCTATTAAAAGTTTTGATATTATCGGGTTGGGTTCTCCAACTCATGGTGGTCAAATGGCGATGACTTTTAAAAAATTCTTGAAAAAAGTTAACCAATTGAATCTACAAGGCAAAAAACTTATCATATTTGGGACAGGTGCTGATCCAAATAGTCCACCAAAGATTTGTAACGATATAAAGGAAACGGTAAGTCCAACAGGACTTCAAACAATAGCAGAAATAGGATGTGTCAAAAAACCAAATGATGAAATCGATAAAGAAATTGAAAATTCTATTCAAAAAGATATGTTTTAATTCAGATTATTAATATAATATTTTTAAATTTCTTTTTTTATTTCTTTTAATTCCTTACGCGGTGTAGGTTTAGGAATATCTCCTTTAATATAACCCAATGGTAATACTGTAAGTAAATAGTCCTTTTTATCTAGGTTTAACAATTCTTTAGTTTTTTCTCGATCTAAACTGCCAATCCAACATGTTCCAATACCTAGAGACCAAGCCATAAGTATTATACTCATTGAAGCCAGTGTAGTATCTTGAATATACCAATTTGGACTTTCTGAAATCTTACCCACAATAGCAATGGCTACTGGTGCTTGCGCCATAAAATACCCATAAATCGTTATTTTTGAAAGAGTTTTTAACAATTCCTTATCCTTTATAACTATAAATTGCCATGGCTGTCTATTTGAAGCGCTGGGTGTCCATCTTGCTGCTTTTAAAATCATTTCAATTTCATCATCTGGAATCATCTTATTCTGAAACATTCTTATACTTCTTCTTCTCTTTAGAAATTCTAAGAAATCTTTTGGATTTATCATAATAGTTCAATTTGATTTAGATTAAAATAAATTTTACCAAATAAATTATAAATCTACTTAACAAATAGTAAAAGTTTTCTCATATCTTTTAATATTTTTTCTAATATTCTATCTCACATTTTTATAAAAACCTACTTTAATTCTAAAATTTAATCCCATAAATAAAAAATATATAAAAATCATTACAAATATTATTAATTGGCTACAAATTTTGGTCAGCTGATGAAATTTAATTAAAAAAATTATCTCTTACCAGATTAACAAATTCCATGACTCGACAAAAATATTTCAATTTTTCTCACTTTTTTTTTACTATTTTTCAATACACACCAAAATCTTTAAATATTTGAAGAGAATATATTAATTCAAACACAAATTTTTATATAAATATAAAATAAAAAATTAATAAAAAAAATAAAAAAGTGTGAAAAATTATGGCAGAATACTTTTCATGGAGCCCCATCCGCCGATTAATGAAAAACAGTGGTGCTACAATCGTTGCACGCGACGCTGTTGATGAATTAATCGATTGGTTGGGTGTTGCCAGTAAATCAATAACTGAAACCGCTTTGAAGTTAACAAAACATTCGAAGAGGAAGAAAATTACAAAAGAAGATATCTTACTCGCTATTAAATACTTCTAGTAAATCTTATGTTTTAGAGTTTTCTTTCAAGCGGAGGAATAAATAATAACCAATTTTTTTTCTTTTTTTTTATTATAAATTGAATAAACCTCAATAATACGAATAACATCCTATTATTGGTTTAATTCTTCTGGTTTAGAAAAAGAATTTATAACAAAATATTATCTTGGGTTAAACCTGCTTCTTTCATCATTATATTAGCTAATGTAATAAATATTTTTTCTACATTTTCTCCTGTTTTAGAGGAACATTCAATAAATCCAATAAATTTTTGCTTTTTCGCGATCTCAATAGCGTCTTCACTCTGAATTGCCCGTCTCTGAATGAGATCTGCTTTTCCTCCGACCATAATAATAGGCATTTGCTTATCAGTTTTAATTAAACCTTGATTAAAAACAAGCAACCAATCATCCATATTTTTTAGGGATGAGTATCGAGTAATATCGTACATAAAAATTGCTCCAGATGCCCCTTTTACATAGTCGGGTAAAAGAAATCTAAATCGAGATTCACCAGCAAAGTCCCAGATTTGTAAAGATATTAACTTTTCATTAACTTCTAGGTTTTTCACATAAAAATCCAGTCCAATTGTAAATTTCAAATCAGGATCAAATAAGCCAGTAACATATTTTTTGGTCAAAGATGTTTTACCCACACCTCCGTCTCCAAAAATGCAAATTTTAAATGTGGCATCTTTCAAATTTTATACACATTGTATTTAATTAATAGTTGATGATATGTAATTGGGGATTCTTAAGTATTTAATTTATTTCAATTTTTTAAAAATTTATTTTTTGGTGGATTAGTGCTATAAAATTATAATGAGATTACAGCTATTTAATTTTGTTTTGTTCTCTTATCTCTAGAACATCTAAAAATAAATAATTAACCATTATGGTAATATTCTTATTATTTGAATTCGCGTTATATGATAGTTAATTATTAACTATTAAATAGATAAAAGAACGATAATCATTATTATTTCTAACAAAATTCTTAATTTTTTTTATATTTTATGTTTATCAATTCTGTTATCTGGTTCACATTGAGATAGGACAAATCAGGACAAACGAAATCAGCATTAGAAAGCTCATCTTTATTATGTGTTGTTGTTAATGCAATTGACTTCATCCCAGCTCTCTTTGCTGCTTCTAATCCTACAGGAGCATCTTCAATTACAAGACATCTTTTAGGTGCAATATTAAGGCGTTTTGCTGCAATTAAAAAAACATCAGGAGCAGGTTTTCCTTTTTTGACATCTTTAGCTGAAATAATAA
Organism: Promethearchaeia archaeon; assembly: GCA_029856045.1. Taxonomy (GTDB): domain Archaea; phylum Asgardarchaeota; class Lokiarchaeia; order Sigyniarchaeales; family SOKP01; genus 6H3-1. The sequence goes on along the minus strand of JAHQWG010000028.1, from coordinate 301,503 downwards.
CATCAAAATATTGCTTAATCTTCAATCCATTAAGTAATAAATCTATATTTTCAGGAGGTCCACTTGATCCTATTGCTAATTTAAATTTTTTTTCTTTCAATAATTTAATTAGGGATATTACTCCAGGTAATGGTTTTATTTCATCTTTGACCATATCCCTGTAATATTTTTCTTTTAAAGCTGCAAATTTTTCTATTTCTAATTGATTTATATTAGGACCAGCTAATTTTCGCATGATTGGAATGCTTTGTTGTCCAAATGTTTCTTCAAAAAACTTTTTAGTTATTTTAATCCCTAATTCATTTGCGATCATTATCCAACTTTTTAAATGAACAGGACCTGTATCTGCTAAGACACCATCCATATCGAAGATAACGCAATATTGTTTTATCATTATTTTTTTCAGTCCATCTTTTTCCAAAATCGTTAAAAAAGAAGTAATTCTGTATTAATTAAGCTTTTTTATTTTTTATTTATAATTATAAAATAATTATAATGTAATATCATTGGCTAGGATTGAGTAAGATTAAAAGTGTCTGAAGAAAAAATATTAAAAATCTATAATTATGCAAAGATAATTGTAAAAAGAGCCGGATTCGATCCATATTTGATATATATAAGAGATTTATTAGGAAAAGATTTTTACAAATTCATATCATTAAATGAATTCTTCAAGCAATATGTGTGGGTTGTATTCACTAGTGGTTTTAATGCTAGTATTGTGAGAAAAAATTGGGGGTTAATTAAAAATGTTCTCTATGGGCTTAATGTTGAAAAAGTTTGCAAAATGAATGAGACAGAATTATTTGAAAGAATCCCTATAAAGAATAAATTAAAAATATGTTCAATAATCAAGGGTAGCAAAATAATTACAAATTCATGGTTAAATGATATTAGAAATGCAAATGATTTTGAAGTGATTAAGAAAAAACTAATAGAATTACCGCATATTAGTAATGTTACTGTATATCATTTAATGCGAAATATCGGGATCGATTGTTTTAAACCTGATAGGCATATTACAAATCTTTCAAATAAGCTAAATTTGGATACAAGAATAATTTTTAAAATAATAATTAAAAATAATAGAGAAAAATACATTGGTTTAGCAGATTACGTTCTCTGGAGGGCATCATCATTGCTTGGTGTGGAAACCTTGATTCAATATGCCTTGAATGAAAAACCATGTCCAAAAATAGATCGCTCAATAAAAGAAGATATCAATGATTTCATGTTGTAAACTCTATATTTCTAAAATTGTTTGTTTTTACAAATATCATTAAATTTACTATAAATCAAAAAAAAAATCTACTTATAAATTATGTGTAAATACGAGAATGGGAATATAACAGCTTTAGATCCAAGAAAAATTAGCTAAGTAATAGATTTTTAATTAATTGAAAAATTACGATAAAAATTTCAGATATTTAATAATAATTACTTAATTTTAGTTTGATATTTGATATTTAGATTATTTTTTAGACAATTTCTTTTTTCACGATTCCCTTTTTTTTGAAGATATCTTTTAACTCTGACATTATTTGGCTGCGAGGATTAATAATGTTATGTGGGGTTGTTGATGGAATTGCAGGTGCTTTTGGAGGAGGTTTGGGTGGTGTTAAATTTTCCAATGCCATTCTTTGTTCGCTTTCTTCAAATTTTTGACTTAATTTATCCATTGTTTCTTCAATTTTGGATGCCGGTGGAGATAATTTTATAGGTTTAGGAATTTTAGTAGGAACCCCTGGTTTTTTAGGTTTTTTCTTTTTTTTAGGTTTTTCCTTTTCAATTTTTGCAATTATAGGCTTTTTTGCGATTTTTTTGGGAGTTGATACATATTCAGAGGGAACTTTATCAAAAGGAACAGCATAGATTGATTGTTTAAGATCTGATGGTGCTAATTTATATAAAACTCTTTTTATGTCAGAGAGTTCAGAAACAACTTTATCCATTAATTTAAAATTAATATCCAATATTTTCTGAAGTTTTTCATCAATTTCCATTTCTTTTTTTTCTTTCTTCGCAATAATATCTTTTGAAAAAACATTTTTTATGGTTTTTACGATTTCAGGCTCATGGGAATAAATATTATAAATACTTGTTTGTATTATTTCATAGTTTACATTTTTTGGTTTCTTAAGAAAGATTCTTGTAATTTTATCAGATAAATATTCAAGTTTGATTTGAAAATCGGGATCTTTTTCGATGTCAGGATCTACTTTATTTATAAGAATTAAGATATGGGGAATTTCTTTTATAAATTCAAGAATTTCTAAGAGATCATTTAAATATTTAAGAGCAACTTCATAGCGAACATCATCTTGAGCATCAAATACAAAAAATAAAACATCTAGCTGGATAAAAAATTTCTCTGGTTCTTGGATATATTCCTCTAAATTACTTTTTTGCCCTCCAAGATCCCATATTATCAAGTTTAAATTATCCGATTCAAATTCTTGGATATTTGCGCCTATTGTAGGCTCTAAATTAATCACATCCCCAGGAGTATGATCATGCATTAATCTATTAATAAGAGATGTTTTTCCTGCATAATCAAGACCTGCTACAACGATTTTACTCTGAGATTTTTTTATATATTCTTTTCTTTTAGTCCATGCATTTGCTATTAAAGTAGCGGCAATTTTTGCATTATTTAATACATTTGAATCCATGTTTGTTAGCGTTGCAAGTTCTAAAAACTCTTCTTCACTAATTGTGGTTAAATCACGTAATATTTTAATATCTATCTTGTTAAATTTAGAGATATCTTTTTGTGTAAAATCCCTCAACTTCTCTATTGGTAAATCCAATAGTGCACTTAAACTGGTTGGATAATAATCTAATTCAAAAAACCGATCACAAAGAAATTTTATTATGTTTTTAGCTGAATCTGACATAAAAATCATTTATTTTGTCTTATTATTTTAATAAAAACTCATAAATATAAATGTTCCATCTTAATAATCCTTTTAAAAATTAGAATATTAAAATAAAAACAAAATCATAGAATTTAATTGACAATTAAGAGAGGATACGTGTTTTTATAGATATATTTACTAATGTGACGGGCAAATACTACCTCACAATAGAGTTTTTTAAAAACAATTTACTTGGTTGAATCCATGAATATCACTAAAAATCAAAAAAATTCCCCTTATAGTTCCATCATCGTCTATTACCAATGACGTTTCGTATTTGATTGGAATTTTTAGACCCTTATTTGAAATTAAAATTACCTTACGATTCTCGTTGTTTTCACACGGACTTTCTTTAATAATATTAAATACTTCTCTCCATGGCTTTCCTGCAGCTTTATGTTCTTTCCACCCCGATAAATGTTCAGACAAAGAATTCATGTATTTTACATTCCCACTTAAGTCTATAACAATAACTGCCTTGCTTACACTTTTTAATATAGTAGAAAAACAAGGCTTGATATCTTTATGTTTTCCTACACTTGCTATAAACTCTACACAATCTTTTTGAGATTCTAAATACATACTTCCTCAACCCCTAAAAAAATATAAATTCTGTTTTTGGTAAAAATCTAAAAAAATTTGATAACCAAAATGATAAAAATCATAACTAATATTTAAGTCTTTGGGTACATTTATTATCTTTGTGGTAAAGCATTCTTTATTATTTAAATTTAGTATTTAAAAATTTATATTTTTTTGATAATTTAAATTATTTTCATTAAATACACAATCATAAATTAAAATAAAACATTCAAATACTATTCATATTCATTTAATTTTCAAAAACCTTTTTTACTGAATTTAATTTTCTAATTCAAATGGTAGATTTAGAATTTTTTCTTGAGTACTATGAATTCTTGAAACAAGAGAAGGAAAAAGGTAAAAAAATAATTGCTTATATGTCTCATGATAATATTCCTGAGGAACTTATCGACGCTGCTGGGTTTATTCCATTGAGATTGATCTTTTCGGGAAACGACGAATTAATGGATAGAGGCGCGGATTATTTGCCGACTTCAACTTGTAGTTTCGCTCTTAGTACTATAGGCTTATTTTCAGTAAAGCCGAATAAATATCGATTTCTTGATTTAATCGATTATTTTATTGTATCCAATCACTGCGTTTCCGATATTTGTTCTTCAGAAATAATTTGTAAATATTTTGATATTCCAAGAATTGATTTTTATGTTCCTTATATTTTATCAGAAAACGGACTGAAATATTATAGACTAGAGTTAATAGAATTTAAGAAAAAGTTGGAAGAAATTAGAGGATCTTCTATTTCAAGTGAAAATATTATCATTAGTATTGAAAAATATAATAAATTTCGTAAAAAAATATCAAAAATAAAATATTTAGATATTTCCGGCTCAGATAAGTTGGAATTATACCAAAAAGCATTATTATATGGTCCAAAAATATTGGAATTGAGAGATTTTAATATTAATAACGCTGGTCAAATCAAAATCAATAATAAGAAAAATGTAATTTTAACGGGATGTTCGATATTTCTTGGTGATGATTTAATAGAGATTATAGAAGAGGGAGGCGGTAATGTTATATTTTTAGATACCTGGGTTGGAGACGTTTATTTCTCACAAACATTTGAGGATAATTGGTTAGATCAACAAAAAGAAAACGATCCATTTGACATTTTAACAGAGATGTTTAAGAGAAATACTTATACTGATCATGTAGTCCCAAAATTTATCGAATATAAAATTAAAAAAATCGTTTCAATCATAAATGACCTTAAAGAAAAATTGGGAATAAGTAATATCGGTGTAATTAATCATATAATTAAATTCTGCGACCATATGAGCTTACCAAGAGAACAATTAAAAGAGAAATTACAAGAAAAAAATTATTTTGTGTTAAATATTGAGAGGGATTACTCAAGAGCCTCACATGGACAATTATCCACAAGGATTGAAGCATTTTTGGAGATGATTTAAATGAGTTTAATGACGGATGATGTTATAAATTTTACTTCAATGTTAAGAATGTCCTATGATTTTTTGCATTCCGGACGAAAATTCAATATTAAATCCAATAGAAAAGGAAAGAAATTAATTTCAGTTGTGTTCCCCTTTAGTGACTTAGTATTTGCAGCAAAAGCAATTCCTATTTTCCCGATAAGATTAGAAAAATTTAAAGTTAATACGTACTTAGAGGCATTAAATTCGGCCTCAGGTCTTTTTGGTTGGAAGGCAGTGTCAAATTTTTTAGGATTTATAAGAAAATTTGATTTTCTTAAAGTATTTGATGGAATAATAGATGACGTGATTAACTCACTAAACTATAAATATAATAAAATGTATGATTTGGGGATTGAAGAAGGGGTTTCCAATGACTTTTGTTATGGAATTAAGGCGCTTTATGGCATGCATTCATCAAGACATAATAATTTGGACGCAAACTTAAATGTTATAATAAGGTGTAGTGCCTTTAACAAATATTATGAATCTTTAAAGCGATTTAGTGATAAATTAATCTGGTTGGACATTCCTCCGAGAAATATTGGCAATGCTTTGGAAATTTGCACCGAAAATGTAAAAGAAACTATTTCTCAATTAGAAAAATTAACTGGAAATTCCATTACTGATAATGACCTAAGAAAACAGTTTAGAATCAGTAATGAATGTAGAGAATTGTACAGAGAAATTATTTATGAAATAAGTAATTCTGATTTTTACCCTTGTAACCCTGCAACCTTTTCTGAAATACTCGCCCTTTTGAGCATATCATTTCAAGATTTTAATTCTAATGCTGAGACATATTTGAAAAATTTTAGAAATTTAGTTAAAGAAATGAAAGAAAGGATTAGGAAGAAAATAGGGATGGATGTATCTAATCGACCTCGTATTCTTTTAACACCTCGGTTTGGAGGTTGGGAACCAGAATCTCACAATTTAATATATAAAATGGGTGGTCGACTTCTTTATGCTGATTGGGAAATATTAGGGGCTTTGGAAAATGTTGAGGTTAATACTTATTCTGATCCAGCGGAAAATTATGCTAAATACCTGATGGACATTACAACAAAAGGCGTTGGTTGTGATAATAATGCCCTAACCGATTCTTATATTAGGGTTGCAAGGAAAATGGATGTTGACGGCTTAATATTTATCGAACTATTTGGTTGTCATTCAATATCAAATTGTTATACAATACTTCGTCAAAAAGTTAGAAATGAGCTTGAAATTCCCACAACTGCTCTAACTTTTAATAAAATTGGAGAAAACATCGAACAAGTGAAAACAAGACTCGGGGCTTTTATGGAAATGTTTAATTAACAAATAAAAATTCAAAAAATTTATTTCTAAACTGAAATTAATTATAAATTTGAATAGATCGCATATTTATACAAATATTTTTAGTGAAAAAATGTATGGAAAAAAAGAATGAAATGAATAAACCACTTTACCTTGATTATGCTCAACCTATTGAAAAGAGAGTGGAAGATTTAGTAGCAAGAATGACCTTTGATGAAAAGATTTCACAGTTATTGAACGATGCTCCAAAAATTGACCGGCTGAAAATACCTAAATATAACTGGTGGAATGAATGTCTGCACGGAGTTGGTTTTTCTGGGACTGCAACTGTATTTCCTCAGGCAATTGGTTTAGCAGCTACTTGGAACACTCAATTAATGGGTCAGGTGGCAACAGCTATATCTGATGAAGCGAGAGCCAAACATCATGAAGCAGTAAGAAAAAATCAAAGAAAAATATTTCAAGGTCTTACTTTTTGGAGTCCGAATGTAAATATTTTCAGAGATCCTCGATGGGGGCGAGGTCAAGAGACTTATGGCGAAGATCCTTATCTCACGTCAAGGATGGGAGTAACATTTGTTAAAGGACTCCAAGGAAATGAATCAAAATATTTAAAATTAGTTGCAACACCTAAGCATTATGTTGCTTATAGTGGGTTGGAATCGGAGCGTCATCATTTTGATGCAAAAGTTAGTCAAAAGGATCTCTATGAAACATATCTCCCCGCTTTTAAAGCTTGTATACAGGAAGGTAAGGCCTTTTCTATTATGGGAGCCTATAATAGAATCAATGGGGAACCATGTTGTGGAAGTAAATTATTATTAGAGGATATTTTGCGCAAAAAATGGAATTTTGATGGATATGTGGTTTCTGATTGTGGTGCAATTTCAGATATTTTTAAGTTTCATAAAGTTGTCTTCTCTCCCGAGGAAGCGGTGGCAATGGCACTTAATGCGGGTTGTGACCTTTTTTGCTGCATTGGGATTGGAACCAAACGAAGTAAAAGGATTGTATGGGATTGGATAAAGGGAGCGGTAGAAAAAGGTTTACTTACAGAAGATATCATTGATAAATCAATTAAACGCCTCTTTAACGCGCAATTTAGGCTCGGCATGTTTGATCCACCAGAGATTGTTCCATATGCACAAATACCTTTCGAAGTGAATGACTGTGAAAAACATAGGGATCTTGCTCGAAAAGCGGCAAGAGAATCGATTGTGTTATTGAAAAATGAAAATAATATACTTCCCTTAAACAAAAATATTAAATCAATAGCCATAATTGGACCTAATGCTGATAATTTAGATGTACTCCTTGGGAATTATAATGGTATTCCATCTAAATACACGACACCTCTTCAAGGAATTAAAAATGTTGCATCACCTGAGACTGAAGTCTATTATGCAAAAGGATGTCCTCTTAAAGAAAAATCTACAGATGATTTTAATGAAGCAATTGAGATTTCTAAAAAATCCGATGTAGTTATTATGGTATTGGGTATATCACCACGCATTGAAAGTGAAGAAGGTGAGGCAGCAGAATCAGATTTAAGAGGCGATCGCATTCATCTGAATATTCCAGAAATTCAAGAAGAACTTTTAAAGGAAATATATAATATCGGCAAACCTATTATTCTCCTATTATCTAGTGGTAGTGCATTATCTTTTAATTTTGCGAAAGAAAATATTCCTGCGATTATACAAATATGGTATCCTGGTGAAGAAGGTGGGGCAGCGTTAGCCGATGTAATTTTTGGAAACTATAACCCCGCAGGAAGGTTGCCTGTGACTTTTTATAAATCAGTTGATCAATTACCTGATTTTCACGATTATAGTATGGTGGGGAGAACTTATCGATATTTTAAAGATAAACCATTATTTTCTTTCGGCTATGGTCTTAGTTATACGAAATTCAAATATTGTAATCTTCAGATTTCTCCAAGTAAAGTAAAAACGGATGATAAAGTTACTATTGGTGTAGATATTGAAAATATTGGTAATCAATTAGGTGATGAGGTTGTACAACTTTATTTAAATAAGCGTTCTATCTCATCTCAAGCTCCAATTCGAGAACTTCAAGGTTTTAAAAGAATTACACTAAAAAAAGGAGAGAGAAAAACGGTTTCATTTATACTTTTACCAGAGCAGTTTTCAATATTTAATGAGAATGGAGAACAGATTATTCAGCCGGGTGAAATATTTATAACTGTAGGTGGGTGCCAACCTGGATATAGTGATACAAATATTAATATTGTAGAAGGGAAATTTGAAATAATTTAAAGTTAAAGTTAAAGTTATAGTTAAAGTTAGAACTTTAAATCAGAACTTTAATTCATTCTTTTTTTATCTTTACTTATATAATAAAATTATATTATATATGCGATTATTATTATTTAGTTTAAAAGGAACTAGATCAAAATAAAAAGAGATTTCATGAAGAAAATAGTAGAAAATTGGCTTAATGAGGCGTATTGGGATCTTGAGAATGCAAAAATATTGTTGAAAAATCAAAGATATAATACCGCTGTGTTTCATTCTCAACAAACATCAGAAAAGGCAGTAAAAGCATTAATGTTTTCTTGTAATTTAAATGGATGGGGGCACTCAATAACTTCTTTATTGGAAAAATACAAGGAAATAAAAAATCGCCAAATTAGTAGCGTAGAAAAGGAAGCACTCAGTCTTGATAAACAATATATTCCAACCAGATATCCAGATTCATTACCAGGAATTGCACCTCATAAAGCATATAATAAGGAAGAAGCTCAACATTCCATAAAACAAGCAGAAAAAATTATTAATTATGTAGAAGAGGAGATGAATTATTTCAAAAAAAATTCAAAAAAATGAAGATGTAATAAATTATCTTAGCAATTTTATTAAAGAAATTAAGAATTATATCTCTTTGGATTGTGTAATTTTGTTTGGATCTCGAGTTAGAGAGGATTTTTTACCTCATAGCGACATAGATTTAATATTTATAGGAGATTTTAAAGAGAAATTTATAAATCGTTCTAGTATAATTTACGAGAAACATAACCGTAAACTTGGCTTAGATGCTTTTTGCTACACTCCTCAAGAGTTCGATACAATGTTTATTGAAGGCATTGTATCGATCTTAGATGCAATAGATGAGGGAATTTGCTTATTAGGACAGGATTTTTATAAAATTTATAAGAGAAAAATCGAATCTTTAAAAAAAAAAGGACTTCGAAAAGATCCACCTGTATGGATTTTACCCGATTCAATGAATATCGATTAATTTAAAATAAAATTGTATGATTAGCCCAGATTCTCATATAATTTTACTAATTTTTTAATAATAACCAAAAAGTTAATTAAATCTTACATCATTAAATACGCTATGTTAAACCATCGTTTAATAAATGCACCTCACGAACCTGAGAAGTTTGTAGATGCTGCTGTTCAATTTTTACAAAAACATGCAAAGGAAAAAAAAGTTTTTTGCGCACTATCTGGAGGGGTGGATAGTTCCGCCACATATCTTCTACTTAAAAAAGCAAAAATCAATGCGATTCCAGTATTTATTGATCATGGACTAATGAGAATAATTAATGGTGTAGAAGAAAGAGAAGATATTAAGAAAAACTTTCCTGATACCATTATTTTAGATATTCGGGAGAAATTTCTCCCTAAAATTATAGGTAAGGGCGATGCAGAAGTAAAGAGAAAACTTTTCAAAGATGCCTACTCAGAAACCATAAGTAAAGTCATAGATAAGGAGAATTGCGATTTACTCGCAGATGGTACTATTCTTCCAGATATTGAAGAAAGTTTTGGAGTTAAAATCACAGACTTAAAAGAAACAATGTCTATAGAAGAAGAGAATATATTGAAAAAAAAAAATATTAAAGGATTTATAAAAAGTCAGCATAATGTGGAAATTGAATACGATGTTGATGCAACTATTCAGCCCGTAGCCAGTCTAACGAAACCAGAAGTTCGAAAGGTTCTTGAATATCTTAAAATGCCTCAAGAATTAGTTTATAGGAAAGCATTCCCTGGACCTGCACTTTCAGCAAGAATTATAGGACCAGTAACTCTTGATAATTTAAAATTTGAAAAAAAGGTTCATGACATTGTAGAAACTCGTATTGATGATTATTATATAGAAAAATATGGGAAATCAATGATAATAAACGAAAAAGGAGAAGAAGAACCGTTCCAAGCGTTTGCAGCAATTAGTGAAGATGTTCTTAATAAAAAAGTCACTGGGATAGTTGATGGTAAAAGATCTTATGAAGTTCCATTATGTGTGAAGGGAAATTGGGATTATAAAAAACTTATAAAGATAGCAGCGCAAATTAAAGGATATGCTAGAATGTTTTTTGAACTTGGTTGCAATCAAAAAGGACGGTATGATGTTATAATCCGAAGTATTAATAGTAAAGACGCAAGAACAGCAAGCGTTACAAATCTGCCAATAGATTTGATAAATCAGATTAAAAGTAAATTGCTTGAAATTTCTGAAACAAAATTTATATATTATGACATAACCCCCAAACCTCCTGGAACTATAGAATATGTATAAATTTTATGAGGAAAAATGAGGGTTTTTAAAGAAGATATTAATGAAGCCAAGGAATGCTTAAAAGCATGGTGGGATCATGAAATACTTGATCGTCCTTGTCTTAGTTATTGTCATCCTCGATTAAATGAAAAATTCTTAATTGAGGAAATAATTGAATATTTTATTCCTTGGTGTTTAGCAAAAAATTGGGATGATATCGGTCCTTGTTTGGATGATTTTGAAAGAGTATCAAAAAAATTATATTTTGGGGGAGATGCTATTCCTACATTTTTTCCTAATTATGGAGCTGGAATTATGGCATCAATTTTTGGTATTGAACCTAAGTTTATGTCTCAGACCGTATGGTTTAATAAAACTACTTCTATTGAAGAAATCGTCCCTTTACTGGAAAGCGTAAAAATCAATATGAATAATCCATGGTATGCCCGACTTATCAGAATCACTGAATACGCGGCTAAACGAGCGGGCATGGATTATTCTATTGCAATGACCGATCTTGGAGGTATTTTAGATATTCTATCCTCCTTTTTGAGACCTGAAAATTTAATACTTGCTATGAAACGTAGCCCAAATATTATTGATACTTGTCGGGCTATAATTCTAGAAAAAACCTTAAAAATTTATGATGATCTCCAAACAATTATCGAACAATATGGAGATGGATGCAATAGTTGGATGAACATATGGTGTCCTAAACGTTGGTATCCAATTCAATGCGATTTTAGTGCAATGTTATCCCCCAAATGGTTTAAAAGATTTGCTTTACCAGATATAATTACTCAAGCTGAGCATTTGGATTATGCAATTTATCATTTAGATGGTCCACTTGCACTTACGCACTTAGATGATATATTAGATATTCCGTTAATAACCGGGATCCAATGGGTTCCTGGGGCAGGAACCGAACCTAAATACCATGAGAAATGGATACCAATATATAAAAAGATTCAAGGTGCGGGAAAAAATGTTGTAATGGATTTTTTTGAAGATATAAAATTTTTACCTCATATTTATAAACAATTCGATGCTAAAAGTTTGTTTGCATCTATTGTCTCTTTAAATAAAATTAAGCTAGATTTTTATTTGCCAACTTTTATCGGTGGGCAAGGTGGTTCCGGCAATTTCAAAGAATTTAAAAGAAAAATCAGGAAACAATTGAAAAATCAAAAATCTTTACAAGTCTAAATTTTTTCAAATTTTCCTTACCATTTATTAAAAACCTCTTCGGCAAATCCTATAAATTTATCAATATGAAGTTTCGTGCTATCATCAAGGACTAAATCTCCTGTATAATACCCAAAAACTTGATGTGGCTCAGTTTTTAAAATTAAAAGATTCATTTTATTTGTACGATCAAGTATTGGCTCAAAGTCCATCTCAAAACGTCCATCATTGCTTGTAAATTTCCATGGTTTCAAGTAATCATTTGGGTCAATATGGAAAGTAACTTGGTCAAATTTATGTCCCTTGCCATTATAGAATATTAAATTTTCACTTGCAGCTGATGTGTCACCAAATCCATAACCAATATTCCATCCAATCGGGACTCCTTCTAATAACCCCGAAGCAGAACCCCAATACCATCTATTTTTATAAGTCCAGACCCCCCGACCCCAATCTAGAACACCAAAACATTTATCTTCTGTAAATTCATAACTATTTTCCCCGAGTTGTATTGTTCCCTTTGCAGGCATGCAATTTATTTTTTGGTTATAATAAAATCTAGTCTCATTTTCTTTAAAGGGTGTTGCAATTACCATTGTATCCATATTTGGGTCTTGAAATAGCGTTATTTCACCCTTAATTCCTTTACCCATCATAAATCCTGGATAATCAACTGACAGGATGCGATTAATACCTCTCTTTTCAAAATTTATATTTATTTTTTTACTTGAGAAGTTGATATCTCCAGATTCGGAAGTTCTCGGTAAATCTAATTTCCCCCTAGTAAATAATTTTAATTGGTCTTCTGATGTAAATCTTTTTTCTACAAAATCGAGCCAAGTGACAGTAGTTAAACCCAGATATCCTACATCTGCAATAACTAATGAAATACCGAAATCGGGATGTAAAATAGCGTAATAATCCCACTCTTTTATTCTGTGCCAACCGGCTTTTATATTCTCTCTATTATAATTTAAAATTAACTTTCGAGCCCAGCCTTTTTGAATTAATTTTCCATTCTCATCTAACAAATCAGATGGTTCTCTAATTTCATTCTGCATATTTTTCATATCATCTGATAATTTAAAATAACTAATATTACAATATTTTTATTCATTTCTTAGAAAATTTATTATATTTTGATTAACTTCGGGTGCTTTTTCAAAGTGGGCATCATGTCCAACATTTTCCCGTATTATTAAAGTACTATTTGCGAAATATTATTCTTAATGAGATATCTTATGGCACAAAAACTATTTAAAATTGAAAACACCAAAAATTTTTGAAAGCAAAATATAATTAATCAGTTTCCACCTAAATGGAATTTCAACCAATCAATTGTATGTTTTATGAATTCTTTTAGATTTTCCCCTTCGAAGTCATGAGGAGCATTTTCTATTTCTACAAGCTTGTTTTTATTATTATTTGGAATAAAATTGAATGCTTTTCTTGTTAATTCATAAGGCACTTTTTCATCGGAAGTTCCTTGTATAATTAATACGGGGTAATCCAACTTCTTTAAATGAGATTTTACTCGAAGCTTTGCAAAATCTGTCATAAAACTTAAATCGATGATTACAGGTCTTCCCTCTATAGTTGATGGAATTTCTACGGGACCTTTGTTTAAATCCTTAAACCAGTCGGTTTGATCATCAGTAGTATGAAGAAATAAAACTGGTGCCCAAAAAATGTATGTTTTAATTCCAAATAAATTAGCTCCTAGTGCAGTAAGACCTCCGAATGATAATCCCAATACAGCAATGTTTCCATAACCTTGATTTTGCACCCATTTATATACTGATTCTAAATCCTCAATTTGTTTGAATAATGTTATGGGTACTCTCTCATTTTCTCCAGAGCCCGTAAAATCAAAAATCAGTCCATCGATTCCCTCTTTATTACAAGTTTTAGCTAATTCAGGAAAATGGCCATGTTCATATTTATCCCCTGTAAAACCATGACACATTATTAGAATTGATTTTTTTTTTGATTCTTTACTATGCAAAAAATGGATCCCATGAAGATCACTTCCAGTGGTACTTTGAATTAACACTCTTTTTTCTATCAAAAGCTTTCCCTAAATACTATATATTACAAGTCGTTAATTAAAGAGATTATATTTCTTAAAATCAATTTATAATTAAACCTATTTTCATTCTACTTTTTTAATAGTTATGATTGAACTATTCTCTTTTTTTCCACCAAATCCATGAATCAATATTACGGGATAACCTTCTCAATGGATTTCATAACAAATTTTAATTCCATTTATTTCTGCAAAGCTCATAATAATTGAAATAAAGAAATATTATAAAAAATTGTGTTTAATCTTTTAAAAAATCTATAAGGATTTGATTTACTTCTGGTGCTTTTTCTAAATTAGAACTGTGACGTGTATTTTCAAGAATCTTTAGGGTACTATTTGGAATCCTTTCATGCATTTGTTGTTGGTTATAGACCGACATAACTCTATCTTTTTCAGCTCCTAGAATTAAAGTTTCACTCTTAATTTTATGTAATTCTTCAAGAGGATGAAATCCCTTAAGTGCATTTGCTTGATTTCCAATATCTTGCGGGGTCGTAGGGTCAATTGTACTTTCTTTTATAAGATCTTCAGCTGACCAAAGACCATGGAATTTTCTTTTTGGATCTTCCTGTATTAGTTTTCTAAATTCCCGAGAGAATCCCGCTTTTATATCTTCGAAAAAAAATTTAACTGGATCTTTAAGTATTGCATAATATTCATCAATTTTTCCTCGCTTGTACATTTCTGGTCCTTGATCACTCGGATAACCAGTAGATGTATTCAATAATACCAATTTATTTACATATTGTGAATATTTTAACGCAAATTCTTGGACGATCATCCCACCTAGGGATTTTCCTACAATATGCGCCTTTTTTAGACCAAGAAAATCTATTAAACCTTTAATGTCATCTGCAAACATTTCCATTGTATAAGGATAGTTTGGGCGATCTGATTTGCCAGACCCACGGTTATCCAAAGTAATAACTTTGAAATGTTCTGATAATGGACCAATTTGTGCAATCCACCCTTCTTTTTTTGCGCCATATTCTTCAACTAAAATAATTGGATATCCATCGCCATGCATCTCATAACAAATTTTTATTCCATTTACTTCTGCAAAACTCATAATAATAATTAATATTTTTCAATAGTATTAATTATTTCATTTTTAGTTATTTATCAAGATTATTTTTAGATTCTAATTCATTTAAGGAATTATGGATAAAATAAACAATTTAATGGATAAACTTCTCAAATTAGTACCTGGAGGATATTATGGGCTTTTATCAATGGTTATTGGAGTTATTTTTACCTTCTTATCATATTTATTAGTTCCTGGATACAATATGATTGAAAGCTTTATTAGTGTTTTGGGGATATCTCCTGGATTGGCTGCCCCATTGTTTAATATAGGTTTCATTTTAACTGGTATTACGGTAATCCCATTTTTAGTATATCTTGGTAGGTCTTTAACCCAAGAAAAAATTAATGAAAAAATAAAAAAATTTGCTATTAAAATATCAATAATTGGGGCAATCTCCATATCTCTTGTTGGGTGTTTTCCACATTACACTCTTTTACTTGGCATCATTCATATCTTTTTTGCAACTATTTTCTTTTTTTGTGAATTAATATTTTGCACCATTTATAGTATCTTAATTTGGATTGATTCAAGATTTTCCAAAATGCAAACCATAATAGGATTTGCCGTTTCTGGAGTATTCATATTTTTTATTTTTACTGGATGGCCTATTTCAGAATGGATGGTATTTTTTGCTATTGTCTTTTGGGTCATAGAAAATTCTATTTATTTCCTTTATAAAAAGATTTAATTGTTTAAAATCCATTATATGAAGATTAGCAATAAGGAGTTACCACTTTTATGTTATATTGACAAATTTAAAGATTATTCAACATAAGAAATAATATCCGAATTTGAATTAAGTATTAATTAATAAATTTACATATCTCTTATCTCCATTAATAATAAAAATTCAAAAATCTTATTTAATACCAATGAAATAGAGAGAGTTGTAATTATGAAAATAAATAAGTTATTAGAAGAATTCAAAATGGAACTCAAAACTTTATATGGTAAAAGATTAAAATATATTATCTTATATGGTTCATGGGCAAGGGGGGACGCAACTGATGAATCAGATGTAGATTTAGCGATTATTCTTGAAGGTGAAGTAGTTCCATTTGAAGAAATTGATAGATTGACGGAAATTACATGTGATATCGATTTAAAATATGAAGTATTAATATCACTCTATCCTATTTCAGAACATAATTATTTTCATTTTAACACACCATTTCTAATTAATCTTAGAGAAGAAGGAATATCAATTTGATTAAAAATAATCTGAGTTCATTAATTAAAAAAGCAAACAGAGCACTTAAAAGTGCTAAAACACTTTTAGAAGATGGAGATTATGATGGGTCAGTATCCAGAACATATTATGCTATGTTTTATTCAGTGGAAGCAGTTTTACTGACAAAAAATTTGAAATTTAAATCTCACGGAGGCGTAATTTCTGCTTTAGGCAAATATTTTATAAAAACAAATATTTTCCCTATAGAAATGAGTAGACAACTCAGAAATGCTTATGATAAAAGACAAATAGGTGATTATGATTTTTTTATAAATATTCCTAAAAGTGAAGCTAAAAAAATACTAAAAAATGGACAAAGCTTCATAAATGAGATAATTAAATATCTAAAAAAACACAATTTTATTTAATAACTATTAATTGATATCAGATAATACATTTTTTTCATTTTGTCTTAGAAGAGTAAGAATTCCCTCTAACTCTTTTTTGAAAGTTATAATTTGACCATTCGGTCTCTCGATTTCAATTAAACATTTCTCTGTTTCAAATTTCTTTAATGCTTTATCTAATTCTTTGTGCCTCGTTTCCTTAAGATGGTCCAGAGCACGATGGAGATAATAGGCTTTTATGTAATTCTTATTTTTTGGGTCCATTTCATAAAAATAGGTTAAATGAAGGAATCTAGGATCATCATTATTTTTAATGTTTTCACTTTTAGCAGAAAATACCCAATTAAAGCCATAATCAATAACGCGATTTGTAATATTAGCTATACCTTCGGGAATTCCTACCTTTTTTGCCCACTTCAAATGGATGAACCAGTTAGGTATCTTTATAACCCCAAATTATTATCAAAAATCGTGAATAATATTTCAAAGAATTAAGGAATCTATAAATTTTTCATTGTTTAAGTTTTTCTAACCATTTTGTAGTATTCATTAATTCTTCATAATCCTTAGTATCTCCAAGATCTTTCCTAATTTGATACTCTTTCACCATTATCAGCCTAAATTTTATATTTTGATTTAATATTCCCAATTTAATTGCTTCAGTCAGTTCAATTTCTCCTCTTATAGAATCAGGAGTTTTTCTTAAAATTTGAAAGATTTGTGGAGATAAGATAAATATACCTGAATTGTTTAATTTTGATTTAGATGTCCCTTTTGGAGGTTTTTCGATAATTTCTGTAACATAATCATTTTCATAATAAATTGCAGCACCTCTATATGGGTCGTTGGTTGGATTTGCTACCAATACAAACCTTTCATTTTGTTCTTTGTATGATTTATATAATTCTTGATAGATACTATATGATATTAATACATCTGAATAAGTTAGGAGAAATTGTTCATCTCCGCAAAACTGTTCGGCCAATAAAGTTGCATGTCCGGTTCCTTTTTGGTCTGCTTGTAAAATATAATTTATCCGAACACCAAAATTCTCTCCATTTCTAAAATATTTTCTAATGAATTCATGTTTATATCCAACAATTAACGCAATTTCATTAAAATTGGCGATTCTTAAACCCTCAATAATATATTGTAAAATTGGTTTTCCATGCAGTTCCAGCATTGGTTTAGGTAGTCTTTCTGTTAAAGGACGCATTCTTAAACCTTTACCGGCTGCCAAAATAACCGCTTTCAATAAAGCTCAACTCCTTCACTTGTTTTAACTGTATAACCTATCCCCCCAACCTCTGCAATGTTATCCATTATTTCTTTTTTATTTTCAGAAGCTAAAGCAAACATACATCCTCCAAATCCTGAACCGTTGATTTTTGCTCCAAAAGCACCATTTTCAATAGCAATTGATATCATTTTCTCAATTTTTGGAGTAGAAATCCCTATATTACCAGATAATTGCCGATGGTGTTCAGTTAATAAATTTCCCAATTCTCCGTAAAATTCTAACTCAATGTTTTGATTTTTTTCAATTATAATCTTGGAACTTTTTTGGATGTAATTAGTAATAAGTATTTTAGCTTTTTGGGTAATATCCCGGTTTATTATGTTTCCAATTAATATTTTTCGAAGATCCTTATTAAGATTGGGGAGATATTCTTCAATTTCGTTAAGACTAGTTCTATAAGGATTAAATTCTTTCATAATTTCTTTTAATATCTTAAATGTTTTTAATGCCCGGTTTTTAACTTTATGTAAATCTTCAATTGTATCTTTAGACCCTTTAGAATTACCGAGAATAAAATGTTCGATATTTATATTAAAGTTTAATGGTATAAATTCTGGATATGTCTCTAAATAAATTAGTTTACCTAATGCAGATGTATAATGATCCATCATACCCCCTGCCTCTCCAAATTCTCGTACTTCCGCAGAATAACCCAATTTTGCAAGATCTTCTAAGTTCA
Source organism: Promethearchaeia archaeon (assembly GCA_029856045.1). Lineage (GTDB taxonomy): Archaea > Asgardarchaeota > Lokiarchaeia > Sigyniarchaeales > SOKP01 > 6H3-1. Next base: position 282,805 of record JAHQWG010000028.1, on the reverse strand, counting down.
GATGACGATTAGAAACGTGAGCTAAAAAAAATAGCCATGCGATTATTAAAGCAGAAGAACTTCCGCAACCAGCATTAATTGGGATATCTCCTGATATTTTTATTTTATAACCTTTATTGAACTTTGCATCTGATCTAATAAAAAGATTATATCCACTTCTTAAATAATCTCGATTTGATAAATAATCAACTTCATTATTATTGAGTAAAAATTCATCGTTATATCCCATATCTGTTAATTCTATTATGAATTTGGGATCAATTATTGGTTCAGCTTCTAAATAAATGTATTTAGAAAATGCCATCGAAATAACTGGAAATCCTAAATAATCTTGATGCTCCCCAAATAAACAAATCCTCCCAGGTGCTCGAATTCTTATCATATTCATTTTAATATTTAATTATTTTACATCTTATGGATGATGAAAAAAGAATTAATCTTTTTTGACTTTATCTAATTGTTTTTTTAATTTGACAAAGAACTCAGGTGTGCTCAGTTCATAAGGTATTGGATATCTTGTGCCAGCTTTATGAGTCTTCTCCATTCCTTTTATTATTGAATCAACAACTCTGTATGGTATAGATGCTATTAAGTCTGTATCTTTTGCCATTCCAAACCGGCGATCACCAAGACAAGGAAATGCGATTTGTAATTCCTCCGTAAGATATGCTTTTGCGATGGTATCTGCACAAACCCCATCACAAAAGGTTGACATTGAGATTCTTCCCCCCTCCTTCCATAAAGAACCCTGAATTATTCTCATTATCTGAGCAGAATTTCCCCAAATCATAATAATATCTGGTTCAAATTCTACACGATTTAAAGCTCCCGAAACTATTGCGGAGAACTTTCCATAAGGTATTTTAGGCATTGTTGCTGTTGTTTTTTTCGCTGCTTCTTTAGTTTCATTATATCTACCAACAAAAAAAGCACCTTCTAAAAAAAGCTTGTACGGTTCTTCAAAACCAAGTGCTATATTCGCGAGAGGACATAAATTATCCTCCATAGTGCATCCCATTGTCCATCCATAATATCTTGAATAACTGAATATTTGACATAGGGCGATTTGCTTATCTGTTTTCTTTAAGAAGTTTATTTTGTTTAACTCATTTTTATCTTCAAGTAATTTTGCTGCTACTGGAAAAGTAGCTAATCTAAGGTACTTATTTAATTTTCTATCCAATTCATTCAATTTACCCATGAAAATCCTCACTTTTTTAAGATATAAAAAGAGTAAAATATATTATAATTTTATACTTTTTTCAAAACTTGATATAAAATAAAATCATAACTGAAAATATTGAATTTAACTTTAATATTAAATACTTTATAGTTATGAAAAAAAAATCTTTACAATGGGACGCTAAATTATATCAGGAACATTCCAAACTTCAATATAATCTTGGTTTGATGGTAATTGAGCGATTGAATCCAAGAGATTCTGAGAAAATATTAGAAATAGGTTCGGGAAATGGAATGCTTACAGTTGAACTAGCCAAAAAAATTCCTAATGGCGTAATTACTGCCATTGAGGTCTCTAAGGAAATGACAGAACAAGTAAAGAAAAATATTAATGCAAATAACTTAAAAAATATCAAGTTAATTAAAATGGATGCATTAAAAATTAAATTTAATAATGAATTTGATGCAGTATTTTCTAATTCTGCAATTCATTGGATATCTGATCTTGAATTATTGTATAAATTAATTTATAACGCGTTGAAAAATAATGGGCGTATTTCTATTCAAACTGGTCTGAAAGAGAGAAATCTTTTAACAAAAACGATTTATAAATTATACAGAATTAAAAGATTTAGAGAGCACTTCCGTAAAATAACTCTCCCGTGGAGATTTCTCACAATAGACGAAAATATCAAAATATTAAAAGAAAATAAATTTTTTAATATAAATATAGAACCTTATCAGTTTATTCATGAATTTAAAAAGTTTGAGGATTTATTAGGATATTTTAAATCTGCTGCAATGGTTCCATTTTTAAATGTTCTGCCAGATAATTTAAAAAATGAATTTGAAGAAAAATTTTTAGAAATTTATTTAAATGAAAATAATCAAAAATTAGATATTACCACTACTCGTGGATTTATTTATGCAGAAAAAAAAATTTGAATAATATGAAGAAGGTATATAATACTGCGGTGGTAATTATTCCACCAGAAAATATTTGGGGGTCAATTCAAAAAATACGTAAAAAATACGATAAACATATAGACCGCTGGATGCCTCATATCACAATGCTATATCCTTTTTACCCTCAAAGTGAATTTTCTTGGATAATTAAAGAATTTAGTGAAATTAAATTTGAGTCATTTGAGATTAGGTTTGAAAAAATGGATTTTTTTCATCATAAAAAGGAAAATTACACCCTCTGGTTAAAACCTGAACCTCCAGATAAAATAATAGAGCTTCAAAAAAAGTTATTAGAGTATGTACCAGAATGCGATGACGTTAATAAATTTAAAACTGGATTTACTCCACATTTGAGTTTAGGTCAAATTAAAGGAAAATCAAATTTATATTCAATAAAAAAGGAACTGGAATATAATTGGAAACCATTATCTTTTATTATTAAAGATATTGCATTAATATGGCGAAATAAAGAAAATCCAAGAGACCCTTTTAAAGTTATGGAAAAGGTCTCATTAATTTAAACTTATTTAAAGGGTTATTTAAAATGCAAATTAATATTCATAAAGCCGAAATTGAAGATGCAGAAGCCATTTCTGGTATATGGGGTGTTGTCTGCGCGGAAAGGATTTACACCGCTGTGAATCACCCTTTTACTCCTCAACAGGAGCGAAATTACATTGCATTCCTCTCTGATCGCGAAGGTATCTTCCTAGCAGAGGTGAATGATAATATCGTGGGTTTCCAATCCCTGGATCTATGGGGCAAATACACCGATTCATTTGACCACATTGGGGTATTAGGCACCATTATTCTCCCAGAATGGCGTCGGAAGGGCATTGGAAGGTACTTGATGAAATATACCCTTAATTTTGCTCGCACTAAATCCTATGAAAAGATCATTATCTATGTTCGAGCAAATAATGTTGGAGCCCAAGCTTTTTACCGCAGCTTAGAATTTTTCCCTAAAGGAGTATTAACGCGGCAGGTTAAAATTGATGGGCAATATGATGATGAAATCTTCATGGAGCTGTTCTTATAGTTGAATTTTAGATTTATATTTTTTCTTTTAATTTGTTTTATAATTATCATTTATAACAAGTTTTTTAAAATTGTTTAAATAAAATTAATAAGTTTATTAAATTACAACTTATAGACAATTAATTGTAAGAAAAGAGTTGATTAAAAACGTCAGATAATCTTCTTGAAGAAATTACTCAAGCAACAAGTAATGGAGAATATAAACATATAGGAAGTATAGTAAGAAAAGCCAAAAGAAAAGGATTCACACCTCAAGAAATTATACAAGCTCTATCAGATGGTATAACTTCTGCAAGTAAAAAGTATCAAAATAAGGGAATGTATCTTGATGATATTGTTTTAGCCGCCGGAGCCTTCGAATTAGGTGTTCGATCACTCCCAGTTTCCACAGAAGAATCCAGAAAACCTGAAGAACGAGTTGTACTGGGTGTTATGGGTGGTCCTTGGACTATTGGCACAGCTATTGTATCAGCAAATTTGAAAGCTCACGGTTTTGAGGTTATTGATGCAGGTTCAGATATCCCCCCAGAAAAAATTGCAAAAACGGCATTAGATTCAAATGCTAGAATTATAGCTTCGGCAATTTATTTAACACATTCAGCAGAACAAGAAGCCAAATTGGAAGAAGAATTATGGAAATTAGGTATACGCCATAAAATTAGAACTATTCTGAGCGGTCCAGCTGGATCACCCGGATTAGCAGAAAAATTACACATAGATGCTTATGTAAAAGATGTTATAGAGTTGATACCTAAAGTTAAAGAATTTTCGGAAGATCTTAAATCAGAAATGACATCGTATGATCGTGTTATGACTTCACTTAAACACAAAGAACCGGATAGAGTTCCAGTAATGCCCTTCGCTCAATCTTTCTCCGCAAAATTTTCTGGAATTCCATTCTCTGTTTATTGCAGTAAAGCTGAAAAAATTGCTGAAGGTCAATTAAAAGTATATAATACGTTTGGTTGGGATGCACTCTGCTTCTCAACAGATGCTGGGCTATATGCTGGAGCATGTGGAGCAAAAATTGATTTTCCTCACGATGATATTCCACGCATTGCAGAAGCTGTCCTTAAACATGGATCTATATATGAAGATTTTAAGAATCTTGACATGCCAGATCCTATGAATGCGGGTCGGTTAACTGAAACCATAAAGGGTATAGAAATCGCAAAAAAGGAAGTTGGAGATGATGTACCCGTTATTGGATGGACGGAAGGTCCCTTTCAAGGAGTATCACTTTTAGCAGGGGCAGACCCCATGCAAATCTTTTTTATAATGGACCATCCAGATGAGTTTAAAGAAATTTTAGATTGGTATGCAGATTGGCAAATTGAAATTGCACGCGCTATGTATGAGGCAGGTGCAGATATAATAGGTGCAGGAGAATCCGCAGCATATTTTATGTCGCCAAAATTTTTTGAGAGGTTTGCACTAGAACCAGAGAAAAAAGCTTGTAGTAAAATAACCAAGATGGGGTTGCCCGTTCTTATCCATTGCTGTGGTTATGTCCCTCAATGTATTAAATATGTAATGGAAACAAATCCTGGTGGAGCAATTCAGTTTGATTATCAAGTAGATTTGCAATGGGCTAAAAATCTTATTGGAGATAAAGTGACCATTATGGGAAATCTTAATTACAACAAACTTGTTAATGCAAGCCCGAAACAGATGTATGAAGATTGTGCCAAACATATAAAGATTGCAGGTAAGGGTGGTGGTTATTGGTTGGCTTTTGGATGTGAAATCCCGCGAGATATGCCACCAGAAAATATCAGAGCAATGATTAGGGCAGCAAAAAGTACAGGAAAATATCCAGTTAAAGAATAATAATTATAATTATTATTTTTTTTACTAAAAAATTTGATTATTGATTCATTTCATCGAAAAATTCATCTGGATCATCAATTCCAGATCTCAATAATTCTAACTCCCTTTTAATTTCAAGTTCACGGCATATTTGCTCCATATAAGGAATCTTTAATTTATCTTGGTTTCTTATCCAACATCCTAAAGCATCTGTATAATCTTGCCATCCACCATATATTAATTTACTAATAATAAAATCTTCTTTTGATATAATCCAACATTCGGTATCAAAAAGTGTTTCTCTTACTCTATGTTTTAGTGAGAAAACTCCTATTCTTTTGTATTTACTTTTACTAAAATTATCAAGGAAGTAATTATCAAATTTTATCATCCCTTGTTTATCTAAAAATTGAATAAAATTAGATTCGATGGCTAAAAAAATCGCTGTTTTCCAATCTTGAATGGGTTGAAATTCTTTATTTTTTAAAAAATTTACATATTCATCTATTGAGATATTTACGGATTCAATATCTACTACAAAGTCAATATCTCGAGTGATCCTAAAATCAGAGTATATATTAGTTAAAATACCACCAACTACAAAATATTTAACTTTTTTTTTTCTTTCTAAATCTTCAAGAAAATTAATTAATTGCTTAAAAGCGCTTAAAAACGATATTTCCATTTATTTCTTCGCCCTTTCATTTTCTCATGAAACATATACATGTCTATAATTATATCCTTTGTAGATTTATTAGGAAATCTCTTTTTTTCATTGTCAATATACTCCTTCAATCCTAAGTTGTATAATTCGATAAATGTTTTCTCTAAATGCTCTAAGGGAATATTTTTCATTAATTCAACTCGTTTTTTGAAATTTCTTTCAAGTTTTCTAATTTGACTAATTGGAATTTCCTTCATTTTCCCAATTTACTACTAATGTAATTGCTTCTTCATAGTAATAGAAAAATAGTTAATATTTTTACTTTGTGTTTAAAACGTTTTTTCCAAATTAGCAAATCTCATCTTTTCGAACTATTCAATAAATTTAGTTATTGATCTTTTAATATAAGATTATAAAATTTAAAATTATAGAATATAAATAAATACTAAATCTACAGTCTATTTTCTTTTAATTTCTCAATAGAATCATAAAAAATAACGAATGAATAAAATACATCCGACTTATTTCAATATAAGATATTTGAAAAAAGACTGTATTTCATACCGACAATATCAAGTTGATATTTCGAATAGATGTTTGTCTGGAAATTCTTTAGTTGTTATACCTACTGGTTTAGGAAAGACTATTATTGGACTCATTGCTGCAGCAAATAGATTATTAAAATATAACTGGACAAAAATCCTTGTTTTGGCTCCAACACGCCCGTTAGTCCATCAACATTATGAGATGTTTTCAAAATTTACAACTTTACCTAAAAACAAAGTCTGTCTAATGACTGGTAAAATTCAACCTCCTATTAGGATGGTACAGTTTCAAAATTCTCAAATAATTATTAGCACACCTCAAGTAATAAAAAATGATATTTTAAGAAATCGATATGATTTATCTCAAGTTTCATTAATAATTTTTGATGAGGCACATAAAGCTCGTAATAATTATGCTTATACCTTTTTAGCTGAAGAATATATTAGGACTTGTAAAGATCCCTTAATTTTAGCTCTAAGTGCATCTCCTGGAAAAAACTTTGAAATAATTCAGTATCTGTGTGATAAACTGTTCATTGAAAATGTTCTTTATAGAACTGAAGAGGATGTGGATGTAAAAGAATACATATTTCCAATTGAAATTTTTACTGAATATGTCGATTTGCCCATAGAATTTATGGAACTAAGTCTAGTATGGGAATCTTTGTTCAAGAAATATCTCTCTTTTTTTCTGGATAATGAATTATTAAAGCCAAAGACTTATTATACTAAAATTGACTTTCTTAGCATCGCAAAAGATTTAACTATTAGTTTAAAATACGAAAATGAATGTTTATATGAATCTAAATTTGGTGAAATTTCTGATATTCGAGACTTATTATTCTATAAAAATCCTAGAATTATAGACATCGTTAGAAAAAACAAAATAGACATTCATTTGGTATATTCAATGGCTTCAAGTTGTATCTCTCTTTTGCATGGAAAAGATCTAATAGAAACTCAAGATATTACATTATACGAATCATTTTTAGAAACAATAGTTAAAAAGGCTGATAATGATATTTTATCTGCTAAACGTATTTTAAATTCTGAAAATTTCCAGTACATTTTTTCATATATTCAACAATGGAGAAATAAAAATAAGCGAATAAATCACCCAAAAATTGAAAAAACATTAAATATAATTACAAAAGAGTTTTTTGAGTTAGATTGTCAAAAAGTTATTATCTTTTCTCAATACAGAGAAATGGTCTCCCTTCTCAAAAGATTTTTTGATGAAAAATTTAAAGGTAAACTACGTGCAGAAAAATTCATTGGACAAGCAATGAGTAAAAAGGAACTTGGATACAGCCAGAAAAAACAGATTGAGATTTTAAATCAATTTAGAAATGGAGATATTGATGTTTTAATTGCCACAAGTGTCGCAGAAGAAGGTCTTGATATACCAAATGTAGATTCAGTTATTTTTTATGAACCTGTTCCATCTGAAATTCGTTTGATTCAAAGAAGAGGTAGGACAGGTAGAAAAGCTCCTGGACGTTGTTATATACTAATAACTAAATACACTGTAGATGAACCTTATAATTATATCTCGTTAAAAAAAGAAAATACTATGTTAAAAACTTTAATTTCTTCAGAAGATTTACAATTAACTCCACAATTAAGTAGAAACAATATCTGTAGACCATTTAACGGAACTAACATTATAAATTTTCATGATTTATTGAGAGAATACCGTGAAAAGAAAAATCAAGAATATAAAATATTAGCAAAAAGGTCTATTAGTCAAATAATTGACGAGATTGACTCTTTATCAAATTCTGTAGATTCAAATAAATTTAGAGAACTTGGAGTAACATTATATTCGGACATTTATCAAAAATCCATAGAGCAGTTAACGAAAGATATCGAAAAAATAAAATCTCGACTACATAAAAAGAAGGTAAAAGAAAAAAAGAAATATGTTAATAGAAATGTAAAAACTCTAATAAATATTGTTAAAACATACGGTGACGAAAAAGGAATAATTAGATTTGATGAATTTAATAAATACGCAGACAATGAAGAAATTACTGGAAAAAAGTTTTACCAATTTTTTAATAGTGCATGTTATTTAGGGTATCTCAAGAAGAAAGGAAACAACGTAATTTTAAATTAAATGAAAATGCAATTTTAATCCAAGAAATATTCTAAATTAGAAATTTTTATATTGGGTTTAAAAAAAAGAAATATTGAGAGTTATTTTTTTATTTGGATAAGATTTTAAATAAATCTAAATATTTCTCGAGATGATGTGTTAATAGAAATTCATTTTTTATTTTCTCATATCCTTTCTTACCCATTTTTTTTGCGATACTCGGGTTGGCAAGGAGATATAGTATTTTTTCAACTGTCTCATCTATAGAATTAACTAAAAACCCAGTTATACCATTTTCAATCTGCAATTTAATCCCTCCTACATTACCTCCAATAACTGGAGTCTCTTTCCAAAGAGCTTCGGCAATAGTTAATCCAAATCCTTCTCGGAGCGATTTTTGAAGAACAATATCTGATACATGCTGGAAAGCATTTACTTCAAGGTCAGCTACACCATCAAGATTAGTCAGAATATGGATTTCGGGGTCATTGGATGCATAGTTCTTAACTTTCTCTAAGAATTCAATTCCCTCTGGATCATCGTGCGCTAAACTCCCAATTAAAGCTAATCGAACTGGGATTTTTTCTCTTACCTTTCGAAATACGTCAATGACACCCAAGGGATCTTTCCAAGGATCAAACCGAGAAACTTGAGTTATTAGAGGACGATCAAGTGGAACAAATTTTTTCACAATCTCATTTGCAGTTTCTTTATCAAGTTTTTTGTTTTTTTCTGAAAATGGATCAATTGAAGGTGGTATCGGATAGATTAGATTGTTTATTTCGGGTTTAGCATACTCCAACTTAGTAAAAATAAGTGCATCATAATTGGGTAAATACCGAGAGATCAAATTCCAAGCCTGTGGATTCGGATCAGAAGTATCGATATGACAGCGCCAAATCCACTTACCACTCCTCTCATGAGCGTATTCTATCACAGGAGATGGCTGAGGATCGTGAATAATTACAAAATCACTATTAGGATGAATTTGTTCATATGTTGATTTGGCTTGTTCAAGAAAGGCAGAAATTTCATCTTCCGAGAAATTAATAGACATATTCCCTTGTAATGCATTATGCATCTTCTTTGAAATTTCAAAGAAACTTTTAGGTGCAGAAAATACTTTCCATTCAGCATCTATCTTGAGTTCCCTCATCATTGGGATCATATTATTCAAAATCTCTGCGACGCCGCCACCAAACTTGGTTGAATTAATATGTAACACTGTTTTTTGTTCGAAATTTATTGCTTTTTTTCGTAGTGAATTGATTTTTTTTTTTCCTAGAAGGCGTTGATATTTTTCTAATATTGAATTATTTTTTTTTTTCATTTAATTAGAACACCCTTTTACTTATTACAACTTTTTTATAATAATTTTTTATAATTTTATTGCTTTAAATTTTTATTTTGTGATTTAAACTTAATAAATTTATACTTTTACGTAAAAATCAAAAATGTTGCAAAAATTTTTAAATAAATATATCATAGCTTTCTATGATTTTTCTATGTTTATAAAATTAGAAAAATTCAAATTTTACTCCTAATATCTAAAAAAAAGTGACAAAAAAATATGAAAAAAACCATAAATAAAAAAGCAATTATTTTGCTAGTTGTATTTCTATCGATGTTCTTGTTTGCTTTTATACCAATGCCTGTCAAGGCTAATGGTGTGGCTTTGAAAATTATCGTGACTGACCAACAAAAACCATTGATTGATGGTGTTAAGGCTGATTTTTTGGCATCTGCTCTCGGAACAGGAGTAGATTCTGTGGAAGTAATCGCTTCTGGAACCCGTGCTGATGATCAACTTGTTTATCTAGTAGCCCAAATGACTGCAGGAAGTACTGAATTCGATGTAATGGGTGTAGATCCTCCTTGGATGGCTCAATTCGCTGAAAATAATTGGGTCGTTGATTTAACTAGTCTTTTAGACGCAAATGAAATGGATGATTATGTCGAAGGTATGGTAACAGCGTGTACTTATAAAGGTAAAATCTGGGCGTACCCTTATTTCATGAATTTAGGTTTGTTATTCTATAGGAAAGATCTTATAACCAGAAATGGCTTTACTACGGCAGATTTCGATACTTGGGCTGAATTAAACACGACAGCCAATGCAATATTGGGTAATGCAAGTGAACAAGCATTAAATGCAGATTTAGTAGGATATGTTACTCAACTTGATGCTTATGAAGGTGGAGTATGCAATTTCTTTGAATGGATTGGTAGTAATGGCGTTACTAATATAATGGTCGATGACGATACTGTAAATTTAGATCAAACCAAAGTTGTTGAAGCAATGACATTTTTAAAGGCATTAATTGCCCCAAGATATACTGGAGTTCAAGATACAGATTATATTATCCCTCGTGAAGGACTTGTTATGGATGAAGGATCTTCGGTGGGTGCATGGACTGCGGGTAATGCTATCTTTATGCGACAGTGGACATTTGGTTATAGTGCATCAGCAACATCATCACCCTTGAATGCAACTGATGCTGGTGGTAATTACATTCAGTTTGGGGTTGCCCCACTCCCGACTTTCACAGGTGCAACAGGTGAAAAATCATCAGTTGTAGGTGGTGCGATTTTAACTATTCCTAAAACTAGTACACATCAAACAGAAGCACTTAATCTAATAAAATTCCTTGGTGATACAGTTGCACAAGAATATGAGCTCACAGGTGATTCTAATTTTCCAGCATTAAAATCCGTTTATGATAGTCCTCCAACGGGTTGGGAGTGGATAACGGGTGTAAAAACTCAGCTTCCCTTAACACTTGCAAGACCAGTCACTCCAAAATATTCATTAATGTCAACCCAAATCGCAGATAAATTTGCCGACATAATTGGTTGCGTTAAAACTCCCGCTGAAGGATTAGCAGAGATGGAAACCGATGTAAATGAAGTTCTTGGAGTAGTATCTGAAATTCCTGGATTTGATATCACTATCTTACTATTTACTATAGCAGGAACACTTGCAACTATAGCAATTTATAAGAAGAAGAGGAAAAAATAATAAATATAAGCAAAAAAAAATTAAAAAAATAATTATATATTTTTTTTTTTAATCGATTTAATATTTTGCCAAATAAAATCATTCTTATAAGAGAGGTTAATAATGGAACAAAGTTTTCAAAAAAATTCTATTATCTTCGATTTTTCACAAACTGAAGAGAAGCCTCCAACTGATACAAAATTTATCATCACTTTAATTATACCAGCATTACTTGTATTTAGTCTAGCTATTTTCTTACCCATTATTATTGGGGTTTTTATTAGTTTCACGAATAGTAGTGGAACTACTGGATACTTTGGTTCAGCTTTTTCTATTACAAATTATTACGAACTTTTAACATATGGCAATTATAATACTCGTGATTTTTGGCAAGATACTTATCAAACCATTTTCTTTTCCGTAGTGTCCTTATTTATTGAATTCATTTTAGGTCTAATTTTTGCTCAAATCTTGAACAAACAATTCCGAGGTCGAGGAATAGCTAGAGCAACACTTTTGATCCCTTGGGCACTTCCAACTGTTGCCTCATCAACTATTTTCCGTTTTGAAATATTCTCGCCAGCCCCTACATGGGGGTTAATTAATAATATTCTTGAACTACTTTCAATTCGTCCTATTGATTTTTATGGACCTGATGCGTTAATTCTATTCGAATTACCAATCCTTATTCCATTTGAACCATTTATCGATTTTCTTCCTATAAAAATGACAATGTTTACAATAATTGCAATTGATGTGTGGAAAACGACCCCCTTTTTTACACTCTTGATACTTGCAGCTTTACAAATTGTTTCAGAAGACCTTTATAAATCTGCGGATGTTGAAGGGGCAACTGCTTGGCAAAAATTCAGGTATATAACCTGGCCTTTGATTAAACCAGGCGTTGGAGTTGCTTTAATCTTTCGAATGATGGATGCTCTTAGGGTTTATGATCTAAATGTAGTTTTTAATGATAAAAGTGTTGATTCAATGACTTCCCAAGCTGTTAATTTATGGTTTGCAAGTAGATGGGGGTTATCTGCAGCAGTCACCGTTATGTTATTTTTATTCATTTTATTATTTGCAGTAATTATATTAAAACTTACCAGGAGAGAAAAATCTATTTCTATTAAGTCTAAATCAAGATTTCAAAAATTCTTCAAAAGGAAGGAAGATCTTACGGAATTAGTCATAGAGGATATAGAAATTGAATCAGAATCGAGCATTTTAGAACTCTCTGAATCGAAAATGGCGTGGTTTAAAAGGAAGCTTCTCTTAAAAAAAGGTGTTTTATATTTAATAACCATTATGATGTGTCTTTTTTGTGCATCTCCCTTTATATGGATAATATTACGATCATTCAGAGACCCATATATTACTCAAACGGGATTTGAATTATTCCCCAAAGTTTTTAATTTAAGATCATATGAAGTTGTTTTTCAAACTTCTGAATTTACTGGAGTCTCTTTTGATCATGCATTACTTAATAGTTTCATTCTTTCAGGTTTAACAGTGTTGGTGGTTATTTTTATTGGTTCCTTTATAGCTTATGCTTTAGCGAAGTTCAATTTCCGACTAAAACCAACGTTAGGTTCTTTCATTTTTTTTATGACAAGTCTGCCACCTTTAATGATAGCCATCCCCTTTTATATTCAAATGGCATCTATTGCAAAAATTTTCCCGTTTTTAGATTTTCGAAATAATATTTTGGGCCTTGTGCTACCATATGCTGCATTTAATTTACCTTTAGCTGTTTTTGTCCTGCAAGCTTTCTTTAAGGAAATACCTGAAGATTTATGGCATGCAGCAAAAGTTGATGGAGCATCAAATTTTCAAATTTTCCGCAAAATTATTCTTCCACTAACTGTTCCAGGGATTTTTACATGCTCAATTTTAGTGTTTATTGCCTCTTGGAACGAGCTTCTTTTTGCTCAAATATGGTTAACGTCAGATATTAATCATACTGTACCAAGAGCGATTTTACGTTTTGTTCGAAGCCCCCTTCTTCAAGCTGATTGGAATACTGATTTAGCTCTTATGGCTGCAACTTCTATCGCTACTGTTCCACTAGTAATTATTGTATTAATATTTCAAAATAAAATAATAAGTGGAATTACAAGTGGTGCTGTTAAAGGATAAACAAAATAAAAGAGGTTATTAAAATGGTTAATATAATTTTAGAAAAAGTAAATAAAATTTTTAGTCCAGATGTCCACGTTTTAAAGGATATTGATCTTGAAATTCAGGACAAAGAATTTTTAGTTCTAGTAGGACCTTCGGGTTGTGGTAAATCAACATGCTTGAATATCATTGCTGGATTAGAATATGTAACTAATGGTCGAATTTTGTTTAATAATATTGATGTATCTTATCTACCGCCCAAAGAGAGAAAGGTTGCGATGGTATTTCAAAGTTATGCATTATACCCCCACATGAATGTCAGAGATAATCTGAGTTTTTCTTTAAAATTATCTAAAACTGATAAACGTATCATTGACAAGAGGGTAAAGGTAGCAGCAGAAATCCTTGGAATCTCGGAATTATTGGATCGTAAACCTAAAGAACTAAGTGGGGGCCAACGACAACGAGTTGCTCTAGGGAGATGTATGGTGCGTAACCCAACCGCGTTTCTTTTTGATGAGCCTTTGAGTAATCTTGATGCTAAATTACGAACTCAAATGCGGGGTGAGATAATCAAACTTCAAAAAAGACTTGGAATAACTCTAGTTTATGTGACTCATGATCAAGTTGAGGCTATGTCAATGGCAGATCGAATTGCTATTCTTTTTGATGGTCGTATTCAACAACTAGGGACACCTTCTGAAGTATATAATTGTCCTATTAACCTCTTTGTTGCTGGGTTTATTGGTTCTCCCACTATGAATTTCATTGATACAAAGTTTGATCAAAAAAATGGGAATATGCTCATTTTTGGAGAACAGAAGTATCCATTACCTGAAGATATTGCTAACAAGCTAGTTAAAGCAAGTTTTGAAAATTTGATTTTAGGTATTCGACCTGAACACATAAAGGTTACAACTCAAACTCATCAAGATTCATACAAAGTTGAAATTACTGTTATTGAATATCTTGGTGCAGAAACGATTATTACTTACGAATTTCCTGATAAAATTTCCGCTATGGCGGTTACACCTGGATTTTATCCTGGACGAATGGGTGATATTGCATATATATCTTTCTCTCCAGATCAAATTCATGTTTTTGACAGTGAAACGGAAATGAATCTTATTCACTTTCCTTCATAAAACGATTGAAAGTAATTATTCAAGATGGGTGCCAAAAATTCCATTTATTCAAGATCTATATGAAAAATCTAAAGAACACAATGTCTTTTCCGGAATTATCATTTTCGATTTGATTGCATTTATTGCTTATCTAATTAATCCAATTTCTCTTTTTTTTTTAGGAGATCTCCATGTTTTATTTGGAGCTATCGTTGGGGTGATTTTAGCATTAAAAGCTCGAAAAGTAGGTGATAATCCCATTCACATAGGGTTCATTGTAGGATTTTTCGGAGCACTTTTATCTGTAATTTCAATAATAATATTTCTTTTCTTTGTATTTGTTTTACCGAACGCCGGCTTCGATTTTTATTTAACTCTTAGTTTATTTTTCGAAATCTTTATTGTAGCTACAATTATTGGCATACTGGTTGGTGGAATGATGGGACTTTATATATCACATAAGGAGAGAGGAAATAAGGATAAACTTAGAGATCCAAATAGAAATAGAATTAGATATTAATCTCATATTTCAAAAATGCAAATTAAAAATTTAAATATCGCTTTTATCTATTTTTTTAATATTTTTACTCTTTAGCAAATCAATTTTATAAATTTTCTAATAATGTATGTTTTTTAGGTTATCTCAAGAAGGAAGGAAATAATGCTGTTTTAAACTAAAATATTCAAAAATCAGTTTTATCGAGTACTTTAATATTTTTACTCTTTAATAACTCAATTACTTTTTTATTGTCAGAAACTCTAAGAATTATAACTGCACCATTTTTAACAATTGTGGAATACAAATAATCGATATTGGTCTCATTTTCTCCCAATAATTTTATGACTTCATGTAGAGAACCTGGTTTATCTGGAATCTCTATTGCAATAACTTCTGTCACTGCCGTTAAATAACTTTCCCTTTCTAAAATCTGAATACATTCACTAGTTTTGTCCACTATTATCTTTAAAATACCGTAATCCGTAGTTTCTGAGATCGTGAGAGCTCTCAAATTAATGGAATTATCCGTTAATAATTTTGTTAACTCCACTAAAACACCAGGGTGATTTGGTAAAAATATTGAAATTTGTTTTATCATTTTTATATCTCCAATAAATCTTTAATTCTTTTATTCCTTACTTTTTTAACTTTACTCACGAAATGATATAACCTATTCTGAAAAATAAGTGACAATATTTTAAAAATTTTTTCTATTCTTTTTTAAAATTGATTATTGAAATATAAAAATTAATTAAAATCAAAAACACTTTACATCAATAATTAATTTTTTATAAAAAAAGAACAAGTTAAAATAAATGATCACAAACCAAATTTATAAAGATATTATTAATCCTATATCGTGATGATTAAATGATTGAAAAAAATGATACCCATATTTTAAATCGGGAAAAAAAAGCCCATGACTTAATAAATGAAACAAAATTACTTAATATTGCAAGGTTAGCTAAACTTTTAATCGAAATATATGGATTCAATGAACCTTTTAATAAAATTGGCAAAAGAGAGGGACAAGAAGTTGAATTCTATTTTCCCTCTTTAAATGGTTATCTAACTTTTGTACTTGTAAAAAATAAAGATAATTTTGACCCTCGAAAGGGGAGATCTATAAATCCTATTTCGTGCGTGACTTTGAATGTAAAAAGAGATGAAGTGGTTCGTGTAGTAAGTGCTATAGTGCGAACAAAAAATAATATTTTTGGAATATTAAGCTTCTTTATTAAGTATGTCATTACCGGAAAAATTAAAATGAGTGGTTCTTTAAGAGCTACTATAAAACTATTGAGATGTATTGCAATAGGAAAGCGTGAAATGTATAAAATCAAAGATAAAGGAGAATGAAGATGAGTCTACAAAATGACCCATTTCTGAATATTTCTAATTCGATTAATAATCAATACATTAAAGAATGGCAAGCAAGTAAAAAAAAAGTTATTGGTTATTATTGCACTTACATCCCTGAAGAATTATTGTATGCAGCTAATTTATTACCTTTTAGAATACGGGCAACTGGAAATGATAAAACTGAACTTGGAGATATATATATGGTGAGATTCACTTGTAGTTTTGTAAGAGCATCACTCGATTTAGCGTTACGAGGTGGTTTTGATTTTTTTGATGGATACCTTATATGTAACAGCTGTGACCATAGTCGTAGGATGTTTGAAATTTTTAATATGAAAGTTTTTAATCGAGAGGGCTTTAAAAAGAAAGTTCCGAGGTTTTATTTTTCTGTACCACATATTATATCAGAAGAAGGATTTAATTGGTATTGGCAAGAAATTGTAGAATTAAAGGAAGAATTAGAAACAGTCTATAATATAGATATAACTGATAATAACCTTGAAAATTCAATTAAGGTTCATAATGAAAATCGTACACTATTAAGAGAGATTCATAGACTACGAATTTTAGAAAACCCAAAACTTTCTGGTGCTGAAGCATTACAGATTTCAGTTGCAAATAGTTCTATTCCTAAAAGTATTACTAATCAAGAATTATATCGAATTAATTATAAGTTAAAAGAAAGTGAAGGGATAAAAGATCTCCGAAAAAGAATTATGTTAGTTGGAAGCATTATAGATGATTTAAAGTTTATTAATTTGATTGAGAATTCTGGAGCGTTAATTGTGTCAGATTTTTTGTGTTTTGGAACCCGTAATTTTTTAGATGATGTACAAATTGGAAGTAATCCCTTAGAACAAATTTCAAAACGTGTGTATCATAAATTATCCTGTCCACGCATGATGGATGATCACGAGCGAAGATTAAAATTTTTAAAAGATGAGATTAAAACAGCAAAAATTGATGGTGTCATACTCCAAAGAATAAATAATTGTGATCTTCATGGATGTGACAATATGTTGTTCGAGCATGAACTAAAAGAGTTAGAAATTCCAGTATTAAATATTGATAGGGAATATGTACAAACCGATACAACACGACTCCAAACTCGTATTGAAGCTTTTTTGGAAATGATAAAATAATAGTAAAAACATAATTAGGATATAAAAAATGAAAGAAAAAGTTATCCCTTATAAAATGTTGTTAGAAGTTGTTTCAAATTCATATGAGTTAGTATGGAGAATTGTTCCAGAACATGAAATGCAAGTTTTAAAAATGGGATTAAAAAATTTAGAAAAATGCTTAATTGACTATATTCAAAAAGCAGAAGAAGGATTGCCAATAATCGGTTATCATTTTGCATGTCCAGCAGAATTTTTACATTGTTTTGATTGTGTTCCTATTTGTATTGAAGGAACATCATATCTATTGGCGGCATTACTTCCTAACGGTTCAGAAAAATATTATGACTTAATTACTAACTGGGGACACCCCTACCATACATGTTCTTCCCAGAAGGGAGTAATGGGTATGGTATTGGATGATCTATTTAAATTTGATGTAATAACCACTCCAACTGCTCCCTGCGATAATACATATGCCTCATACCCTTTCTTTAAATATAAAGATATTCCTTTAGTTATTACAGACATGCCCTTTATCCAAGAAGAGAAAAGTTATGAATTTTTTGCTGAGCAAATCAAAATAGGATTAAGTGAAATTGGCAAAATAATTGGTCAAGAACCAGATTTCGATAAACTGAAGAAATCTTTAGAAATTGAAAATCAATCAATAAAACTTGAATTAGAATTATATGAATTAAAAAAAGCTGTTCCTTGCCCACTTGAGAGTATGATAAACCCAATATCTGCTGCTGCTGCAGTATTTATGGCAGGACGTCCAGAGAAATTAGATCTTTATGAAAATGTGCTAGATCTAGCAAAAAAAAGATATAAAAAGAAAGAAAGTCCCATAGAAGAACAAATTCGTTCAATCTGGCCTAATATGACCATATTCTTTGATTTAGCTTTATGTGAATGGTTGGATAGAGAAATTGGGATGTCAGTTTTATTAGATGTTTTTACTTACAATTTATATAATCCTGTAGATACAAGTTCGGAAGATAAAATGTTTAAAGATATGGCACGAAAAGCAATGAATTTTCCAATGATTAAGCAATCTGTTGGTTTTTATGATGATTTCATTCCAGAATTTATAAATATTACAAAAGAATTTAAAGCTGATTGTGGGATATTTACTTCTCATTTAGGTTGCAAACAGTTCGGAGCTTTACCCCAAATTCTTAGGGAAGCCTTGCGAGATGAATTAGGAATACCTTTATTAATTATAGATATAGATGTCGGTGACAAGCGCTTTGCCTCTATTAAAACTGTGAAGGATAAGATTAGAATGTTTACAAAAACATTATTATAAAAGTAGTTAAAGAAATGGTTGGCAGGACAAAAATGGAAGATCGAGTAAAGAAGATTTTTAAATAATTTTAGATATTTATTATTAATTTTTATTAGGACAAAATTTTTGAATGGGAATATTATGACAAAAGAGAAAAAACTCAAAAAACAAGTTAATATAGGTTTTGAATTATCCGAAAAGGATGAATATAGACATGATTGGGGAAAATTCCCACCATTCCACAACGAGAGTTGGTACTTTAATTTTATTGATCGACCAAATAGGGTTTTTCTTATTACTAGATTATCCTACCACATGGATAAAAAGAAATCTCTAATTTTATTATTATTAGTAATTGATGGTAAGACGAAAACCTATTTTAAGGAAATTCCCCTTGAAAAAATGCCTGATAATTGGGAATTCGATGCGAAAGTTAAGTATTATTGCATCAAACCAATGAAACAATGGAGAATTAAATTTAAAAATAGTAGAGTTAATTTAGATATTAAATTTGAGGGAAGGTTTCCAATATTTAATTCAGCTGAGGGTGAAGATCCCTTAGCTTTTCTTAAGAAGGATCAAATTAAGACAGATCAAGTATTTGCTCAGATGCATTATGAGCAACCTATGATAGCTACAGGTACTTTAGATCTGAAGAAAAATGGGGAGATAATTGAAACAAGAAACATTAAGGGTCTCGGTCATCGTGATCACAGCTGGGGTATTAGGGATTGGGCTGGAATTGATGCATGGAATTGGGTTTCTGCCCAGTTTGAAGATGAGACAATTAATTTTTATAAAGCTGAAGCCCTTGGTGAAGTAAAACAAGATGGAATAATTTATTCTAAAGGCGCTGATAATATTAGAATAGAAAACATAGAAGTGACCACAAAAACGAAAGAAAACGAAAAAACACCTGTTTCATCAACATTTATCTTAACGGATGAAAATGGAAAGAAAAGAACCATAGAATCAAAAACAATATTTTCGCAATATTTACCTCTTCCATCTGAGAAAGGATTAACTGAAATTTACGAGCAAGTAGCAATATTCACGTGCAATGGAAAAGAAGGTGATGGCATTTCGGAGTATTTATCCACAACGCGGGATTAATACTAAGAACTGAAGTTTGAACTATTTTATTTTACTTTTTATTATTATTGAATCTACAATTGACAATTAATCTTGTAAATTATAATAAAACGGGTCTATTTTTTGGGCTTTTCTACTCCTAAACATTCGCGTAAGATTGGGATGTACCCCTTCGTATTTTTCTAAAGCTGTAATGTACAATTTCTCTACTTGTGTTTCATCTAGGTTAGACTTTATTTTTTTCCCTAATTTATCAATGTAAAACTTTATTCTATCTTTGTCTATTAAGTCAGTTTTAAGTGGTTTACCCGATGCATAGTCAAAAGCCCAATTCCAGTTAAAATTATCTTCTATACCTGCGTATTGGGCACACATACTTAAGAGGCTATTAATATAAAGGTTACTCCCAAAAAGCAATTTTTTAGTAGAGTTCCATTTCGATATATCAATATATAATTCTTTCATGGCACTTTTTGCAAATTTCGACAGTTCCTCTAAGATATTAAGCGAGAGGGGTTTTAATTCACCTAAATTATCAGGATATCTAAGATCTTTTGGGTGCGATAATTCTCTTGTCCAAATCCCTATTGATGTTATGTTTGAAGAAAAATCGGTTGGATCGGCAAATAAAGTGCTCCAATCATTAAACTCGATTTTTTTCATATCTTTCAGCGTCATTCCAAATATCACATTTGAAAACGGCGCAATCTTGGTGATTTTATATGGCATATTTCCAGTCATATCTATTCCAAACATTACATCCCCAGTATGTAGTTCTAGGAATTCTTTGAATATTAAAGGTTCAGTGTTGTCTTTAAAATAATATGGTCCATGCTCAGATATGCTCATTCTACACTCGGCTCGGGAAAGGAAACTATAGTTGGTTAAATGGGCGATGGTTTGCTTTAAACGCTTGGTTATCTCTTTATTATTATTTATAGGGATCATATTATCTTTTAATTTTTCAATATAATCGTCGGAAAGGCACGTAATTTTTTTATTTTTCAATATTAGTGTCTCGTCATTGAGATAATTGGGACTCAATCTTTTCCAAAAGTCAAGAATGAATTTTGTTTCTTTTTTCTTCGTTTCAGGCTCAACAACGATATTAGTTTCGCCAGCTTTTTTTTTATTGAGGTTATCATAAATAACTTGAGCTCGACCATGCAAATACAACATACACGTAGAATAAAAAGCCAATTGGTTTAAATATGAGCCCAAGGATTTCGATCTTCTGGCGATTTCCTCAGGCGATATCTTACTTGCAACTTCTTTTAAGATATTATATTGATAAGATTGATCGTATAAAATATAACAAGCAACGCCAATGTAATGCGATACCGGAAATATTTTACTTTCAACCATTCCTCGCTTTAGAATATTTTCTACAACGCCCTTAGAAATCAACGCGATTAGTTCATTTGCTTCTTGGTCGCTAATATCACCTAACATATAAACAACACCTTATAATTTGATATTTTTAAGATTTTAATTACTTAAACTCATTTTCTAAATATAATATTTTTAAATTTAAATGGAAAATAATTTTATTAATTACTCAAGTAAATAAATAATCCCCTTGTCTTCACTTTCCGTAACTATTTTTCCCTTTTTCCCAGTCAGTGAGGATAAATCGTCTATTAAAAATTCTACACTCATTATACAAGGTATTTCGAATTCTCTTGAAACTATGGCGAGATGTGAGCCTGCAGAACCGAGTGGGCATAATACTCCTGTTAATTCTGATAAAATTGGACCAAGAGTAGTAGTACCAGAATCCTCAACTATACATATTTTCCCATTGGCATCATCAAATAAATTTATTACGTCCTGAACGGATTGAATATACACTAATTCTCCTTCAACTTCTGAATTGGACGAACAAGATAATCCTTCCCCAATTTTCTTCATCTAAATCAACTATACTAAAAATATTATTTTGAAAAAATATCAGTTTATAATTTTATTTTTAATATCTAATAAATACTTTATTTTTTAAAAGATTCAAATAAAAATATGCTATATGATATCTTAAAAATTAAAAAATTAACAAATTAGGAAACTTGGGTTTGCTATTTTTATTAAATTAAATAAAAATAATAAAGGAGTTATTTTAAAATGATAAAAATTTTTAATATTTAATTAAATATATTTTATTTATTACTATTTCAAAGAATATCTATGAAACTTTCGGAATACGTTGTATTTTTTTCAGAAGTAACACCTAATACTGATTTATTGGGAGGTAAAGGATCCAATTTAATCAAATTAATAGAAATAGGAGTAATGATCCCTCCCGGATTCATTATCAATACAAAATCTTATAGAAAATTCCTTGAAGAATCTAAATACAGCAGTGAATTGATGAAATTATTATCAAAACAGTTTCATTTTAAAGAAATTCTACAACACTCAATAAAAATCAGAGATTTAATATTGAAATCAAAAATTCCGAAAAAAATAATCGATGAAATCAGAGTAGCATTCGATAAAATTAAAGAAAATATTGGGAGTAAAAATTCTTTCGCAGTTAGATCTTCAGCAACAATTGAAGATACAAATAAGTTTTCCTTTGCAGGACAAGCTGACACCTATTTGTATAATAATAACATTTATGATATTATGGCATCTTTAAAAAATTGCTGGCTCTCATTATTTTCCCCTCGATCAATGCTTTACATCCTTCAAATGCGGAAAAAAGGATTAAATATTTCATTGTCTGATATTTATATGGCTGTTATTGTTCAACAAATGGTTAATTCACAAATATCAGGAGTTTTTTTTACAGCTAATGTAATAAATAATGATTCGAACCAAATGTTGATAAATTCCGCATGGGGGCTTGGTGATACTATTGCTGATAATTTAATAATCCCAGATACTATTATAATTAAAAAAAATCAATTCGAAATTATAAAGAAGATTATCGGTAAAAAAGAGAAAAAATCGATTAAGAATCCTGAAGGTCCATATTCAATTTTGATAGAAACAGACCCACAATCCAGGACAGTCTGCTCTATAAACGAAAAACAACTTCGCCAACTTCATAATTTAGGATTAAAAATTGAAAATACATTCAATTTACCTCAAGATATTGAATGGGCAATAGAAAATGATAAAATATACATATTACAAAGCCGTCCAATTACCACATTAAAAAAATGAAGAATTGAACGGTTTGTTGATACTTTTTAATATTTAGAGGAATTATTTAACTATAAATTATATTTCCCAAACTAAAATATTATATAATTTGTTGATGAAAATCTATTCAATATAATTAAATTCAAATTTAAAGTAAATGAATAAAAATGAGTAAAGAAACTAAAAAAATAGAAGAGCAATTTTCATTAAGAAATGCAGCAACCTATGGAGTAGGTCAATTCTCGGATACAATTGCCTCTCAAATGTTTACATTCTTAATTTTTACATTTTATTATGCTGTAGTTGGATTAGATGTAATTTATATTACGGTTGGTTTTATTATTTGGTCTGTTTGGAATGCATTTAATGATCCTCTATTGGGTGCATTATCTGATCGCACGAGAACAAAATGGGGAAGAAGAAAACCGTATATTATTGCTGCCATTATCCCGTTATGTATAGTAATGATTTTATTGTGGACTCCAGTTCTTACAACTGATATTACAAAATTCACATATTTTTTAGTTATAATAATCATATGGGAATTCTTCTATACGATGTTTGATTTAAACTATGCATCTTTATTTCCTGAAATGTTTTTAAAATTAAGTGATAGAGCAAAGGCTAATACTATTAAGCAGCTTTTTACGGTTATTGGTCTAATATTTGCTTTTATAATGCCAACATTTTTCATTCCTGAATTAGCAAATCCTGTTTATTTGACCGAATACAGTTATGCAGGGATTTTTATGTGCATTTGCATAGCAATAGGCGGAATTATCTTAATAAAATTTGGTGTACGGGAAAGAACTGAATTTTCTGAGGATTATAAAACAGCTCCATCATTATTGAAATCTTTAAAAGCTTCAATAAAGAACAAAGGATTTAGAACTTTTATTATTGCAAATCTTGGACATTGGTATGTTATAGGAATGCTTCCTACCATTGTTCCACTCTATGGTGAATTTGTATTGAAGGAAACAAATTCAACAATATTAGGTCTTTTATTAGGAGTAACATTTATTTCTGCAGCTATATTTGTATTTTTTTGGCGTTGGGTAGTTGTTAAGGTTGGAGTAAAAAAAGGTCTAATGATGTCAATGGCTACGTTTATTATCACACTTCTTCCATTCATGTTCATTTCTGATGTTATTACTGGCTTTATAGCGTTTTTTATTGTTGGAATAGGTCTTGCAGGAGATTTATTATATGTGGATCTCGTTTTAGCTACGGTCATTGATGAGGATGAATTAACTACGGGAATAAGACGAGAAGGGGGTTATTACGGAATAAATGCCTTGATAACAAAATTATCAACAATTTTAATATTTCTTACAATTAGTATAGTTTTTACTAATGTTGGTTGGACAGTTTTTAAGCCTGAAGAAGTTACAGATTTTACTATTTTTGGTCTTCGAAGTTTGATATTTATTTTCCCAGCGATTGCCTTATGCATTGGAATCGTATCAATGAGTCGATTTCCAATTAATAAGGAAAAATATGAACAGATAAAATTGGAATCTGATAAATTACATAAAGAAAAATTAGAAAAACAAGTAAGTGTCTGAAATATAACTTTTTATTTTTTTTTTATTATATCTTTAAATCTTCTAATGATACACTGAAACCTAAAACTTTCTGTATAATTTTTTCAATATTTTTATATATTGGTGCGGCTTGTGATAAATATCTTATAGATTTGCCTTCAATATCAAGTTTTATAACATTATCATCTTCAGGGATTTCTCCAAAAATAGGTAAATTCATATCTTTAATTTTTTTTCTTAGATAAGATATATCTCCTCGAACTCTATTAACGACAATCCCGATATGTTTATATTTTGTAAATTTTTTAGAGTTTTGGAGTAGGGTTTTAGCTGTTTCTATACTCCTAACTGAAATGTCTGATATTATTACTATTGTGTCCACATTGCTGATTACTTCTCTACTTATTTGCTCCAAACCGGCTTCACAATCAATTAGAACTATATCAAAATCCAAAGATATTGAAGATATTACTTTTTTCAGTAAACTATTTGCTGGACAAAAACAACCAGGACCTTCGGGCAGTCCTACAGCTAATAAGGAGAAATCTTTATTTTCAACGATTGCATTATAAACTTTATAATCTATGTCTTCTGCCAATTTTATTTTTCCAGATTCTCTTCCTTGTGCTGCAGTTTTAATAATTTCCTTCCTGATTGCTTCTAAACTTTTATCAATTTTCACATCAAGAAGATCAGATAAATGAGAATGAGTTGGGTCTGCATCAACAGCAAATAATTTAAATTTTTTCATATTAGCAATTATCATTATTGAAATAGCACAAAATACTGATTTTCCTGAACCACCTTTTCCTATAACTGCTACAATATAAGGCTTTTTTTGGCTCATAATAATGATTATAATTAATCAAATTCAATATTTTTTCTTAGTTCATATATATCTGAAATATTATAACATGTTTCGTTATAAGGACACACATCACAGACCCAATCATAATTACAATCTACACGTTCTTTCCATTCTTCAATTTTTTTAGCCCAATTTCTTTTATATATTTCTCTAATTTTTGAAATAACTTCTTCAAATTTTTTGATATTTAGCTCACTAGCGCTTATAAAAATTATTTCTATGGCTTCTATTAACTCCGGAAATTGTTTTTTGAATAGATATATAATTGAATTTCCTAATAAATTAAATGAAAAACCTTTTTTAATCGCATCTTTACTTATTCTACACCAAAATCTTCGAGGAATTGAGCGAATCACGAAACCTTGTATTCCATCTGAAATAAACTGCAATCTCTGGAAATCATTGTAGTGAGATTCTGATATTTTTTTTCCTCCAATAATTATTATTTGACCAAAATCGATATTATTTTCTCGGATTTCTTGAATTTCCGGGCCAATTAATGTTATTTGTCCATTTTGAATGTTATTTTTATTGGATAATGGAAAAATTACAGAAGTAGAGTATTTATTAATACCTCCTAATTCTATCTGAGTTTCCTCCTCTAAAATAATCTCTTTATATGTGTCTAGTTTAACATCTATTCCTATGTTTATCAAATATTCTGATATATTTTGAGGAGCTTTATAAATTTTAATATTTTCATTATTTTCTTTAAAATCTTCAATGATTTTCCTTAGATTTTGCAAGTATTCTATTTTTATTTCACTTTTCAAATACTTAATAAAAATAAAAATTAATTATAACTAATATCAAATAATAACATAAATAATATTTTCCAAAACTAATGTGATTAAAAAATGATTTCTATACAAAAACCCGAGGATTTAATTTCGATATCGCTTCATAACATTTTTAGCTACAGAAAAGATGATAGGGAATTTGTTAAACTTGTAACTAATTGGAATAAGAAAGTGGTCATTCATATAGAACCATTTTATCCATTAACTGTCATTTTTGAAGGTAATGATATAAAGTTCGAGATGGGAGAATCTGATAAAGCAGATATGAAAGTAAAGCTTAACTTACAAACTATGCTAGATTTTGCTTATGGTAGGGAAAATCCTATTTTTGGTATGGAAAATGGTTTAATGGAGATGGAAGGGTTAGGTAATGATAGTGATTTATTGGTTAAATTTTATAACATTTTTATGGTTTCTATGCAAATGGTTGCAGCAGAACCTAATACCAATTATTTTGAATTGAATAAGAAGACCAGATAAGAGGTAAAATTTATGACAATCACTAAAGAAATAAATATTTTTGAAAAAGTCAATAAAGAAGAAGTTTATAAAAAATTAGTTGAAATTTTTGGAAAGGAGAATGTATCAAGTAAAAGTGTTGATTTATATCCTTATTCTTACGATATGACCGAATGCGCTCCGAATATGCCGGATTTTATTGTAATCCCAGAAAATAAAGAACAATTAGTAGAATTAGTTAAATATTGTAATGAAAATATAATCCCTATCGTTCCCTATATCTCTGGAAATAATGTTGGGGGGCTTACAATTCCAGAACGGGGGGGAATTATCGTAGATTTCGGAAAAAAAATGAATAAAATTTTATATATAAATGAAAATATGATGTATGCTCTATTAGAACCTGGAGTGACATTTGGACAATTAAAAAAGCATTTAGATGAAAATTACCCGCACCTTAGATATAATTATCCTTTTGCACCACCCTATGCAGGTGTAGTAGGAAATGCTATATTAAGCGGAATGAATAATTTATCTTGTAAAATAGGATCGATGGGGGATTCTATTAACGGTTTAGAAGTTATTACAGTTGATGGAAATATCACACGGATAGGTTCATGTTTTTATGGAAAGGATGAAGCTGACCCCGATAGTTGGTGGAGTCGTTATCCAATGCCCGATTTAATGGGATTATTTGTTAATTGGCAAGGTATGACCGGGTTAATAACAAAATGCGCAGTTCAATTATGGCCAAAGAAATCAATTCGAAAATTTGAAGCATTAGTAATTTTTAATTTGGAGGATGTAGGAGAAATTTGTAGAGAAATTGGAAGGACGGAGGTTATTGATGATATTGCCCTTGGAAGCATTGAAATAGTCAAAATGTGCTGTGGAATTCCGGAACCTAAAAGATTTCCAGAAGAACCAAGAATGATGTCGATTTCCACAATAACAGCTCATACAGAGAATCAATATAAAGCAAAAAAGGAGATATATTTAAATATAATTGAGAAAATTAAACAAGAGGGTATTAGAGTATATTCAATAGATTTTGATGAATTTGTAAAATTATTTAACTTAAGACTTCGTAGTTTAGTTGATTTACCATCTATGGTTTTATCTTTATTTGAATATTCTGGTTTAACATGGTTTGGTAGTTATGCTCCCTCTCATAAAATAGAAGAATTATCAAAAAAAGTAGATAAACTTTTTAAAAAATATAATATTCCATTGTACCTTTACATGAAAAGTATGAAATATTCACATTATTCCATATTTAGACCAATAATACGCTTTGATAAATTTAAGGATGAGGAAAGAATTCATAAGTTATTAGAAGAAATCACTGATACTTGTTTAGAATTAGGATGTATTCCTTATAAAACGCCTGCCTGGATGACGGAAAAGATGCGCAACCAAATTAACCCTGGCTGGCTAAACTTATTTGAAAAAATAAAAAAATGTATGGATCCCAATGGAATCTTCAATCCAGGGAGGTGGAACACGTAATGGTAGAAGTAGATAAAACCTTAATGGGTAAAGAATATTTAGAAATGGCTTTTGAACGCTGTATCAAGTGTAGCACTTGTAAATATGGATATAAGACTTTTGAGCCCTCTTGTCCTTCAGGCGAAAAATTCCTGTTTGAATCGTTTTGGGCATCTGGAAAGATAAGAACTATACGTGGAGTATTAAATGGAGATTTAGAATGGAGCGATGATTTAAAGGATGCCATTTTTGCATGCCCTACTTGTGGAGCTTGCATGGATGCATGTCAAGCACCACATGCAGATTATATTGTTGATATGATAGAAGCCTTGAGAGAGTTAGCGGTGAAACATATTGGTCCAGCCCAAAACCAAGAAAAACTAATTGAGCGAGCGATCAAAAAATTCAATCCTTATGATGAGCCCAATTCTGATAATGAGGAGCTAAAGAAAAAGTATAACTTACCCGATAAAGCAGAATGGGTCTATTTTATAGGTTGTACTTCAAATTATCGCCAACAATCCTTAAGAGATGCGACATTAAACTTTCTAAAAAGGGCAAATATTAATTTTACACTAATCGATGAACATTGTTGTACATCTCCTATGATAAGAACGGGTCAAATTTCTATTTCAAAAGAATTTATGAATTATAATATAGAAAAGATAAAAGAAACAGGTGCAGTTAAGGTAATTACTTCCTGTGCTGGGTGTTACCGAACATTAAAGAATGATTTTAAAAAATTTGGTGTTGATTATGATTTTAAACTATATCATACTTGTGAACTGCTTAAGGAATTAATAGAAAAAGGTAGATTAAAATTCAAATCAAATTACAATAAAACTGTAACCTATCACGATCCATGTCATTTAGGCAGACATTCTGGTATATATGAAATCCCAAGAGATGTTTATAAACAGATTCCTGGAATAGATTTTGTAGAAATGAGACGAAATCGGAATCATGCATGGTGTTGTGGTGCTGGAGGAGGTGTTAAAATTGGATATCCAGATTGGTCTGTTGAAATATCACAGGAAAGATTAGAAGAAGCAAAAGAAACTGGGGCATCAATTGTATCTTCAACATGCCCATTTTGTAGAACAAATTTAAGCGATGCAAATGAAAAATTTAAAATGGGATTTGAAATCTTAGATCTAATAGAAATCATCGATCAATTAGAGTGGACGTTGAAATTTTGAGAATAGAACTTTTCAAATCCTCTTATTTTTTTAATTTTTTTGTACTAATTTTTATATGTAGGCTAAACAAAAACTATGTAGAACCAACAAAAAGTTTAAATATTATTATCCTCTATGTATTTTCAACAATAATTTTAAAAAATTAAAAAATTTAATAAGAAACGATTCGATTAAACTAATGAAAATTCTTTATGTTAATCCGGCTCGACTCGAGTCTGGGCTTGATGCAATTATTAAAGGCGCACCATTGAGTCTTATTTCAATCGCAGCTATGGTTCCCGATCATGATGCAAAATTATTTGATTTTAAAATTGAAAAATATTACGAAAAACGATTTCAACGCGAATTAAACCGTTATGATGTTGTTGCGATTACAAGTATGACACCTCAAATCGATCATGCGCTTGAAGTGGCACAATTGGCTAAAGAACAGGGTTGTACAACAATTATTGGCGGATATCATCCAACACTTGATCCGGATTATGTAGCTAGAGATCAATCAGTTGACTATGCAATTCGGGGTGAAGGTGAGCATACTTTTAAAGAAATAATTGATTATATTGATGGAAACCAAAATCATGTAACATTAAAAGAAATAGATGGTGTTTCATATTGCAATAATAATGGAAAAGTTACTCATAATAAGGATCGCAGATTAGAAACGAACTTAGATAATTTTCCTATGCCCAGAAGAGATTTATTAAAATGGAAAAAGTATATTTATTTAGGTACAAGAGTGGCTCCACTTGAAACATCAAGAGGGTGTCCCCACTCGTGCAAATTTTGTTGTATCATTAAAATGTGGAAAGATCCCATCCACCATATCTCGTATCGAACTAAAAGCCTAAAAAGAATCATGCAAGAAATATATGATGTGAATTTGGGTCATAATTTTATTTTTTTCTGTGAAGATAATTTTACTATTAATGCTAAACGTACCAAAAAAATTTTAGATACTATTATCCAGACGGGGCTTCCAAATAAATTCTATTTTAGCTGCCAATCAAGAGTTGATACACTTTACCAAAATCCATGGTTAGTTGATCTTATGCAAAAGGCAGGTATGAGACAAGTATTTCTTGGCATTGAATCTGTTCATCAACAAAGTCTTGATGCTATGGGTAAAATAAATACTACACCTGCTAAGATAACAAAAGTTGTTAAAATGCTGCAAGATCACGGTATTTCTATTTTTGGTGGTGTAATAATTGGTTATCCAGGTGAAACCAAAGAAATGGTCCGGCAAAATATTTCATTCACAAAATCACTTAATTTGACTATTGTACAATTTACACCAATTACCGCCTTTCCTGGCACTCCCTTTTACGATGAGATGAAGAGTAAAAATATGATTACAACTAATAACTATAAGTACTACGATCTCTTCCATTCTATGATGAGAACAGAACAATTAAGTAATCACGAGATGTATGGGTTAGTGGGAGAAGCTTATGCTGATTATTATATGGGCAGAGATTGGCTCAAAATGGTAGCAAAACGTTATATTAACCCCTTTTCCAAATTCAATTGGATGCTTCCCCAAGTCCCTAGATTCATTAAAGCAGTAATAAGAAATGGTTACCAAATGCTTCGTTCTATGGGGATCTCTGAAGATATAATTAGTCTTCAATTAAAAGAAAATAATATGTATAAAGATTTAAAAATACGGCAATCACCAGCGAAAGTAATTGAACAAGAAATAAAAGTAAAAACCTAAAAATTTTTGGAAAATTTTATTTATATCTACTATTTATGAGCTTTAAGTTTTACCGTTAGATCTCTTGCCCTTTTTGAGTACCAGATCAATAATTCCCCTGCATCATTTGGTTTAAAGTATTCTCCACCACATAAATTAGCAGCTCTATTCATTAATTGATCATCAGGATTTCCCAGACCTACAATATATATTACAACATTTGGGTTTTCACTGAATTGCTTAATAGCTTCAAGAAAATTATCTACATCGGTAGGAACACCATCAGTTAATATTACTAACATTGTTGGCTGATCGGGATTTATTTGTTCAAAAGTGTATAGAACTTCCCTTCCTGCAAGCATTGCGGCACCCATATTTGTTGCTTGACCATAAGCGTTCCCAATCCTATCAACAATCATTCGAGCACAATCCTCAAGAATTCCTTTTTCACCGCTGGCAGAATCCATATACAACCCTCCTTGGAAGGGTAATACTTGCGCTTCATCAGCAAAACGTATAACACTCACTTTTTCTCCGAATCCTCTTCCCACTTTCTCACTTAAGAATAGAACTGCTGCAAAAGCGGCTGCTATTCGACGTGGAACTGAAATACCTTCCTTAAATTTTTTTAAAAATTCTTGAATTTCTGGGGAATACATGGCTGCCTTAATTCCCTCGATTGCAGGAGCAATATTTCTAATTTCTACATCGCGCGCCATCATACTCCTACTAATGTCAATAATTAATATTGCATTAAACGGAATAAGACCCGTTGGACTCAAGCTTAATGTAGTATTTGGAGATACTTGTGCAAAAATATCTCCTGTTAAATCAGGTATGCAATCTATGACAGAACATGCAACATTGGCTACATTCCATCTTAATTTAATTCCTTTAAATATTATATAATTCATAAGCCAATTTTTTAAGGCGTCAACGTTTTGACGTATTGTACTTACAAGCTCCCACATATTTTCTCCTTTAATTGGACTTAAACCTAAAGTTATTGATTGTAAAGAAATAATTTGTCTTGGGTTTTTTCTTACAATAACTTCATAACTACCGATTCCGGAAGCTTCTAATATCTCATTATCAATAACAATTTGATTGGAGGGCATTCTTTCATTAATTTGAACTTTTGCAGCTCCAATAGCGCCAGTTAATTCGTCTTCAAAAGCTAAGATATTACCAGGTTGTACAGAGAGTGAATGCATTATCCTAGGGCTAACATGACAAAAACCACTAAGTTCTGGTTTTGAATTAACTTCCAGGGAAATTTCCTCCATTTTCTGAATGGGTGGTTCAGTAGAAAAAACTACAACTTGATCAGAAAGGAGATTAGTATCTTCCTTTGTATTTTGATCCATTATGATTTGATTATCTGGAACGTTAAGACCCATAGAAATTCTCGCTGAACCTACAGAGCGTGTCAAGGGATCTTCCCATGCAATTAACATTCCTACACCCAATCCTAATTTTCGGAGATTATTCTCACTTAAATGAATCCTTCCTTCCATATCATCGACTACTTTTGGTGTTAAAATTAAGCCACTTTTTTGAGTCTGCAAAGTATATATATCAATTTGATTGGTGTAAGCAGGAGCTATCTCAGTTTCGGGTAATCCACTTGGTTGAACTCCTAATTGGTCTATTTGTGGTGGTTGTGGTGGGGGTGTTAATCCAGGTGTTGGCATTTGCGGTTTTGGAGGTGCATATGTTGGTGATGGTTGTGGAGGGGGTGGTGGCGTTGGAGTCAATCCAGGTGGGGACGGTGGGGGAGTAATTCCAGGAATTGGTAGTTGTGGTTCTGGAGGTGCATAAGTGGGAGTTTGAGGTTTCATTGGTTGCGGTTGTTCAATATCGAATTCAATTTTAGGGGGTTTTATTTCAGTAGGTGGGGTTACTGGAATTGAAATTTTTTCAGAGGGAGTAAGCTCAGGAGTTATGGAAATATCAGATCTTACTTGAACACCTAATTCCACTCCTTTAAAACCTAATTTATCACATATCAATTTAGAAAATTTACCAGCAAATTCAAGAACATTCGTAGAGCCCTCAATAAATGCTGATGTAGTTTTATTTGTATCTTTATCTATAACTTCAACAATATCTCCATTCTTAACACCTAATTTTTCAAGATTCTCATTAGAGATTATTACTTTTGCAGAATCTGAATCAAAAACCTCAACAAACAACATTATTGGCTCTTTAGACATGATTAACCCTTTATAATATTAATATTCCTTTGAGAACATAATAAATATTCATTAGTATAAAATGTTAGAATTCTTATTTATAATTTATTTTTAATCATTAAAAAATTTTAAACGGACTTCTACTCAATATTAATAAAATTTTGAAATATATGTCTTGTGTATTTTAAAAAAATTATGAAACTTAGAAGATTTGTACGCTTTGTAATAACAATATTTTCCTTAAATATTAAAGAATTAGGTAATTTTAAGATAATTTTGGATATCTATTAGAGATTTCTTTTGAATAGTATCTAAAGACTGAGACTATTTTTCCTAAATCTTTAATCTCTCTACTTGCTCCCATTAGGAAGAATCGTCCAGCGTTGCTTAAAATTATGAATGCGTTATCTCCTCGAAGAATAACTTCAAGAAGATCATTATATTCAAGTGCTTGAATAGCATCGTCCCCGCTTTTTAATACAACAGCGCTCATAGACGAAAATAAATCAGGATTGATGTTATAACCCGGAACGCATGAAAAAGCAAGTCTTAAACCTTCTCGAGTAACTAACGCCAATGCTTCTAAATCAGTATGTTCAGTGATATTTCCTAAGAACTCGGATAAATTCTGAGCTTCTTGTGGTGTTAAATCGCTCATTATTAGATTTTATTTTAAAAATTATTTAATTTTATAGAATACAATTAAAGTGACTTAATATTTTTTTGTTAATATCATTTATTTTAAATTCTTGTTATTAGGAAGAACCTAATTGTTGGTTTATTTGATTTTTTAAGATATTCTTTTTATTAGGATTATTATTTTTATTACTATTTGATTTTTTTAAAAATTCTACAGCTAAGACTTTTCCATTTTCTGATAAAATTCGAGGCGTATAGCCTTCAGCAAAAAAAACACCTTCAGGGATTGAACTAATACGCTCAATAACTTTCTCAATCTGTTTTTTACCCAAAAATGTTTGAACTTTTTCGACAACCGCAAAGGTTTGGGAGCCAATAATAATCATTTCTCTTTCGAAACCTTCCGGAGTAGCAATTTCTTCTAATTTTTGCATCACCGATTTAAAATCAACAGTATTCGGTTCTAAATATTTAGATATTGATTCCTCTCCAGTATATAAAGGCCCTATTCCAGCTTGAGCCTGAGGTGATGGTCCGATTTTCATCCCTTCTGCTGGTTCTGGTGGTTCAAAAATTTGCTTTTGCCTTAAAGGATGAGTCTCTAGTCCAGCACTATCATCTTTAATTTCTCTCGCAAATCCTTCACTGGGATTACCCCCAATAATTTTTATAAAATCTGGTTTTTCCTCGCCTTGATCTACAGGAAACACTGAATATTGCATTCCTACCTGCCCTCGAACGTCCTGCGACTTCTGGGCTCCAATGAATTTTCTTCTAACCGATGATTTTGCACCTTTCCATAACCAAATTGTTTTATCCCGATGTTCGCTGATTATAATATATACTTCAGAAATGTCTAGGATATCCTTAATTGGATTGCCAGTATCTTTAATTTCTTCAGTTTCCCCGGTATCTAAAATTTTGAAGACTTGAACCATTATAACCCTAACCCTTATTATACTTATAGTGATTATTTTTTTATTCTTTACTATTTATTATAATAATTTAAAAATATATAAAATTTTATGTGTAAAATAGATTGGAGATTTAATGATTTTTATAATATTTTTTTTAGAGTCGCTGGAATTTTATCTATCATGTTGGAGGCTGTGAAAAAATCTCCAACTTCCTCTAAACATAATTCTCCAGCTAATCCATTTAAAAAAGCCGCTGAACATGCTGAGTTGAAAGCGCTATTTTTCACAGACATAAATGCGGTACACAATCCTGCAAGGATATCACCGGTTCCACCTACGGTCATTTGGGAACATCCTGTTTGATTAATTTTTCTCTCTAAACCGTTAGATATTAGATCATATTTCCCTTTAACTAAAAATGTCGCTCCATATCTTTTTGCGACTCTTGAGACATTCTCTAATCTTTCAATAAAATTTTCCATTGGAGGTAGAGATTCTCCAGTCATTATCTTAAATTCTCCTTCATGTGGTGTTAATATGATATTGGAACGTTGTATTAATTTAAGATTATTTTTAATTAATTTCAAGGCATCAGCATCAATAACACAAGGTTTGTTTAATTCAGATAAAATATCTAATATTTTTAAGGTTGCTTCTTGAGTAATATTATTAATTCCCATTCCTGGACCGATTAAAATTGCATCAGCCCATTCAATCAATTCTTTTAGAGAAGCCAAATGTTCAACAGAAATATAATCTCCACTCCCATGGTTTACAATTAGATTAGGTGAATATTTTTTTATAATTTCTGAGATTGATTCAGGTACAAATGTTCTAACTAAATCTACCCCTATTTTAATTGCTGCCAGGGATGCTAATGCGGGTGCCCCAGAATAATCTTTACTTCCTCCAATTACTAATATTTTGCCATTTTCACCTTTATGCGAAGATTCGGGGTGAATTTTAATTGTTGGTATTAAGTCACCCCTACCAACGAATAGGTTTGCCTCAAGTGGTATTCCAATTGGACATACTTCCACCTTTTTTGCATATTCAGTATTTTCCTTTAAACCATTTTTTAATTTATGGAAAGTTATCACATAATCAGCTTTAATTACTTTATCCAATATAGTTCCAGTATCAGGATTCATTCCAGAGGGTACATCAATAGAGGTGATTTTAATGCCTTTAGATTGAAATTCATTAATTAAATCAATAGCAGATGATATTGGTTCTCTTATTTTTCCTTTAATGCCAGTTCCCAGCAGTCCATCAATAATTAATTCAAACTTGATTTTATTTAACTCTTCTTGAAGATTTTTAAATTCTGAAGAATCCTTTATAATTCTGATTTGAATCGCTAACTTTAGATTTTGAATTATATTCCAATTTAATCGCGACTCCTCCGTTCTTATTTTCTCAGGTAATCCTATTAAAATTAAATCCACATATATTTTCATACTCGATAAATGACGAGCAATTACAAAACTATCACCACCATTATTACCAAGCCCAGAAAATATAATAACTCGTTGATATGGCTTCAAATTATAATATTCAATAATATTTTGAGTGAATGAATAACCTGCACATTCCATTAATAAATTCTTGGGAATACCCAACCATTCAGAATTATTATCCTCTGAAGCCATTTGGGAACTGGAAATTGTTTTAGAGAAGTTTAATTTATTCAATTTATACATAACAAAAAAATTGATACCACATTATTAAAAGATATCTATGTTGGCGAAAATATTAATTAATTTAAAAGAAAGAAAGAGTGTCGGTGGGGGGATCTACTCAATAAAAGCGAAGTGCTTTTTTTTTTGAGCCCCCGATCTCCAGATGTCTTATTTTCTGACCCAATTCTTCATAAGAGATTATGAGTCTGGCGCTTGTTGGCGCTAACGCTTTTTAGCGCTTTAGTAACCAAGCTTAGCCACACCGACTTTTTCGAATATTGAGCCTCAGGCGGGAGTCGGACCCGCGACCTTTGCCTTTCTGTTTAAACCTACGGATTTGATACCAAGGCAACGCTCTACCAGGCTAAGCAACTGAGGCAGTTTTTATTAATATTTTTCTATTCCAATGCAATTATTATAAATTGTTTAATCTTAATAAATATTTTATCTCTATCTTAAAGAATCTTAAACTATTTATACTATAGACATTAATGCTAAATATTTTTACAATATTATACCATTTTAAATGCTTCTAATAATGATTTATTTGCTTTATTCATAAATTCAACCGCTTCTTTGATTTTTTCAGCCACTTCTTTTAAACCCATTTCAGTTGCCATTTCAATTCGAACATTTAATTTTTCCAAATGTGAAGAATTATGGTCGTTCCAATATTGTAAATACTTTTTTAATTTTTCTTTTTGATCTTTCATAATAATTCTCGATTAATTTTATTTTAAGAATATTTTTTATGTTAATTATGTCTAGTATTGCATGAAAAATTAATTTAATTACAAGAAATAACGATTTTTTTTATTAAATAATTTAATTAGTAATATCAAATATTTAATAAGGAAATTAATCTTTTTTATAATGATTAAGGAATGGAAACTAATTTTTCCCAAGCTAGAAAGTGGATTATTTCAGCTATACATGATATAGATAGAGTTTTAAAGGATCTTAAAACGGAGGATTTTGCAGATATTGCTTTTAGGTGTCAATTTGCCGTAGAGAAATTAAACAAATCAATTTTGAATTTAATGGGAATAAAAAGTATTAAAACGCATACACCATCTATTATATTAAAAGATGTTCTCAAAAATGAAGAATCTATTAATATAGATGAAAAAACAAGGGAAATACTCAAACAAATCTGTAATTATTCTAAATTTTTTGAAGAAGAGGGCACAAAGACTAGATATGGAATATTTAAAAATGGAGAATTAATAATCTCTGAGGAAATATATTCTACTATCAAAGACATTGAAAAATTTCTTAAATATCTTGGAATAATTATAAATTTTTTTTTGGTTTTGCTAAAGGAATCTTTTAAATTAACGGATAAACAAATTGATGAATTAATGCAATTTGAAAAATTAATGGATGAGTTAAAAAAATGGGTATAAATCTTTCGTTTATTAAAGATGAATATTTTTTAAAAATACTAAATGAATATTTTAATAAATTATTCCAAACAGGAAAAAGAATAAAGGGAATAATTTTATTTGGTTCTTTAGCAAGAAATAAAGCTATTCATTCAGAAGAAAAATTAAGTGATATTGATTTAATCGTAATTTTTTCTGATAATGAAATTCCTGAAGATCATAAAAAATTAACTGAAGTAAAATTAGATTTGATGGGATTGTCTCTTTCTGGTATAGATTCAATATGGGTTAAGGAAACTGAGTTTAAAAACCTAATTCAGAATAAAGTTGACCTAATTTTGGATTGTATGAATGATGGAAAAATTTTATTTGACCCTGATGGATTAATAGAAGAGCAAAAAATCAAATTGTTTAAAGAATTAAAAGAAAAAGGTGTCAAAAAGCGAAAATCTTACTGGATTTGGCCATTGAAACAAATTGGAGATGAAATCGAATGGTAAATAACGAAAAATTGGAAGGAAATTTTTTGATGAGAATGGAATTCTAACAAGAATAAAGCTTGAAGAACTAGATATAGGGTGGATTGCATAAAAGCATCCATAACAACGATTTCTTATAAAAAAAAATCAAAAATTTTATTAATTTTTTAAGTATGATTAAAGCATAATAACATGCAATTAGAAGCAAATAACAGAAAATTTAAATCAAACATCTATAAATCGTATATCTTCCATTTCATTTTAGGTATACATACGGTTAGGGGTATATTTATTCCGTATTTCACTATTTGGGGGCAGCTTACATTTTTTGAGATAATGTTATTACAAAGTTATTTTACATTTATGGTATTTCTTCTTGAAATTCCATCAGGAGCCATTGCGGATTATATTGGGAGAAAACCTGCGTTATCGTTATCTGCACTTTCGGTAGCATTTGCAGCGATTTTATATAGTATTTTTCCGAGTTTTCTATTATTTATATTTGCAGAGACTTTTTGGGCTCTAGGTTTAGCATTAATGTCAGGCACCGAAGAAGCTTTTTTATATAATACATTGAGAAAGTTAGGAAAAGAAGATGAACTACCAAAAATTTTAGCAAGAAATCGAACAATGAATTTGATTGCATTAACCCTTTCTGCTCCAATTGGGTCAATTATTGCAGTGTTTATTTCATACCAATTTTCTATGACGTGTTTAGCATTTGTTTATATGGGAGCGTTTATTGCGTCATTGACATTCAAAGAACCTAAATATAAAAATCATAATAAATCAGAAAGATATTTGAGTATAATTAAGGATGGTTTTAGAGAACTTAAAAGAAATAAAATATTAAGAATTCTATGTTTTGATAGATTATTCATAAATGTGTTAATATTTTTTTTATTTTGGACTTATCAGCCTTATCTCCAAGAAATTAATGTTCATATCTTATTTTTTGGTCTTATTAATTCTATGATGAATATTATTGATGCTATTTTTATTAATTTAATACCAAAATTTTCAAAACGGATTAAAAGTAAAATCAAACTTTTAATTTTGTTTAATTTAATAACTGGTTTCTCGTATATCTTTTTAGGTTTAACCACCAATATATTTTTGGGTATTGTGGTTATATTGATTATTGTAGCATTTGGGTATCCAAGATATTTACTATTTATAAATGGAATTAATAGTCAGGTTGAATCTGAAAATCGGGCAACTGTTCTTAGCACTATTAATATGTTTGGAAGTCTTATCCAAGCAATTATTTATCCTTTTATTGGAATCATAGTAATGTGGAACATTTTTGCGTTTTTTATAATAATAGGAATTCTAATAATTATACTCACAATATTTACGCGAGTCAAAAATGATTATCTTTAGATTTAATATCTTTTTTAAAATACTACATATTTCTTGTTATTCTTAGGGTTTAGAAAATTTAGTTCTATTCTAGAAGAGAAAGAGGATGTATTACCTTAAACTCTTTCAATTTTTCATTTTTATTATTTTTAGAAAACAGTTTTTTTAATAAAATTCCATTTTGCATATTTTGCAAATGCTAAAATTTATATATTCCGCTTACTGTTTTCATTTTGTAAAAAAAGCAAAATAAAAAATTTCTGTCCAGTAGAGATTCTACAAGTAATTTCCCAAGAATTAAATAAATATAAAGAAGGAGATATGTAATCCGGTGAATAAGAAAAGGT
The DNA here is from genome assembly GCA_029856045.1 of Promethearchaeia archaeon. Taxonomy (GTDB): domain Archaea; phylum Asgardarchaeota; class Lokiarchaeia; order Sigyniarchaeales; family SOKP01; genus 6H3-1. The sequence continues at coordinate 242,688 of JAHQWG010000028.1, read as the reverse complement.
TACAAGTTCAGAGTCATACACACGAGGCGCTGGTTGATCTTAAATTAAGTTGGAAGTTGTATAAGTCCAATTTCAAACCGTTTTTGAGTGCTCAAATAATCAGTGTTATAATTTTTCTCTTATTTCAGCCGCAACCATGGGATTTATGGAATGTTGTGATAGTTTTTAATGGTGGCGATTCTCTTCCCTATAATCCAGTTTGGTTATCAATAATAGCGAGTATCCGATCTTTAATCGGAATTATAGTATATTCTGTATTTTTTGGATGCTCTTTTGGCTTATCTTATGATATTATGTCGAGTGGTAACCTATTCACCAAATTTAAAAGTCTTTTCCACTACTTTCGTCGATATTGGTGGCAATATATTCTTTTGTTCTTCCTCCTTAATTTTGGACCCTTAGTTTATGGAGGAATCATAAGTTCAATATTATGGCATCCAATTATAGAACCAGAAACCTTACCTTACCATGTTTTTTCCTATGCGACAATAAATATTACTCTATGTATTTTCAATCTTTTTTGGATGACTTTATTTATCCAAATATATCCAAGTTTAACCGCACAAGGCGGAATAAAACAAGCTTTCTCTGAGAATTGGCGTTTGTTAAGTCTCAATTGGAAACGTATTTTTATCTCTCTCTTATTCTTCTTCTTAATATTCACTGTGCCTTGGGTCTTTATAGATATTATTAATTACTATATCTTATTATTAATAATTCCCCATTATTCAGTCCTTTGGAAATATTGGTCTTATACACTCTATTTTGCGGAGACAATAATCACCTTTTTCTTAGAGCTTCCAATATTAACTTTAATTACTACTCGTATTTATAACTCTTTGACTTATGTAGCTAGTGAGGTTGATGAGAAAAAGTAATTCACTCTCTCCAGAGAAATTCAATGCAATTTTGCTCCCGGAAATCAAAATTTCAGATCCGGAAGTGGTTTCAGTGCTCTTTCACAAGAAAAAGCAAGCTATCTTGAAACTTTTAATGCGTGGGGAAAAAAATATTATGGACTTGAAGAAAGAACTGAAAATGAACCCGGGTACTATAAAACGTCATTTGGATGATTTGCGGGTTAAAGAATTGGTAGCTGAGCCCCGTATTGTAATCAACAAATATGGAATCAAGGAAAAATATTATCATGCGACGGCTAAACGATTTATTGTGCACGTTGAATGGCCTTAACGAGAAAAAAAACATCTCTATTGAAAATTATGAAAAATATTATATAATTTTTATTTAATTCGATGTATTTAATCAGCTATTTATTTTTGATTAACGAAAAATAGTATTAGATCCCTCAAATTATGTAATCCAAATGTAAAAAAATATTTCCCGAAAATAAAGAAACTTTTCCCATATATCAGAACAAGAATTATTTTGCATAGTATTTTTAATTATGAGAATATTATTAAAATAGATAAAAATACAATTATGTCTAAATTATATCCATTTAATATTTATTTTAACTTTTTTTAAATGAGAGTGATATTTTATTAAAACAGAAAAAAATATAATTAGAGAGAATTTCCTCGATTTAAAAGCAAAATACAATCATTTATTTGAGAGTTCTCCAGATTCCATAGTTCTTTTAAACTCACAAGGAGTGATTATGGATTGCAATTCCGCGACAACAGAGATGTTTGGATATAAAAAAAGCGATTTGATTGGTATAAATTACCTAGCGATGAATGCATACTTTCAAGAATCAATACCTTTATTAAAGAAAAGAAAAGAAAAAATAGATAAAGGAAATTCTCTAAAACCATTAGAAATTCAACTTCTTAAAAAGAATGGTAATTTGATTTGGGTAAAAGTAAATTCTTCTTTACTTAAGTTAAATACTGGAACATATATACAATGTGTAATTCAAAACATTACAGATAAAAAGGAACAAGAACTAAAATTAAGAGAATCCAAAGAAAACCTAAAAATATTAGAACAAAAGGTAAAAAAAAGGACTAAGGAATTAAAAGAATCCGAAGAAAAATATAAAATTTTATTTAACAGTGGTGGTGATGCCGTTTTTGTTTGGAGAGTAACAAAAGATGGACGTCCTAGTAGATTTTTCGAAGTTAATGATATAGCTTGTCAGAGATATGGCTATACAAGAGAAGAATTTCTAAATTTAGCACCTGGGGATATTGATACACCTAAAAAATTTGGAATTGCTCCTAATTTTATGAAGAACCTTATTTCTGAAAAATATATTCTTTTTGAATTAGTAAATGTAACCAAAACTGGTAAAAAGCTACCTGTTGAGATAAATTCCCATTTATTTGAATTTGGTGGAGAACCCACAGTAATATCTGTTGTAAGAGACATTACCGAGCGCAAGAAGGCAGAACAAAAATTAAAAGAATCTGAAGAAAAATATCGTCTTATTTCGGAAAATGCGAATGATTTAATTCGGGTTTTTAATGATAAAATTGAAGTTGAATATATTAATGAATTTGCTCATTTAAAATTAATAGGTTATTCAAAAGAAGATTTAATTGGAAAATTTGGAAGAAAGCTTATTCATCCAGATGAGCTCGGGCAAGTAATCCGATTAATAAAGAAAGCACTTATAACTGGGGAATTTAGGCGTGAAGGAAGGATAAGACATAAAAATGGACAATGGATTTGGTTTGATATTAAAGGTATAACGTTTAGAGATGATGATGGAAATCGGAAATTGTTAATAATCTCAAGGGATATTACCGAACGTATAAAAATCGAGCTTAATTTAAAAAAATCTGAAGAAAAATATCGTGAAGCCTATAATCGTGTTAATTTTTACAAAGATTTATTTACTCACGACATGAATAACATTCTTCAAAATATATCATCTTCTGGAGAATTACTTTCCTTATACATAAAAAATCCTGAAAAATTCAAAGAAATGGATGAAATATTGAGAATTATGAAAAATCAAGTTAAAAGAGGTGCAAAATTAATTTTAAATGTACAAAAATTATCAAAACTGGAAGAAACACATATAAAAACCCAATTAACGGAAATTTTTAATGTTTTAAAAAATGCCCTAGAGAATGTAAAGAATGGTTTCAAAGAAAGAAAAATTAATATGGTAATGGATTCGACCATTAAACAGATCTACGTCCAAGCAAATGAATTATTGATAGATATTTTTGAAAATATCTTAATTAATTGTATAAGACATAATGATAATTCTATAGTGGAAATTTTAATTAGAGTTACAGAAATACAGAAAGAAAGAAATAATTTTCTTAAACTTGAGTTTATAGATAACGGGAGAGGAATACCAAATAATAGAAAAGAAGTTATTTTTCGAAGAACCACTGAGGAAGGAATAACGGGAAGAGGTATGGGATTAGGATTGTCCTTAGTTAAAAAAATCATAACAAGTTATAACGGAGAAATTTGGGTAGAGGATAGAATTCAGGGAGATTATTCAAAAGGAAGTAACTTTATTGTATTAATTCCAAAGGTTTCATAGAAGGAATTATGAAGGTTGTTTTAATCTAATATCGCTTTTCCATAGCTTAATTCCCTGAACCACGCTCCATAAAATTGTTAAATAGACAGTTAATTTTTGAAACATAGCATTAAAGAGAAAAACAAATGTATATAATATAAGAAATGTCGCTATAATAAATCCAATATAGCTGTAATAATTTGCATAATTTTTATTGAATAAGATTGCTACAGAAAAGATTATTATAGCTATACCATAAAACAAGAAGAAAAATTGCGTAGTTAAGATGTGGGGAGTATTAAGAACATCACTTGGGAATATTGCTAATAAGGAGAGATTAGGAGCAGCTACTATAATAAAAATAGTTCCAATAGTACTTAGATATTTTTCTATTTTGCTTTCTTTAAAGAGATCATTTAATCCAAGGCCAAAGGGTATTACAAGAATTGCTGCAGTTGTACATGTAATTACAAAGATTATATAGCATGGGATATTTGACAGACCTCTGGCTAAACCTCCTGGTTCATACGCTTCAACACAACCTAAATTGCTGAAAAAGTGTTCCCAGAATGTGTAGCCTCCAGGATAAATAAGCATTGCTATTATTGTTAGAATGATAAACTGTATTCCCGCAATTATTCCTAATAAACCAGCATATTTTCTTGGTAATTTCAAATCTAATCAACTGAGATGATTAATTGAGTATATAAGAAATGTGATTTATATTTAAACTTTTTTAATTCACTAGAAAATCTCAATCTTATTGAAAAATTTTGATAATAGTTATATATACGAGATAAAGACTAACTGAATAGGGGGAAAACCTATTCTTTTTGATAGTACCTATTTTTCTATATAGTATCTTTTATGGGAAAAGAATGATTGCTCAACTTGGAAAAAAAGAGCCTAGGATTTATTGCAAATATTATAAAAATTAGCGGCTTTATTAAGATGCGAAAATAGAATATTAAAAATTCCACTAAATATATTTGAATTTATTTAATTATTAAAAAGAATAAATGTATAAGTGTAAATAACTCCAATATCTATTAAAATAAAAATTAAAATGGAAAAAAGTGAAGTTTTCAAAAAATAATATCATTCCATGAATCAATAAAATATTTTTCAAATCCTAATTATACTATAATGAGTAATATGGCGAAAATCTCAATCATTTATAAGAATAAATTTTTATATAATAAATTGTCTTTATATTATTAAGAAAATTTCCTTTAGTTTTGATTAATGAAATAAATCTCGGAGATGTATTCAAATTTCTCTTGATACAAAAAGTTTTGACAAAATCCTTAGTAAAATAATTAAATCTGAAAGTGGGATTAAAAAAGTAATTCTAGTCGATAGAACGGGCTTAACAATTGCCAGTGTATCAAAATTCTCGTATTTCCCCACCGATGTTGACGGTATTGGTGCTATTGCAAGTGCAGTATTTTGTGCTTCTGAGGAACAGGGTAAGAACCTTGAATTAGGGCTTTTAGAAATTGTCACTTCCGAATTCGCTAATGGTAAAATATTTGCGAGCTCCTGTGGGCGCGGGGTTCTAACTTTAATATCGGATCCAGAAGTAAATCTTGGTCTAATTAGGCTAATTTTAAAACGTAGTGGGGAAGAGTTAAAAGAAGTACTAGATGAATTTTTAGCAGAGATGCCCTCTGAGATGGATTCCGGGTTGGATTTATCAGATTTGGATGAAATTACTCCAGAATAAGTCTTTTTCTATTTTTTCAATTTTTATCTTAAAATAGATATAAAAAAATTGAACTAATTAAAGAAGAATTTCTTCAAAAAACCTTTATTGATAAGGATAAGGAAAAAAAATTAAAAGAATTAAAAAAAGAATAGGTAAGTATTAAAAAGAATTAATCTTTTTTCTAATTTGGGATTTAAATCATTTAAAACTTTATTATGTTAATGGGAAATATAGTTTGTTAATTGGATGATTTTTCTCAATTGTTCTTAGTCCAAAAGTAATTCTTGAGTTCAAAGAAATCATTGCATCAATAATTGCTGCAGATGGAAAAATATGTTCTGCTTTTTTTAGAGCACCATAAATTATATAATCTGCACCCATAGCTTGTGCCAAGGCAACTCCAGCAGATTCACATGCACTTTTGAAATTTCCTTTAAATACATTATTTTTTATACACCACTTACCAATTACACCTACAGGTGCGGTTCCAGTAGGAAGTCCAAATTCTTCTTTTAACCTATAAATTCCTCTAGAGGCAAGTCCTATAGTTGGTATTTCAAATACATTTGTAAAAAGTAGTATATTTTTTAGGCCAGCTCTTAAAGATTTTTCTACCAATCCTTCCTTATCATCTTTTCCCTTCAATAATTTTAACATACCAATAATTCTTGAATTTGTCGGATTTAATGATTGTATTAGTGCAGATTTAATATTATATTTTTTAATAGCGTTAACTTCTTCTTCTAAAAACGTATAGTTAATTGAATTGTATATTATTCTATCAGTTAAACCTATTTCTTTTATATATTTTATTAGTTTTATTCTAAGCTCAGCAGATGTAGCATTTAATAAAAATGGATCGGAAGTTAAATTTGCAACAAAATCAATATATTTTCGAAAAGCAGCCTCAGAAGTACCAACTACATCTAACATGCATGGATTGCCGCTCTTATCGGAAAGCTCTTTTTGTAAAAAAATTAATTCTTCTGCTTTTTTTTTATCAAAAATCCCCTTATTTTCATCTGATACTATTTTATCTCCTTCATAAAATATACTACCGATTAAAACCGTGGGATATTTACCAATTTGTCCGCCAATTTTTATTCTGCCAATATCTATTGTTTGTTGTTCTTTCTTAAAATTTAACATAATTTCTTAAACGTTTAAAATAATTGAAAAATTGAAAATTACTTTTTAACTTATTATCTATATAATATGCGAATTAAATTTAATTTAATTATAATGTAATAATAACAAATAAAGGAGAATAAAAATCAAATTTTGGTAATTTGGAAAAAAGGCAAAAAAAAAATATATAATTTTTATTCAATAATTTAATTTAGAATAAATAGAAGGCATTTAATTTTAAAAAAAAATATATATAAATATGCATTATATTAGCCTATATTTTTAATAGCATTTCTTTCGATTTTTAAAATAGGCTCCACCATTTCCTTTAAAGTTTCTCGAGATTCCGAAAATAGAAAGAATAATTTATTTTTAATTGGAAATAATACAGAAATTATTTCAATTCTAAAATTATTTGGGTTTTTATGTTTATCATTATTAAAATCAACAATATCTTCGAAATAAGTGGAAAAAAATCTTGAGTTTTTTATTTCTTCAATATTTATTTTCAAATTAAATGAAGGATAAATATTTCCAAATATCTTAATTTCGTCTTCTTCAACCACAAATTTTTTTAAATCGGTATGATATAATGTCTCTTCTCTAAAGTGTCTTTTAAGTCTGTTAATAAAATATTTTAAGGTATTTTCGTCTTTTTCAATGTTATAATCAAAAATAAATACATGAAAGGCACTGATCTTTATATATTTCACTTTAGGAGATTGAAGTGAACAATCATAAACCGTGTAATTAAATATTGGTACTTTTTTTTTAACATAGTAAGATCTAACTTTCCAACCTTTCTCTAATAAAGGCTTAAAATAGGGCTGAATAAAAGAATCAAGCTCATCGTATGAATATTCTAATCCATTTTGATATATATTTTGAAAGAGTCTAAAATATTTGTGTTTAATCTTTTTTAATTCGTTAATTTCGCTTTCTTTTTTTAATATAAGATTAGAGAAATATGACTCTGGTTCTATTGCAATAAAAATAGTTGCCTTTTTTATTGTTTCAGATTTCTCACCCTTTTTTATATATCCATATTTAATCAACTTTCGCAGAATAGAATATATCGTCGTTCTTTCAATAGATAATCTGTGTATTAAATCCCTAACCATACATCCTTTTTGTCCCAATTTCATTAAAGTAAAATAAATTAGAGCCTCTTTGTAATTTAAACCTGAATTTTGAAATACTTCGATCAATTCCCTTTCTTTATTTTTTCTAGGCATCAATTTTAAATTCATTTTTTAAAATATAAAAGAGTGTTGAAATGTTATAAACATAAAAAAATTTAAATATAACTTTAATCTATTTCTAAAAGATATTTGAATTTAAAATATAAATAAAGTAAGTTGAAATTAGGTTATCAGAATTTATGATATTTTCCAAAAATCCTGATAAATTGAAAGAAATAATAGACCAATTAAAATGATGGGAGCAAACCATCCGTTCTTTTATTCATATAATTGAAAATTAGAATGTAGATCTAAAAAGGGAAGAATTTTATATGGCTGTTACAAATACTTTAAAAGAATTAGAAAATGCAATTCTTGAAGGTGAGGATGATTTAGCCCAAAGCTTGGCTCAAAAGGCCATCGAACAGAATATTCAACCTTTGAACATAGTGAATGAAGGTATTATACCGGGAATTGAAGAGGCAGGAGAATTATGGAAGAAAAACGAATATTTTCTGCCAGATGTTGTGATGAGTGCCGAAGCTTTCAAGATGGCAATGGAAATCATTGAACCTCATTTAACTGCTGGAGAATTCGGAGCAACGGGGAAAGTAGTAATTGGAACAGTGGCTGGTGATATGCACACCCTGGGTAAGATAATAGTGATAGTTATGTTACGAAGTGCTGGATTTGAGGTTATCGACGTAGGAGAGGACGTATCAATCGCAACCTTCATAGAAAAAGTTAAGGAGCTCAAACCTAACATTTTAGGGTTAGGTTGTTATATGACAACCACGATGTTGGATATGAAGGACATTATCAAAAAACTTCAAGAAAATGGTCTGCGCAACAGCGTTAAGGTGATGGTTGGTGGAGTTCCTACATCCCAGGAATTTGCAGATGAGATTGGGGCTGATGCTTGGGGCAAGAATGCCATTGACGCTGCAGAAAAGGCTAAGAAATTGATGGAGGGTAGTTAAAATGGGGAAAGAAAAATCCAAAAAGGGTGCAGGAAGTAAGGGATTATCTGGTCTTATTATAGATCCAGAAAAGCCTTGGATTCAAGTTATTGCTCAAATGCCCGACCACATAATGACATTGACTGAAGAACCAGCCAAGAAATTCTATCATGATGCTAAGGTGTTTGTTGAATCCACAGCTGATGTATCAGGTTATTACCAGCTAGATTCTTGTACGCCTATCACTGATGTTTACAATCTTGAAATAGAGGCAATGGGGGGTAAAATGATCTATGGTGAAAATTCAATGCCAACCATAGATTTTCGAGACCCTCTAATTAAAAATCTTGAGGACTTACATAAACTCAAGAAAAAGGAAGTGGACTGGTATAATGATGGGCGGTTACCTTATGCTTTAGAGTGTATTAATCTTAGCCTAGACTATGAAGGGGTAGCAGGATCGTTCTGTGCTCCCTTTAGCATGGCAGTAGGAATGCGAAGTTATCCAGCATTAATCAAGGATATGAAAAAGCGCCCAGATTTTGCCCATGAGCTATTTACATTTATTATAGATGATGTATTAGTACCATACATTAAGGTACAAAATGATTATACTGATATCCTCATGGCTTTTGCTCCTGATGCTTGGGCGTCTGTTCCAAACCTATCAGTTAAGGATATGAAAGAATGGGTAGTACCTTATACAGAGCGGTTGAGGGAGAAATGCAAAAAATTGGGAGTTATGATAATGTGCAGCAGTGGTACCTACAGCGAAGAACAACTAGATAAGTTTGATGCTGAAATTTTGCATGGATGTTTTGATGTTGGAATTGCATGTACAGGCGCGCCAATGTTATTCCTACTTTATGGTCCCTGGCAAGACTACCCTTTAGAACCAGTCCGAGATTATACAGCCAAGCTTCGGGAAGAAAGTATTAATGTGACTATTACTGCTGGTGTTAATGCTCGGTTACTCCGAGATGGTCCAGTAGAAAAAATCGTTGATACTATCAAACATTATATCGATATTCTTGGCCGAGATCATAGTTTATCTTTTTTCTTAGATAATATTCCAGCTGACGCTCCTTCTGACCATATTCATGCTGCAGTTGCGGCTATACATACCTATGGTCGGTTACCCATAGCTGATAATCTTGATGATATTGAATTTAAGATACCAAAACGTGAATCATTTAAAGAATGGAAGAAAAAATTAACTGATGGAACAATCTAGTAAAAAACAATGTGATTTAATTAAATAAAAATAAAAAATTAAAAAAAAAATCAAATTGAAATGAAAAGAATTAATTAAATTTATATTAAATATGATTTAATATGTCGTTTCCAAAAACAAAAGTAAAAAAAGGGCTTGCAGGATTAATGTGGATGCAAATCAAACCTTTAAATTATATAGACGAGTTTAAAAAAGAGTTTAGTGATACAAGTCTAAATATTTTACTTAATCCTAAAGACCAAAGATATGCCGCTTTATTAAAAATTGATAAAGGTACAATAGACGTGGAAGCCGTTAAAAATGACAAAGAAACATTGAAAAGCTTGAAACCAGATGGTATATTTGAAGCACCTATGGAAATTTTTTTAGGTGTTTTTGGTGAGGGGTTATCTACAGGAACATTGATGAAAAAATGGATTACTCGGAAAATAAAATTACGTGGATTAACAAAAATGATGGCATTAGGAAAGGTTTTTGAACTTTTAGGATAAGGCTTACATTAGAACTTTTAAAGGGCGTTAACATTAGGTTTCTTTTTTTTCTCTTTTTTTTTTTGATTAATCTATAGCAAAATGAGTTTTTTAAAAATATACATTAATTCCAAGCTTTATTCCACCAATATCTAATATTTGTTGTTCTCTCTTAAAATTTAACATAATTTATTAAACGTTTAAAATAATTAAAAAATTTAAAATTAATTTTTAACTTATTAGTTGCAACAATATTCGAATTTTATTTATTTTTTTTAGTCAGTTACATCAAAAAACCAAATATTGAGATATATTTCTCTCAATTTCATCGCTAAGTTTGGATCTAATAAATTCAAAGCAAATAAAATTTCTGATGTTCTAAAAGGATTATGTATTTTAAATATAACTCTTTTTTTATCAAAAATACTAAATTGAGTTGGAATTATTTTGGGGACATATTTCATATCAAATCCTTTAATATCAATGGAAAGATTATATTTATCATTAATTATTTTTTCTATTTTATGATAAATTTTTTGATTTTTATTAGTTAGATTACTCGTAAAAGGGTTTATACCAGGTTTAAGGGTCCAAAGATATTTCACTTGGACACCTCGATTCATAGCTTCGAGGATTTCTAAGAAATAATTTTCTCCAATAGAAATAAAATTCAGAATTTCTTCATTTAAAAAACTCATTGTAAGCAACTCTTCTTTTAATTCTTTCACATTGCTAATATATAATGATAAAATCGAATTTCTATCATATTCTATTGAACAAAATGTCTTTGATATTTGTTTATTCATTGATAAATTTGAATTAAAAATTTTTGATTCAATTTTTCTTGCCTTTTCATATAATACGGATATTTTTTGTTGATTTTCATTACTTACTTGGTCAATTAGAGTTTGAAAGGCAAAACTAAAAGGCAAAGATTTATACATTTTTGGTCGTACTTCTTGATTTTCTATTAATCCTTTTTCTTTTAATTTTTCTAATATATCATAAATTCTTCCAATAGGTATATCTGATCTTTCACTTATTTCTCGTGCTTTTAAAGGATTCGATATTGATAATGTTATATATGCATTTATCTCATAATTAGAAAGATTTGCACTTTTTAAGAACACTTTTAGTTCGTCAATAATAAGTTGAGACATTTAAAACGGTCTAATATATTTAACTTTTAAAAAGTTGTTTAATCAAATAATTGTTTTCCAACTTTAATATATCTTTTTTTATTTCAAATATAATAAATAATCATTCAAAATCTTTAATTTTTATATATTTCATTTTTCAACTCAAATAAAGTTTTTTTGATCGTATAATATTATAAATACTATTAGTTTAATCAAAAGCAAAAATAAAATTAATATATAAATTAAAAAAAGAGATAAAATTAATATGGCTGTTACAAATACTTTAAAAGAATTAGAAAATGCAATTCTTGAAGGTGAGGATGATTTAGCCCAAAGCTTGGCTCAAAAGGCTCTCGAAGAGAATATTCAACCCTTGAACATAGTGAATGAAGGTATTATACCGGGAATTGAAGAGGCAGGAGAATTATGGAAGAAAAACGAATATTTTCTGCCAGATGTTGTGATGAGTGCCGAAGCTTTCAAGATGGCAATGGAAATCATTGAACCTCATTTAACTGCTGGAGAATTCGGAGCAACGGGGAAAGTAGTAATTGGAACAGTGGCTGGTGATATGCACACCCTGGGCAAAATAATAGTGATAGTTATGTTACGAAGTGCTGGATTTGAGGTTATCGACGTGGGAGAGGACGTATCAATCGCAACCTTCATAGAAAAAGTTAAGGAGCTCAAACCTAACATTTTAGGGTTAGGTTGTTATATGACAACCACGATGTTGGATATGAAGGATATTATCAAAAAACTTCAAGAAAATGGTCTGCGCAACAGCGTTAAGGTGATGGTTGGTGGAGTTCCTACATCCCAGGAATTTTCAGATGAGATTGGAGCTGATGCTTGGGGCAAGGATGCAGTTGACGCTGCAGAAAAGGCTAAGAAATTGATGGAGGTTAGTTAAAATGGGGAAAGAAAAAACCAAAAAGGGTTCAGGAAGTAAGGGATTAGCGGGTGCCATATCTGGGGGTGAAAGACCTTGGATTCAAGTTTTGGCTCAAATGCATGACCATACAATGATATTAGCTGAAGTACCAGCCAAGAAATTCTATTATGATGCCAATGCGATTGTTGATGCTATGGCTGATGTTACTGGTTATTACGATTTCGATATGTTTAATCCTTTTGCCGATCTTTATAACTATGAGATAGAGGCAATGGGGGCGAAAATGATTTATGGTGAGAATTCAATGCCCACAATTGATTTTCGTGAGCCTCTTATCAAGAATCCTGAGGATTTAACTAAACTTAAAGCTAAAGAGGTGGATTGGCGTAATGATGGACGGTTACCCTATGTATTGGGATGTATCGAACTAAGCCTAGAGTATGGGTCAAATTTGGGGATGTTTTGCAGTCCTTTCAGCATGGCAGTGGGAATGCGTAGTTTCCCTGCATTGATTAAAGACATGAGGAAACGACCGCAATTTGCTCATGAATTATTTACTTTTATCACAGATGATGTGTTGCTACCCTATCTTAAGGTGCAAAATGAGGTTTGTGATATACTCATAGCTGTTGGTGCTGATGCATGGGCATGTGTTCCAAATCTCTCGGTTAAGGACATGAAGGAGTGGGTTGTACCTTACAACGAAAGATTATTGGAAAAGGCCAAGAAAATTGGTGTGATGGCTATGAACGTAAGTGGTGATTATTGCGAGGAACGCCTAGAAAAATTTGATGCTAACGTGCTTCATGGCTGTTTTGATGTTGAAATAGCAAGTCAAGGTGCTCCCTCTCTATTTCTGGGCATGGGACGCTGGCAAGATTATCCTTTGGAACCGGTCCTAGATTATTTAGCTAAATATCGGGAACAAGGCATAAATGCGTCTATTATTGCAACGTTAAATGCTCGGTTGATCCGAGATGGTCCAGTGGAGAAAATCATCAGTGCGGTTAAACGTATCATCGATGCTTTTGCCCGAGAACATAGTGTACAATTTCTCTTTGGTAATCTCCCAGCTGATGCTCCTTCTGATCATATTCATGCTGGCATTGCAGCCGTACATACATATGGTCGGTATCCCATAGCTGATAATCTTGATGATATTGAATTGAAGATACCAAAACGGGAATCATTCAAAGAGTGGAAGCAAAAAATATCTAAAAATCAATGAAAAATCAAATAAAATTGAAAAAAACTAATTAAATTTATATTAAATGTGATTTAAAATGTCGTTTCCAAAAAAAAAAGTAAGAAGAGGGCTTGCAGGATTATTGTGGATGCAAATTGAAGCGTTAAATTATATAGACGAGTTTAAAAAAGAGTTTAGTGATACAACTGTAAATATTTTGCTTAATCCTAAAGATCAAAGGTATGCCGCTTTATTAAAGATAGATAAGGGTAAAATAGATGCAGAAGCCGTTAAAAATGACAAGGAAACATTGAAAAGTTTGAAACCAGATGGTATATTTGAAGCACCTATGGAAATTTTTCTAGGTGTTTTTGGTGAAGGGTTATCTACAGGAACATTGATGAAAAATTGGATTACTCGGAAAATAAAATTACGTGGATTAGGAAAAATGATGGCATTGGGAAAAGTTTTTGAACTTTTAGGATAAAGCATCTACTAGAACTGTTTAAAGCGTTAATATTAAATTTCTTTTTTTTTTGAATAATCTATAACAAAATGAGTTTTTTAAAAACATACATTAATTTTAAATTTGCCAATTCATAAATTAAAAATCTTTAACTGTTTATGGATTCTAAATGCATTATTGAAATATTTGAGAAATTATTTGTGTTGCTTGATTAATGTTGTTAGTGGGATAGCTATTGCTAAGGACTGAATTAAAAAGCTCATGATCTTCAATACTGAAATATTTATATCCAAATTTATTCCATATTGCATCATTTTTAAGAGGAGTGATGATTGCAAGTTGATTTTGAAGTAAATTCATGAACAATAAATTTGCAATTTTATTTGGTGATGTTTTAGATACCGTTTTCAACAGTGCTTCATTATTATAATTTTCAAAAGATTCTTTAAATTGGAAACATAGCTTAGAGATGTCAATTGTGTTATCAGATAATAGTTTGGCGATTATTTTTGTGCCAATGTTTAATGGTATGTTATCTTGAGGGGGACCTTGACCTAATTGGATATTTGGTATAAGAGTAGATCTAACCATTACATTATTTTTCTCTATTTGAGGTAAATTATATTCTGGTAGAAGTTTAATAAGGTTTAATCCCAGAATATTTTCAGCATCATTTAAGGTTCCACCAGAATCAAAAAATTGTTTATTAATAATATAAATTATTAATTTTTCAGCGTGAACATCACCGAAATATGGATAATCAGAGCCATAAAGTAAAAATTCAGACCATTTTTTTCCTGTGCTTTTTTCTTTATTGTTTTTAATATACCAATTTCTAAAACTTGCAAAGAAATTTCCCGCTCCTGAACCATGAAGCATTGATAATTCTCCAATTGTATTTGGTTGTATTATTGCCTCATAAACTTCATAATCTTCAACATTTCCTTGCGCACAATGACCAATAATGACTTTAAAATGGGGCAATAATTCCGGATATGATTTTTGAATTAAATTTCGTGTGTTAGTAATAAGATCTCGAATATCTAGGATTGTCTGCCTTCCTCTAGTATCAAAAAGAGTAGGCATTGAATGCTTTGCAGCTTCGATTAAAACATTAATCGGTTTTTGTGTATTTACATGATCAATCCAGCCTTCAGAACGAGGATGCAATTTTAAACCTCTAAGACCTAAAACTTCATTACCATATTTAACTTCATTTACTGCTTTTTCTCCTTCCATAGGATCAACGCGACAATATCCAATCAATTTAAATGAAAATGGAAAGCGCGTTGTGAATCTTGATATATTAATATTACTTGCACGATACAAGGCTTCTGGTCGTTTATTTCTAAAAGTATCTTGAAAGGGAAAAACCACAGCTTGGTCAATAAATGAAGTATGGCTTGTTTTTTCATTTACATCTGAAAAATTTCCATTTAATGTTTGCAAATTTTCAAAAATCTTTTTAATAAAAGGTATAGGTGTAAAATCAAAAGTTAATTTTATTAATTCACCGTCCATTGTAGTTTGGAAAGATTTTTCTCCTGTTTTATTCCATTCTTCAATTAATTTGGCTTGTACTTTTGTCCAGAAATCAAAAGTTCCGGAACCAGGAGCAAGAGGATTCATCATTGTAGCTCCATCTACATCTTCGCCAAGATGGGAATGTGCATCTATAACAAATAAATTTTTTATGTATGTTCTTTTTGTGCTTTCAATTTTAACAGTTAACATTTTTAAAGATACCTATTAATTTTCATCTCATTTCTTTCGGAAGAAGTAAAGTACCAGTTAGAGGTTGATTTAGTGGGTCTTGACAATATTCAATTGTAAAATAAATTAAATCTTCAAGAACATCTGGAAATTGATCATTATCTATTTTATACTGAAAAAGACTTAATTGATATTCTGCTTCGGTTATTGGGGGTTCAGCATATGAAACATTTCCAAAAACTGATTGTAAAAGTGGCTTTAAAAAAGGAGAATATAAAAAACCCAATTCTTCCAATTCCGGTTTAAGATATATGAACATCCTTTGAACTGCTTGAAACATATAGCGATTAGGATTATTATCAGGTCCAAGATATGCTTCAGCAAATTCAGGGTCATATTCTACTAGTGTTTCTTTTGTTAGATTTATTGGTTTAAATAGGGCAATTAACCCTCTGTTAATTACGCTCGCACGATTAAAGGCAATTGTTTCAGAACCTGCATCTGGAACCCATTGTTTGTTTTGATACAATTTTCTAGCTTTATAGCATAGTGTTTGAACAAGTAATCCTAATCCAATTCTTCGACAAATTGAAATTTGTGCATCCATTGCTCTTATTTCAATAGTTCCCCAATCTGTAAATGGAAAAATATCTTGAAATCGTCCATCTTCTCTACTGGCTTTATTAACTACTTGCAAAAAATAATTAAGCCCATTTTCACCACCTTCACTAAGATAAGGCATAAAAAATTTGGGATCGTTATTGGACAACATAGTTAAATTATATTTTAATCTTAAAGAACGAACACAGTTAGGAGCAGTTATTCTATTATTGATTATTTTGATAACATCTGTAGGCCTATTATTAATAATAGGGGAATTAGTTGATAATGCAATAATATGAGGTATGAAATTTCTTATCATACAATAAGCTTGCATTTTTTCTAATTCGGAATTAAAATCACCTAAATGATGATGATCTGCTTGCGATAAACCTCTTTGATACTCTTTTGATGTAGGATTTATAGCAGAAGCTACTATATGCAAATCTCTAGGAAGTGTTTTTTTTGCTAATAAAAATAATGTTGAGGACCAGTAAGCTAATTCTTCGACGTATTCACAGGGGGGAGTGACTAATTCTAAAATATAAGTAATGGCAGTGACATTTCCATCTCTTCCAAAACTATCAATATTTAATTCGGTTCCTTGAAGATTATATGAAATATTCATTACATACCCTTTTTCGATATCCTCCTTTCCAAAGGGAGCTTGCATGATTTTCCCTCGAATATAATCAGGCATTGGTAAAAAATCCTCTCGCCCCTCATAGATAATCTCATTTATTATTTTTATAGATTCTTTAACAATTTCTTTCATTCTAAAAACCATTTCATCACCAGGAGGATAATTCCCATCATCATCACAGATTATAAGCTCCATCTCTATTCCATGCGTAAAAGGGAGTGGCGTCCAATTAGTTATATCTGCAAGCATTTCACCCCATGAGATCTCTGGAAGAATAATTTCTTGATAATCCGTTCCAACAGATAATTTATCTTTTTTTTCAACTTTAGAGCCCAATGTTGCGTGTCTAACTTCAGAAATAGTTCTGGGTTCAACAGACTTTTTTCCTTTTTTAAAATCTGAGAAAGATGCCACATTGGCTTGAAATAGCGGATTTAAGTCAGAAACATCTCTTTTTTCTGCCCCTCCACTAAGAGCTGAAAATAATCCAGCACTTGAGGGTTCTTCATCTTCTTTCTTTTTCTTTTTCTCTTTTTTCCCTTTTGTCATTTTTTTATTACACTTTTATAGCAATGCCTTAAGAAAGTGCTTAAATAAAATATAATTGTTTAATATTTCATAAGATAATACTAAATTGATAATTTTAAAATTGCTGTTAGTAAATATGGATTTTAAAATTTCTGGGATATCCCCACCTTTAAAAACTCCATTATCGAGAATAAAACTTATTTTATTTCCCAATTTACTGATTATTTTTGATTGAATCGAAATATTTATAGCGGGATCAGACTCCATAATAATTGTAGGTGCATTTAAATACGGAATGAAATCCAAATTGAAAACATAAATGTCATTATTCATTTGTGAAAAATTTGATTTGAAAAAATGTTTAATTGTTTTTTTTATTATGATAGAATCACTTTCATTATGCTTTCCTTTTACGGGTAATGTGTAATATGCAAATGAATCACTGTTTTCTTTCTTTAATTCATTATAAATCCTATCAAAAAAGGGAAATGTATGAAATGAATACCCAAATAGACAAAATACTAATATTTTAAAATTAAAATTTTTAGATAATATATTTTCACTTATATTACCATCCATATTTGCAAAATTTGATAATTCTTCAAAAATAGTTGAAAAATATGTATTTATCAAGAAATATTGATTAATTACAATGAAGGAATCAATTCTTGTGCGTGTTTCATCAACCATTTTATAGATTATATCAAATAGGTCCTCTTTGATTTTTTTTCTCAATTTTTTTTCTTTAAGTGATTTTATGTAAGCATCAGCAGCTTTTGGAGAATCCAATTCAGCAAGAGCATGAATAGAATTTATAAATAGATGAAAATTAAAATTATTAAAATTATTTTCTGCTAAATTAACGGATTTTTCGGAAAGAAGTATTTTTAAAACGGTTTGTATAAGTTCTAATACTTTTAATTTGTTATTTTGAGCCAATAATGAAGAACAAATTTCAAATAAAACTAATATCCTTAAAGTTAAATCTTCAATAAGATTTGATATTTTTATAGCTAATAAAGGTTCTCCCTTTACGCATTTGAATAATATTTCTGATAAGACTGTTTCTTTTAATTTAGAGTCATCAATTAGTAATGCAATTTGACTTGCTTGTTCAGCATCAGTTAAAATTATATCTAATGCAATATTTTTAAGCAAATTATCTTTTTTTTTCTTATCAGGAATCACACCAGCATAATCAACGGCTTCTTTAACATTAATAAATGCATATGCTCTAACCAAATCAGAGTATAATCCCCATCGCTCATTAACATCTGATAATCTTTCAATTATTTTAAATGATTTTACAAGTTCCTTTTTCGTAAAGTAGGCTTTTGCTATTTTTTTTATTAGGATTTTTTTTTGTTCAGGAGGACAAAATGGAGTTTGTCGTTCTTCACCATATTCTGATGCAACAGGGTTTTCATCGGGTAAATCCAATTTATTAAGAGCTTCTTGAATTTCAAAATTGCTCATATTTTCTACGAACTCATCTTTAAAAAAAAGATCCTCCATGTCTGATGAAGTAATGTATTCTTTACCAAAAATCTCATTAATTTTACTTATTGACACAATCTCTCTTATTTTTTTAACTTTAACTGTGTATTGAACAGTTTTCACATGAGTTATATTAAAAGTAATTTTTCCTTGTCCATCAATCTTAGGGCGTAAATTTATTTTAAACTGCTTAGTTTCATTCTCTTTGAATTGTATACCTTTAATTAATTCTTCGGACTGTATAATTTCTAAATTCTCTCCACTAATAATTAATTTATAAAGTTCTGAATTTGCAGAATTATTTGTAATTTGAAAATTCAACTGAAAATCTTGATTAGGAATTAAAATTTTCTGAGGAAAATTTATAAAATCCAATCTTGCTATATTTTGAGATTGAGACATATTAACTTTTTAATCCTTAACGCTTTATAATAATAAAATCCTTTTCATTTAAGTTTTTAACTTTTATTTTTAATAAATAATTTTTTTTTGGATTTCAATTTTGAAACATTTTTAAGATTATAATAATAATATTCAAGATTAAATTTTATTTTTTGGGAATCAGCAATTATTTTAAAATTTTAAGGTATAACTTTCTTTTATAGGAACTGCGTTATCGAAATTGTTATTAAACCAGCAATGATTATCTGTATGAACTGGAATTATAACATCGGGATTAATCGTTTCTATTGCCCATTTAATATTCTTTTTTGATGCATGTCCCGATATATGATATTCTTTCATAAAATTATTAGATGGAAAAACGATAAAAATCCAGCCCGTGAAACCGACTGACGAAATAATGCTTCAAGAGCTTTATTATTCGATGGGAAAACAAGATCGATATCTAAAGTTTTTTAGTTACGTTCATTCCTTTGGTCATAAAAGAATTCGACCTCTTGTCAATATTGACTATTCTACTAAAATGATCTTAGTAGGAGAATATGTCGATAGAATGAATTCCATTTATTTATTAAATAAACTTGAAATTTTTAAAAAGTATTTTACCTGATTTTATTAATTTACATAATTTTGGAATATCATGATCTGGATTACCATTCATAGGACTTTCAAAACCCAATTTATTATATCGTGGATGATAATGATTTGGTCTTGTTAAAACATCCCATCTATCGTCATAGTTATCAAATCTGCATCGATCTAATTCCATTTGGGAAAAGATGATACTATAACTATATTCATCATGATTATTATATCTTATAAAGAGTTGAACTTTATCTCTTAAAATTACATGAATTCTCGCTAATTTAGGTTCAAAAGTCAAAATTTTTATATAAATAGATAATTCTTCTTCTAAAATTAATCTAGATCTAATTAATTTTTCAATACTTAACATAGAATAGAATGAGATGTGGTTTTATTGGATTAATTGGTATTCCAGTTTTTTTTTAATAATAATAATTCTTCCCTTTGATCCAGCAAATGTTTTAAAGTTATTGCGTCATCTTCTGCTTCCTCTAAAGTACCATCCTTCGCATGATTGAAAAATTTGGTTGGTAAATCATAATTCCATTTCTGCAAAATTTTCTCAACCTCATCGTGTAAATATTTCATTTTTAAATCGACGAGTTCTTCTAAGAGTTCTTTTTTCACGGGAATTGTCGTCATTTCTACTTCACTAAAAAACTATATAGAATCATATAAATAAATATTTTGTTATATTATTTTATTGAATTCTTAGTAGATTCCTTTATTTTTGAATTTAACCAAAAATGGTCACTTATATAATCCAAACGATAGTAATCGATTTAAGAAAGGATATACCCCTCATTTTAGTTTAGGATAGGTTAAGGGAAAAGATAAAATAAACACTTTAATCAGCGAATTTAAGTAGGATTAAAGCTGTTTATCTTTTATTTTTCAAGAGATTGCTTTTTTATGGTAAACAAGCATTTATTTTAAAATTTAAAAGTGTAACCTTCTTTTACAGGAACTACTTTATCAAAATTGTCAATAAATCAACTAGGATTATCTATATGGACAGGAATTATAATATATGGATTAATTGTTTCTATTACTAAACTAATATCCTTTTTTGATGCATGTACAATAGTATCAATATGTTTATAAATAATTATTTACTTTTGTGTAATTGCTTTATTTTTTTCAAGGCATTACTAATAATATCATCAATAGATTTTCGTTTAATAAAATCATTGGTATTAAGTATTTCTTTAGAGATATTCGCTATATTTTTTAATTCTTCATTCCCAAATACAGGAATTTTTATGTTTGACATAATTCTCTGGGTAAAAGCAATTCTATAACCTCTTTTCGCACCATGAGATAAATAATACTCCCGAAAAAAGGCACTATTTAAATATCCTAATAAAAAGTATGGATCTATATTAAAAGGAATAATCACTAACACATCACCTGAAGGATAAACTTTCATATCACTAAAACTAAATCTATTTACTTTACTTCGATCCAAAGTTGGGACAAAAATTTTTGGTAATTCCATATATTTATCTAAAATCTTTTTATTTCTCAAGGCTTGCCAATGAAACCATTTTTTATGATTCGGCATATATCTAGAGGACATTGGTTGTTTAAATTCAACCATCTTTTTATATATATTTGGATAATTTTTGCTTAGATATATTTCATCTTTTATTTTTTCATCCATCAGAATATATTTCTCAAAACCTTCGACCCTAAAACCTTTACAATTCATAGCTTTAATAAAATTAAAGATTAAGTTCTTTTCTCTTTCATTATAATGTTTATCTTCATTTATTTTAATCCTAAACGCCTTATCAAAACCAGAAACTAATCCAACTCCAACAAAGGCAATGTCTTTTAATTTCTTATACTCTGGAATATCAATTGAAGGATAGGAAGACCAAATTTCTCTATAATTACTAAAATTTTGTTTAGTGTAGTAGAAAAAAAGTTCATTCTCCTTTTTTTCTTTAAGAGATTCAACAAATTTCTTAAAAATATTTTCTGGTCTTGCTCTCCTATGTTTTATTCGAAATACTTCAATGTTTTTATAACTTGTATTTTCTGTTTTAACAAATTTAAAAATAATAGTTTCGGGGTGTTCCCCCTCAAATAGTCTAACTTCGTCAAGATCAATTAAAATTTCAAAATAGCCATTTTCTAAAATTTTTTTCCTTACAATTTCTGCATGAGTATTATAAAAGAATTGATAAGGAACTATATAGATTAATTCTCCATTTTCTCTGAGTAATTCAATTGATTTAATAATAAAAGCATAATATATATCAGATTCTCCAGTTTTCGTTAAAGAAAAAACTTCTTTTTGAATTTTCTTTGGTAATGAATTATAATGTGAATAAGGGGGATTTCCAATAATCACATTATACTTTTTAGGACTTTTCCAAATTAAAAAATCATCATTATATAACTCAATCTCCTTAAAAGATGACTTAAGATAATCACATAAACCCGGATCTATTTCAATTCCATCAATGTTAGTAAAACCAGATGATATTAAACTCTTTAAAAAAATGCCTTTACCACAACCACTATCCAAAATATGGCAATTTTTGGGTTGATTGATTAATGTTACCATTAATTGAGATATTTCAGAAGGAGTTTCAACAAAAGAAATAAACTGATTGACGTTAGATATAGATTTCTTTTTTGACATATTCCTCCCCTAGTTGTATATTATAAAAAGAGAATTATAAGAAATTCATTTTGAAATTATTACCTTAATATTAGCTAATACATGGGGTTCTAATATAATTTCCAATTGATTTGTGTCGATTTGAAAAAGTTTTGCTTTTATTCTATTAGTTGGTTTCTCTTCTAAAAGATTTAGAATTTCAATATTTTTAATATTATTATAAAAACTAAGTTTTGCCTTTTCAGTATTGTTTGATATATTTATAAGTCGAATTATTAAATAATCTCCACTTTCAGCCTTTTTTAAGGCAGATAACTGCACATTGGGGTTGTCAATTTTTAGAAAGCTAAAGCTTAATGGAAGATTTTTTGGTTTATGTTGTAATTCCAATTTTAAAAAAGTCATTCCTAAGAAAAGGATTTTATTTAATGCATGATACATTGAATTTACACTTGAAGGAAGAAATGAAATTAAGGGACAATTGAATTCTTTACCATAAATGTGTATTCTTGAATTTAACCAATCACCTAAACCTTCTTGGATTACCAGTGAAAATTCAAAAGTATGGTCTCCTAAACACTGTGCTTCAGGTGTTTTTAAATCGGGACCTGCATTTGATCTTCTAGTAGCTAAATCTGCCCTTGATAACCACTCAACACACCTTAGTAATGTTATTGCAAAAGTTATTGTTCCATCTTCATTCTGTATTGCCTCATATTCAGGTAAACCCTTGTTTAAAACAGCTATACATGTCCTATTATCATTAACCGCAACAAAATCTTTTTCATGATTGGTTCCAAGTGCTTTTTGGGCCCATCTTTCATCATTAGGTAACTCCACATTTCTTGGAACTACATAAAAATGTCCATCTGCATGAACTACCTTACTCTTAATGCCTGTGGGAAAGAGAACTCGTAATCGATGATCTTTGCTATCATTATTATATTCTACCTTGAAATCAATTCTCTTTATATCTTCATATAGACTAATATATAGAGACAATTGATTGTTAATTAATTCCTTGGCTCGTTCAGAACGATCTTTAGATAATGATACTGGAAGATTGAAAGTGTATTCAATTTTACCAGTTATTTGGGTAGGTCCTTTCACAACAAGATTATATTTCCAATCTTTAAAACTAGTTGATAATATTCGTCTATCTCCTGTACCACTTTTGGGCCATGAATAATCATACTCATCGCCCCAATCTCCAACATCTTCGAATACACATAAATTTTTATAATTTTTGCCATTTTGTTTATCTAATACATTTAATGCTCCATCTTCGTTAATTATGATTTTAAAATATGTGTTTTCTAATGTGTTCTTTTCTGCTTTTAAGATTAAATTTTTTTGATTGCTGAGATCTTTTTGACTTTCTCCCATAATAAAATAATAGACTCTATAACCTAATGCCGGGACATCTGCTAAAAATGTGAAGCGATAAGTGCTATTATGTTCTTCTGTGTATCTTGGTTGTTCTTCAATCAAAAAGTTCTGTGTCGGAATTTCCTTTCCGTTATTATCAACCAATCTAATGGGATTTGGATATTGTTCTGACTTTTCCTTTATAGGAATTATTAAATCAAAAAATGTAATATCCTTTCGATCCCATGGGAGAGGATTAAGAACAAATAGAGCAATTTTTTTATCCCCAGTTTTGTCCAAATTTACTTGTTTAACAATTTCTAAAAACGAATCCTTTAAAATTTCATTTCCAATTTGATCCGCCCATTGAAATCTTGTTTTCATTTCTTGATGGACTTCATCAATACTACACCCACAAATACTATCATGTGGATGATTTTTTATCAACCATTTCCATCCTGTCCATAAATAATCCTTTGGATATTCAAAAGAACAGATATTATCTAACGCCCAAGCCATTGTAGAGAATGGTTCTGCGTATTTTTCATAAAAATGTTCAATTTTAGTATTTTGTTGCTTTATCCACATTCTGGCTGAAAATACACCAGATAATAAATGAAAATATTTACCCCATCTTAATTCTCCTTGATAATTCTTTAATATAGGATTAGATTTTAATACTTCTTTAATATAATACTCAAAATCTTGCTGGACTAAAATCTTATCTTTACCATATTCTTCATTCCACTGTTTCACAATTATAGAGATTTCAGGTTGAGCATTCAAATGATCTGAACCATTATTCAATAAAACTACGTCAGATGTAATATATTTTTCCAAATTCTTAACTCGCCTTCTTATTTGTCTTAAAGCGCTTTTGTACTTTCCTTTATGTATATTTGTATTAATATTTGCAATTGAACCATACCCCATTATTAAATGTATCGCTAAAATTGAGGCTGCATTACCCGGAGCTTGCCAATTAAATTCCATATTAAGGTTGTTTTCTTCAAATTCATTACCAAATCCTCTCATAAATAAAAAGGATGGCAATTCAAAACCGCTTAAAATTTGTGGAAGCTGTGCAATGTGTCCAAATGGGTCTGGAATATATCCTGCTTTCATTATTCTTCCGAAAGATCTGGCAATTTTATGCCCTAACATTAAATTTCTTATCATTGATTCACCACTGATAAGAAACTCATCCGGCAAAATGAAAAAAGGTCCAATCGAAAGGCGACCTTCTTTTACATATTTTTCTATTTCTTCTCTCTTTTGGGGTTTTACTTCTAAATAATCTAATACTGGGATCGTTTGTCCATCTAATGTAAAATTAGAATAATTTTTATCCTTCCTTAAAATTTCTAATAATCTATCCATAAGCTGGACAAGTCTTGCTCTATACTCTTGAAAGGGTAAGTACCATTCCCTATCCCAATGAGTTTCTGGTGTAATTACAATCTTATTAGCATTCATAAAAAAATCCGTAAATCGATTATATTCTATATTAAAGATAATGTTGGGATTGTTAATTAAGTTTTAAAAAAAGAATTATTTAATAAAATCCAAAGCTAGGCCAGCCTTTCATCAATTACTTATAAACTTTTTAGTTAATTGAATCATTAATTGGATTTTTTATAAACTTGAGAACCTTAGCACTCTTCTGTAGTGGTCTCATTCATTTTTAAAAATTTTTCATCTTGAATTTGTCTTGCTCCCGAATTTATCGATTTTAATACCTGCGGAATTAATGAATTAGCTCTTTCTTTGCCTTCTTTTAGATTTGACAATAGTTCTTCCTTGCTTAATCCACCAGAGATAATAATAGGTATTTGTAGCAATTCTCCCTCATTTAATGTTCCAAAGTTCCATGCAAGTGCAGAAGTTATTTCACCGGGTTTACCTTCAATGATATTATTTAATGGAATTGATTTTACTCGCGATAACATTTTATTAGAATTTGAAATTTCAAAACTACTAGGTTGTATAACAGAACAGAAACCAGCATAAGTATTGGTATCATCATATTGGTAAATGATTCCATCTTCTTCATCGAATACGCCTAAATCATTATCAAATCCATCTAATCCATTGATATCAAAATCAAGAAACATATAGAAAGACACATCTTCCAATTTGAATGGAGCAATATTTTTAAACGTGAAAAAAGCGATATTATAAGGTTGTTTAAATTGAAATACATCAATATATTTTCTAATATAGATGGATTTAGAAAGATCTAAATTATTCTTTGCTCCATTTATATCATGTATATTCTTTTTCAAGTATTCATTGAGATCTAGATCTATTGTAACTCGATCAATTGACCCTCCTGTTTTTGTGTTTAGTAACTTATAAATTGGAGTTGGTTCGACGTTTTTCAAAAGTACTGAGGCCTCAGTTCCTTTAAGATCAGATCTTCTAAATCTGAACCAAGGACCTGAAAATTCTTCCTTCCCAAGATAAAACAGATGTCTTCCCTTATATGAAATTTCTCTAATAGAAAATCCGAATAAATATCCACGGTTATCTCAAGTTATGCAAATGTTATTAAAAAGAACTTTCAGCACTCTCTTTAATCCACCTCCATTTTTTTTTAAATGATGTTTACATAAGTAATTAATATTGAAAATATTAAAAATGTTCATTTATTATAAAAAAATTAAAAACGCTCCAGAATGCGATAAGCAATATAATTGAAAGCATCAGAAACATTTTCTCCAGTTCTTGCACTTGTTTCAATAAAATGAAAGCCACACTCTTCAGCTTTTCTTTTCATGTCTTCACTCGTAACTTCAATATTTTCGATTAGATCTGATTTATTACCAAGGAGAACTATAGGAATGTTTTTAATGTCAGGAAATGAGTTTTTCATATCTTTATACCATTTATTTATACCATCCAAGGTTGACCTTCTTGTACGGTCAAGAACAATAAAAACTGTGTTAGTCCCATGATAGAATCTACTTCTATAGGGCGCCATCTGACTAATTTGACCTCCAATATCCCAAATAATAAAATTTATCGTACAATTTCCACTTAAATTTACTGATTTCTTCGATATATCAACACCAATAGTAGAGATATAACTTTCGGAAAACTTATTTTCAACATATCGCCTGATCAAACTAGTTTTTCCAACTTGAAAATCACCAGTAACAATAAGTTTCGATGTAAATTCTCCTTTTGGTAAAGTCCCTTCTTTCATGTTCCCCATTACTTTTACAATTTCTGGAATTTCTGGTGAAATATTTTCTTCACCCTCAAGTATCCTTTTAACTTTTTCAGCAATATGGAGCGAATATACTTTCAATTTAATGTCAGGAATATCTTTAAATGAAATACTGGTTAGGATTGCATCGGTTCCAGCACCACAATATGCGAATTTTTTATCTTCTGTTGATGTAATATTAAAAAATCCTGCTTTAGATCCAAACTCCTTTTTGATTCTTTCAAAATAAGAATCAATTAAACCTGTCGTTGCACCAATTACAGTATCATCTTCCTCTATATTCTTCATCTCAGAAGCAATGATGAACCCATTTTGGTCAACCACTGCAACGGCAATGAGATTAAGATCCGCTCGGTAATTTTTAAGTATTGTCTGTAATTTATTAATATCCATGCTAAATTTCTTTATTTAAAGTTTTTTTTTTAAAATCAAGAAAATAATAATTTTAGCCATTTTATTTATTTGTATTTTTTTTTTAATAATTTTTTTCTATTTTTTTTATTATCTTATCAATAATAACGCAATTATAATGCTAAAAATTTCAAATAAGTTATGTTTTTATAGAATTTTATGTTTAAATTACGTTTATTAAAATGTTTATATTATATAATGATTAATAGATTTAGATTATCGAATTAGAACATTTTATTTCTCTTTTTTTAAAAAATAAGTATATTCTATAATAGATTTTTTGATTTCTATCATTAATTTTTATAATATATTTGTTTTTTATAATAATTTAAAATTTCCATCAAAATAATTAAAAAAGTAAAAATTAGAAACTATTTGTTAAAAAGAATGTATGATTTCAGTAATTTCCATAAATTTGTATAAGGAGTTCCTTAATAATTAAGAAAAGTATATATATAATTAGACAAGACTATTAAATAGAAGCATCTAAAATAATGAAAATATAAAAATTAAGAAAATGTAAAAGATATTTTATCAAAAATAATAAAACTCTTTAATACCAAAAGAGATTTTAAAAAAATATGCAATAATTGTACTTGTGAATTTCCAATATTATTTAATTAAAAATTAATAGAATTAAGTTTGATGGGTATGTTAAAGGTAGATTTTGAATTTCGTAAAGAGATAGTAAAAGAAGATTTCTCCTTAAATTATTGTTATCAATGTGGAGCATGCTCAAGTGCGTGTCCTGTTGCTTTAGCTACTGAAGGTGAATATAATCCTCGAAAAATTATTGAAGAATCATTATTAGGCTTGAAAGAATTATTAATAAAAGATCAAAAGCCAAATATATGGTTATGCAGTACATGCCAGATGTGTGTAGAGGAATGTCCTCAAAACGTATTTTTAACAGAAATATTTGATAATTTAAAAAACAAAATTGTTCAAACAGGAAATTATCCCGAAGCTTATAATGTTCAAGGAAATGCTATTTTAGAATATGGGTTAGCAATTCCTTTAACCGCACCCATAATTAGACGAAGGCAGCAATTGGGGCTTCCAAGTGTTGAATCAGCAAACATAGAAGAAATTGGAAAATTATTAGAAGCTACAAATTTTGAAAAAAAAATTAATACAAATGGATATTTAAAAACAGAAAAAGGAGAGAAGTAGTAAAAAATGACTTATAAATATTTTTTTGGTTGTGTTATTCCAGGAAGATTACCTTATTTAGAAGCCTCAGCTCGAAAAATCTTTGAAAAACTTGGTATTAATGTTTCTGATCAGACTCAATATTCTTGTTGTCCTGATCCAACAGGAGTTGCTGCACTAGATCATAAGAGTTGGTTAGCTCTAGGAGCCAGAAATTTAAGTCTTTATGAGAATGATAATAGTGATGTTTTAAGTCTATGCTCTGGTTGTACAGAAACTCTTAAAGCTGTGCAACATATTTTAAATAATGACCCTGAAGAAAAGAAAGAAATTAATTCAATCTTAAATAAGATTGGTAAAAAATATCAAGGTAATATTAATATTAAGCATTTTGCCCAAGTATTATTTGAAAATCTTGATTTAATTAAAGAGAATATAATTAAACCACTAAAGGATTTAAAAGTTGCATGTCACCCTGGTTGTCATTATCTACGCCCATCTGAAATCATACAATGGGATGATCCATTTGAACCAATAACGTTGGATGTAATAGTTGAAGCTCTTGGAGCCGAACCGGTAGATTATGAATTGAAGAAAGATTGTTGTGGAAATCCGCTTGAAAAAAGTAATAAAGAACTTTCACAAAAATTATTATTAAATAAACTTGAGAGCATAAAAAAGGCTGGTGCTGATTGTATAGTTTGTGTTTGTCCTGCATGTTATCAACAATTTGATTTTAATCAAAGGGAACTTAACAAAAATCTTAATACAGATTTCAATTTCCCAGTTTTTTATTTAACTGAGTTAATAGCTCTTGCCTTAGGAATTAAAGGTGAAGAAATCGGTCTCAAATTTCACCGTGTAAGGGTTAATAATTTATTACAAAAAATTAAAATTTTAGACGCCCCAAATAAATAAATTCTTATTATGGTGTATTATAGTGGGAGAAAATTCAAATAGTGTCTTAGTGATTGGTGGAGGGATAGCTGGGATTCAAGCTTCTCTTGATCTCGCTGAAAGAGGAATGAAAGTTGAATTAGTTGAAAAAAAACCATGTATTGGCGGCAGAATGGCTCAACTTGATAAAACATTCCCAACAAACGACTGTTCGATTTGTATTTTGGCTCCAAAACTCGCAGAATGTTATCGTCACCCAAATATAACATTACATACATTAGCTGAGGTAAAAGAAATTACAGGAAAGGCTGGAAATTTTAAAGCAAAATTAATTCAACATGCACGTTATATCAAGGCGGAAGAATGTATTAATTGTGGAATGTGTATTGAAAAATGCCCAATGAGAGTTGATGATGAATTTGATGTATTTTTAAGAAAAAGAAGGGCAATTTATATTTATTTTCTTCAAGGTGTCCCTTCAATAATGGCTATTGATCCAGAAAATTGTCTATATTTAACTAAGGATGCATGCAGAATTTGTGAGAAAGTATGTGAGAGAGAAGCAATCGATTTTGAGCAAAAGGATTCTGAAATTAATCTTAATATAAAATCAATTATTGTTGCGACTGGTTATGAACCTTTTGACCCTTCTCCATTGGTAAATCTAGGTTATAAACATTTACCAAATGTAGTAACTGGTTTAGAATTTGAAAGAATGATTTGTGCATCAGGCCCATTAAAAGGACATTTGATAAGGCCTTCAGACAGAAAAGAACCGAAGAAACTCGCCTTTATAAATTGTGTAGGTTCAAGAGACATTAAATATAATCCTTATTGTTCCTCTGTTTGTTGTATGTATACAACAAAGGAAGCCATGATTGCTTACGAGCATGATAATTCAATTCAATCTTTTATCTTTTATATAGATTTAAGGGCAGGGGGCAAAGGTTTTCGTGAATATATTGAAAGAGGGCAAAAAGAATATGGAATAAATTACTTTAAAGGAAAAGTAGCAAAAATTGTTGAGGATGATGAGAAGAATCCTATTATTATTTATGAAGATATGAACACTTCCAAAGTGAAAAAATTTCCCGTTGATTTAGTAATATTAGCAACTAGCATGATTCCTAATAAAGATACTCCTGAATTGGCTAACATTTTGGGAATTGATCTAGATAAAAACAATTTCTTTAAAGGAAATGCATATTTACCATTAGATTCCTCCAAAAAGGGAATTTATTTATGTGGTTGCTGTAGAGCGCCTATGGACATTCCAAATTCAGTTATAGATGCAAGTGGAGCTGCAGCTAAAGCAGCTGAAAATGCTATAAGAGAGGGATAAAAATGGAAGATATAAGAATTGGTGTTTTTATTTGTCATTGTGGAACAAATATAGGAGGGTTTTTGGACGTTCTAAGTTTAGTGGAATATACAAAAACCTTACCAAATGTAACTTTTGCCACAGATAATCTTTATACTTGTTCAGAAGTTGGTTTATCTGTAATTAAAGAAAAAATAAAAGAACATGATTTAAATCGCGTAATAGTTGCCTCTTGTACTCCTCGCACTCATGAACCATTATTTAGAAGTACTTGTCAAGAAGCTGGTTTAAATCCTTACCTATTTGAAATGGTTAATATCCGAGATCAATGCAGTTGGGTTCACATGAAAGAGACGGAAGCAGCAACTGAAAAAGCAAAGATTTTGCTTAGTATGGGAGTAGCTAAAGCATCATTATTGCAGCCATTAGAAAAATTTACGATAGATATAAATCCAACTGCTTTAATTATTGGAGGTGGTATTGCTGGAATGACTGCAGCCCTTAATTTAGCAAATCAAGAATTTAGGGTAATTTTAATTGAAAAAGAGCAAGAATTAGGCGGTTTGCTAAGATACCTCTACAAATTGTATCCAACCCATGATAATGCATCAAAGGTATTAGAAATAAGGAATTTGGTTGAAAATCATCAAAAAATTAAGGTATTAACTTCTACTGAACCAGTAAAAATTGAAGGATTTATTGGAAATTATAAAGTTTCAGTAAAAAGAAGAGACGAAATTTATGATATAAATACAGGTATTATTATTGTGGCTACTGGAGCCCAAGTTCTTAAACCAGAAGGACTCTTTGGATATAATGGTTCAAATATTATTACTCAATTAGAATTAGAACAATTATTAAAAGAAAATAAAATAAATGTTAAAAATATTGCAATGATTCAATGTGTTGGGGCAAGAAATGAGGAAAGACGATATTGCTCGAATATTTGTTGTATGACCGCATTAAAAAATGCTATGTTAATTAAAGAACTTAAACCAGATGCCAATATAACCATTTTATTTCGAGATATTCAAACTCAAGGAACTACTTATGAAGAATATTATAGAAAAGCAAGAGAAAAAGGGATTACTTTTATTAAATATATACCGGAAAAACTTCCAATTGTTAAAGAAAGCAATATTGAAGTATATAATGATTATTTGAATCAGGATATTAGCATACCATATGATATGGTTGTATTATCCACTCCTTTAATTGCAAACCCAGACTCAGAAAATTTAGCAAAAATGTTAAAGGTCCCATTAGAAGAAAATCACTTTTTTTTAGAAGCTCATGTAAAGTTACGTCCCGTAGATTTTGCTACAGATGGAATATATGTTTGTGGCTCTGCTCATTGGCCAAAAGATATTCCCGATACTATTTCTCAAGCTTATGCAGCAGCATCTAGAGCAAGTACTATTATATCAAAGAATGTTTTAGAGGTCGAAGGTGCTATCGCTGAGGTAGATGAGGATTTATGTATAGGTTGTGGAATTTGTATCAAAATTTGTCCATATAATGCAATCTCTAAGGATGAAAATGGAATAGCTCATGTTACAGAAGCAAGTTGTAAAGGGTGTGGTCTTTGTGGGGCTACTTGTCCTGAAAAGGCAATTACTAATCACCATTTCACTACAAAACAAATTTTAGCTCAAATTTTAGCTTCAGGAGGTAAATGAAAAATGAGTTTTGAACCTAAAATATTAGGGTTTTTATGCAATTGGTGCTCATACGCTGGGGCAGATCTTGCAGGCGTAAGTAGAGTCCAATATCCAACTAATATTAGGGTTATTAGGGTAATGTGTAGTGGAAGAGTTGATCCTGTATTTGTGGTTGAAGCATTGGCCACTGGGCTAGATGGAGTTATTGTAATGGGGTGTCATCCTGGAGACTGCCATTATATAGATGGAAATTATGAAGAAAAAATGAAATTAGACTTGCTTTCTAAAGCATTGCAACTAATTGGTCTTTCTGGTAGATTTCGTCTTGAGTGGGTTTCAGCTTCTGAAGGTGTAAGATTTGGTCAAGTGGTAACGAACTTTACAGAACAAATTAAAAATGAAGGAGCTTCTCCATTTAGTGGTTCAAAACCTAATCAAAAATTAAAAGAAGATTTAGAAGCAATAAAAAGAACTTTATCTGATAATAGATTACGTACTTTAGTTGGAAGGGAACGAACTATTACAGAATTTGGAAATGTTTATGAAGAAATCATTGAATTTGAAGAATATGAAAAAAAAATAGATGATGCTCTCAATTCAGAATTTTTACGTAATAAAATATTAATAAAACTTGAAAAAGAACCACTTTCAGTAAAAGATTTATCAAAATCATTGAATATCGAATCAAGTTTAATTTTAGAACATGTTGTTTCATTAAAGGCAAAAAATCTTATCGATTTTAATAGAATAGATGGGATTACCCCTTACTATCATGCATTAAAGGAGGCTTTATAATGGATAAAATTGGATCTGTGTTAGTTATTGGAGCAGGTATAGGTGGAAGTCAAGCATCTTTAGATTTAGGTGAATCTGGTTATAAAGTTTATTTAGTAGAATCTACCACAAGTATTGGTGGCGTAATGGCTCAATTGGATAAAACATTTCCAACAAATGACTGTGCTATGTGTATTGTTTCACCCAAATTGGTTGAAACTGGAAGACATCATAATATTGAATTGATTATTAATGCAGATATTAAAGAAGTTAGTGGAGAAGCTGGTAATTTTATTGTAAAATTATTAAAAAGGGCATTATATATCAATGAAGAAAAATGTACTGGATGTGGAGTATGTGCATTAAAATGCCCTATAGAAGCTATAGATGTGTTTAATGAAGGATTAGCTAAATGCAAAGCAACTTCTGTTAAATATCCCCAAGCAGTTCCCCTGGTTTTTTCAATAGATCTTGCAAAATGTATTGGTTGTGGAGTTTGTGAAGGTGTCTGTAAAGCAGGAGCAGTAGAATATGATCAAGAAGATAAAGAAATGGAGATTAATATAGGAGCCATCATTTTAGCACCAGGTTTTGATGAATTTGAACCAGAATCAATAAAGGAATATGGTTATGGAAAATATAAAAATGTAATAACCAGTATCGAATTTGAACGTATTTTAAGTGCAAGTGGACCATTTGCAGGAAAAGTTTTACGTTTATCTGACGGAGATATTCCAGAAAAAATTGCATTTCTTCAATGTGTTGGTTCGAGAGATCTAAAAAGAGGGCAACCATATTGTTCTTCAGTTTGTTGTATGTATACTGCAAAAGAAGCAGTAATTGCTAAGGAACATTTTGATGTAATCAACCCAACAATTTTTTATATGGATATTCGGGCATATGGTAAAGATTTTGATAAATATATAGAAAGGGCGAAACATGAATATGGCGTTAGATATATAAGAAGTAGAATATCTTCAATTTCAGAGATTCCAGAATCCAAAGATCTAAAAATTAGATATGAGACTGAGAATGGCGAAGTTGTTGAAGAAATCTTTAATATGTTAGTTTTATCTGTAGGATTAAATCCCCCTAAAGATGCGAAAAAGATTGCTGAGGCATTTAATATTAAATTAAATGAATATAATTTTTGTGAAACTAATTCATTTAACCCAATAGAATCATCAAGACCAGGAATATATGTATGTGGAGCTTTTCAAGGACCAAAGGACATTCCTGAAACTGTTACTCAGGCAAGTGCTGCTGCAGGAGCAGTTAATGTATTATTATCTGATGTAAAAAATACCTTAATTACAAAAAAGGAACTCCCAGATGAAATTGACGTAAGAGGACAGCCTCCAAGAATAGGTGTATTTGTTTGCCATTGTGGTATTAATATTGGTGGGTATGTGGATGTTCCTGCTGTTACAGAATATGCAGGTAAACTTCCTAATGTAGTTATGGCAGATAGAAATTTATATACTTGCTCAGCTGATACTCAGACAATTATTAAAGAAAAGATAAAGGAGCATAATCTTAATCGCGTTATTGTTGCATCCTGTACTCCTAGAACCCATGAATCATTATTTCAAGAAACAATTAGAGAAGCTGGATTAAACAGATACCTTTTTCAAATGACAAATATTAGAGATCAGTGCTCTTGGGTTCATATGCACGAGCCAGAAAATGCAACTGAAAAAGCAAAAGATTTAGTTAGAATGGCAGTTAATAAAGCAAGAAAAATTTTTCCGTTGGAAAGAATGACCTTAGATGTTATAAAAAAAGCCTTAGTAATTGGAGGCGGAATCACAGGTATGGTTGCTGCATTAGATTTTGCTAAACAAGGTTATGAAACTTATCTAATCGAAAAGAAAAACGAATTAGGAGGTATTTCTCGGAAAATCTATAGTACACTTGAAGGAGGGAATGTGCAAGAATATCTAGATGATTTAATCACGAAAATAAAGAGCCAAAAGAATCTTAATTTATATACAAATACCCATATTGAAGCAATTGATGGATATGTTGGCAACTTTCATACCACAATAACACATGGTGAATCAAAAATTCCAGCGGAATTTGATCATGGCGTGGTTATTGTTGCCACAGGTTCGAATGAATATATACCAACTGAATATCAATATGGTAAAGATCCAAGAATAATAAGACAATCAGAATTAGAGGAAAAAATCTATAAAAGTCCAAATGAACTTAAAGATGTTAAATCAATTGTAATGATTCAATGTGTAGGTTCAAGAAATGAAGAACATCCTTATTGTAGTAAAATGTGTTGTGCTGAAGCAATTAAGAATGCATTAAAAATAAAAGAATTGAACCCAGAAATTAACATTACCATTTTATTTAGAGATATTAGAACTTATGGTTTTAAAGAGAAGTATTATCAAAAAGCCCGTCAAATGGGAGTTTTATTTATTCAATTCAATGAGAATCAAGAACCTGAAGTAAAGATAGCGAATGGAAATTTGGATATTATTGTTAAAAAACCAGATATTGGCGATATTTCGATTAAAGCAGACTTATTGGCATTAAGTGTAGGTATTGTCTCTTCAAGAGATGAAAATGAAGAGTTAGCAATGCAATTAAAGGTACCATTGAATGATGATAATTTCTTTTTAGAGGCTCATGTTAAGTTAAGACCTGTTGATTTTGCTACCGAAGGAGTTTTTGTAGCAGGTTTAGCTCACGCACCAAAACCGATAGAAGATTGTATTTCTCAAGCTAAAGCAACTGTTTCAAGAGCATGTACAATATTATCAAAAGATAAAATTGAAGCCGAAGGAAAAATTGCTCGAATTGACCCAACTAGGTGCTCTGGTTGTGGTTTGTGTGTTCTTAATTGTGCTTATAACGCAATTGAGCTTCAAGAAGATCGTCGATTTGGTACAATTGCAGTTATTAATGAAGCTTTATGTAAAGGTTGTGGAGCGTGTTCTGGGAATTGCAGATGCTCCGCAATCGATATATTAGGATTTACAGGTGAACAAATATTTGCTATGATAATGGGGAGGGAATAAAAAATGACTGATGAAAGTAAAGAAAATTTAACAGAGGAGTGGAAACCTAAAATAATTGCGTTTTTATGTAATTGGTGCTCGTATGCAGGTGCTGATTTAGCGGGAGTTAGTCGAATTCAATATCCCCCAAACATTCGAGTTGTTCGCGTGCCTTGTACAGGTCGAATTAACCCATTCTTCATAGTAAAAAGCCTAGCTTATGGTTGGGACGGTATTCTTGTCTCAGGATGTCATCCTGGTGATTGTCACTATATCTCTGGCAATTATGTTGCAAGAAGAAGGTTTGCGATTTTAAGAGATTTGATGATATTTTTGGGAATTGAACCTGAAAGACTCAATTTTACTTGGGTCTCTGCTGCTGAAGGAGAAAGATTTGCAAAGGTTGTACGAAAAACTGTTGAAAATGTAAAATCAGTAGGTCCAAATAAAATATTTAATAAAGAATGGTGAGAAAAATAATAGACGACATAGAAAAATCCATTAGAGAAACTGCAAAGAAATTATTAGAAGAAGGAAAAGTTGATCTGATTATTGGATACACGAAAGGATCTATTCCACTTCGCTCTGGACCATGTTTTATTACTGATGCAAGCAAAACAGATATGCTAGTTTGGAACCAAAGTTGTGATTTAAATCTCGCAAAGTATCTAGCGAAGAACGATGATAGAAAGATTGGGATAATTTCAAAAGGGTGCGTAGGACGCGCTATTGTTCATTTAATAGTAGAAAAACAGCTAAATAGAGAAAATATCACAATTATTGGAATTCCATGCGAAGGTGTTTTAAATAGAGCAAAAATCATGGTTGAAATAGGAGATAAAGAAATAATTGAAGCCGATATTGAAGATGATAAGATTATTATTAAGGGAAAAGACTTCAATAAAACACTTCCGTTACAAGATTATATTAATCAACTATGTATAACTTGCCACTATAAAATCCCACCAATTTCTGACATAATTCTTGGGAATAAAAAACCCGAAAAACCACTAAAAGATGATTTCAAGGATTTAAATGAGATCGAGTCGAAGAGTTCCAAAGATAAAATAGAATACTTTAAAAAAGAATTAAACAGATGCATTAGATGTTATGCGTGCAGAGAAGCATGCCCTATGTGTTATTGTACCTTATGTTTTATTGATCAGAACAAACCAGTTTGGTTTGGAAAAACCGCAGATATTTCCGATAATTTCATTTTCCATATGATTCGCGCCTTTCATGTTGCTGGAAGATGCGTTTCTTGTGGAGCGTGTAGTAGCGTCTGCCCCATGGGTATAGACTTGAATTTTATTACGAGAAAGTTAGAAAAAATTGTTAAGGAGAGGTTTGATTTCGAAAGTGGAATAAGTTTAGAAGTCCTTCCACCTATGGGTACTCATAAATTTGACGATAAACAGGAATTTATGATAGAAGAGGATTAAATGGAGGTAAAGAAATGGTGCAAAAAATGATATCAAAAGAAAAAATATCTGATCTAATAAAAGAATTACAGAAAGAGTTCAAAGTATTTGGTCCAGTTAAAGAAGAAGGTGTAGTATTGTTTAAGGAGATTACTGATGCAAAAGAAATTTGTTTAGATTATTCAAATTCGAAAATTCCTGCAAAAAGCGTGCTTTTTCCCATGATTGACACTCTTTTTTCCTATAAAAAGGAGGAAAAAGGAGTAAAGATTATAGAAAACCCACCATACGAGAAGACAGTAATACTTGGAATAAGACCGTGTGATTCCATGGGTTTTTCATTATTTAAAATTTTTTTCTCATTTGGGAAATATAAAGACCCACTTATCTTGAATCGATTAGAAAATATAACTTTAATCGGAATGGGTTGCTTGGAACCAAGAACTACATGCTTCTGCACTTCAGTTAATGGAGGTCCTTTCAATAAAGAATCCGTAGATGTCCTAATTACAGAATTTAAAGATAATTATTATCTTGAGTCAAGTACCGATAAAGGAGAGGCATTAATTAAAAAAATTAAATCGCTAACAGATGCGGACAAGGGAGATTTAGCAAAAATAGAAAAATTACAAAAGGATATCGAAAGTGCAATTCCCGTTATTAAAGGTTTAGATAGTATTCATACCAAATTAGATGGTTTATTTGACAACCCAATGTGGCAATTGGATGCTCAAGGATGTCTAGGTTGCGGAGCTTGTACCTACCTATGTCCTACATGTCACTGTTTTGATGTACTCGATGAAAATAAGCAAGATGGATCCGGAAGAAGGATCAGAATATGGGATACTTGCCAATTTCCTTTATTCACACTCGAGACTTCTGGACATAATCCGAGAACAACTAAACTACCAAGAGTAAGACAGAGAATTTATCATAAATTTAACTATTATCCGAAAAACTACAATATAATTGGGTGTGTTGGATGTGGGAGATGTATCATTAACTGTCCTGTGGGTAGTGATATTAGAAATATATTCATGTCTGTTGAAAATAGTTCCTCTAAAACGGAGGGATAAATAAAAAACTTAATTCAAGTTACAAGATAGAGAAAAAGATGGTTTAAAAATGCAATTAGAAAGTCCGTATATACCAGTATTGACCACAATAAAGTCAATCGTTAGAGAAAACGAAGTTAATGATATAAAGACATTTGAATTTGTTTTCAATAACGAAGAGGACTATAAAAAATTCGATTATGTTGCTGGTCAGTTTGCAGAAGTAAGTGTCATTGGAGTAGGAGAATGCCCTGTAGGAATAGCTTCATCTCCCACAGAAAAAGGTTCGATAAAATTTACAGTAAAAAAAGCAGGCGAGGTTACAACAGCACTTCATAATTTAGAAGTAGGAGATATCGTCGGAATAAGAGGTCCCCTAGGAAATGGCTGGCCCGTTGAAGAAATGAAGGGAAAAAATTTAGTAATTATTGGAGGTGGGTTTGCATTTTCCACATTAAGATCCCTAACTATATTTGCATCACACGAAGATAACAGGAAAAATTATGGTGATATAACCGTTATTTATGGAAATCGAGAGTCTGGCGAGGTTTTATACAGAGATGTTTTAGAAGAATGGGAAAAAAGGGATGATGTAAATGTCGTTTTAACTATAGATAGGGAACAAGAAGGTTGGACGAGAAAAGTTGGTTTTGTTGCGCCTATCGTTAAAGAAGTATCACCATCCCCAGAAAATGCCGTTGCAATTGTTTGTGGTCCACCTATTATGATAAAAACTACACAAGATGTTTTAAAAGAGTTAAAATTCTCTGATGAGCAAATATTATTATCTTTAGAGATGAGAATGAAGTGCGGGATAGGTAAATGCGGAAGATGTAACGTGGGGAATAAATTTGTTTGTTTAGATGGACCTGTATTTTCCCAAGCAGAATTAAATAAATTACCAAAAGAATATTAAAAAAAAAAGATGAAATGAATTATGAATGAAAATCAAAATTCAAAGGAAGTTGTTCCAAAATCTTTTGAAGACCTTATAAAAGAGGTTCATGATAAAGGTATTTGCGGGGAGTGTGGAGGTTGCGTCAGTTTTTGTTCTGCTGCTGATTTAGGTGCAATTAAAATGAGTGAGGATGGTCCTCCACAATATATCGACAAAGATAATTGCCTACATTGTGGTATTTGTTATCTGATTTGTCCGGAGATTCATGAGTTAAATAAGGAATTAAACGAGAGATACAAGTTTAAACTCCCAATAGGAAATTGGCTTAAAATTGTTTCGGGTAAGGCTACGAATCTAGAAATCCAAAAAGCAGGAACCGATGGAGGAGTTGTGACATCCATTCTTATTGCGATGTTGGAAAATAATTTAATTGACGGTGCTCTTGTTTCAAAAAGGATAAATCCATTTCAGAGAGAACCATTCCTTGCAACAACAAAAGAAGAATTAATAGAAGCTGCAGGAACGAAATTTGATATATCGGGACATATTTCCGGGTTAGGACAATATAATACTTTTGTTCCTACAATATCTAAATTAAGATATGTTCTTGATAGAGATCTTATGAATATTGCTGTAGTAGGAGTA
The DNA here is from genome assembly GCA_029856045.1 of Promethearchaeia archaeon. GTDB lineage: Archaea > Asgardarchaeota > Lokiarchaeia > Sigyniarchaeales > SOKP01 > 6H3-1. The sequence continues at coordinate 202,428 of JAHQWG010000028.1, read as the reverse complement.
CCATGCCAGATCCACTCAATCAGAAAGATGCAAGAGTTAAGCATCTTACCCGCTCATATTATAAAATACACTCTTGGTTTATTTTGCTATGAAAATTTTAAATTTGATGAGACAGCAAGAAAAAAAATGGAAGAACGGTTTGATTTTTCCTTTAATGATATTGAAAAAATGAATATAAAAGACTATTTGATCATTTATCTTAAAGGGAAAGACCAGCCATTATACATTGAATTTTCTGAACTTCATGATATTATGCGCCACGCGTGTTCAGTGTGTGAGAATTTTTCTAATTTCTATTCAGATATATCATTCGGTGGCTTAGGTTCCAAAGATGGTTTTACTACTTCGATAATTCGCACAGATCTAGGTGAAAAAATATATAAACTTGCAATAGATAAAGGATATATTGAAGAGCCACCAGAACTCAATACATCCGTAGAAAAATCAAAAATGCTTGCAAAAATAATTAGTTTTAGCCGAATGAAAACTAAAAGGGCGGAAGACGCTTTAAAACATCTTCCTCTTTAGAAAATCTTTATTTTTCTTTAATATTGCACCTTAATATAAAAATCATTCCTACAAATTTAACTGGAATATACTAGGAAATACCTAAATCTTTCTTTGACCATTTATTTATTATTTATTATAGTAATTATAGTGTTAAATTAATAGTATTACCTAAATAATATCTTATTTTTTTTAAGATTGTCTTAATTTTTTCTATATGATTAATCAAGAAGAGTTTTATTTTAATAACTCGATTAAGAAAATACTTGCTGATTCTGTTATACTTTTTAGAAAAACAGGATTAAATGATTTGGCTCAAAAATGGGAGCTAATCCTGAAAAATTATATTAGAAAGAAAATGACTGCACCAGAATAGATTCAAGAAATTATTTAATTTTTTCTAATTGAGTCTGTCGCTTTCCTAATAAAAACGAACTTACAATAATAAAGAAATCTAAAATAAAAATTAAAAAAAAGAGTATTTTTAAAGTAATAACTGCAATGCGGTTTTTTTCCATTTCTTTATCTTCTTCTGCCTTTCCTATGGATTGACATTCCATGAACGTCCTCGACACCTTCAAGAACCATTTCAGAAATTGTTGGATGACTGTGAATGGTCTCAGCTATTTGATGGGAAGTTAAATTATTTTTCATAGCGAGTGTGATTTCAGCAATCAGTTCTGGTGCTTCAGCTCCAATGCACGATGCCCCAATAATTTCATCGGTTTCTTTATCTGCAAGCACCATAATGAAACCTTTATCCTCTCCCATGCATTTTGCCTTTCCTAAAGCCGCATAACTAAATTTTCCAGTAAAAGTGTCTAATCCTCTATCTTTCAACGACTTTCTCCTCATTCCAACTGATCCAATTTCCGGGCTTGTAAAGATGGTAGCAGGTACTATAGAATAATCTGCTTCTCTTGGATGTATATTAAAACCTCCAAGGCTTGATAATGCGTTTGCTACGGCGATATCTCCCTCATAACTTGCTACATGTGCAAGCATGATCCCAGGAATAACATCACCAATAGCATAAATTCCTTTTACGCTTGTTTCTAAAGTGTTGGGATCTACTTTAATTGCACCTCGTTGGAGTTCGATATTGAATTTTTCTAAACCCAAATTAGCAGACATTTTAGCTCTGCCTATAGAAACGAGACAATATTCTGCATCATAATATGATTTTTCTGCAGATTCAATTTGATCTCTAGGAACAGAAGCGGAACAAGTCGTAGCTTTTACTCCAGAACCTGTATTTTCTATATTAATAACATTTTGATTCTCAAAAATTTTAATACCTATTTCATTAAATTTTGATTTTAATTCTTTCACAATCATCGGTTCTTCTGTTGCAAGAATTGTGGGTAAATATTCGAGAATAGTTACTTTTGAGCCAAATCGATTAAATATATTTGAAAATTCACAACCAATAACTCCACCGCCAATTACTAAAAGACTTTTGGGTACAATCTTAAAATTTGGAGCGAGAATATCATCACTTGTTAATATTCGGTCATGATCAATATTAAATGCAGGTATCATTGCAGGTTCTGCTCCTGTAGCAAGAATAATTCTCTTTCCTTTAATTGTTATAGTTGAATCATCACTCTTAACTGAAACTTCATAACCACTTTCTGGATTTCCTCCGCTTAAAGAACCAAATCCGTAATAGATTTTGACTTTCCACATTTTTAAAAGTCCTTCTATACCCTGAACTAATTCCACTACAACTTTATTCTTTCGTTCTACCGCTTGTCCAAAATTTAATGAGATATTATCGATTTTTACTCCAAAATTCGCAGCTTTTTCCTCAATATCTTCAATAAGTTTTGCAGAAGCATAAAGTGCTTTTGTAGGTATGCATCCAACATTAAGACATGTGCCTCCAACTTTATTTTTCTCGATAATAGCTACTTTTGCACCATATTGAGAAGATCTAATTGCAGTATGATAACCTCCTGGACCAGCGCCAATAACAATAATATCAAAAATTTCACTCAAATTATCCAAACTCCCTACTGTATAAATATTTTAATTTATGTGTAATAATCAAGAATCAATAAAATATTTTTTTAATTTGGATAATGCAATTAATTATTTTGGAAAAGAATATTAGAAAAAAAATAGAGCATTTTTCAATTTCATCAAAAATCTTAATTTAATTTAAAGAAAATTCCAAAGAAATAACATTTTTTAATCATAATAAAAAATTGAGATAATCCAAATATTCCATGATAATATGAAAAATATAAATACTCTTGCCCTATTATGTTCTAATAATTAAAATAATCCAAAAATCCCGTAAAATATTTATCTGTTATTACCCAATTTTATATAATTTATAAATTATAAATACAAAACTCTAATTGTTTTAAAGATATAGTTGATCTGAGTTGAATAAAAAATCGCGAGATCATGATTTCAATGAAAATCTAAGGAGACTTTTCAATGAAGAAAAATGGGAAGATAGAGCATATGCTGCAAGAAACCTAGGTTATATGAGAGATGGACGAGCAGTCAATTTACTAGTAAAAGCATTTAAATCCGAAAAGAATCCTTCGGTAATAAATAGAATTATTGAAGCATTGGGCAGAATTGGGCACCCCAAGGCAACGATGAGTATTATAGAAGTTTTAAAAAGGGAATTTGATAGAGAATTTATTGATAAAATGCGCTTATTTTATATTATTGAAAGCTTAATGAAAATTGGTGATGAAAGGGCTTTAGCATATTTAAATATTTTATTTAATTCAAGCGATACGGAGATTAAAGATTTGACTCTAGAAGCATTGGACTGTATTGATCCACATTGGCAAAAAAACATTGAAAAAGAAATACATAATCTATAAGTAATTTGAAACTAATTTTTTTAAGAACATATGATATAAGGTGTTTTAGCCATTTATTCAACTTATTCTAAATATCTATTTAAGTATAAATTAGTATTATATTTTTGTATTTAAAATCTTAAGACGATATTTAAAAATAAATTTATGAATCTTTATAATAGTCTAATATTAATTTATTTTAAGGGAAGCAAGAATTCCATAAATCCTATTAGTAGCAGAAATTGTATTTAAAAATGAATACTAGAGAGAAAAAATTAGAAGAATCTGAAGAAAAATATCGTTCTTTAGTAGAAGGATTAACTTATGTAGGGATTGGTATTGATATTGTTAGTATTGATTATAAAATTCTGTTTCAAAATCAATTTTTAATAGAAAGATATGGTGATTTTACAGGAGAAAAATGTTATGAAAAATATATGAACCTTGAAAAACCATGCGATTTCTGTCCTATGGTAAAAGCAATAAAAAACAATATTGTAGAGAGTGAGGAAATAACAAAACCTGATGGAAAAAGTTATAAATTGATTTCAGCTCCATTCCCAAATCTAGATGGAACCATTGATAAAGCTGTTGAAGTCGTTATAGACATCACCAAGCAAAAGAATGCTGAGCAAAAATTAAAAGAATCTGAAGAAAGATATAGAGAATTGGTCGAATTATTACCTGATCTAGTTGCCGAGGTTAATACTAAATTAGAGCTAACATATGCTAATTCAATTGCATTTGAACTATTTGGGTATTCCCAAGAAGATTTTAATAAAGGTTTGAAAGTTATCCAAATGATTGCTCCCGAAGATTTAGTAAAGGCAAGTAAAAATATGAAAAAAGTTTTTAATGGAGAAATTATCGGACCTATCGATTATCTACTATTAAAAAAGGATGGTACCAAATTTTATGGTAGAATAAATTCCCGACCAATTTATAAAGAAGGAAGAATTACGGGATTAAGATGTGTGATTAGTGATGTTACCAAGCGCAAGAAGGCAGAAGAAAAAATAAAAGAATCTGAGGCAAAATATCGAGATGCTTATAACCTTGTAAGTTTTTATAAAGACGTATTTACTCACGATATGAATAACATCCTTCAAAATATTTTAACTTCCGTGGAATTATTGTCCTTATTTTTGGACAACCCTGAAAAATCGGAAGAAAATAAGGAAATATTGCAAATTTTAAGAAGCCAAGTTAAGAGAAGTGCAAATTTAATCTTAAATGTACGAAAACTAACAAAACTGGAAGAAACTCAAATTGGTATCAAATCAACTGAAGCAATTAATCTTTTAAGGAAAACAATAGAATTTGTTAAAAAGAGTGTCCAAGATAGAGAGATATTAATTAAAGTTGATACAAATTTTGAAAAGGTCTTTATTCAAGCAAATGAACTCCTGGTCGATATTTTTGAAAATATTTTATTAAATTCAGTGAAGTATAATGATAATACACAAGTTGAAATTATCATTATTATTTCAAAAATTCAAAAAGAAGGTATTAAATATTTGAAACTTGAGTTTAAAGATAATGGAATAGGGGTAACGGATGTTGCAAAAGATATAATTTTTAAAGGAGGGTATAAAAGAGATAAAAAATTTAGAGGTATGGGTTTAGGATTATCACTTGTGAAAAAAATATTAGAAAATTATAATGGAGAGATTTGGGTTGAGGACAGAGTTCCAGGAGATTATACAAAAGGAAGCAATTTTGTGATTTTAATTCCCGAAACTGTTTAATTAAACCTTATTTTCTTTTATTCACGCCTTTAATTCTTCCAGCGAAACAATCTTTCCCCAAATTTTATCTTTATTTTTAAAAATTATTAATTATAAATAAAATTGACAACTTAAGTTATTGATTAAGGTTGTTAGATAAAGAAAAATTAAGAAATGTTATTGGTTGGAAAAATGCTCCTGTCCCAATTTGTATGGGAGGAGATTATAGAGCTTTAACGTTTTGTTGTAAGCCAGGATATTCATTAACTTTTGGATTAAAATGTTTGAGAGATCATACATTAAAAGAAGTAGGACTTACTCCCGAAGAATTTGTGAAAATTAAAGAAGAATTTTCTAAAGAAAATAACTGGGATTCGGAAACTGTTTGTTTTGGATCGATTAGTTATTGTTGCATGCGAGCAGGTGGATGTGAACGCAGAGATCTTGCACTCTCTCAGAGATATCCAAGGACGACTTGGAATAAAGTAATGGAAACTTATTTCAAGAAGAAAAAAGAACTTGCAGAAATTATATTAAAACATATTACTAATCCTTCTGCCCAAAAAATTATAAATACAATAAAGAAAGAATGTCAAATTGTTGAACTATGATTATTTTAATAAATCATGCACTTGATTTAGATGGATTAGGAAGTCAAGCAATTTTGAAAAAATATTTTGAAAAGAAAGACGAGGAATTAAATTTATTTTATGCAATTTATCCCAATTTTATTGAAATAGTTCGCCAAGCTATAAAGCTAAAACCAAAGAAAATTATTATAGCAGATATTGGATTTAATGAGTCATTTAAGGAAATCTTTTCGATTTTTAAAAAGGCAGTGAATAAAGGTATTCAAATTTCTTGGTTTGATCATCATCTTGTAGATTCTCAGATACAAGAACAACTAAAACAAATTTTATTCATTTATCTAAATGATCCTCAACGATGTGCTTCTCAAATTGTATACGATTATTTTTTACCAAATAACCCAATTGCAAAAGAAATCGCTAATTATGCATATGATGCTGATTTTAACGAGAAAAAGTTTCCAATTTCTCAAAATTTACAGATGATTATTGCATATAATAGAGAGAACATTAAAAATTTAGAAAGAATAGTTGATTTACTTTCAAAGGGGAAATTCAATGATTATTTTATCAAGAATGAAATAAAAAAGGCTCAAAAATGGAAAGAGGAGCAAATTATTGAGATTGAAAAAAATTATAAAATCTATCCCATTGAAAACGGTAAAAACTTAGTAATTTCATTCGCGAGATTTAGTGCAAGCAAAATTAGTAGAACACTTGAGACGAAATATCCCAATAATTATCTTTATATGGGGTTTGATGAACGTACAAATGAAGTAGTAATTAGGAGCAAACATTATAATTGCCGAGATATAGCCATTAGTTATGGTGGTGGAGGTCATAATGGGCGAGCAGGATTTTCTTCAAATATAATACTAATTAAAAATGAAGAAACAAACAAGGATCAATTAATAATAAACGAAGAGTTCACTAGAGATTTTATTAAAAAATTAAAGTTTTAATTCAGCCAGGTTAATCAATGCTAATATTTTTCGCTTTTCCTGTAATTTTATTTAGCTTAATCTCTAAAATCCCATTTTGATAACGGGCTTTAGCGTGATCAGGATCAATAGCAGTAAGTAAATTAACATTTTTTTTATATTTTCGTTTATTAATATCCGATTCTGCACTTATTGTTAAAGAATATTCAGTTGCCTTTAATTCTATATCGGTTTTCTTTATTCCTGGCATTTCTGCAACTATAATAATATAATCTTCCTCTTCCATAACCTCAGTGAGAGGTTCACGAAAGTTATTTACAATTTCTCTTTTACCCATTTTAGGTTGAATATTACCAAATTTTGAAATTTTTGGCTTTCCATCAGGTCCAACAGATAAATTAATGCCATATAAAAAAGGTCCCTGCAAATTAAATTTATCGTGATGTTTTCCAAAGCTTTTCATTAATTCTTCAGGTGTAAATTTGCCGAAATTTGGAAAATCTTTAGTTTGCTTTAAAAAGTCCTTCATAATTCTATTGATAATGTTCTTAAAAAAATTTGAATCCCCTAAAAATTTAAAGTTTCCCCAAAGGTCGCCCCATTCATCATTTTTGTCAAAATCATCTTCATGTTCATCATCATTATTTTTTTTATTCAAAAAATTTCCACCTTTTTTATCCAAATTCTATTGATATAAATTTAATAACGATTATTTAAATTAAACAATTATATATAAGAAAGGAATGGCTAATAAATATATATTTAATCAATTATATCTTCAAAATTAAAATTTTAAATTAAAAAATAATAGCGAAATTCTCATGTTTAAAGATATTAGTGAAGATGAAAAGGAATTATATTTGGATGTTTTAAGAGAAGGAACTTTTACACTTTTTGATAAATTTGTATCTCGTGGAGATTTGCCTGATATAATTGACATTGCAAATCCAAGAAAAGAGATTGACCGAAATATTTTCCGAGTAATAAAACAAACAAATAGGGATAAGTCAACTAGGTTAATTCCAATTCTAGGTAGCGCTGGAAGTGGAAAAACTCACGCATTTTGGGCTTATAAAGATAAAATTGGGCAAGTAGAAGAATTTGAAGTAGAAGGTTTAGAACCTATAAATTGGACAATTGTATACGTTCCTTCGCCTCCAGCAAGCGTTAGAGTATTATTTCATATTTATACATGTATTATAGAAGAATTAGGAGCAGATGTTATAAAAATTGTTTCAGAAAAATTAGTAACTAAGTGGGGTGGAAAAAAAAGAGGATTTTTCAGTAGGCCTAAAGCTGATGATGTTATTCAACGTGGAATTAGAGAATTTCCTGGTGTGGGTGCTGATATTGTCAAAGCATTAGTCTATTTCCGTTTAGAAAAAGATAAAAAAGCGCTAGCTGAGCGCTGGTTACTTGGGGAGGATCTTGAAGATAATGAATTAGATGAATTAGGAATAAATAGTGTAATCGAGGATGATGATACTTGTCTTGCAATGATTAAAATTATTACAGAAAATTTGGATAAAGTAATTGTATTGTATTTTGATGAGATCGAATCTCCTTATAGAATGCATGGAGAGATTGCAGAACAAAAATTCTTAGAAGTATTAAAAAAGCAATATAATGAAGTTCAAAAATTAGTTATAGTGATTGCAGTTCTGAAAGAGATATGGCCACGTATTTTGGAGATTGCTGACCAACCATTACGTTCTCGAATGGAAGCCGAACAAGAACTCAAACCATTTAGTTTGAATGATTTAAAACTTTTCTTTGCGAATACTATGGAGCATTTTTGGGACCAGAATAACTTAAATCCACCCTTATATCCGCTTTTTCCGTTAAATGAAGAAGTAATAAAGGTAATTTATGAAAAATCAGGGGGAAATCCAAGGGATGCAATTAAATTGTGCAATAGATTTATTAATAAAATAATTAATAGGGAGATGTCTCTTGAAGAATTATCTTCACTGGAGGTAGATATTGTGGCTACAGCTCAACCTCCTTCAATATCTGCAGAGACAACAATAATTTCATCTAAATTATCAGCAGCTCGTAAAAAGATTGAAGAAATATTTGACACCGAATATCTCATTAAAGTTAATCCAGCTTCAATTGCAGGAGCTGCGTTAAAAAGTATTATAGACTTAGGAGAAGTGAATAAAAAGGATTTTAATTATGAAATGGAATATAAATTTAAAATCGGGAAACGAGAATACACTATTGCTGCAATGATTGAATTCGGTATGAAAAGGTGGGGTTTGGAAATTCCATCTATAAAAGCATTTGATCGAAGTGGAGGAGTGGCAGCATATTATGCTGCAAAAAGATTAAATGATGCTATTATTAATAGAGCAATAACGAATGGAATTTTAATTGTCCCTAGGGGAACTGCAGGGAAGAAATTTTCTTTAATTCTTGAAAGGGCACCTGAAATTGTTAAGTTTGAGATAAATGATGAAGAAGGGGAGGAATTAATTCGTTCTGCTATGCGATATCCATCAAGAATTGGTTGGGAAATGGCAAAAACAACATTCGAGCAAATTGAAGATTATTCTCCTCCAGAAGATGAGAGTCTAACCGATAAAATGGAAGATAGAACTAAAATGGAAGAAGATTTCATCGAAATTAAGGATACTCCAACCGAAATCAAGGAGGATGTAATCAAAGAAACTCCAGAAGATAGTCTTGAAGAAGAAACGGAAGAAGAAAGTGGAGAATCTATAGAAAAAATTGAAGATAATAAAGATTTAGATGAACTTTTTTAGCAAATTCTTAATTATCTCATCATTTTGTCTTATATTTTCAGAAAGATTAGAACAATTTTTACATAAATTAATTAATTCATTTAGATCAGTAATTATTAGATCATCATCGAGTTTTTCGGAGAGTTCCACAGCCTTATTGATGTGTTCTATCGCTTGTAAATAGTATCCATCTTTTTTAAAATCAATTTCACTTAAGATATATTTTAAATTTTTATAAGCTTCATCTCGTTCCCTTAAATAAGTTGGATAATTTTCAGCAGTTTTTGCCTTTTCCTCTAATACTTTATGAATTTCAAGTTCTTCTATTTTTTCTGCCAGTTCTGCTGCTTTTACATAATGTTTTTTAGCATTTTTGTAATCCTGAGATTTAAATAATTCTTCCGCAATTTTTACTGATTGAGCAATCTCATCAGGAATAATCTCACCCAAATCAATTAAATTTCTTGCTTCTTGGATCCTTTCCTCATCTAGAAGATCTTTTATTCGTTCATTAAGTTTTTCTCGAATTAATTTAGGTTCTTTTAATTTCTCATCTAATTCAATTCTTGAATGAAGAATTTCTTTTAAAAGGGATTTTAATTTTTCTTTATCTTTAGAAAAATTTTCCACGATTTTTGCTTCAATATCATCAAAAACTGCTATAAAAGAATCAATAAACTCTCCTGATGTTGTTATAAAACCTAAATATATTGATAATTTTTCATCTAATTTAATTTCTTTTGAATAATACTTTAAATCATCCCTTGTATGAGTGATATAATTTAAGTCTGTTTTTTTTAAATGATTATCGCCTAAGTTTTTTAATATCTCTTTCGTTATTCCAATCTCCTTAATATAATATTCTGCTAATAGATTAGGACCAAACGATTCGTCTATTTCATACAAAAAAAGTCCAATTGGCATTTTTTAAAAATCACATCTATTCTTTCTTATATCTTCTTGGATTTGTATTATTTTTACAAATTATTTATTATTTTTTGAATTTTCTTCTTTAAATCAAGAATATCCCTTTTAACAACTTCCCAAGTTAATTCAAGATCAATCCCAAAATACTGATGGATTAAAATATCAGTGAATAAATAAAAGTGTAAATCAAATTTAAAATATTAGTAAAATCAAGATTATTAAGTGTTTTCAATAAAAATTAAGAATTAAAATTTTTAAAGATGGTTTTTCTATTCCAATAGAAACTCTTAAAAATGCTTTTTTACACATTTTAAATTTAACATCATTGTTAAAAACTAACGTTAAACTTGTAAGAATTATTATATTGTTATAAGTTTAATATTTATTTTATTATCATTAAAAAAATTAATCTATAATAGTGAGAAAAAGTGGAATTATTAGATAAATTAAATGAAAAGTTAGACATTTTATTAGCTTGGATAAAAAATCAATATGACAAGGCTGAGGATTTTCTCACGGATCACCGGAATGTGAAAATATCAATGATTATCACATTAATTGGTTATCATGCTTTATTAATTATTGGCGTAATTATTGCCCAGTTTAATTCTAATTTTAGTGCAATTGATGGATATAATATATGGGATAATTGGATAAGTGACCTTGGAGGGAGCAATTTTACCCCTATGCCTATTTTCTATGATTTAGCTGCCTGTTTAGCTGGTGCATTAACAATATCTTTAACTTTTTTTATAGAGAAAACTGTAGCGCCGGTTCCTTCTAAACTAGAAGAACTTCATCAATATTCACGATGGAGATTTAGATTTTCTAGTTATGGGTTTTTATTTGGACTTATAGGAAATATTGGATATATACTTGTTGGGTTGTTTTCAGCAGACAGAGACTATTGGGGGCTCCATGGGATTGCAAGTATTTTATCTTTTGGAGGTTTTGTATTCGCTGGATTTTTCTTCGGTTTATGTATTGTATTTTATAAAACGAGCATTCCCAGAGAGTTTGGTATTTATATGATTATTATACCCCCTTTAACGATGATATTGTATCAGATATTGCCAGCATATACACCCATATCGAATCCATTTATGGAATGGATGTTGCTTTTTTCTATTCTTGCATGGGTGAATCCACTCTGTATATACTCCCTTAGACAGTTTAAAAAAGAGAAAATGCTTCAAAAAAAATTAAATAAATAAAAATAAAAGATAAAACATTAGAGAGGAGAAATAGTTGAGTAAAAATGACAAGTTTAAAATGAAAATTAATAATTTTTTCGATTGGTTGCAAAAAAAAGAAGAAAAAACTGAAGTTTCTTTAACGACTCCTAAAATTGTTAGGATTTCGACTATTGGAGTAAATGTAATTTTTCTTTCTGCATTAATTATAGGTGTGATTGTTGCTCAATTTGACCCTGATGGTTATAATATTATTGATAATTATATAAGTGATCTTGGATCATTTAATCACACTCCTTTACCTTATTTTTTGGACTATGGAGCCATGATTTCAGCATTTTTATTAATCCCCATTTTATTTTATATGGAAAAACAATTTGCACCACTCCCAAAGGATGCAAAAGATTTACAAGAATATTCTCGAATGAGATTTCGATTAAGTAGTCTCGGTTTTCTATGGATGCTTTTCGGAATAGTGGGGTTTTTTGGGATCGGATTATTTTCTGAAGACCGTACAACACCATTGGGTTTACATATGATGTTTTCGATTATTGTATTTAGTGGGTTTGTTATTTCTGGTATTTTTTTTGGATTATTAATCACATTTTATCCAATGATGATTCGCCGGTTTCTAGGAATTTATATGATTTTTGGACCAACTATTATAGCGATAATATTTTTATTAAATTTTCCCCCATCAAAACCATTTTGGGAGTGGATGCTTATGATTTCGATATTTCTTTGGATAATTCCGGTTGGAATAATAATGATTAAAAAAACAAGTAAATAATTGGCTTTAAAATAACTAAAATTAGAAATTCATTTTTTAAATTGTTAAGTTTGATTCAGGTGTGCCTTTCTTAAGGGGTTTTAGACTAGGAAATCCTTTTTCAATCATATCTATAATGTTACCATAATTTTTGTTAAATTCGATTTCAATATCATCATAAGGAAAATCAATATGTACACCCCTATCTCCGACATATTCTACGAAAATATTTCCATTTACATCATAAGGAGCAAGAAGTCCGTCATTTTCTCCATCAAATTCAACCATTGGTAAAAATCCAGCTTTAAGGGCAGTATCTTTATCAAATACAGGTGTAGCCTTAACCCATTTACCATTAAGATAGAGTTCGGAATATCCATGAAAATAAAATACATTTGTCCCCATTAATTCCACAATTCTTTTAGGAACTAGATGATTTATAATGTCAACTATATGAAGTTTGGCTGGTATTCCGACAGCTCTCGCTAATGTAGACAATAAAATTGCTTTGGAGACGCAAAAACCATTTAGTCTTCGTATAGTTATACTTGCCTTGAAATTGTTTTTACGCATGTAAAATGCCATCATATTGTATTTTATTTTGTCTCTAACCCAATAAAAGAGAGCAATCGCTTTCTCTTTATCAGTTTTTAAACCTTTTGTGATTTCAAGGGCTTTCTCTCTAACATTACGCTTATTAAAATTAAAAAATTCAGTTGGTTGTAAATATTGTTCTAATTTATTCATAACCCGATTTATTAAATTGTGAATAAAAAATAAATATTATTAATATTTTTTGTAATTGCTTAGGGAGTCTTGATTTATTATTCTAAATTAATTTACCTTTAGTATATAAATATCTAAAGGAAAAGAAAATGATTGATTTAAGTAAAATTAAAAAGTTTTAATGATCCTGCAATAAATGTTGAAGATATCGTTGCGCAATCAGGTCTGAACTAACTTTACCTAAGACCTTTCCTTCTTTAACTACTGGCATAGCTGAAATTTGATGTTGTTCAAATCCCCGCACAATGTCCAGAATAGTAAAATCTGGAGAGGCTGAAATAACATCCTTTGTCATTATTTTATCAAGATTAACACCACCAACTTCATCAGCATTAGATTTAGTAATATCCCATACTGTTACCACTCCTACAAGCTTATCTTCAGAAAGTACAGCTATAATACTACTATTTGTTTCAATGATCAATGTAGAAGCCTCTTGTATATTGCTATTAACATCAATGGTGGGAATAGGAATCATGATATCTTTTGCTGTGCGTTCACTTTCTTTTGCGGTGAGACGTTGAAGGCTGATACGCTCAGCAGCTACACAAGGGAGCATATCTGGGTGTGATACTAATAAATCAACCAATTCTATCATGTTATGGTGAATAACATTTTCTCTATATTCCTCTCCTGCTTTCAAACGTTGTTTTGACAGTTCAGCAAATTCTTTAATGTGATCTGTTAGCCATTTTTCCACTACTTTACGATCACCTAACATTTCCTCGGGAACTTGTAAATAGTCTGGTGTCTTTACAATATGTTCTTGCGCAGCAAAAATTACACCACCTGAATTTACCAAATAATCATTTGCTATCATCACACCTTTTTCACGGTACACAATTTGTTCCATTCGGGTTCGAGCAGCTTTTCTGTTTGGATCTGGGGAGTAAGTATTTGCACCTTCAATAATTACTGTCCAGTTTCCCACATGATCAACTGTTGTTGATGCATTTTCAGATGGATGAACACCCAGATAATTAAATATAGGAGCGGCAGGCACTAAACAAAAAGCATTTTCGAGAAGTAGATTATTTGGATTTGTAGAAAATTTAGTAGGATACTTATATCCCTCCAAGATTATATGCTCTTTAAAATAAGCATTAGTAACTAACCCCTGTTCTCTCCATAATTTGAAAAGGTCCTCAATTGGAAGGCCAGATTTGTTATATAAATAACCCTCCAAATCACTTATACCTATTATTTTGGCTTCAGGAATACGTTCTTTCAAAATTCGTGCTGCATGTGCGCCAACAGCACCAAAACCTTGTATTAATATTTCAAGATCTTTAGATTCTGGAATTTCTAAATTTACAAATTGTGGAAGCACTCTCAACCTAGGCATTATTTCCAGTAATGTTTGCAGAGCAATAATTACCCCACCAGCAGCAGCACCAAGTTCATCAATTCTGTTGCCACCCATATCCGCAGGTTTAGATACAGCACTATCCAATCCATTTTCTATAGCAATAGTCTTCATATCAGCATCATTAGTACCAACATCAGGTCCCGGAACATAAACATCTCTATAACGGCGAATTAAGCGAGCAATGACTCGCACCACTTCAACATGTTCCTCAGGTGAGAGATTGCTTTCAGCTACAATCCCTAATTTTCCACCGCCATAGGGAAGATTAGCAGCTCCATTTTTTAAAGTCATACCTCGCGCTAAATTATAGATATCTGACGGAGAGACATTTGGTAACATTCTAATACCACCCATTGACGGGCGCCCCATTGAAAGGTTATCAACTACTAAATACCCACCAATTTCTAATTCTGATTTCTCATCCCATATACATGCAACAAGGTCCGGACCTATTTTATCGCAAACAATTCCTATACCGGATAAAAGGTGTTCATCTGTATGACTAAATTCCAAATAACATTTCCCATCCTCTTTTTTAAGCCGATTCATAATCGCTGCCTTAGGAAGATGAGAACGAAGATAAGCGTCCATTTTTTTTGGAATCATGATTTCTTTCCCTATATAATAATTAATTTTATCAAAAAAATATCAAAAATAATCTAAACAATTTCTTTATAGATCATAATATTGAGTATAATTACTTTTTTTATATTTACTGATATGGATTATAATAATTTTTAATTTTTTCTTTAAAAAAAAATTAAAAGAGTTAATTTCCTTAAAAATTGAATTTCCCTCTACTTAAAATCAAATTGGGATCGAGAGTCTTCTTTATCGATTTCAGAAAATTATAATATTCTTCTGAATATGCTCCAATTTCGATCATCAACCTGCTCATTATCTCACCCATCATATACCATTGAACTCCCCACTTTGTAACCCTTTCCAATATTGATTTCCATAATTTAATGTTTGTCTCTCTAATAATATCATAATACTTACCATCAATATAACTTGCAAAACTCGTAAATCCGCAAGTAAATTCAACATTATTGCCATCAATTAAAATGATTGGACCACTACCAGTAATAGGACGGAATCCTGCAATCTCTAAAATCATATTCATTTCCTCAGAATGCTCCTGATCCCATTGATCTAAATCTTTCAAGATTGCTGGATAAGAATTAATTGGAGTATGGCACTCCGCATCTAATGGCTCAAATCCGGGGACTACACCCCATAAATTATGAGCAAAGAGCCAATGCCCCTGTTCTGTATAATGCCATTTTGCGAAATTGCCATCCGCAATCTCTGGACCCAACTCTTCGGCTTTATTAGTTAAAAGAATATTGTCTAATTGTTTTGTTTTTTCCTCCAATTCTACCTCTGAATTTGCTTCTATAACATAAAAAAAGACCCCACGCTTTCTTTTTAAGTTATCCCACAAGGGAAATAAACCATATTGACAGCCAACTGATACCAGAAGATCCATAATATATATTGCATCATAAACATCAACTCCCTTCTTTCTTATTTCTGTGAAAATATTAACGGATGCTTCAACTGATTTTCGGGGTAGTAAAAAAGTCTTATAATTGGCAAAATCTGGTCTAGGAAATACTTGCAATGAAACTTTTGTCTTAACCCCAAAGATTCCATTATCTCCACAGAATAAACTTGCTAGGTCAGGTCCATTACCAAATCGATTGAATGGAAACTTCGAATATTTATTAGCTTGAGAACCAGTTTCAATTATTTCTCCAGTTGGAAGAACAATCTCCAAGGAAACGAGTTGATTTGTACAGGCTCCATACTTTGCACAGCCCCCTCCACCAACAGAGTGATGTGAGATACCTCCTCCAACAGAAGCGGTCAAACCACTTCCTGGACCCATACATCCTGTGTAAAGCCCAAATTGAGATAAATATTCATTTAATTTTGACCAAGATATTCCCGCTTCGACAGTAATAATAAGATTTTCTTCATCTAAATTGATTATATTTTCCATTCTTTTCATATCTAAAACAATTCCTCCATCTCCAATCGGTTTACTTCCTCCAAACTCACAGCATCCAGCTCCTCGTGGAATTACAGGTATATTCTCTTCATTTACTATTTTTAAAATTTCAGAGATTTCCTTGGCGTCTTTAGGTCTTACTACATATTCAGGGATCCCCTGCAGAACAGGATCGACATTGCGACTATAAGCATGTCGCATATATAGATCATTCGATACAAATTTTTCTGAAACGATTTTTTTTAATTTTTGATATACTTCAGACATATTTCATTCCTTAGAAAAATCTTAAAAAATTTTAAAAATAAAATTTGATTTAAATATTTTATATTTTTGTAGCAATGTAATCAATGATATCTAATACTTTCATATTTGTGTTTTCTTTTTTTACACTATCTGCTAAATTTCCGACACAAAATGGACATTCTGTAAGCAATATATCTATACCGGACTCAACTGCCTCATCAATTCTATCTTTTGCAATATCCAAAGCCAATTCAGGAAATTGACTTTTTACTCCACCTCCAGCGCCACAACACCAAGCATTATTTCTATTTCGCCTTAATTCAATCATTTCTGTATTTGGTATTTTTGCAATAACTTCTCGAGGTGGTTCGTAAAAATCCATATGCCGTCCTAAATGACAAGGGTCATGATAGGCAACTTTTATTACTTCTGTATCCTTTTCAGGAATTTTTAAACTTTCATTGTTGATTAGATCTAAGAGAACTTCTGTAACATTAACAACTTCAAACGGCAAATCTTGACCAAATATTTCAGGCCAGTCCTTTTTTAAAGTCCTATAACATCCTGCACAAGCCACAAATACCTTTTTTGCTCCAGTTTTTTTAATCTGTTCAATATTATGTTCAATATTAGGTTTAACAGCTTCAATATCCCCAATACGTATTGAAATAGACCCACAGCACCATTCATCTTCTATAACAGCAAATTCTTTACCTGCGGCATTGAAAATTTTGGCTAGATTTAATAAGGTTTCCTTTTGTCTTAGTGGTTCAGTGCAACCAGCATAAAAAGCGAGATCCCCTGTTTTAGAAACTCCTTTAACATCATTGAGCCACTCAAACTTTTTCTCTTTAGGCTCACCATAAGGATTTCTCATATCTGGATTATTCATGTATTCAATTAATTTGGCATGGCGGTCAAGTGGCGCAAAACCTGCTTTAATTAAATCTTGCCTTAAAGCGTGCCATACTTCTACATGGTCAATCCATTTTGAGGTATTAAGGATAATATATGGATTATGTGTTTCATGACACGTGTCCGTACAAGAGCCACATTCAGAGCACTGATAAGCAAACTCCGCTAAATCTTTACTTAATTCGAGTTTCCCCTCCAAAATACTTTTAAGAACATTCATTCTACCTCGGGCAAACCAAATTTCAAAACCTTCTTCTCCTTTGGCTTCTTTTACAGGACAGACCAAATATCTCCCCACCGCTGGTCTTATGGCAAAGCCACAATCACCGCACCCCATGCAGGACATAATAGCTTCCCATTGCTTTTTTAAATTTTCTATTTTGCTCATCTTTTAATCATCCTCCCAAAAATTAAATTTCCCACGACTTAAAATCATGTGTGGATCGAGGGTTTTTTTAATCGATTTCATAAGGTTATAATATTCTGAAGTATAGGCACCAATTTCAACCATAAGACGAGAGGGAATGCTACCCATCATATAAAATTGGACGCCATGTTTTAAAACCAAGGTTAAAAATGATTTCCACAATTTAAGATTGATATCTTTGATAATTTCATGGTATTCTCCATCATGATAACAACCAAAAGTGGTAAATCCGCAAGTTAATTCTACATTATTACCATCAACCAATGGAACAACTCCAGTCCCACTAATTGGACGAAATCCCGCTATTTCCTCGATTTTTTTCATGTTTTCTTCATTTTCTATATCCCATACTTCGATATCTTTGAGAATTTTAGGAAAAGATTTTATTGGTGTAAAGCATTCCGTGGTAATATTTTCAAAAGTGGGTATAATTCCCCAGCAATTATGATATGTCTGCCATTGTCCTTCGGTATAATGCCATTTTGCGAAATTGCCATCCGCAATCTCTGAACCCAACTCTTCGGCTTTATTACTTAAAAGAATATTATCCAATTGTTTAATTTTTTCTTCTAATTCTTGTTCAGAATTTGCTTCTACGACATAAAAGACTATACCCCTTTTTCTTTTTAGATGCTCAAACATTGGATACATTCCGAATGTATTAGTACCAAGTTTTATAAGGATCTCATCAATATACATGGCATCATAAACATCTATTCCTTTTTGTCTTATTTCAGTAAAAATTTGAGCAGCAACTTCAGCTGAATTCCGCGGACACAGAAATGTTTTATAATTCGCAAAGGGAGGTTTTGGAAATACTTGTAAGGAAACCTTAGTTTTAACACCATAAATTCCGTTATCTCCACAAAATAATCCTGCCAGATCAGGTCCGTTGCCAAATCTGTTGAAGGGAAACTTTGAAAATTTATTAGCTTGAGATCCTGTCTCAATTATTTCACCTGTGGGAAGGACTACTTCCAAAGAGACGAGTTGGTTTGTGCAAGCTCCATATTTAGCGCACCCACCAGCACCTACAGAGTGATGAGAGATTCCACCACCAATTGAAGCAGTTAAACCACTTCCTGGACCCATACAACCAGTATAAAGTCCAAACCGAGATAAATATTCATTTAATTTTCCCCATGAAATTCCAGCCTCTACCGTGCAAATAAGATTCTCTTCATCAAGATTCATGATATTATCCATTCTCTTCATATCTAAGATAATTCCGACATCTCCAGTTGCTATACTGCCTCCCCATTCACAATCTCCACCACCACGTGGTATAACGGGAATATTTTCTTCATTGGCTACTTTTAGGATTTCTGATATTTCCTTAGCATCTTTTGGTCTAACTACATATTCTGGAACGCCTTGTAAATCCGGATGTACATTACGACTGTAAGCATGGCGCACGTAAATATCATCAGAAGCAAATTTTTCAGTAACAATATTTTGTAATTTTTGTATTAAAGTCATAATTATAAGATTAGATAAAAAGAAATAAAAGGTTTAATTTTTTTTAAAAGTACAAATTTGAAGGTTCGAGGATATTTGGATAAAAAGGACGGAGAAAATTCCGCGCACAAAAGCAGAGGTGACATTTATCCACATATCCATTTTGAGGCTTATATCCTTTTTCAATCGCGATTTCAAGAAGATTTTTAGGTCCTCCCTTAGCTACTAACTTACCTATTATCGGATGTTTTCTATAGTTATACTCACTTATTATTTCAGACACAGATTTTTTCTTGGCATTCCCGATACAAATTCCATGACACGATTGATGAGAAACCCATCCATTTGGATCAATTGAAAACACCGGAGTCTTAAGAATAAGGCATTTATCTGAGGGTATTGCGTTCATTGAGTAATATTTTGATAGTTCTTGTGTGGCTCGACCTGTCACTATTACCTCACTCTTTATTACCTCGCAAAACTCAAACTCTTTTGAAAGAACATCAATCATACTTTTAGTTTGTTCATTAAAAAGATTTTTTTCATTTTCCGATCCTAGATATTTGGGCATCAAAGCTATCCATTCAATCCCAACTTCATGAGCAGCTTTTATTGCTCGCCTTACGACATCGAGCGAAATAAATTCTTGATGAAATGCGTCAACGCTAAAACCAATGCGATATAATCCCGCTTCTTTTAACTTTAGGGCATATTTCTTAGCAATTAAATCACTTTTTCCCCAATATCCATTCGTTGGTAATCCAATCTTTGTAATATCAAATCTCTTCACTTCTTCAATGAGGCTAACTAGTAAATTAAAATTAAGTAGAGGTTCTCCTCCAAAAAAACCGACTTCTTCAACTATATAATTTGATGTTAAGTCTTCTAAATAGCTTTTTACATCCTCTAATTTTATTGTAATTTCGTCTTGATTTGGTGATCCTAGAAGCGCACAATGCTTGCATTCATTAGTGCATTTATATGATATAAGAAAAGTAATCATAAAAATTTTTTTTTTGTTATTATCAATACTCATTTTTATATCAGCTCTTTTATTTTCTATTTTTCCTAAATCTTTCTTTGTTTGGTATGACTCATTTAGATTCCTTTAAATTTAAAATACTCAAAGCGGTTTTTGTAGTTTTTATTATAATTCGTTTAGAATTTAATATAAGATTAGATAAAGTAAATAAAAACTTTAATCTAATGAGAAAAAAGAAAAAATCAAAAAAAAAGATTTAAAATTTTAAATAGATTTGTTTTTTTTTATTACTTAATATCGCTACTCTTTAGATATATTCTTTGATTGTAATTCCTTTAATTTTAATTCTTTTTCACCATGTATATCAAGGATTTTCTGTTTAACTTCTTTCAGATAATCTCCTTTAAGAGGATACCATATAAGGATTATTGCGCCAATTAATACCGCTAATCCTGGAATTAAACCAACTAGTGCTTTTATTGCCAATAATGCAGATGTGGGTTGTGACAAAATAATTTCACCTGTCGGAGATGTTAAAAAACCCGCAATCGTTAATAACGATGGACCTATTATTAAAGAGAGAGATTGAGCGGGTTTTGTAACCAATGCATTTATTCCGAAGAAAGCAGCTTCTCTTCGAACACCTGACCTTATTTCATCTTCATCACAAACTTGTGCGAAGAGAACATTTGTTAAAACTAATGGACCAGATAATCCAAAGCCAGCTAAGATTTGAAAGACATATATAATGACCCCATCAACGAAAAAGATTAATATTAAAGGAATAGAACCGATTAGCAAAAGTAGTTGATTAGCTTTAACAACACCGAATTTACCTGCAAGAATATTGGCAACAAATGTCCCAGCTAGAAGTCCAATAATGACACATAAAAATAATAATATCGAACTAACTTGCATAACATAATCAGCTAAATAAAAAATGTGGCTAAGCAGTAGTTGTTGCATAAAAATAGTCATAAAATTCGCACTTACTAATATTATAAATGATTTACTCTTAAAGGTATATTTCAATGAATCTTTTAAACTAAGAGGGATATCTACTAGAGTGAATTCTGGACGTTCTTTAAACTTATAAGTTGTAATCAAGATAAGCAACGCACCAATAATCCCTATAATCATCATTCCTATATAGAAGGGGAATAGATCTGTTTGACCTACATGAGGTCGTAATACCTCTGGTAAAACAAATCCTAAAATCATTCCCACTAATGTTAATAAAGAACCATACGTTTGAAGTGCCCCTCTTTCATTCTCATCTTCTGTAATTTCTGGAAGAAGCGCTGAATAGACTAAAAAGATAATTGTGTAGAATGTATCGTAAAGGGCCATGGTCACCAACATCCAAATGAATATCCCAATTTGATCCAAACCTATTGGAACTAACCAGACTAAAATGAAAGTTAATCCCAAAAATGGTGCTGAATATCTCATGAAAGGGATACGCCGACCCTTTTTGCTGCGACTTCTATCTGACCAAAATCCGAATAATGGATCATTTACGGCATTCCATATAGCATACAATAAAGCAGATAGTGCAATCCAAGAAGCTCCTAAGTTCATATAAACATGATAAAAGTATTGTAATGTAGCACCATAAATATTAGAAATGATTGCGCCGCCGAAAGCAGCACTAGCCCAAAATAATTTTTGTTTTCTTGAAAATTTTCGCATTATTTTACTTTCAGCCATATATTTCACTTTTTTTTTATTTGTATCTTTAAAAATCGAATTTTACTAATTTTTTATTAAAATTTTTTAAAATGTATTAGAATATTTTTTGTTAAAGTATTATTTAATGTTTTATATTGTAAAGTGACTAATTGATCTAACTTTTCTCCATAATATAATAATAACAATTTTTAAGTTGCAATGAATTTTCTGATAAAAAAAGAATATTAAAAAAATAGATATGCAATTTGATTATAAAATCAGTATCTCTGATTTTATGGCTGAAAATTATATTAAATCTAACCTTGATTATTTCATTTAGCAGATTTTGGGTGGTTCAGGAGGATTTCCCAGCATTTCCCTCATCTGCTCTTGAAAGTTATCGAAGTGTCCAGGTAGAATTTTTTGAACATAGAATGCTTCGGCTGCGTTAAGTTTAACCTTCTGTCCGACGCCAGCCGCCATGGAACGAAACAATTTATTTGCATATTTGGATAATTTTTTCAGATCCTCTGGACCAACATTGGCAGGGTCAATATTTGGTGCAAATAATTGAGCTACGAGTGTTAGTGAGGCTTCAAACTTTAGGATGGCATTAATTTTCTTTTCGAGGGTTGAAGAGATGTCTACAAAGTAGTTGGGTAGGTGACCAAGTAGCCCCATATACCATACTTCAGAGCAAGTATAGGGTTCCACTCCTTCTTTAATTTGTTCAGGATATAACAATGGGAAAACTGCGAAAGCTCCTGCCTCTGATGCCATTCGTCCTACAATTAAGTGGTCGGGATGAACTTCATAAGTTGCCCAAGGATCAAAAGTTACTATTCGGTCTGCCTTTAGTTTCCTAACATAATAGACGAGTTTTTCTCGTAGTTCAGGACCAGGTATAAATCCTCCATCTGGATATCCTAACATTATATTCTCTTTCACTCCAAGTATTTTATTGGAAGCTCTGAGTTCTTTTTCTCGCATATCGGCTACCTGTTTCTTTATTAAATCAGTTCTTACTGTTCCTATATTTCCGCTTGTGCAACATAACACATAAATATTATGCCCTTCTTCTGCCCACTTAGCTATTGTTCCCGCACAGAAGAATGTTAGGTCGTCGGGATGAGCAATAATTGCGACAATATTTAAAGATTTGGATTTCAACAAAATCACCCAGAAATCTCTCTCATTTTTATTATATACATATTTTGCACTTTTTAGAAAGATAATTTATATTAATAAAATTTTGATCTTATTAGAAAACTTTTTGTATTAGAAATATTTAATGATTTTCATTATAAAATTTTAATATACCTATTGAGTTTTTAGCCATAAATTTTATTTAAATGTTCAAACTATGTTAAAATTATTGTAAAAAAAAAATATTATTAAAAATTAAAAGATTGTAATTAGATTATATCATTATTATTTTATAATTTAAGAAATCCCGATCAAAGGCAGATTTTTTTATGGTAAGAATTGAAGAGGATGGTCGAATACACATAAAAATATTATACTGGGGGATGGCAGGCTCTGGTAAAACTACTATTGTAGACACTCTACATCGTCTTACAAAAGAGCAAAAGAAAGATATAACACCCACAGGAGATTTAAAAAAAATAGATATGGCTAGTGGTTCTACTTTATACTTTGATAGAGGGATTTTTCAATCTACAAAAACTCCCAAGATTTTTTACCATATTTACACCGTTGCAGGGCAAACTCAATTTTCTCCATTAAGAAAGACAGTATACGAAGGAACAGATGGTGTACTATTCGTTGCGGATTCTCAAACTAATCTTTTTGAAGATAATATTGAATCATTAAAAGAATTAAAAAAAGTAGCTCAAGGAGATTTAATAAAAGAAATTCCTATGGTTATAATGTTAAATAAAAAGGACTTAGATGAAACAATTGGTACCAGTGAATTTGAGCATATTTTAAAGGAAGAAGGATTATGGTATTCTCCACCTAACAAATTATCATTATGGAACCCTATTATTTTTGAAACTTGCGCACTATATGATTTAAAAAGGGATGTATATAGAAGTTTTTATGAATGCGCTAGAAGAACAGCATTATATCATATATATGGAAATGGAACCGCACCTATTGATGATGAATTTTTAAAAAAGTATGATAAAAAGTAAAATTATTATTGATATCTTATGTTATAATTTTCTTTTTTACCTTTTCATTGAGTTTTAGGACTTTTTTTTTATTTCTAGATGTTAATTTTTATTAATCTCTAGTAAGACTTTTGTTATTTTGAAAACCAATAATGGTATATAATCTATGAAAAATAGAAAATAAATTTTTATTTCCGGAATTGATTTAAAAAATATACATGAACTTACAAGAATTAATAGAGCAGATGCCTGATATTTTCGAAAAGGTTAAAGATGATGTTCGAAGAGCAGTAGGACATCATAGGGCAGGTTTAAGTTTGGGATTGGTAGATATGGGTATGTTCAAAGGAAATTTTATCGGTGGAATGTTTTTTCCTGGTGGGACAATGATTCTAATGAATAGAACCCCTTTAAAAATAATAATTACAGAACAATCAAATAATATCGTGTGGGCATATACTTATCATATCCTACTGCACGAATATATTCATTCTTTAGGTGTTTTTGACGAACACGCCTGTCGAACAATTACCCGTGAGATTACTGAAAAAACTTTTAGTAATCTTTCACATCCAGCGGTTGTTTTGGCAAGACGTGGGCTAGGGGTCTATTTTCCTAATTTACATTTAATATATGCACCCTCTGATATAGACCCGAGTGAGATGGAGATTGAATACGTAAAGGGTTTTGATAGAGAAAGCCAAACTTATTTTGCTTAATAATTGAACATTGTTTTAAATATGAATTTTTTCATAGATTTTCTATCTAAATTGAAGATTCATAAGAAAAATTGATTTATTTATTGAAATAATGAAAATCCTTGAAAGTACCAGAAGAATAGATTGAGTTATTTAAAATAAAAAGGTAGCGCAATTTTGAGATATTATGTTTTTTTTAGAAAATATTCTTTATTTCTCTTATAACCATCAATATTTTATTTCATTAAAGAATCTTTATCTCGATATTTAACTTTGATCATTAGAGTTAATCATTTTCTCTAAAAATTTGTTGAGAAATAACATTGATGGTTTAAATTTTAAAAAAGTAAATTTAAAATTTGGTAAATAATTACTCTAAATGTTATTTTCAATTTATTTAACTATGAAAAGAAGTCATAAAAAATAAAAAATATAATTTCGAGGAAAAAACTATGAGCTACAAAAAACCTGATAATAAAGATTTGGAGGCTATGATTGGAATAGTAGGTAAAAATTATGCAACTGCAAATGATGCAATCTGTGCGTCCTATCTTAGTAAAAGCGTTATGGGACTCGAATCTCAAATCCCTGACATCGTCATTCGTCCAAAATATCCTGAAGAAATTAGAAAAATTCTTGTTTATTGCTCTCAAGAGAAGATTCCAGTGTCGCCTATTTCTGGAGGATTATCTGGAGGGTTCGCATGCCCATTAATAAGACCCGGAGGCGTTGTATTAGATTTAAGTAGAATGGATAGAATAATAGAAATTGATACCGAAAATAGAATTGCAATAATTGAACCCGGAGTAACTCTTGGTCAATTATGGGCATATATGCATAAGCACACCCCAGAATATTGTCCTCCCATTCCCGATGGAGCTCCTCCTTCATCAACCGTTATGGGAGATGCAATTGATCGAGGGTTCTCTTTAGTCACCTCATCCATGGGGCCTCAAGGAGATATATTTATGGCAGCGGAGGTAGTCATTCCAAGAGGTGATATACTCTATACAGGTTCGTGGGCTCTCCCTACGGCAAAACCATTTTATAAATATGGGATAGGACCAGATTTGTGGTCTACCTTAATGGGCTCGCAAGGAACTATGGGGGTCATCACAAAAGTAGCAATTAAAATCTTTCCCCATCCAGAACATAAGACTGTTGTGGTTTGGGGCATGAGTAACCCACAGGATATGCAAAATTTAACATGGCAAATTGGAAATCAAGAATTTGGAATTGCACATCACTGTGTTATGGTTCAAGGTGGAAATTATCCACTTGTAATGACGCGCTGGCCTAAAGAGAAAGTTCCTCATGATTACGAATTTTATAAAGAAATTGGATTTTCTAGGTGGTGGATGAATTTTGAAGTCTGGGCACAAACTCAAGAAGAATTAGAATATACTGAAAAAAGAATTGATGAATTTGCTAAGAAATTTATGGAATCTAAAGAATGTAAAGATCCAAAAGCTATAATAAAACAAGAATTACATCCAAAACAAATTGCCAGTAGACTAAAGAAACCTAATAAAATTGCAATTCCATATGGCTACTGGGAAGCTGGATTTCTCTTTATAACATGGTATACGCCATGGAAAGATTGTGCTGAATTTGCTGAAATGTATAATAAGGTCCTTGAAGATCATGGTATTGCACCGGTAATGTGGATTGCAAGCATTGAAAGATGTAGACAAGCTATTTGTATGCCAATAATTTGTTTTGACTCAACGAAACAAGAAGATTTTGAAAAAGTACAAGAAATTAATCGTATCACCACTGAATATTCCATAAAAAGAGGTTGGTTAAATTATCGACCGGATCCTTACATCCATGCACCAATGATGTATTCTCAAGCAGGTACATACCTAAAATATTTAAGAGAGGTTAAGAAAATGTTTGATCCTAATTTTATAATGCATCCAGGGAGGTTAATGCTTCCTTAAATTGAAGGAAGAGGAGGTTAAAAGATATGGAAAGATTAGAAGTAATGAAAAAAGAACTTTATCGTTGTATTCATTGCAAGGCGTGCAAGTTTACGTATAGTGGAGATCCAAGTAGAGAAGGAGTAGGAGAATATAAAGGAGTCCTATATGAAGGCATGGTTCCAAGCTGTCCAAGTGGTTTAGAATATGGCTGGGAGAGTTTTTGGAATGCTGGAAGAATGTGGATTGCTCGTTGTATTATGGAAGGAGATTTAGAGTTTTCGGAAAATGTCCGTGATACGATAATGCAATGCATAACTTGTGGGATGTGTGAAGTCCAGTGTGAAAATAAGGTCCCAACTGTCGACATTATTGAATCATTACGAGCCGCTTGTTATTTTTCTGGAGTGCCCCTTATCGAGAAACATGAATTAGTCTCAAAGCTGGTAGTAGAAAGAAATAATCCTTATGGCGGAGATAAAGACAAACGATTTGAATGGGTAAAAGAAAATGGGCTTGAAGAATACTTGGACAAAAAAGGTGCCAAAATTGCTTATTATGTTGGTTGCACTGCAAGTTATAGGCAAATAAATATTGCGGTCGCTACTTGTAAAATTTTTAAGAGATTAGGTATTGATTTTGCGTTGGTCACAAAAGAAGTTTGCTGCGGCAGCCCATTCTTTAGGATTGGGAGAACAGACATTTCGCAAGATTTAATGAACACTAACCTTGAACTTTTTAAAAAATATGAAATGGTTTTATTTTCTTGCGCTGGCTGTTATCGAACCTTTACTGTGGACTATCCGAAATGGATTAAAAAAGAATTACCCTTTAAAACAAATCATGCTTTTGAGTTAATTTCAGATATGGTGAAAGATGGAAAAATTAAATTTAAAGAAAATCCAGAATTAAAAGGAAAAGTAGTCACATATCACGATCCTTGCCATACTGGTCGTCATTTTTACATTGATACTCAGAGAAAAATTATTGATGAGTCTAAAAATTTAATATTTGACTTGAGAAAGCTTAATAAATGGAAAGAGGAATGGTTTGAGAAGCCTAGAATCATAATTCGTGCACTACCCGGTGTAAAATTTAATGAAATGTATAGAATTCATGAGAATTCCTTCTGTTGTGGCGCGGGCGGTGGAGTTAGAGCGGGATACCCTGATTTCAGTCTGAAAACATCAAGTTTAAGACTTGATGAGGCGGAGGCTGTTGGTGCAGATTTCATGCTAACAGAATGTCCATTTTGCTGGCGAAATTTAGATGATGCAAACACAATGTATAATCACGGTATACCAGTTTATGGTATTTTAGAATTAATTGACAAATATGATTTAATTGCAGATTAAAATTCTTAATTTTCTAAATTTTTTTTTTTAATTACATTATAAAATTAAAATGATTTAATGGAAGGATAAATAAATCTAATTTAACTTTTTAAGGTAATTAAATAATCCTTTTGATAATTTAACATATTTAATTTGATCGAAAGATTTTTTAATTTGCAATTTTTTCAACTATAATTTTTTATTTCTAAGTTTTTTCAATAAAAGCTATAAATATAATAATGTTGAAATTTTAAGTATGACCGAAAAAAATTTAAATTCGGACATAGAAAAAGACATAACATTTCCCTTGAAAACTGGTCTCGGAACTAAAGTAGCATATGCAACTGGAACATTAGCAGATAATTTGGCTTTACAAAACTTCACATTTCTAGGATTTGCTTTCTATTATGCAGTAATGGGACTTCCAATATTGTTAGTTAGTCTTGGATTCCTTCTCTGGTCTATTTGGGACGCCATCAACGATCCGATAATAGGTGTTTTCTCCGATCGAACCCAAACTAAGTGGGGACGGCGTAGACCATGGATTTTTCTTGCTATGATTCCATTAAGTATTGTTATGATACTATTGTGGAGCCCCCCAACGGGCAATGAAATTACAATTTTTATATATTTTATCATAATGTTGATTATATTTGACCTTGTTTTTACAACTTACACCGTTAATTTTAATGCACTATGGCCCGAAATGTTTCTTACTGTTGAGGATCGGAGTTCTATTGGTGTTTGGCGAAATATTTTTACGATTCTGGGACTTGCTATTGCCTATCTTGTTCCAGAATTCATTATTGAGGATATAGCTAATACACAAGGTCTTCCACAGACTTCTGGGCAATTTTTACTTAATGGAGTTATTGCTGCAATAATTGTTCTAATTACAATCTTGATAATGCTTAAATTTGGCTCCTTTGAGCGTAAAGAATTCTCTAAGGACGTGGAAAGTGCTCCATCGTGGAAAGAATCTTATAAAATCACCTTTAAAAATAAGGCATTCATGATATATTGTGTAATCGCTCTTGCAGTGTTTATTGTATACGCGATTCTACCCCCGATGGTACCATTTTTTGCAGTATTTGTAATCGAAATGGAAGACCCAGGATTTCTCATGTTTGTTGGTCTTTTGGTTGGTGCTCTATCAGCACCTTTATGGATGTGGCTTCGTAAAAAATGGGGAGTTAGGAAATCTTATATTACTGCATTAATTTACTGGGCATGTTCACTTTTACTCTTTATGATGGCTTTTGATGAATTTACAGGTTATCTCTTTACAGCTATAATGGGCGTTGGATTGGGTGGTACTCTTTATCTATATGATCAAGGGATGGCTGAGATCATTGATGACGATGAAGTCCGCTCTGGTATCAATGTGCGACGAGAAGGCGCCTATTATGGCGTTGTTGCGTTTTTTAATCGATTTTCTAACGCTATAAATTATTTAGTTATAGGGATAATTTTTACTGGAACCGGTTGGGGTGTGTATGATCCAAAACCAGGCGTAGATGTTATTTTGGGGCTCCGATTTCTGGTTGGTATATGGCCAACAATTATTATTGGGATTGCACTTGTATGTCTTTATTTCTATCCTATTCACGGAAAGCGTTTCGAAGAAAACCAGAAAATGCTCGCTGAATTACATACGAAAAAAAAGGAATCTACTCGTTAATCTTCCAAAAAGTGAATTAAAATATATATTTTTATTTTTTTTTTATTATGAGGTTTTTAAGGATTTTTCTTTAAGAGTATTTGTAATGAAATCATTATGTAAATCAAAGATTAAAATAGATGGATATTAATAAATTAATTATTAACAAATTCTAGATTTATTTAATTACAATAAAGAGATGAATAAAATATGTATTTACTGAAATGTGGTGCGTCTAAAAATAGTATAATACCTCCATCCGATATTGGAGATATGTATATTGCCGGATATTCCACAATGATGGCTCCTAAGATAAAAGGAGTGCATAATGCAATTTATACTCGAGCAATGGTAATTTCAGATGGGGAAAAAAAGATTTCTTTAGTTTCTGTTGAGTGTATCGGACTTTTAGCAGATTTTATTGATAAAGTAAAAGAAAGACTTTTGGCTTATGATTATCAACCAAAAAATGTTTATATTTTTTCAACCCATACTCATGCGGGTCCAGATACAATGGGATTATGGGGGCCACTAATTGGAAAATCAGGAATTAACAAAAAGTATTCTATTTTTTTAATTGATACAATTGTTTCCGTGGTATTAGAGGCAGAGAGGGAATTAAAGGAAGTTGATTTATTTTTATCTAAGTCGATTTTAGAAAAACAAATAGAAAATTATCGTTCTGAGAAAGATATTAATGGAGATATTAAAATTTTAAGATTTATAACTAATAGGACGTTAGTTGCAAGTTTATGGAGTTATTCTGCTCAACCAGAGATAACCACGCGAGAAAATGTTGAAATATCTGGAGATTATCCGGGTCTTATAAGTGAAATGATTGAAAAGGAATATGGGGGCATTTCATTATTCGCATTAGGTCTTTGTGGATCCCAATCGCCAATTTATTGCGAAAAAGGATATGAGAAAATGGAAACGTTTGCTAAGGAAATTTTTATAGAAATACAAAAAATTTTTCAGAAAGGTAAAAAAATTGAAGATACTCAAATAGAGATAAGGGAAGAAAAAGTCCATCTTAAAGTAAATAATCCTGATTTTCAGCTTTTGTTTAATATTGGAATTTTTGAGAGAGATATGAATGATTATACAATAGTAAGCACTATAAGCAAGATTAGAATTGGGAATTTGCATATTATCCATATTCCAGGAGAACCCTTTCCGGGTTTATTTTCAGAAATAATTGAAGAAAATAAAGATAAGGAAATTATGTTCGTTAGTCTTTCAAATGATGCATTAGGTTA
This sequence comes from Promethearchaeia archaeon, assembly GCA_029856045.1. Lineage (GTDB taxonomy): Archaea > Asgardarchaeota > Lokiarchaeia > Sigyniarchaeales > SOKP01 > 6H3-1. The sequence goes on along the minus strand of JAHQWG010000028.1, from coordinate 171,323 downwards.
CTTTATCCCACTGGAGCAATTCAAGTTAAAAACCAAAGAATGGGCTGATAAAATTAACAATGAAAAATTCATTGGTCATGAATTAGAATCTATTGGTTCGGAAGCTGCTGAGATAATAAGAAAAACTGTTAAAAACCTATTTGTTTATAAGAAAATCATGGCAATTGCAGCTCATGCTGACGATTTAACTATTTGGGCGGGTGGTACTCTTAAAAAACTGACAAGTGAAGGTAATAAATTAATATGTGTTAGAATAACTGATGATTATGCTGATTGTGTAGGAATTACCGCAGAAAAAGCAATAAAAAATAATAAAAAAGAAGTAGAAAGAGCGTATAAAGTTCTTGGAGCTGAAGAAATCATACATTTAAATTATCCCACAGACACATTAGCTGGAGCTGATTATTTAGAATTGCGAGGAAAATTAGTTTATTTGATGAGAAAATATAAACCAGATCTTGTTATATCTTTTGATTTAAATGGAACAGACGAGGAAAATATGGATCATATAACCACCGCCAGAGCGGTTAATGAAGCATGTTGGCAAAGTTCTTTTGACTTATTTTATCCCGAACATTTTAAAGAAGGTTTAGAAATCCACACAGTAGGAGAGAGATATTTATTTGCTCGAAATCCTACAGTTGTTAATTTTAATGTAGATATTACTGATTATATTGATGATAAAATAAAAGCGGTTTGCGAACAAAAAACGGTAATGAAAAACTTTTTCTTTCAGAATAAATTACTTGCGCGGGCAAATCGATTATATATTGAGTTGTTAGAAGAAGATGTTCCTATTGCTATCAAAGTGAATTTATTAGCTAAATTAGTATATGGTGAAATAGGGCAGAAATTTGGAGCAAAATATGGTGAAATTTTTAATAGAATAGGTGCTGGATTTTTGGAAGATATAGCTTAGACTAAAATAATTAATTAATTTAATCTTTTTTCTTATATATCCTTTATTAAGTATTCTTTTTTACAGGATTTAAATATAATAAGGAGAAATAACAATGAGTTTTGAACAAAATGTGAGAAAAGATTTTCCTAAATGGCCCATTTATGATGATGATGAGATTTTTGCTTTAAATGATATAATTAAATCAGGAAAATGGTGGTGCGGATCGCCTAGTGTTCATCAAGGTGAAAATGTTTGGGCGTTTCAAGAAGATTTTGCTAAATTACAGGAAGCGAAACATTGTGTTGCCGTATTTAATGGTACTGTTGCTATTGAAGTCGCTTTATTATCTTTGGGAGTTGGGTTGGGAGATGAAGTAATTGTAAGTGATTATACTTTTGTAGCTTCCGCATCTGCAATCGTTGCTACAAATGCCGTTCCTATATTTTGTGACATTGATCCAAACACATTAGTTATGGATGTCGATAAAGTTAAGGGTTTAATTACGGAGAAAACTAAAGCAATAATACCCGTTCATTTGGGCGGAAATCCCGTTGAAATGGATCTATTAATGGAAATTGCAGAAAAATATAATCTAAAGGTTGTTGAGGATTCTTCGCATGCGCATGGATCTCGTTATAAAGGGAAAAGACTTGGAAATTGGGGTGATGCGGGAACGTTTAGCTTTCAAGCTTCTAAGGTATTGACAAGTGGAGAAGGAGGCGCAATAATTACCAATAATGAAAAATTAGCCGATTTAATGTATTCAATTTCAGATTGTGGAAGAAGGAAAGATGACTATTTCTATAATCATTTTATCTATGGTACCAATTATAGGATGAGCGAGTATCAAGCAGCAGTACTAAGATCACAAATTAAGAAATTTCCAGATCAACACAAATTAAGAAATGAAAATGCTAAATTTTTAATGGAAAAATTAAATCAAATAGATGGTATTCAGGTTATGAAACCAACCCCTGGAACTGAAGAACTCGGATGGTATATTTATCCAATTGTTTTTAAACCTGAAAAATTTGGAGGAATTACAAAGGAAGATTTTTATAAGAAATTTAACGATAATGGTATTCCAATTGTTGATTGTTATCCCCCATTACATAGTTTAGATTGTTTTAAAAATGTTAATTTAAAGAAAGGAATTGATTATAGTAATGCTAATTGGGGTAGAACCAAAAGTGATGATAAAAACTTTCCCGTAGTAAGTGATATCTATTCAAGAAGCATTGAATTCCCTCATGAAATGCTACTCGCATCAAAAGATAAATTAAATTACATAGTAGATTTTATTAAATCTTTGCAAAAATAGGTTTAAAAAGATAAATTTTTAGCTTAATCTTTTCTTAAAGAGATGGAACCCACTCAATTTTTCCAGATTTAGCGCTCTTATACAATGTTTCGATTATATTTAAAACTTTTAGACCATAAGCTCCGTCTGTTAGTGGTTTTTTATTTTCCAAAATACATTTAGTAAATTGTTTTATTTCTTGTGGATATCCAAATACCCAAGCTTCTTCAGGGACAGGAAATGTCCATCCCTTAGTTGAACCAGCTTTTTCTACTACATATCCATAACTTTTTTCGCTATAGACAACACAAAGATTATTTCTAGAGGGATCAACTATGATTTGTCCATCAGTGCCATAAAGTTCAAATCTCATATTATAACCTCCCGGAGCAGTCCAAGATTCTTCAATTACAACCTGTGCTCCATTTTTAAAATACAATATCCCCACAGCATTATCTTCTACATTGCATTTTCCAAACTCACCTCTATCTGGCAGAGTTATAGTTGTTTGGCAAAATACCTTTTCTACCTCACAATTTAAATACCAAATAAGACACGCAACATCATGAACTCCAAGATCTAATATACATCCACCTCCAGCTTTATCTGCTTTATAAAACCAAGCAGAATGAGGGCCGCTATGCTGTTCCTTTCCTCTTCCCATATATATTTTCCCTAAAGCACCTTCTTCAATTATCTCTTTTACCTTTGAAAAAGATGGCGCATACATGTTATTTTCACAATAAAAAATTTGTTTATTCGCTTTATTCGCAGCCATCAACATTGCTTTACCCTCTTCAACGGTTCTTGCTAACGGTTTTTCCACAAAAACATGCTTTCCCGATTTCAAAACATCAATTGCACCCTGTTTATGGAGAAAATTAGGAATACATAGTGATACAACGTCCAAATCCAATTTTAATAACTCATTATAATCTTTATAGGGCTTTCCAGGTATGTTATATTTTTTCATCAATTCTTTTGCCTTATTTTCTAATAAAGAAGACATTGCCATCAACTCCACATTTGGTAATAAACTATATGCATAACAATGATGTTCAGCAATAAAACCGGAACCTATAATCCCAACCTTTAAGTTTTGCATTATTTCTTCCTCTGTATTGAAATTCAATAAAAGTTATTAATTAAGTGAATTAAAGATTATTTTATTTTTAATTTATTTATCCTTTATTGTTAGTAGTAATGTACTTTTGTCAGTAGATCAGTAATTTAATTTTGTTAAAAATTGTCAAATTACACTTCAATAATAATAAAAAAATTTTTCCGTGGATGATCGACTTAACTGAGCTTAAATATGATTAAATCGGAATTTATTAATCAAATCAAATATCCATCTAAATTGCTTTTAAGAATTTAATGATTTCATCAATCTTTTTATTATTTAGGATTAATTTTGAGGAATTATATATTGAATAAGGTAATTTTTCGGAAATAACATACTTTTTAATTTTTTTTAAAGCTTTTCTAATATTATTATAAGAAATATGCTGCTTTTCAGGAGTAATATTTATTTTAATATATTCAAAAAATTGTTTTATTTCTTCAATTGGAAATTCCGCATATTCTTCTTGTAGAAAGAGACTAATTAGTATATTCATGCCAATTAAATTACCGTGAATATAATGTTTATGAGTAATTGATTCTAGGCAATATGCAAGAAAATGTTCGCTTCCTTCTTCAGGCCTTGCATTCCCCCATTCTTCACAAAGTACAACTTCATTATAAAAACCATCAACTAAAGCTTTAATTCCTTTTTCTGTCACATCCTTAATTTCAGTTCTTGCTTCCATTAAATTTTTAGCAATCTTTTTTGCTCGATTAAATACATCTTGGTTAAATTTTTCATTTATTTCATCTCTGGCGAGTCTCCAATCTCCTAACGCTGTAATTATTGAAATTGTATCCGAAACTCCTGCTCTGTTTAAAAATGGAGGAGCACTTTGGATTAAATTATAATCGATCAAAATTTCTTTTGGATGGATTTCTCCAATATATTTTACTTTACTATTAATTCTTACGGCAATTGAAGAACATAAGAAGGCATCCACAGAAATAATTGATGGAATCAATAGTAAGTCTAAATTTAAATCAAATTTATCTCTTAAATACCAAGCTAAAAATTTTGCAGTATCACAAGATGTTCCTCCACCAATCCCTATTAAACTACAATTTTTTAAAATATTAGGGTCAAAACTCAAAGCTAATGCTTTTAAATGGTCGATTGCCATATTATTATTAAATTTAAGGAAAATTGGTTTTTGTGTGATTTTTGGTTCTATAATTTTCCATGGTTCTTCCATTGTGACTAAAATATATTTCTCGAGAGAGTTAATTTTTTCAATTGAGAGCCAATTTCCAAAAATAGGTTTTTCAGCCATAATAAAAATAGTAATTATTAAAAATTAAAAATATTATTAAATAAATTAAAAAAATAAACAGAACTAATTATCTTACGATTTTTTGCGTTTTTCCTAATTTTAATAATTTTATTCTTGAAACCGAATATTATTGCAGCAATTCTTAAAATTTTAGATGACTATTATAACTTCTTTGAGCAGATATATTTAAAAATATAAGTCTTATTTTATATTATTAACTGGAGAATAAAATTGATCGATAAAAACGAGTTGTTAAAACTTTTACCAAAGTTAATAAGGGAAGACGACGAGATAAAGGGTGCAATAATAACTGCGCTCTCTGGAGTAGTTGCTACAAAAGAAGATATTATAAGAATTATTGAACATTCCGACAGAAGATTTGAAGCCGTAGATAAGCGATTTGAAGCCATGGATAAACGATTCGAAACCCTTCAAGAGCAAATGAATAACCGATTTGAAGCCGTAGATAAGCGATTTGAAGCCGTAGATAATCGTTTTGAAGCATTAATTAAAGAGATGAATAAGGGTTTTGAAATAGCCAGAGAAGAAAGAGTCCAGTTACAAGCTTCTATAAACTCGTTAGGACGTCGAGGCGGTATAGGGTTGGAAAATGCTATTTTATACTTCTTAAATGATAATTTAATTCAAGAAAGTATAAATACAAGTGAAATTAAAAAAGAAAAACTAAATGATAAAGAAGGTAAAGTATTTTGGGAAAATTATTCAACTGATATCGATATATTGATTCAGAACAATAAAACGATTTTAATTGAAATAAAATTCCATGCAGACAATAGAGACGCTTATCAACTTATTAAAAAGGCAGAATTATACAAGTATCAATTTAATAGGAACTACGACGAGTTAATGATTATTTGCTTGGAAATTACACAAAATAATTATGAGCAAATTGTAAAGCAGGGTATTAAAGTAATTGCGGGAAAAATTGTTTGAAAAGATTAAAATTTTTCCTTTAATAAACAATACTTGAATTTTTTTTACAATAATTTTTTATTTTAAATTTTTTATATCTAATTTAGATTTTGCAACAAATAATTATTTGGTTGAGCACAATAACATGGCAAAGGTAAAAGATAATTCTGCCTATCCGTATGTAACGGTATTCAAAAAGAAGCCGTTTAGATCATTTACTTTTGCCATAGATGACGATATAGGAAGTTTTTTTATACCTGAATATGATAAGATTGTGAAAATTTATCGTTTTTTTGAAAAAAAATTATTAAATTTCAGAAATCTGAATTTAGAGAATATATATTGGTTTCTTTTATTGGGGAAATATTTGAGGGAAGATATATCTATAAATCTCAAAAAGATCATTAATTTCATAACAGGATGTGAAATTTTTGAAGAAAATTCCCTAGGATTTAAGTTTTCCCCTGAATCTAAACAGAGAAAACCAGATAATTGGTCAACCTTTTTTGCTTTAGCCAGTTTAAATTTATTAGGACAATTAGATGCCTATTTATCTACACATTCAAGAGAAAATATAAAAGAAAAGATTATTAATTTTATTTATAAGACCAGAGATAAAGGGCGTTTTATTCATTGTTTAAACAAAAATTGTACAATTTGCCAAAAAACAACGCCTATTAGAACAAGTTTTTTCGTAATAGAAGCATTGATTCTTCTAGATTTTGATATCAAATTAGAACAAAATGTGTTTTTAAAATATTTTAATGATTTAAAAAAGAAATATTCCATAGTATTTCAATTACTTAGTCTTAAATATTTTGATTTAATTTCTGATATTGAGACTAAACACTTAAAATATTTACACCAATTTCAACAAAATGATGGAGGTTTTAGTTTTAAGGAAAATGTTGGGAAAATAAATGAAACATTTTGGATTATTTATGTTTTGGAAAATTATTCCTGGTTCTTTGATTACAATCGTGGAAAGATTTATTCTTTTCTCTCAACGAAAATTAAAGGCTTAAATCATGATTATAGTTCATTTAATACCTTGAAATTAATGGATATTTCGAAAATTATTTTAATGTGCTCATTTATTTGGTCTAAATTTATTGAAGAAGTTGAGAGAACTGCTTTTAGACATTTTGATATAAATACTTCTTTAGACTTAAATATTTTAAAAAAAGAGTTAGGAATAAATGAGGGAATACCAGAAATTCTCAGACATATTAATCAGAAATACAACTTTAATTTGGAGATTTTAGATAATGAAATTGAATTTAATAATTATTTAAGAAATTTAACCCGAGAAAATGCATATTTAGCTAAATCAGTATATGCATCGATAAAAAATAATAGCGTTATCTATTTAAATAAACTTCTGAATGACTACAAATACAATTACCCAAATAAGCCAAAAAAAATTAGGGATTTGATCCTTCTAACAGAAGATTTAATTTCGCACAACTTTTTCCTAGGTCGAATTCTTCGGAAAAACATGATTTTTTTTAGCAAATATTATCTATATAAAGACAAATTTATTTCTGAAGTAATTAGAATTGATTCTAATATAAATAGCGAAGAAATAATTAATGAAAAATTTAAATTGGAGGAAATAAAAACAGATATTTATAATATAATAATCAAATTAAAAGATACACCAAAAAAGATTAAAGAAGAGATTAAAAGCTTAATACTTGTAAATGAATTCGATTTAGCAAGAGAAAGGTTAAAATATAATGTAAAAAATGCTTTAATGGAAGCCGATTTTTTAAATGAAAATATTGAAAATTCCTTTTCTACAGATTTTAAATACATAAATCCAAATTATCAGTTATCCAATGAGATAGTGGAATGGAACAAGAATTATTCAGAAATTCGAGGCAAATATTTTAATTTACAAAATTATTTTAATGAAATTTTCAAGGAAAAAGAAAATCTAAAAAATTTCAAATTAATTTTGAATAAGTTAGAAGATTTAATTGATAAAAATGAACAAAAGATTTATTCTTTAATTGACCACTTTAAAAATTTATTTAGAGAATCCCTAGAGAAATCATATTCTAATGGAATTGTTCAACAATTATTAAAAGTTTGCGAACATCTTAATTCAGAAATCACGAAATTAGATACGCAAATCTATAAAATATCACATAAAATTACTTCTAAAGAAAAATCCATTCAAAAAACGCAAAAGAAGGTTATCTCAAAATGGATATCAATTAAAGAAGATGCAGATACATTTATTGATTATTTCCTAGAAGGATTTAAGATTTATGAAAATGATAAAAATGAAATAAAGGAAATAGAACAAAGTACTTCTATGATGATTAATGAACTCAAAAACACAGTTGATTTAATCTTAAAGGAAAAAAAATATCAACTGGCACTGGAAATTATTGAAGAAAAAACTGAGAAGCTTTTAAATGAAAAATTAGAATTAATTAAAAAATCCCAATCTCAATTAAAGGAACATTTGAAGAGTAAGAGAAAACTTTTTCTACTTCTAAAAAAAATTCAAGAGGATTGGAATAAATTAGAGCAGAAAATAATTGAGAAATTTGATAATTATCGAAATTCTATTGAAGATAAAGTTATTCAAGAACGGGAACTTGAGAAATTAAAAGAATTTGATAATTTTATAAAAAGCAATATTTCCATTTTAGAAGAACAATTAAGAAAGAAAGAAAATGAATGTGCGAAAGATTTAAATTATCAAAAACTTAAAATCGCCAATTTAAAATCTCGAATTGCTGAACTTTCTAAAAATTATTCAGATCTCAATGAAAAAGTTAAAGATAAAGTAAAAGAACTTGCTAAAATTGTAGTAGATTTTCAAGAGAAATCAAAGTTATGTATGTTATCATGGAATAAATTCATAGATCTATTTAAAAATAATTTGAATGATTTAAAAAATAGATATACAAATGAGATTATTAAACAAGAGATTCTGTCAAATACCTCGCAATCCCATACAAATCTCATAAAACTGGATGATTTAAAGAAAAAATTAAATCTAAAATGTAATATATTGATCGAAAGAATCAATGAAATGATAGAAATTACAAAATTAGATGGAGAATTGGATGAAAATAACAAGGAACTCCTTGTATTCACAGATAACTATTATAAGAATAAACAATTGAGAAATTTTATAGAAAAACAAATAGAGAAATTAGGAAATAATTTCGGAAAATTAGTATCTCTATATGAATCTGCAATAAAAAATAAATCTCTTAAAGTTAATGTTTTAGAAATTCAAAATAGAATAGAAGAATTTAATAACCAGCAATTAAATTTAGAAAGAAGTTACCAAAATGAAATTTTAAAAATTGGAATAAATACAAATAGAGATGATTTCATAGCGAATAAAAATTTTTTTAATACTGAACTTAATAGATATAGGAATATTATTAATGAAATTAACAAAAATACAATAATTTTTAATCAACTTGTAAGTTTCATCGGTGAAGAATTCAACTCTTTAAGAATCCAATTACGGGAATTAAATAAATTATTTCAAGACGAAGCTGAAAAAATAAACGATTATGATAAACTTATAAATAATTTTAGCGGTAAAATCTTAAAATTATCAGAAACTAGGAAAATTTCTTTGAATGAGATTGAACAAAAAATTAGTACCATGATGGTAGAGAATGAAAGTTTAAAAATATCAAATTCTGAAATTCGAGAAGAACTTGTTTTTAAGAAGCATCAATTTAATAAAGAATTTGAAGAATTTAAGGAAAATTTATCAAAAAAATTAGACTTGATTAAAAATGACGCTTTAAAAGAAGATTTGATGCATTTTATAAATAGAAACCAGGTTATACTTAATCAAATGCTTGGATCCTTAGAACGAAAAGTTGAAGACAAATTAGAAATTAAAGATTTTAAATCTACAAGTATTATGGTTCAAAGAAGGGTAAAAAAAATACGTGAAAGATTAAAATATATTGAAAACGAAACATCTAAACTTAAAAAAGAATTCAAAAAATCATCTCCTACATTCAATACAAAAAATAAATTTCTTTTTGACGATTTTAAACATTTTCTGCATGAGTATGATGAGATAATTAATGAGAAAATTAAAAAATTAGAGCAATTAATACTTAAAAGTTATGTAAAAATTGTTATTAAAGCGGTTAAAGACGAATATATAACAATATCTTTTTTGGCGCGCGAACTTAAAATTAAAAAAGATAAAATCCAAACATATATTATCACATTGATTGGTGAAAATGCTTTACCAGGAAAATATGACCCTGAACTTCAGTTATATTATGAGAATCCTGAAATTATTGATAGTTTAAATCCTGCTAAGTTAAAAGTTATTAAAACCACAAACTTCAAATTTTATGAGATCCTTAATAGATTAAGATTCGTTGCCAGTCAATATGGATCAGTTATCTCTTTAATTGCCGCTTTGTTTACAATTTCTTTAGCCCTCAATAATTTAACAGGAGGAAACCCTTTGGCAGTGTTTTTTCCGCTAATAATTACAGTCGTTATTATTTTATATCTCTTATTAAGAAAGCAAAAAGAAGAGAAAATATGAATGATTAAGTAATATTTTTAAACAAGTTTTGAGAATTTTTTATTAATAAATTAAGATTTTACAAAAATTTTGGAAAGAAGCACATATGAAAGAAGCACGAATTCTCAATATTGATACAAGAGGAAGAATAGTAATTCCAAATATCTTCCGAAAATCGTTAGGGATCGAGGATGCAACCCAAATAATGATGATAGCAGATAGTGAGAAGAAAGAAATTCGAATCTATCCCGTAGGTTGGACTGGAGAAAAAGACACTGTTAAATTAAAAATTTATATGAATGATGTTGCGGGTTCATTAGCACTAATTGCAAAAACCATAGGTGAATTAAATATTTCTCTTATTTACGGTGAAGCAATCGTTATTGAGAAAGGAAAATTAGCGATATGGAATGTGATTGCACCTATTCCTGATGGTTTAAATATTGATAATGTAATTGAAACATTAATTCAAAGAGGTAATGCTCAGAAAATTGAGATAATTGAATAGATTTTTAAAGAATTTTAAAAAAATTATGAATTATTATGGCTAAGAAGAAGGTTAAGAAAGAAAAATCAGAAAAGGATGAAGATTTAAGTGAGCCAGAAGTAAAGCAAGATGGACTTAGTTTTTTAGAGACCGCTTTGAAAAAAAGTAAAGATAGTAAAAAAGCTTTAGAAGAATTTATGGGAGGAAAAGCGGAGTCAAAAACTGAAGAAACTGCAAATGAGAAAAATGATAATATCGAGATAACCCCACAATTGACATCTGAAACTAGTCAGGATAATAAAACGATATCTGAAGAGTCCGGTATAAAGATCGAGGTTTTAGAGGATTTTAAAGAAATTGAAGATTTACCAACAACACCCCATAGAGAAGAATTGAATTTATATGAGAATATGAATCTTTTTTTTACAGAATTATTTAATAGTTTTAGTGATAGATACACAAGATGGGAGAATTCTACTGGAATGATTTTATCTATTTTACGAAAAATGAGAAAAATAACCAAAAAAAACACAGAACAGCTGATAAATTCGATAGAAAATTTACTTGCAAAAACACAAAAAGGATTAACTGATTTTGAAATAAAGCGCAATGAAATTGAAAAAATTTCAAACACTAATTTTGGGGTAATTTCGAAAGATTTTAAAAAAATATTAGGCCTTCTAGAATTACAGATTCAAGAATATCAATTAAAAAAAGAAGTTTCGGAGCTTTTACTTAAACCTTCATAGAGTTTAGAATTAATTAATTAATATTTCTTAGTTCTCCTAAAAACCACGGATTTCACAGTTTTTTTGGTGTAATAACAAGGTTTTTTTAAGGATAAATTGCATATAAAATATTATGGAAAATGAGAAAGAAGAGTTTTTGCGTCCCCTAATCTTAGATATAGGTTCTGCTAATTTTCGGTTAGGTTTTGCGGGAGACGATCTTCCCGATATTATAGTTCCAAGTATATATACGGATATAACAGATCCCATATATAAATCAGATAATATTTCAGGATTAAAGGATATTGTTATTTCTAAGAATACAGAAAAACATCTATATGGGTCTGAAGCGTTAAAATATAAAGATATTTTGAATAATCATCAATTTGTAATAGAAAAAAATTATAACGTCTTGAAAAAATTCTTTTTATATTATTATCATCAATTGGGAATAGAACAGAACTTTTTTTTCCAACAGCCATTAATTGTTTTATTTCCTTTTACTAGTTCAGAGAATGATAAAAAAAAAATGCAACAGATATTTTTAGATGAATTAAATTTCCCCCAAATTAATTTTCTTACTTTTTCTGATTGTGTTTTATCTGCCATAGGTAAAAATACAGGGGTTGTTATCAATCTAGGAGAGCAAAATTCGTTTGTTTCAACATATTTACATGGATTTAGTAATTTCTCAGCTCGCGACTTTTTTCCAATTGCAGGAAAGGATCTTACTGAATATTTTATGGATTTAATATTATTTAATAAGAAATACAAAATAAATTATATAGATAAATGGATTGCACGAGAAATAAAAGATAGATCTTCAATATGTGTTTTTAATCCTAAAGAAACTAAAAAAAAAATTGAAGAAGGGTTAAGTTCTTTTGACCAAGAAATTCAACTACCTGATGGATGTATTTTTACGATTAATTATGAAAGAATAATGATTCCCGAACCTTTATTCAATCCAAATCGAATTCATTTGGATATTATAGAATTACCAAAAATGATTGCAGATCTTGTTAAAACATGGAATAGGAATGATTGGTTGGAATTACTCCAAAATATTATTCTTTGTGGCGGAACTAGCCTAATTAAAGATCTTGGTAAAAGATTAAAAGTGGAAGTTGGTAAGTTTTTTTCCGAAAAAATCAGAGATGAAATTAAGGTTATTACACCAACAGGAAGAGATGATATGGGTTGGATTGGAGCCTCTATTTTATATTCTCGTGGATTAATTACGAAAGGATGGATTGAAAATCCAAATTTTCAAAATAAAAATCAAAATGGTGAGGTTATATCCCAACCTCCTTCTAACGAAGTAGATGAAGATTGAAGTGTCAAATATAATTAATTTTAATTAGTTTTAGTTGAGTTAATAAAAATATGAGTTCTCAAAATGAAAAAAACCAAGAGTTTTTCAAGAATTTTGAACAGCAAATAATCCAAGGTCGAAAATTGTTAAAGTTAGGAAATCATAAATGGGCAGATAAGTTATTCACAAAGCTATATTTTGATATTCAAAAGGCAGATTGGATAAACCTTCAAAAAAAAGACCAATTAAATGAAATTTTAAATAATTCTTGGGATAAATATTTGCAGTCTCTAATTCAACAAACCGACGAGGGCTCAATTTTTGACGTTATAAAATATTATGATTCTTATAATCGTTATTTTGGTTTTTTGGCTAAACAAAACAAATATTATGAATTACTAAATCACGGAAAAAATCTTATCAAATCTTATATTAATCAACCAGACGTTTCAATTAATGGTTTAATAAAATTACTAAACTCTCTTTCAAACATTATGAAAGATGAAGGAAATTATCATGAATTACTTAAATACCAAATTCTATCCATTTACCTTAATAAATCAGTTTCTCCATCATCAATATATTATTTTTCTGTAAATTTTTTATGGGAATTTCTAAAAAAAATTGAGCCTACTAAAAGAACCTTATTACTATATGTTTTTATAGAAAATATTGGAATCTCATTTCAATTAAAGGAGAATTCTGAAGAATTTGTAAAAGAGATAAATAATATTATGGTAGATAAATTACGCCCTGAATTAAAAAGTGAATTCTCTCATTTATCAAAAATAAAAATAAATGAAACAAATTTTAATGAGATCTTCTCAGATTTAGAAAATTTATTGATGTATTTGAATGATATCGGAGAATCTAGCTGGATATTGAGTTTAATTGAGAATATTTTTCTTAAGATTATTCAATTCAATTCCCTAGATGATGCTGTTGATTATATAAAGAAATACTTATATTTTTTACTAAAAAGAAATCGATTTGAGATATCATTTAATTTATATAAGTTTTTAGGGAATTATTTTAAAGAATTCTATAAAAATAAATATAATTTTCTTTTAATTGAACATTGGGCTGACGCTTGCAAAAATTTTAGAGATCTAAAAGAAAAAAAATATCTTTTGAGATCATTAGAAGAATTACAAAAAAATATTTCAACTCCTTCAAATGCTAAACAAATAGTGCATTACTTTTATGTCTATAATTTTATTTGGAGGCTAAAAACTAAATTTATTACACCTGAAAAATTTGAATTTTGGAATTCAATGTTTTATAGAGCATTTTTTGAAGAACAGGATATAAATTTAAGCGAAAATATAAATAAATTTTTATCCAAAAAAATACAACCATTATTGACAAATTTACAAGAATTTCCAAATGAATATTCTCAGGAACTTGAAAATATGACTTTTTTCGATCAACAAGATGAAGGATTATTTAATCTATTCGACGAAAAAGAGAATCTGAAAATCGAATATCTCTCAATAAGAATTAGAGATAATGGGAAAATAAATTATTTTGGAAAATTCGAGGATTCACAAGAATTTCAAGATATAATTGTTGATGAATATTGGAACGACGCTTATTTAATTAAAATTTATAATGATCTTTTTTGGAATATAGAAGTTGAAAAAGATATAACATTTGTAGATTTTGGAAAACTTCTGTATTTATCTCTTCCAAAAAAACTTAGAAATATATTTTTAAAATTGAAACAAGATTGTACAGATCATATTCCTCACATATTTTTAATACTTGATAAAATAAATATACCGTTTGATTTAATCCACGATGGGTCTGGATTCTTTTCTTTGAAATATCCTATTGGATACTCTCTAGGAGAACCTGATTTAAGAGGAATTAATTCGAACATACCTATTTTGCCTTTAGATCAATCGAAACAAAAATTTAATATATTAACTTTTGGGAGTTTAAATTTAATGCTTCCATCAAAATGGGATGATGCCACAAAAAATAATGTGTTAATGTATCCCTTTAATGAAGGTGTAAATGAGTTAAATCATATTATCCAATATTTCAGTGAATCTTCTTTCGTTGACCATATGGAATATTACATACAAGAAAATTTAACCCGAGAAAATGTTTTAAATAGTATAATCTCAGGCACTAATGACATCATTCATATCATTGGAAATTTATTTTATTCAACCGAGAATCCAAAAAATAGTTATTTTATTACTAATGATTATCAAACAGTTTCTATTTCAGATATTAATTATGCTATAAAAAAGACTACTACTAGCAAAAAACCATTCATTTTCTTTAATGTACGTATATTCAATCTTTTGGGAGATCAATTACCATCAATTTTAAAGGTTATTTCTAAGATAATTCAAAATTTCGATCAAAACGAGATAACTGGAATTATTATAAGAATTTTATACGATTTTAACGATAATACAAGGCAATTAATTTCAAATATATATAATAATCTAACTGATGGGTTTAGTCAAGGAATTTCTGTATTGAAAGCACGACAAAAAATTCTTCTAAATAAGGTGGCGTCAAATGTTGACCAAAAAGAAATAGATATACAACAAGACATAAATGTAGAATCAATCATTGCTTTTAATTCATTTCTTCTTTTCGGAAAGCCCTGGAAAATGCTTGAATAAATTGTTAACCAGAGAAACAAAAATAATTTAAATATTCAAAATTAATAAAACATAATAAATAAAATAAAAAACAAGGAAATTTGTATGGATAGAATATCACAATTAAGATTAGAAAATACTAAATTAAGAGATAAGGTAAATGAACTCGAACAAAAAATTATCTCCATTGTCGGTCTGATTGATCTTTTTCCATCTGGAATTGAAGGTAAAAAAGAAGCACTAAATGAGAAAATTTTATCAGTTATAAACTCAACTGTATCTAGTTTAAAAATAATAACCCCAAAAATTGGACCTTTCTATTCTGAAAATATTTTAAGTGTAGCTAAAAAGGGAATCCCTGTACTTATGATAATTAATGACAGAAGATTTATCCCACAAGAATTTCAACAATACTACGATAACTTAAAAACAAAATCCAATGTAAGTATTGTGAATAACCCTAATGTAAAATGTCTCTTAGTTATGAATGAAAAAGAAGTTGTATTCAGTGCAGCATCTTTGGTAAAAAAAGAATTAACTAATTCTATTTTAATAGGAACTCTTGTTAAAGAAAAAAAAAAATTAGTGAGAATTGAACAGATCTTCTCGAATATGCTTCCATCTTTTATGAGGTAATGCCCATAAAAAAAGATTTTTAAAACATATCATTTAATTCCTAAATTTAAATTAATAATTTCATCTGTTTTTATTAGGAACAAGATTTATTTATATATTAAAGCAAATTTTAATTCAATTCTACTATGAACTCTATTATAGATTCAAGAAAACTCTCAACATTGTTTGGAAATAAATCTGCTTTTTTTCAAAATTCAATTAAATACTTAAATCAATCAAAAAGAAAATCAAGAAAAACTTATGATTTTTATTTTAACAAATGGAAGAAATCTTTTGAAAAATTATATAAATCACAAAATCTAACACACCAACTATTCCTAAACCATACATATCTATATTATTTAGTAAAGACCATTATTTTACATTTCATAGAGAGACAATTACATAATATTCAAGAAAAAAATAAAACAAAAGAAATATTTAATAAAAAATTAAAGCATTTAAAAATAAATGAGATATTCAATTGGCTTTCCAATGCTGATTCATTTACTAATTTAATCGTAGATCAAATAGGGAATTATAAAATTTCAAATGAAGATTTATTTTTTCATATTTATCAAGAAATGATTAATCAATCTGCTCGACATGAAAAAGGAGAGTATTTCACTCCAAAAAACCTAGCTATATTGATGATTGAAGATGCTTATTCATTAGGCATGAAAGTTCTTGATTGTTCATGTGGCTCAGGTATGTTTTTAATGGAAATAATAAAAATAATACTAAATTCTGACCTAAATAATAAAGAGAAAATAAAAAATTTAAACAATATTTACGGATTAGACATAAACCCAATAGCAATTTTAGTAACTACTGCAAATTTCCTTTTAAATATTCAAGATATATATAATATTTTAGAGGACTTTTTGCCTACCGTCAATTTTTATCGATTTGATCCATTAAATCCTACAGATGATTTCCTATTTCCATATCAAGATTTTAAAAATAAATTTGATTTAATAATCGGAAACCCTCCATGGTTAACATATAAAGATGTAAATGATAAAAAATATCAAATTAATCTTAGAAATTTAGCAGATAGATTGGGAATAAAACCTAAGAGTCAATATATTACTCATATCGAGATAGCCTCATTATTTTTTTACCAGACCCCCAAATTATTTCTAAAAAATAATGGAACTATTTTTTTAATCTTAACTAAAAGCGTCTTAACCGGTGATCACTGCTTAAAATTTCGAGCTTTCAAGTTTTTCTATGATTTAGAAATCTGGGATTTTGAAAAATATACTTTTTTTAATATGGATTTCATAATACTCAAATCAAAATTTGATTATTCCCAAAATAAGATTAATAGTATATCTAAAACTTTAATTGAAAGTAAATATCCAATTCCTGCAAAAATATTTGACCAAAATTTGAATTTAATTAAAGAAACCAATTATTTCTCTGTTGAGATAAGCGAACAAGGTGCAAAATCTATTATTCCAAGTGAGCAATACCATAAATTAAAAAAGTTCTCAACAAGCTATTACAAAAAAAGATTCTTTCAAGGAGCTACATTAGTCCCTCGAGCTTTAACTTATTTTTGTATAGTTGGTGTTCAGGAATCTGATAATATTTTAATAATTTCTCCTGATATAAACTCAATAAAACAAGCCAAACCACCTTGGAATAAAAATTTTTTTAAAGAAGAATTAATTGAAAATAATTTTCATTTTAAAACATTTTTGAATAAAGATCTCGTTCCATTTTACATAAAAAAAATAAGAAATATTTTTCTTCCTGTTAACGATAAATTAAATTTCTCTAAGAAATACCTTGAAAAACTTCCTTACGGAGAAAAGTTTTATAATAAAATTAATAATTCCTACAAGAAATTCAAGAAAGGAACAAGCAATATTAACACCCTTTTTGATAATCTAAACTATTGGAATAAATTAAGCAAACAAAATTCAAATAAAAAATTTCTAGTAGTTTACAACGCAAGCGGTTCCAATATAAAATCTGCAGTAATTAATAATGAGATAGAAAAAATCATTATTTGTTCTGAAAATTATTATTTCTCAACTAATTACAAGGAAGAAGCCTATTATTTAACAAGTATTTTAAATGCACCCATCCTTAGTGAAAATATCAAGATTGTAAAAAGTAGTCGCCATATTCATAAACGACCATTTGATTTCTCCATACCTGAATTTGATCCCAACAATTCTAATCATCAAAAATTATCAAAGATTGGTATGAAATCAGAAGAAAAAGTAAATGATATTATCCAAAAAGATGAAAAAATTAGCGTAATAAAAGTAAAAGAAAAAATTAGCAATATTTTAGATGAAATAAATAAAATTGTTCAAGAAATAATCTAAATTAACCCAAATACAAAATTAAAATTTTACGCAGTCTCTTGCTCGGACACTTCGCCCTGAAGTTTTTTATAATGATTTAGCACCCCCTGGCGTGCAGCATAAACAAATCCTCGCTTCACATTAACTCCGGTAATTGCGATCGTTTCATAGACCAACGTTTGATTTAACTTAGCTTTATCAAGAACTTCGCGAATCTTATTTATCTCTACAATATCTTCTAAATCACGTTTATTTGCACAAACAACGAGTGGAACTTCCGCTGGGTCAGAAAAACTTTTAGAAATTAATTTATCTCCATAAAATTGTAATAATTCTTTTAAACTCCATATATTTTCTTCCCACTGGTCGATTAAACTGTCCCAAAAGAAGAGGATGCAGTCAGTTCCTTTGAGGACCGTTCGTCTCTGGAACTTATGGCGTCTCTGGCCAGCAACGGTATATACTTGAAAAACTACATTGCTTACTCGAGCGACAACTCTGTCAAAAAAGAGGGTTCTTCCAGTTGGGTCAGCTATTTGCTGCATATCACCTGAAGCAAGCCCCTCCTTCTTGTAAACCCATTCTAAAGCAGTAGTTTTCCCTCCTAAAGAGGGACCCCAGAATACAACTTTGAATACAAGTGTTCCATCTCCGCGACGACTTGGAATATTTAATCCTCTCCTATTAAATAAATTTCCTCTATTAATTTTGATAAAGAAAGATTGTTATATAATTTATAAGAATTCTCTTAAATTAATGTTAATTAAATTATATTAATTTAATATTGTTTAAAGTATTTAAATAATTTCTACTAATAAGATATCTCAAAAATTGAGTCCAAAAGTTGGGTATCTTCTTATGATTGATGATAGTAAAGATGAAATTTTTATTGGTTTGATAGCAGATACTCACATCCCTTCTCGATGTGCAGAAATTCCTAAAGTAATTATTGATGATTTTTTAGATAAGGAGGTGGATTATGTATTTCATTTGGGTGACTTTACGGATTATAGCGTGTATGAAGGCTTGCAAGATATATTTGGAAGGGATAAAGTTATTGGAATTAGGGGGAATATGGATGATTCGAAGATAAATTCTAAATTGCCTGAACGCATAGAATTAACTGCGTATGGATATAACATTTTATTATTACATGGTTGGGGTGGTCCTAATATGGTGATTCGACGTTTAAAGAAACATATTGATTTGGAAAAATATCACATTATATTATTTGGACACATACACAAGCCATTAACCGAGAAGGTTGATAATCAATATTTCATTAATCCCGGAACCCCAACTGATAAGAAATTTACGGATATTAACTCATATGGGTTTTTAACTTTGTCAAGGGAGAAAATTGAACCTGAAATTCGTTATTTATAATTTTAATTTTTTAAATATCTCAAACTGAATTAATATTTGGATTTTTTCCAATAATCTATTATTTATTACTTTAATCTGTCGTTTACCACTTCTGTACATTTTCCTATAGTAACGACCTCATCATCCTCGTAAAGATCCATTGCTTTAACTCCTTGTGTGACTCTGTGGCTAACTCTAATTGAATCAGAATGGATTCTTACTACTTGTCCTTTTTTAGTTCCTATTAATAGATCTTGCCCCGCAGCCCGTTGTATAGCGATTACTTCATCATCCTTCGATTTAAAATGAATATTTATAACTCCTTTTGCGTTTCTTGAGGTTTTTCTGTATTCTTTAATCGAACTACATTTTCCTAATCCTTTTTTAGTTAAAGTGAGAATTTTGGTTTTCTCATCCGTTAATAAAACACCGATTACCTCATCATTTTCTCGTAATTTTATACCCCCCACGCCCATTGCTGTCCTTCCTAGATTTTTAAGTTGTTTAACGGCAAATCTAGAGGCATAACCATTTTTTGTTCCAATAAAAATATCTTTATTTTCATCTTCGAGTTTTAATACTGTTATCAACTCATCATCTGGTCTGATTTTGATTGCAATTATTCCACTTTTTGATATTTTTAAGAAATATTTTAATAAAGTTTTCTTGACTAACCCATTTTTAGTTACAAAAATAAGTTTATCATCTTCTGAGAATTTGCTAATCGGAATCATATGGGCGATTTTTTCATTTTCTTTTAGGTTTAGTAATCTAATGATTGAGCGACCTTTAGATGTTCTTAATTGTTTTGGAAGGTTATAACACTTTAGGGAATAAATTCGTCCCTTACTAGTAAAAAATAAGATAGAATCATGTGTGACACATGAGAAAATGTCTTGTATGAAATCTTCTTCATCCATTTTCATAATTTTTTTCCCTTTACCGCCCCGTAGCTGTCGTTGATAAACTTCTGTCGGAAGTCGTTTAATATATTGATTGCTAGTAAGTATAACAATATTTGATTTAATCTTGATTAAATCTTGTCGTTTAATCTCTTTTTGATGAGATAAATCTATGATCTGTGTTCTACGTTTATCACCGAACTTTTTGGATAATTCTATTAACTCATTTTTTATAATTTTATATCTTATTTTTTCATCTGCAATAATTTCTTCAAGTTCTTTTATCTTAATGATTAAATCTTTTTTATCATCTACCAGTTTTTGTCTTTCTAAGCTTGTTAACCTTGAAAGTCTCATAGATAAAATTGCCTCAGATTGAATTTTGGTTAGACTATATTTTGTTATCAATTTTTTATTTGCTTCTGCTGCGTCTTTAGAACTTTTTATTATTTGAATGATGTTATCAATATCATCGAGAGCAATTAATAAACCTTCAATTTTATGTAATTTCTTTTTAGCCTCATCTCGGTTAAATACAGAACGTTTGTATATAACTCTTTCTCTATGATTTAAATATTCTTTAATTAATTCAAGTAAATTTAGGATTTTGGGTTTTAATCCTTTATTTATTAGTGTTAAATTAATTATATTAAATGAATCTTGGAGTTTTGTTTTTTTATAGAGAATATTTTCAACAAGTTTAGGTTCTCCATCCTTGGAGAGTTCAATAACTATTCTCATACCCTTTTGATCTGACTCATCCCTTAAGGCTTTAATATCTGGCATCTCTTTATTGCTAATGAGTTTTGCAATTGAATGCATAAGAGAAGTTTTATTTACTAAATAAGGAATTTCTGTTATTACAACTGCTGTCTTATCTTTCTTATTGGTTTCTACAGAAATTTTTCCTCTTATTATTAATTTTCCTCGACCCGTTTTATATGATTGTAATATGCTTTTGGGATTTATAATAATCCCTCCAGTTGGGAAGTCGGGACCTTTGATAATTTTTGAGAGTTCTGTAATTGAAATTTCTGGTTTTTCAATTTTCGCAATAATACCATTGCAAATTTCGGTTAAATTGTGCGGCGCCATATTAGTCGACATTCCAACCGCAATTCCACTCGTTCCATTTACTAATAAAGTTGGAAATTTTGAAGGTAAAACTTTTGGTTCTTTATTTGATCCATCAAAATTATCCACAAACTCTACTGTCTCTTTTGTGATATCTTCAAAAATTTCATTTGAAATTTGTGCTAACCTTGCTTCTGTATATCGCATCGCTGCGGGTAGATCACCATCAACAGAACCAAAATTACCATGACCTTGAATCAGAGGATATCTTATCGAAAAATCTTGAGCTAATCGAACCAATGAATTATAAATGGCTTGGTCTCCATGAGGATGATAATCACCAAGCACATACCCAACTATTTTAGCACTTTTAACAAAGGGTCTAGTATAAAGGAAATTGTCTCTATACATTGTATAGAGTATTCGTCTATGGACCGGCTTTAATCCATCTCTAACATCAGGAATAGCTCGCCCAACAATCACGGACATTGCATAATCAATATATCTTTCCTCTAACTCAATTCCAATTTTTTTTTCGAAAATTTTTTCTGAACTCATAATTTCACTCTAATTTTTAGTGATAAAAAAAATAAAATTAAATATCCAAGACTTTTACATCCTTATATTTCTCTACAATAAATTTTTTTCTGGGTTGGACTTCATCTCCCATCAATTGAGAAAAAATTTGATCAGTTTCAATGAAATCTTCAATTTTAACTCTTAAAAGTGATCGATTATCCTTTTTCATCGTTGTTTCATATAACTCTTGAGGATTCATTTCTCCCAAACCTTTATACCGCTGTATTTTTATAGATCCCTTGTTTTCTATTTTTATTTTGTACTTTTCCATTAAATCCTTAACTGTATTATCCCTTTCTTTGTCATTGAATGCATATTTTTCAAATTTTTTATAATTAATTTTGTATAAAGGAGGTAAAGCAATGTAAAGATGTCCCTTTTCAATTAATGGGCGCATATATCTAAAGAAAAAAGTTAATAAAAGTGTTTCAATATGAGATCCATCGATGTCTGCATCACACATAATAATAATTTTGTGATAACGAAGTTTAGATAAATCGAAAGGTTCATCATCTATACCCTCAATTCCTGCGTCAATAGTTTTAATCATTGCTTGTATCTCGTTATTATTAAGAATTTTATGAATTCGGGATTTTTCAACATTTAGAATTTTCCCTCGTAAAGGTAAAATGGCTTGAAATTCTCTATCACGCCCTTGTTTGGCCGAACCACCAGCCGAGGATCCCTCAACAATAAAAAGTTCGCATTTTTCTGATTCACTTGAAGAGCAATCTGCAAGTTTACCAGGTAATCGAATTGAATCTAAAGCAGACTTCCTACGAATTAACGATCTCGCTTTTTGAGCAGCATCCCTTGCTTTTTTTGCTTCCAACGCTTTATAAATTATTGATTTTGCAGTCTCTGGATTTTCTTCCAAATATTTTTCTAATTCATTAGATACAATCTTACTAACTATTTGTCTTACTTCAGGATTTCCTAGTTTTATCTTTGTTTGGCTTTCAAATTGTGGATCAGGCAACATTATTGAGAGAATTGCTGTTAATCCTTCTTTAACATCTTCTCCTGATAATATCACGTCTTTAAATTTCTTAAATTGTTCATTTTCAAGGTATGAATTCATAACCCTTGTTAATGCACCTTTAAATCCGGTTAAGTGAGTACCCCCTTCTATAGTATTGATTGTATTTACAAAAGTTAAAATGTTTGTCCCATAACTTTGATTATATTGCATAGCGACTTCAACTAAAATTTCTTCCGTACCAGATTCTTTTTTTTTAACAAAAGCTTTTTTAAAATAAATTGGACTTGGAATCAGTAATTTCTTATTTTTATTAAGAAAAGATACAAAATCTATCAAGCCCTCCTTAAAATAATATTCAATGGGTTCTTCAATATTTTCATTTAGGATTGAAAATTTTGTGTTGGGACTAAGAAAAGCTAATTCTCTCACGCGATTAGATATTTTATTAATATTCCATATATCATCTTCGGGATTAAAATCAAATATTTCATTATCTGGATAGAATGAGATTTTGGTTTCAGTTATATTCACTTCATTTTCTGGTAAATTTATTATTTCAGGTTCGGAAACACTTAAGCCTTTAGAAAATATTTGTTTATAAAATTTTCCCTCTCTTTTTATTTCAACAATCAATTTTTCAGTTAGTGCACTCACAACAGAAAGCCCCACTCCATGCAAGCCACCTGATATCCTATATGCTTTACTATCAAATTTACCTCCTGCATGTAAATGCTCAAGAATAACTTCTGGAGTGTATTTCTCATATTCTGGGTGTTTTCCGATTGGAATTCCACGTCCATTGTCTCTAATCTCAACAGAATTATCAGAATTGATAAGAATATCAATTTTATCGCAAAATCCTGCCAAACTTTCATCTATTGAATTATCAATGACTTCAAAAATAAGGTGGTGCAGTCCATTTTCCCCAGTATCACCAATATACATGGCAGGTCTTTTTCTAACTCCTTCTAGTCCCTTTAAAACCTTAATACTTTCTGCATCATAAACGGAATTGTTTTGATTCTGGGGGTGTTTATTTGAATCCAAAATTTAATCCTTCCTACCTATTTTTTTCTAATTAAATTTGATTTATTAGAGGTGAAAACGTATTCTTTATTTGTAGGTTTCAATATAAATATAAGTTACTTAACGATATAAACCTATGGGAGTTTTTTTTATCAATTTTGGGAAATAAATTATCAAAATCTAGAATGAAAATATGAAATTATTATTGCTTTTCGAAATGAGTTGCGTAATTTTATTAACAATTATTATTCAAAAAATACTCTGTTCCAAGAAGATGATATCATTTAAATCCAATTTTTCCTATGCTCTCTTATTATTTTAGACATTTTTATGAAATCAAGGAAATTTTTCTCCACATCGTGAGTTCTAACTATATGAGCACCATTATAAATAGCAATAGCCGTAGATGACAATGATCCAAAATATCTATCTTTAGGATCGGGAATATCCAATGCATTTCCAATAAAAGATTTTCTGGATATTGCAACAAGTATTGGCTTCTTTAGAGATTTTAGTTTATTAAGATTATTGATTATACCAATATCATATTGGAACGTTTTTTCCTTAATCCAGGCTCCAATTCCCGGATCTATTATAGTTTTATCACCTGCAAAACCCTCATTCTCTAGAGATATTATCGATTCCTTTAATTTATCCGTAATCTCCTCAATTGACAGAAGGTCTCCAGGTATTTTCTCTGATGCCATTAATATTATCGGGATTTCTTTTTCAATTATTAAATCTTTCAGAGTCGAATCTGTTTTAAGATTAGAAACATCATTAATAATCATATACTTATTGTGTTCCTTCGTTATTTCATAGCATTTTTCTGCAATCTTCCTGTATTGAGTATCAACGGAGATTATTATCTCTTGTGGGATTAATTTGCATACCCTTTTTATTACAGGTATTATCCGTTTTAATTCTTCATCAATAGAAATTTTCGCAGACCATGGAGCTGTCGAACGCGCACCAACATCTATAATTTTAGCGCCATTCTGAATCATATTTTTAACAATGGAAGATAGATCATTCAAATTTTTTAAAACAGAACCTTTAAAAAAAGATTCTGGACTTAAATTTATAACTCCCATGATAACAATTGGATGTGAATCTCCTATTTCTAAGCAATCAAACAATTTAATATTAATCAAGTTCATATGAACCCGCACATCTCTATGAAATTTTTTATTATAAAATAATAAACATTATGAAATATTAATTATTTTCTTTTATTATAATAAGAGAAATTATCTTGAGTCCATAATAGATGATTATATGATTGTTAATAGTGTGAAATTGCCAATTATTAAACCCAATGATGATTTATTTCAAATTATTTTAGATACATTCAAGGATAATGATATTATTCTTGGTGATAAGGATATAATAGTAATTTCTGAGAAAATTATTGCTACTGCACAAGGAAGAGTAGTAGATCTTACAAGTATTAGAAACGTTTCAGATCAAGCAAAAGAGTTAGCATTAAAATATTTAATGGATGAACGTATTGTAGAGTTGATATTAAGCGAAGCTGATATGGTATTAGGTGGAATAGATACTGTAGTATTAGCAGAAATCAACGGTATGTTAATTGCAAATGCAGGAATTGATCATTCAAATTCAGGTGGTGAAAATTTTGTTGTTTTATTACCAAAAAACCCTCAAAAAACTGTTAATCAATATCGAAATTTTTTTTTAAAGGAATTCAATTTAAAACATTTGGGAGTAATAATTGCCGACTCAAGAGTTCAACCTTTAAAAAAAGGAACCATTGGTGTAGCTATTGCAGTTTCGGGTTTTGAACCAATTGAAGATTGTCGAGGCCGTGCCGATTTATTTGGAAGACCACTTCAAATTACCCAACGAGCTGTAGCAGACGATTTAGTAAGTGCAGCTCAAATTTTACTCGGTGAAGCTGATGAGCAAACACCCATTGTTTTAATTAAAGGGGCACCAGTTAGATTTATAGAAAAACCACCAAGTTCGATGCAAATGGACCCTGAAGAATGTTTATATATGAATATATTTGCACAATATCTACTGAAAAAAAACGATAAAAAGAAAGAATAGATTTAATTTTTATCCCAAATAAATTAACAAATAGTGTGATCTAATTTGGCAATGAAAGAATCAAAATATATAACAATTAAGGAAGCTCTGAAAAAGGAATCTACTAATGTAAATTTGAGAGGTTGGGTACATAGAATAAGAAAATCGAACAAATTTGTATTCATTGTTTTAAGGGATGAATCTGACATAATACAATGTGTTATTTCTAAAGATAGAAATCCAGAACTCTTTGAAAAAGCTGAACAATTAACAACTGAATCTTCAATCAAAGTTTCGGGTGAATTAAAGAAGGATGAAAGAGCTCCCACAGGTTATGAAATTTCTGTAACTGATTTAGAAATTATCCAAATTTCCGAACCTTTTCCAATTACAGAATATCAATCACCCGAACTTTTATATGATAATAGGCATTTATGGTTAAGATCAAGGAAATTAAACGCAGTTTTAAAAATTCGACATACAATTGTTGGGGCTATTCATGAATTTTTTAGAAATCGGGGTTATTATGAATTTGACGCGCCAATTTTCCAACCTATCCAGTCCGAAGGTGGTGCTACATTATTTGAAGTTAAATATTTTGAAGATAAAATCTATCTAAGCCAAACATGGCAATTATATGCTGAGGCTGGGATTTTTACATTAGGGAAAATTTACAATATGGGACCAACTTTTAGAGCAGAAAGATCAAAAACTTCCAGACATTTAGCAGAATTTTGGATGGCTGAAATGGAAGCTGCATGGATGAAGCTTGATGAGGTCACCGAAGTTGCAAAAGACGAAATCAGATTTATTATACAAAAAGTTTTAAAACATAATAGGAAAGAACTTGAAATTTTAAAGAGAGATATTAAGTTTCTAGAGCATTACACGAAAGCAGAATATCCTACAATTAAGTATGCAGAAGCTTTAGATCTTCTTAATAAGAAATACCAAATGAATGTTCCTTGGGGTAAGGATTTAAGAACTATTGAAGAAGAAAAAATAGTAGAACATTTTAAGGTTCCTGTGGTTGTCACACATTATCCCACAGAAATTATGGGTTTTTATAAACCACCCAGTGAAGAAAATCCTAAAGAAGCATTATGTTTTGATATGTTAGCTCCAGAAGGATATTGTGAAATTATCGGTGGGTCAGAAAGAAATACATCCGTGAGTGATATGATTCAGAGATTAGAAGTAGATGGCGAAGATCCAAAAAATTATGACTGGTATTTTGATTTGAGACGATATGGCAGTGTTCCTCATTCAGGTTATGGTTTAGGTGTGGAAAGAGTCGTTTCTTGGATCTGTGGGTTGGATAATATTAAAGATGCCATTCCTTTCCCTAGAACTTTAACCAGAAAAGCACCTTAATGTAGCACTACAGTTAAATTTTTTAGAAATACACAATATGATCAAAAATAATTTAATTTAAGAGAAGTTTATTCTAAATTATTAAGAAGTTTGGTTTGTTATTAATGGAACTCTACAATTACATGGGATATGAATTAATCGAAAAGATAATAAATAAAGAAATTACAGTTAGTGATTTAATTCAATCAACATTTGACAGAATTGAGGCAACTGATAATCTCCTTCATTCTTTTATCAATCTATCAAAAGATAAAGCACTCAAAAAGGCAAAAGAATATGATATAAAAATTCAAAAAGGTAAAAAAGTTGGGAAACTTTGTGGACTACCTTTAGCAAATAAAGATTTAATCTGTCTAAAAGGTTTTCCTACTACTTGTTGTTCAAAAATATTAAAGGGATATCATCCTCCATACAATGCTTTCGTCATTGAACGTCTTGTAGAACAAGAGGGAGCAATTCATATTGGAAATACAAATATGGATGAATTTGCTATGGGAAGTTCTACAGAAAACAGCTGTTATGGACCTACATTCAATCCATGGGATATTTCAAGAGTTCCTGGAGGATCAAGTGGTGGTTCTGCGGCCAGTATCGCATCAGGACAGACAATATTAGCTTTAGGAAGTGATACAGGTGGAAGTATTCGATGTCCTGCTTCATTTTGCGGTGTTGTAGGATTAAAACCGACGTATGGAAGGATCTCAAGGTATGGTTTAGTGGCATTTGCCAACTCATTAGACCAAATTGGATCAATAACTAAATGTGTATACGATTCAGCATTATTACTTGAAATTATGGCTGGTAAAGATCCCTTGGATTCCACTTCAGTAAATATAAAAGTAGATAAATACACCGCAGAATTAAAAAAATCAATCGATAAAAAGATTTTAGGAGTCCCCGAAGAATTTTTTGGAGAAGGGGTCAATAATGAAGTAAAAAGCTCAGTAAAAAACTCAATTAAAAAATTGGAAAGTTTAGGAGGAACTACAGTAGAGGTGACAATTCCACATCTTGAATATACTGTCGCTACGTATTATTTACTATGTATGAGTGAAGCAAGCTCGAATTTAGCGAGATATGATGGGCTAAGGTATGGAAAAATGAGTCAAAATTTAAAAGGCGATGTTTATGATGTTTTTAGCAGGACCAGAAATGAAGGTTTAGGAACTGAAGTAAAAAGAAGAATCTTTTTAGGCACTTATGCTTTATCTGCTGGATACTACGACATGTATTATATTAAGGCTCTGAAAGTGAGAACTTTAATCAAAAAAGATTTTCAAGAAGCCTATAAAAAATGTGATTTTATTATTTGTCCAACAATGCCCTCAACAGCGTTTAAAATTGGAGAGAAAGTAGATGATCCATTACAAATGTACATGGATGATGTGTTAACATGTCCCGTTAACCTTGCTGGTTTACCTGCAATAACAATCCCTTGTGGTTTTGATAGTAATGATTTGCCTATAGGATTTCAAATTATTGGCAATTATTTTGATGAAAAGGGTATTCTTAACATCGGATATCAATTAGAGCAAGAACTGAATATTTATCGAAAAACTGTACCTGCAATAAAATGAGGGAAAAATCATGAGTATCCAAAATAATGAAATAATGATTGGATTAGAAATTCATATTCAATTAACAAATCTCAAAACCAAACTTTTTTGTAGCTGCAGTAATGATTATCGAGGCACAGAACCAAATACTCATGTTTGTCCTATTTGTATTGGCTTACCAGGTTCACTTCCTGTTGTTAACAAAAAAGTAATCGAACTTGCTATTAGATTAGCATTAGCTTTAGATTGTAAAATCAATAATCAATTTTGGTTCTTTCGAAAGAATTATTTTTATCCAGATCTCCCTAAAGGATTCCAGATTAGCCAGTATAATAAAGCAGGGGGCAAAGCTTTTGCAGATGGGGGAAAAACAACTATTAGATTAAATAATCATAAAAAAGATATAATTTTGAATAGAATTCATCTTGAAGAGGATCCTGCACGGTTAGTACATAAGGGAAGCATAGCAACTTCACCATTCACTTTAATAGATTATAACCGTTCTGGTGTTTGTTTAATTGAAATTGTTTCTGAACCCGTCATTAGTTCTCCAGAAGAAGCTAGAGAATTTCTCAAACAATTAAAATCAATCGTTCAATATACAGGAATTTCAAATCTCGAGCTTGAAGGTTCAGTTAGAGTTGATGCAAATATTTCGATAAAGGGCTACGATCGCAGTGAAGTTAAAAATATCAACAGTTTTAAAGAAGTTGAAAGAGCTTTAAGACACGAAATTATTAGGCAAAAAAACATACTTAAAAGAGGAAAAAAATTAATTCAAGAAACAAGACATTGGGATGATAAAAGAAGGATCACAATTCCATTACGAACTAAGGAATTGGAGGAGGATTATCGCTATTTTCCTGAACAAGATTTAGTTCCAATAGAAATTAATAGCGATTTTATTCAAAAAGTTAAAAGTGAATTACCAGAAATGCCAAATGAGAGATCAGTAAGGTTTCGAAAAGAATATAGATTGACTGAATTTGACTCATATAATTTAGTTCTGGATAAAAATTTCGCTGATTTTTATGAAGAAGGAGTAAAATCTGACCCATCTTTTGACTCTGAAGAATATAAATTATATTGTAATTGGTTAATGAATGATATTTCGAGATGGTTAAATAATAATAATAAGATAATACAAGAAACCAAAATAACACCAAAACATCTTGTAGATTTAATAAATGCTATTAAAGATGGTAAAATAACTGGAAAAATAGCCAAATCTTTTATTCCAGATCTTATGGTGGGATTTAATGTTAAAGCTTTAATTGAAAAAACAGGTAAGAGAAGAATTTCTGATAAAGAATATATTCTTAAAATTACAAAAGAAGTAATTACAGATAATCTAGATATAATAAGAGATTTTGAAAAGAATCCACGAGCTTTAGAAGCTTTAATTGGAAAGTGTATGAAAAAAACAAAAGGTCGATTAGACCCAGAATTAACTCGAGAAATCTTATTAGAGTTACTTTCTAATAAAATAAAAAAATATAAAAAGAGTTAATTTAACCAGTTAAAGCCTTCTTCGCAGCATCTAATTTTAATTTGATAATCCCCAGCTTAGCTTCGTTCGTTGCGATTACACATAAAATTTTACCAGCTACTTCAGAAAATAAAAGCTTTCCCATTGTATTTTCTAATGTGGCACTAATAAATGAACCTTGTTCTAATTCTTTTGTAGCTCTTTGGCCCACTTTAAGAATCAAATTAACCATGGCAGAGATTGCATCACTATCAATCCAGCCGGGAAGGGCTTCACCTACAATTCCTGCAAATTTCTCAATTAAAACTGCTCCATGAACGCCTTTAATCTCACGTAAAGATTCTAATATTCCTTGAATATTTCTTTCTCCCATAAAAATCACATTATATTCTAAGTAAAATAGGATTTTTAAATTATATTTATAAATATGTTAATAAAATTTAATTAAATTTAAAACTATTTTAATTTAACGAAAATCTCCGTATTTTTTACATGTTAATATTTTTGAAATAAAAAATTAAATTCCTATTAAATTATATTTTATTTATAAATGGAACTGATTAAATAGACCATGGTTAATATAACATATCGTCATTATAATGAGGGAGACGAGAAGCAACTTGCGCATTTATTTGTTGATGCATTCCAAATGACTGGTATTTCACGAATTGATACAGAAAGCAAATGGCATTGGCGTTATCCTTCTGATCCTGATTTTGAACCCGAGATGATTCAAATTGCTGAAGATTCAGAGAATGATAGACTCGTAGGCATGGTTATTGTTAATCGAGTTGAAAGGGTGCTTTTTAATAGTAATGAGTATCTAGTAGGTGATGTTAATGATGTTAGCACAGATCCTCGTTATACACGCCAGGGGATTGCAAAAAAATTAATGGAGATGGCATTTAGTTATATGCAATCAAGGGATTGTGATTACTCTATCCTTACAGCAGATCCTAAAGGTTTTCCACGAGAAAAAATTTACTTAAAGATGGGATATGAAGATGTTGAACATGGGTACGCGACCATCGGATTTCCATATTTTCTTAAGTTTATTAAAGATAATCCACTTCTTTCCCCAGCACTCCCTATATTTGTTACATTAAATTATGGCGGGAGATTTTTAAATCGATTAAGAATTAAATTAGACTCATCTTTTAGAAATTTTTCCTATGAAATCGTGCATAATAATAGACATTGGGAAGTTATGGATGTCATAAATCGAATTCTTTCCAAAAATTATACTGGTTTTTATCCATATGATCGAAAGATATATCGATGGATGCGAATCAACGTTCCCAATAAAGATTATGAGCCAACTTATGTTCTCATCAAAAAAAATGGTGTTACAATTGGAGGAGGTACTCTCACAAGTTCACTATTGTGCTTAAAAAAACTAAAATTCAAGTTTGGTTTCTCCCTTCTTCATGAAATTTATCTTGATAAATCCTATTTCATGAATAAAAGGGATTTGCATTTTGGGTATTTATATTTAATTGATAAAATTCTTAAAGCGACTGTTCAACGGAAAGAAGGAGTTTTTATATATCTAAGTACAAAATCTGATGTTGACTTAAGAAGAGCATTTACTAGTATAGGTCTTTTACAACATCCCATGGAAGTCATTATGTTAAAAGCTATGAAAAGCGGTTTATCAATCCCAAAATTTGAAAAACCTCTTTATTGTCCAACCTATTTATCAATGGGATTACCATAACTTTTTTTATATTTAATCTCAAATTATGTATAAAATTCCTTTATAGAAATGAATTCTGAACTTTTTGGAGATATTGCTTATGGAAATATTGCCCCCCAATAAAGGTTTTTATTGAAGGACATCTCAAAACAAGGGGAAATATGGCTGATTTACAGAAATTAGAAGTATTTATTTTTCTGCTTAAAATAATGTTCAAATCTTTACTATGTTGTTATTAATTTTTTCTGGAGATAATAGTGATATATGAGGATTTGCAAGAATCTGACTTTTTTCTTTTTTTACTTATCCCAAATTCGTGAAGTAGATAATTTCATAAAGTTGACCCGCAATTTTTAAAAGAACCACCTGAAGAAAGATATAATGATTATAGAAAAAATTTTAAATATTTTGAAAAACGAAACAAATTATTAAATAAATAGCTCACTTGATTTCACTCTTAAATTTCTTCAAAGATTTATTAAAGTATAATCTCAAGAAAGTATTTTTGTTTTAAGTTTGTTCTTTTCATGTTTAGTCATTTTTGAACTGGGAGAAGAAAAAACCTATATGGATATGTTTGTCGATATATTTAAATAAAACATAGACAAATTAGTATATGTTATGTCTACTAAAAAATTAACAGCATCAATTTTATTATTAGTAATTGGTGGTCTTTTAATACCAAGTGGATTTGTAATAAATGATTACCTTCGTAATGAGGTCTCTAAAGGCGTTCCTGAGGCACTTTTGGGTATTAAGGATCAAGTAGAACCTGAATTAGAAGAAAACGTTAAAGTTTTGGGAATTCCTACTGTGCTATCAGGTATCAGAGACGGAGCTCTCCCAGAAATTGAGAATATGGTGGAGTCTGAAGCAATTCTTGAAATTCTTAAGACAGTAAAAGGAATGGCAATTCCGGTATTTGATGATAATGTCAAGACCCAAGCAATTCCTGAGGTTTTAGGTGGAATTAAAACTCAAATTATTCCAGAAATTGAAAACTTGGTCAATTTTACAGCATATCTTAATACTCTTAATGAAACTAAAACTCAATTCATTCCAGAAATTGAAAATATGATTAATTTTACAGCTTATCTTGAGACTTTAAACGAAACTAAAAGCAGGGCAATGGGAGCTTTACCTGATATAGTCAATGGTTCAACCGCAGCAAAACTAATTAATCAAACCATAGATTTTTTAGGATACATTACTTTTTCAGGTGATTTGACTCTTGGTAAAGAACATTTTTTCAATAACAAAACTATCCAGAAAAATACAACATGTCCAGTTCAAGGTGTTTCAGAGAATATGACCTCTGGTATGTTAAATCTCAGCTATACACGGCCTGGTCAAGACTATTTATTATATGGGAACCCAATTTATGGACTGCCAGGATTAATAACAGATACTGACTTAGGTATAGGACTGTTAGAATTTATGGGATACTATGCGTTAGGAGCAGCTGGAAATGTCACTATACAGGGCTTAATGAAAGCGGGCTATAATACAACTTGGGCCAACCTAGGTGCTATAGCAGGATATATACAAAACTATTTGTGGACTGTTGAGGTTCCTTTTTATGTTCCATTGATGTATGGTGGTATGACTCCATCACAATTGGCAGTATTTATATTCTATGCACAATGGGCTAATGCCACGATTTCCGAAGATGGACTTGACATGAGTCTTTTTATTGAAGGATATGATGATCCCCTCTATGGATTTGAAGCGGGTATTCCGATCAAAACTAATATTTCTTATATGACAGCTTTAGATCTTTGGGATCATATGAATTCCTCATCTTTTGTTAATGATACTGGACTTATGGTATGGCTTGGTGCATTAGCTGGGGATCCTGCTAGTTATATAGCCTTAAAGACAACTTTTGGTCTGAATGATACTCAAATGGGAATAGTGCTTGGTTGGCTATATAATTGGATGCTAAATATTGCCCCAATTCTTTTTGAGACTGAAAAAGGGATATCACTGGAGGCAGCTCCAGAAATTATATTCTATGAGCAATGGGCTAATGGTACAATTCTCGGTGAGGTTATGTTTCCACTAGGACTTAACTTTAATGAATTTCTTGGTCTCCCTGGAACCCTCTATGGGTTTGAAGTGGGTATTTATCCATATGGATCTAATATTTCGCTTACGACGGCCATAGATCTATGGAATTCGTCATACTCCTATTCACTTATCAATAGTGCTGGACTTATGGTATGGCTCGGTGCATTAGCTGGAGATCCTGCTAGTTATGCAGTCTTAAATACGACTCTTGGTTTGGGAAATGATAAAATGAATGCACTTCTTGGCTGGTTATATAGTTGGACACTCATTGTTGCACCAACTCTCTTTTCATATGAATATCTCATAACATTGGATGCTGCTCCTGAATATATGTTCTACGAACAATGGACTAATGGTACAATGCTTGGGGAGGAAATGTTTCCAGGCGGAATTGATTTCAGTGATTTTATTGGGGATTTAGTTGGACCTGTCATTGGATTTGAAGTTGGACTTCCACCCAATCCATCAAATATTTCATATACATCTGCTAAAGCTCTCTGGGATATTTCAAATCCATATTCATTTATCAATACAACCACCGGATTTGGATCTTGGTATTTAGCATCTGAAGGAAATACAACAATAGAGAGTTTATTAAACGCTACTTTCGGTCTGGCTTCGGGCCAAATTGAATTAATTCTCCCTTGGTTATTTACCATAGTTAAGGAAAATATTGTTCCCCCATTCTTTGCACTCCCAGTGGCTTTAGGAGGATATGGAATGACAACAACGGTTTATGCAGAAATTCTAGTATATGAACAATGGGCTAATGGAACTATCCAAGGTATACCTCAATATCCAGATGGAATTGATCTCCCAATTTCAGGAGGGGAAGCGCTTAAAGGACTCTTTGAAGTAGGTGTTCCAACCTCCTCTGGTATTTCGCTCACAGCATGTTATGCACTTTGGGATGATACAAACCCCTCATCATTTGTAAATGATACTGGACTTCTAAAATGGCGCGATGCAGCTACAGAACTTGACATTTGGTTAAATCTAAGTGGAACATTTGGTTTGGATATATCCCAAATGGGATTAATGCTCGACTGGTTAGAAGATATTATAGATATTTTCGTTCCAGCTCTTTTTGCTGATCCAACATTGGGAAGAGGAATGACAATACCATCATATGCAAAAACTCTTTTCTATGAACAATGGGCTAATGGTACAATTCTCGGTGAAGCTGTGTATCCACAAGGATTGGATCTAGGTGGTGGTCTTACTGGTTTCGAAGTAGGTATTCCAACAGAATCAAATATCTCTCTTGCTGTATGTGAACTTCTCTGGAATGAGGTAAATGGCTCAACATTTGTTAATGATACTGGAATTGATAAATGGCTTGATGCAGCTACAGATACTACAGTTCAAACTGAATTACGCACAACTTTTGGTTTGGATACAACCCAAATGAGTTTAATCCTTGATTGGCTATGGGAAAATTCATTTAAAGACGATGTTGTCCCAATTCTCGCAGCAGAAGAGTTAGGAATGTCCTTATCGGATTATGCAGAAGTACTATTCTTTGAACAGTGGGCTAATTGTACGATTCTCGGTGAGAAAATGTTTCCAGAAGGAATTGTACTCCCATTTGATAATATTACAGGATTAGAAGTAGGTTGTCCGACGGCATCAAGTATTTCGTTATCAGTTGCTGAGATTCTTTTTGATAAAAGAAACTCCTCATCAATAGTTGACCCCAGTGGTCTTCAGAAATGGTATAAGGCAGCGGATTCAAGTTCTAATGAATATACTGAGCTAAAAGCAACTTTTGGTTTGAGTAATACCCAAATGGGGATGATGACCACATGGATAACAAACTTTAGAGACAATGTTGTTCCTGTTCTTGCAAAAGAAGAAATGGGATTACCAGCAGATCCATATACACTAGGTAGTGGGATATTCATGGGAATGGCTGTAGGAGGAGTTTGCTTGGCAGCTCTCGGTGTAGTTGTATTAATATTATCTAGAAGAACAT
This sequence comes from Promethearchaeia archaeon, assembly GCA_029856045.1. Lineage (GTDB taxonomy): Archaea > Asgardarchaeota > Lokiarchaeia > Sigyniarchaeales > SOKP01 > 6H3-1. The sequence continues at coordinate 135,020 of JAHQWG010000028.1, read as the reverse complement.
AAAGGAATCTGCGATATTACTAATATATAATATAAAAATTAATTTTTTTTTTTTTTTTTTTAATTTTGTTCCTTGACAGATTTAATTATTTTTGGATTTTCAACTTTTTTTCAAAAAGAAATATAAAGAATAATGTATGTTAAATTTACCCAACTTAAAGATCTTCTTTGAAAATAGAGAAAAGGGAGGTAAAAAGAAATTACAAATTTCAATAGAATTACGTTAATCTTTTTAGAAATGTAAAGATTTTCAATTATTTATTTAATATCTTCTCTTAATAAACATAGTAATTACTTCTAATATACCCTCAATTATCATAAATAAAATTCCTAAAAATAAAAGTGGATTGTTATAACTAGTATATTGAAAAAGAAAATAAATATCAATAAAATACATAATCCAAATTATAACTGTAATAATTGTAAAAATAACAAAAATTCCATAAATAATAAGTAATCTTCTCATCTTATTTTCAATTTTTTTATATTGGATTTATATTAATATAGATAAGGGATTAATTAAAAAATTTCCCATGTTTTCCTTTCCCATCCATAAAGACTTGAGATCCTTTTAAGTGTTCTTGACTTGCTAAAGTTTTAAGACCATGTTCAAATTCATTTGCTAATGCATCTTTTAAATTTAATCCAAATTGTTCATATACCGATAATCGATCCTCTCTAAGACATGTTTGTGGAAATGTAGCAATTTCTCTCGCTAATTTTTCAGCATCCTCTCTTGACTTATCAACATCAACAACTCGATTTGCAAGACCCATCCTAAATGCCTCTTTAGCAGTAATAGGTCGTCCAGTAATTATCATATCCAATGCATTACTTAATCCAATAAGTCTTGGAAGACGTACCGTACCACCATCGATAAGGGGGACTCCAAATCTGCGAGAAAAGACTCCAAAAACTGCATTTTTTTCAACCACTCGCAAATCACACCATAAAGCGAGTTCCAATCCTCCAGCAACCGCATACCCTGCAACTGCAGCAATTACAGGTTTAGATAAGACCATCCTAGTTGATCCCATTGGCCCATCTCCTTTCTTCTCTATTCTATTTCCATTTCCCATTACTATTGCCTTTAGATTTGCACCCGAACAAAATATTCCATTTGCACCCCAGAGAACCGCCACACGTGCATTCTCATCCTGTTTAAACTCTCGAAACGCATTTGCAAGTGAAGATGCATTTTTCCGATCAATTGCATTTTTAACTTTAGGATTATCAATAATTACTGTGGTTACAACTCCTTTTTTTTCTACTCTAATTCCCATTTCTTGAACCTTTTTTATTATTGAAGATTTAATTAATATATCTCATCAAGTAAAAAATCTTTAACTATATTAAAAATTAAATTAATTAATATTATTAAGGAGAAATGAAAATGGCTTTGAATGCGAAGAATTTCATCTACTTGATATAATGAAAACTCCTGATCTGAATTTTGAAGAAAATATGGTGTTAGATATTGAAGTTTGGCAAACTTTTTAAAAAATTTTGTTTAGTCGGAATTGAAGATTGTTATCGAATTACTGAATCGAAATGTGGAAAACTTTCTACTCTCGATAAAAATATCTATGTAATATAATCTTTTTAACATACATTTTTCTCCTAATATGCAAGAAACAGAAATATAGAATAATCCATTAATATATTAAAGTTTAAATAAAAATTAGACAATTTGTAACACGAAAATAAATCTAATTAAAATCATAAAAAGAAAAAACAAGTTGAATAAAAAATGAATAATTCTAGTTCTGGTATGGAAGAGGTAAGAATTGGAGTTACTTGGAGGCATTTAGTTGTTACTGCCTTAGCTACAGGAGTTAGTGCGATTTTAGCAATTTATGCGGTAATTCTTGCCCCAGTAGCACCATTTCCTGGAGTTTCTGGTCTTTATTTAGCTGCAGCTGTGTATGTCCCATTAAGTTTATGGTTAGGTATGTGGGGCTGTTTTGCAGGTTATTTTTCATGCGTTATTCTTGGTTTTGTCTCAGGTTTTGGTCCTTGGAGTTTTGTTTGGGCCATGGCAGATTTCATTGAGGGATTTGTACCTCTTTTAGCATTCAGAATTTTTAAAGCTGATGTAGATATCGGAGCAAATTTAAAGCGTAAAAAAGAAATGTATATATTGCTCGCAATTTTAGTTATAAATCTTATAGTATCAGCAATCGCAACAGCTATAGGTGGCTTAGAAGTACTGTGGCTAATAACTTTAATAGTTGCAGTAGTTTTAATAATATTTATGTACATAATAAATCCATCTCGTTCATGGTTACTATATGTAATTTTTGGAATATTTGGAGCAGCAATTACTTCAGCATTGTGGGGAATTTGGGGTATTAATGTATTCATAGGCGAACCTTCAGCTGAAGCATATTGGATCGGAGTAATAGGTTGGTTTGCAGGAGATTTGATTGTCTTGTCTGCAATAGCTACACCAATGATGGTATCTTTAACTGGAAAAATAAAAGAAACTTCAATATTTGTAGACAAGTGGTTTTCATAAATGAGGTGAGATTTAATCTCAACTCTTTCAAAAACTTTTTTTTCTTATATTCCATCAGAATCTTTCATGACCAAACTACATCCAATTACAAAGATATCTATTGTGTTTATTTTAAGCTTTGTTGTCTTACTCTTTTCTAACGTTTTTGATTTAATTTGCCTCCTTATATTGATCATCATTTTGGGTTTATTGGCTAAAATACCTATATTTTCAAGGAAATTTAGAAAAATTATTATTGGCATTTTAATTTCTTCTTTATCTATTTATATTGTATGGTGCTTTTTTACTCCAGTAGAAGGAGATATCATCTTTTTTGAAACATGGGTTGGGAATTGGCATATATTAATTAGTGATCAGTCGATTTATATTGCTTCGAGATACTACTTACGCATTATTAATATGTTCTTTTTAATGATATTCTTTTTTGCTGGGATCTCCGATCGAGATTTAATTCATGGATTACGTTCAATTAAGGTACCCTTTACTGTTACTTTAATTATAAGTATGACTTTTCGAGGTCTCTCAATGTTCCAACAAGAATATTCTATTGTCCGAGAAGCCATGATGACTCGAGGGGTTGAATTTGAACGTGCTTCAATACCTAAAAGAATTAAAAATTTTATATCAATTTTTATTGTATTAATTGTTTTAATGTTCAAAAAAACAGAAGACATGGCTGCATCTATTGAATCACGAGGAATTCCATTACGCTCAAAAAATAGGACTACTTATCATTATTTTCCAATTAAGAAAAAGGATTATGCAATCATTATTGGCTTATTCATACTTCTATTTTTTTCTATCTATTTATCTCTTATCAATAAAAGTTTTGTATTCCTCTTTCTAGAATTATTTTAGTGAACAAAATTGAAAACTGTTGTAGAATTTAATGATTTTTCATGGAAATATAAAGCTTCAAAGGATCTGGTTCTTAAATCAATTAATTTAAAAATCTCTCAAGGTGAGTTTATTGGAATTATGGGCCCGACGGGTGCAGGTAAATCCACTCTATGTTGTTGTATTAATGGACTAATTCCTTTAAGAACTCGCGGATGGATCAAAGGAAATGTTGAAGTTCTTGGTAAAAATACTCGAACAGCGAAAATGACAGAATTGGGACAGCGTATTGGTTTAGTATTTCAAGATCCTGAAACTCAATTTATAATGATAACAGTAGAAGATGAAATTGCTCTTGGTCTTGAAACTTTAGGTCTTGATCGTGTAGAAATTAAGAAACGAATTGAATGGGCATTAAAACTTGTTGGATTAGAAGGGTTTGAGCAAAAATCACCCGATGAGCTCTCTGGAGGTCAAAAACAGCGTGTTGCTATTGCTTCAATTATGGCAATGAGACCCGAGATACTTATCTTAGATGAACCTACATCTGATCTCGATCCTATAGGAAAATATGAAATTATTGAAATACTTGAGGAAATAAGAAAAGAGTTTGATTTGACAATTATATTGGTTAGTCATATAACTGAAAAAATTGTTCAATTTTGTAATAGAATAATACTTCTCGATAATGGAGAAATTAGATTTAACGGAGCAACTTCTGAGTTTTTAAAACATAAGGAACTTTTAAACAAATTGGGAATTTATATTCCAATACATTTATCCCAAAATGGAATTTCTAAGAATCTAAAATTTTCAGAACAAATAAGTACGGGTAAATATGTAACGACAGAACAGGATCCAATAATTGAAATATCTAATCTAAGTTTTACTTACCCTAATAATACTCAAGCTCTAAAAGATATAAGTCTTAAAATTTTTAATGGGGATTTTATTTCTATTATAGGAAAAAATGGTTCTGGAAAAACAACTCTAATAAAGCATTTTAATGGGCTTCTCAGACCTCAGCAAGGAGAAGTCTTTATTAGAGGTGATCCTGTTTTGCAATATTCTATCACACAGATGGCACAAATTATTGGTTTTTGCTATCAAAACCCTGACCATCAATTATTTAAAAATACTATTAGAGAAGAAATTGAATTTGGTTTAAAAAATCTTAAATTTCCCGATGATGAAATTAAAAATCGATACAATGAAATTATCGATCTATTAGATTTAAGAAAATTTGAAGAAATATATGAATCAACATTTTATCTTAGTAAGGGAATTCGCCAAAGATTAGCATTAGCTTCGGTTTTAGTTCTAAAACCTGAGATTTTAATAGTAGATGAGCCTACTACTGGTCAGGATTATCGTATGATTCAAGAATTTATGAAAATTCTTCAAGATCTTCATGAACAAAAACACACAATCATTATTATAACTCATGATCCCCGCGTTATCGCCCAATATTCAAAAACAGTTATAATTCTTGATGATGGAAACTTAATACAAAAATTACCTACATCAGAATTTCTTAAGAATGAGGAACTTCAAAAAATTGCAGCATATACACTTCAATAATTGCTTTTATTTTACTTTTTTTTCCCAATATTTTTTATAGATATCTAGTATCTTTTTTTTTAATCTAAATAATAAACTATATTTCAGAGAAATTCTTTATATTTAAAATGTTCAAAAACCATTAAAGTTAAGAAAAATGAGATTAAAAGATAAAATTGTAATATTAACGGGTGCAGCATCAGGTATTGGGAGGGCAACAGCAATTTTATTTGCAAAAGAAGGAGCAATTCAAATTATTTCTGATATTAATAAAGAAGGTTTGAAAGAAACTTATAAATTGATAACTAAAGGAAAAGAAAATACGATAATTATGAAAGTAGATGTTACTAAACCCGCTGAAATTAAAGATATGATTGATATTACTATTGAAAAATATGGAAGGATAGATATTTTAATATGTAATGCTGGAGTCGTGAAAGTGGGTCCTATTGAAGATTTTCCAGATGAGGATTATGATCTATTGATCGATGTTAATCTTAAAGGAACTTATTATACTTGCAAATATACTGTACCATATTTCAAAAAACAAAGATATGGTGTAATCATAACCTTATCCTCTGTAGCAGCTCATATGGGGAAAATTTATCATGCAAATTATTGTTCTACGAAATCAGGAGTATTAGGGTTTACACGAGCTTTATCATTAGATTTAGCACCTTATGGAATTCGGGTAAATAGTGTTAGTCCTGGAGCTACTGATACACCTATGTTGCAAAATGATGTATCTAAACAAGCAAAAGATAGAGGTGTTGATTACAACGTGGTTAAGAGAGAATTTGAAGAAGAGAGAGTGATGGGTCGATGGGCGAGACCTGAAGAAATAGCTACTGGTATTCTCTTTTTAGCAACTGATGAATCATCTTATATTAATGGTGTAGATTTACGCATAGATGGAGGTTGGAAAATTAGATAAACATTTGAATATGTTTTAATTTTTATATATTTATTTACTTGTAATGAAAAATTGTTCACAAAATAATCGTAATCAAATAGAATATATCCATTTACTGCCATAAAGGCTGGATTCTTAACTTTCTTCGATCGTTTTATTATATTTTAAACAAATATTAAAATCTTATTTTTTCCTTTTTAATGCTCTTTGTTATCTAGTATTATTTATAATCTAAAGAATAAAATATATTTCAGAGAAATACTTCATATCTAAATGTCTTAATTTTTTTTAAAGGTAAATCAAATGAGATTAAAAGATAAAGTAGTAGTATTAACTGGTGCAGCCTCCGGCATTGGTAGGTCTACTGCAATTCTATTTGCTAAAGAGGGTGCGATTCAAATTATTTCAGATATTGATGAAAAGGGTTTAAACGAAACATATGAAATGATAAAAGATGGAAAAGAAAATACAATATTTATGAAAGTGGATGTAACTAAACCTGCTGAAGTTAAAGATATGATTGATACAACCATAAAAAAATATGGAAAAATGGATATATTGATATGTAATGCTGGTGTTGTAAGAGTAGGTCCCATTGAAGATTTTCCAGATGAGGATTATGATTTATTGATTGATGTTAATCTTAAGGGTACCTATTATACATGTAAATATGCTATTCCATATTTTAAAAATCAAAAATTTGGTTCAATTATAACCTTAGCTTCAGTTGCCGCTCACATTGGACAAGTCAATCATGCAAATTATTGCTCCACTAAAGCTGGTATTTTAGGATTCACAAGAGCTTTAGCGTTAGATTTGGCTCCTTATGGAATCCGAGTCAATAGTGTGAGTCCAGGAGCTACAGACACTCCGATGTTACAAAGTGATGTAGCTAAACAGGCAAAAGATAGAGGGGTTGATTATGAGGTAGTAAAAAAAGAATTTGAAGAAGAAGGAGTGTTGGGGAGATGGGCTAAACCAGAAGAAATCGCTACAGGAATTCTATTTTTAGCAACTGAAGAATCCTCTTACATGACGGGAGCGGATTTACGTTTGGATGGTGGTTGGACAACAAGATAATTTAAAAATAGAATTTATAATTTTTTCAGTTACCTTTAAAGCAGATTCAGATATTGAATTACAACTAACCTTAGCTCCCTCTTTAGATAATAAAATGGGAACACCTTCTCCAATACCTGCTCCAGCTCTGGGAATAACCCCCACTTCATCTTTTAATTTCACTCTTATCGCTTTTAATTCAATTAAAAAAAAAAATAGTTTAATAGGTTATTAAGTTTTCTCTACTGGTTTTAATGGTTTTTTATTTAAGGAATTCAAAAAATTACTTTATTTCTTTTTCTTTTATTGAATTTTTTTCCCACTCAAAATCAAGTTTAATAAATTTTCTAGAGTATAAATAGGCGACAATCAATATTAAAGAACATATTGGGCCCCAAATAACATATCCTATAGAAAAACTTGAAGTTCCTACGTTAATTTCAGGTAAATCTAATAAAAATCCTACCATTAATAAACCTAGAAATTGGAAGATGTTTAGAAAAATACTAGGAAAACCTTTATAAATTCCTGATCTTAATTCACCTGTTGTTTTTTCATCATCTTCAGTAATATCTGAGAAAAAAACTGGAGGAAGTAAAAACCAACCACTTATACACCCTGTTAACCCAAGCATAAAAAGTAATCCAAATATTAAAGTTGAATCCATCGCGATCATGCCTAATAAAGAGAATGGAAGGATAACAATTGCTATTAGAAATACATATAAAATACTTCTTTTTTTTCCCAATTTATGTACAAGCCTTCTCCATACATATAAGAAAACAAGTATCCCTATAACGAAAATAGCTGAAGCTATAATATTAGTCATAAAATCAAAAACTAAAACCACTTCTATATAAGATAAAATTAGATTACCTACTGGAGTCCAAGCTAAACTAGCAATACCAATCATAAGAGTTACTAATATAAAATTCTTGTTTTTTAACGTCATTTTTAGGTTTTGAAATACATTTAATTCTATCTTAAAATGGGGCTCTGTGGGCATTAAAAAGGTTGCCAGATAATATAATACAACGGGGATAATCCCAAATATTATCACACTATATAAAAACTCTGATGGAATAATATTTGGGTTTGCTTGGATATCCTCAATAGAAGCCGTTAAAACAACCATTGAAAAAACCGAAATTACTGCAGTTCCGATCATACCAAATAATTGTTCGTATTGAGACGCTTTTGGCCGATCATCAATTATAAATTGTTCGGTCATCCAAGATCCGTAGGGTGAAGTAACACCGTAACATACATTAAAAATTTGATACCATATTAACAACCAAAGAAATAATGCTGTTATATCAGTTATATCTATTAATAAACTTGGCAATAGTAAAAATATAAAAGATAATCCAAGTATTGGACTCAGAATAATTAAATAAGGTTTTCTTCTCCCAAATCGAGTATATTTAGCATCACTAATCCATCCAAAACCGAATTGAGCGGCAGCAATCGTAAGTTTTCCTAAGCCTAAAGCAAAAGTAGTGGGAACTGGAGGCAATTGGTAAGCTAAAGTATATAGAGTTAATAGCGCAAAATCTGCAAATCCCATAATAAGCGATGTCCCAAATTTTGGCATTCCAAAAGTTAAAAATTTACCTTTTTTACTTTTAGTCCATAAATCCTCTTTTTCTTGACTCATAAGAATTTCATCTTTTTTTAAAATATTTATTATACAAAATAATAAAACAACTTGTAAAAAAAATATTTAATATTGAAATAAAAACATTTTGAAAAATATTAGAATTAAATAAAAGAAAATTAAAATTCTTGATTTAATTTTGTTTTATTGATTTTTTTCCCACTCAAAATCAAGTTGTATAAATTTTCTCGTGTATAAATAAGTAATAATGAATATTAGCGAACAAATTGGCCCCCATAATATTAAACCTATAGAATATTGCAAACTCCCAACAGTAATATCAGGTAATTCTAATATAATCCCCATAATGAATAGAGATAGAGCTTGAAAAAGATTTAGAGTTATACTAGGAAAACCTATATATATTCCTGCTTTTAATTCTCCTGTTTTTATTTCATCATCTTGAGCAATATCTGCATACATAATAGCTGGAAATAAAGACCACCCACCTAAGCACCCTGCCAATCCAAGAATAAACAAAATACCAAATATAAAAGATGATTCCATGGGTAATAATCCTAATAAAGTTAATAGAGTGACAAAAACATTTGATAGAAAAATATATAGAAGACTTCGTTTTTTTCCTAATTTTTCTATCAACTTTCTCCAAATATATAAAAAACCTAATATACCAAAAATCATAATAGCTGCAGCGACATAATATTCAGTAGTATTAAAATCTAAAACTACTTCGATGAATAGTAACATTATCGCAGTAATCATCATAGTAGCAACGCTAGATATACCTTGCATAATTGTTACTAATACAAAATTCTTATTTTTTAGAATAGTCTTTAAATTTTGGAATAAATTTGATTCGATTTTGAATTTTGGCTCTATAGGTAATAAAAAGCTAACTAAATAAAATAATACTATAGGGATAATCCCAAATATTATCACACTATATAAAAACTCTGACGGAATACTCTCTGGGTCTTCTATTATTTTATCAATAAAAGATGTTAAAACAACCATTGAAAAGGCTGTAATTATTGCCATTCCAACCATTCCAAAAAATTGTTGGTATTGAGACGCTCTGGGTCTGTCTTCAACTCTAAATTGTTCAGCCATCCAAGAATTGTATGGGGAAGTAACTCCATAGCATATATTAAAAATTTGATACCATACAACTAACCAAATAAATATTATATTAAGATCATTGAGGTCTAATATCAGACTTGGAAGTAATAATAATATAAAAGATAATCCAAGTACTGGACTCATAATTATTAAATATGGCTTTCTTCTACCCAATCGAGTATATTTAGCATCACTAATCCACCCAAAAAAGAACTGAGACGAAGCAATCGTAAGTTTTCCCAATGCTAAAGCAACACCAACGAGAAATGGAGTTATTTGATAACCTAAAATATAAAGAGTAGCTAAAGCAAAATCCGCAAATCCCATGATAATAGATGTTCCCAATTTTGGTAAACCAAACATAACATTTCTATTCGTTGAACTTTTACCCCGAGATACTATTTCCATTTCATTCATAATTTTTTCACATATTATTCATAAAAATCTTTTTAATTAATTGTAGAATAAATAAACTAATAAAAATTCTGTAAATGACCATAAGAAATTTTTGATTAAATATTAATTATAGCTCCCGTTTATTAAAAAAAGAAAAAAAAATTTTAGATTAATGATTTATTGAGTTTTTTCTAATTCAGTTAATCGTTTTTCATGAAGAACCTTTAGTTTTTCTTGTTGTTCGCAGAAATTTTTGTAGTTTATTGGGAAGAATTTAAAAGCTATTAAGGCACATAATCCTCCAAGAACAGGAACTAGTGACATTAATAATGTTAAACCGAATAAAGCAGTGGGTGATTGAGTGTCTGCTCCCGATTCAAAGCCAGTAAATATTTGAACAGTTGCTAGAGTTACAGCCGTGAACACAAGAGATAACCTTACTATAAATCCAAAAACTCCGTTATACGTTCCTTCACGTCTTTTTCCAGTTTTCAATTCATCATAATCAATCGCTGCGCTGACTGCTGGTTCAGTCATCAACATTCCACCTACTCCAAAACCTGGTATGATTGTTATAAGTATTAGCATGGTAAAATCATTTACAAGAAAAATAGGCCAAATTGTTGCCGTAAATATTCCCAGTGATAGGAGTAATCCATATTTTGGTCCTTTTTTTGCATACATCCATCTCCAAAATAGCACACTAATAAGAATTCCTAATGCGATTCCCAAGAGACCAACACCAACCAATCCTTCTTCCACTTCCAGAACAAATAAAGCATAAAGAGGAAGAACCATCATGGTTAAGCCAAATACAGTGTCAGTAATTGCATATGTCAATGTAATAATTAAGAATGGCTTATTCGTAAGAGTCTCTTTAAATGCAGGAATATATGATAAAGGTTTATCTATTTGATACTCTTTTCTTTCTTCAGTTCCGAGAAGTGATAAATACATAGAGATTGGTATTGTTAATCCAAAAATTATACCTGTCAGTGTCCAATTAGTAGCTGAAGCAACCATAGGAGCTATTATAACACCAACCATACCTGACATAAACGCAAAGGTATCTTTCATAGCTACCATTGTTGCTCTTTCTGCTTCATCTTCATACATTTCCGTGTACAATGCAGACCAAGCAGTCATTGCCAATGTGAAACCAAGGTCGAATAAAAATAGCATTAGTAAAGCATGAAAAAATATAGCTATCTGATCTGTCCATGGAACCCACCATAAAAGCATAAATCCAACAGTAAAAGGAATAGTTCCAACGATAATGTATGGAACTCGACGACCCCATTTAGTCACCTTTTTATCCATTAAATACCCAGCTAAAGGATCATTAATTGCATTCCAGATACCATAAATTACCCATAAAGTACCAAATAGAAGAGGATCAAGTCCAATTGTTACTTGATAAAACAATACAATAAAAGAACCTACTATTTGATATGGAAGTGATGAAGGAATAGCTCCCAGAGAATACAGAAGATGTCCGCTTAAAGAATGTACTTTATCTTTTACTTTTTTTTCATTCATAGTAATCAAATTAAATTTAATTCTCTGAGTATATAAAGTTATTTCCAAATCAGATTAGGCAATATTTAAGATTTTCTGGTTTTTTAAGGATTATTCATTTGGGCATAGATTCAAAAAGTTATATCAAAATCTATTTATTTATCTTCTTCTATAACATCTAATCCAAGCAATTTAGCGCCAATTACAAATTTTTCTTTCCAGTCTCCAATAAAAGTTACTCTATGCCAGCCAAAGGTCTCCCAGTCATAATTTTCCAAAATCGCTTTCACATCACTTTCTACAAGCATCTTCGAGGTGCATCCTTTTTTATCTACGACATTATCTATAATCTTTCCTTGACGGATGGCAATTTTTTTTTCAAATACACTGATTTTTATCGTTGTTGCAATCTCTCCTATTGGGAATTTAACGCGAGGAGTCGCTCCTAAAAATCCAGTTTCTCCGTGATATACAATATCATATTCGGCAGAAGGGTCATCGACACCATATAATTTATTTGGAGCAAGACAATGCATGTAAGTAACTTGATTATTGACTAAATCAAGAGCATGATTTGAAACATATCCCGGTCGTCCAGTTAAATATAAACCAAAAATATAACTTGTAGCAGAATCCATGTCCGATTCGCAAATTCCATAAAGACCTTCATTACTTAATTCGAAGAAAGCCATGCAAGGATAAGCTGGAAAAATACCACTTATAAGAAGAGTTCCGCAGTCAGGAGCAACAAAATCGTATTTCTTTTCTTTTAAGATATTTTTAAACGCCAGATATAATTTTGCAGAATTTAAAATGGTTTTTTCAGTAGGTTCAATCTCTCTTGCATTTTTAATCCATTTCTCTGCAATTTTGGTAGCTTTTTCTTCACTTATTTCATCATAATACTTTCTAATGTCTTCTGGATTTTCTCTTATCATCTCAATTCCAAAAATCTTTTTAAGATTTTCTTTGTATTTATCCTCATCTCTTCTCCATTGATGTGCTTGGTCAAGTCCAATTAAATCGAGATACAATTCAGATTCTCCCTCTCTCATTTTTCCAATTTGTTCAATGAATTCTGGATGTTCTTTCAAAACTTTTTTCCTTTCTGGATTTACCAATCCCAAAAGTCCCTCCCAATTTATCTTTTTTGAATCGGTGGCATAAACTAAGACTTTCTTTCCTTTAATATTTAGGATATTAATCATATTTTCAATTTGTTTATCAAAATCTTCAATATTTTGTGAAGATATAGGAATTACAGGTAAATTCTTATCTTTTATTGTGGTGTAAATTTTTGTAAATGTATGATCTCCCCCATAGATATAATTTGCTAAAATTGTAGGTTTCCCAATTTCGATAAATTCTATGCCTGCTTTTACTATTGCTGGCTCACCATAGTGACCAATGGTATAGATTAATATCCCATCTGCGTTAAAAATATCTTCTTTGATTTTCTTAACTAATTGCTCATCGTCAGTTGAAACCATTTCACTCTGGCTAAACTCAACTTTAGGATATTTCTTGTTTAGATGGTTGAGAATGGATGTTCTCAAAGGTTCATTATCATATCCTAAATAAGGCCAGCCAGCCTCCCATTGAGGTTTACCAATAAATACTATTTGAATTTTCATACTTTTAACTCTTTATTTAAATTTAATTTAATAAATTCTTATTAATGATAATTTCACTTAAGATAAAAATATATAAATTTTTTTTTCTTATACCAATAAAATTTGATAAACCGACAATTAGATTAGACCCCTAAAATTTTCTGTGCATCCAATGGATCTGCAATTTCTCGTCCCATTTCTTTACATATTCTTACCATTCGAGCTATAAGTTCGGCTTTATCTTTTGCAGGAATCCACTTCTTAATAAAAGGATAATCTTCAGTTCCTAATCGTATATTTCCACCATGTGCTATGGCTAGAGTTGCAATTTTTATCTGTTTCTCTTTTTTTCACTTTTTTAATGAATATATAGTGTTTAGAACAACCAAGTAGCGCTTTCCCAAGTATAAGTGTTAACTAGTAATTCTTTGGACTTATAATATTATAATATAATCAATTTTCTAATAAAATTAACACTTGAAATGAAGTAAAAAGAGAGTACCTTGCTTTATTTTTTAGATTCTTACTCTTCGTGATTCATATAACCCAATATATTCATATAATAATGCTTCTAAAAAAAAGCTAATTTCATCTTCACCGACAATATCACAATATTTCTCAGTGATGGTGGGATCATACATAGAATAGGTTTTAGTTTTAGAATCGAAATCAATATTAAAAAATTTTCCCTTAAGTATGTCTAGTTTCTTATTTAATTTTTCAATTAATTCTTTTCTTAAGGATTTTAATATGGCTTTTGAAATATTTTTTCTAGAATTAGCATCTGCCTTAATTAAATTTAATTTTAATTGATTCCATTCATTTTTATTATTTATCATAAATTATCCACCATTGGTTTTTCTATCTAATATGGAGTCATTATTATTTATAAACATAATTTTTTTTTATAAAAAAGTAAAACTTTTTCTTCTATTTACTTACGTAATTTCTTTCACATTTTCTTAACTAATATACATTCTCACTTTAAGAAAAAAAAAATCAAGAAAAAATAAATAAAATTATTTAATAACTTTTAAAAATTTAAACGCTTAAAGTTCTGAAAAAATATAAAAATATTTAGATTCTTTTAATAATATTTCTTTAATTAATATTTACTATATTGATTCATTACAAGTTGAAATATTGAAATTATGAAAGTTCCAGAATATTTGAATATGTACAAGCCTAAAATCAATAATGCGATAAAGAGAATTTATGAAAAGAAGTTAAATGAGGTAAAGAATCCATTTTTAAAAGATTATTATCAAGAGTTAATGGATTATTTTTTAGTTGGTGGAAAACGTTTACGACCTTTGATTTGCATTGCTACATATAACGCATTTAACCTCGAAAGAGATGATAAGATTGTTTCTCCCAGTGTAGGTGTAGAATTTCTTCATAACGCTTCATTAATTCATGATGATATTATAGATAAGGATGATTTTAGGCGAAATTGTCCCGCATTTCATTATAGATTTAAACAATACTATTCGAAGTTAACGTTTCAAAAAATGAATAAAGAAGATTATGGTAATTCTATAGGGATTATAGGTGGAGATTCAGCGTTCTTTTTTGGTTTAGAAGCTTTTTTTGATAATGAGTTTAATCTCGACCAAAATCTTACAGCTATTAAATATTATGAACAGGCATTTAAAGAGATCAGTAATGGTGTATTAATCGAATTAGACATGGTAAATCGAGAATCTTTACGAATGCAAGAATATATTGAAATGATTTCATTAAAAACCAGTGCATTAATAGAAAAAGCAATGTTAATTGGCGCGAATTATGCTAGAGTTGAGGATAAATTTCTTCAAAACATCTCTAAATATGCGATTAATCTAGGAATCATCTTTCAAATGACCGATGATATATTAGGAACTTTTGGAGATGAAAAAATTACTGGAAAACCTACAAATGGAGATATAAGGGAAGGTAAGAAAACTTGTTTGTTAATAGATGCTCTTGAAAAATTAGATTACAATAAAAAAGAAAAGATCCTTGATTTAATTGGAAATCCTGATATAAAAGATGAGGAAATTCAAGAAGTCAAGGATTTATTTCTTGAAGCTGAGACTGTATATTCTTGTAAGAACCTAGTAAATGATTATGCTAAAATTGCTAGGATTCAGCTTGATGAGTTAATTCCAAATATTAATCAATCTGAGGCAGAATTTTTTGAAAATTTACTAAAATATGTCATTGAGCGTAAGTTTTAAGCAGAATTATTGATTTAACCACTCATATAATATACCAAGAATAACTCTTTTATTAGAACTATTCTTTAATTCATTTATATTCTTTAAATTCATTAACCATAGACAAGAGCGTATCTCATGCTTTAAAGTTCTAATTTCCTTTATGGTATTGCTAATAGTATCATTTTGATAATCTTTCCACGCAGATACTAGGAAATTATAAGCAAATCCGCCAATATCAGCACCTAAAATAATGGATTTAGCAATATCAACTCCATTTCTAAGTCCACCGGTCGCAATAATAAATTTATTTGAAACTTTCCTTACATTAATTATACTTACAGGAGTTGGTATTCCCCAATCTTTAAAAAGATCTGCTGGGTTACGTGAATATTTTTCAACGACATAACTCTTTCGCTTTGATTCAATTGCAGCAAAACTTGTTCCACCTGAACCCCCTACATCAAATCCATCAAATCCGAGATTTTCAAGTGTTAAAGCCATTTCTTTACTAATTCCAGTTCCAACTTCTTTTGCTATTATTGGAATCTTAATATTTTCTCTTATTTTTTGAAAATTTGAACGGAAAAGATTATATGAGATATTCCCATTATCCTGAACTAATTCATGTAAAGCATTGAAATGTATTGCCATTACGTTAGCGTTAATCATATCAATG
This sequence comes from Promethearchaeia archaeon, assembly GCA_029856045.1. Taxonomy (GTDB): domain Archaea; phylum Asgardarchaeota; class Lokiarchaeia; order Sigyniarchaeales; family SOKP01; genus 6H3-1. The sequence continues at coordinate 118,993 of JAHQWG010000028.1, read as the reverse complement.
CATTTTTTAAAATTTTCAATTTTGAAATTTTTCTCACTTATTTGCCCTATACCAATATTTCCAATTAGTGGAATATTAGGCGCAACTTCTCGAACCACTTTAAAGGAGTTCTCTGTTGATAGATCTTCTAATCCAGCACGTTGACTACCCACTCCCATTATGATTTTCTCTGATTCTGCGGCTGTAGCAAGAATCCTATTGATTTCTTTAGAAATTTCATGTCCGCCAGTTATAGCCGCAATACAAATAGGTGCCGATATTTGTTTATCAAAAAATTTTGTAGTTAAATCGATATCTTCAAAATTTACCTCAGGGAGAGAATGATGCATTAATTTAATATATTTGAAGTAATTTTCAGAATGTTGAACATCCTCCTCAATTGGGATTTTTAGATGATCCAGTTTTCTCTTATTTATATCATTTTCATTCATAATTCTTTGCTCATTTTATTTTGGTTGAAATAATATTTTGATTTTTTAATGCTTTAAGTATAAATTCATCTTTTAAACCATTTATTATTTGAACGGGAATATTTTGTTGACAAATTTGTTTGATTTTATTAATTTTACCTTTAATTCCGCCTGTTACATCAATTTTACTTTCTAAATCAGCGATTTCAATTATATCTAAATCTTCGAATTTTAATTCTCTCGCCAGTTTTATATTCAATTTGCTATTAACTCTTTCTTTAATGAATAATCCATCTTTTTCAATAGCGAAAATAACTTTAAAGATATTATACTTTTTAATTTTTTCACATAATTCAACGATGATTTGGTCCCCAGAAATAATTGAGAATGACCCCTTTGAATCAAGGATTATATCTCCATACAAAATAGGTAAAATATCAAGATCTAAGGCGGTTTCAATAACATTAATCGATTGAGTTGAGATATTTTGAGAATCTTTGATGAAAATGCTGGAAGCTTGAATTGATAATACAGGATATTTTTTTTCTAAAAATTGATTAATTAAATAGGAATTGAATTTGTTCATTGATTGGTGAGTTTCAGTAAGTCCAAGAATTTGATTTTGAATCGATGCATCTATTCCTTTTGAAAGGTTGTATTTTTTTGCAAGAGGATGGCCAAACGAACCTCCTCCATGAATTAATATTAATTTTTCATTAGCATCTATAATTTGTTGAACTGCGCTTTTAACAACATTTTTCCTAATAGAAAAGGGTCTATTTTTATCAGTTAATAAACTTCCACCTAACTTCAATAGATAAATTTCATTATTGTTATTCAATTTAAATCAATCTCATCCAATTATGGTTTTCCAGGCATCATAACCCCCTTTTTCGATTGCCTTGGCTATTTTTTCTTGTATTTCTTTATTTTCAGCTAAAGCAATTACTAAACCACCACGCCCGGTTCCTGTCATTTTAGCACCAATCGCTCCATTTTTTAACGCTATTTGAACTAATTTATCATTTATTTCTCCTGAAACCGTAATTTCTTGGAGTAATTTGTGGTTTTGATTCATTAAATTACCTAAAGAAATAATATTTCCTTCAAGTAAGGCCATTTTTGCTTTATCTGCTATTTCTTTATATTCCTTAAAAATTTTCTCAAATTTATTAGGATTTTTATCTTTTAAACGCCGAACATCAGCAACTACTTCTATCGTAGAAGCAGTTATTCCTGAATTAGCGATTATTAATGGCATTTTTATTGGTGATTGCAAGAGGTCCATAGTATTTTTCCCACCATTCAAGTTTTTCACAAACCAAATCAATCCTCCATAAGTTGAAGCTGTGTTGTCAATACCAGATGGGGTTCCGTGATATGCTTTCTCTCCTTCATACGCAGCTTCATTTATCTTTTCATCGTCTAAATTTAGATTAAAGCTGTCGTTTAAAGCCCGAGCTAGTGATGTACATTGAGCCGCTGAAGCACCAACTCCACTCGCAGCAATTAAATCTCCAGCAAAAGTTATTCCAAGTTTTTGACTCTCTGTATCTATTTTTAAATGCTTGATTACATTTTTAATTGATTGCATTCCTTCATCATATTTCTTTTTTTTATAGCCGGTCGTAGCGGGTCTCTGATCGACAACAGTCCACCCTTGTCCCTCAACAACTTTAACTTCTGCGATTGTATTAGCGCCTAACGCCGATGCGATTGCGGGAAGACCATAAACCACAAAATGATTGCGTTTATCCCCGAAGTGGGAAAAAAATTTCGCCAAAAAGGATGGTCTTTCCATATCCTTTTCCAGTTCCCGTTTATTTCACCTCCACAGTACCTTCGGAACCATTAACAATAACTTTTTGTCCGGTTTTAATATTATTAATATTAATTTTATCTACACAAGGAATTTCACTAATTATGCAACCTACTGCTACGATTGTATCTATTTGTTTGTTTACGATTGCTACTGGTGCCGTATTTTTTTTTTTCATTCTATACATTGTGTATGACCCTACAGTTGAACCCTTACCAGTAGGAAAGACTAAAACTTTTCCTGTTATGGATTGACCTTCAAGTTCATGTCCAACCTCGACAACTTTACCAGTATCAGGGTCAACGCCACCATAAAATGAAATACCATCTTTTGTTACAATTGCTTCTGCCTCAGCAGTTCCTTTATAAATTTTTCTTCCTTCTAACTTCATTTTACCGCCTCCTCAACACATTTTTCGATTGAGCCAATTTTTACTTTAAATTTATTCTTTGCACGGCCATAATAACACGCTTTAGCTGAATCTACCATAATTCCTTTAAAGCGACCTTTAATAGGAGCTACAACACAACATGTATCTGAAGCGAATTTGGCCCCAGCATCCTCAATAATTTTAGAATAGCCAGCTTCATCTGCAATTCTTTTTGTAGGTCGAGCAGTAGTAATCCAAAATTCTTTATTTACTTTATTACCTTTCAATAAACTTGCAATTGTTGCTATTTCGTGAATTGAAGCGTGAGGACACCCAATACTAACGAAATCAATTTCAATATCATCATCAATAAGATCAGACCGAGTTTTATTAAGGTTATCCTGATTAATTTCAAAAATATCATCTTTTGGCTTAGGATACATATTATATTCTGGGGTTATGCCTTCCATATGAAATAATGCTGTACCTCCATAAGTAGCCACTGAAGCGCAAAATGACTTAAGTTCCTCAACTGTTGCTGAAGAAATTCCAGTAATATAAGGTATTTTCTTTCCTAATTCAACCAATTTATCCCCAATTATTTTTCCTAACACGCCAAATTCATCTGTACCTTTCACTGGAACCTTAACTTCAAATAAGACCTGTCCATGACGATTTTTGTCTAGATGATAACCATATTTTGGTGTTTTTCCAGTTAAAGCAGCAGCTAGCGCACTCGGACCACCTTCACGATTTGTTCGAGCACCAATGACAGAATTTGAATAGCAGACAGCACTACTCTCAGCCCAAGCAATATGCTGACCAAAGTGAGGTACATTTCCTATTAAATATGGTGTACAAGAACATGTTGTAATTATACCCATTTTTGCAAAAGCATCTATAGCACGGTTTTGATTAATAGCAAATTCTTCTTCAATTCCTAAAGCTTGCCAATTTTCTCGGTCCATTCCAGCTGGATTTAAAGTTGTTAAAACCCTAACCTTTCCATCTTCTGCCATCTCATTTAAAAATTCTAGACCTGCTTCCCCTAAATTTGCATAGGAAACTCCTGCTATTTGCACGCTATAAACCTCAATCATACATTCTGCATCAAATATTTCACCTAATGTGGTTAATATCTCCATGGATTTTTGAGCAGATCTTCCTTGCTTACCTTCCAACATCTCTTTTTCTTCTGATGTTAATTTCAATCTCATCGACTCCTCTATATTAAAAATATTTGTTCAAGTCTACTTTTGGGAAATCCGCTATATCAAAGCTCTTTCCTTTAACTACAAGTGGTTTTGTTAAATCAAATCCAATTTTAGTTGTCATTTTTGTACCTGGCTCTGCGCTAGGATCTAAACTACTTCCTGGTTCTTTATCTTTAATAATCATTCTAATATCACCTTGAAAGCGAGTTGCCATTGCCCATTCCACAGATAATGGATTATAAATATCAATATCTTTATCTACAATAAACACGTGTTTACAACTAGTATGGCCAGTAAAAGCACCATTAATAGCTTTTTTTCCATCTTCTTCTGATTTTTTATCAATTTGCACAATTGCATGTAACCAGGAGCATCCCCCAGGATTTATATTAACATCTAAGCATTTAACTCCTGTTTCATTCACTTTATTAAAAATCGTTGGTTCTCTTGGCATACCCATTAATATTTTATGTTCAAGCGCCCCCGGTAATAAGGCTTGCCAAATCGCATCTTTTCTATGTGTGATTTTTTTAACTTCAAAAATAGGTTCTTCTCTTATAACATCATAGGTTTCTGTCAAATCGACAAAGGGACCCTCAGCATGGTTTTCTTCCATATAGACCCTTCCTTCTAAAACAAATTCAGCTTCTGCAGGAATTAAAAGATCAACTGAATTTGCTTTAACAACTTTTATTGATTCTAATGCATTTGCAATATGCAATTCATCAACTCCAATATCCACAGAAGTTGCTCCTGCAATAAGAATGTTAGGGCTATTTCCAATACAAAAAGCGACTTCTAGTTCACCATTTTTTTCTAAAAATTTATGAAAATGACGACCTCTAACTATTCGAGTAGCAAATTTATCTTTGGAAAACTGCATGGCTCTATGAAAGTCCAGGTTTTGTCCATAATCAGGATCTCTAGTGATAACAACTGCGGAACTAATGTAATTTCCGCCGTCCTTTTCGCAATGGAATAAAATTGGTAATTTATCTAAATCTACGCTTGATTCTATTATCTCTTGACAAGGGGCGTTTGACACGATCTCTGGTTCTGAGCGTTCAGTTATCGCTTTAGAAAGCATTGGTATGAGATCTGCCGGAGATACGTCGAAATATGAAGCAATTACATTCTTAGTACAGAATAAATTTCCAATCACGCGAAATTCCGATCCTTTAATATTATTAAACATTACTGGGGTTGGTTCAATCTCTTTTAAAATTCCAGAGATCTCTAATTTCTTAGATACTTCAATGTCCACCTTTCGAAGAAGGCCTTTCTCATCAATTTGATTTATATATTCTCTAAATCCCATAAATTTCAATCATCTAAGACTTATTTTTAATAATACAATTATTTACATTATTATCTTTTTTTAGAAAAGTTAAATTAACAAATTTTAAAAACTAAAGGTTTTCACCATCAATTATTTTTTGCAATATTTCTTTCGCATAATCAACTCTAATTTTTTTATCTTCCACTAACTTTTGTGCAACTTTTTCTATTAATTCTTCAGGTACACCCGCCAGTTTTGCAATATTTCTCGAATGTAGGGACATATGTCCTTTCTGAATTCCCTCTGAAGCCAAAGCCCTTAGAGCAGCTACATTTTGAGCCAAGCCAAGAGCCGCAGCTACTTGAGAAAGCTCATTAGCACTTTTAATATCCAAAATCTTTAACGCTAACCGCGCCATTGGATGTATTTTAGTCATACCCCCTATAATGCCAAGAGCAAGAGGTAATTCTATTTCTCCAACTAAGTTTCCATCTGAATCAACTTGAAATTTTGTCAAAGGAGAATAATTTCCACTTAATGCCGCAAATGCATGAGCCCCAGCTTCAATAGCGCGGGTATCATTTCCTGTAGCCATTGTTAAAGCTATAATTCCGTTCATTATACCTTTATTATGCGTTGTTGCTCTGAAAGGATCAGCGAGTGCAAATTCATAAGCATTTATTATTCCCTCAACTACCTTATCTCCACCTAATAACTCTTTATCAAAAACAGCTCTACACCTTGCAAGACGATGTATCGCTAAGTTAGATAAAATTCGTAAATAAATATGACCATTACAAATATCTTCTAAATATGGAGCCACCGCTTCTGCCATGGTATTTACGACATTTGCGCCCATTGCATCCAAAACGTTAACTAATAAATGGATAATTAACATGGGTCCTTTTCTTGTTGATATTTCCCGAATTTCAAGATCAATTGCTCCACCATTTAAACTTACTAACAAGGGATCCTGTTCATTTGCAATTTTTAGGATAGTTTCCTTATTTTTTTGAATATTGTCTTTTGCAGTTTTAATATCTTTTATATTCGTGATTTGTATCTGAGAAAACATAATTGACTTGACTTTTTCAGAATAGAAACCACCTAATTTTCTCGCAATTTTTGCAGCGTTTGAAGCTGCAGCCACAACAGATGGTTCTTCAATAACCATTGGTATTATGTAATCTTTATTATTAATTTTAAAATTACAGGCAATACCAAGTGGTAAGTGAAAGCTTCCTATAACGTTTTCTATTAATGTATCTAGTTGAGAAGGAGAAATATATCCATAATTTTTTAACAACTTAAGATCTTCTGTATTAAGATTAACAAGTTTAGTTATTACTTGTTGACGTTCATCAATTGATAATTTATAAAATCCAGGAATATTAGAGTTGATATCATTCATTATTTTACATATATAATTTAAGAAATATTAAATTTATTTATATCTTCTTTTAGCAGTTGAGCATTGGGAGAATTAGCATGAATTAACTTACTTGCTCCTCCAATTTGTCCCTCAATAATGTCAAAATTTGGATTTAAATCTTTTAAATTATTAATTAAACTATTTTTTTCATTTTTATATGTTAATAATACCACTGAAGGACCCGTATCGATTGAAAAATATACATTATAACCGGATGCACGTAGTTCTTGAACTCGAAGCATAATCGCTAGAGTATCTGGTTTCCAAGCAATAATATTTTGTTTTTGTTGGGCAGTCATTGTTATTAAATGCAAACACATTGTATCATATTCCGCTAATTCTCCAATTTTATTCAAATCACAATTATCTAATGCGTAAAAGAAATCAAAAACCTTTCTTTTCCGTTCTTTTAACCAAGAAGGAAAAAAAGGCGATTTTGGGGCAATCTTATGAACCTGTTCGGTTTTTAAATCAGAATTGATTGGAATAGTTATAAGGGAAATTTTATTAACAAATTTTTTGTGTTCTTCTCTATCAAGGCGGATTGCAAAACAGTCAAATGGATCTATTGTAGGATGACTCAACCAAAGTGCGAATCCTCCTGCGGCACTACGTGTTCCAGATCCAGCTAAATATCTAGAAAATAAGCTAATTAATCGATTATTTTCAATATATTCTGATTCATTGTTATATAATACCGAAATTGCAGCTAAAGCAAGAGCTGCAGATCCAGAAGCAGATGTTCCTAATCCTTTACCAGTTAACAATTTATGCGAAGAATTTAAAAAATTACTTGAAATTAATAAAGCTTTTACCTTAATTTTTGAATATTCTCTAATTAGATCTAAAGAAATTACAATTCTCTTTAAATTATTGTTTGATAATTTTTCTCCATTTAAAATTGCAATATCTTCTTTTAATTGCTTATCAAATTTTAAATAAGTGACTGTAAAACCTGCATTATTATTAAAAGAAACACTGGGAAAATAAGAGATTCGGTGTTCTTTACTTACTAACCCATGATATTTAAGTACTCCTTGAATAGGATATGCCAGTGTATATGCTTCTCCCTCTTTAGATATTGCCTTTCTGTTTGTAGGGAGAGAATGAATATTATAATTCCTTTTAATTAGATAGTTTAAAATCTCATTATGGTCGTTTTTTAATTGATTTGCAATAGATTTGGGAACATTTTTAAACATCATTGACCCTAAGGCTGAATGTAATGATAAACTGATTTATCTAAAGGAATATAAGTAGGGGTCCAGTTTAACAATCCACTACTTAATGATTGATCTTCAAATGTACTTTCAACACGGCGCATCTCACATTCTAAAAGATTTCCGATTTTTGGGTAACCTTGAATTCTTACTAAATCCTCTTTTAGAAACCTAAGGTTATTTCCATTTGCATCTATCGGATCAGAAATTAACACCGCAAATAGTGGGAAAAACTTCGTATAAAAACCAGAATGCCCTTTAGGACAATAATTTAATCCCTCCATGTGTGGAATTATACATCCTTCATCACAAAAATGCAGTGTAAAACCTTTTGCTTTATTTTTTTGATATTCCTCTATATGTCCCAAGCTAATACGTGGAGTTAATAGACCTTGCTTTATTTGCTCGTATTCTTCAGCACTTTTAAGTTCCTTTATCTTAAAATAATCATTTATTTGTGGTTTTCTTTTAACAACACTATGAAATCTTGGTTGAACTTTTAACAAACCAGTAATACAAGTTGCTCCTGAACCATAGGATCCAAAATAAATTGTATCATTCACACGAGAAAAATTCTCAAAAATATATAATATTTGAGCCCATACTGAGGCACTATACATATTCCCAAAATGTTGAGGAACCCTTAATTGAGGTATTACTCTATTTTTGATATTTGCAAGCACCCAATTTTTGAGATGGTCTAACTGGGTTAATGCAAAACCTTTATCTTTCAATTTAACGGAAATAAATTCAGGAATAATGCTTATATTTTGGAAAAAGTCATTAATTTTTCGAGCTATTGAAGCTCTTATATGATTAGGTTCAACTTTTAATACGTCACGTATTTTCGCAGTCCACCGCTTAAGAATTATTTGTTGCATACATTTTAATGCGAGTTTCGAATAAGGAGCGTGAAATACATAGTAGTCCGCATAAAAATCACCAATATTCTTGGTTAAATCATCAAATGCTCCCAATTGAAAATTAAGATAAGAATCAACAGAATATCGTCCAAATACAGTTGGAACTTCTTTATTAACAGGTCTATAAAAATCATTAACATTTCCTGAAATTTTTCCAAATTTCTTACTAAAGGTCGCAATTCGTGGATTTTTGGATAAAACTAAAGCAACTGCACCTGCTCCTTGTGTGGGCTCTCCAGGACTACCTAAATTGTAGGAAGACACATCGGCTCCAATTACTAATGCTCTTTTAATTACATCTTTTTCGATTAAAGCAATTGCATTAAGTATAGCAAGTGTAGCTGCAGCACAAGCATTATATACATCTTGAGTTAAAGAATTTATTGAAATCCCTAATAATTGAGCAAGTATATTTGAAACTGATTTAACAGCATAAGTTATTGTTTCAGTTCCAACAAATACGGCATCAATATTTTTTGGCTCAATACGACCCCTAATTAAAGCATTATGAGCGGCTTTTAAACCCATTGATACAATATCTTCACCAATTTCAGGGAATCTCATCTCTTTTAAAAGCAATCCCTTTTTATATTTATTTGGATCAACTTTCCGTAAAATTGCAAGATCTTTTAAATCTAAGCAAAATCTTGGTGCATAAAAACCAATAGAGTCGATTCCTATATCGCTAAACTGAATTTTACCATTCTTCATAGAAATCTTCTCACTTCTTTATTGTTTAATTTCTTTTTTTCTTCGAAAAAAAATGTGAAATATATAAACAATTATTTATTAAAATAAAACATGATTTTAATAATTGTTTTTCTTAAGGATAACATCTATTTTAAAAATTCTCTTAATTTTAATAATTTAAACTGTTCATATTATTAATAATGTTAAAAAGTTAAATTTTAAATCAAAATTCGATTAATTGATTACTGTATCCATTTAGAAAAGATATTAAAATTTTTTAGTATAATTTATTTATTATATCTTGGTGGCAAACAGCTTGGAAAAATTGAAAAAAGAAGCAAAGGGCAAATTACCCAGACATATTGGACTTATTCTTGATGGAAATCGCCGATGGGCAAAAAAAAGAAATCTTAATGTTAATTTGGGACACTTGGCAGGGTATGAAACTTTAAGGAAAATATTATTTAGCTTGTTAGATCTGGGTATTAAATATTTAAGCATCTTTGCATTATCAAATGAAAACGTTAAAAAACGAAGTCCCCAAGAACTTCAGTATATTTATGGTTTGATTATTAATGTAATTGATATTATCAGCAACGATCCGGTTATAAAAGAAGAGAAAGTTCGAATAAATGTAATCGGTAGATTATCACTATTGCCACTTGATGTAAGAAAAAAAATTAATGAACTTATTGAAAAGACAAAAGACCACGACCAAAAATTTTTGAATATATGCATAATGTATGATGGGAGATTAGAGATAATCGACGCAGTAAAATCAATCTTGGAGGATAAGATAGACCCAAAGGATGTAAATATTGATTTAATTAAAAATTATTTATACACTAAAGATTTTCCCGAATTAGATTACATTATCCGGACAGGAATGAAAGATGGCAAAAGAATTTCAGGATTTTTATTGTGGGATGCTTCATACGCAGAGTTTAGATTTCGCGACGATTTTTGGCCTGATTATAATGAGGAAATGCTGATAAAAGATATTAGAGAATACCTAAGAAGAACTCGCCGATTGGGGAAATAGAAAAAATAAAAAGAATTTTTTTATTCAGGCTTTTTTTATGATTTTGATTGTATGAATACCCTCAGTTTTGAATTTTAGAAATATTAATTTCTCGTAATCTCTTTTTTCAATTTCTCCCTTAGAAATAATTATCTCAAAACCTTTTAGATATTGGGTTTTTTGGATCTTTAATTTTTAACTTCAAGGTAATTCAGAATTTGTTTTTAATAAAAATTTATTTACAACATTAAATATATTGTTAATTTAAATATAATTTAATTTAAAAAATATAATTATATCCATTAAATTGATGAAAAATTATGACTTATAAAGAAGTACAAATATACTTAATGCGTTGGACTATTCTGTTATTATTTATGTTCTCAAACATAGTAATTCAAATTCTCTGGATAAGTTTTGCAGCTGTAACCTCTTCTGCAATGACATTTTATGGCGTCGATGAATTATCAATTTATTTATTGTCAATGACATTTATGGTTGTCTATATCCCAGTTACATTTCTCGCATCATGGGTGATTGATAAATTTGGCTTTAAAATCGGAGCTGGACTTGGAGCATTACTTGCAGCAATCTTTGGGTTTTTACGTATCTTTACAATGGGTGATTTTATGCTTGTTTTAATATTTCAAATAGGAATTGCAATTGGTCAGCCTTTTATGTTAAATAGTGTTACCAAATTATCTGCAAACTGGTTTCCAGAATCAGAACGCACAACTGCAACTGGGATTTCATTAATTTCACAGTTCCTTGGCATCGCTTTAGGCTTTTTTATAACACCATTTATTGTCGAAGACATTAGTTTCCAAGCCATGCTATCGATTTATGGGGTAATAGCCTTAATATCAGGTTTACTTTTCATAATTTTTGTGAAAGATAAACCTCCTAGTCCACCTTCAAAAGAAATTTCAGAAGAAAAGGTATTTATTTTTGCAGGTCTTAAAAAACTATTTACAAATAAAAAATTTCTAATATTAGTTATCGTTTTTCTCATTGGACTTGGCGTCTCTCATACAATAACGATATATATAGAAAAAATTTTTGTACCTAGAGGTTATGATGCCATATTTACAGGTATATTTAGAAGTATAATTTTAATAGGTGGCATCATTGGATGTTTAGTAATGTCTATTTTATCAGATAAATTCAAGAAACGAGAAATTCTAATAATTTTATCGTGTATAATTGCAACTATTTCTCTATTCATTATTTTATTTGCATATGATGAAAATTTATTATATCTCTTCGGTTTTCTTTTTGGATTCGGTTTAATCTCCGCTGCACCAGTTGCTTTAGAATACGCTATAGATATTACAAGCCCCGTTTCAGAAGCAAGTTCAAACGGATTTTTATTAATGTTTGGACAAATAGGAGGAGTTATTTTTATCCTCGGTTTCGAAGGTTTGAAATTGCTCAACGGTGATTATTTTCTTGTTTTGATAATACAATCCATATTGCTCATTGTTATATCCATTCTAGCATTCTTCTTAAAAGAGAAAAAAATTACTTAAATATTATTTATTTTTTCTATTTTTTCGTTTCTGGATCTTATATAGTCTCTTTTTTTAGCAAATATTTATATTGATATTAATCAAAGAGTTAAAATATAATTAATTTTTAAAATTTAATCATTATGATTCAAAATATTTATAAAAAAAAAGGTTAAAAAAATGAACGAAATGAACTCTAAGAACGAAGTGAAACCTCGAAAAGATTCTCGTATGAAATTGGCTTACTCTCTTGCTGAAGTTGGAGATAATGTTGCCTACCAGAGTTTTTCATTTTTGATTTTTCTTTTCTATTTCACTGTGATTGGATTGCCAGTTCTATGGATTAGTCTAGCTTTTATCCTTTGGAGTATATGGAATAGTATTAATGATCCGCTCATTGGTTATCTTTCTGATCGGACACAATCTAAGTGGGGACGCAGAACTCCATGGATGGTCGGTGCTATTATTCCACTAGCGATTATAATGATTTTACTTTTTACACCCCCTATCTATGCTAACTCCGATGTAGTCAATCTTATTTATTTATTGATTATACTTATTATATTTGACTCGGTTTACACGGCATTTAATTTAAATTATAATGCAATTTTTTCGGAAATGTTCGTTTCTATGAAAGAAAGGAGTGAAGTAGGGCGAACCCGTGTAATGTTCGTTCTTATTGCATTAATCTTTGCTTTTGTTATGCCTACACTTATTATTGAAGATATGGCAAATAAATTGGGTCTTCCTGATACATTGGGTCAATATCAACTTACAGGAATCATTATTGCAATTATAGTTGTTGTTTTTCTTTTCATCGCAGTGAAATGGGGTCTTCGAGAACCTAAAATATTTGTAAAAGATGCTGAAACCGCACCGTCTTTTATAAACACAATGAAATTTACATTTAAAAATAAGTCATTTCTAGTATTTCTCATCCCTGGACTTACTTATTGGATCTGTGTTAATCTATTACCTACATTAATTCCTCTATTTGAGACACACGTACATGGAGTGCTAGATTCAGAACTAATAGGATTAGTTTTGCTTGCGGCTTTTATAGTAGCTTTTTTTAGTATTCCTTTTTGGGAAAAATTGCGTAAAAAAAAAGGCGCTCGCATAGTTGGAATGATAGGAATGATAGTTTGGGGATTGTGTATGTTGATTTACATGTTAACACCAGATTATATTGTGGGTCTCATTGTGATGATATTCACCGGTGTCGGATTGGGTGCAACTATTTATTTCTATGACCAATGTCTTGCGGAGATCATTGATGAAGATGAAATCAAGCATGGAACACGACGAGCCGGTATTTATTATGGAATCATCAATTTCCTTATCAGGTTATCGGCGGTCATTAATTTTGCAGTAATTGGCTTGGTATTTTCAGGCACTGAATGGTCAACTTACACACCGAACCCAGGAGCTGATGTAATAACAGGTCTTCGATTTTTAATAGGAATTTTTCCATGTATTGTTCTATTGATCGGTGCCATTGGATTATATTTCTATCCCATCAAAGGAAAACAATTAGCAGAAAATCGAATAAAATTGACAAAATTGCATGAAGAAAAACTTAAAAATTTATAATTTCTATATTTTTATTTTTTAGATTTTTTTAAAAACTCCGGAAGAAGTTTATCAATTCCAAGAGTTTTCAAAATCGAATCTCTAACCTCAACCTTGACTTTCATTTCAGACATATCTCTCAGCGCATCTTTTAATGCTTTTGAAAAGTTTTCACTCATCTCTTTAATTGTATCAGAAGTTATTTTCATTGCTTCCCTTATTGTTAAATTCATTTCATGAAGTTCTGAGGATACTCTGTCCATACTCTGCGATGTTTTATCACTAAGATATATTATGTTTTCGCTCATCTTAGAAATTTCTGAACTGATTTTAGTCATCTCATTTTTCATTGCAGATAAATCACTTTTCAAATTTTTTATTCCTAACAGATCTTTCATTTTATATCAAAAATTTAAATTAATTAAAAATTTTATTAATTATTAGCATAATTAAACCAAATATTTATTAATCAAACAATCATTCAAAACCTTTATAAATTTTTAAATAATCTTATTACAATAAATTTAATTGAAATTCAAAAAAAAAAAAATAAACATAAAAATAAAGTAAAAGTGAGTGAAAAAATGTTATATGGTTATGACCCCTATGAAGCAATTATGGGTATGATGATGGTATTATTGATACCCCTTATTATTTTGGGTTGTATTATTCCAATTATTTTAGGTGTATGGGTTTATAAAGATGCAGAAAAACGGGGTATGGATAACACGGTTTGGCTAATTATTGTGCTTCTCGTAGGTTGTTTAGGATGTATTATTTATTTAATTGTAAGAAAACCAATTGGAGGAGAACAAAAAGCTCCTCCCAGTTATACCGCTCCAACAACTACTCAAGCAACAACTCCGTATGAGGAGAGAGCACCCGCACCACCTGAAACTGGAAAACCAATAGAAAAGGACAAAAAATTCTGTCCTACTTGCGGAGCTTCCATTCCAGCGCAAGCTACATTCTGCCCCCATTGTGGAAGTAAAGTATAAGGCGCCAATATTGCTTAAAATAAGAAAATTAAAAATTTTTTACTATTTCTTTCTATTTTTTTTAGATTTTTAAAAGAATCATTTTTGTCGCTAACTTCTTTAAAACCTCAAAGATTTCAGAGATTTATTTAAGCAGCACAATCTTACAAATAATATTATGATTAATGTGCATTTAATAATGAAACTTTAAATAACTAGGTTGCATAATTATTATACGTTGAATACTAATTCAATAATTAAAATATTTTGAAAACAAAAAAATAAAAAATTCAATGTGATAAAAAATGTTATTAATTGACTATGATCCTCTTGCTGCGCTTGCTGGTTTTATGACCATCTTCATCGTACTTTTTGTTATCTGGTGCATAGTATCAATAGCGTTATGTGTATGGGTCTACAGAGATGCCGAGAAAAGAGAAATGGGAGGAGCCCTTTGGCTCATCATTGTACTTATCACTGGTTGTATAGGATGTATCATCTACCTGATTGTACGTAAGTAGTAAGAGATTCTGTTAAGATAAAATTTAATTTTTTAATTATCTTTTTTTTTCCTTTTATATTAAATCAAGAATAAGTAAAAGCATGACAAGTTTAAAGATAAAATTCAAACGAGTCTCTTTATTTTTTTCTGATATAAAACCTATAGTTTTATCTCACCATCCCAATTGTGAACATTTCTCTGATCATGTGTATCATATTGGAAAATATAGGTTTTGTATAGGATGCTTTACATATTACCCTACAATTATTCTTACAATTATCTTTTCAATTCTCTTCATAGATTTGAGTTTACAAAATCTTTTTATTTTATATTTTCTTTCGTTTCTTTTTTTTTTGGCAATTTTATTGAATATCTTCCATCTGACAAAATTTAAAATTCTTAAAATTCTTTCAAAAGTGTCAATAGGAATTGGAACGGGATTCTATATTGTTGCCGTAATATATCTTCCGATATTTCTTATATTAAAAATATTATCGCTATTTCTAGTAAATTTCTATACTGGAGTAATAGCTTACGTTAGAGCTAATCACATTACTAAAGAGTGTGAGCGGTGTGAATATAAGGGTAATTGGGAAGTTTGTCCAACGATGAAACCGATAATTGAAAATTTAATCGAACATGGTTTCAAAAAAAGGAAAATAGAAGTTCAAGAAAATTGAAGTTATTTCCATAATATTAAATAATTGCCAGAAAAATTAAAATTAGAGGATTTAAATTAATTATATCTTTAAATTCTTGGCTAATATGAATAAATAACCTAATATAAGCATTCTTTAAAAAAGAAAATAAAAAAAAAAATTATTATTAAGGCATTATACCTGGTAGAATCACTTTTGAAAGGGGAACAGCCAACCCACCAAGCAAAGATCCGATCGAGGTTATTTTCTTAAGATTATCCTTAAAATTTTTAACAACTTTCACAGACCTTGTCTTTCCTTCAATAATTGTTCCATCTACAGATTCTAAAAATATCTGAATAGTCTGCTCACCAACTTCTCTCGGTTCCAATGTTATCCAGGTGGTATCGCCGTTTTCTAACATCACAGATAATACTCCACAAATATCCGTTTCGCCCATTGCTGTTAATGGAATTGGTTTTTCAGGGATCTTAAAGGTCCCTCGTCCTTCAACTTCAATATCTAAAACGAGTTCCTTCGGATCAAAGCCTGGGGCGATTACCCTCACTGAATATTTTTTTCCTGTTGATGTATTGTTAAATAGATAAATCATAATGTTAAGTTCATCATTTACATAGACAATTTCTTGGGATGAGGAGTCCATGTATATTGGATCCTTGGAAAGTCGCTCGATATTATCTGCTAATTCTAACTGTAGTCGGTCTATTATATTGAAAAAACCAGGATTATATCTCTTGATGAATTTAAATATTTTATAGATATCATTTTTGGAGAAATACCAATTATTTTCCATTAACAACCCCTTTTCAATATTAAAGACTTTATCGTCAATGTTGATTACTTCTTTCAGTTCTTGAGCTATTAATTCATCAGATAATACATTTTGATATTTCAAATAAAATAGAAAGAGCATTTTTTCTATCGCAAACGTTATTGGCATCTCATCTGGCTCTTGCTCTTTAATTTTTTGGACGAAATTGGGATTCAAAATCTTTTGGAGCCCTAACATATAATCATCCCATTTAAGAAATGTTACAGGGTCCAAATGATTTGAAAAGATTTCTGCGAAAAAGTTATCTAAAAAGATTTGATGTGTTGTTGGTTTGTAAAAATCTTGGAGGCCATTTACCTCTGAAACCTTTAAATTCAAACTTCTGATTATTAAAGCTAAACCCAACCCCACCAAAGTAAAACCAATCGCTGCATAACCTAATTCGACTGTATTATATGCCAACATAATGATAAATAATGTTAAAGACACAATACACACAAGAGCAATAATTTTGAGTAAATTTATCACCCGCTGGACTTTAGAAGAGAGCAAATCAAATCCATCAAGAGAATCGATGGGTCGACCACGTCTTCTTTCAAACTTTAATCTGGATTGAAATGATTTCTTTGTTAAACTTGCGCCATAGAATAAGATCAATGAATTTATTCCGTAAATTAACAAAACTACATAGAAGATAGCATACATTGAGATTTGAAAGAGTGTTAGTATTGTAATTACCACAAGTACCAGTGGAAGAATATAAAGTAGCAATTTTCCTACTTTACTTACATATGCTGTCAACATTCCTTGGCGTTTTTCCAGCTTCTGTATTTTTCTCAATTCTTTTTGGGTTATATTTTCCATTTTTTCTTTACCTTTTTGTGAAATTAATGTTATTATAGAATTTAACTATAAATAATTAGAATAAACAGATCTTATTATTTGTATTTAAAAACGAAATTATTTCAGAGAAATAAGATAATACACAATAATGAAATTATGATAACTATCTCAACTATTATACCTTTATGGTTGTAGGTAAGATCTGGGAGCCACATAAAGAATTTACTTCTTATTTTATCGACTATTGGATGTAAAAAATATTTTTTTCCCCAGTTTGGATCTTTTTTAATATGACGTTGTATTGCCCTTAGAGTATACCAGTCCCAAATATCGAATAAGATTGATGCAATCATAGCCAGCCAATACGGATTAAAAAAAATTATGAAAACCAGAAAGCTCGCCACATAAATAATAATATGCCAGGATAGCCAGATTTTATCACCTTTTTGTGGTTCGGGTGTATGAAATGTCAATCTTGAAAGGCAATCAACGAGAATATGCGATAAAAATGCCAATATTAATATTAATATAATATCAAAGGGAAACGGAATTATTCCAAAAAGATATTTCTGTATGATAATTCCGACCAAAAAGTGAGTAACCATCTGCAATTGTAAAAATCAACTTTATTTTTCTTTTTTAAATATAAATGAAAAATTGAATATTAATTTTGATTTTTTCTTTCTTTCAATTGATTATTTGAACAAATTATTGGATTTTGTAAAATGTAATAAATGAGTTTTACAATTACAATCGCTACTTCCAAAGTTTGGAATAAAATTATCTGTCAATTGTAAAAAACTTCTTGCAAACTCACATTCTAATTTGATTTGACAGGGGATAAGAATAATTTTGGTTAAAAGAGCATTCTTACTTTCAAGGAGATAATCTATATGCCAAAATCTTTTCTTTTCATTAGAATTCTTTAGATGACGCTTAACACGATTAAGTAAAGCAGAGGAACCTTGAGAACCCATTGCTGATCCGATATAGTAATAGAAACCTTTTTTAAAATGAATTAAACCTAAACTTCCAATTGATAATTCGATATCATTTTGAAAGCTGATTTCTAAAATGTAGGTTCCTTTCATTTTAAATGTTTTATAATGGCATTACTTTTATGATTTTAGGTATAATTTGCATAATTGTTTTAGGAGATGTATTTTTTAATTAATTAAAAATTTAATATTTAAAATTAACTCATAATATAAAATAGTATGAAAAACAAATTAGTGATGATTAGATGAACGAATTATTTTTTTCAGAGAAACACTACGCATTACGGGAAGATGTAAGAAAGTTTTTATTAACAGAATTAGAACCGATAAAGAATGAAATTAATCAGAATAGAAAAATTCCTCCTTCTTTGATTAAAGAAATTGGAAAAAAGGGATTAATTGGACCTTTAATTCCAAAAAGATACAATGGTTCGGAGTTTGGAATGATTGCTCATTGTATGATAACTGAAGAAATTTCGAGAATTAATACCTCAATCAGTGTTACTCGAACGCCTTGTATTTTAGATGGATTCCTTCTTAATAAATTTGGAAATGAAGTTCAAAAAGAAAATTACCTGAAAAAAATTGCTACCGGAGAAAAATTATGCAGTATTTGTGTTACAGAAAAAGATGCAGGTTCTAATGTGGCGGGAATAAAAACTGTAGCAGAAAAAAGGGGAGACATTTATCTCCTAAATGGTTCTAAAAGATTTATTGTTAATGTGGGAATAGCAGATTATTATTTTATTTGGTGCATTACAAATAATAATGTTGATCCCCGAAATGGAATGAGTGTATTCTTAGTGGAAAAAGATACTCCCGGCTTAACAATTGAAAATCCTTATGGTTTAATGGGAATAAATGGAATATATAATGGGATTCTTCAGTTTAAAAATATAGAAGTTTCAGAAGAAAATCTTATCGGCGAAGAGGGAAGTGGATTTCAAAGTTTGATGGCTACTTTTAATATAGAAAGGTTGACCTTGAGTTCCGAGAGTAATGGTATATCTCTGGCGGCTTTAGAGGATTCCAAATATTATGCAAAAAATCGAATTCAATTTAATAAACCAATCTCATCATTTCAACTTATTAAATTAAAAATTGCAGAAATGGCTACAAAGTTACAGGCTGCACGACTATTAACTTATAATGCTGCAAAATTAAATGAAATGAACATGAATATAACTAAGGAAGCTTCAATGGCAAAAGTTTTCTCAAGTAAAACTGCTGTAGAAATCACATCAGAAGCAGTTCAGATTCACGGTGGAGATGGATATACAGACGATTATTCTGTTGAAAGATATATGAGAGATGCTAAATTCTTTATGATCGGAGGTGGAACTTCCGAGATACAGAACTTAATCATTGCACGGGAAGAGTTAAAATAAAAAATAAAAGAAAAAAATTAAGGTAATGATTTAAGCTAAAAGTTAATATTCATAAAAGCCTTTTTTAGATTTTCTTCCCAATAAATTTTTATCAACCATTTCTTTTAGAATAGGGCACGGTTTATATTTATCTCCGAATTCCTTTTCTAAATATTCTCCTATATGCAAATAAATATCATTCCCTACGAGATCACTTAGTTCTAAAGGACCCATGGGAAAATTGAACGCCAATTTACAAGCAATATCAATATCTTCTGTGCTGGCGATTCCTTCCATTTTCATGTTTGCAGCTTCATTACATAATACATAAATGAGCCGAGTTGTTACGAAGCCAGGAGCATCATTTACGGTCACTACAGTTTTATTTAAGCTCTCAGAGAACTTTTTTGACGTTTTTAAGACTTCATCAGATGTATTCTTCCCTTTTATTAATTCTATTAATCTCATAACTGGAGCCGGGTTGAAGAAATGAATCCCTACGATCCTATCTGGATTTTTAGATTTTATAGCAATATCTGTAATACTCAATGAAGATGTATTAGACGCAAGAATTACATCTTTATCGCATATAGCATCCAGCTCAGAGAATAATTGCTGCTTTAAAGTAATATCTTCAAACACAGCCTCAATTCCCATTTGTACGTCTTTAACTGCATCATCCCTATTAACATTTAGACTAATCCTATCTAGAATTTTTTCAGCTTCTTCAGCAGTAATCTTATTTTTTGCTACAAAAAATCTGTTGAGACTCTTTTCAATAGAGGCTTTTGCTTTATTTAAAACTTCATCATTTACATCTACAAGGTTTACATCATATCCATGAGTTGCAACTAATTGCGCAATCCCATGACCCATAATACCTGCTCCAATTATACAAATTTTTTTAATATCCATAACCCTCACTATTTTCTGAATTTATTAAAATCAGGTTTGCGTTTTTCTAAAAATGCATTCTTTCCTTCCACAGCCTCCTCGGTGCCATAGTAAAGACCTAGTCCCCCAACTCCTAACTGTGTGATACCTGTTACTCCATCAGTTTCGGCCAAGAAAGCATATTTGAGCATTCTCAGCGCTGTTGGGCTCTTTTCTAACAGTTCTTGACACCATTTATCCACTTCCTCGTCCAATTTTTCATACGGTACAACAGCATTCACAAGTCCCATTTCCAATGCTTGTTGTGCTGTATATCGACGACATAGAAACCAAATTTCTTTGGCACGTTTCATGCCCACGGCACGCATTAAGTCACCAGTTCCATACCCTGGATCAAAAGAACCTACGCGAGGACCTGCTTGCCCAAGCTGCGCATGTTTTGCTGCAATGCTGAGATCACAATTAACATGCCATACATGACCTCCTCCGATCGCGTACCCGTTCACTCGAGCGATGACCGGTTTGGGTAGAGTGCGGATCAGAAGCGTCACGCGTTGCCAGCCCACCTCCAACGGTAACATATACTCCCCCTTGTATCCGCCCTTCTCGCGGGTCGTTTGATCCCCACCGGTACAAAACGCCTTCTCCCCTGCACCGGTGAATACCACAACGCCAATTTCATTATCCATACACCTATTGAAAGCGTCGATCAATTCATGAACAGTGTGCTGTGTACATGCGTTATAGCGCTGAGGTCGATTGATAGTTATGCGAGCAACCCCCTCCTTTTTTTCATAAATTATATCTTCATAACTCATTTTTTTCAACTCTATAATATTTCAAAAATTTCATTTTTTAAGGTTTATCACTTAAAATTAACTTAATATATTTAAAAAATCTCTCTTTATGATAAAAATACAAAAGTGATTCAACAAGTTGTTAGAACTATATCTCAAGACCTTAATCAATTCTTCTTTCAAATTATCAAACATATCGTCAATTAAGTATAGCAAACGTTGTATTAATCTTTTTATAGGAATTCTCTTATAATAAAACACTTAAATTTCGTGGAATAAGCTCAAAATAATCAAGCAAATCATGCTCTTCTATTTTCTTTCTCGTCTCTTCGGACAGTTGATCTACATTTTTTCGACTTAAGATCAATTTTGTCTCCTCTTCACTGAATGTTGGTCCAGGTTCGATCCAATTTATAACTTTCTTATTTGCAGGACACACTTTCTGACAATGAAGGCAACCAACTAAACAATTATGCCATGTAGGATCAATCCAATCTGGAAAGGAGATATCTCCTGGTAGTTCATTATGATATGTAAGACACTTCTCAACACGTAATAGAAAGCGATCCGTTGGGATTGCTCCGGTGGGACACTTTCGAACACAGGCAGAACACTCCTTACACATATCCATGATTCGTAATTCTTGCCAATTATTTTGTTCGACAAGAAAGTCCGAATAAAATGCTGTTAAGTAATGAAAACTACCCATTCCCGGCACATAAGTGATATTATTTCTCCCATATTCGGCTAATCCGCTACGTACTGCTAAGGTTTTTTCAGGAAGGTTGGCATATGCGAAATTATACCCATCCGGCTTGAATATCTCGGTTAGGAGTTCCTTCACTTTGTTTATTATCTCAAGATTATGTAAATATGTAGGGGGTATAAGTAAAGAAATCTTTTTTTTATTCCAATGGAAAATAACCTTAAATTGAGGCACGGGAACCGCGATTATGAAAAGAGAATTTATCTGAGCGAAATCCACATCTGGTTCAAACTCAAAATATGCTTTATATTCTTTATATAACTCTGGATAAATAAGATTTTGTTCATAATGCTTTCGAATGTCGTTCCGCAAGTCTGGAATATATTTTGCAGAAATAATTTGCCCTCTATAACCATTTATTTCTAAGGTTTTATAAAAATTTTGTAGTATCGTATTTTCTTTCATAATGATTTTTACTTGTGCTAATGAATTTTTTCCTTTATATTTCTAACCATAGTATCACTTTTTGCGTTTATTTCTTGGATAATCTCACGTAAAATAGTGGTACTATCAATACTATTAATCTCGCATGAAATATGGAGGAGCGAAATAACTTGTTTAGCTAATTGTCGTAATTTTCGTGTATCATTAATATGGATCCTTATACCCAATGCTTTTAAGTCGTAATTAGAGGATCGATCTTGTTGTTTTATACCAATCAGAAAATCATTTACAGTTGATTTCCATTCATCCTTAATAAACCTGAAAAATAATTTATATCTTTTAGTGCTAGTTCCAATTCCTTCAATAGGTTCAAAATCTTTTAGAAGGCTTGATTTTGCAATCGCCTTTAAACCAAATGAGCCCTTAGTCTTAGAAATCGTATCAAGATTATTTTTTATTAATCCAACATTATCGGTTATTTTTTCCACTTCTACAAATAATTGTCCAAGTTTATTGTAAAGATCATCAATTCTATCATCCATACAAAGCTTTGTGATCTACCGAGAATTTAAATATTAAATATGTAAATAAATAGTGAATTAATAAAATTTGATTAATCTTGTATTATCGCTTCTTCATGCTTATGGGTAAAAATTGTATGTGTCCCAAGAAAGAGCGTACAAGCTAGGAAGATTAATAATACCGCTCCCTCTAGGTCTACGTTCTCGGCAATATTAACTCCTGGTAAGTCTGGATAAATGTAGGAAATTTGAACTATTAACTTCATGATTATAACAAATAAAGAAATCGTGTCAGCTGAAAATACTTTTATTTTCTCTTTTAGATAGTCAACTCTGCTGAAAATTGAACCAAGGATATAAAAAAATAGTAATAAATCAATAATAAAAGAAAACCAAACAAAATATAAAGCATTTATTAAAATTTCTTCAATTATGAAACTGAGAATATTATAAAAAAGATAGAAATAGGCAAGTATTAAAAATAGAGTAATATATGCTGCGAATTTCCTTTTAAATAATAAACGCAAAATCACTAATCCAACTAACACTATATAAAAAATAGAAATAATATTTAAAATGGTTTTAATTCCCCCAATCTCATTACTTAAAAAATCAGTGGCAATATTAATAATCCATAAATCAAGAAGACCGAATAATAGAAATTCTAACGTTCGGGTGATTATTTTAGATTTCTTTTTTTTATATAAGTAATCATCCAGTTGAGTAGAAGTATCACGACACACTAAAAAGGCAAAGAAAGAAGTAAAAAATGTATTAGCAAAAAAACAAATACCATAAAAAAGCCACACAAATATACTAAAAAATAATAAAACAGGTAATCCAATTAAAAATGCAATTATTATTAATTTTACACTCATTTCATTAATTGGTTTTTTAAGAGAAAACACAAGTAAAACTAAAATAAATCCAATGAAAATCTGGATAAAAAAATACACAAAATTTTTAAAATCATTCACTTCAGGAAATATGGTATATCCGATCAAACTTAAAAACCAAGCTAAGAGAAAGGTTGTTATGATTATCGCATATAATGGATTTCTAAATAATTCTTTTATACCTGAAATGAAACGCATAGATTTCACCAGATGATTATTTTCCAGTTTTTCCCTCTTTATGAGCAAAAATCGAATAAATTCCAATTAGCAAATTAAAGGCAATAAATACAAATAGTACCATCAATTCTTCAGTGACATTTGGTGGAGCTCCTAAATTCAATAATTCATTAATTTTTACGAGGAGCTTAATTATTATGACGAATAAAGCAATTGTATCTGCTCTAAATATTATGAGTTTTTCTTTTAAGTAATCAACTCTGTCGTAAATCGCCCCAATAATATATAAAAATAGAACCAAATCAATGAAGAACGAAATCCAATTATAAGTTCCAAGACCGGTAAAAAGTATTTCAGCAAATATATCAATAATTATGTAAATAATATAAAATAATGATAATAGAAAAAATAAGGTGATATATGCAGCGAATTTTTTTGTAAATAAAAGTCTCAATATTACAAATCCTATTAATATTAAATTAACATAGAAAATAATTTGGAATATGATAAAGCTTGCTGGGTTTATACTCCTAAAAAAAATAGCTGTGAGTATTAATAACCCTAAATCAAGAATTCCAAAAATTAAAAATTCTAGTGTTCGAGTTACTTTTCTGGAGCCTTTCTTTTTATATAAATAATCATCTACTTTTGTAGCGGAGTCTATTGAACCTTTAAAGTAGAAAAATGATGTTAAAATAAGATTGGCGAAGAAGCAAAATATAAAAAATAATCCAACGATTGCAGCAAAAATAATTAATAAGGGTAATGAAATTATAAATGCAATTATTATTAGAGCTGTTCCCATTTTATCAACAGATTTAAAAAACGAAAAGATAAATAAAACTATATTAAATCCAATTAAAATGGCAATAAACCATCCTGCAAAAATTTGAAAATTAGCGGAAGGAATGAAAGTTATTCCGAATAAGATTAAAAACCAAGATAGAATAAACGATAATAAGATAAAAGCAAAAATACCTTTCTTAAATAATTCTTTTAATCCAGAAATAAATCCCATAATTATCAGTTTAAAAATTTATTTTATTAAACTTAATCTTGAATATAATACCAGAATTTAAATAATTTTTTAATAATAAAAAATTAAATCTAAACTCTTACTCTTAATAAAACTTTAAAATATTAAAAATTCTTAAGATATAGAAAAAATTTCGAAAATAAATGGTTTTAATACATCTAATTAATAACAATATCTTAGACTTCATTTATTCATTATAATGAGAATATTACAATGGTTATTATTGATTCATTAAAATTCAAAACTTTAGAATATAAAGAAAAATTTGAATTAAGGGATTTATTATGGGAACTTTTTGAAGATTATTACTCCGATTCATTTGCAGTTAAGATACCCCAAAATCTCTATTTCAAACAACTGAAAAATCCGAAATATTATGTTAATGTAATTTACTTTAATAATAAAGATTATAAGAAAGATATTATTGGTATTTGTGAATATACGGTAATAAACGATTTTAACCCGATATTTCCAAAATCTGTTAATATGGGAGTGATTATTAAGAGTAAATATAGAAAAAAAGGAATCGGCACTCATTTTTTTTCAGAAACAATAAAAAAAATTGAAGAAAAAGGTTTTGAATGGGTTACTTGTAATACATTATCAAGAAATTTAAATATGAAATATCTTCTCAATAAACTGAATTTTAAATTTAGATGTGTTTTAAAAGATTTTGTAAAGGTCAGTAATAAATTAGAAGATTTGGAATATTATGATCTAGATTTAAGAGAGAATATTCCAGAGGGATTAGGAAAGGAGATCTTCTTTGAAAAAGGAAAGGTAGAAAAATCCTTGAGAAAAGATCAACAAATAAAAACAGGATATGTTTCTCCAAAAAGTGAAGAAGACATCAGAAAAAGGATAATAAAAAATATTGTGGAAAAAAGATATTTTAAACAAAGTGAATTAAAGGAGGTCAAATTAAAGATTTTTCTTAGACAATATGAATATTACAAACTAATAGAGCAGACTATTAGAAATCAAAATAATACAATGTTAAACGATAATGATATTGAAAGATGGGATCGCCAAATTTCACATCCTCTGATTAATCAGAAAAAAATTCGAGATGCAAGAGTTGTTGTTTTTGGTGTTGGTGGGATTGGAACTAACATTTTACTAGGATTAATTTATAGTGGTGTTCATAATTTCATTTTAGTAGATCATGACAAGATTGAATTATCTAATTTAAATCGACAAACATTATATACACCAGAAGATATTGGAAAAATAAAAGTTAAGAAAGCTAAAGAAAGATTATTAAAAATAAACCCGAATGCTAATATAGAAATTCATAATATTAATATAAATTATCCTAAAGAAATAAATATATTAGAAATCAATGAGGCTGAATATCCAAGGGATATTGATGAAATTAATAAAATTATAAAGATGAGTGATTATATTATAAATGCTCTTGATTTATTTGGAGCACCCTATTTAATTAATGATCTATGTATAAAAAATAAGAAACCATTTTATTGGGGAGTAGTAAATCAAACTACTGGAGATTTATTCAACTATTACCCAGAGGAAACTGCTTGTTTAAGGTGCATTTTTGGAGATAAATATTTGCGGTTTAGGACAAATAAACAATCTATATTTAATTCTCTTAGAAAAACAGGAAATATTGGAGATGTTGTAATAGCTACAGGCTCAATAATTTCGCAGAACATTATCAATGATATATGTGGTTATATAAATTCATCTCAAGGTCATTTTATCATTGTAGATTTATTTAATTATGAAATAATAAAAATTCCTGTAATCCCACATAAACAATGTCAATGTCGTGAATATTTCAAAAAATAAAGATTTTGAAAATAAATCTTAAAAATTAAAATAGATCTAATATTATAAAGAGAATTTAGAGAAAAATAACTATTGCAATATGTTAGAAGAATATTTTGAAGCTCAAATTACTCAAGAAAATATCAATTATTGGTTTAATTATCTTTTGTGTGAAATTGGAAGCCACATAGAAAGAGATCCATTACGCCAGCCTTATAAAATTGAACTTATAAAAGATAATACTTCCATAAAATTTGAAGATATTTCGATTGATTTTGGAGTCAAAAGAATTCATGAGGAAGAAAGATATATTTTGGAAATAGATTTTAATTTAAAAAATATTATTAAATTTATACTTTTACGTGAGATTTTTTATTGTTTTATTCCTGAATCGTTGGAAAATTATTCTACTTTAATAATAATAATTTTATTAATTACTTCAGAAATCTTAAGGAAACTTCCAAATTTTGATATATGGGAAGAGAAATTTAAAAAAAATCTATTATACGCTCGATATAGATTTAGAATTGGGAATATAATAATAAAAAATATAAAATTTCTATTTGATTATATCCATAAATATTCATTTTTATTTATAAATCTTGATGAGGAATATGATGTTTTTGCTGATATTCATAAATATAACGTAATGGAAGGTCATTTTGAGAATGAAGATGAGTTAGAATTTTTTTACCTCATTTTTGAGATTTTTCAAATTAAAAAACGGTATATAAGAAGAAAAGATTTTAAAGATATTTTTAAGAGATTAACATTAGAGAATAAAATTCAAACTACCTTCACTCCAAAGAAATTTAACAAGTATTTTAAGGACTTTTTACCGCTTTCAATGATATCTCCGAATTATCAAGTAAATTCTGATTATTATTTTTTAAATACGATTTATTGTTATTTGTATTTTAACCCTCAACTAGGAAATTATAGGATACAAAAAATATTAGAGCATTTACCGTTTTATTGGGTAAATAGATCCCAAGAATCGAAATTTGGGATTGAACTTACAGGAATTTTTGTTATACCTAAGAAATACAATGATGATTTAAAGAAATATTTTAGAACGTTAAAAAATTTTGGGATTATCAAGAAATTTTTTCTACTAAAATTTGATTTTCATGAAAACTATCTTAATTTAAATTATTTTAAAAAGAAATTTATGAATAAAAAACTATTACTTAGAGATGATAAAGATTTTAATGAGCATCTAATATTTTCTCCTTCTCTAAAATATGCTTCTAAAGAAGAAAAGAAATTGGATCTATTAGATATTATACTCCTTGATAGAATTAGATGGTTCTCCGCCACTGGTTTTAGTTTTGAGGAAAAATGGAAACAATTAAAGAAAGTAAAAAGTGATCTATTTAGTTATTTATTAACTCAGAGAAATAATATTAAGGATCTAAAAGAGATTATAAATGTTTTTTATGCGAATCCGGAATTAAAACAAATTTGTCTCAATGTTATTAATTTAAATAAATCATTCGGATTTTTTTATATCAAAGAACAAATTTCTACCATTTTAAAGTTAATAATTCACGTAGAAAATCTTCTACAAATCCACCCAGAACTAAAAAATGAATATATGCTATTTGATTTTATTGAACAAAACGGGATTGGCCCCAAATTCAAAGAAAATATTGAATATCATTTCTTTAAGCTTAAAAAAGACGTGTTTAATTTATTTGTTGTTTATTTTAATAAATATTCTGATTATGGCAAGAAAAAAGAAAATTATCAAAATACCCTACGCTTACTAAAGGTTTTTGAAAAGCTTAAAATTTTCAATCTAAACACGATTGGAGTAATTTTAACAAAGAAGGAATTAGCGGAAAATTTATATTCTTCAAAAATTCAGAAAATAAAAAAAATTTTAAAGGAATATCGAATAAAGAAAATTACATTTGAAGATATAGATACAAGATTAACTCAAACTGTTCAAGCTGATCCCCCAGGAGCAGTTCCATTTTTAATTACCTCTATTTCTGCCAGAAAAATTTGCCCAATTTTTTATTCTTTAATAATAAAGGATTCTATTGCTGCAGATAAAAAGATTTATGCTCTCAAACAAATATTTCCTAGAATAAATATTAATAGAAGTATTGACATAATCACTGGCAAAAAATATATCTATTTACATTTATATAGTGTTGAGCTAAATGACAAAGAAAAATTAAACTTGCTAGGTTTTATTTATAATTTATTTAAGAGTGATTTAATTCTTTTAAAAGAATTCCTCACTTCGTACCTAATATCGATTTTTAGCCTTGAGGATTTTTTTGATGTCGAAAATAATGATTTTTTTTATACTCCAGATTTTTTTGATGAGCTATCTAAATATAGTATTGCTCTTGTTAAAGACCAAAAGCTTTTTTCAAATCATAGAGAAAGTAAGATCGAATCTATTAAATTAAACGAAAATTTATTTAAAAAAATATCTTTTGAACAATTTGCCGAAAATCTAAAATCAAAAAAGAGTGAATTAGCTAGTTTAGAAACTTTTAAAGATATTGGAGATTTACACAATAATCTTGAAGATATACTTACTCAGAATAAAGATCTTTCAACTATTATCAAATATTCTAGATATATTAAAAATATTGATTTTTTTATAAATTTTTCAACATTTGGTTTAGAAAATTACTATTTATACTTAAAACCAAGTGAAGGTAATGAAATTGACTGGAAAATGTTATTTCCATTAGGTTTTAAAAATCTTAAATATACAGCTTCATTAGAAAATTCAAATTCATACCTTTTTCAATACATTTTCCCCTCAAGAAATCCCAATTTCTCATATCTGAACTGGGTTTTAAAAAGTAAAAGAGAAATTGATGAATATTTATCATTTTCAGTTAAAAAAATCTTTTCAATATTGAATTTTAATTTTAATATTGGCCCTGATGGTTTTTATTTTGGATACCAGACTTTTGAAATATTTGTTCAAAAAATACTATTTGATAAGAATTTTAACCCTTCAATTGATTTAAAAGTTTTTAATGTATCTAAAAGAGAAGATAAAAATATTAAAGGAAAAATCAACCAAGATTTCCAGAACATCATAGATTTTAATGGTCAAAATTTTTTAGATATGATAAAATTAAGACACAAATCAAGGTTAAACAACATTAAAGATTTGATTAATAAAAAATTAATTTTTCCCCAAATAAAACTTAGAGAAAATACAGGTCTTAAATTTAAATTTTATGCAATTATACCGAATTTGACACGAGAACAAATCGAAATAATTACTAAGATTTTTAATTTCCTTAATTATGGATTCATTTATGAAATAGAGGGGGAATATTGTTTTAAAGAAGATGATAAAATAATTAAATTTGAAAATGGATTATTTTTGAAATTTTATTTACCAGATTCCGCCTTTAATCATTTCAAGAAAATTATTACTCAATTATTCAATTATTTTGGAATAGAACATTATCTTTTATTTTTTGATTTAGTTAAAGGAGATCTTTTTGTTAATAATTTATTTGATAAATTCAAACATCCGAATCCATTGGATTGTCATCTCTGGGATAAAAATATAAAAAAATGGCTTAATCATAAATCTCTCACTAATAAATTCGAGTTTATTTATCCCGAAAATCAAGGTGCTTACAATTATTAGATTTAAATGTAAATTTTTAAAAATATTATTTACTATTTAGGAATAATAAAATGGTTAGACTCTCTTGGACTAATAAAAAAGATTTAGACGTTAATAAATTAAAGGATAATAGCATAAATTTTGAGAGAGTAAAGTTAATTAGACCAATTAATTCTTCCGGTGAAATGATTAATGTCTGGTCTAATAAACTTTTTTGGGGGGATAATAAGCATGTAATTTTCTATTTACTCTCAAAATTTACAGACAAAATTAATTTAATTTATATTGATCCTCCCTTTGCAACGGGTTCCAATTATATTTTAAAAATTCGGTTAGATGGAAATATAATTAAGGAATTTGGGTATAAAGATAATTGGGGAAAGAATATTGATTCATATCTCCAAATGATGTATGAACGTTTAATTTTAATGAAAGAGCTTTTAGCAAGTAATGGTCTTATTATTATACATTTAGATTGGCACGTTTCACATTACATAAGGGCAATATTGGATGAAATATTCGGAAAGGAGCGATTTGTTAATGAAATTATATGGTATTACTACAATAAATATTCAGCTGGAAAGAATAATCTTCCAAGAGCTCATGATAATATTTTAATTTATTCTAAAGGAAGATCTTATACTTTTAATGAGCTCCGCCTTAAAAGAGATAAACCAATCAAGCAATTAATGCGAGAATCGGTAAATGGTGTCTTAAAGAATGTAAAGGATGAAAATGGTCATGTAAAATACAGAATTGTTCATGATAAAAAAGCCGATGATGTTTGGAAAATTCCCTGTATTCAACCAGCTTCTTCGGAATGGACCGGATATCCTACTCAAAAACATCCGATGTTATTAGAACGATTAATCCAGATAGGAAGTAATGAGGGAGATTTAATTGCTGATTTTTTTTGTGGTTCTGGAACAACTTTGCAAGTGGCACAGAGATTAAATCGCAAATGGATTGGGTGTGATATTTCAAAATATGCTATCTCAATTGCCATACAAAAATTTTTAAAACAAAGAGTTAGAAATACCAGAAACATTGATTTTTATCCAATACAATTATTGGCTGTAAAAAATGAAAAGACTTTAAAAGCTATTAAATCGGGATTCTTTAATAAAACGATTGAAATTTTAAGAGGAAAATGAAATATAGTCAAATTTAGATTTTAAAAAAATTTAACATTTAATAAAGTAATTTTAAATATATGAAAAACGCAATATAAAGCGATATTATACTATATTTCAATGGTTATTAATTTGGTTAATAAAATTATAATTAGATTAGTAAATTCGAGTATATTTTTCATCTTAACAATCTCCTCAATTTTGCTGTTAACATGTTTTATACATAGTTATTATAATCCCATTAATCCTATATTCTTAGATAACCCTACTTACGTTATTGAATGGAATAAAGAGTGGCCTGGAAATTATTCTGATAACCCTTATGATGTTGATATAGATTCTGAAGATAATATTTTTATTGTAGGTAACACGCGAAGTTATGGTGTAGGTAGTTATGATATTATTCTAGTTAAGTATAACAGTAAAGGATCTCAAATTTGGAATCAGACATGGGGTGGTACAAATTATGAGTTTCCAGCAGAAATGCAAATAGATTCAAATGGAAATATTTATGTTGTGGGGAGTACCGAACCCACTAATCAAAAATATGATATTTTTTTATTAAAGTTTAATAACCAGGGAATTTTTGAGTGGTCTAAAACATGGACTTCAATGTATGATGATTATGGAAGAGGTATTGCTATAGATTCATTAAATAATGTCTATGTTTTAGGCGAATTAAATGGAGAATTAACTATAATATATGTTAACAGTTCGGGATCTCAAAAATGGTCGAAAAAATGGACATTAGAAGAATTTAGAAATCCTGAGGGGATTGTTTTAGATAAAGATAACAACTTTTACGTCGTAACAAATCGTAATAATGACATATTTTTAACAAAATTCAATAGTACTGGTGATATGAAATGGAACACTCAGTGGCATGCTAATAAACATGGATGGGGAAGAAATATTGCTATTGATTCACTTAACAATCTTTATATTGTTGGATATAACCAGAGCGAAAGTAATAAGAGCGATTTATTACTTATTAAATTTGATAATGATGGTCAGCAAGTTTGGAATAAAACTTGGGGTGGAACTGAATCAGAAGATGGGTTTGATTTACAATTGGACTCGCTAAATAATATTCATATTACAGGAAGTACCTCTAGTTATGGTAGCTTTGAGAAAAATCTAATCTATTTATCAATTAGTGATTCTGGTAATTTGATTACTAATGTTACATGGGGTTTAGATGAGAGAAATGTGGGAAGAGGAATTGCCTTTGATTCTTTAAATAATACATATATTGTCGCTAAAACAAACAACGGGGGTTATGATATGAATATTCTAAAATATCAGATAGATTCAGATGGAGATTCTATTGCAGATATTCTAGAAAAAGAAAATTTTACTACAAATCCGAATGACTCTGACACAGATGGCGATGGATTATCGGATTGGGAGGAGATTAACACATATTTTACAGATCCAAATCAAAAAGATACCGATTTGGATGGGATTAATGATATATTGGAAATTTCATGGATTTCAAATCCAAGAAATGCTTTTTTAAATCCATTTATAACTCTAGTGATAACCTTAATTGTTATAAGTTCAATTTTTGCTATTTTTGTTGGAGATCTAATAAAAACCCTAAAATTGGAAAAAAAAAAAGGTGTAATTGAATTTAATAAAATTGAGAATTTAGAAGGTCTTATTAAAGATGATCTTTCTTATTTGTCAGAAAAAATTAAACAAGAATTCAAATCTGAAATGGTGAAATATGAAAATTCTCGCTATCCTCGTGATTATGATTATCATAGTTATGACTATTATGACATTAAAAAATTTGAGAAGTATCCTATTAAAACCTACGATAAAAGATTTAAAAGTCAAATTAACGATTTTAAAAAAACGCTTCAGAAACTTGGATTTAATTTTAATAATTACCTTAATTATCAAATAAAGAAAGCTTATTTAGACGTATTAGAATCCAGTAGATTAAAAAATGATTTGATAAAATTTTTTAAAATTGAATTATGTAATGCTGGTTTTTCTAATTTCAATAAGAAACGATATTCTTACGCTGCTAAATATTTCGAAATTGCTCTTCAAATATATACCTCCGATATTTCTATTTTAAATGATCTTGGAATCTGTTACTACAAAAATAACTTATTTAGAAAGGCTATTAAGAAATTCAAAAAAGCCCTTAAATATAATCCAAATAACCTATTAGCGATGATAAATTTAGCAGTAGTGTATTTTAAAAAAGAGAAGAAAAAAATTGGATTTGAATACTATAAAAAAGCATTAGAATTGAACCCAATAATTAATCTAAGTGAGTTTGATTCCGAACTTATTTCTTCTCTAAAGGACGATTATAATGGCTCAATTGAATATTATCATCAACATTTTGAATCAAAATCGATTAAAAAACCAAAAATAAGCAAAGAAGAAGAAGTTGCCGATAAATATATCACATTTTATAATAAATTGAATCTACTTTTAGAATCTTTAATAAGAAAGACTTCATCTATAAACAAGAAAATTACCAGACTAAATAAGTTAAAATTAAACCATTTGATAAAATATTGTTTTTATAATTTAGATGGTTTTGAAATCAAGAATACTTTCAATAAATTGAGATTTACAATTGATACAGAGATTAAATTAAAGAGATTAATAATAAATGAGGTGCTGAATGTTTATAAAGATGTAAAAGTAAAAATCAAGGAAAGAAATCAAAAAGAGATTGAAAAATTTATAGATAAAACATATCAAAATGGTTGCTTTAAACTCTATACATATTTAAAAAATAGTCAAATTAATAATATTGGTGATGGGTTTAATCTCAGAAAGTCCTTTGCTGTTGATTTAAAAAAAATTAAAGAACATATACCTCCTCTGTCAAATAATGATCTTGAAATAATAATTAACAGCGATTTATTTAACGAGAAGGTCTTCATCCAATATATAGCACCAGAAACATTTTTGGAACCTGATCCAGAAAAAATTGTTAATTTAAAATATTTATTAAAGTTTGTTAAAGACTCTATAAAAAAAAAACCAGATGGAACCGATATTCAATATAAAGTGATTGGTACAATTCTTAATTTTAAACATATAAATTCTCCTGATAAAAATAAACAATTCAAAGCGATAAACAAAGTTAAACGGTTAATTCAACAAATGGACAATCAGCATCTTTTAAATAAGCATCTTTTTTTTGTTAATAAAGATAGTTTCACAGTTGGAAAAGTAAAAATGTTAAGGAATATACTCATTAAATCAATAACATTTCTGAGTAGTGGGTTTATTAAACTTCTTTTCTGGATTTTACTCGGAGCTACTGGATTATTTACAGTTTTCTGGGTATTTGAATATTTTTTCTAATAAAAATGGGATAAATTTCTAATAAACTATTACTCTTTTGTGTGATAATCAATTTCCCATCCTAAATATGTGGTTATTGCTTCATTTATTATATCTCCTACTTTATTTAGGGTAACTGCAACATGATGGGCAAATCCACTCGTGCAAATTTTTTTTAATAATTTCTGTAAATGTGGAATTTGAAGAACACCATATCCTCCGAAAGTTTGTAAAGGATCTTCAGTATATTTTCCTTCACCTAATATACATTTAATTTTTCCATTGATATCATCGGTTTCAATTCTAAGAAATGTGCAAGATTCAGCAAGAATTCTACCTTGTATAGCGCCGAATGATTTTTCTGCTCCTTTTCCATCAGATATAATTGGATGAGTTGTAATCTGTGCTCCTTTTAAAAATGATCTCGGTAGATTTGAACAATGAAATGTTACCATTTTATCTTCTTCATACTTATAATTATTATTCCAATCTAATATTGCTGAAGGGTTATTCGAAGCCAATTGTAATATTAACATTCCTATTAATCCAGAAATATCTACTTCACATGCCCCCGGTATTAATCCTTCACTAAACATACTTAATACTGCACAAGGCACAATACCGAAATTATCTTGAATGCTAGGCCAACATTGAAATGCAAAACCATCTAAATCATTCTCCTTTACCCAATTTTTTATAACTACTGTTAATTTGGCTAATTTTATTATACCTTCTTCAGGGAATATCTTAGTTTCTGTATAGTTTTTTATATACTCCACTGTCTCTTTTACATCTAAATCATCATTGCTTAAGTTATTTATTGCAGCCAGAATTTCTGATAAATCTATTGGTTCTATAGAAATTCCATTTTTTTCCAAGATCTTTTCACTATATCGAACCGTATTGAAAGCCGCCGGTCTTGTTCCAATTTGTCCCAATCTTGCATTTCTCACTTTATGAACGATTCTACAGATTGCTTCAAACTTTATGATATCATTCTTGAATTCTTTTGAAGTAATCGGACATGTATGGGATTTTGTTAAGGTAAAGGGAATTCCATACTGATATAGATTATTGCATACTGAGATTTTCCCACAAAAAGCATCTCTTCTAAATTTTCGATCCATTTGTTTTATATCATCAGATGAGGCTTGAATTAATATCGGAACATTTAGATCCGCCATCTTTATAGAGTTTGCAACTCCTTTCTCATCACCAAAATTAGGTAAAACAACAATAATTCCCATAATCTTATCCCGATTGGCTTTAAATAAATTTGCACATTTTTTTGCGTCTGAAAGGGTTTCTACAACTCCAAATCTAGTATCCTTTTCATTTAAAATGACATAATCGCAACCTAATTCTTTTAAAACTTCAATAATTTCTACTCTACCAGATTTTGCAAGTTGGTCTGGAAAAACATCTCTATTTCCGACTATTACACCAAAAGTAACTTTTATTAATTGTCTTTTTTTATCGATTAATGACATAATTTAACTTTTATAGTTTAAAATTAAAAAATTTTAGTAAGACTTTTTTGAAAAATTATTTTCTATTTTCTTAATGGATTTTAAATCTTTTCTATTAAACAAAAAGAATAACTTCAAAGAATTTTGGAATGAAAAATTATTTAAAATCGCATTTTTTATACATTTATTTTATTTTGCTCTTTCTCTAATATTATTTTTTACTATTTTACATAATCAAAACGATTTCTTAACGTATTATAATGTAGGAAAACAGGTGATCACTAACCTCCCAGACTTATATAATGAGGCAAATTATGATTGGCCGTTCAGGTATTTTCCGCTCTCCGCATTTATTTTTGTCCCATTTTATTTATTAGGTTATGATTTAGGTTTTATTGGATTCCAATTATTGAATTTAATTACTACCTATTCGATTTGTGTATTAATGGTTAAATGCATTTCAGTAAATTCCAATGTTGAAGACTTGGATAAGAAAAGAGTAATTCTTTATATTAGCATTTTTCTCTTAATTATTCCGCATTCAATTAATTATATTCTTGGACAAATCAACCTTTTTGTTACTTTTTTTCTATTAATTTCGATTTATTTTTTTAAAACAAAAACATCGCTTTTTATGGAAATTCTTGGAGGTATTTGCTTAGGAATAAGTATAATTATAAAACCAATAACAGTTTTCATAGTTCCTTTTTTATTATTAATAAAAATTGACTTAAAAAATAAAAAAATTAATATTGATTTCTTTAGAAGCATACTGAGATTGATTGGTGTTATATTCCCATTAAGTTTCAATATTTTATTTTTCATATTTATTCCAAGTTTATGGAATGGCTTTTTAGAAGTAAATTTTTTAGGTTCAACCCCAGAAATTGTAAATCATTCATTTAGTATTACGCGATTGGTTTTAAATGCACTTAATTTAAGTGGAATTTCTAGCAGTTCTTTTATAGTTTTTTTTGTAATTTTTATGTTAATTGGCATATTTGGTATTTTCATATATTTTATAAAGGTTAATCCACAATTTGATATAACTCATGCTTTTAGTTTTGGATTAGTAATTATGTTATTAGTTTATTTTGATAGTTGGGACCATCACCTTGTAATTTTGGTACCAATTTTATCAATCACATTCTTTTATTCCTCAAATAGCCCTTTAATCTTTAAAAAATATGTAAAACCCGGTTTCTTTGGATTGAGTTTTTTTAGTATGCTTTTTACTGGTCTCTGGTATCTGATTCACGACCTATTTCCTTATAATTTTATTCCAACTATATTCTTACTATTATGTTTCTATGGATTAATTAAATTTGCATTAAAGAAAAATGGAAGAAATCAGTTATAATTATCACAAAAAATTTTATTAAGAGATTCTTCGATCATAAAGGCAATTAGATAAAATAATAATAATAAATAAACAGATCTTAATATTAAATATAAAATTTAAAATAAGGAAGATACAAATCTATATATTAAATATTAACTTAACATTTCTTTTCAGGGGAATCCAAGATTCTTGAACAACTGCTTGTATTATGGCCAGCTTTTGTCATAGGCTTATTACATACAATTATGCCGTGTGAAGATAAAGCAATTTTTTGTTTTTGGTCATTTGGTATAAGTAAGGATTGGAAAAGTAGTATGATAACTTTAATAATATATGGTGCTGGACTAATGACAGCTAATGTGCTTATTGGCACACTTACTTCATTATTTAGTTTAATTTTTACATTGATTCCTACAGAAAATTATGTTAATAATTTTTTCGGGGCATTAATAAGCTGTGTAGTATCAGTTTATATGTTGATTTATATTATTACTCACCATTATGCCCCTCATTCTAGATATGCTGATGAATTAAAGATGGATATTGATTGGAAAAGAAAAAGAACACCTTATATCATTGGGATTTTAGCTGGTATTCCCCCATGTATATTTGAAATAATAATTTATACTCAATGTTTTACTTGGACATTAAGCTACGGCTTAATAAGTGGATTGTTAACAATCTTATCCTTTTCTTTAGGCACATTTCTTGGATTGTTCCCTTTAGCAATTATAAGCGAATTTGGTTCAAGAAGAAGAAGGATAGAAACTCAAAGATCCAATAAAGTTTCTCTAATAATGATTATTTTGATAATTTTTTTTAATATTGTGATATTAATTCTTTCAATATTTCAAATTGATATTTTTCCTATCATTTAGGAGTATAAATTACCAACTTCTTTTTTTCATATTGTAGGTTAAATTTCTAAATAATAATTATTGGACTATAAAAATTTTTAATAATGCAATATATATCTTTACTAAAAGAAGAATAGTTTTTAAAAAATGAAATGCGAATTTTGTGAAGATGAAAACGTAGTATTTACTTGTGAGAAGTGTGGAGCTTCCTTTTGCATAAACCATGTGATTAGTACAGAGAAATGGTATTGTAAAGATCATAATTTATATTATTCACGAGTTAATGCTAAAGATCTAAGATATCGCTGTTCCATAATAGAAAGAAGTTCATGTCCTGAATGTAAAGCGCTACTACAGTTAGATAGATTATCATCTGGTCAATTCTATTTAAAATGCACTGATAAAAAATGTGGATGGAATTCGTATTTAAAATCTCCTGGAATATTTTATCCTTATAAAGAAAGAGTTCTTAGAGATGCAAAAAGACTTGGTATAATAAAATTTGATGAAGTATGCAATAAAAAATTAAGAAAATTCGAAGGTAAGGAAGTATGCCCCCAATGTCTTTTAGCAGTATTAAAAAGTGCCTCAATTACTAATTTTACTACGTTATCAACAATGTTTAACGTCAGTTCAGACGAGATTGTTGGAATTATTAAAAATTTTATTAATGAAAATAAAGTTTATGGAATTACCGATAATATTCATAATTTATTTTATTATATCTCATCAGAAATCAAACAAAAAATTGTTTCAAAAATTGAAGAAGATGGAATTATTGAGAATCAAAATCTATCTTCAATGTTAGATATGAGTTCTGATAATATAATAAAATTAATCTTAAAGTTGATTAAGGAATATAAAATCAAAGGTTCTTTTACGATAAGCAAGCAGAAATATTATACTAAACAATATATCTTCGATAAAATAATTGATATTATTAATTTAAAGGGCAGAATTTCAATAATAAAACTTAGTGAAGAATTAGATTTACCTCAAGAAAATATTAAAAATTTTTGCGTAAATCTAATGAAATTAGAGAAGTTATTTGCTTTTTTTGCAGATAAAGGAAAAGAAATAATCACCCAAAATCAATTAAATATTGAAATAAAGGAATATGCAAAAGATAAAGGAATTTTTAAACTTAATAAAATTTCAGAAGATCTTAAAATCGCTGTGGAATTAAATCGGAGAACTTTATTTAATCTTATACAAAGTGGAGAACTTAAGGGTGTATTTACTCAGAGAAGAGAATTTATGACTCAAAAACACTTAGAAATCAAAATAAAAGAAGTAACTAAAGTTTATAGGAAAATTTCATTAACAGAATTAGCGAGACGTTTAGGAATAACTGAGTCAAATATTGAGGAAAAATTAGCAATTCTGATATCACGGGGCTCCATTGAAGGATATATTGATTCTTTAAATAAAATGTTCATTCTTGAAAAAGTAACTCCCATCCCATCTCAATATTCAATAAAATTAGATGAGATTCCAACTGATGACTTAAAGTTATCTGATAAGGTTGAAGTTCTTAGAGAATATGATTTTCAAGGAGGTCAATTACACTTTAAAATAGTAGTTCGAAATCATAATGATGTGGCAATTCACTCTATTAAGATTATACTTGATGCCCCTTCTAGTTATAATATAAAAAATGAAATAATTTCAATTCCTGTAATTGAACCTAATAACTCAAGAGGAGTTGATTTTTACCTAGAACCCCGTGAATGTGGAATATCTTCAATCGGTGGAACAGTTATCTATAAGTCTCCAAAAGGTGAAAAAAAAACCATATATCTCAAGAAAAAAAATGTGCAAATAAAATGTCCATTAGTCATCGCTACTCTCGACAATGTGGAAGATTGTCAATTAGCGATCCAAGACCTACCGAGTGATGCAAGAGCATTTATGATTGCCGATCTCGATCCTCGGTTGGCTTTCAGAGCTGCCCAAAGAACTCTAAAAAGTTTTGAAACTACCATTGTTACTTCTCATGAAGACGGGCATGATGATAATTACCAAGCTGAAGCATGGTATTGTGCTGAAGCAAAAGTAACCGGTGGGAGAATAATTACTAGAATATTTATTAATGCTAAAAATCAATCACTAGAATTAAGAGTTTGGTGCGGTAATCCCGGACAATTAACTGGTTGGTTAGCAAAAATTATTGAAATCTTATTTGAGCAAATAAATATTATTAGAAAAATAAAATCTGAAGAACGTGAAAAAACACTTGACATAATGGTCATTACTCAAAATTTAATGGAAATTTCTGATTATTGTATGTTAAAATGGCGTGCAAATAATATCCGTATTAAGCTTCAAGATACATTTGTGAGAATAAGAAAAATTTTAGGAGAGAGTCACCCCGTTTTAGATAGAATTGAGTTTTGGTTAACGGCTTTAAATAAATACAGTAAAGAAGATAATATTAATGATGATGATGCGGAAAAATTAGCCGATGACATAGAAAATTTTAAAAATGTTATAGGAAGGGCAATGAAACTCTAAATTTCTTCTTTTAGATTAACTAATAATTATGTATCTAAAATTCTTTAAATTTTCAATAGCATTTAATTCTGAAATAAAACTATGAAAACTATCTACCTCACCTTCAAAAACAAATAATATTGTTTTATATTTAGAGTATAAGAATTGAGATTTACCTACGATAGATTCTTTAAAATCAGTTTCTAGCTTGGAAATTTTTTTAATTGTTAGATCATCATCATTTTCTATCACTATCATTGCGTTTCCAACTATATCCTTTTGTATCTTTTCTATTACTACATCTCTATCGATTTCTGAAATTTCCATTGTTGACATAAGCCTTAATAGTGCGTCTCTTATAACTTTTGACTGATTTGGATAATATTTTTTAGTAACTAATTTATTTAAAAATTTTTTCAAATGATCATTAACTGAAAAACTAATAATTGGCATTTTAATAATTTTTTTAATATTTTTTGGTATTCTTATACTTAATTAGTGATTATACTATTTTAATGTATTTGTCGATATTTAATATTAATCTCTATCAAATCAAAAAAATAGCTCCGGGCGGACTCGAACCGCCGTCCCAGGATTCAGAGCCCCAGATGCTTGGCCACTACACTACGGAGCTAATTATCTACGTTAAATATTATCTAACATGAAATTAAAATTTTATCGAACTTTTATTTTTCATATTTTTGTATTTAATAATAAATAATTATAGTTAAAATCTCATTAATTTTTTTTTTAACCCATTCTGTCATTTCTTTAAAATATCCATCACTCATTCCTGCAATATAATCTCTAACAATCCAACCTAATTTATCTTCTATTTTATATTTTTCCCTACTTTTTAATTAAATTATTTTAAAGTAATGCAGACCGTAATCTGGGCCACATACTATCAAAAGAATACCCGCAAAGATAAGAAATTTTGCACCATTATTTATAAACCATTTTTTGAAGATTTTGAGCGTTATAAAAATTGTGATCCAAATGTGAATTTACCTGAATTTTGGTATTGGTATGAAGAAAAGTACTTAAATGAAGAATTA
Source organism: Promethearchaeia archaeon (assembly GCA_029856045.1). Taxonomy (GTDB): domain Archaea; phylum Asgardarchaeota; class Lokiarchaeia; order Sigyniarchaeales; family SOKP01; genus 6H3-1. The sequence continues at coordinate 76,863 of JAHQWG010000028.1, read as the reverse complement.
TTAAAATAAATTTAATATTATTAATAATTTTACAAATTTTTTATGGATATTGATAGATTCAATCTATTTAAGGCTCGTTTATCTAAAGATAATTCGGTTGGTCCACTTGGTATTCTAGATTCTATGGCCTCAAGATATTATGAAGAAAAAGATCAGGATTTAGATATCAGACCTCCTTTTTTTAGAGACGTAGATAGAATAGGACACAGCCTTTCCTTCAGCCGATATATAGATAAATCGCAAGTATTCTTTGAAGTAAATAATGCTAATATTACTCACCGTTCGCTACATGTTACCTTAGTTTCTAGAGTTGCTCGTCAAGTTGGTAGGATTTTAACATTAAATACAGACTTGATTGAAGCCATTGCTCTAGGGCACGATATTGGTCATACTCCTTATGGACATCTAGGTGAAGAAATTCTAAATGAAATAACTGAAAAATACGGTTTAGGCACTTTTATACATAATGCTCAAGGAGTTCGATGGTTATTTTATCTAGAAAAGAGGTTTCCAACAAAACCTGCAGAAGGATTAAATTTAACATTACAAGTTCTAGATGGTATATTATGTCATGATGGTGAAGTTAATGAAAAACGGCTAAAACCCGTGGAAATAAATGGAAAGACTTGGGATGATCATTTTAAAGAATATAATGATTGTTTTCACGAAAATAAAACAAAAAGGATACCAATGTCTTATGAAGGTATTGTTGTTAGATTTTGTGATACAATTTCCTATATAGGGAAAGATATTGAGGATGCCATTCTTTTAAAATTTATTAATCGTTCTGAAATCCCCGAGAATTGTAGAGAAGTTCTTGGGGACACTAATCGTAAAATAATGAATATTTTAATAAAAGACCTAATAGACTTTAGTTTTGAGAATAAGGAGGGGTATATTGGTTATTCTGACGAAATATTTAAAGCACTTAAAGAGTTAAAACAATTTAACTACGACTATATTTATTCAAGAAGGGATTTATCTATCAAAGATAATTCTGGTAAGACTTTTATAGAAAAGTTAAGAGACAAGTTCAATTTGATTTTTGAATCCTCTTTAAAAGATTTAAAAATGGAGAATCATGAATCACCCATTTTTAAAGACCATATAGAATATATAGACGATAGAGATTTTTCAAAATATTATAAGAAGTATAAGGAACAAGATAGGCTTGGCTGGATCGTGAGGGATTATATCGCAGGTATGAGTGATGGTTACTTCAAGGAAATTTCTGAACGTGTGAAAAAGTAAAAGATACTAATTAAAAAATTAACCAAATTTTAATTTTAAAGCATTAAAAGGACACTTCTCAACACATTTCAAACATAATATACATTCCCCTCCCCCGGTAAAGCCTTCAAATTTTTCATCTAAAATTCTAATCTGCATTGGACATACTTTTTCGCAAATCCCACACTCTTTTCGTCCCGCGCATTTTACCGGATTACGTGCTAATTTCAAAAAAGAATATTCACTAAATAGTGAACTTAAAGCCGCATATGGGCATATATATCTGCAATACATTCTGGGATAATACACTGCAAATATTAGAATTATAATATAAAAGAAAAATATGAAAAAAGTCACAAAATCATTAAATAAAATTAAGATATCACCAGAATTAATTATATCTTGAATTATTTCCGGGAGGAAAACAAATAAATATTCAGATAAAGAAAAATAACCTAGCGGTTTATCCGCAAAATCTCCTAAATTATTTTTATAATCGATATAAAAAATTGGGCTTATCACTTTCGCAATACCTAAAGCCATTATCGCAATAATTATGATTAATAATATAACTAACTTAATATGAGTCAAAAATTTATGAGTCTTTCTTGAGAATTGTTTTTTCTTTGAACGAAATATTGATAAAAAATCTTGAATTGAACCAACTGGACAAATAAATCCACAAAATAAACGGGAACTTAATAAAGATATTAATATCAGTACTCCAATTATTAAAAATGGAAATTCTGCTTGACCAATCATGTATACAATAACTTCCACAAATCCAGCTCCATTCGAAATTGGATTTCGAGGGGAATTTAAAATGGGGAGGATTTTAATTAATCCTTCAAACAAATCCATATCAATTTGAAAAATTAATTCAATTATTATGTAATTAATCAAAAAAAAGCTTAAAATCTGAATAGTAACACGAAGTATTGAAATATATCTTGGTCTCTTTTTATGTTCTTTATCAACTGGCGTCAAAAGATAATTCACAAAAAATTACATATTTTATTGAGGATATTAATAAATTAAAAATAGATTTATTATAATTTTTATGAAAAAATATTTTACACTTAACGCTTAGAAATGATTATTTTAGACGAAGTGTTTCCATATTAGCTGGGCTTTTAGTCGTTCGCTTTAGCTTCTTATGTAGCAATGATGAAAGACTCACCGTTTTTGATTCTTCTCCGTGATTTACAATAATTAGACGGGGAGATGGGTTGATCTTGCGTATATATTGAGAGATTTGCGATCTTGAACTGTGACCACTGAATCCCTCTATTGTATAAAGACTTAAATTTATTTTAACGAGTTGGGTTCGTCCTCTTGTATCTTCGTATTGAAATTCTTTAAAACCTTTTTGAATCCTGCGACCTAATGTTCCTTCAACTTGATATGATACAAATATCAATCCATTTTTCGGATCGTTAGCTAATTCTTTTAAATATATTAATGAAGGTCCACCAATCAACATTCCAGATGTAGCTAAAATAATGCACGGACCTCCTTTAAGTACATCCTTTCGTTCATCTTTTGAATTTATAGTTGTGAAATATTCACTTAAAAAAGGATTTTTCCCTTGATGAAGGATTTTTTCTCTTAAATCGCTACTTAAAAAGTCTGGATTAGCAGTATGTATAGCTGTCGCTTCACTGATTAATCCGTCTAAAAAAATAGGAACCTTATCAATTAATCCATGAGAAATAAATTCTTCAAGAATAATGATTAATTCTTGTGCTCGTCCCACTGCTAAAACAGGAATTAATATTTTTCCACCTTTCCTGATATGAGCGTTAACTACATTTCTAAGTTCCTTTTCAGATTCATGACGGCTTGGAATTCGATCTTGTGCTCCACCGTAAGTAGATTCAGTCAAAAGACATTCAACTCGGGGAAAGTTCACAGACGCGGGTTCTAATAATCTTGTTTTCTGAAATTTAAAATCTCCAGTATAAACAAAATTATACCCACCATCTCCAAAATGTAAATGAATAACTGATCCACCAAGAATATGTCCTGAATTATGCAATGTTAATTTAACATCTGGAGCGATGTCTGTAACTTTCCCATATGATAATGGAATTGTATGTAGTACAGTGGTTTTTACATCCCTTTTTGAATAGGGAGGTGGTCGTGCTTCTCTCTCAGCGATTTGAATGTAATCTAATTGAAGCATTGTTGATAAATTACGTGTTGGAAGAGTACAATAAAGTGGACCACGATAACCATATTTATAAAGGAATGGAATAAACCCTGAATGGTCTAAATGGGCATGGCTTAAAATAACTGCATCTAAATCTTTTATTGTAAATTGTGGGACCTCAAAAAAGGGAAATTGATTATTACTATTTCCAACATTTATTCCGCAATCTAATAATATATTACTATCATTTGTTTGGATTAAAATACATGATCTCCCAACTTCTCTGAAACCTCCTAAAGCAGTCATTCGTATTCTTAAATCGTTAAATAGAGTAGGTCGATGTATTCTTTTTCCAATTTTAAGAAGAATTTGCTTTTGTTTAGAGCGTTCAGTCTTTAACATACCTCTAATTAACTTAATCGTTTTAGAGTCTATAGGTGGAGATCTTATCGTTAATGGTTGCCAAAATGTATTTTTTCTTATCTCTGTTAAGTTATTTCCTTTTTTGCCAATAACCAATCCTGGTTTCACAGATTCAATAATTACTTCTCCTTTATTCTCATCAAATTCGATATTTGAAATTTCTGCATCTTCTCCAACTAAATTTTTAATATATTCCTCGGTTTCTCCCATATCTCTACGTTTTTCAACATTCCATCTAACCACAATCCTTTTACGCATCTTTTTTGCTAATTCTTTTAAAATATTAGCTTCTTCTATTAAAATTTTAGGATTTTCAGAATAAACCGCTATATCAGGACCCTCAAATTCGATCTTTTTTATATTTATTTCTTCTGGAAGATTTTTTTTAATTACAGTTTTTATTCTGTTTAATTCACGTTCGCAACTCATTTTACTCAGTATTTAAAGAATCAGTTTCTTATTTATTAAATAATTTATATGATTTGCAATTTATGATAATAAAACATTAAAATATATACATATCAAATAAAGATATAATTAATCAGATTAATATGAGATTATTTATTACGAGAGATTAAATCTCTTTTATTTGTATTTCATTAATAAAATTGCTATAAAATTTTCATTAAAGAGCTTATTCCAAATAAACTATATTAGCATAATTATAAAAAGTTTATTATAATAATAAATAATTTTAAAATTCTAAAAATTAATAATTCGATTAACCATGACACTTGTAAAAATTGGAGCTATAGCTTCAGGGTCGGGATCTAATTTCGAAGCAATTATTAAAGCAACGGAAGAGGGCATCCTAAAAAATAAAGCAAAAGTTGTTGTACTCATTTGTAATAAACCGGGGGCTCTATGTATGAAACGTGCTAAGAACTTTAATATCCCTTACTATTTAATTGAATCGGATAAACATAAAGGAACAAGAGAGGAATTTGATAAAAAATTAGTAAAGATTCTAAAAGAATACTCTTGCGACTTAATTGTCTTAGTGGGGTACATGAGGTTAGTAAGCCAATATTTTCTTGACCAATTTAAAGGAAATGTCATGAATATACACCCAGCCCTTCTCCCTTCATTCAAGGGTATGCATGCCCAGCGAGATGCAGTAGAATACGGAGTAAAAGTATCAGGTTGTACTGTTCATTTTGTAGATCATCATTCTGATCATGGACCTATAATTATTCAAAAATGTGTTCCTGCATATGATACCGACACCGAAGACACACTTGGAGCAAGAAATTTAAAGGGGAGCATAAAATTTTTCCAAAAGCAATTGAATTATATTGCGATGGCCGATTGAAAGTAGAAGGTCGGATTGTGAGAATTAATGGGGAAGTTCATTTGGATTAAAATCAATTATTAATCTCATTAAAAAGAATTTATAAAATAAAGGAATCTCATCATTACAACTTAATTATCTAGATATTTATAAACACATGCTACTTTTTTGTTTAAAGGATATCTTTAAGAAAGATAATCAAGAATTTTTAACACCTATTTCATCAATTTTAAAGGGAATTCGATTTTATAATTATCGAAATATTTACTTGTTATTCAAAAAAAACCTTAAATAATAAATATAAGAACTTGGATATATTTTTTGATTAATTCTAATTTAAATTTTTATTGGGTGTAGTATAAAGTGATAAAAAAAAAAATAATACTTATTTCAATTTGCTTTTTAATATATCTGAATTTTATGCCTACTGTTTTAGCTATCACTATTAACGATGTTTGGTGGGAAAATGGAGAGGAAAATGTTGTACTCTGGAAAAGCAAGATTAATGAATATGGAATAGATCAGTTGGGAGACTCTTTTAATACTCCTATACGAACATCACATATTCGATTCAAGGCAGAATCTGTAGAAATAGGAAATTATCCATTTTTTGGAAATGCAGTGAATATAACAGGTGCGTATTACGAGAGAGATGGTGATATGACGCCAGCACCAGACTATCAAAATGGTCCTGGGTTTTCGGCTTGGGGAGGTAACTCAAGTTATTATATAAACGATACTATCTTAACACATTATCAAGGATTTTGGAATGCAAAGGATGTTTCTCTGGCTAGCCTTGATAATGAATATGTTCCCTTAGTATTTGTTAATTCTCCAATTATGCTTGTTGCTATCTTTTTTTGGGTTTTCGGAAATTTATTGTCAATTGATAAACAAACGGGTGATATTGAAACCTCTTCTAATAGCACTGAAGTTATCTCAAAAACCGCACGTAGTATAAATTATGTAATAACACTGGGTGTCCAAATCGAATTGCTTGGTTCATATCCTACAGAATCAAATGCTTGGACCAATTCAACATTAATAATGACAGGAGAAGTGTTTTATGGCGCAAATACTAATGTACTTCGCTTGGCTACATTAGATATGAACATGACATTGTCTGAATTTAATAATAATACCAAGGAACAGGATATAACTAGTAATACATATCTACATACCCTAAATGCAATATATCCAAGCGAGGTTTATCAAGATATTTCAACGTCAGAGATCCCCGGATTTCCATTTGGAATTATTGGTATTGTTTCATTGATATCAATACTTTATTTAGGGCTTAAAATGAAAAAAAAATCTTTTATAAAGTAGATTTAATTAATTCTTTTTTTTTTAATTCTTTTTCTTTGTTTTTGGGTGGTTGCAAAATCCAGTGATGGGGTTTAAAACGCTAAGTAACATTCTAATCTTTTTTGGTGGGAACTACTCTATAAAGAAAATTTTCAAAAACGATTTTATTATATTAATTATAGTCAAAAAATGAAAATTAGAAATAAGACTATTATAAATATAAAGATAGAACAAATAATAAAATATGCTAAAATTTGAGTCTTCTGATTAATAATTTCAGGTAATATGTTTTCAAGATTTTTAAAATTACCTTCTTTAATAGCGGTTTCCATATTTTTAAATTCTATCTCCAATTGAGTCTCTAATTTTGTTATGCCGATTATATTGTTTGAAGCCTGAACTGCTTCTTTAAGGAAATTTAATGCCTCTTCATATTTTTTTTTGTCTAATTCTTCACGAGCTTTGTTTCTAAAAGAAACTGCTTTTTTTTTATTAAATAAATAACGATTAAACGTAAAATATAGCCATAATACAAGCATCATTTGAATAATTGAAGAGAATATAAGTCCATTAAGAGTATTAAAATTTTTAAAATAAAAATAAAGCATATACATATAAAAGAAAACCGATGACCAATACCAATTAATTTGCAATAAACCATCGTTTTTATTTGAAAATTCGGATTTTACATAAATATAAGAGGACCAATAAAATAAAATACTAAATGATATTACAAAAATAAATAGATTTATGAAACTTAGACCAAAATAAATAAAATAAAAAACCAGAATTAAAAAATATAGGCCAGATTTTGCATTTTCTTTTTGAAATCCTCCTTTAACATAATATACAAAAAGAATTAAAAATTCTCCCGCCAATAATGTAATAAATATGAAAAACGATATGAACTCCAATTGAACGTTCAATATAAAAATTTGGAGCATGCTATGGATCAAATAGAGAATTAATTATTTAAATATTCTATTTCCTAACTTGGATAAAGAGACTGGTTTTGGCGAATTCAATTTAATCATACTTTACAATAATGTCAGTGAATTTAGAGAATCCCTTGATAAAAAGATTAAAATTTATAAACCATTGTGGGCAATATTTCTCCTTCATGGAAGGCATATTTAAATTCATCTTCAGAACAAATAGAACATTATTTTTCTTATTATAATTTTTATTGGATTAATTTAAAATTTCCTTAATCGTTTGTTCGAGATCTAATTTTCAATTGAATTCACCTGTCAGTCATCACTGAATTTTGTACACAACCTTGTTTTTTTCTTTAAATATACTTATTTCTTTGTTAATTTAATACAAAAAAGCGATGTTAAAATTGATTGAAAATAAAATAGAAAAAACCCAAAAAAAAATTTATCAGCAACAATATTCTAAAAGCTGTTTATTCTGTAAATTCGCAAAACGTCCTAAAGAAGATCTGCCGCTTCTTTGTTTGAAATTCAACGCAATTGGATTTGCAAAACCTTGGGATATGCCAATTTTAAATTGCGAATATTTTATTAAAAGGAAAGAATGAATGGAATTACTCTATTTCCAAAATATAGTGCCCACGACGATACATTTCATAAATAATAGCGGCTTCATGGATACAATCATCATATGCTCGATGTCTTTCTCTGTAGGGAATATTTGGAAAATAATATTGCCAACATTCCTCGACTTTTGGCCATTTATATTCGCCTAATTCAGGATTTAATTGTGATAATTTTAGAATATTAGTAGATTCAAGCATTGGGTCGGGAAGTTCTTTTACTGTATATACCCCACGATGCTTTAACCAAGTGAAATCAAAAAGCTTACTATATGCAGTAACTGGAAATCTTTTAAAAATCTCAATAATTTTAGGCTGTATTTCTACCCACTCAGGGGCGTTTAGAACATCTTCAATAGTAAGTGATGAATTATCAAAGATCCATGCATTATAATTCTTAAAATTAGGTTCCCTTACGATAGTATCAAGAAGTTTTATAAATTTTTTATTCTCTAAATCTACACAACAAATCCCAACTTCTACTATTGTTCCCTCGGTCGAATTAGTATGAGTAGTTTCAATATCAACAACAGCAAATTTCGTGATCATCATGATTCTATATTCCTATTATTATTAAACTAAACTTATCTTTAAAAATAACTTGTTAAATTTTTAACAATTCTCAATTTACTCAATAAAGCGAATTCTTATATATGTATATTTAATAATTAAAATAGGGAAATGATTTAATGAGCAATCTGACCCAGCTGAGAATTAAATTGGTGAAATTTCTAAAAATTTCCGTAAATTATAATTTCTATGACGAAGATCTTGAGTTGCTAAAATCATTTCCCCCCAAGTTAGAACAATAAGATATTAAACTGATTATTTATTTCTTTATATACTAACTAATCTTAAATCGTTGATTTGAAATTTGCCTCGTAGATCTAAGGAAATCATAGAGATTTTAAAACTTATGCATAAAGTTGAAAAAATTCGAAATATTGGTCTTGTTGGCCATATTGACCATGGTAAGACAACATTATCTGATTCACTTTTGAGTGAAGCTGGATTACTCTCACCTGATCTTGCGGGAGAAGCGAGAGTTTTAGATTACTTAGAAGAAGAACAAAGGCGTGGTATCACTATGAAATCAACTAATATCTCTTTATATTATGAGAAAGTATTAGGTAGAAACGAGGAATTTTTAATAAATTTAGTTGATACTCCAGGACATTTAGATTTTAGCGGTAAAGTTACAAGAGCTCTAAGATTGATTGATGGAGTTATTGTTATAGTTGATGCAGTGGAGGAAATTATAACACAATCAGAAACGGTGATTAAACAAGCATTACAAGAAGGTGTAAAGCCTGTTCTATTCATTAATAAGTTAGATCGATTATTTAGAGAATTAAAATTAAAGCCTAATCAAATTAGGAAAAAAATTTCTCGAATAATAAATGATTTTAATAAATTAATTGAAAGATACGCAGATTCGGAATTTAAAGATGAATGGAAAGTGTCTCCTGCAGCTGGAACAGTTGCATTTGGTTCGGCTCTGCATAAATGGGGCTTTACATTATCTATATTCGAGAAAAATAAAATATCTTTTGAAGACCTACGAAATAAATATCTTAATAATGGTTTTGAATCACTAGCTGTCTTAAATCCAATCCATGAAGCAATATTAGAAATGGTTGTAGATCACATTCCAAATCCTAAAGAAGCTCAAAAGTATCGAATCAAAAAAATTTGGGAAGGAGATATCACCTCAGAGATCGGAAAGGCTATGATAGAATGTGATCCAAATGGGCCATTAATAATTTGCCTTAGTAAAGTTATAAATGATAAAGGTAGATTAATTGGAACTGGAAGAATATTTTCTGGTGTATTAAGAATAAAAAATCCAACATTTCTTTTAAGAGAAAATAATGAACAGATTATACAATCTGTTGCAATATTTATGGGTGCAAGAAGAGACCTTGTAGAAGAGATACCTGTTGGAAATATTGCTGCAATTGGAGGTTTAAAGAATATAAAAAGTGGGGAAACACTAATCGAGACAAAATTCTCTGATCAAATGATTGCATTTGAAAATGTGAAATACATTACTACACCAGTTATTACTGTATCAGTGGAACCCGAATACCTGAAGGATTTGGATCCATTAAAAGCTCATATCGAAGATTTACTTATTGAAGATCCAAATTTGCAATATACTGAAAGTCCAGAAACTGGTGAATTATTGCTCTCTGGAATGGGACCATTGCATTTAGAGGTTAGTGTTAATGAAATTAAAAAAAGAGGTATTGGAGTTGATATGTCTAAGCCACGAAGCGTTTTTAAGGAATCCTGTATGACCAAATCATCATCAATTTCATCCATTTCACCAAATGGGAAAAATTCAATTCAAATCAAAATCAAACGCTTAGATCACAAAACACTTCAATTCTTTAGATCTGGCGAACATAAAATTATTAAGCCATTAAATAAATTAAAAGAATTTTTAAAAGAAAAAACTAATCTTCCATCAAAAGAAATTGAAGGATTTCTTAATTGTGATAATAATTTAAATGTATTAATCAATACTCCGTTGGATATTAAGGATATCAAACTAAATGACAAAGATAAGAACAAAATCATTGACATCATTAATAAAATTTGTTTGAATGGCCCCCTCTGTGGTGAGGTTCTTACAGAAATAAAAATTATAATAGAAGCTATTAACATTTCATCCAAAGAAGAAGAGAGTTCAATTTCAGAATTAACTACTATGATATATGATGCTATTAAAAAAGGTTTAAATGAGGCTCGATTGGTTTTACTTGAACCAATTTATCAAACCACAATCCAACTTCCTCCTGAATTGATAAAAAAAGCATTAAATCTATTGGCTAAATACCAATTAAAAGTTAATAAAATGTTTCAAGATAATGAATATCAAACATTAATTGATTTTTTTATGCCAGTTAGATACGCCATGGATTTTGCCGAAGATATAAGAAATAAAACCTCAGGTAGAGCATTTTGGCAAAATATCTTTCATTCATTTCAACCCGTTCCGAAAGATTTAAAGGACTCAATTATTTCAGATATAAAGTTCAGAAAAGGAATATCTTGGTAATGCTTAAATCTCGCTAATAGAGTAATATAGCGAAGTTGAAACAATTTATCGTAGCGATTTTTTCTTAAAAAACGATGAAACAATAATTATTTAGCTATATACTTCTTTCAAAAATAAAAAAAAAAGAATTTGGAATTATTTTTTATTTAATGGCTGAATATTGCAAGCATATTTAATCCAAGAAAAAAAGGTGACGCTGTGCCAATAACAAGTACAAATATAGTTGTATTTACTATGAGAGATGGAATAATATTTCCTGTTTTTTGATAAAGAAAAGTGGAAACAAAGCTTGTCAGCAAAAGTATTGGAATGGCTACGAATGTAAAGAGCAGGAAAAAAGTAGAACGCATTAGAAGACTCAATAGCAAAATATAGACTATAAAATAAACAAATCTAAAACCGAATATTAATAACGATACTTTATATGTGTTTTTGAGGTCGGTTTCAAATTTTACTTGAATTATAGATTGAAATAACACGCCTGATATTAGAAAAATAATGAAAAAAACAGCGTAATACGGTGGAATCCATAAAATTTTAATGAAATATGGTGCCATAGAAAAATAATTTAAACCAATCGAAAGATATATTATTATGTACAACCCTGCTGCTAATATTACCCCTAATACGATTTCTCTCATTAATTTCCCTTGAGGTCGTTTAAATACCCCTTTTATCATTTCTTTTACCGATATACCTGCTTTTTTACCTGTTCTCCATAGCATAATAAATAGTGCAAACTCAGAGCCGAAATTAAACATTGCCATCATCCCTGCTACAGATAAGGGAAGGAAGAGGAAAAATGGCATTAATATAATCATTCCTATTACACCGAGACCCAATGAATAACCAATTGTTTTTATTGAAAGACTTTTTATTGTCTCATCTTGTAATTCTATTTTATATCTATCTTCTTCCTTTGCTTTCACAATTAAATTAGAGAGTGGCTCTAAGATTAGAAAGAAAAATCCAATTCCTCCTATACACTGAAGAATCAAGATGAGGCCTCTAGCATTGACATAAAAGTTTTCATCAACGGGTCTTACCCAAGAAAACGTATTAATTACCCAATTACGTGATTCCCTTATGAAATCTTGATCCCAAGCTAATAATAAATGATCTGTGTTATCATCGTAAAAAATCTTTGTAGCATTTCCGTCATTAAAACTCCCATACAACTTATTAGCATCAACATCATTAGCATCCAAACCTATTCTTAAACCTATTCCCGCTTTTGTGCCCGATAATTGAATAGCCTCATCAAATTTTGCCTGAATAATTAACACATTAAGTGGGTCAGTACTATTTCCCAATCTTATATCCGAAGCGTTAGTAGCTAATGACGTTCCAACTCCTATAAAACATTTGAAATCTGGGTCTATTTTAATGATTATATTCCCAGGAAAGCCGCCCATACTATATGCAATATAACCGAGATTATGTATATCCACATCGCTCCGTGTACTTAAGTAGTCTTTTATTGCTATAACATCTTCAAGTATTTTACTCGTATCAAGAATTCCTGAACTTTGAGAGTGACCTCGGAAATCAAATGGCACAGCTATGAAACCCGCAGCAGCTAATTCCACTGCGTATCCATTCATTATTTCTTTACTTGCCATAATTCCATGAGCAATTATTACAGCTGGTTTTTTTTCGGCTTCTCTACCTACTGGTTCAAATACATTAAACGAAATAGTCTCACCATCTGAAGTTGTAACTGCATCTCCACGTGTAACCTTTATCGAAGTTGGCGTAATGAACATGAAAATTGTCGCAATAATAAATAATGAGAGAAAGAAACAAACTAAGATTATTCTATTTTTAAATTCAGTATCACGATTCATACTAAAATTCACTTCTAATTTTTTATCGTTAGATTTTGTATTAATTTTTACAATCTCTATTAATAAATCTTTACTTTAATTTTTCTTACACTTTAAGTTCAAATTCGTAAGGAATTATCAAAAAATTAAATATTGCCAATTATTCAAATAGGTTATGAATTTATTTAAAATAAGCGAAAAGGGTTCAATTATAGATTACGTTGAAAAATAAGGTATTGAGGGCTGGTGTCAATGTGGTGGATCGTCTTTTGATAAGATTAAAAGATTTTCTATTCCAATGAGAAAAAAAATATTATCAAGGATTTTCTTAAATAGCAAGGGCTTAGAACAGATAAATTGACTAAATCTTTCAGATATAGGATTTAGGAAAGGAGAATGGGAAAACTATTTCAGATATAAGGTTTAAAAAAGGAATTTCTTCGTAAAGAACAAGTTTAAATAAAATCTCCTTTTATTATAATCACTATTTATTTTATTTCAATATTGAGGCATTTAAGATGTCAAAAATAAAGAAAGAGCTTTTAGCTCCTTGTGGTTTATATTGTGGTGTATGTTCCATTTATATTGCTCATAAAGACAATAATCAAAAGTTCAAACAAGTACTTTTAAAAGCATATGGCCCATTTGCAAAAAAAGTGGAAGATCTTCAATGTACAGGGTGCCTTTCAGACGGTATTGTGTTTAAATTCTGTCAAACATGCCCCATCAAAAGTTGTGCAAAGGAGAAAGAGATTGAAGGGTGCTATCAGTGTGAAGAATTTCCATGTGAGATGATAGAGAGATTCCCTATTCCTGTTGGTAAAAAAGTTATACTTCAAGATATCCCAGCATGGAGGAAACTCGGTACCGAAAAATGGGTTGAGGAGGTAGAAAAAAGATACCATTGCCCCGAATGTGGGAACCCACTATTTAGGGGTGCAAAACGTTGTAATAAATGTAAAGCTACTGTAGATGTAGATTAAATAAATAAGATTGATTGATTTGAATTTTTAGCATTTAATACCTCCTTCTCACATCATTCATGAAATTTTTTCTCAGTGCGTGTTTTTTGATCGAAATTTCTGAGAAGAAATCTTGAAAATGCATTCAGTTTTTTTCCTTTTAAGTCTTTCATTGGTTCCTATATTTCTAATTAATTTTAAAAAAATGCGCCCGCCGGGAATCGAACCCGGGTCCCAGGCTTGGGAAGCCTGAGTTCTACCACTATACCACGAGCGCATTAAAGTTTTTAATAAATAACTGATTCTCTTTAATTTTTTATAAATTATGATGATTTAAAGATTTTATTCCTATTATAAAATCCAATTTTAAAATGAAGACCCTTATATGAATAATATATAAAAAATTCCCATAACCAAAGCACAAAATAATGGATTTAATATGTTATCATCAAGATCTAGATTTAATATATCAATCAAAAAAAAGACAATTGCTCCTGCTAATGATATAATAATTATTTCTGAAAAATTTAAATTTTCTTCAAAAATTAAAAAACAAACAATCCCGATTAAGAAAGCGACAGTAAATCCACTAATATAACCAATTATTGTTTTTTTACTATGTTTAGGGAAATTTCTACTTCCAAATCGTTTTCCGAAAATAGAAGCAGCTCCATCAGCTAAAGTTGCTATTAACGCAATCGAAATGAATATACTAAATGGTAAAAAAAACCCAGGTATAAACGCTAAAACCAATGATGCTGGTCTAATAAACACAAATAATTCATTTCTTTTCATTGTCTTACTTAGAAGGTTAAGAACATTATTCGGTAATAGATGATAAATATTTAAATTCTTAAAAATAAATGATAATCGAATATAATCTAAAGCGGTAAATACTAGAATACCTGAATATCCTACTGTTAGTATTAAGAAAACACCAAAATCCCTCCCGCTTATCCCCCATATCAGATCTGCATGCCATATACCTTCCCATACATAAATAGCAAATACCCATAATAAAACAATAACTCCTGCTGGAAAAAGATGAAGCGTTTTTCTGTGTATGTCTGTATTGAGGTCATATGATTCTATATCATCGATATTTTCGAGCATATTATCGAATTCTTCAATAAAGCTTTCAATATTTCTCTTTTCTTTTATTTTTGGATTTTTTTTTACAACAACTGCATATTGATATAGAAGTATCAAAAATATTATGGACGGCGTGAAAATACAAATGAAAAAATTTGATAATTCCTGAAACCATCTAATATTAACATTGTCCGTTGAATAAAAGAAGGGATAACATAACGCTGCAGTTATCCATAGTAGAAAAATAAAATAAAAATTCTTAAAATTATGTTCCTCTGGAAATTGTTTATTTAATTTTAAGGCATAAAAAAATTGTCCAAACCCATTTATGATAAAAATAATTGTTACAGGTAAGGTCGCAATATAGTACGCCACATCCTTTTCACATATAATAATTTTGGGTAAAAAAAAAATAAAAGAGTTTAAAACAACAAAAGAATTTTCTCAATTGCATTATGTACTTTATCCATAACTTCGTCTCCTAACATTGCATCAATCTTATCCTTAGCATTTAAAAAAAGATTTGCTCCCTTAACTATTGTGTTTTCAATAGTATTGTTAAATGTCGAAGTCCCAGTTTTGGCAAAATAATCTACTCTTTTGATTATTGCATCTTGATATTCTTTAGCTGTACTCGGTTTAAGCTCAGTTAATGTTCTAAATTTTTGTTGGGTATCAGATGATTTTTCTGACATAATTTAAATTTCATCCTCCCTGTCTTCTCTTTTTGGTATTCCACCATTGGGCTGGATTTCACTAATTATTTCTTCTTTTGAGATTATTTCTCCCTTAACCTTTCCCGTTGTTGTATCGAATTCATTTCTTACTTTTTCTGTTAATTTTTTCGCAATAGCTTTCTCTATTTGAGGTCTATGAAATGTATTCATTGTGCAGAAAGAACACTCCTTTACTGTGCCATCAGGCATTGCAATACCAAAATGAACAATACACCTTTTAGCTCTTTCTACATCGAAATTATAAACATCTTGGAAATGCATACTTGATATAAGCAGTGTACCATGTGAGAATGAGCTTATACTATCCCATCTTGCATTAAGTAATACTCTGGTAAACATATCCATTAATTTTCCTGGTTTTTTAGTATATTGTAACATTCCAATTAAAAATCTAGTTCTTAATTGTTGCATATCTAACCAATTTGCACCTTTATCCAATGTTTCTCCGAAAGATTTGCCTGCATCACCAAAATTACCTAATAAATCCGTGAATATCTTTATGGGCTCTTTTTCTTTATTTTTGATTTTTTCCCAGAATTGATTAGCAAAATCAATGATTTTAAGCGGGTCAAAGTAATCCATTATTGGAACCATTGTATTTGTTTCCGGATCTACTACTAAATATGTGGAAAAACCGCAATCTGGATGACATGTGAATTCAATAGGCTCTACACCTGCTAAAAATGACATTATCCTTCCCAATTCAACTATTGTTGATAATGGATACCATGCATTCTCAATACTTACAGTTCCACCCGTCTGTTTGTCAATCTCTTGAATTACATCAGCATTTGTAATCCTTAAATCTGTCATTTCCTCAAAAGAAATTCTCCCGCACAAAGATACAGGTTGAAATGTTATTCCCCGAACTATATCAATGTTATCTATAGCGTATTGAATAATATTCCCAACCTCTACATCTGTGACACCTCTGGCAATCGTAGCAACTAAAACAATCGATGTTAGCTCCGCTTTTCTGCAATTTTCCATAACTCTTTCTTTATATGGCATTAAATTTTTAATGCCACGTGTTTTCTCATATGTCTCATTATTTATTCCATCAAATTGAAAATATAATGTATCGAGTCCTTTTTCATAACATTCCTTGGTAAACTCGAGACCACCATTTTTTTTCTGAAATCCGTATCCATTTGTTGCAACTATTACCTCCTTGAAGCCGTGCTTTTTTGCCATAGCACAAATTTCTGGGAAATCTTTCCTAACTGTGGGCTCGCCCCCTGTAAACATTATCGCATTGGCAGGAATTGGTTTTCCTCGGAAATGTGCCATAATCCTATCAATCTCTTCAAGGGATGGCTCAACAAGATATCCCGCCTTGCTAACGTTCGCATAGCAAAAATTACAATTAAAATTACATCTGTTGGTTAAATCTATCAATGCCAGCGAACATGTGGACAAATGCTCTGGGCAAAGTCCACAATTCCATGGGCAACCTCTTGGATCTGTTGCTTCACAATCTGGCGGATTTGCTTCTCCATTTTTAAGAAAGCTCCATTTATCTGTCTTATAGTGCGTCCATTTGTAATATTTTGCAGAGGATGAAATTAGGTCCTTGAAATCGCCATGTTCCGGGCATGTTTTATGCATCCAAATTTTGCCATCCTCTTCAATATGTTCTGCGGGGATTCTTTTCATGCATTCTGGACATACACTTATAGTTCTAGAATACCATTTTTCTTTCAAATAGTCTGATCCGTCTATATGGTACATTTTTTACGTCATCAAATTTTTTTCAATTATTTAATTAATATAAATTACGTTTTTTATCCTATTAAAATTGTATTATATTTAGGATATTATTAATATTAGTATAATAATTAATAAAAAGTTTTGAAAAGGCTAAAATAATTACCTAAAAATGTTTTATCCTACTCCTAACATATCAAGTTTTTTACTTTGAATCCAAATATCTTCTAAAACTGCGGCAAATAATTTAATATGTTCATCAAGAACGGAACCCATTCCGGCTATTTCTATTTTTCCATTATCAGTAGTTGAGGTCACACACACAACCACCTCTTCAAAATCTTTATTGATTGCCCATAAATTTTCTCTTGGATAATATCTTATGGTAATGTTTGGATATTGCTCAATTTGATTGATTATAGATACATGAGATGGATTACTAAGGTTAAAATTGGTTGATATTCTTATATTAATACGTGGTTTTGTACTAGTAAGCGCGACCATATCAATATTTTCTATTTTAGGTGCGATTATGTAGAATCTCATTTTTACTCGAGATATTAAGTCATTAATTTGTGCCATCATACCCTCTGGGCTTCTGACAAACCAAACGTCTTTAAAAGTAAGCATCGAAGCCTTTTTAGATCGTTCCCAGAATTCATTCATTGTTTCTTCAGACATTTCCATCTGGTTGATAATATTTTGTATTATATCATCTTGAAGGGTTTCAAAAATTTCTTTCTGGAAAGTATTTTTCAATTCTTCAATTCCACTGACAATGTCGTCATAAACCTCCGTAATTCGGCTTTCTAATCCATTTAAAGTTTCTATTAATCCAGATTCAATCTCTTCAAATGTCGTTCCTAAATCAGTACTAATTTCACCAGCGGTGTCTGAAATAGTTCCTAATTGTTTTATAACTTGATCCAACATATTCTGAGTAGTTTCTACAAATCTATTACGCAAAGAGACAGTCATTTCTTGAAATTGTTTTGAAATTATTCGGGAAGTGATTTTTTCTGCAAAACTTTTTAATGCTCCGATTCGAAACTGCTTTTCAAAAGCATTGGATATTTCGGATTTAATATTTTCTAAACGACTTTCCATTTTCTCAAATTCTTTTAAAATATCTGCGGGAACAATTTCTTTTAGATTTAGAATAAATTGTTTAACTTGGTGAAACTTTTTCACTTGTTCAAGTTCTTTCTCAAATTTATTGAATTGCGTTTTAATTTGATCTGGTAATGTTTTTTTCATTTCTTGAAGATATTTTCTATAATCTTCAAATTTTTGGAGCTTTGATGATTGTTGCTCGATGCTTTGAAATCTTTGTTGCAAATTTTGAGGGGTTGATTGTTGTATTCCTTTTATTGATTCTTTAAATTGGCGGATTTGAGTTAAAAGTGCTATATATGGGGGTAATGCCATATAATGGGGGGTTTTCCCAGGAATTACTCTTACCAGTCCTTTCTCAAGTAAATTATTTGCAATTTCCATTGCGCGTTCTTCAGTTACTTTCGATAATAGAGCAATTTCTCCAACCATTACGGGACCTCTTCCAGTTATATTAAAAAAGGTATTAATCTCATCAGGAGCCAATCCAATAAGTTCTAACGCTTTTTTGGTTGATTTAAATTCATTTTTTTCATAAGACATCTTAAATTTTCTCCTCCTCCTATTTTGTATATACTTTCTCAAGTAATTCCAAATGTTTAATTGCAATCTCTTTCTTTAATTTTCCTTCCATTCGATCGCTTCGGATTTTTTCAATTAAATATTCCGGATAAAAGGTTTGAACAGATACATCCGTTAATAAAAAGACCCATTCAATATTTTTACTGTCTTTTATAATTTTGATAATATGATCTTTCTCCATTGATTTTATTAATTCACTAATCTCAACAAAACTCGACCCTGATCCTTTAGGTATTTTATTTAAAGGGTAAGCTCTTTCCCTGAATAGTGTAATAAAATCATATTTATCGGGATTCATCATATTATGTGCAATTTTAATATTATCTACAAATGATGGATTGTATATTGAAAAGAATCCTTGAACTTCTTCAAGATATTTTTTCGCTAATTCAGAAGTTGGACGATTTTTTTTAGCTTCTTCAATTAATTTAACAACTGGAGTTCTTAACAAAGTAAAATCAGAAAGAAGGAATAAAGTAATATCTGATGTACCTTCAATCCACTCTTGTTTTACAAGATCTGTCTTAATAAAAGGATCTAAAGTTATTTCAAGATTAGAGATAATTTTCCCTAACTCCACTTCTAAAATCGCTTGTAATTCTTTTCTGGATCGTGCTCTCTCTTGTAAAATTTTTAAAATTTTCCTTCCTTTTTCGCTACTATATATTTGTGCCAACCTTTGTTCTTTTGTCAGATTTTTTAAACGCTCTAAAAGAAATAATGCATTTTTTAAATAATCTTTTAATTTTTTTACAATTTCATAAGCCTGAGAAACAGTTGTTCCCTTCTGATGAATATAAGATAAAATAGTATCATTTATTTCTTGTATCACCGCATCACCAAACATGTCAGGGTCTTCTCCTAATTCTAACATTAAATTTATCATTAAAGGCGTCTCTGATTCCATACCAGTAAAATAACTGAACACGTTAGAATGTACTTTTTCAAGTCTTACTAATACGCTACCCGCTTCCCCTGCGCCTGTAATGTGTGCATAGAAAACTCGCATCATATCATCCAAATCCACTTCTAATCCTTCTGGATAGCTGATCTCAGCGACTAACCCTTCGTCTTCTGTCCATTTTGTTATAATATACCCACGGGGCATTTATTTCTCCTCCTTCTGTAATTGTTTGATTTTTACTTTTTGAGAAATTTTTTCCCCTTTATCAATAATCTCTGGTTGTTTTGGTTCTACTTTTAATATTTGTAATAGATTTTGAACATGATTTTTAACAATATCTTCTCGTTTATGAATTAATATTGGTTTTGCTCGTTTTCCCTTTCTAATTTTTTTTCTTAATTTTCTGGTTTTCCTTACCATCGGAGGATATTTAAAATGCAGTTGATATAGAGTAAAAATAGTAATTAGAGCGATTATTGCAATAATTAATAAATAAATGAGCCAACTCAAATCTGGTCCTGGTTCCAATGGGGTGTCTGGAGTAAAAATAATGTATGAAATATAAAGATAAACATCATCTATTGAAATTGTAATATTTCTGTCTAAGCCGAATTCATCTGCCAGAAATACTTGAATTGAAAGTGAAAGATTCACATCTTTCAAAATTAAGGAAGTTACATCAAATCCTCCAGATTTTGCTTCCTGAAAAGAGGTGCTTGCAGAACTTAATTTAATTGTTTCCGTATGCTTATTATTACCAATTTTAATTCTGATTTCGGAATTTGGGGATGAACTGGACCAAGTTTGATCAATTTTATGTCTAAAATTAAGTGTTGCATTTTTTACATCAATAGTTGCATTTGGGATATCAGAAATTCTATCATTTAATTTATCTCCAATCTGGTTCCAAGAAACAGTTGTAAGTTGATCTATCTTTTTTTCGTAAGTAAATGTTAAATTAAGATACCTAATGATTAAAGATTGCCAATTATCTTGATCACTACTGAAATAATTATCTGCACAATAAATATCTATTCCTAGAATAATTGTAAATGACTTATGAAAAGGATCATCATCTAAAATTGATGTTAAATATGCTATTAAAACTTCTTCATCTACATTATTTGTCATTGGAGTATCCGGTAAACTGTCCCAAGTTCCAATAACATCGTCATCTCCTAAATAGCGAGTTTGATTATGTGCTAATTCGAATTTTTTTGTGCATTCCAAGTTAGAAATCTCAACACTAAATCTTGCATGGTCCAATGTATCATTTTGTGATCCGCCCATCTCATCACTCGTATAATCATTAGGGACTTCTATACCACCATTAGTAAGAGTTTTAGCTTGAACTGTCGCGTTAAACTGTGCCTCGATTGAAGCAGAGGTTATTATATAATCTGACATTTCAACATCCATCGTAATATTTCTTTTCCAACGCACAGCGGGAGTATTTTCATCTTGACCACCACCGCTTTCTTTCCAAAAATGTGAAGTATAAAAACCAGATGAATTAATACCATGAGAATGTGGATAGAGGTCGAATTCAGATTTTTTAAAAGTCTCCCATTTTGCCAATTCTATTGCGTTTGAGGGGTCTACAACTAAAGAAAATTCTCTCGCCTCTCCCAAAACTCCTAAATTCCCTTGGTTCTGACTTGTAGTTGCTTGTACATCCGATAAATCGCCTTCCTCAAGTAAAAACCATGGTTCTATTGGAGAATCAAAAGTAGGATTTCCAAGCCATTGTTCAGTATATGATTCCTCAGCTGAAGGACGAATGTTCACATTTTTTTCCACTTCAGTTGAGTTCAAAAAATTATTTGGATAATTATTTGAGGTATTTATTTGAATAATGAACAACGTTTGAAAAATAAATACAAATAAAATAAATAATACCGATATAAGCCTAATTCTATTTTTTTTATCTAACATATTAAATCACCTAAGAAAAGTTTTGAATTTATAGATATTTATACATAACTCTTTTTTAAAGTGTTTTCTTCGGGGGGGAAAAAATGAAATCCTATATACATTTTATTTTTTAAATTTTTGAGTTTTCTAATACATAATAACTAAAAAGTTTGAATATTATAAGTTTCATAGAAGTGATTAAATTGAATCTTGATGAGATCAAATATGTCAAAGATATCACAATTTCCAAGGAGGACGCTTTAATTATTGTTGATATGCAGAACGATTTCATGCCAAGTGGTGCCTTACCCGTAGAAGAAGGTGATCAAATTATTACTGGAGTTAATCAAATAGTCAAAAAATTTTATATAAATGAGGCCTCCATAATTTTGACGCAAGATTGGCACCCTAAATCTCATAAATCCTTTGCCAGTAATCACCCCGGAAAAAATCCAGGAGATGAATATCAAACTGAAACAATTGGTCCAGTTTTGTGGCCTGATCACTGCGTTCAAGGAACACATGGAGCAGATTTTCATAATTCTTTAAAAATATTGCATACCAGAGCAGTTATTCGAAAAGGAATGAATCCAGAAATTGATAGCTACTCTGGTTTTCTTGAAAATGATAAAAAAACCGAAACTGGTCTTTCTGGATTGTTGAAATCATTAAAAATTAAAAGAATTTTCATTTGTGGTCTCGCATTAGATTATTGTTGTTATTTCACAGCAGTGGATGGAATTGATTTTGGATTTGAAGTATTTTTAATTGTTGATTTAACTAAAGGAATAGATTTACCAGAAGGAAACATCTCCCAAACTTTGGCTAATATGAAAGGGAAGGGAGTTAAATTTGCAAATTTCAATAGTTTTGATTAGAAAATAGAATTTGAAAATTATTTTTACAATAATTAAACCTTAACTGTTTACAATGACAACTAAAATAAGTATTGTAAATGTAAGAAATTTTGATAGCATTATTGATGCAATTAATAGTGCCATTTAATTGATTGATAAGGATTTGCTATTTAATTTTAAAGAATCAAAATATATCTTATTAAAGCCAAACTTGCTTTCTACTGACAGAGATGCGTGTACTCAACCAATTTTTGTAGAGGGTGTTATTAATTATTTAAAAAGCATCGGTGTGTCCATGGAAATTGTAAGAATTGGTGATTCTCCCGGTCAATTAAAAAAAAATGTTATTTCTGTTGCTAATAAAATAGGACTTCTTGATATCTGAGATAGAGAAGGTATAAAATTCGTACATATTGAAAAAGAAATTCCAGAAAAAGAAATAATTGAAGACGGTTTAATTATGAAAGATTTTTTTGTTTCAAAACTTGTAAAAGATTGCGATATTATAATAAATCTTCCAAAATCTTCACAAAGATTTAAAACGAATTATTGATGCATTTTTATGTGCATATAATCCTTCTATTTCTGCAAGATTTTCTGTAATTTGACTTATTTTTTTTGCATCTTTCTTGCCAATTTTTTGATAAGTTTGGATTTTAATGAAATTTTTTACAGATAATCCTCCTGTGTAACGTGCTGCCCCATTTGTAGGAAGTATATGGTTAGTTCCGCTACAATAGTCTCCAAATGTTTCCGCGGAATAATTCCCAATGAATAAGGAACCATAATTATATAATTTATCAATTATTAGATCTGGATTGGAAATATGAATTTCTAAATGTTCTGGAGCGATAATATTTGAAATTTTTACAGTTTCTAGTATAGAATCTGTAAGAATTATTTTTCCATTCTTTAATGCACTTTCTGCAGTTTTTTTTGTAGTTAAATTAGAAAGTTGAAATTTTAGTTGCTGATTGACTTTTGCTGCAAGTTGAGGAGATGTTGTAATTAGTTCCGGAATAGAATTTGGATCATGTTCTGCTTGTGCAAGAAGATCTGCAGCAATAAATTCTGGTATAGCCGTTTCGTCTGCAATAATTAATATTTCACTAGGTCCTGCAAGAAAATCAATTCCCACTGTTCCGTATACTTCTTTTTTTGCAGCTGTAACATATTTATTACCAGGTCCAACAATTTTATCGACTTTTGGTACAGATTCAGTTCCGAATGCAAAAGCAGCTATTGCCTGTACTCCTCCCATATTGAATATTCGATCCGCACCAGCAATTTTTGCTGCAAGTATTGTTATTGAATGAATTTTTGGGGAACATACAAATATTTCCTTCACTCCAGCTACTTTTGCAGGAATGACTGTCATCAATGCAGTAGAAATAAGAGGAAAACGTCCTCCGGGAACATAGCATCCTACTTTTTGTATAGGCACAATTTTATGTCCAATGATTGAATCTTCAATCTTTATTTCAAGATTTTTGAAAGATTCTAGTTGTTTTGATGCAAAAAGTTGTATTCGATTTGTAGCATATTGTAGAAGTTCAATTAATTTTGGATCAGCAGATTTGTAAATTTCTGTAATTTTTTCTTCTGGAATTTGAATTTTCTCTAAATTAATTTTATCAAATTGTTTTGTATAGTGCTTGATTGCGGAATCTCCATTTCTTTTTACTGATTTTAAAATTTTTCTAACTTTTTTTAATTCAAACATTTCTGCATAATCAAAATGCTTATGTTTATAATATTTTAAGGTTAGGATCTCCATTTTCCTCACATCCTTTTCCATTATTTTTTAATTCATTTTGCATTTCACGTAATAGATTAAGGTATTGCGGTGGTTCTTCTTCAAAAATATACAAGGCTGGTGAAACAATTACTCCACTACCTCCAATTTTTCTGAGCGATTGAATAGCTTCTTGAAGCTGATTCTTTTTGACAATAATGTGAATTGCATTCCATAGTGTCCCATCTTTTTTGTAAACTGGTGAAATTGTTGGTCCTTGTAATCCTACTAATTCAGGAATTGAAAAAAGTGCTTGAGCTATCTTTTTTGGATCAGATTCTTTCATATTTGCAAAAATTTGAAGATATTCATTAGCACGTATTGTTGCTTCAAAATATTCAAGTATTTCTTTAGCGACTGCTAAAATTTTGGGATTTTTAAGCATTTTTCGATTTCCAATGAAGATTGCTTGAGATTTGAGAATTATTCCTCCACTTATGCGTTTCAATCGATTATCTTTAATTGTTTGCCCAGTTGAAACTAAATCAATTATTGCATCAGAATATCCTAATGTTGGGAATACTTCAATAGAACCATTTCCATTAATAATTTCAAATTGGTTCTTGCATACTTCTTTAAATTGGCTTGCAAGCCGAGTGTATTTTGTTGCAATACGAATTTTCTTTTTATTCTTAAGAATTTGTACAAGAGAATCTTCTTTCCATCCTTCAGGAATTGCAAGCTCTAATGTACATTTTCCAAATCCAAGTCCGTCATGGAGAATTACAACTTCATTTCCAGTTAAACTAGCATATTCTTTTAATAAATCATATCCAATAATTCCAAAACTTAAAGACTCATTTTCTACTCCACGAAGAATGTCCTTTTGTCTTTGAAAAATTAGTTGAATCTCCGGAATTGTCAAAATACTTCCTAGATATTCTCGTTTTCTTCGAATTACTGTCAATCCACATTTATTCAAAAAATTTTCAGTTTCCTGTCCCATCCTTCCCTTAGATGGAATTCCCATCTGAATTTGAATACCAGTCATTTTCGTCGTCTCCATAGTTCATTTTTAATATCATTAAGAGAAATCCCTTTCTTTGCCATTAAAACCAGAATGAAGTAGGTTAAATCAGCGATTTCCCAAATGAGATTGTCTACCGATGTATAATTTAAAATTTCCTTTGTCTCTTCCAAGATTTTTGCTTTGATTTTCTCTTCATCTTGTGATATTTGTGATGTATATGAATCTTTTGAATATACCTTTAACCTTGAATTGATAACATCAAATAACTCATTTAATGTAAAGTTTTTTTGTTCAAAACAAGAATATCGTCCCAGATGGCAAGCAAAATTATGTTGTTTAACCTTGAAAAGTATTGTATCTTTATCGCAATCATATCTTGCATAGATTAATTCTTGATGATTATTTGATGTTTCACCTTTTATCCAAATTTTTTCTCGAGTTCGACTATAATATGTTGCTTTTCTTGATTGAAATGTTTGTTTTAAAGATTCCTTTGAGGAATATGCAAGCATTAGTACTTGTCCGTTTTTCTCTTGCACAATTGTTGGAATTAATCCGTTATTTTTTTTAAAATCAAGAACTGCGATGAAAGCATCCATAAGATTTAATCTTCCTGTGTATATTGCCATTCCTATTTGTGAATTACAATTTAATTTCTCTAAAAATCTGATTTCATCAAGATTTGTAATTCCCCCTGCAACGGTAAATTCATTTTTAGTTAATTGTCTTAATTCTCTAACTAAATCGAAATCAATCCCTTTCATCAATCCTTCCATATTTATATTTGTAAATAAAAATTCAGAGCAATATTTTTCTAATTCTTTAATCATCATTTTAGGTGTCTTTTGTGTGGGTTTTGTCCAACCTTCATTTACAACAACATTATTCCTCGTATCAATTGCAACAATTATTCGATCTTTAGGTAATTCCTTTAGAAATGTGGGGTATGCTTTAGTTCCAATAAAAATTTTTTTTGCACCCCATTGTAAAATTTGATTTGCCTTTTTAAGTGTGCGAATTCCACCTCCAACACGACACTCCGCAACTTTTAAAATTTTTTTAATGAGTTCAATATTATCACCTTGATTGAGGGCTGCATCAAGATCAATAACCGCAATTTCTCCATATTTTTGAAATTCTTTTGCCAATTCAAGAACATCATCTCTTTCTAATATTTTTGTTTTCCCTTGTTGAAGTTGAACTGCCTTATTATTCATCAAATCAATGCTTGGAATAATCATTAAAGACGTACCTCCACTTTGTGCTTTCGCAAATATTTTTTAACTTCTTGAATCTTATAATTTTTATAATGAAAAAGTGAGGCTACAAGAGCTGCATCTGCACCTCCAATTGTAAAAGCATCTCGAATGTTCTCTAAAGTACCTGCTCCACCAGATGCAATAATTGGAATCTTCAAATTTTCATTAAATAATTTAATTAATTCAAGATCATAGCCTAGTTTTGTCCCATCACGATCAATTGAATTTAATAAAATTTCACCTGATCCTAGGTTTTCTATTTTTTGCGCAAATTCTAATGCATCTAACCCAGTTGGTTTTCTTCCACCGTTGATATAAATTTCCCAGCCATTTTTCATTGAAGAAGAACGCTGAACGTCTAATGAAAGAACAATTGCTTGTTTTCCAAACTTATTTGCAGCCTTTGCAATTAACTGTGGATTTTGAACGGCGCTGGTACCAATACTTACTTTTTCTGCACCAGCAGCTAAAATAGATTGAATTTCTTCTATTGTTCGAATTCCACCTCCAACAGATAATGGAATAAAAACTTCATTTGCTACTGATTTTACGAATTCAAGAATTATTTTACGATTTTCATAAGATGCTGTAATATCTAGAAAACTTATCTCATCTGCTCCAGAGTTCGAATAATATCTTGCTAGTTCAAGTGGATTTCCAATATCTTTTAGATTTTTGAAATTTATTCCTTTTACTACGCGTTCTTTATTGATATCCAAACAAGGAATTATCCGTTTTGCTAACATTTTGCCCACCTCTTTAATATATTTAGACCAAATATTCCACTTTTTTCTGGATGAAATTGAAATGCTGTAATTTTATCCTTTTCAATTGCACTGGGAAATCGTACAAAATAATCTGTTTCTGCGGAAATGATTGAATCATCTTTTGGTACAACATAAAATGAGTTAGCAAAATATACATATCCCTTTTTAAGAACTCTTGATTTTCTTGGAATAATTTCATTCCAACCAATATGAGGTATCTTTCCTTGTGTAAATTTTTGTACGCGTCCTCGAAAAATTCCTAATCCATTAATTCCTTCAGCTTCACTGCTTGTTTCAAATAATATTTGCATACCAACACAAATTCCTAAAAATGGGGTTTCTTCTTGTATTTTAGTAATAAGAATCTTATCAAACCCTAGTTTTCGAAGTTCTTGCATAACATCGCCAAAATTTCCTACCCCGGGAAGAACAAGCTTAGTTGCTTCCTCAATTTTTTGGGATTCTGTTGAAATAATGGATTTTATTCCCATCTTTGTAAATGCTTTTTGTACACTTTTAATATTTCCTACTCCATAATCAATTACTGTGATCATTATAAACCCCCTTTTGTACTTAAAATATTTTCTCCTAATCTTGGTTCAATTGAACAGGCCATTTTCATGGCTTTCCCAAGTGCCTTGAATATTGCTTCTATCTTGTGGTGATCATTTTTTCCATATAAAAGCTGAATTGCGATATTTGCTTTTAAATTAACTGCAAAACCTTGAAAGAAATCTTTAAGCAAATCTGTATCAAAATCACCGCAAAATTGTCTTTTAAACTGAACATTATAAATTAAGAACGGCCTTCCACTAAGATCAACTGAAACTGAAGCCAATGCATCATCCATAGGAAAAACAAAATATCCTGCTCTATTAATCCCCTTTTTTGAGCCCAATGCTTTATTGAATACCATTCCAAGGACAATTCCACAATCTTCAACTGTATGGTGCTGATCTACTTGCATATCTCCCTCTGCTTTTAGAGAAATATCAAATAGTCCATGTTTAGCGAATGATTCTAACATATGAGATAGAAATGCAATTGGTGATGAAATATTATATTCACCTTTTCCATCTACATTTAATCTGATATCAATTTTTGTTTCTTTTGTTTGACGATTTACGGATGCTTTCCTCATTTTATTGTCTCTCTCCATAATTTTGATTGCCATTTTTGCTCAAATTTTTCAAATATGGTATTTTTTTTGCTGAATCTTGTTTAATTTCCGAATAAATTTTTTGTATTGCTTTTACTAGCAAAATGCATTCTTCTTTTGTACCAATAGTAATACGTAGATAATTTTTTAATAGTGGTTTTTTACTTTGATCTCGTACAAGAATTCCAAAATTATTCAGAAGAGTGTAAACTTTTTGCATTTTTTCTCCAAAATATGCAATTATGAAATTTGCTTCTGATGGAATTACTTCTACACCCAAATATTGTAATTGATTTATTAAGAACTGACGATTCTTCCGAATTTCTTCAACTTTTTGATTGAGAAAATCTATATCTTCTATTGATGCTATTGCTGCAATTTGTGCAAATTTGTTAACACTATAAGGGGAAATAACTTTCTGAAGCGTTTCAATTATTGCTGAATTTGCCATAATGTACCCTATTCTCAATCCTGCTAATCCAAAAGCTTTTGAAAAAGTCTGGAGGACAACTAAATTCGAGTAAGATCGAATTAATCCCTTTGAAGATTTTCCATAGTAGTGAAAATATGCTTCGTCAATAATAACAAGTGCATTTTTTGCTTTTTTTAAAATTCTCTCAATATCTGTTTGTTTAACAATAGTGCCAGTTGGGTTGTTTGGATTACCAATAATTATCATTCTTGTAGTTTTTGAAATTGCAGCTAAAATATCCTCCAAAGGAAAGGAAAGATCTGTTTTATAAAGGATGGGTTGAATTTTTGCTCCAGCAATTAAAGCATAAATCTCGTACATTGTAAACGATGGTGTTAATAAAATTAATTCTTGGTCAGTATCGAGATAAGCATCCATAATTATTTTTATTGCTTCATCAGTACCATTTGATGGCAGCACTTCTGAGGGAAAAAGATTAAGATATTTTGCCAATTTTAGTCGAAAAGTATTATTCTCTGGATATATAGAAAAATCTTCAATTAATATTTCTTTGAATCTTTCCAATACTTTAGGAGAACATCCAAATGTATTCTCATTAAAATCTAAACGAATTTTTCCCTGTCTTTGTTCTACTGGGGGATCATATTTTATCATATTTTGAATGTTAGATTTTGCTTGAATTTCTTTTTCAAGACTTGATTTCAATTTTTTCATCTTTTTATTGATGATTATATTCACCTTTCAGTTTTATTTTTATTACCTCTATTTTTAATTTTGTTTTGTTATGTTTTCTATTATAAAACTATTTTATTCGCAGAAAGAATAAAAATATAGAATAGAATTCAAAAACCATGTTGCATTTTAGCATCATTAGCTATGTTGTTTATGATGATGCGGGTTGTAGTGCAAAATATGAAAAGTAAAATCAAAACTGATTTTCGATTTTAAATAAGAATAGAATTTTCCACTAATCATTTTTCATGCACTACTTTATATATGGGTGTTCCGCTTTTAAAGATATGGATTTAATTGTGAAAGTATAAGAAGGAAAAAATTCGATCTAAAATTTAGAAGAAGAATTAAAATAAAAGATTATACTCTATAAAGAAAAATGCATTTAAATAAAGAAAAAGTTTCAAATCCACTTATTAAATTATATCTAGGATAAAATTAATATCTATATAGTAAATTATAAGTTTTGTTTAGAAAATGGAATTCATTAGATATTTTTTTAATATTTAAACCTTAACTGTTAACAATGACAACAAAAATAGGTATTGTAAATGTAAGAGATTTTGATAGCATTGTTGATGCAATAAGTAATGCTATCAAATTGGTTGAGAAAGATTTACCATTTAGCTTTAAAGATTCAAAATATATTTTATTAAAGCCAAACTTGCTTTCTACTAACAGAGATGCGTGTACTCAACCAATTTTTGTTGAAGGAGTTGTTGCTTACCTAAAAAGTATTGGTATTTCTATGGAAAATGTAAGAATTGGTGATTCTCCCGGTCAATTAAAAAAAAATGCTTCTTC
Organism: Promethearchaeia archaeon; assembly: GCA_029856045.1. GTDB lineage: Archaea > Asgardarchaeota > Lokiarchaeia > Sigyniarchaeales > SOKP01 > 6H3-1. The sequence goes on along the minus strand of JAHQWG010000028.1, from coordinate 46,224 downwards.
TGTTGCCAAGAAAATTGGACTTTTTGGTATTTGCGAGAGAGAAGGTCTAAAATTCGTAAATTTTGAAAGTGAAATTCCGGAAAAAGAAATAATTGAAGAAGGTTTGATTATGAAAGAATTCTTTGTATCAAAACCGGTAAAAGATTGCGATATTATAATAAATCTTCCAAGGTTAAAAACTCATGTGGAGGCTACGATGACAGGAGCTATAAAAAATTATTGGGGTATCATTCCAGGAGGATTAAAAGCAAAATATCATCTATTAGGTAAAAACGCACAGAATTTTGGAATGGTTCTTGCAGATAATTTTTCATGGATTGTGAAAAATAAACCGAATAGATTAACAATTTACGATTTACACACAATTATGCAGGGTCCGAGGGGTCCTAATGCAGGAGAAATGGTTAAATGGGACCTAATTCTTGTTGGAACTGATGAATTGGCACTAGATTTGGTAGCATTAGAGATAGGTAAATTAAATGGATTAAAATTAGTACCTCATTTAAAAAATGCGTTTAAAAGGGGATTAGGTCTGGGAAATTTTGATGAAATTGAAATATTAGGTTTATCCTTAGATGATGCTAAAAAACAAGTTCCTAAATTTAAAGTTCCTGGAGCATTTATGACAAATATTGCGAGTTATGTTACAGGTCATGTAGTATATAAAATCTTTAAAAAAATACCAGTTTTAAAGCAGAAGTTATGTAAAAAATGCGGTGATTGTGCTCAAATATGCCCCGCTGAAGCGATTAACTTTAAAGAACAACAATATCCAATTTTTTTGAGAAAAAAATGCATTTCTTGTTTATGTTGTATGGAAATGTGCCCTCAACATGCTATAGATGCTAAAATGAGAGGAATTGGAGGTTTGCTTGACTTTTTTTGATCTTAAAGAATTAGATTTAATTTATATTTATAGACATCTTAAATTAAAATTTAGAGATTATAAGAATGAACAAATTAACAGCTCCAGAACGGGTATTAAAAACAGTAAACCATGAAGAACCCGATAGAGTTCCCGCTTGGGAAAGTGCATTTACGAATAATACAATTATGGAACATTACGGTATGAAACCTGGTAAAGGAGACTATGGCATTTCATTATTAAAAACCGTCCCTAATAAAAATGAACTCCTACAAAAATTTCTGAAACAAAAAAATCTATTAAAAGCAGGATATAAATTTTCATATGAATTTTATCGTAAAATTGGATTAGATATAGGAACAAGTATCTCCAGTCTTTTCCCGCGGGAAATTCTTGAAGATGCAAGTGGATTTATTGACGAATATGGACGAATTATGAAGTTTGAGTACTATGAGAAGGATGGCACAACAATATTGGGATATTATGGAGGTCATTTTAAAAGTTTTGAGGATTATGAGAGTTGGGAGCAACTAGATCCTGCTTGGGAAGCTCGTTTAAATGGTTTTTTAGCAGGAAGAGAAGTTCAAGAAGAAATGAACAATGAAATATTCTCCGTTCCATCTACGGGAGCTTTGATGGAATGCACTTGGGAAGGATTTGGACTTGAAGCCTTCTCAAGAATTCTGGGAAGACATAAGCAAGCAAAAAAAGTATTTGATGATAGGGGTAAATTTACGCTTGAACTCGTTAAGATTTTAGCTGAGAATGATGCTCAGATGATAATTCTATGGGATGATTATGGTTTTAAAAATGGATTATTTATGAGCCCAATAAATTACAGAAAATATGTCTTTCCATGGATTAAACAGATATGTGATGCAGCTCACAAACAAGACTGTAAAATATTATTGCATTCCGATGGAGACCTAAAAGAAATCTTTGAAGATATAATCGAAAGTGGTGTTGATGTATTAAATCCAATAGAAAGCACTACGGCCAACCCAGACTATGATATTTTCAAATTGAATGAAAAATACGGAGATAAAATAACTTTTTGCGGTAATTTAAGCCCTATTATGTTGGCAATTGGAGAAATAACTGAAATTGAAACTTATGCAAAACGATTAATACGGGAGCTGGCTCCTGGTGGTGGGTATATTTTCAGTAGTGGGCATTCTATTAATCCAGCAGTTACTGTAGATCGATTTGAAGCTATGCAAAACATCAAGAGAAAGTACGGGACTTATCCAATAGATGTATCTGATTAATAAGAAAAAATTAAATTAAATTAATTTTTATGATAAAGAACTCAAATTCTTCTATTTTCAAATTCTTAGATAAATCATTAATACTCTTTTTAATTATTAATAATATCATTATATTTAACAAAAATAAATAAGAAATGTTAAAGTTAGGGATTAGCTCATTAGGTTTAATTCTAGATCCTATATGGTCAGAAAAACCCAAAAAACTTCTTGACCTATTTTTAAATTCTACTGAAGAATCTTTAAAATTGGCTGAAAATGAAAGATTAAAAGTTTGTGAGATTATTCTAGATTATCCTATTCTTTCTTCTGAGGAAAATAAGAACAATTTTATTGAATTATGTGAATTATATTCGATTGAAAAACAAATTCATGGACCTTTTATAGACGTGAGTTTATGTAGCCACAATGATAAAATCTCTAAAGCATCCATTGATTCTTATATTGAGTCTGCTATAATTTGTAAAGAGATTGGTGCTAAAATATTAACAATTCACCCCGGTTTAGCGAATCTTGTTGTTAATTCCATTAATCAATTTAATATGAGACGATTAATTGGGGCTGTGAAAGAGATTTTAAAAGCCACTGAGGATTTAGGAGTAAAAATTTGCATTGAAAATATGCCAAAAAGTATTAATATTTTATTGAAAACTGAAGATTTCAACAATTTTTTCTCGCATTTTAATGGTGATGATCTTTATATAACTTATGATACAGCCCATTATTGGACAAACGTTGAAGACCCCACTTTATTTTGGCAGTCCTTTCATAATAAAATTAAAAATGTTCATTTAGTTGATAATAATACAAAAGATAGCGATCCGCATATCGCTCTTGGGAAGGGAAAAATAAATTTTGATTTGATTTTTTCATTGATAAAAACCTATAAATATGAGGGGGCGCTAATTGTTGAGTTAAATTCTAAAAGAGCTCTTATTAATGGAATAAATTATGTTAGAAATAAATTGATAAATTTCTAAATTTATAATATATATTTTAAAGAAAATTTTGGTTTTATGGTTAAATATATCGAGAAAGAGTTCAAAACTATCATAAATAAGTTAAAATATATTGATAGTTGGTTTTGGTGTCGATATACTCTTAATCCATATAACGGCTGTGAACATGCTTGTATTTATTGTGATGCTCGCTCTGAAAAGTATTACTTGCATCCCGATTTGGACAATGAAATTATAGTAAAGAAAGATGTTAAAGAAAAATTAGATAAACGATTAAAAAATGCTAGAACATTATTACCTGATGTAGTAGCAACTGGTGGTGTATGTGATGCTTATCAACCAGCTGAAATAAAATATCAAAATACCCGTCAAATTTTAGAAGTGTTATTGAAATATAAATATCCTGTCTGTCTTTCTACTAATTCTGATTTAGTTTTACGTGATTTAGATATTTTATCTAAAATCGCAGCTGATACATATTGCACTGTATCCTTTACAATTACAACCTTCGATGATGAGATTGTAAAGTTTCTGGAACCACTTGCATCACCTCCATTGAGAAGAATTGAAGCATTAATGAAAATTAAAAAAGAATTTCCAAAAATCCAAACCGGTGTTAATTTGATGCCAATTGTCCCTTATATTGAGGACTCCGATGAGAATTTAGAAGAAATAATTTCAAAAACTAAAAAGGCAAATTGTGATTTCATATTATTTTCACCTGGAATGACAATGCGGGATTCCCAAGCCCAATTTTTTATAAATAAACTAAAAAATAGTAAATATAAAGACATTCTTGCCGATTTTTTAAATTTATATAAAGGGAATATGTATGTTGATGGAAATTATTTAAAAAAAATTCATAAAAAATTAATTACTCTATACAAGAAATATAAACTACCTTGTCGAGCGAAACGGTTTATTCCTAATGATTACCGAAAATACAACTATATTATTGCTAAGAAATTACTGGATCAGGCATATTATAACTCTATATCTGGTAAAGCGTGGAAAAGAATGCAATGGGCAGGTCTCTATCTTCAAAATTTAAAAGAATCTATATTAGATGTGAATGCAAGAGGAGACTTATTAACTTTAAAGAATTTTAATAATAAAATTATTGAATTTATTAAGCCTTATTTGAAATCTAAAAAAACTATAGATTCCTTTTTATAGTTGATATTAAAAAATCAGGATAATATATAAAAAAATAAGGAAATTAATTTAATCTAGAAGTTTTGTTTCAAGATCTTTCAACTCTTTCTCAATTCGAGAAACTCGCACTTTATATATATCTTCAGAAAGTTTTCCTTCAGCCAATAAATCATCAAATTTATTTAATTTCTCTTTTAATTCGGAAATTTCTTGCTTAATCTTTTGTTGTCGTTCTCGTTTTAAGTCCTCTTGACTCTTATCTACTCCGGCTTGAGCTTCAACAATTTTGGCCATTTTATCACCAGTAACTTCAATTTTTGCTACATCTCCTGCTGCTTTAGCTTTTTGCTGTTTTTCCAGTAATTCAACACTCACAGTTCCTTCAATTTCTTTTGCTTTAGCATCATATTTAGCTTTTTCATAACCAATTTGAGAGTCTATAACGGCTTGTTCACGTTCAAAACCTTTTCTATTTGCCTCTATTTCTCTTTTTTGGGCTTCTAATTCTGATTGTATCTTTACAGTTTCAATTTCCTCTTTTATGCGTTCCCTATCTGAGATTGCTTTCTGTTTTTCAAGTGAGGTTTCCATGGATACTTGACCAATTTCCTCAAATTCTTCAGGAAGCTTGAAGCCTTCTATTTCCATATTTATTAATTCAATACCCCAATGAGTTAGAAGATCATATAATTTTGCATTTACTTTTTGTTTAATCATATCTCGACTTCTAATAACATCATTGATCGAAAAACCACCAAGTATATCTTTATAACTTTGACCTACGTGCTCAAAAATGAATTTATCGACTTGTCCTCTGTCAACAATCTGCTTATTTGAGACAACATTTAACACAAAATTTTTCGGTTCTGAAATTTTTACTACAAGTGAACCATGAGCCCCTACTTTAATATTATCATTTAAGTAAATATCTGCTAAACCCCATCTAGTTTTAAACTCTGTTTTATCAACCCAGATAATTTCAGTCCCTGTGTATTGAAATTCTTTTTCAATTTCCCAAACGCCTTCTGGAATAATTCCAATAAACTTTCCTAATTGAAGCAAAATCGCACTTTCATATGCTTTAACTATAAAAGCAGAAACCTTTTCTTCCCTTTTTCCTGCCTCTTTTTTTCCAGTTAGAGCTAAACGATAAACCACTCTTTTTTCACTTAGATCTGCTGAAGTCTCATGCATCATCTCTACAATTTTTAACTTCTTACCTAAGACTTTATCTTTTAAACTTCGACTAATTCCTCTAGGAATCTCTCCTACCATTCTTTACACCCGTTTATTAAATATTTTATTTTTAATTTATTTGTTAAACTTTATTCTATATTAATGTTTTTAAATAATTTCTATACTAATCCTGGAAAGTAAAATCTTTCACTTATTAAAGAATTATTTTCTGATTTGCATATTCCCTTGTCAATTAAAAACCTTAAAACCTCATCCACTCTTGATTCTGGCCAATTAAGTTTTTTCATTAAATTTTCTTTAGTCTCCACGCCTTCGAATCCTACGGATTCTAATAATAATTTTGGATCTGATGATAGTTCAAGTGGAATAAATTTTACTAACTTTAGATTTTCAATCTCTTCAATATCTGAAATATATCCTTTCTTTCTCATATATTTTAAAACTTTGTTTAAATCGTCTAATGTAAAATCTAAATCCTTATTCTCATCTTTTATAAAGTTATATAATGCTGTTATTTTTACGACTCCCCCTAATTCGTTTGTTATTTTAGAATCCCCAATCGATACGATACTATCAATTAATTGACTCTTATTTGGAACCTTTAAGGAGAATCTTTCGAAAATATTACGTAGAACTTCATTATTTTCTTCTGCAGTTTCTAAAGGTTGAATAATTTTTTTTTCTTTTACTTCTTTCTTTTCTTCCCTTTCAATTTTCAGAATTGTTGGTAATTTCTCTCTCTCGATTTTTAATAAATTGGCTTTTTTACTTAGCTTCAAAATTTTCTCGATATCTTTAGATTTAGGATATAGTTTTTCAATTTCAGGTTCAATCAAATCGAAAATATTTTTAAATTGAGTTAGATCTCCAAAATTATCCAATTGTAATAATAAATTATTTATCTTTTTATCACATTCTGAGAAAATATTGAGAACCTCTTCAATATTATCATTATCCTTGAAATCAAGGGTACTTTCTTCAAAATCATAAATAGTTTTTTCCGTTTCAATCAGTATCAATTCTAAATAGAAAATTACCATTTTTATTTTATTAATAACGTTCTTCTTTATTTTATCAATCTTTGTTAATGATGGAGGGATTCTATATGCGTTTAAAGTATCTTTTAACTTCAATAGATTCCTTCTAAGTTTTTCTAATTCATTATTAATCTCCATATTATCCAATTTTATATAATATTGAATAATTTTCATTAATTTTGCTTCAATGCTTTTAATATTTGATAATATTCTATTTTTTATTCCGTAAGTAAATGCTTTTAATTCTTCAGGTTTTTTTACCTTACTTTTAATAATATTTCGCCTTCATTTGTTATTTAAAAAATAACTTTATAAATTGAAAAAATTAAAAAATTTTATATGTAATTACTTTTTACCATGCTTTTCATCCCAATTTTGAATGATGAAATTTTGTTGAGCCATCCACCAAATCCAAATCTCTCTTATGAAGAAATGAACAATCCCCAGTGATTCTTTCCAGGCGGTGGTTTCACTCATATGGTCATGGCATATCATCACGTATTTATGCCCTTCTTGCTCCCATACATTACCAAAATATAGTTTTCCACAATAATCCATTATTTTGTCATCTGCAAAACAACGTGGGCAATTTTTAGGATACTCTGAAGTTAATAATATTGCGATATCAAATTTTATTTCTGGTCGTTTTGGAACAAGGATATGTCCATTCCAAATGAGGTAATTATGTCTAGGATTTTTCGAAGGAACCAATCTAAACCATGGCTCATTTGAAAGTTTTTTTAGATAATGTACGTATCTTAAGATATTTTCTATTTCTTTTTTTATTCTTTCTTGCCAACGTGGATGTTTGGGACCTATCTTAGCCCATTCGGCTCCAAACTCAGGAATTAATTCATCCACCAGACTTTCTGAATATTGTGCATCAGATTTCTCAGTGCCTACTATATTTCTATCAATAATATCAAATGTTTTACCAAATTTATCAATTAAATTCTTTAGTGATAAAGAATATTCTTCTATCGTTAAAACTTGTGAATCCTGCACCGCAATTGAAATATTTTGTAAATGTATATTAAACTTTTTAGATAACTCTGGTAAAAGATCTGCCATTGTCATTGAAGGAGAAACTGGAAATGGAATATGTTTTTTTTCTGGAGCAAACTTATTAACAAAATAAACTGTAGTGATGCCAATATTTGCCATTAACTACTACCCTCAATTTTTTTAAATTTTTATATTATATAATAATCAATTTTTTTAATCTATTTAATTATTCATTATGATCGTAATAAAGATTCTTTTTGTTTATCTAAAACTTTTTTTATCTTATCATACCATTTGTGATTTTTGGATAATTTAATTAAATTTTCAACTAATTCGATGAGAAGCCTTTTTGAAGATTTATCAATTTTTAAAGATAAATATAAATCCACTATTTTTAACATCCTACCTAAAAATTCCCAATTTTTTATCGAAAGATTTTCATAATTATTGTTGATTGGATAAGTATCATTTAATTTTTGAATAATCTCTTGATTATAATAATTAACTTTTATGAAAAATCCATATAAATTAAGAAAAAGCTCATTTGGTATTCGTAATTCAGAATTATCAATATCAATTAAGCATCGAAAGATTTTTGGCATTATACTATTATTTATTATTTCAATTTTAATTGAATTTCTGAGTTCATTAATACTATTTTTATCGGTAATATAAAAAAGATCTAAGGATTTAAGATTTAATTGCAAAGAAACCATATCAGCTTGGTCTGCAACTTTAACGCCTATTTCTTCATTGAATACATTAATTTTAATTAATTCATTAATATTCTTTTTATTTTTAAACTTCAATTCCAGATAATTTCCATCCAGAGAAGATTTAAAATATTGATTTATTTTTTCATTATAAGAAATTTCTATATTATTTTTGAATAATTTAAAATCATCCCAATTCTCTTCTAAATAATCTTTAAATTTATTAAATATTTTTACATGTAGGCTCTCATTATTGAGTAGATTTTTCTCTAAATTAATAATAAATGAATTATTAAAAAAAATGGGTAAGAATTCTGGTATTTCAGGTTTCCAGATTTTTGGATCAATATCCACTAATTTAAATGACTTATCCATTTGATAATAATTAATATCTTTTCCATTTGTTACAATTGACACACAATTTGGAAGTTGTTTACTTAAGCTTATTAGAGTTTCATCGTCTGTATGAGAATGAAAAACTTCACTTTTAAAGGGATGAGAATGATATATACCAATAATGCCAATCCCGTGAGGCATTAAGCCACCAATTTTTTGAATCTCTAGGGGATCAGGGATGGCGTTGATGTATGACTGCTGTAGATAATTTTGACAATCGAGAGCGGTAATTATGTATGGAATATTATTCATTTGATATCCAATTAACCATCCATATATCTCATCAGTGCTTAATATGGCCTGCTTTTTAATAAAATTTAAAATATCCTCTGTAATTTTTACAAAATCCATTTTTATTCCTCCAGTTTTTTAATTAAATTATCAGAGATTTTTTTCATAATACTATAAATGTTTTTCATTTTCCTTTAGAACATTAAAGTCTCCACAAATTGAACACTTATTATCTCTGATTGTCTTATAATATGAAAATTCTCCAGAAAGCATATTGTACATGACATAATCGATCATCGTCCCAAATTTCAATAAATACTTCAGCAGTTCTTGAATTTGAATACTAGCTAATATCGCCATAGTTGATGGCAGAGATGCGGTGCATGGCTCTCCACGGTCATTAGATTTTTCAATATTAATCCGCTTTATGCATGCAGAACAAGCTGTTTTATAAGGGATTATTGGATGGACATAACCTGATAGACCACTTCTAGATGCACCAGCATTTATATAAGGTATTTTGAATCTAATGCATTTTATATTCAAATACTCACGAGCAGCTAGATTATCAACTCCATTAAGAATAATATCTATTTCTTGAATCTTTTTATCAAATATGGGTTCAAAATCCATATCCATAATGTCTTTAGGATAAGTAAAAAACTCCACATCAGGATTTATTTCTTTCAGAATCTTTTTTGCCGCTTCAACTTTTAATAAACCCACATGTTGAGGTTTAAAAAATAATCTATTGAGATTAACTTCTTCTACAATATCAAAATCAAACAATGAAATCTTGCCAATTCCACACCTTGTAGCCATTTCGGCTGAAACTGCACCTAACCCACCAACTCCAACTATGCCAACATGGTATTTTTTAAGATCATCCCAATTTATATCATAACCAAATTCTTTTATTGCTTTTAAACGTGTATATCTATCGGAATCCATTCAATATCCTCAATTTTAATAAGAATAAAATCTAGTATCTATATGATTTTGGAATAATTGAGGTTCTGTGGCAATATAAACATTCAATAGATCCATCTGAGTCCACATCATCAAGAGGTAAATCTGCCCCACAGCTAGGACAAATCTCAACCTTTAGCTCTGCTTTTTCTTCTAACCCAATTTTAATTTTGCGAATTAATAAATCATATTTATTTAACAGATTATAAACAACATCATTATCTTTAGCAGTGACCATTAGTATTACTTCTCCATTTTGATTTTTTGCTAATACCTGAAGATCAATAACTGCCAGAGAATCTGTAGTTTCTTCAGCAAGATAAACAATGGAACCTAAAAATGATTGATTTTCACTATCAAATGTCTTTTCAGTTGGCCCTTCAACAACTCGAAATCCTTTAAAAACCTCGTTTATAGAGGCAAATAATTGTTTTGCATTAACATTTTTAAATTTATATTTATTTGCCTTAGTTGGATAATTATTTTGTTTAATCGTTTGCATAAGGTGCAAAATGTTTTGTTGGATTTCATTATCCAATATATTTACACGTGCTTCTTGTTTTTCAAAACCAGTTTGTTTTATTTTTTGTAGCTGTAGTTCAGGAAATTTTTTCAAATATATTTTCGTTTGTAATCCAACTTTTATAGGTGGTGTAGGAACAGTTGAATATACAAATCCTGAAATAGCAATTGGAGGAAGTTGGTTTCCATGTTCATCTTCCCAGGGAATTATAAATGATACTTCTTGTCCAAAATCAAAAACTTTATTTTCTAATGGTTTTTTGGCAAAAGATGTCCAATCACCGCTGAAAACTCTGGAAAAAGATTCCGATATTGCTAAATATATTGTTAATGCTTCGGCTGGATTATGTTTTAAAATCGTCACCATATCATTTTCTGCTAATTTACCAAGTATCCTTTGATCGATGTAGATAAGATTCTCATCAGAATCTATAATCCCTTCAACTTTTGTTAAGATAGAAAATGTTTTTGTTGGAATTTTTGATAATAAAAATACTGTATCTCCTTCTTTAAAACTGCTAACTAACTCTTTTTTACCCTGAATCACACAATTATTGCGAAATTGTGGAACTAATCTAAATTCTAACATAATTTTAAATCTAATTCTTAAATTTTCAAATTATTCAATTTATTTTGCCTTGCCTCTAACGAATGCAACTCCTAATACTGATAACAATACTCCCACTGCTCCTCCAATTGTACCACCTAGTATTGTTAATCCTAATAAGGTTCCCAAACTATGACCTAACCATCCAATAGCTTTTGTAGCCATATCCCATTTATTCGCTTTATAAATTTCTTTCATTTTTGGTATAAAAGATTCACCAAATTTTTTTAATTTAATTTGGTCATCTTTATTTAACTGTTCAAAATTCTCCTCTCTCATTAAAGTCTTATAAATCTCAATAATTTTTTCTTCGGGTATGGCTTTTAATCTGTTAAAAATTTCTGGATAATTAGCTTCGCTATAAGATATTTCTTCTAAATCATTTTGACAATACTTACAGGCTAGAGCCTTTTCCGATAGATCTTCAACCGCTAAAGCACCCCCACATATTACACAACATAAATCTTCTTTAATCTTAGCGGTCTTTTCATCTAAAACTATCAGATTTTTACAATATCTACATTCAATTTTTTTCTGAATTTTTAATAATGCAAGATCATCTTCAGAAATTTCTCCACCACATACATTACATTTTAAATTTTCACTCATTGGAACTCGTTTGTAAATGTTTTTGAAAATTACATTAAATTCAATATAAATTTAATAAAACAAATCTAATAAATACATGCACCTTTTTTCTTTAAATATATGATCTCATTGAGTAATAATAATCATAAAATTAAATATTATTTAGTAATGTAAAAGTTATCTTAAATTTGATAAATTTAAGAGTTTTTATGATTTAAATTATTTTTACATTTATGAAAAAAGGACAAGGAGATTATATATTCAATTAAATGTGAATGTTCCTAACTTATCTTCGCTCATTGGAACTTAAAAAAATTTTTGCATGACACTATCAAAATATATATAGTAAAACAGAGAAATCATTATTAATTATTAATAGATTTAATAAATTAAATTCTATGGTAAAATCATGTCTAAAGACTTCAAAGTAAAATTTAGGGATTATACCCCAAAGGAGAAAGCTGTAAGAGTTATTTATGAGTCTATAGGGGGAATTATTTGTGTAACATTTATTATTTGTATAATTTTGAGTATTATCCAGCAAATGTATACATACATAATAGCTTATATAATCCTTTTGCTGATAATTATGATACCATTTGAACTGATTGAACGTAAGCTCCAAAAAAATGTACGAGTTAGAAAGGAGGAATATTATACCTCAATTAGAGACACTGAGGGAAAGGTCGATTTAAAAAACATCTTAAGAGGAATGGTAAAAACAACTGGAGAAATCGATTTGAAATATCTTTCTAAACAAATGAATAAAGATATTGAAAAATTACGGTTGTTTGTTTATGATTTGGTTGGAAGTAGTTCATTAGATGGAAAAATGGAGGGAAATAAATTCATATTATCCGATTCTATTGATATCGAAAACGCAATAGATACTCTATTAGACAGTTATGCTGATTGGGAAAAACAAGATAAAGGAAAAATTTGAATAGATTGATTTTCCTTTCAATTATTTGCATGTATATAATTTTTTTTATACTTAAATGTAAAGATGTAGATTTGATGGTAATAAACTTAAATACATTAAAAATTATATTTTATATATTTAAATTAGTTAGTAAAAGGGTAGAGATTTGCTAAAGAAGAAAATTACGAATTTAATAATGAGCATATCTCTTTCATTATTTTTGATTTTTATTATATTTCCAAGCTTATATTTTGGTTTTTATTTACAAACAAGTAATATAACTACATTAATTATTCCATCTATAAGTAATTCAATGGTTTTAGAATGGGAAGAAACCTGGAACGGAGGTAACGATGACTATGGATATGGAGTAGCAATTGATTCTTTTGATAATATTTACGTTGTTGGAAGAACCGAGACGCTGGGAGATTGGGATATGGTTCTTGCGAAATATAACAGTTCAGGAACACAAGAGTGGAATAGTACATGGGGCGGAAATCAACACGATTCGGGATGTGAATTGGTAATTGATTCTTCTGATAATATTTATATCGTAGGAAGAACAAGTAGTTTCGGTGTGGGAGGTTATGATATAGTTCTTGTAAAATACAATAGTTTAGGAATACAAGAATGGAATAGAACGTGGGGTGGAAGTGGATATGAGTATGGTGGCGGAATAGCAGTTGACTCTTCCGATAATATTTATATCGTGGGAATTACAAGTAGTTTCAGTGTGGGAGGTTTTGATATAGTTCTTGTAAAATACAATAGTTTAGGAATACAAGAGTGGAATAGAACGTGTGGTGGAGTAAATACTTATATAGGGGAGGGAATAGCGATTGACTCTTCTGATAACATTTATATTGTTGGATATACCCAGAGTACAGGTGAGGAACAGCGTGATGTAGTTTTTGTGAAATATAACAGTTTAGGAGTACAAGAGTGGAATAAAACATGGGGCGGAAGTAATGATGAATATGGATACGGAGTAGCAGTTGATTCTTCTGATAATATTTATGTCGTAGAATCAACTGGAGTTCCTGGTACGGGCGATTATTATATCTTGCTTGTAAAATATAACAATGCAGGTAATCATGAATGGAATAAGACATGGGGCGGAATTCATTACGATGAAGGATATGGAGTAAAAGTTGATTCTCTTGACAATGTTTATGTCGTGGGATTATCATGTAGTTTCGGTGTTGGTCCAGGTAATAACATGGTTTTAATTAAATATAATAGTTCAGGAGATCAAGAGTGGTATAAAACATGGGGTGAAAGTGATAAAGATACTGGATATGGAGTAGCAATTGATTCTTCTGATAACATTTATGTCGTAGGAACAACACAGGATCAGGATGATGAATGGAGTTATTTATTTCTTTTGAAATTTAGTATTGGTACGGATGACGGTGGGGGTGAAATTGATTCGGATGGAATTCCTTCAGAACTCATATTTATCATAACAGTTATGGTAATCTTTGGTATAGTTATTGGGATTGGTTATGTAGTAGTGAAGGTTTCTAAGAAGAAAAGAGTTAAAGATGAGAAGTATTATACTTCAATTAGAGAAACAGAGGGAAAGGTAGATTTAAAAAACATTCTAAGAGGAATGGCAAAAACAAATGGAGAAATAGATTTGAAATATCTTTCTAAACAGATGAATAAAGATATTGAAAAATTAAGATTGTTTGTTTATGATTTAGTTGGAAGCAGCTCGTTAGATGGAAAAATGGAAGGAAATAAATTCATATTTTCTGCTACTAGTGATATCGATAGCGTAATAGATACATTATTAGATACTTATGCTGATTGGGAAAAACAAGATAAAGGAAAAATTTGAAAAAAACAATTCTTGAAATCAATAAGATATGAAATAAATTTGATCCAATAATATTATCTACTTGAAGTTGAGTTTAGGTATAATGAAAAATTTGGAAGTAAATGGGTTTAAAATATTTAACGCAATATTTGAAGGAGAAAAGAGTGTTGAGATCGAAAATATTGAATATCCAATAAAGAAATTTTCAAGTAGCGGCGTAAAATATGTGGATATTTTTGGTTATCGATATATTGAACAAAATCGCAGAAAGAAATCGCAATGGGGGCAAAAAGCAAGAGAAGGCCATAAAATTATGTGGATTATCAAAGGGCGGCGCTATATAGCCCGCATTATGGATGGAGAATATATTGACTTAAAGAAAAAGTCAGAATAATTTTCCAAACAAGTATAATGCTGAATATATTCTATTTCTTTAGAGAATTCAATCAATTTCCAAGTAATTTTTTACATAATCTGCCATTATTTTCCCGGCTCCTTTAATACCTCTATAACCTGGAAAATCATTTACATCAACAATATAATAATTGCCATCTCGATTTGATTTTAGTAAATCAAATCCAAAAAAATCCATTTTAAGTTCTTTTCTTAAGATCTGAGTTAATTCAATTAATTCTGGTGGAGGATCATATTGTTCTCGTTCTAATTTTTTTGTATCAATATATTGAGCTGAGTATTTTTTATAAATAAAAATTGGGCTCGGTCTTTTTATTCCAAATACTTTATCTCCAATTACGTAAATTTTATTATCAATTCCATCAGAGTCTATAAATTCTTGTATATAGACATCATAATTAAGAAATAGCATATGCTTTCGAACAAGCATTTTGATCTCGCTAATATCTCTAATTAAATAATTAAATCGTAGCATTTTTTCGTGCTGATAATGAGATTTTATGACAATAGGAAGTTTTTCCTGAATCCATTTTTTAAAGGGTTTTATCTTATAAAAGTAGTATGTCCAAGACTTAGGTAAACGAATGTTTTCAAAATTATATTTATTAAAAATAGCACGCAAGCTATAATCTAAAGAAACTTTATTTTTAACATTAAGAACTGCATCGATATTATTTAATGTAGGAATATTGTGAAGTTTTGCATAATGTAAAAAGTCAATCGAGGTATCATTATGAACTTTAACTAGTAATAAATCGCATTTATAATTGAAAATTTGATTATTTTCCAAATCTTGGGGGCTACTAATCGGATTATAAATTTGTAAGTCAATATCAAGTTTTTGTAAATGCTCAATGAATATTTTAATAACTTCATGAGATGTCTCTGCGCTAAGTATAACCCTTTTTTGTTGCATTCTATGAAGTTATAAGATAAAATCTTTATTTAAATTTATCATTTATTTAAAGATTGAAACAGTTATTTAACATTTATTAAATATTCGATTTTATTTCTACCAGATAAATGATAAAATGATTTTTTTAAAATGAATAAAAAATTTAATCTTGAATTAATCCTTCTTCATAATCTTCTGCCAATTCTTCAAGATATGTAATTATTTCCACCCACATTGGTGTAACTAAAACATCTGTTTTATTCTTCACAATTAACTCATATAAATCTGAAGTTTTAATCACTGGTTCTTTAGTAATTGTGCATCCACAACCAATTGATTGAATTAAATGTGCATCACTTCCACCTGTGTAGGCAATTTTTTGTGCCTCTGCAAAGTCTTTTGCTAAAGAATCTGAACCTGCTGTAGAACGAGAATTTATCTCCAATGCATCAAAAAGAGTGGTTAATAATTCCGGGTCTGAAACACCATGGGGTCCAAAGGGATGAGCAGCTACTGCTATTCCGCCCATATCATGAATCTTTTTACAAGTTTCGACAGCAGAAAGACCCGCTTTAATCTTTTTTTCAGGAAATTCCTCCCAATATGCAACAATGTGCCCTTCGCGCGAAGATATCTCTTCTGCAGGAAACACCATAAAATTATACTCTTTCTCTTTTACGTATTGCTGAGCTAATTTTCCACCTCTTATTGCATTATGATCTGTTATTGCTATTCCATCAAGTCCGATATCTATTGCATAATCTACGACTGATTGCGGACTCTCATTACCATCGCTAATATATGTATGGATATGAAGATCAAATACCTTATAACCCTTCTTGTGAACATCCTCGATAATTTCTTGGCGTTCCTCTTTGATCGGTGCTGATTTATATAATCTCCTTATCTCTTTTGATGCCTTTCGTATATGTTTTTCCCAAATCCGATTGATTTTTTTTGCAGTATCTGAAACTCCTTTATGTTTCGAGTAAAAAGAGGTTATTCTTTTGCCCATTACTGATATCCTTAAAATAATTCTAAAATAAATATAATCTTTTGAGTTTATAAAACAAATTAGGTTATTAATAATTGTTTAAATGACCAAATAAATCTATTTCTTTTCTTTATTTGATTCTTCACTTTTATTGTCATCATGGTTGTGTTCATGGTTATGATCATGTTCTGGCTCAGGTGTAGGGGTTTCTGGAATTTTTGGCTTTTCAAAAACCTCTATAAATTTAACAATATCAATCATTCCATCTAAGTTATTTTGTAGATCCATTGACAATCCAAATTTAAACATTAAAAGACCTTGACTAAACTGATGCATTTGAGGTATTTCAATTTCAATTGACTTTTTCTTAGGCTCAAATTTTATTTTGAATTGATCAGCTTTTGCTCCCGGCATTCTTAATTCAATAAAACGTGCTAATTTTTTATCAAATTCTTCTATTTTATCAATGACTTCTAAATTATATTCAAGAGTCTGACCTGCAAGAGGGTGGTTGTAGTCAATAATTACACGTCCTTGAACAATACGTGTGACAGTACCTCTTTGTCCTTTTTTATTCACAAACGTTTGTCCAAGCTCTGGAGGTTTTCCTTCATTTAATTTTTTAAATCTTTGAATTGCCATACGATCAATTTTTTGAGATTCTCGCTTTCCAAATGCTTTAGTTGGAGGTATTCTAATGGACCTTTTTTCAAAAAACTTCATAGTTTCTAAAGTTTCATTTATACCATCAATTACAAATCCAGGTTTTCCAACTATTACAAATTCTGGTGTATAAAATCCTTGTTTATCTTTCTTTTCATCATAAATTCCTGCTTTTTTTGCATCTTCAGGGCTACTAACTTGAAATATATGTCCCTTATCTGTACGACCGGTCATTTTTACAAGAACAAAATCACCTTTTTTAACAGATTGTTCTTTCAGCTTTTCTCTTTTTTTTTCCAATTTTTTTAGTTCTTCTTGAGCATCCTTCTCTTTCTCAGCAATTAATTCTTGTTCTTCATCTATTTTATTCTTTTCTTCAGTTTCACTTATAGATTTTTCTTTGCTGGAGTTTAATAAAATTTTTGCACCTTCAATATATTTTTTTGCACTACTCTTTCCAATTCCTTCGACTTTAGATAACTCTTCAACGCTTAATTGAGCCAATTTTTCAACAGATTCAATACCACCTGCTTTCAGTTTTTCGACACTTTTTATACCTAACCCTTTAATATCTTTCAATTCAAAGCTCATAGGAATCTCTCCAAATTAACATATGTCTTAAATATTTTCTATGTTTTAAGAAATAAATACGTGTTACTAAGAAAAATTTTCCATTATTTTTTAAATTTTGGGTTTAAGTTATATTTATCCCGAAAGAGATAATAGATTAAACACATTTGATAAATATTATTAAAATTTTTTGAATTCTCTTCAACTAAAATTTAGGATACTGGTTCATAAAGAATATCTAACTTATCTGCATATTTTTTAACTTGTTGTATTTCACTTGAAGTTGGTCTTCGATTGATTTCGGGATATTGATTAGATTTATATTCTGGTCTAAACTGCCCCATGATATTCACGACTGATTTTGGAACTTCTTTAGCAATAAAATCTAAAATTGGTTTGGAACAACATTCAACATGGTTAGGCATAACCAAATGGCGAATTATAATCTCTCCACTGCCATCTTCGTGAATTTTTTTGAGATTCCTTGTTAAAACCTCCCAATAGTTCTTTATCCCAGAATATTTTTCTGCACATTTATTATTTCCATATTTTAAATCAGGTAGCCAAAAATCCATAAAATCTATGATTAAATCCAAAGATTCTTCCGTTAAATAAAAATTAGAATTCCATAATTGCGTTATGTTTATATTCTGATATAGCAGTGATTCAAGAATGAGATGTAGGCACGGGATAGGATCACTTCCAACCCAATTCACATTAATTCCACCATTTTCTACCAATTTTTGTGCAATTGCAGCTAAACTTTTCCCATCAACTTTTTGGGCGATATCTTCAATTTTTCTTCGACCTTTCCAAGCGTTAGATATATCATAATTCTGGCAAAAGACGCATCCAAAATTGCATCCAGTAAAAAAAATAGTTCCACTCGGCACTAATACCGATTCTTCTCCCCAATGTAAAAAAGCAGAAGAAACAAATATATCCTTATCTAGCTGACAAAATCCTTTTTCGCCTTGAATTCTATTAACACCGCATCTTCTCTCACAAAATTTACAATCTTCAAGATATTTATAAGCAATCGTTTCAGATAAGTGTATGTAAGATTTCTCCTGAATTTTGCGATTCCTTTGTGAATTAATATCTTCATTTAAAATTTTTTTAAATTCTTTAGATTTTTGTTTTAATAGTTTTTCGAGATTTTCTATTGAATCATCTGAATTAAAATCACATTCTACAGTTTTTGCTATAATATATCTTGCAGTTTGCGTATTATCAATAATTCCATGATATCTTGAGAATCTCTTAAATATTTCTGGATTTTTCCAAGCTATATCGGCGTCAGGTCGTCTTAATTTAAATATCATTTTAAAAAAAATAAAATATAATTTTGTTAAGTATTTTATAAAAATAATAAAATATTCTTAAAATAAATTTAATTTAAAAAAAAGAATCTTCCTCAAAATCCTCTTCTTCTTCTTCTTCATCATCTTCATCTTCTTCTTCCTCCTTATCCTCTTCTTCAACAATTATTTCTTCTTTGTCAAAACAGAGCCATCTAATGGTATTTTCCAGAAATTTATGATTATCCGCTATATCTATCCCGATTTCATCATCTTCGAAGAAAATTGATGATGATCCTAAAGTTACCACTCGTCCATTGTAAAATTCAGAAATAACACAAATGGGAACTTGTCCAATCTCATCAATTTCTTTTAGATCAAAATACTCAAATGATGCATTTTCAGATGTTGTTATTATATCTTCGGCATCTTCCGTAATGGAAAAGAATGTACAATTACCTAATATTAATCGACTAACACCGTCTGTAATGGGATGTTGAAATATAGTATCAATTTTTAAATTGACATTATCAATAATAGAATTTCTTTTAGGATATCGTATCACTCCATTCCAGTATTTTTTCACACCAGTTAGTTTATAAAGAACTCTAATAGATCCCTGTTTGATTGACATATCTTTATCTCCTCCAGCTCCGGTTGTTACTAATAAACTTCCTCCCTTTCCAACAAATTCTTTTATGGCTTTTAATTCTTCAGGAGTAAATTTATCATCTTTATTGTTCTTACTGTGTTGAATATTCCCTAAAATTAAGAGATCAAAATCCTCTAACATATCATAAGTTAGCGGTCCCTCATTCTTATTTATAAACTCAATGATAAAATCATCTTCATTAAAAGCGTCTGGGAAGCTCTCTACTTGTTCATTATGAGAAATATCAATTAATATTTTGTAAATCACTACAATTCTCCTTCGCTTAATATGTTTCTCTCAATGAAAAAATTTAATTTTTCTAATTTTTCAATGTGTTTATTGATTATTTTCTTTAATTGTAATTATTTGAATATTATAAAAATTTTTTTTAATCAAATTTTATTAGGCATTCGCATTTTTAAATTTTATTAAAATACCCGCTCAGCCATTTATCACTTAAAAACATTTTGGTATTAATTAAATTTAAAGTGAAAGTTTCTCTATTTAAATTTCTCCATTTATTTTCAAGAATATAATAAAAAATCATCTTTTATCGGATGTATAAGAAAGAAAAAAGAAAAATTAGGAAAATCATCCTAAAAATGATAAAGAGATTTATCAAATTTTGAATTAGAATAGTAAAAGAAAGCCGAAAATTTAAATTTAATAATAAAAGAGTGAAAAAATTAATTAACTAATTGGAATAAATTCTTCCGAACTTATTCCATCTTTTCGAATAACTGCAATATCGATCCCATTTCCGGATGCCATATCTCGAATTATCGAGGATTTTACAGCATCGATACAAATTTTCTTGCCTTCTTCAGGGGGTAATTTTTTTTTATAGTTTGCTTCTAAGACCCCAATTGCAAATGGAGTTCCTGAACCAACAGCAATATAATCTTCAGGTAAAATTGAACCATAGGAACCAATATCTAGCAAAATAGGTCCTTCTTCCTCTGTGATTCCACCTAAAATTAATCCAACTTCATATGGAGACATTTTTTTTTGATATAAGATATTTGAAAGAATTCTAGCTGCGCTTTTAACCTGGATTGGTTTATTCTTTTCTAATTGATATATTGTAGTTTCAGCTTTTATAATGTCAACAATGTATTGTGCATCAGCTACAGTTCCCGCAATAGTCATAAAAAGGTGATCTTGAATTTTATGAAGCTTTTTAGCAGTTTTAGATGCAACATAATATGCCATTGAAGCCCGTCTATCAGTACCTAAAATAACTGCATCTTTACAAATCAATCCAACGGTTGTTGTTCCAGTTTTTATTATATTTTGTTTCACAGATTTTTTTTGCAATTTTTCCATCGGGTCGATAATCTTTATATCTGGATTTCTTGTAGAAGGTAATTTAAAAGTATTGAGGAATTTTTCCTTTCTCATATTATTTAATTAAAAATTAATCAAATTAAAATAATTTTACCTTTTAAATAATAAAAAAAGATATTTCAAATGTTTTTAAGGAATAAAAAAGTTTTAAGTTAATTCCGAAGGATAACTAAATTCCTTCTCAGCTTCTGTATGAATCCCCAATATTATTGATGTGAAAAAATCCATATGTTTTCCTCTATTTTTTGCTAACTCTTTTACCGCCTTTTCAGTATTATCATAATCATGAAGTATCCGTGATACAGCGACCGCAGAAGCGTATGGATCGTCAAATCCAGGATATAATAAATTCCTACCAACTAAACATCCTTTTACATTTAGACCGGCACCTAAACCTCTTTCAAAGTTTTCCAAAATATCTGTTGGGTTGCCAGTACTTTCTCCTCCAAGCATTAAAATTGGGTTGCTTGTACTCCTTATAACTTGCTCAAAATTTGCAACATATGGTATCTTTAACCAAATATTACTTGAAGAGCCGCCTAACGCCGTTGCAATCCCAATAGTCTTAATTATATCATCAGCATTATATTGAATTGTGTAGGGCCCATCTTTTTCTCTATACACCGGTAGTGGCTCAACAAATGCAGGAATATTGTTTTTATTACACGCCCTAATGATTTTCGAGCATATTTCAATTGTCCTTTGACTATATCTTGCTTGACGTGTTTCTAGATCAATTCTGAACATCATTTTTGCCCCATCTAAATTACAATTTATAATATCATCCACTGTGTATGCTGTTAATAAATCATCCATTTCATAAAAAGATCCTGACAACCCTCCTCGATTAGTGCATCCCAACAATATTTTATTATCCAAAAATGATTCCCCACCATTCTCTTTATAGAAGTAATTAATCAGAAATAAATCGTCCATAATATCTGGGGTAGTCATTACACCATCAACTCGGTCATGAATTAGAACTCTTAAAATTCTGCCTAAATACTGTTGTCTATCTCCCATCGCTAAATCATTTTCTCCTACTCGAGTAACTCTTCTTGCTGGATGATCTGCAGCAATAATGATCAAATTTTCTCCCCAAGGTCTTTCTCTTCTCTGCCGATTTTTCATTTCTTCTCGAATTATCCCATACTTGTTTAGTTTATGATCTGTAATCATATAGAAAATCTTTTCAGGAAGAAATCTGCGTGTCTTAAATCTATAGGACCCTAATGCGTAATTTACGTCAATTTGTTCAGCCGCTTCTTTATATGAAGCAACTGCAATATTAACAACAGATTCACTTAATTGCCTTCCTTGTGGCATAAACTCAAAGCCAACTGGATTTTCATAATTAATCTCATTTAAAGTTTTTACAAAATTTGCCAGTATTTCGGGAGTTACAGCACCACTTGGATGATCCATACTAACATGAATGTCGCCAAATTGGGGATGTTCCTTATCAATAATTGTATTTGCAATATGAATAGAATTTAAATATGGTGCAAGGGAACGCAATACATTTACTTCTTCATGATCAAAACCACTCCTTAATAAAAACATATGGCCTAAATCATATAAAATGCCGAAATTATCATGACCATAATTATTTCTAACTATTTCAGCAAGCTCTCTTGCTTCATCTGAAGGTCCTATTAATTGGTTTTTACAATTTTTCTCTGAAAGCCTGTCAAACGTTTCTAATGTAATTTTCATCGGTTTTATATTTAGTTTCTTTGCAACTTTTTTGTTATACGTACAAATTTCATGAATTGAACAAATTAAAGATTGTGTTGCCTGTCGTCTTAAACGTAATCCATTCTCAGTCCCTGGATCCTTACCGCTTAAAAAACAGAAATTAGTTGCTCCAAATTCATAAGCTTCAATTACGTAATGTTTAAGACGATTAACTGCGTTAGTTCTTTCTAACTCATCAATTGAACTGATATCTGTTTCTGCAATTAAATTATCTTCATTAATTAGTTGAATTGGTTGAGCGCTAAATGTAATGTAAAACTTATATTTCTTTAATAAATTAATAACTTTTTGTCGGATCTCGTGATCTTTTATAAGGGTGATCTCAATTCCTTTAAAAAAGCCGTGCTTTCCTATCCAATTTATGGAATCTAGCATATACTTTTCAGGAGCTTCACCATACATTGTGTTCCTACCTAATCGAGGTCCTGGAAATGCCATAAAATGAACAAGACTTTTAATATTTTTTTCTAATGTCATCTTTATTTTCTTCTCTTTTATTTTCTTAACTTTAGCTGGTTCTTTAACAGCTATAGGTTTAATTGGAGGTTTTACAGGTTTTAATATTGGTTTTTCCTGTTCCATTATATTAATCTTATTTTTTTAATTTTTTTTTTTTAGTTTTAAAAGTTAATAGTCATTAAATTTAGTGGATATATTTATATTTAAACTTTACTATACTCTAGAAAAGATCACCTTAACTGGAGAAAAAGTTTTATATACTAAAGAAAAGATCTTGTTTAATAACTTTTTTATAGTATTTATTCTATATATTTTTATAAAGAATAATTAAAAACTTCTTTTTATTATGCCAGAAGAGAATAAAGTTAAAAGAAATTGGATTGAAAGAATGGTTGATATATTTCATAAATTAGAATTAAACACGCTTTATACGATTACAGACATAAGAAAAATGTTAAGAGAGAAATGTAATGATGCCATTAGTTTACCTACAATAAAACGACTAATATTTGCAATAATAAATGCTCAAGAAAGTGGTTTTCATTTTATAATTAATAATAAACTCAGAAAATTGGCAGAAAAAAAGACAGTTAATGAGGATTCTCTTTTTGAATTAATTGAGATAAATTTATAATTTCAAGATTATTTACTAAATGCTCGTTCTTCTGAATATATTTCTTTTCAATAAAATTTTTTAAAAAAGTAAATATTAAAATAAAAATAATAAAAAAAAAAATTATAAATGAAATTCTGTTCCTACAATACCAAGAGTATGAGCTGGATGTTTTGACATTTTTACATTAAATTTAAAGCCGGTGCAATGCATTCCACAAATAATTTCCGGGTTTATATCTTCAAAATATTTAACTTTTTTATCAATAATCTCATCCGAGTTCCATTCTTCGTGGAAACCACCGATTACCGCATAAATTTTATCAATACCTGTTAATTTCTGCCCGTGTTTTATTGTATTCATGATACCACAATGTCCGCAACCTGTTAGAACAACTAATCCTTTATTTTTTACGTTAATATAAATTGAAGTCTCATCTCTAAAGTAATTTTTTTCAAATTCTTTATTTTCATTTATTAAGAAAAATCCTTTTGAAACCTCATCTTTATCGAATAATTCAATTTCTCCGCTTGTGGTGATTCCTTTATATAACTTTACAGGTTGATTTGTTTCAATTATTTTTATATTGTGTTCGTTTGCACGATTAGTAATAAGAGTTTTATTTAAAACCGGCATTTTTACGTCAAATTTAAATTTTTTTTCTTTCTTTAGCTGTCGATATTTAGTATTCATTTCTTCAACAGATAATTCTTCTCCTGATCTAATAACAGCAATTTGATTTCTATTAGTAAAGCATTTCGGGTTTAAAATGAATTCAGTGCCTTCTTTAAGTTCCGATATCACTTTCGTTAATCCTCCATAGTGATCAGTATGACCATGACTAAGAATTAGTTTTTCAACTTTATTTAAATCAATCTTCAATTTTTTAGAATTTTCTATTATAGTACTCAACGATCCTCCCGTATCTAATAAGAATAAATGGGTAGTCTCACCATCAATTACCTCAATACTCACTGCCAATCCATGCTCGGCAGGCATAAATGGAACACTAATTCCTGGTTGGATTACCTTTCCATTGAATCTTTCTTCAGTCAATATTGTTACACTAGTTTCATTAGTAGCTAGCACTTTTATTCTTAGATTTCCTTCATCAATTCCATCAGATATATCAATACTCATTTTTTAATCTTCCATTACTGATTTTTTTTATAATTATTTTTATGGAATATTGTAAATAATTATTCATTGTTTTAATATAAAATATTTTTAATTAGTTAAAAAAGAAATTAGATTTAAATCTACTTAGATAAAATCTCGGTTATCTTTTTGTTATCGTGAAATCTTTAAACTGAAATTTATTCGATAGCTGATTTTATTCGATCTATCCCTTTAATAATATCTTCTTGAGAAACACAATAAGAAAATCTTACGTATTCTTGATTTTCTTCAGGAGCTCGAGTTCCAAAATAATCTCTAGATAATACTGCCACATCCGCTTTTTCCAACAAAAATTCTTGGAATTCTAAAGAATTTCTTAAATTTAATTTTCTGCACGCTTCTGTGACGTTCGCAAACACATAGAATGCCCCCTTTGGCTTCCGAACTGAAATTCCATCAATAGAATTAAGTTTTTCGCAAATTAAATTACGTCGTTTATCAAATTCACTTACCATCTCCAATGACGGAGATTTATCCTCTAACATTGCGGTTAATCCTGCCATCTGAGTGAATGATGCAGGACATGAGACAATATTTGTTGACCACTTAGCAAAATATTCAGCAATTACCGGATTAGTTATGCTATACCCAAGTCTCCATCCTGTCATAGCGAAAAATTTGGAAAAACCGTCCAAAATAATTGTCCTTTGCTGCATATCGGGAGCAGCTGCTATGCTAAAATATTTTATATCATCATAAACTATATTCGAATATATTTCATCTGATAAAATCCAAATATCATTCTCTAAGGCAATTTCTGAAATCGCTTCAAGGTTATTTTTATTTAAAATCGAACCTGTAGGATTTTGAGGGCTATTTGTTATAATTAATTTTGTTTTATCGGTTATAAGCTCTCTTAGCTCATCAGTATTATGATTAAAATCAGCATACTCCCATAACTGGGCAGGAATAGGTTTACATCCAAAAACATTAATTAAACTCTCATATATTGGATATCCAGGATTGGGGTAAATAACTTCATCTCCGGGATTAGTGAATGTAAGGATTGCAAAGCTCAGAATTATTTTCGCAGAAGGATAAACTACAATATTCTCGGGTCCTGCTGAAATATTTTTTTCTGCAGATACATAATCAGCAATTGCTTTTCTAAGCTCTGGAATTCCTGCTGAAGGTGTATAATGTGTATAATCTTCTTTTATTGCATTAATTCCCGCTTCTTTAATGTGCTCAGGAGTATTAAAATCTGGTTCTCCTATTGCAAATGAAATAATATTTTCCTGTCTTTCTTTTGGGAACGATTGAATTTGTCGGAGTACTTCGAACGCAGTTTCCGATCCAAGTCGATCCATTCTTTCAGCATACTTCATATTTTATAAAAATAGATTTAATTTTTAATTATTATTTATTAAGGAAACAATTATTATTCAAAGTCAATTAAAAATATAAAAAATAATATCAAAGTTTATACTAATATTTTATAAATAACATTAAAAATTTTTAATAAATTATATACGTTGATCAAACTATGCCTAAAGTTCATTTTAATAAAGAAAAGGGTTCTCAATTAAAATTGTTCACCCCCGGACCTGTGCATGTTCCAGAGAGAATATTAAAAGAAATGGCAAAACCTAATGATACACACAGATCTGAACCATATTCAGAAATGCACCAACTTGTTGAAGAAGGACTAAAAAAAGTATTATATACTACTAATAAATGCCTTATATTTACATCAAGTGCGACCGGTATTATGGAGGCTTGTGTAAGAAATTTAGTACAAAATGATGAAAAAGCATTATTTTTTTCAGTTGGAGCATTCGGAGATCGTTGGTATCAGATTGGAGTCAGTAATGGTAAAAATGCAGTGAAAGAAGGTGTTGAATGGGGTAAAGCCATAACACCCGAATTCGCTAAAGAAGCTTTAAACAAGGATAAATATTCCGTTGTCTTTATTCAATCAAATGAAACATCGACCGGAGTTTATAACCCAATTGATGAAGTAATACCAATTATTAAAGATTATGGTGCTTTAGTGTGTGTGGATGCTACCTCATCAATGGCAGGTGTAAAAGTAGAGGTTGACAAATTAGGAATAGACGTTTGTTTGGCTTCCGTTCAGAAGTGCTTTACTGTTGCACCAGGGTTGGCAGTGTGTTCAATATCAGAAGCTGCAATTGATAAGGCATCTCAAGTGAAAAACAGAGGGCTGTATTTCGATTTTCTTGGTATGCTTAAAAAGAATGAAGTTCATCAGACTCCGACTACGCCACCTATCCCTCAGATTCGAGCTTTAGCTGCTCAGTTAGACTATATGATAAACCAAGAAGGTTTAGATAAAAGATTTAAAAGACACGAACAACTTGGAAAACGCACAAGAACATGGGCAAAAGAAATAAATTTCGAAATGTTTCCTGAAAAAGGATACGAGTCAAATACGGTCTCTACTATGAAAAATTCATTAAACATCGATATTGGAAAAATGGTCTCCATGTTACTGGATAAAGGTTATCGAATTGTAAATGGTTATGGCTCCTTAAAGAATAAAACTTTCAGGATTGGACATATGGGCGAAATAACTTTAAAAGATCTTGAAGAGATGTTAAATGTTTTAGCAGAAATTGTCTCAGAATTAAGATAAAAAGAAATATTTTAATTTATTTAAATATCTTTTTTTTTTAAAATTCGGGAAATTTTATTATGAAACCTCCAATTTGCTGTATTTGTCATAAAAGATTAGATTATCCAGATGATGGAGGGTTAATATATTTTAAAAAACGTCAATCTGATAGAGAATGGGAGAGAAAGATGGAAGAAAAAGGAATGGTTGGACATCCACCTTATGCTGAATGGTTTTGTGGAGAACATTATAAAAAAGCAAAAGAGTTAAAAAATCTAACAATAAATGAAGCAATGAGAATTTTAAAAGCTTAAATCATTTATATAAAAAAAATTTGAGAGTTCATTAAGAGTTATAAAAAATATAAAAGTTTCTATGTTAAAAGTAATTTTATTTCAGAAATAATATCCTTTGGTTTGTTCTGTAAAGTTACTTGAGCAGAACTAGGATTACCTCCTCCTTTTCCTCCATACTTTTTTGACAAAGATTGTACCACATCATCCGCTTTTATATTTTTGCTATTCGAAAGAACCATAATTTTGTCTTCTTTATTTTTTATGATTAGTAAATAATTTGGCGGAAAATTCCTAAAATTTTTAGAAATTACCTTATAATCTAACTCAGTTTCCATTACACCTACATTAATTTGATTTAGAGTCATGTTAGGATTTCTAGCAATTAATTCTAATGTTTTTATTGCTAAGGTTTTATTTTTTTCTTGAAGATTTGAAATTAAATTAATTTGCTTTTCAATTTTGTTTGGTAATTTATTAATTGGAATGTTTAATGAACTTGCTATGCGAATTAAATCAACATTCTGTTTAGAATATTCATTTATCGCTTTATTTCCAACCATAAATTTAATATCTCTCCCTTTCCTAAATTCATACACATAAATTGGTCCTATCTCTGTCGAATTCTGCACATGTGTTCCCCCACAGCAAATTAAATCATAATTTTCCACTTCAATAATTCTTAAGACGTCTTCATTTGGGATTTTTCCTCTAATTATTTCCTTTTGATTTTTAATTTCTTTTTGAGGAATAAATTTACTGTGAAAACGATGATTCTCTATAGTACAGATTTTATTAAATTCCAATAAAATATGTTTAAATTGATCATAGGTAATTCTCTGAGCAATTTGAAGAGAAATATCTTCGAAAAGAATGTTCGCATGTGATGTATCAATATCAAATTCATTCTTAATTAAAGCAGATAAAATATGTTGAGAAGAATGAGCACGCATTACTCCATATCTATATTCCCAATCAATCTCTCCATTAATTATGTCTTTTTGTTTTAAATAATCCTGAAATCTGCCAGATAAATGATGTAATATATTTTGCCCCTCTTTGGATACAAATTTAACGTTAAATTCCTTATTATCTTTCTTTATTACACCCTTATCACAAACTTGCCCACCGCCTTGGGGGTAAAATAATGTGTTGTCAAGAATTAATCCCTCTTCTTTAACTTCAATAATCTCTGCTTTAAAGCTTGTTTTATAAGGATATTTCCAATATAATTTTTCAGTCATTTTCGATTCTTTTTTTTTAGAAGTCTAACAAAAAATTCTTTAAACCTTAATTTACTAAAAGTATTATCCAATTAATTAAAATTATGTAAAATTGATATAAATGAAAATACTAATTAGTGATAAGCTCCAAGAAGAAGGAATTAAAATATTTCAAGATAATGGCTTTGATGTTGTAAGGAATTTCACTATAACAAATGATGAGTTAAAGAAAGAAATTGGAGAATATGACGGAATTGTAGTTCGTTCAAGAACCAAATTAACTGCAGAAGTTTTAGAAAATGCAAAAAATCTTAAAGTGATCGGAAGAGCCGGTGTTGGGTTGGATAATGTAGATCAGGAAAAAGCTGCAGAATTAAATATAGAAGTTTTAAATACGCCGGAGGCGCCTTCCGTTTCTGTAGCAGAATTAGCGCTAGGATTAATGTTTACTCTAGCAAGACATATTTCAAATGCTGATCGAACTATGCATATTGGAGAATGGAATAAAAGTCAATACTTAGGCTATACATTAAAAGGGAAGAAATTAGGTTTAGTAGGGTTTGGAAATATTGCTAAAGAATTGGCTAAAAGAGCCTTAGCATTAGGGATGAGTGTTGGTGTATATTCCAGATTTAGTAAAGGTCCAAAAGCAATAGAAGAAGCTAAACAAATAGGGTGTAATATTTATTCATCTGTAGATGAATTACTTCAAGATGCTCAAGTTATCTCTTTACATCTACCTGCAACACCTAAAACTGAAAATATTATCAATGAGAGTAGATTAAAATTAATGAAGGAAAATGTAATAATTATCAATACTGCTAGAGGAAAATTAATTGATGACATGGCGTTATTGAAAGCTTTGAAAAACAAGGAAATCGGAGGTGCTGCCCTTGATGTGTATAAAGAAGAACCACTTAAAGAAAAGGAATTATGGGAATTTGAGGGTAATTTAATCCTAACACCTCACATAGGAAGCCAAACAAAAGAAACACAAGTTCAAGCAGCTGTTATGATCGCTGAAAAGATGTCAAATTTTTTAAAAAAATAATAACAAATCATTACCATTCTACGGTTAAATCGTGAAGAACTAAACCAGAAAGAACTTTTGGGTCAAACCATGTTGATTTTGGAGGCATAACTCCACCAATATCAGCAATAGATTCAAGATCTCGTATATCAACAGGAAAAAGGTTGATAAACAAATCATTTCCTTCATCGACTACATATTTCTCCATCCTTATTGGATCTTGGATGCCACCTACAAAAAAGATATTTTCATCAGAGCGAGGATCGGCAATTCCTAAAATTGGTTCTAAAACCTTATCTTGAAGAATTGCTACATCCAAGCTATCACGCTTTGATTTAAATGATTTATCTATAACTGTTAGTTTAAACCATTTACCATTAATACATAAGGCAATTTGATTTTTATTTTCGGGATTAAAGGCTTGTTTTATGGGGGTTATCTTATAGATTTCTTCTAATTTATCTAAAAATTCTTTTTCCTCCATTCGCAATCGTTTAATGACCCGATTATAGGGTAATATTCGAATCTGATCGTCAGACGCTACATAAGACAATAAATATTGCCATGGAGCATCATAATCATTAGATACTTTTAATTCATTCAATTTAATTTTGCGATACTCTGCAGCACTAGCTGCTCGATGATGACCATCGGCAATATAAACTTTTTTATCTTTAAGGAGTTTTATCAATTTTTTGATAATTTTAGGGTCTGTTTCTTGCCAAAGGATGTGTCGATATCTATATTTTTCAAAATCAAACTTAGGTTTTTTTTCTTTAATTTGTTCTAATAATTCATCAATCTTATTATCAGAACGATAAACTGACCACACAAGCCCTGCAGCAACATTAGTTGAGACAATGTGTTTTGTTCGATCTCTGAGTGGTTTTTCTCTAGTATGTTCGTGTTTTACTATGTTCCCATCTTCATAATCTTGAAGTGAAAGCCCAATTATAAAACCTTGTTGATTAAATTGTTCAGATTCTTGACGATAAACGAAAATACTTGGTATTTTTTCATAAGTAACAACATTATCA
Source organism: Promethearchaeia archaeon (assembly GCA_029856045.1). Lineage (GTDB taxonomy): Archaea > Asgardarchaeota > Lokiarchaeia > Sigyniarchaeales > SOKP01 > 6H3-1. The sequence goes on along the minus strand of JAHQWG010000028.1, from coordinate 14,965 downwards.
TCTTTAAATTTTTTATAGGCTTTAGCAGCATTTTGATAAATTTCGTCACCTTCACCATCAGGTAAAATGAGATTAATTAATGAATTCGGATTTTTTTTTAATTGCTGTTCTTCTTCTTTTCCAATTATATCATATGGATTAGTAGTGAATTCTAATGGATTATTCGGAAGATATGGTTGTAGGGTTGCTATTTTAACCATAATATATATTTATAGATGGGAGCTTTTAAATTAGTTTCTATTACTCAATTATTATCTAATTGATTATAATTTAGTTTTTTTAATTTTGCCATCTGGCAGTTTCACTGAAACCTCTTGAAGTGTATTAAATTCTTTAGGGATTTCAGCATCTAGTTCCTTCAATCTTTTGTATATCGGAGGGTTCATTAATGAGATTTTGCCAATTGAAGGTGGTTCTGGTATAAATAAATTTGGATTAAAACTAAAATTTGGTTTTGTATCAGTTAATAAATTGAATGTTTTAGTTCTCCTATCTATAATTTCTTTTATTGCTGGGTTTATCTGTCGTAATATTTTTGATTGAGAATCTTCAATCTCTAAACGAATGGGAGGCATTACCTTAATTCCAATTTGGCATATTGGGCAAGAATTATTGTCTAAGCCATGGGGACACAACATATCAATCAAAAATTTATCGTTTTAAGTGAATTACTAAATTAAGTTATATATATTTATTATGGCTTTTATTTTTTATTCACATATTTCGTAAATTATTAAAAGTTGCACATATAACAATTTTTGAATAATGGGATGAAAAATTTGTTGAAATCCGATAAAAATGTGAATGATTTTTTAGAGGAAATTCTGGATCAAACCTTTGCCTTGAAAAATACACTAAATTATTTTCAAACTGAGGGTTTTGACCTTCTGGTTAAATTAAAAAAAGAAATTCAAGTTAGAGAGATAAAATATATAATTTTCACTGGTATGGGTTCGAGTCTTTTTTGTTGTTATATCCCTTATTATTTTTTAAATTCAAAAGGTATTATTTGCGATCTAAGAGACACTTCTGAGTTTCTATATAATTCTTTACCAATGGAAACAGAGAGAGATTTATATATATCATTTCAAAATGTATTAATTTTTTGTGTGTCTCAATCTGGGGAATCTGGGGAATTGGTTAAATTATTGAAAAAATTAAGAAATTACCAAAAGCCACCTTTAATTGTTGGTTTAACAAATCAACCTGAAAGTCCCTTATTTAAATTTAGTGATATGTGTTTTTTAATGAATGCGGGTTATGAAAATGGTCCGACATCTAAAACATATACATGCTCAATTTTAGCCTTATATTTATATCTGAAATATCTTTTTAATGACAAGTATTCAATAAAATCAGAAATTCATGAAATCGAATCTTTATTTGAAGAAATAAAACTTTTCTATAAAATTTTTTACGAAGCAAGTAATGAGATTGATAAAATAATTTCATTTCTAGGTAGAGATGTAAAATTCTTAGAATTTATTGCAAGAGGTCCATCAATTGCGACTGCAAATCAAGCTGCACTCAATTTTAAAGAAATTGTTAAAGAAAAGTCGGAAGCATTATCTGTTGGCTTATTTCGACATGGGTGTATTGAGATGCTTAATGAAGATTTTAAAGTTGTAGTTCTCTCATCGAATTTAACGGATTTTGATTTAAATTCCCAATTAATAAAGAACTTATTAGCAAAATGGAGTGTAGGTAAAATTTTGCATATTACCAATCAAAATTTTTTAAGGAATGAAAATAAAAGATTATATATATTTAAACATCAAGTATCAAACCCATATATAGCCCCAATTATGGAGATTGTGATATTGCAATTAATTTTTTACAAATTAGCCATAATAAAAGGATTAGATCCTGGGAAATTTAAATATGCAACTAAAATAACAAAGAAAGGTTAAACGATTGACAAAAGCAGTTATTCTATCTGGCGGGTGGGGTACAAGGTTAAGACCATTAACTTGTACAATCCCAAAAACGTTGATTCCTATCGTTAATGTGCCCTTAATGGAAAATACTATCAAAAAATTAATCAAAGCTGGTATAAAAGAAATAATTTTAGCTGTGAGTGTCATGTCAGACCAGCTCAAAAATTATTTTGGTGATGGTTCTAAATGGGGAATATCCATTTATTATACAGAAGAAAAAGAACCTATGGGAACGGCGGGTGCAGTAAAATTGGCTGAAAAATTAATTGGAACTGATAATTTTTTCATGTTAAAAGGTGATGTTATAAGTTTTTTTGATTTTTCCCAAATGCTAAAGGCTCACAAGAATTACGGCGGATTAGGCACTATTAGTAGTTATACAGTTGAGGATCCACGGCGCTATGGAACACTAGTTATTGATAATAACTCTCGTATAATAAAATTTTTAGAAAAACAAATCATAGATGATACTATTTCTGAAGTTAAACCGATGCCCATAAATGCTGGTATTTATATTCTTGAAAATGAAGTATTATCCTATATTGAATCCGATCGCCCTGTTTCTATTGAAAGAGAGGTTTTTCCAGTTTTAGCGAAAGAAAATAATTTATATGCATATGAGATTTCGGGTATATGGAAAGATATTGGCTTACCTGAAGATTATTTTTTTGGAAATTTTATGATTTTAGAAAATATTTTTAAAGAAAAAGGTAAAGATCAGAGAAAACTAATAAGTGAAGGTTGTAAAATAGGTAAAAATGTAGAAATAATCCCCCCTATTGCTCTCGATCAAAATGTTATAATCGAGAACAATTCAAGGTTAGGTCCTAATGTAATAGTTGGAAAATATTCTAAGATTTGTGATAATTGCGAAATTTCAAATTCAATTTTGTTTGATCATTGTTATATTTCTAAGGGAGTTAAAATGAATAATACAATTATTGCAGATTATTGTTCAATTGGAGAAAAAACAAAAATTGAAGGGTCTGGTAATAATTTAGTTATACTCTCAAGTTGGGTATCTGTAAAGGATAATTTGGAATTAAAGAGCAAAACGACTTCTATAACTGTTTGCCATCATGAATTGGTAAAAGAATCTGTACTCGAATAAAGTCATTAGGTTCCAAAAGGGGCTCATATTGATGTCTGTTTCGATAATTCGCTTTCTAAATCTTCTAATTTTCTTTCCTTGCCTTTTTTTCGAATCATTAAAATAATCCCGACCGAAATTACTGATATTAAACTCAATATGATTATTAATATAATTATATCACCTTGCTTATCTGATAAGCAATCACCGTTCGCATCAATTTTGTATTTTTTAAGAAATACATCACTGCCTGACTCTCCAGTAATATATAAATTATCTTCTGAATCTATATCAATCAACTTACCTTCTATTGCTGTAGTATTGAAAATTAGGTTCCCACTAGAATTAAATTTTATTAAACCACCTATACCACATAAATCCTTTATAGGTCTTCCTACAACATAAACATTATCCACTGAATCAACTGCTATTCCCTCTGCATAAGGAAAATAAAGGGCAGAAGATCCATAATCAAAATATTCAAAATCCCATTCCGTACTTCCAAAACTGTTATACTTTAAAAGATAAATAGTTCTTGGGTAACCATGACCATCCTTATCGCCTAAGATATATATCTTATCAGAAGAATCAACTATTATCTTCGATACATAATGCACTTCAAAAACTAAAAATGATCTATTCCACTCTTCTATTCCAGAATTATTGTATTTTAAAAGAAAAAAACGATCACACCATCCACACTGTCCTAGAATATAAATATTATTAGATGAATCAATTGCAACTCCTCGACCAGATAAACTTTCTACATCATAGGAAGGCCATATTTTAGGCCAAATTTTATGCCATTGATAATTACCTGAACTATTAAATTTCATAAAAATCAAATCATAATCATTTTTATATGAGTCTCCTACAATATAAATATTATCTTCCGAATCTAACGCTATGCTTCGACCAACTTCATCAAAATCTTCCCCCCAAATGGTACTCCACTCTTCAATTCCCAAATTGTTGTATTTTATAATAATTATATCTGGGTTTATAAGTTGGACATATGTTGGATAACTAATTTTTCTTATACCAGTGCCTGATCCTCCTACGATATATATATTATCGGAAGAATCAATTGCTAAGTCACATGCTATATCAAAGTTGGGTCCGCCCCATGTCTTATTCCACAGTAGATCTCCAGTTTTATTGTATTTTAGAAGAAATATATCATAATCTTTCAAAGTTCCTACTATAAATATATTACCAGAAGAATCAATTCCTATTCCATTTACTTCATTTACGTCATATTCACTCCATGTTTTATTCCACTCTGAAATATATTGATCACATGCAGATTGGGAAAGCAACAGATTATTTTTTTCATTAGAATTTTCATTCCATGAAATTTTACTGCCAAATAAAGAAAATTGAAAAGCCAATATCAAATTTAGTAAGAGAATTCCACTTATAATTATTAGATAAATTTTCCCTTTTATCATATTAGAATATATTTTTAATAATTATAATACTGATAATATTATTAATTATATTAGTCTAATATTTAAAATTATGCATTTTTGTCAAAAATTAAAAAGCTAAGATATATAAAATTTTTATTAATTAGGGAAGGGGCTAAAATTCAAATTAAATATTTTTGACAATAAGTATAAATTAATACATGATTATTAAAATATTGAAAGAATATTTATTTAAGCATTAAATTTAATAATTGTGAATTTATCTCATGGTAATAGAAGAAAGGATTGAGATCGACCCTGAAATATGTCAGGGCAAACCTAGAATTAAAGATACTAGAATTTTTATATCAATAATCCTTGAATGGTTGGAAGCTGGCAAAACTTTTGATGAGATCATTGATGCTTATCCAGATCTGTCTAAAGTGGATATTGCAGCAGCCATAAAATACGCGAGAAAATTAGTTGAGGATGAAAAAACTGCCATCATCTCATAAATCGAGTTTTTTATTAGATGAGAATGTTTCTTATAACCTATAAAAAATATCTAAAGCCAAAAGGATATCCTGCTATAACGGTTCAAGAATTAAAATTTATTCGCACTGAATTAAGAGAAAAAAACAATCAAAAAAAGAGGGATTCATCTAAACCCTCTTCTTCAACAATATTTTTCCAGAGTTTAAGAGTTTCCTGAGCTTCTTCTTCATTTATTAATTCTATAGCGTAACCTGCATGAACTAAAACATATTTTCCAACTTTTGCATCTTTTACTAAGGCTATGATGACATCACGTTTCACGCCATTAAAATCCACGTTGGCTTTATCACCATTAACCTCTAAAATCTTACCGGGAATTGCTAAGCACATATTATTCTTAACTTATTAAAAATTTAATAACAAGAGAAATTAACTTGAGAATAATAAATTAAATTAATTTATTAAAATTATTGATTATATTCTTAAAATTTTGTATATCTTACAAATGGATCAACCTCAAATTTTTCAAAGAACATTGGATTTTGTAAAAAAGTATTATTCCGATGATGATATTCATGGATTTCCCCATGTGATGCGAGTCCTAAAAATCGCTGAAGTTTTATCAAAATCGGAGAATTGTAATTCATTTATTGTAAAAATTTCTACGTTGCTTCATGATATTGGTCGTTTATCGGAAGGGGTTAATTATGATGATAATTTGTTTTTAAACCTTAAAAAGGATGTAAATCATGCTGAAATTTCAGCTCAAATTGCAGAAAAATATTTGCGACAATATATAAATTTAGAATCTTCTATTATTTCAAGAATCATACATTGCATTAGAGCACATTCATTTTCAAATAAAATTGAACCTCAGACAATTGAAGCTAAAATTCTGAGTGATGCTGATAAATTAGATGCAATCGGGGCAATTGGAATTTATCGTACAATTGCTTATCAAATAGACCATGGAACGGGTGTAAATGGAGTTTTAAAACATCTGCAAGAAAAGATTCTCAAGTTAAATGAACAGTTGTATTTAAAAAAATCTAAAGAAATGGCTTTTGAGAAAAAGAAAATTGTAGATTTATTCAATTCAAAACTTAAAGAAGAACTATTATAATGTAATTTACATCTATATGATTTATTAAAAACAGTTTGATTTATTTAGATAATTTTTCAAGAACTAGTTCCAAATATGATTTCCTAATTGACTGGTCCTTGCTTATATCTAAATTTTTTAATAATTTGAAAATTTTATCCCTCTTTAGAGATATTTCATTTTTTTTTTCAGTTTGACATTCTATTTCCATAAAATATTGATTTAATACAGGTAAATAGTCAAATAATATCTCAAATTTTTCTGAATAGTATTCAATTTCGAACAATTCTCTTTCTTTTTTTATAGTATATACTTCTCTAAAACCCAAGATTTTTAAAATCTCCTTTAATTTTTTTTCATCTTCCACTCTAAAATCTATTTCTTTCCTCGTTTTTGTTAAATCATCAACTTTTGGTCCTTTATAAGTAAAAAATCTTAAAATTTTTTTATCTTTAAGATTATTTACATTATACTCAATAGATTTTCTTATCCTTAATGCCTCATCAGTTCTATAAAAGTTTCTAAGTTTTTTAGGCATATTATAATAAGTATCCTCATGTCTAAGTGAATAAATATATTTTCCGCCCATTGAAATTAATTTCTCTTTGATTTTTTTTTTATTTTCCAATAATATTTTTATTTCCACTTCAAACATTGAAAAAATACCTAACTGATAGTAAAACTAATAAAATACTACTATTTGTATTTTGTTCAAATGTAAAATATTCACGTATTATATCAATAAAAATTTCTGATTGTGAATAATATGTAAAAATATTAGAAAAAAATTATTTGATTTTTATGGAAACCGAATATTTAGACTTTTTTTTTATGGAATTTAAAGAAGTAGAAAAATTTCTTGTAGATAAGGATTTATTAAATCATAATTTGGGAGCACAGATACAAGAATTAGGAGATAACTTAAAAGAATTTCAAAATATTTCACTTGAACTTCAAAAAAATATAGAAAAATTAGAAGGAATAAATTTTGATTTCAGCTTAAATAAAGAGTTATGGAACGGTGTTTATAAAGACGAGATCAAAATCGACGGCTTTAAAACTATACCCCTTATGATTTTATTAAGAAAGATATATAATATTTTAATCGAAAGGAGCAATAATGTTCCTATAGTTGAAGATCACCTTATTATTAATCTCAATCAAGGTGAATTTAATTTAATCTTAGGAACTTTTAGTGTAAATAACATAGATGTATTTAACCAAAGGATTAAGCAATATGAATCATCTGAAATTGGATTAGATATTGAGTTAAAAAAGAATGAAAATGAAAATATATCTCAACTGGTTTTGGGTAGAGATTTTTACTCTAAGCATTTCTCATTTATTTCTAAAATTAAAAATAAAGAAGAAGATGGTCTTTATTCTATCTCTAAAAAAGAAGTTCATGATTGTATAGAAAATATTAATAACGGAATTGAAGATATTCAGCAACAAATAACAAAAATATTTCAAAAAATCGATAGTGAGTTTGAGGAATTAGAAGAATCTAGAGTTTTAAAAAGGAGTCAAATCAAAAATATACTCCAAAAGACTGAGAGTGAATTTGAAGAATATCAGGAATTAGAGGAGTATTATTTAAACTCTAAGAATGAAATTCAATTTTTTCAAAATAATATCGAAAGTTCTCCTGAAACAAAATTTATATTTAAATTCATTAATGAGCTTTCATCAATTGAAAAAAAATATGATATAACTCAATTAAGAAAAAAATTGAATGTAAATATTCCCACAATTAGAGAAAATTTGGCACGATTGGGTTTTAATATATATACTGACGAACAACTGGGAAAAGATTATATTGAAATTACTGATAAAAATCTTAAATGGTATATTTCCCATTTCCCGGCTCAAGCAGAAAAATTGATTCATACGTTAAGTTTAAGGAAATATAAAGATTGCATAAAGTATCTGGGTACTAAGAGATTAGCTCAATTAATCAAAAATGGCTATTTTTATTTCGATCAATTAGAACATAGAGATAATAAAGAAATTTCTAAAAATACAGCTATTCCATTAGGTTGGATTAAAAAGATTAAAAAATATTTACCGAGCGCTCGTAATAAAATCAAAAAGAATAAGTGTTAAAATAAAAGGTAAAATTTTTTCTTTCCCACCTCTTATTTAAATTTGTTGATAAGATTTAGATTTGATTAGATCATGATTATTTCAATTGCAAAGAAATATGGTTATTTACCCTATATGATTGAACGTTACATAAAATTTTTGGGTAAAGAAGATACTTTAAAATTACTTGAAGCTAATGAGAAACCTCTTATTCCAACGATAAGAATTAATACTTTGAAAATAAGGATTGATGATTTAATCAATAGGCTACAAAAAAAAGGATTTGTTTTGAAACCCCTCTCTTGGATACCCTATGGATTTAAAATAATTAAAAGTCCAATGAATTTAGGTTCATTGCATGAATTTTTGCAGGGTTATTACTATTTACAAAGTTTTTCTTCAATGGTTCCTTGCCATGTATTAGACCCTAAACCGGGAGAAACAGTTATTGATATGTGTGCTGCTCCTGGTAGTAAATCTACTCAAATTGCTCAATTGATGGAAAATAAAGGAAAATTAATCTTAATAGATAAAAATCTTAATCGGATTCCTGCATTGAATACTAACCTATCACGATTAGGAGTATATAACTCTATTGTTATTAATCAGGATGCTATTGATTTACCAAAAATGGATATCAAGGCTGATAAGATTTTGTTGGATGCTCCCTGCACAGGTGAAGGTTTAATTCGACGAGATCCGAAAAGAAAGACAAGTCGAACATTAAAAGATATTAAGAAGTTAAGTAAGATTCAATTTAAGTTATTAATCTCAGGTTTGGATTCCCTTAAGAAAGGCGGCCGTCTGGTATATAGCACTTGCTCGATTGCACCTGAGGAAAATGAAATGGTTATAGATTCCGTTTTAAATCAATATAAAAGTGCAAAAATTTTAAAGATAAAAGACCAAATTGGAATACCTGGTATAGAAAAATTTGAAAAATATAATTTTCATCCTGATTTAAAGCATTCTCAAAGAATATATCCTCATATACACGATTCTGAGGGATTTTTTTACTGTCTATTAGAACGAATTTAAAATTTATATTAAAATAAAGAATATAATAAAGAAAATTTTACTCTTAAGTATATTTTTCCAATCCTAATTCTTTTATTTTCTCTTGAGTGGACAACCCACTCAAGAGAAAATCTTGCATTTTGTAGTTTTATGACTAGTTTAAGAGAGACAGGCTATTTTGTTGAGGAATTAAAAATGGCATTAGGTAATATCAAATACCTCAAGCATAAATAATTAATTATATTAAAAAACAAGATAAGTTTAAAATTCTTTTGGTCAAACGTGTAAAAAGCTTACTTAATTAATTTCGAAAAATTTACTTTATTATTTAGTTAATTTAATTTAAAAAAAATCGTTTGAAAAAAAATGTTATTGTCTTTAATTGAATTAATAAACGATCCTTTTTTTGCTTTAATTATCCTCCCTATATTAATTTTTTTAGCTCGAGTTGCAGATGTATCATTAGGTACCTTAAGGATAGTATTTATATCACAAGGAAAACGTAAGCTAGCCCCAATTGTGGGATTTTTTGAAATATTCATTTGGCTTCTCGCAGTAGGACAGATTTTCAGTAATTTAACTAATATTCTCTATTATTTTGCTTACGCTGGAGGATTTGCTACAGGTAATTACATTGGATTAATTGTAGAAAATAAATTGTCTTTGGGATTATTGAGCTTGCATTTAATAGTAAGAGATGATCCAGATAAATTAATAAAAATTTTAAAAGAGAAGGGATATGGATTAACAACTTTAACAGCAGAAGGGATAAAAGGGAATGTTAAATTAGTTGTTATGATTATAAAACGTAAAAATCAATTAGCTGTACTTGAAATTATCAAAAACATTAATCCTAATGTATTTGTTTCAATCGAAAATGTTCAATCTGTAAAAGGCGGTAAATTTCCTTTAACTCATAAAACTCGATGGTACCTACTAAAAAGAAAAAAGGAATAATGGTGAATTTAGCAGGAATTGCTATAAAATCATTAAGTTTTGAATTAACTGAGATGACTTCATAAAGAAGCCTTATATAATAGATTATATTAATTAAATTATCCTTCATGGAATTTATAATGAGTAAAATGGTGTAATTGGCAAATCAAACATCCAGAACATTTATCCTCATTTACAATTATTTCAATTTGAGCTTTTTCTTTCATAAAAGTTCACTCTTAAATATTTCATAAAGATTATGTACTTGATATTTCAGAGTGTAATTATTTCTGCATTAGCCAAATAGCAATCAATAATGCTATCAAGCTGCCAAATCCATAATAACCGCTCATCTAATAAATGCGAGTTTAATATATTTATTTAATAATTTACACACTTATCTATTTTTCAATTTCCTTTTAATTATTGATCTCTTCTTAAATAAGAACCTTTATCAACCAAATTTAATGCAAGATTATCATTATTCTTTAATTTTTTATATTTCTCGTAATTGACTTTTAATAATCCAAGACCGAGAAACTCTTGATTTTTATTAATTAAGAATATTATCCGATTTGCCTGAATTTCAGAAGAAATCTCTAAAATCATACTTTTTTTTATTGGATTTCCATATAATACAGATTTTTCCCCATTTTCATTAAGGATCAAAATAATCCTAGGATCTATTTTATGTAAATTGAAAAGCAATTCGGCCGTTTCTAAACTTAAAAACAATCGCTTATTTTTAATAAACCCCAATGGAATTCCTGCAAAATTTATTGGTGTAAGGTTTTTAATTTTATTTATTTCTGACTCCAATTGTTGGGGAATTAAAAATAATTCAAAAGAGGTCTTATTCTGTTTCGATTCTGAGATTTTAATATAAATTTCATATTTTTCTTCGAGAATATATTCCCAAATCTTGTTAGATATATTATACAGAGAATTTTTAACAATTTTTTTCTCATTTTCATTTGTTTTTCGAAAAATTTCTTCAAATTTGGGCATTATCTAAAATTAATAAAGGGAAAAGAAAAAATAATCTTATTATTTTTATATAATTATAATATTAAAAATTAAAAGTAAGTGTAAATAAAAAAGTCGCAGAATTATATGGGGATTCGCAAAATAGAGGATGATATTGATCTAAAAGAGGCAATGAAGAGGAAGGCCATAGAGTTAAAACAAAAAGAACTTAAAGAAGAAGCAAAAACAAGAGAATTTGCCAAAGACAAAATAAGAGAAATTGCAATCAAACATGGAGTAATTCTTGCTTTAGATCCCGAATTAAGAAATGAAATTAAAGAACTTCAGAAGAAATTTGATATTCCTACTTCGCGAATTATTACTGAAAGAATTGAAGAAATTGACGTCTTGAGGAAAAAGAGAAAAATTGATCATGAAAAATTAGGCATGTTAGCATACCAAAGAGTTTTAATGGAAAAAGAAGAGACTGGGGGAATTATGCCGATCTCTGACATATTTGAAATTGTGAATACAGGTATTCTCGTGAATCATCTAGAGATTGAAGATGTAATTAAAGCAATGTATCTCTTAAAGAAAAATAAAGTAATTCCTAATGTTCGAGAGCTTGATAATGGAGTTATTGAAGTTACATTTTTCTCTATTCAACATACCGATGATGAAGCAAAAATTATTTCATTAGCTTCAGAAAAGGGTTTTATTTCTTTAGAAGATGCATGCTCAGAATTATCATGGTCTCAAGAAAGAGCATTAAGGGCATTAAAATCTTTAGAAGCTAGTGGTTTTGCCAAAAAAGACGATTCCTACTTAAGAGGTAAAAAGTGGTATTTTCCTTCGATTTCATAGCCTAATAATTTAAATTTATTTTAAAAGTTATATCTCCCTCTTCAGATTTAATTACTTCTCCTTTACCCTCTTTTTCTAAATTTTTAAATATCCTTGTTAAATCCCTTTTTGGTAATTCTGCGAACATCATTCCAGATTCTCTAATTTCAAAAGTTAGAATTGGTTCTAATTTACCGTTTTTTTGTGCCCATTCAAGTATTTCTTCTGCCCATTCGTCCAAAGTTTTCCAATAAATTCTTATTGCTTCTTTCTTTTTTTTATTTAACCATATTCCAATATTTTGCTCTACTAATTTTTGAGCTATTGCTGCGATTGCACCATCTCTACTGCGTAATTTAGAAAATGGTTTCTCAGCATTTAATTTTCTAGTATAAAGAACGTGTAATACAGATATTCGGGCATAATCATAAATTACTTGGCTCCACTCATCTATCCAGGATTGATAATCTTTTTCATTTTTCTTTTTATCTGGAGCAGAAAACATATATTCATATCTAGTTTCTTCAAGCCATGGATGCTCTTTTATGAGTTTTTCATAAGATGTTAATTCCTTTTCTATAACCTTTGGTTCAATTACAATTTCATTTTCGATAGACTGAAGTTCTTTCTCAATCTCATCTAAATCTTTTGTTTTAATTAGAACCTCAGGTTTTTGAGTTTTTTCTTCAAGAAATTCTTCTATAGCATCTAATCTTTTCTCTATATCATCTAAATCAATAGAAATTGTTGGTTCGATTTTTTCCTTAACCTTTTGTTGTTCTGCTTTAATTTTTAATTCTTTTTTTTTTTTAAGACTTTCTAATTCTTTCCTTAGTTCTTCAATTTTTTCATCTGATACAGCAATTTCTTCTTTTGGGACTTCTTTAGCTTTTTGTCTTTCCATCTTTTAAGGATGCCCCTAATTTTAATTTATCATTCACCAAATTGTTCAAACCACTCATGGTATCTCTTTATTTCTTTTTCAGATACAATTGGTTTTATTTTTTTAAGTGTTTTGTAAAAATCTTCTATATTTACATCTCTAACGATAATTTCCTCTGCTTCGGCAGTTATTTTTCCACTCATATCTAACTCTCTTATCGGTCTCATAATCACTTCTCTACAGACATTAGCAATATCAGATCCAGAATATCCCGCAGTTATTTCTCCAAGTTCCCTAAAATCATCATCTGTAAGTGAAAGATTTACCCCAGCTGTATGTATTTTAAAAATTGCTTCTCTCGCTTCTTCATCTGGGATAGGGACATAAATCTTTTTCTCAAATCTTCGCAACATTGCTGTATCAATATCCCAAGGTCGATTTGTTGCACCTAAAATTAAAAGTAATTTATCAGTCCTTGATTTAAGACCTTGAATTTCACCTAATAATTGAGTTTTAATTCTTCTCTCTCCACCACTTTCTGAACCATATCCCCTTGAAGTCGTGATAGAATCAATTTCATCAAAAAATATGATACTTGGTGCTTCAAGTCTTGCTAATTTAAATAATGAACTAATTAATTTCTCACTTTCCCCAAGCCATTTTGATAATAATTCAGCAGCTGATGCACTAAAAAAAGTTGCTTCACATTCCGTTGCTGCCGCTTGAGCGAGCAGAGTTTTTCCACAACCAGGAGGACCATATAAAAGAATACCAGACCATGGTTTTCTTACGCCGATAAATAATTCTGGTCTCATAATAGGCAAAACTATTGCTTCTCTAAGAGATTGTTTGCATTCCACTAATCCTGCAATATTATCCCATCGAATATTAGGTAATTCGGTGACGATTGTTCCTGAAATAACTTCTCTAAGTTCTTGTTGCTCTTTGGTTAAAATCTCCTCTTCTTCGATTTCTTCTGAATCTTCTCCCTTTTTAGTTACTCTCTTATGGGTTGAAATCCTTCCTGATTTATAAGGTTTCAAACTCCTTTTTAATGTCTTAGCACGGGAGACATATTCGTGAATTTTTTCTTGGCATAGTTTTTGCAAACTTGGATTTTTATTGTATTTTGCAAATTGGATTAATATTTCAGCGGCTCTACTATATTTATTGATCGCTTTTTGATACTCAGCTTTTTTATCATACTCAACTGCTTCTTTTGCTTCTTTCATTGCAAAAGAAAACAACTTAGAATCTAAAGAGCTCATATAATTTTTACTCTCAACAGAATATATTTTTTAAGATATCTCTACTTATAAAAATAGATTGAAATATCTTAAATATTTTTTAAGATATATATTAAAATAAATATTTAATTCTTAAGTAATTTTAAGAAGATTAATTTTAAAATAATTGAGTAGAATCATTTTGGGTTTTCTAAAAGACGTAAGTGGTTGGTTAAGTGGGGGTAGATCAAAAGATCGAGATATTCGATCCGTTACCGTTAAACTTAAAATCTTTAACAAGCGTTTAGAAAGACAAGCAAAAAAACTGGAAGCGAAAGCAAAACAGGCAAGAACAAAAGCTGTTAATTTACGAAAAGAAGGAGATATGAAAGGCGCTGAAGTACATGCACGGGGATATTTACAATTTAAAAAATGGTCAAAAGGAATTTCAACATTTAAATTAAATCTTGAAGGATTGCAATTTAAGTTAGAACAAGCCTCCGCAATTAAAGATGTTGCTGGAATTATGAAAGCAATAGCTGGTTCCGTTTCAGGATTAAAATCACAGATATCTATTCCAGAAATAACCGAAACAATTAAAGATATTGATATCGGAATTGAAGACTTCCAAGTTACTGAAGAAATTACTGCAGATGGAATTGAAAACATTAATGTTGACACAACCGTCTCAAATGAAGAGGTAATGAATGTTCTAGGCGAGATTGATGCTGAAATTTCGGTTGAAACAGGAATACAACTCCCAACAGTGGGTGGGGATCAAAGAATTAAAGATTTAGAAAGTGAGCTTAAAGAATTGAAAGAATCCGATGACTAAAAATTAAATTAAAAATCTAAAAATGTCTTTCATAAAGAAATTTTTTCAAGTTGATAAAGAACCGAAACCCCCACTGCCATGTGATATTTGTGGAAGAGATATTGCAAAAAAAAATCCATGGGTTGAAGTTCGCTTATGTTC
>JAHQWG010000035.1 GCA_029856045.1 Promethearchaeia archaeon | reverse complement strand
CCTGAGCACATATGTTTAACCATTTCTTATTTTTAGCAGTTACTAAAATGCGACAAAACCAACCGGGAAATGCTTCACAGTATGTATCATCAATCAAAACGCCATTAATTTCCATATTTTACACCAATTTATTTTTATTAGTTATCTTTTTTTTGTAGTTAAAATTGTTGTAGTTTTATTTATTGTAATAATAATTAGTAACTAAACTATATTAAATTTTTATTGGCTAATCTCTTTAAAACTGAAAATATTTTCTACTCAAATTATTAAAAAAAGAAAAAAAAAAAAAAAATTTAATTTTATGACATAATAATTAGCCATTGGTTTAGAGCATGCCAATAGCTATTTTCATATCATCTTTGGTAATTTTCTTTCTACCACTATGTTTGCTGATGTCGATTGCGCATGCAGTTAATGCTTTAGCTCTTTCTTCTAAAAAGTCCATTAACCTATCAACTGCATTCCTGCTAACAATTTCTGCGCCAGCTTTTTTCATCAGGGAACGTAGTGGAGACCAAGCAAATGCCATTACTTATTACCTCCGCTTATAATTTTTAACTTTATTTTGTTTTTTTTATCAATTTTTGATGAAATTAAATCATCTATGAAATATTATTGTTTATCTACTATATAAAGATTATGGAAAAATAGGCGTGTTTTAGGGTAAAATTGGTTGAGTAAAATTATACAAATATGATCCATAATTTTTGTCGGAAATTATTAATATTGGTTCTAGAGTAGATCAAGGATTCAGTAAATTATTTGCATCTTAAAATCAAAATCTATCATTTATAACAAGAAATAAAATTGGATTGATGATATTCACCAAATATTGGCTCAATAAATTGATTGAATACAATTTTTAGGAATTCTTCAAATTATATTCTATGATGATTTATCTAATAATTCATTGAATATATTCCCAATTAATTATTATTTTATAGTAAAATTTTCTTATCCAATCAATTTTAACCGAAATTATTATAATTTGAAAATAATTTTGTCGGTTATATGTATTAATGCTATTTTTACTTTAAGTTAAAAATTTTTAAAATCAGTTATTAAATTTCATTATTACTTTTTATCTTTTTTAAACAATTATAACAATAAAGAGGTACAGATTCATATTCCGTTCCACAATGGGGACATTTAATTTTATTAGAACTAGCAAGTACCTCAATTCTAATCTTGTGATTTTCACTTTTTTGAAATTTTTGATAAATTTTTTCAATGAAAAATGCCGAGATAAAAGAAAAAAGACTAATATATATTAACAGAAAAATAATTTGAATGAAAATTTGAGGAAAAAACGAGTTAAAATAATTTGGAGAATGCCGAAATCCGAATATTAATAAAAAATAGCTAATGAAAATACCTAATATAATTGTGTTGGTAAGGCTTTTTTTAGGATTTGCCAAAATTAAAGATGAGAATAAGGCTCCTAAAGTCCAAGCGAAATAGATATTAATTAATGTTTGATTAAATTGAATGGGAATTTCAGCTAAGAAATATGATGCAAGTATTTCTATAATTAGTTTTCGCTCATCTAAAATGATTAAATCAAGTGGTAAGATGATTCTTCCATTTAAAGAAAAAATTAGAAGTGATATTATAATTATCATTAAAAAAATAATAATAAATCTGTTTTTTAAAAACTTAAATTTATTCATCGGTCTAATATTTAGAAATGTTTTTATATATTAAAAATGCTTATTGGTTTGAATTAATATACCATTTAATAGATGAGATTTATAATTAAAAAATTTTTTAAGAGTTGTTAAAAGACTTGATTCTGGTCCAATGGTCGTGTGAGGTACCTCCAGAAAAGTTGGAAGACTTCCTTAAGTTTGCAAAGGAAAAATTGAAACCACTTTATGAATCCCACAACTGTGAGCGGTATGAATTATTTATGCCCATGGAAGTGAAAAAGTACTTTTCTTACCAATTTACTCAGAAAAAAAACAAATATACAGAGCAAATGATCTTCAAAGAGATTGAAAACTTTGAAAAGTTTTTTGATGCAGTGGAAAAAGATACACACACAAGGGAGATTGTAGAAAATTACATAAAAAAGTTCAATGCTTCCTCTTGTAGTTTCACTATATTAGATCAAAAAGTATGATGGCAATCACTTGAATTTTATATAGCGAATTGTGTTTCATTGCAGAAAATAACGATTTCTGGTTCCAATTCGCCTATTTTGCCAATCTCTCTTAATTTATTTTCTTTATTTTAGATCTATTATGTTATTTTGCGTTGTAGCTAACTTTCTTTCGATAAGAAGGTAAATATTTTGAAATTGTTTTGGATTTTAAAAAAGGCTAATTTTGTTTTACTTATTATGCTGTTTAATCGAGTTAAAATTAAAATTTTAGAAAAATTTTTAAGATTTGTTTCATGAGAATATCTTACAAGCCAAAATTAGGAGATTTATTCTAACTTGTTTAGTAGGTTTATTTCTTATTTCAATCAATATATAAAAAAAATAAAATGAGGCCTTTACTCCTTGAGTAGTTATTTAAAAACGAAGATAATCGAAAAAATTAGATTTGGAATTCTCTCACCTGATGAAATACGTAAATTAAGCTCTGCCAGAATAATTACTGCAGACACTTATGATGAAGATGGCCTCCCTATCCCATCTGGTCTTATGGATCAACGCTTGGGCACGATTGAGCCTGGTCAGCGTTGCCAAACATGTGGAAATCTTGTAAGTCAATGCATGGGTCATTTTGGTCATATTGAGATGGCTAGACCCATTATTCATTGTGGTTATGCAAAAAAGGTTTTAAAGATTTTACGTAGCATATGCCCAGAATGCTCAATGCTTATGCTCACTGAAGATGAAAAAGTTAAATATACTAAAGAACAAGAGAAACATCGTGAGATGTATTTTGAAAGTGATGAAGAATTAACTAAATTAATTTTTAAAACCGCAAGAAAAGCAAAAAAATGTCCATATTGTGGAGCAAGAAAGAAAAAAATTGTTATAGAGAAACCAACTACTTTTTATGAAGAGGAAGAGGGTAAAGGTTCAAGAAGATTGACTCCAATGGATATTAGAGAAAGGTTAATAAGAATTTCTGATAATGATCTTAGAATTATGGGAATCTCTCCAGCCTCTGCTAGACCTGAATGGACAGTATTGGAGGTTTTACCTATTCCACCAGTTTGTGTGAGGCCCTCAATTACATTAGATAGTGGAATTAGATCGGAGGATGATTTAACTCATAAATTAGTTGATGTAATCCGTATAAATCAAAGATTGAGAGAAAACCTTGACGCTGGAGCACCACATCTTATTGTGGAAGATTTATGGGAACTTTTACAATATCACATTACAACATATTTTGATAATGAAGTTTCTGGAATTCCTCCTGCGCGACATAGATCTGGTAGAGCCTTAAGAACAATTACGCAGAGATTAAAGGGCAAAGAGGGACGATTTAGAAGTAATTTGAGTGGGAAAAGAGTAGATTTTTCCGCCAGAAGTGTTATTTCACCTAATCCTCATATTAGTATTAATGACGTGGGAGTACCAACCAGTATTGCAAAAATACTTACAATTCCATCGAATGTAAATCCTTGGAATATTGGAGAGATGAAACGACTCGTTATAAATGGACCCTTTACGCATCCAGGAGCTAATTATATAATAAGAACTGATAATCGAAGAATAGATCTCCGATATGTTAAGAATAGAGATGTAATTGCAGAAACTCTAGTACCTGGTTATATTGTTGAAAGACACCTTAATAATAAAGATTTAGTTTTATTCAATCGCCAACCTTCACTTCATAGAATGTCAATTATGGCTCATGAAGTAAAAATTATGGATGGAAGAACATTTAGATTAAATTTAACAATATGTCCTCCATATAATGCAGACTTCGACGGGGATGAGATGAATTTGCATGTCCCACAGAGTGAAGAGGCAAGGACTGAAGCAGAATTACTTTTAAAAGTTCAAGAACATATGTTATCTCCTCGTTTTGGTGGACCTATAATAGGTGGAATTCAAGATTTTATATCTACTGTATATCAATTTACAAGTAAGGACTCTGTTTATAATATTAAGGATACTTTAAAATTATTGTATTTAGGCAAAATATTTGATACAAATCCTGATTTTTCAATAATTGATTTAACACCAATAACGACTGATCCAGAGCCAAAATATTCTGGAAAGTTAATTTTTTCTGCATTATTTCCACAAGATTTAAATTTACGCCAAAGATCAAAGTTTTGCAAGAGATGTGACGTATGTAAAGAGGATGATTGTGAATATGATGCATATGTTCATATTGAAAACGGGAAACTGTTAACTGGAACTATTGATGAGGCTACTTTTGGAGCAATGAAACCGAATAGTATTTTACAGCGAATAATAAAAGATCATGGAAATGAAAGAGGGAGAATATTTTTAGATAATTCGATACAAATGCTCCTTCATGTAATCAGAATGAATGGAATTACTATTGGTCTAGATGAAGTTTTTGTAAAAGATGATGCAATGGAAGAAATCATAAATACTATAGATAAAGCAAATGTAGAATGTGAAGAACTCATAAAAGCATACTATAACAAAGATGAGAAGATTTTATCTCGAGCCCCAGGAAGAACTTTAAAAGAAACTTTGGAATTAAGAATTAGAGGGATATTAAACGATGCAAGAAAGACAGCTGAAACAATTGCCTCTATTGATATTGGAGATCAAGCCCATTCGGTTATAATGACAAAATCTGGAGCGCGAGGTAATCCTCTAAATCTAGGTCAAATGGCTGCAATAGTTGGGCAACAAGCAATTCGGGGTGAAAGAATTCATCGAGGATATATAAAAAGAACATTACCTCACTATAAGATTAATGATCTCTCTCCAAAAGCAAGAGGATTTGTTTCATCATCATATAGAAAAGGTTTGAATCCTGAAGAGTTTTTCTTCCATTCAATGGGTGGTAGAGAGGGACTTGTTGATACTGCTGTCAGAACTAGTCAAAGTGGGTATATGCAAAGAAGGTTAGTTAATGCATTACAAGATGTAATTGTTGAAAATGATAATACTGTAAGAGATGCTAATAAGAGTATTGTACAATTTCAATTTGGTGATGATGGAATTGATCCCTCTAAGAGTGACCATGGCTTAGCAATAAACCTTGATATTTTACTATTAAAAGCTAAATCGTTAAAAGCTATCAAGAAAACACCAACTACTAAAACTTCGGAGAAAAATGCACCAGTGAAAAAAGTTCCTATAGAAAAAACAGAAAAAAAAATTTTAAAGAAGCCAACAAAGAAAGACAAAAAAATTCTTGATGAAGACTCTTTAATTCAAGAATTTGAAAAAGAAACAGGGAAAAAGGCAATCTGGCGTGGAAAACAAACAAAACAATATTATAATTGGAAAAATGAAAAATATGGAGTCAAAAAATAAAATTTCATAATTTCGAGGTAAAATTTAATGTCAAAAGCGTCGGAAAGATATATCGATAATTGTTTGGAAAGTCTTGAAAAAGATGGAATCCCTCATGATTTAGTAAAACATGCTAAAGAAAAAATAATGAAGGACCAACTAACCGAATCTCAAATAGATTACTTAGCAGATAAACTTTACATTACATATATGAATTCATTAGTAGAACCTGCTGAACCAGTTGGAACAGTTGCGGCTCAGAGTATAGGAGAACCAGGAACACAAATGACTCTGCGGACTTTTCACTATGCAGGTGTTGCAGAATTCTCAGTTACTCAAGGTTTGCCGCGATTAATTGAATTGGTTGATGCTCGACGATTTCCTTCAACTCCAATTATGAAAATATATTTAGAAGAAGAATATGCTCATGATGAAGAAATGGCTAAAGAAGTTCATAATCGGATTGAACAAATCAGAATTGAAAATATTACATATGATGTAGATTTGGATTTCATAGAATGGCGTATCCACATCAACCTAATCCCTGAAATGTTAAAAAAAAAAGGTATAAGTATTGATGAAATTCCCAAGATTTTAAAACGTTACAAAAAAAAAGGCTCAATTAAAAAAGAACAAAATTCGATTATAATTGATCCTGGAATTGAAGATTTACAAAAACTTCAAAAATTAAGAGAAAAAATTCTAAAGAAAGTAATTAAGGGAGTAAGAGGTATAAAGAGAGGATTAATAACAAAAGATTCAAAGACTAAAGAATGGATAATACAGACAGAAGGAACTAATTTACAAGGTGTTCTTGAGATTGAAGGGGTAGATTCAACGAGAACTTACTCAAACCATATTCATGAGGTTCAAAAAATTTTCGGAATCGAAGCGGCTCGAAACCTTTTAATTAATGAAGCATTGCAAGTTCTTGAAGATCAAGGCTTGGACGTAGATATAAGACATTTATTAATTCTAGCTGACTTAATGAGTCAAAATGGACTAATCTCATCTATTGGGAGACATGGAATTTCAGGGTCAAAATCAAGTGTATTTGCAAGAGCAGCATTCGAAGTGACAGTAAACCAATTATTAAATGCAGGGATTTATGGTGAAGAAGAACTTTTGCTAGGAATTCCTGAAAATGTTATAATTGGTCAGATAGTCCCTATGGGAACCGGAGGAGTTGAACTTATGATGTCATTGGATGATAACTTAAAGATCCTGCGGGAAAAAGAAGAGAAAGAGAAAAAGTTATCTTTAAAAGATGTAAATGATGAATGATAAAGATTTTATTTAAAAAAATATAAAATATTAATTATAAAGGTTATAAAGAATTAATTACTTTATTAGAGAAAGCTATACGTATTATTCCAAAAAAGTCTACAGGCAAATTAAGTATGAGTTCAAATGGATATGTCTCTAAATATAAGACAGAACGAAAAAAAAAAAAAAAAGAATTTGATGTAAAAAAAAATATTAATATTACAGTAAAAAGTGGAAAGGTAATTATTGGGTCAAAAAGAACAATACAAGAGATGAGACTTAATAAATTTAAAATAATTATCCTATCTGATAATTGTCCTGCAAATATTGAGAATAAGATAAGATATCATAATTCACTTTTAGATGATCCTATTTTTATTTATAAATTTAATCAATCAAGCTGGGAATTAGGTTTAGCTTGTGGAAAACCCTTTATGGTTTCGACATTGGGAGTTTATGATGAAGGAGATTCAGATCTATTACAATTAATAAAATGAAATCATTTAATGAGGAATTCTAATGCATAGAAAAGCTGTAAAAATTGATGAGGAAGCTATAAAATTAATTACACTATTTAATAATTTAACTGGTGCTGTTGTTAAAGATTGTATTGTAATCCCTGGAAAAATGGGAGTACGAGATAAAGTCATATTTCTCGTATTAAAAGAAGATGTTGGAAAAGCAATTGGTAGAAATGGAGAGAATGTTAAAGTTTTAAAGGAAAAACTACAGAAAACCATAGATATAATTGGATTTTCCGAAGATCTTAAAGAATTTATTCAAAATATTCTTAATACAAGTAAAGTCCAAAATGTTGAAATTAGAGAAAATATTAGCGGAAAAAAGACGATAATAATTACTGTCAACCCTGAAGATAAGGGTAAAGCCATTGGAAAGAATGGAATAATGATAAAGAAAACTAAACTACTTGTATTACGTCATTTTGATGTTGATAATTGTATTATTAACACGAAAAATTAAATAAATATTTAATATTTTCTAGGGTTGTTCAATAAAAAACCCTAGTTTTAATATGTACACATAAATAAATTAGCGCATAGATTTTTCTCGCTTTCCACTTATTAAGGCTTCTAAACTAACTCCGTTAACCATTGTTACCTTCCACCTAACACCAGGCAAGTCACCCACTGCTCTTCCTTTTGCACCACCTATGCCCTCTACCAAAACAGTATCATGCTCCTGGATGAAATTAAGCGCACCATCACCCGGAAGAAAACAAGTTATAGTTTTACCGTTCTTTCTTAATTGGACTCTAAGACATTTACGTATTGCACTGTTAGGTTGTTTACTCTCTCTACCCACCTTTTCAAGCACAATTCCTTCAGCGGCTGGAGCTCCTTGTAATGGATCTGCTTTTTGTTTTAATTTAAGTTTTTTTCTTTTATATTTTGTCTTACTCCATCTAAATTTTTTCCTATTTCGTTTTAGTGCTCTTGCAGAATATAGTCCCTTTGCCATTTAAAACTCAATTAATTTTGAAAATTATTATGATATATTTTAATATTTAATCACTTTAATTAAATTTTACTATTATTTTCGCTTCATTACTTTCTAATTTTTCTTTATTAGAAAGATAAATTTAAGAGAAATGGAATTTTATATTCAACAATAGATATTTTTGATTATAATGGTGTTAAATTGAATATATGAGCAAAACAAAGAAAAAACCAACAATAAAATTTCTTAATAAATGGGATTTCGACATTCAAATTCATGATTATGGTTTAGAGAGATACATTAATTTAAAACCAATTATAATACCTGATTCTCAAGGTCGCCATACGCACAAAAGATTTTGGAAATCTAATATATCTATTGTAGAACGTTTTATTAATAAACTTCAATCTCCGGGTTATATAAGTGGAAAGATAAAGGGTCATAAAAGTTCTTATAATTCAGGTAAAAAAAGTAAACTAATTAAATTGGTTGAGACTGCATTTTTATTAATTGAGTTAAAAACGGGTATGAATCCCTTGCAAGTGTTAATTAATGCAATTGAAAATGTTGCCCCAAGAGAAGAAACTACAAAAATCGCAATGGGTGGAATTTCATATGCAAGTGCCGTTGATATTGCTCCACAGCGTAGAGTTGACCTTGCATTAAAATTACTTGTTCATGCTATTGTCAATGAAACACATGATAATATAATTACAATTGAAGAAGCAATCGCCCAGGAATTAATAGCGGCTTCAAAAAAAAGTCAAAATTCAAAAGCAATTAAAAGAAGAGACGAAATTGAAAGAATTGCGGTTTCTGCTCGATAGTTAGAACTTAACTCTTTTCCTATTCTTCTTAACTATATACTGTGTTCTAAAGTGATTTTTGTCGGAAAGAATAATAAGAATCCTAAATTTTTCCCAATTATATGGTCTCAGTAAATTTTATATTTGTATTTGGTTAAATCTAGTTTATAAAAGAAGAATAAATTGATATATTAATTTGAATACAAAAGACAGTTCGAGTAATTTAGAAAAACATTTACAAATTATTGGAAAAAAAATAAGATTAGGAATTCTCAAGATTTTATATGAAATAAACAGCCCAATTCCATTTATGGCTTTAAAGAGAAGAATTTTAGAAGAAAAAGGGGATAGTAGTAAAATTTCATATCATTTAAACATTCTAAAAGAAAACAATTTCATATTATCAGGAGAAGAGGGATATTTTTTAACAAAATTGGGTGGAAGAATATTGGAGAAATTATTAGATATAGGAGATATAATTAATGAAGAAAAAAGAATTCTTCAAATCCGAACATCAAATTACACTTTTGAACTCTTTAACATAAATAAAATCATTGAATATTTAATTCGAGAATCGGAGATGCCAGAAAAATTAGCAAGGAAAATTGCAAATGAAGTAAAGTTAAAGTTATCTAATTCAAAAGTAAATTACTTAACTACTCCTCTAATAAGAGAATATATAAATGGCATTTTAATTGAAAAAGGTTTTGAGGAATATAGACACAAACTTACACGATTAGGCTTACCACCTTTCGAAGTAGAATCCTTATTAAGAAATCAAAAATTTTCTGATCCTAAAGAATTTTTAAAAAAATTGGGTAGTGAAGTATCAGAGCAATATCTATTATTGAATTTATTACCTCGTGAACTAGCAGATCTCTATCTTTCAGGGCAGATATCTTTATTACATTTAGATTCTTGGGCTTTACGTCCTTTGTCTATTTCGATATCTAATTTAGAGAATACAAATAATATGGATAAAAGATTTATAAAAATCGATGCCCCTCTTGAAAAAACCCAAATAAAATCTAATTTCTTAAATTTTATCTCTATTTTAACTCATATTAAGAAATTTTTTAATGAAGATATTTTATTATATAAGTTTAATGAAATATTACTTTCAATACTTTCAAGATTGAATCAAAAAGATACAAAAAGTTTATTATTATTCCTTTTAGAACAATTCTTTAAATTAAATTTTAATTTAAATTTAGGAAAATCTCAAATTAGTTTAGATTTTTCTCATGGTTTTTTGCAAAAGAGAGAATTTGACCCAAGTCTTATCATAGAATTAGAAAATGATTTGATTGAATCAATAAAAAACGATCGATATCAAAATTTTGTTCATTTAAATCCATTGATATTATATGATTGTAGTGATGTTAATTCTCAAAACTTCAATGAAAGTGTTCTCACTCGATTCTTTAATATAATTGATAAATCAAATTTACTTTTCTATAGAAATCGAGGGGCAAATCCAATAAACAATGTATTAACTTCAATAACTCAAAATTATGATTCTATCCCTAATTCATTTAACAAAATATTATTGGATAAAATTTTTATAAATTTACCAAAAATTGCATTAGAATCAAAACAAAATGATCAACACTTTCTAGAATTATTAGATTTAAATATCACAGCGGTATTTGAAATTTTTAAAATAAAACAAGATTTAATAAAAAAATATTTAAATTCATTTCATCATTGGCAGTCTCTTTCTAGAATTCTCTTTAATAATAAAAATTATGTATTTCCTGATCATCCTTTTAAAGCGGTCAGTTTTTTTGGTTTAAATGAATCTATTCTATATCATTGTAATATCGAGCTTGATCGAATTGACCAAAGTCAAGAGTTTGCAAAACAAATTTTAACTAGAATTAGTAACAGAATAAATGAAATGAATAATGAACAAAATGAATACTTCATTTTCTCCCAGCCTCATGTAGATAATTATCTTATAAATAGATGGAATTTTGAATTTGATAAAATTTCTCATAAATATGATAGTTTCAGTACAGAATTCATACGATTTGAATCAAAATTGAATTTTGAAAAAAAAGTCTCATTATTTAAAACATTTCAAAAAATCGTAGATGGGGGCACACTTTTTAACATACTATTACCCAATTCAAAAAATATAGAAGATTTCCATGAAAAGATAAAATATTTAATTACATATGGGATTCGTTATTTTTGTTTTTCATCAAAACATTTAAATTATTACAATAAATCCATTGACAAAAAAGGTATTCTTATAAGACCAGACACTCAATATATAGATTCTGAATCCTTAAATAAAAAAATTATAAATAGATATTTATAAAATCTTTCAGCACTTAATATATCTTGATTTTCAATATCTATACAAAATTATTTCCTTTTAATATTAATGCAAGCAGTGCCATTCTTAGATAAAGTCCATATTTCATCTGTTTAAAATAAACCGCTTTAGGAGATTTATCAATATCGGGAGATATTTCACCAACTCTTGGTAAAGGATGCATTAAACGAAAATTCTCTTTTGTATTATCTAAATCCTTCTCAGTTAGAATATATACATCTTTAACTTTTTCATATTCTTCTGGTTCCAAAAAACGCTCTTCTTGAATTCGTGTCATATACAGAATGTCTAATATTGGTAATATCTCTTTGAACTTTTCAGTTTCTTTAAATTTCATCTTTTTGTCACGCAACCAATCAGTTATTCTAAATCGCATTTTCAATGAAGCAGGAGATATAAAATATAAATTTATATTATAATTACTAAAAAGATAGGCTAGCGAATGAACTGTCCGGCCATATTTTAAATCACCACAGAGTCCAATATTCAGTCCATCAATGGTTCCACATTCTTCTTTAATTGTAAATAAATCTAATAACGCCTGTGTAGGGTGTTCTGCGCTTCCTGATCCACCATTAATAATCGGAATTGAAGAAAATTTGGCTGCCATACGTGCTACACCTTCCAAAGGATGACGTATTACAATAATATCTGAATAATTTTCAACTGTTCTAACAGTATCTGCAATAGATTCTCCCTTTTTAACTGATGAGACATCTCGAGTTTGAAATCCAATAACTTTTCCTCCTAATCTAAGCATTGCAGATTCAAAACTCAATCTTGTTCTGGTTGAAGGTTCAAAAAATAAAGTAGCCATTATTTTATTATCTAATAATTTAGAATACTTATTATTTACCATCTTTTTACCGATTTGCAGAATAAAATCAATTTCTTCCCTAGTAAAATCTCTTGCACTTAATATATTCTAGTTTTTAAAATCCCTCATTATCATTTAGGAAGTTTTTTTATTATATAAAAATTTTCTTGAAATATAATAATTGTTTAATTAGTTTTGAAACTTACTCTTTGTGAAAAAATTTAAAATTTATCAATTTTTATGATATGTATAATAACGAGAAAAAACATTTATGAAGTATCCCAAGACCCAAAGAAGATATTGTAAACATTGTAAAAAGCATACCGAACACAAGGTAACTATTTATAAGAAAGGAAAAGAGCGAAAAACTGCGGAAGGCAAAAGAAGATACGAGCGAAAGAAAAAAGGCTATGGTTCGCAGCCCAAGGAGGTTCAGCATAATTTTGCTAAAATTAACAAGAAATCTACACCTATATTTCAATGTACGGAGTGTTCAAAAAAGTCAATTGGTAAATCTTATCGGGTAAAACGATTTGAATTAATTGAAGTATAAAAAAAAAAAGGAATAAAAAAAATGTCAAGAGAAATTCGAAAATTAATACCAAATCCTAAATCAAGATTCCTGGGCGTTAAATGTTTGAATTGCGGTAATGAACAAATAATTTTTGGTTGTGCCTCCACTAAAGTTGTTTGTCGTGTATGTGGTAAGCCTTTAACACAATCTACTGGAGGTAAAGCTAATATTTTAACAAAAATTTTAGAAGTTTTAACCTAAAAAAGATTTAATATTCACGCCAAGTAAATTTACATTTTGTGCAACGAAAAAAAGTTGTGGATCCTTCATCTGCCGAACGTGTTTGGGATTGCCAATATTCTACTTCTTTATTTCCACATTTTCTACATTCTGCCTTAGTTGTTGGATAAATAACAGCATTTATTTCTGGTAGAACAATTGTTTTATCTGAATATTTTTTGATTTTATTTTTAGCAATCATTTCCTTTTCTTGTATATCTTCTTCAAACGGTTCTGAATATCCGCAAGCACAAGAATAAACAAATTTCTTATCAGTTATTTTTTTTCGTAATAAATTATTACATTTAGGACAGAATTTTATCATATTCTTATACTCCCAGTAAATTTCTCTTAAATACAGAAATAAAACAAGCCATAACAGGATTTTGATTACTTAATTTTATAAATATTCTTTTTTTAAGTGATAAATCTTTTCATAATATTCATAATTCAACATATTCATATTTTGAATAAATTTTGCTTTAACATTCTTTTCACCTTCAACATTTATTTCCAATTCACCAATTACATTAATTAATAAATCTTTTTTAATAGGAAAATCAGATTTTTCGAAAGTAACTTTGATTTCTCCTGAATTATCTTTTAAAATAAACTCTGAATTTGATATTATTTCCCTAATATATCCAATAATTTGAATTCTAACATCATCGCTTTTTAAATCACCAATAATCCTTTGTATTGCTGGTGATTTGGGTTTAAAGAATTGCTCAGACAAAATAATAGTGGCTTAATAATATAATTTTTAATATATATTTAGATTATTTATCAAAATATAATTATTTTTATTAAAACTTTAGTAGTTGATACCATTTTATGTTTAAAATAAAATTAGAAAATAGTAGAATTTTAAGAGGGATTATAGAGGCTTTAGCGTCGATTATTGATGAAACTGAATTCATAATTACTACTACGGAATTATCAATTAGAGCTATGGATCCATCTAGAATATGTCTTCTCCAATTGTCTATGGCTAAACAAGATTTCGATGAGTATGAATGCGATAAAGATACCAAAATTGGTCTAAATCTCGAAGATCTCGATAAAATATTAAAAAGAAGCTCTGCAGGTGATTCTGTTGAGTTAATTTTCGAACCTGATACTCAAAAATTAAAAATTAAAATGAAACAACATAAAAGCACAAAAGTTAGAACCTTTAGTCTTGCATTGTTAGATATAGAGATGGAAGATATTCCAATGGAAAATCTTTTAAAATTAGAATATAATGCAGATTGGTCAATGGATCCTGTATTTTTTGTAGAAGCAATAAAAGATGCTGAAATTTATTCAGAAATTCTAACTATAAAAGCAGAGGAAGATAAAGGCTTATTATTTAGTTCTGTTGGACAAATTGGAGAAATGGAATATGAATTAGCTCTCGATGATTTATTGGAAAAAAATATTAAGGCAATAAGTAAAGGTTCTTATTCACTTCAATTTTTAAAGAGCATTCTTAAAATTGAAAATATTACTGAGAAATTAACGATTTCGTTGAAGGACGATCATCCATTAAAATTAATCTTTAATATTCTCGAAGGAGGCACAATTAGTTATTTTCTGGCACCGAGGGTAGAAGAAATTGAATTTGAAGAAGAAGATTTAGAAGAATACTAAAATTTAATCGTTGATTCATATCGTTTTTTTTTTGTTTATTACTAATTTCTCATTCTTACAAATTTTAATAATTTTTTAATTAATTATCCATAATAAGAAAAAATCTGCGCACTATAATTATGAGTTCTGATGAAAATATCTTAACATCGAAACCAGAATTATTATATAGATTCCCATGGTTATCTTTTACTAAATTCAAATTCAAAGAGATTGGAAAAAAAAACCCCTATGAATTTGTTGAGTGGCTATACAAAAAGTATTGGGACGAAAATAAAGTTGATATTGATAAGAAAATCGAATCAATTTTTGAAGATGCAATAAATAATTTAGAGATAATTCGAGATTTTGATCCTAAAGACGGAGAATTGAATATTTACATTTATTGGATGTTAAAAATCATTTTATTCCTTCTAAATAATCAAAATATAACAAATAGAATTGCTAATCTGTATTCAAAAAATGCAAAAACCCAGTTAGAACTACTTAGAGATGAAAAAATGGAATATCTTTACTGGATTTGTAGTGATTTGGGTCTTAACGTTCAATATTATGAAGATCCAATTAAAATTACAGCTGTTGAAAAAACAAATCTAAGCGTGCATTTTATTGATTTCATAAAAATGGGAATCAATCTCAGGGATGATTATAGAAAACTTGTAAATAATTCACTTTCTCACGGATATGTATTCATTTCAAAGAATCGATTGATTAGACTTCTTCAAGAATATGTTAGAAATGAAATTTTAAAGTTTGAAAAGACTAATAAATCTGAAGATGATCCGAAAGAAAGAACTGATTTAGAAGAAACCTTAACCGAGATAACCGCTTTTAAAATTACATTTGAAAAAATAAAAGATCTAATTAAAAGTAAAAAAATTGATTTAAGCAGTGATTATACCGAAACTATGAAATATAAAGAGGGAAAAGATCTATCTATTTTTTTTCCTCCTTGTATAAAATTACTTTTATCAAAAGTGCAACAAAGTCAAAATTTAATTCACAATGAACGTCTATTTTTAGTATTTTTTCTAAATTCTTTAAAATACCCTATAGACCTGATAATAAATATTTTTAAAACACTACCGGATTTTGATGACAAAATTGCACGATATCAAATTGAATTTGCTATTAAAAAGGGGTATTCACCTCATAGTTGTGCAAAATTAGAAACGTTAGGGATTTGTCAAAAGGATCATAAAATTTTTGGGGATAAGATTTGTCGGGAAGGATTTTATTCAAAAAATCAAGATAAAATAATAAAAATCTCGCATCCACTTTTCTTTACAAGCGTTAAAGAATCAAGATCTCTCTGGGAAATAAAAAAAAAAGAAATTAATGGACAAAACATAACAAAAATCGAAAAAAAATAAAGGAATCTAAATAATGGAAAGTATAAGATTTATAAAAAGATTATTTCAAGCCTATTATAAAAATCAACAGAATTCTCTTCCATCAGTTAGTAATCTGCTGGAAAGAGAATTTGCGTTTTTAACATGGGAAAATAATATTATGATTCGACATATAGGCTTTAAATCCTTAGATATTTTAACTGATTATTTGATTCATAATGTTCCAAAACATATGTATTCAAGTGCATCACTTTATGAGCTTCCTGATGCATCTAAAATGGATAATAAAAATTATCTTGGTTGTGATTTAATCTTTGATATTGATGCTGATCATTTAGATACTACATGTAAAGAAAAACATGATTTTTGGGAATGTGAATCATGTAATCAATATGGAACTGGATTATCACCCAAATTATGTCCTAATCCTGATTGTAAATCAACAAAATTTAAAAAAATAACTTGGATTTGTGAAGAATGTCTCGAAAAGGCAAAAAAAGAGATATTTAAATTGATTAATGAATTTTTAGAACCAGATTTTGGAATTAATAAAGACAATTGTTTTATCTTTTTTTCTGGACATAGAGGTTATCATCTTCATATAGAAGATGAGAAATTAAGGAAATTATCAAGTCATGAACGAAGAGAAATAGTTGATTATATTACCGGGAACAATATTTCATTTACTGTTTTAGGATTAGAAAAGCCAAACATTGGTCTTGGTTTCTTTAATCAATATGCTGCTGGCTGGCCTAGAAAAATAATGTTGAAATTAAAGGAGATACTTTCAATAGAAAATGAAGAAGCATTAAAAAATAGTTTAAGTAATTTTTCACTTAACAAGGAACAAATAGGTACTATAATTAAAGAAAGAAAACACATAATAGATAATATTGTCTCTCAAAGGAAGAATCCTTGGAATTTACTTGGATTTGGCATAAAATCATGGGAAAACCTTTTTTTTAATTTAGTTAAAAATATTGGAACAGATGTTGATATCCCGGTAACCATTGATATCCATAGATTAATAAGATATCCTGGTTCTTTACATGGCAGTAGTGGCTTTAAAGTGGTTGGAATCGAGTATAAGAATTTAGAAAGTTTTGATCCATTTTCTGATCCAGTAATTTTTTCAAAAAAAAATTTCCTTAAACTGGAAATTACAGTTCCAGAAGTACCTAAGATCCGTGTAAGAGAAAACATTTGGGGTCCTTTTAAAATGGGAGAAGTCTTAGATCTTCCACATGATATTGGAATCTTTCTTTTATGTAAAAATGTGGCAACTCTTAAATAAAATTTAATTAAATAATAGTGATTTTAAATTTATTTAAATAATAAGACATATAAAATAATTGAATCGGTACTAAAAGATATACTCAAGAAATGATGAATACTCAGAAAATATATAATGAATTATATCAACAATGGACTAATGAAATAAATAATGAAGAGATAACTTCTCTTACTAATGAATCTTTTAAGGAATATTTAAAATTATATGCACTCGATTCGGCTTCAGATGGAAAACTAAATAATTCAGATATGCAAGTTATAAAAGAATCTTTAATTAATTCTTTAATAAAAAATACTAAATTTCTATTAGATGATTTATTAAAAGTTAGAAAACGCAAAATAATTGAAAAATCACTTATTTTATTAGAAATTGATAGAAACAAATTATTAGAACATGAACAAATGTTCTATGATAATCTCATTGCTTCTTTTAAAGGATTTAAAAATTTGGAATCTCTAACATTATCTGATATCGAAAGTTCTTTAAAGAAGAAAGAATTAACTCCAGTTGAAAAGAATGTTTCAGAAATTCCAAATATACTTTCAAAAAAAGATGAACTGGCTGTGAACTCAACAATATATGCATCTTTAAATGGAATTGAATATCTAAATGTAAGATTTATAATGGATTGTCCTGCATTAGTGGGAATTGATCTTGTAAATTACGGCCCTTTTTTAAAGGAAGATGTCTGTATGGTACCTTTTGAAAATGCGAAAATTCTTATTGAAGAAAAGATAGCGGAAAAAATAATGCCAAAATAAATTATTGTTGAAAAATTTTAATTATTATTATTAGAGGTTCTATCAAAACGCTTATTAAATTCCTCCTTGAAATAATCTTTTCTAAATCTTCCAAATTTATCAATTAATGAGAACTTAGAAGGTTTGGAATTCTTTAAATTCCCTCCGCAAATTTTACATTTCATTTCTTTATTTGGTAAAGAATATTCTCCACAATCCACGCATTTAAAAAGTAATTTCGTCATAGTTCTTTAAAAACCAATTAAATTCATAATTTATTTATCTCGAATGAATTCAAAGGTCCCACCAACATTAATCATTTCATCTTCAATTGTTTTTAGAACACTAGCTAGTACTGATTCTGCTTCTTGATAATTTTTTTCAATCACTTCTAAACGATAATTAGGGGCAGCAACATAACGAATATCAACTTTCTGTGTTTCTTTTGGGCTTTTTATCACTTTTATTCCAGTATTTAATATATTCTTTATAAGTTTAATTCCATTTGGAGCAGTAGAAGTCAATAACAATTTGCCGCTAATTAATACTGTACCTATAATAACATTCTCTTCTATAATTTTTACGAATTTTTTAGAAATTTCAGGATCAATATCTAAATTTTTAATTGCTTGAATACCATTTTCTTTAATATCCTCAAGTGTTTTTTGATATGATTCATAACTATCTAATATAGGAAATCCAATTATTTCATACAATTCATCTATTGATTTCCCAGTTTCATCAGCTAAAAATGTTAATAAATTTTCATATTTAACAGCATATTTCCATTCTTTCATTCTTAATTGCTTTTGTTGAGACGTAACACGTCGTAATGATAGATCTACATGACCTTTTAAATTATCTACATTCAAAACTTTCAATACTAAAATTTCATTCATACGAACATAATTTCTTACATTTCTTATCCACCTAGAAGATATCTCAGATATGTGAATCATCCCTCTTGCTAAATTTTCATCTTCCCGACCTTCAAAATCTAATAGATCTACATAAATATAGCCCCTTTGAATATCCACAACCTTAGCAATAACAAAACTTCCTTCTTTTGGAAATTTTGTTTTTGATTTGACCATAATTTAATGTAAGAAACAAATTTTTAAAATTCTTCTAAATAAAATTCATTTTTACATTTTTTATTTTTAAATAATCATTTTATAAAAATCTCAATTCATGATTGTAACCTGTTTAATAATATTTATTGGAGTTCTTGTAATCTCCACATTGTTATCATTCGTTACAACCCATTTAGGTAGTAAAAGTATAACATTTTATCGTTTATTTCATACATGCTTCTTTATTGGGATTATCGTTCATGAGGTAAGTCATTATATTATGTGTATTTTAACTCATACTAAAGTAACTGAAACAAATATTATACCAATAAGAAATAAAAAAGGTGGTCTGTCTGGAAAAATTGCCACTGCAAATTCGAATTTTTTTCAGAGTCTTTTGGTCTCGTTTGCACCTTTATTTATTGGAACCTATATTATTGGCTTTATCCTTTTCTATATATTCAGTCCAGTAGTTAATTATATGATTGCCCTAATCTTAATTTATATCGCAATTTCAATTCTTACACAGATGAGTCCCAGCAATACCGATATTCGAATGATTGCTAAATCATTTCAAAGCACTAACAAGAGATATACAGTAATTCAAATTATTGTCATTTTTATTGCTTCGTCAATCTCCTATTATTTAATGAATTTTTTTGAACTAATTATATTTGATTCATTAATAACATTGTTTTTTCTATCAATGCTCTTTTATTACATGATGAGATATCTCGGACTCGGATTAATTTTAATCCATCACAACATAATAATCTCCCGGAGAAAAATCAAATATACTAAACATAAAATAGAAGTTAAATATCGCAAAAAAAAAAGAGGAAATGAATTCTCACCACGCACTCAATGGTAGAATAGAGAAGAAAAATGAGGTAAGAAAAAATGTTTAAATTAATAATATATGGGGTAATGATATTGATGGGTTTTATCTTTTTCCAGAAAGATCCCTTAACAGCCTCAATAATTATTGGAATTATTTTAATAATTTATTTATATCCAAAATATCGAAAATATAAGAATTCTGGTGGGGGAATTTTTGGGAAAGGAGAAATTGGGGAATCGACAAACAATGATTTAGTGAAATTGGTACTTTTAATGTCTCTATTGAATCAGAATCAATCACAACCTGTAAAACTTATTTTAAAACAAGATGTGATGAATTCTTTAAAAGAAAGAGATGAAGATTTGAAAGAAGAAAAAAATCAAATTTTAAAATTATTTGATAATTGAGGCAAAAAAACTGATAAAAAATAATAAAACAAATTTCTATGATTTTATTTCAAATAAAAATGAGTTGTGTGATGAATTTTTTAATCTTATCTATAATCTCTTAAGAAATAATTCTAGAATAATTCAAATATCTGGTGAATCAGGTTCAGGTAAATCAACGTTTGTACAATTTTTAGTCGGACATCTGATTTCAGATAAGGAAAATTTATATTCTGCTTTATGGATAAATGCTGGTTCGCCATTTTCATATAAAAGATTAGAACATAACTTTAAGGATGCTCCAGAACAGTTAGAATATATTAAGAATAATATTTTTTTAACCAATATTTCATCATATTTTAAACAACAGAATTTAATAAATGAGCTAAGCTCAATAGAAAATTTTATTCCCATAAATACAAAATTAATAATATTTGATTCAATTTCAAGCAATTTTCGCCTTAAACTTATGGAATTTAATGAGATTGACAACAAAATCAAGATAATAAATACATTCTTTACTGAGCAAATATATCCGCTACAAATGTTTGCTTCACTTAATAGAGTAAATCTAATTTTCATTCATGAAGTTTCATATAAACCAAATTTGAATAAAAACGTTAAATTTTTACATAAATTATTTGATAGGATTGACTCAATAATGATAAAATTGGAAGTAAATGAGAAACGAGAAAAAGCTCTTAACTTAAAATATCATAAAATTGAATTTATTTCTAAATACAAGTTGTCAAATAATGGATTTGAATTTATAATTTAAAATAAAATTGGATGTGAAGTAATGACAGATAAGCACAATCAGAGTTTTTTTGGTCAGAAAGTAGGAATTATTGTTAAAAGTAATAAAAAAAATGAGCCATTTCTATATTTTCATTGTATAAGAAAAAAGGAGAATGGAATTTGGGAAAAACCATCACTCAATGAAGGTAAAATTGTGAAATTTAATATATGTGAAATTATCGAGATGTTATTTGTTCTCTCTCAGAAAAAAACAGAGTGGAGTACGATTCACATATTTAATAATGAAACTACAAAAATTTCGATAAAAAAACATGAAACAGATCAAGCTTTTTGGATAAATATTGGAAAATATAATAGATTATTGAAATATCCACAGTCAGAGTTTTTAAAACGTTTGTTCGAACATATTCTACAGGAAAAAATTGAATTTGCTACAACCTCCTTGCCTAATTCTTCAACAATAAATGATTATCACTAATATTTGTATGCACTCAATTTTTTTTTATTTAAATATTTTAAATTTAGCATTTCATTGTTATGAGAAAGATTATTTCTATTGGAGAATGCCCTAAATGCGGATTTGATGAATTAATTCTTTATAAGACAAAATCTTATAAGAGATTTATAAAATGTGAA
Source organism: Promethearchaeia archaeon (assembly GCA_029856045.1). Classification (GTDB taxonomy): domain Archaea; phylum Asgardarchaeota; class Lokiarchaeia; order Sigyniarchaeales; family SOKP01; genus 6H3-1. The sequence goes on along the minus strand of JAHQWG010000035.1, from coordinate 115,608 downwards.
TCTGAGACATGTAATTTTTCGTATGCTGTGCCCAAAGCAGGAAAGATTGAAAATACTACTTTATTATGTCCAAATACAAAAGTGCCAATCTTGCTTATATTTAAGAAAAATAAAACCAATTATTTTTGGACTGATAGACCATGTTTTACTTGTATTGATTATACCCAATGTTCGGAAGTAAATAATCTAATTAAAGAGTTTAAAGAATTAAAGGTGAATGGGTATTAAAAGAAAAATTAAATCTATATATTTGATTTTTTCTCTAGCATCATTAATTTTAATGAATTCAATCAATCTTAATATTTATAATGTGATTGCTAACGAATCAAATGAGTGGCCAAAGACTTACATTGATAAAGTATATAAATTTAATTTTCCAAAAACAACAAGAATATTTGATTTAGAATTTAGAGAATACTATTATTATATAATCAATTGTGAATTAGTAACGCCTAATGAGTGCAATATATCTCTAAATATGATAGATCCCGACGGTATTGAGTTTGAAATCTATAATGCGACAATGTCTTTTTATTTTGAAAATACGAAAAAATTTACTGTGCCATTTGGAACAGCAAAAAATGGAACTTATGAACTGAAAATAACAGTTGAGACTGAATATAATCTTAATTTACATATTGCAGTAAAGGAAGGGGATATGTGCATATATGACAAATTATTAGAAAGTGTTTTTAATGATACAATATCTTATGACGTCCATTGTTTCAGTTCGGGAGTTTATAATGAATTACAATTTTTGGCTAATTTAGAAAATGATACATTTTACCGAATAATTGTCGTAAGAGTTTCTCCGATTGCCTATACATTACCAGCAACTCAAACGGTAAATTTAACTATTATTGATCCTGAGGCAGATCCTTATCTTATATTTGATAATACAACTTCTCTTCCCGAAAATTTAGAATTTGCTGACATTTTATTCGGAACAGCACTTCGTGGGTCTTATTTATTTAAATTTGGTCTGGCTTCAGCATATCCCAGATACAATTTTGCATATTTAATATATGAATCTAGAAAAATTGGACAAGGAATTAATGAAACTCAAGCCTATGATATAAATAACCCAGCAAATGACACTTTTAATAATACTGGCTATTTTAACACAACATTTTATTTCGAAATCCCTCTAGAAGGTTATTTTTTAATGATATTCGTAAGTATTGTGGTTGTAATTGTAATAATTTTATCAATGCAAGCCAGGAAAATAAAAATTAAAGGATTAGATGAAACATATGGGCAAAAACCCATAAAATAAATATAAACATAATCAAATATCAGAAAAGTTTGAATAATAAGGAAATTAATTCTAACAATTTTTATCTGTTTTTTTCATTTAAGCTTAAAAAAAAAATTAATATTAAAAAAAAGAAAGATTTATTTTTTCTAAGCAGGAATTTGTTCAATCCATTCTTTTACTTTTTTACTTGAAATACCTGGCAAATCTTTAGCAAGATCTTCGGGATTTGTATCTTTCAATTGCTCAGTAGTAGTAATTCCTATTTGTTCCAATTTCTCCATTATGTTTTTTCCTATTCCTCTAATTTTTTCTAAGGTAAATTCATCATTAGCCATAATAAATTTGGGTTCTATATTTTCTTCCATACTTGAAAAATCTATTTTCTCTGTATCTGAGATCCCTGCTGGAGTTATATAAAACTGGCATTCCTCAGGAGGTAAATCAGGTGCATCAACAATAATTGCCTTTCTTTCAAGAGAACTATTCGCGGCGAACCCTTTTGTCTTAAACATCACCCGAATCTGGCAACCATGAGCGACGATATTCCCTCCAATTGCATCAATACCGCTGAACATTCCCTTTATTTGTTGGGCAACCTGATTTGTTACAAGGATCGCTATATTATAACTCTCTGCAATTCTGGAAAGAGCATGAATCATTTGATTTAATGTAGCTTGTCGTTGTGGAAGCATTCCAATTCCGATGTATTCTGCTCGAAGAAGCGCCATTAAACTATCTAAAATTATTATTCTAACATTTTTTTCTTTTACGAGTTTCTCCGCTTCCAAAATCATTTGAGCTTGATGATCGGAACTATAAATTCTCGCATGAAAAATGTGCGGGAGTACATTTTCGGGTTTAAGACCAAATCTCTTGGTAATTCGTTTGATTTTTTCTTTCGAAAATGTATTTTCGGTATCAATATAAATCACAGCACCACTTAATCCACCTTTTCCTTTTGGTAATTGTGTAGTAACACACAAAGTGTGCGCTAAATTGGTCTTTCCGGATTTAAATGGACCAAAAACTTCTGTTATAAAACCTGTTTCTATACCACCTCCTAAAATTGCATTAAAATTTAAAGAACCTGTGCTAATATATTCATGATTTTCTTGGAACTCTGATATTGTTTTAAAACTACTCATTCCCAAAGCACTTCTGGCATTCCAAATAAGTTTTTTAGAAGTTGCTTCTCCAATACCTTCCATTGCAGTAATACTCTTAAAACCAGACATAGCAAGAGCTTCTGCTGTAGTAATACCGTTCTCTGTAAAAATCTTAATATGTCTCGCTTGAATGCCTTTCACTAATTTTAATTCTGTCATTATTATCAAAATTTCTTAAATTTTGAAATAATTATACAATGAAGATATTTAAAAGAAAAAATTAGAATAATTGAAAATAGTTAATATTTTCCTCTTAAATTAATTTAAAGCAAGAAATTTTTAATTTAAATAATCTTAAAATAGATCAATCCGGTATCGAAGCCGCAAATTAAACATAAAATCAATGAAAATATCATAAAACTCAATAATCCTTTAAATTTTACTTTAATTGAGAGTAAAAGGCACACAATTGAAATAACAAGTCCTGTTAATCCCAATAATGAAAGAATTGCTGTTAAAAACTGCCAAAACTCTGCCAAGTTTACAGGTAATTGATTTGTAAATATATCAATTAAATCTGGAAATTGAAATAAATTATACATTTTATATTTACCCCCATTTTTTTACTTAATGCCAACCTTTTGGAGTTACTGGTCTTCCAGCAAACATATTTGCAATATCTTCTAAACCACTTGGATTAGATAACCAGAACCCAAATAAGAAACATAATGCACTGAATATGAGACAACTTACTCTATTCCTTTTACTTATAAATCCGCTTATTAAAAATATTCCGGCTGCGGAAAATAATATCACTGGAATTAAATTAAATATATATCTAAAAATTTCTTGGATTGGATCAATAAGATGGACCATAATTTCATCTTGGAAAAATACCACTAATGATATTATACCTATTGAAAATACTCCAAATATTTTTAACACACTTGTTTTACTCATTACTCATCAAAATTTGATCGTTCAATTACCTTTTATGAGAAAATAATAATCAAAATATATAAAGAAAAAAAGATGAAATGATGTTTTTTCTTTAAAAGCTTATGTCTTATAACTTTCTTGATATGATTAAAAATTTCAGTAAAATATCCAATAGATTACAAAAAACTGATTGGGAATTAATAAGAAACTTCAAAAATAGGCAAAGATTTTTTCAGAAATCATCAAAAAAAAAAATCTATTATCTTAACCCATTTGTGTTTTACTCTCTTATTCATAGAGTATTTAAAAAAGAAAACATCTTTATTTCAAGCAAAATTCATCACTTTCAAGATCAAACTAAGTTGGTAGAGTTTTTAATTTCTCAATATGTTCAATTATTTCAGGAAGATAAAGAATTGGGTATTATTAATATGAAAAATCATTCGGTTGTGATTTTTGATTTTAATAATGAACTTTTTCGCCATAATATATTTAAATCTCAAGTAAATACTATTTATTTTAATTCAGATATGTATCAAAACTTATTTGTTCGTCCTTCAAAGATTAATCCTTTTATTTGGTATAATTCAATTACGCAAATTTTAAAATCTATATTTAAATTAACCGAAATAGAAGCAATAGAGATTGAAACTCTATTATTAAATAACGATCCATTTGAGAGCTTCATATCTGGTAATAAAAATATCAACCAATTGAAACATTTTGGCTCAAAAATAAATGATAAATTCATCTCGATTTTATACCAATTGTTGTATCATATAAATTTTCACATGATTATGCAAGATTTAAATGAAATTAATATTGAGTCTTGGACTCTTGATAAAATACAGGAGGGAATTTTTTTAATTAAATTTCCTATTACGCTTCCTATCTTCTTAAGAAAAATAATTTCTTCAATTTTTATTATAAAATTCATTTTAAGAAAAAACATAGAAAAAAATTTCCAAAATAAGTTAATTCTCATTTTAAATAATCCTAATTCTAATTTATCATTAGATCTTTTGAAATATGAGTCATTTCCTCCTTTAAATTCATTAACACAAAATGGATTTGAAGATTTGAGATTTATTTTCTATAATATTGAACAAGATGATAATAACATGTTGAAAAAAATTCCATATCTCTGGTTCCAATTTATTTATCATTCAATATGTAAGTTTTATTATCCATTTTCTCTAAATTTAGAGGAATATAAATGTAATGAGTTCCGTTATGACAACAATTTAAAAAAAGAAATAATGTCGGAAGTTAAAATTCCTAAAAGTCCAATATTACTTAACTTATGAAAGTAAATCTCTTTTTTATTTAAATATTTTTAATTTAAAAACTATTCATGAGCAAATCTGAACAATTTATTCAATATTCTTACTATGAGAAAACTGTAATTGATAGTTTTGAATTAATTTTAAACAAATTGATAATTATTTTGGATTTGGCAAAATATCCAAACTTATATGAAGAATGTTTTCAGATTTTTTTACAGATATGGAAACAGATGAGAAAAGGAACTAAATCAAGGTCACCAAAAAAGTTAGCCCCAGTAATAATTTATATGGTTTTTAAAGCAAAAGGATTTGATATTAGAATTGCTGATTTTATAGAAAAGATCAATTCAAATAAAAAAGAATTTACTGAAATTTTAAAGCAAGCAGCGATTTTTTATCCGACTTATTTTAAAAGAGATAGAAAGACCGTTATTATCAAAAAAATAAACAAAATAAAAGAAATTTTTAGATTTGACAAAGGTTTTACTAATAAATCTCAAGAGATTTTTAAAAAATTTTGGCCTTATATAAAAAATACAAAAGATGATGTAATAGTGGGAGTAATTTTTATTTTAACAATGATTGCATTGGGAATAAATTCCATCCCTTTTGTACACGTATGTAATAAAATAGGAATTAAAATGAGCACAGTAAATTATCAAGTAAAAAATAAAATTTTTAAAAGTCTTCATTTAGTTGGATTTATAAGTCTGAGAAAATCATCTGATGTTATAAAGGACTTAATAGATAAAATAATTAAAAAATAAATGAATATTGATTTTATTTTTTATGAGCACGCAATCTTTTTTGAAAAATAATATGCTTTCTTAAAGGTTTAGTATGAGGAAAGATTGACTGTACCGCTTCTTCATTCTTATTCCAGATATGTGTTCCTTCAATATATTTTATCCCGTTGAATCCGGTAGTGATCTGTCCGATGTTATTTAATGCAGAGAATATTCCTTTACCTGTATAACCGGGTTTAACAAAAACAGTATCAACATTAACCCGTGTAATTGGTTCTCTAAGCCATAGTTGATAAAGATCAGGAAGTGAAAAGATGGCTCCAACAATCTCTCCTGTATAACTATTAAATGCTATCGGAGCCCATGTAACTACATTTTCTAGGTCACAAGATTCCCATGCTTCAATAAACTCTGGAATATCGGAATAGTTTCTTGGGTTAAAATTTGGTGGCAATTTATAATGAGTTTTTGGTACTGCAGCATATTGTCTCATAACTTCATCAAACCTACCACTTCCACTATGATCAGGCAAAATGAAATTAAACGCGTTAGATGTCAATTCCATAATCTCTTCTTCTTTTGCAATTATATCTTTTAAAGGAAGAAATCTTAAACAAACATTATTATCTATTTTTTTTCCCTTCTTCCAAGTTTTTTCTGTCACATGAACACAAATATATTCGGCATCTCGTTTAAATCCCAACTTGTCTAAATAATCTGCTATATTAATAGGATTGAAAGCAACACCATAAAATAACTTCTCATTAAATCCATCTACTTGAACTCCAATACCACCTAAACCTTTTGGATAATTAATTGGTCCTCTAATTTTTCGAAATCCATGTTTTCTAGCAAAATTTTCACAAGCATTCATAAGTTTTTTGCATGTTTCTAAGGAATCAGCCCGTAACCATCCAAAAGTAGCACACAACTTACCATAACTTCGATAACTAGGATCTATTTGAGCAATAACAAATCCAACAATTTCAGAATTATCACGGCAGATATAAACAGCTATTTTATAGATATTATCAAAAAATTTCTCAATTAGATATTTTAAAATTTCACTTACAATTCTAGATTTCAATCGTTTATCGGAAATTTCAAGGATAGATTCTAAAGCATATTCAATTTCTATTAAGTCATGGGTTTGATAGATTTTTTTTACTAATTCATATTCTAATACCATTTTTCTCACTTATGGTTTCAAAATTATTTCTAAATTTATTTTAAAGGAGAGTAAAACAGACATATTTAAATAAAAATTTTTAATCAAATAGAAATTTACTAATTAAATTTTAATACCATATTATCTAAAACCTATAATTATTCAATAGTATTTGTCTAAATATTATAATTTTTGATAATAAAATGTATTCAAATTCTTAGATCTTATTTGTTTTTATGTTTGAAAAGTTTTTACAATTCTTTTAGTAATGTAATTTAATTTTTTCTTTAAATATCCTCATTTTATACAGTTCCTATCAAATTTTAAAAGAATTAAAAGATAGTAATGCTGATTTTTTTATGGCTTCAAGTAGTTTTATAATAAAAACCAAATTGATAACCTCAGATTCTACAGAAAAATTTATTGAAAAATTTACTAAAATTGGAGTTAATCCAGATCTAACTGAAAATATGGAATTAAATTTCGAGATTGATAAAAATTTAGATAGGTTAGATTGCTGTTTGACCTTAGCTTCACCTGAAGATGCCTATGATATAACTGAAATTTATAAAGATTGCTATAACGGTACATATCCTTATAAAGAAATGGAAGATCCGGTAGAAGTTCAAAAGATGATTTTGAATAAAAATTATTATTGGGTATTATTCAGAACACCTAGAGGAAAGACTATAGGATGTTTTACTTACGTATTAAATAGAAAACAAAAAAAAGGTTATATGAGAGGGTTATTAGTAAAAAAGAAATATCAGAAAATTACAAATGTTAAGAAATTAATGATTGGCTCGATGATTGGAATGTGGGGTACATTCAAAAATATTATTTATATATGGTACGCAGAATGTCGAACAGCTCATATAAAATCACAATATTTAGCAAATATCTGTGGTATAAAACCCTTAGCTTTTCTACCTAATAAGGATATTTTCTTAAATAATATAGAATCAGATATCTTCCATACAATTTACTCAGAGAAAGTTTTATCTTCTTTACGGAAAAAAAATCCTGTTCTAATACCAGAGATAAATAAGATATATTCATTTATTCAAAAACAATATAATCTTGAAGAGGCAAACTATTTAGAACCAATAGTTCAATATGATTTTAATTTAGATAGGAAGATTTGGAATAGAAAAAGTGTAAAAATTTATGAAGAAATTGATAAATTTGGATATCATAAGGTTATAATTAAGATTTTAGAAACAGATTCCAATATCAAATTCTTATATACACCAACTGTTGAAAACATCGAAAAGATTAAGTATAATGTGAATAATGATATTGAATTGTTTGTCTTACTTAAAGAACTTAAACGATATGCTTCTGAAAAAAAAGTTCGTTATATTGAATGTTTTGTATCAGCCTATAAACCTAATCATCAAAGAATATTTTGTGATGTTGGATTTAAAGTTAGAGGATATATTCCAAGTTGGAAAAGAGTTATCACACCATCAGGAGAATTATTTGAAGATCATATAATATTTAATCTAGAAAAAGGAAAATTAAATCCTAAACTACAATTAATTCCTGAAGCAGAAAAAATAGTGGATCTTGTTTACTGAAAATAGTTTTTAAATAAATATTTTAATAAAAAGAAGACCAAAGACAAAAAAAAGAAAATAAAGCTATAAGGAAATTCCTTTTAATTTCATAGCATTCTCAATATTATCCCTTCGAGGATCATTTTTCCGTTTAAATCGAGCTAATTCTATCAATTCATCTCTTGTCATACCTATTTGCTTAAAAAAACGATCTAATTGTTGAGTATTGAACTCACCATTCGCTACGAGAGGTTCTAACCTGTTAAAAATCTCCAACCAATGCTCTCTGTCTCCTAATCCCTGTCGTACCAATTTTGCGATTTGTAGTCTATACATATGGTGTCCAAATCGCATTATATCATACATACCTATAGCCCAGATAAGAATGCAATTAGTTTTTAGAGGATCAGCTTTACCTCTCCTTACGAGACCTGCTCTCTCAACCGTTGCAATGACTTCCTTCTCATTGTACGGCCAGATGTGAAGAGGAAATAACAATCGAGGTGCCTTTTTTGATCCAAATTCATTTGGATCCCACCACCATTTTCTATCCTCATTACTATAAAAATCAGATTTCCAATGTTTAGGTAACAAGGAATGATTTAATTTTTCTTTAGGAATTTCAAAGAAATGTCTTGCATTCTCGTCTGGCGAAAGCCCAATAAAAACATAAGGGATTCCCCTACGTGCTGCTTCTTTAATCACAAGCGAGTCAATAAGATCAGTGCAATTATCACAGATTTTCTTCATCATAGGTAAATCGTTAGAATCATAGTTAATAATGTGCCAGCGATATAATTTAGTGAATACTTCTATTGGTGGTTTAATAAAAATATGCTCTACACCTAAGTTTTTAATCGTTTGTTTAATATTATTTAAAGCAACCTTATTCATATAACCTGAATTTACTGAAACTGCAAGAACATTAAGTCCATATTTAACGGCAAGAATGTACAACAGATATGTAGAATCTTTTCCTCCAGAAAAACCAATCACACAGTCATATTCCCGATTTCTATGTTTGGCTTTTATTTTTTTTAGGATTTTTTCCATTTCTTTACGTTTTTGCTCTTTTAATTCGGGTGATATTGGGACAACAAAATGTTTATCAGGTTCTTTACAGTGATTGCAAATGCCATCACTTCCTATCTCTACGCTGATACATCCTTTATGATTAATACATTTTTTACAATAAAATGTATTTTCTTGTATTTCAATTTGCAAACTAAACATCTCTTTTTAATAATTTTGGAAATTTATGTGAAAAATAAAATAGATCTATTTAAATAAAAAAAAAGAAAACATTTTTCTTTAATAATAAGGAGTATATATTCTTTCTAAAAATTGGAATTTTTTATTTAGAAAACAATAAATAAGAAGATAAAATGAAAAAAAACTCTCATAGATTTATGAGTCTTGGAATCGGCTCTTTTTTATTAACAATTTTTAATTTTTTTCAAAATATTGGAGTTATTTATTTTTTTATGTTGCCAATTTATTTTGAAGCGGGAATAATAAATGATATCCTTGATTATAAATTGTTTATTAAACATAAAAGATATTTTTGGACACACTCTCCACTCTCTCCATTACTTATCGGATTGGCAATAATCTTAGGATTATTTGGAATTTTAATTAATCTTCCTTTTTCAATATTTTTAGCCATTTCAATGTGGTTTATTTTTGAAATTCATATATTATTGGATGCATTAAATCCGACTGGCATCCCTTTACTATTTAATAATAAAAAAATATCCAATATACCTTATGACGACTTTAAATGGAATGTCATTTTTATCTTGATTGGAATTATCTTAACAGGAATTTCATTATTTAATAATTTGCTTATATATTATGGTTAGAAAAGCCATTTTAATAATAAGAAACAAGATATTTGTAATTTCTTGTATATAAAAATCATTCTGTATAAAAATTCATTTAAAATTTCAATTAATTTCGAAAGTTAAAAAAATAATACGTTAAATACAGTTAATCTTCAAAATCTTTTATATAGATGTTTTTAAATAATAATGCAAATTTTATATCAAAAACCTTTAAAATATTTTAATTTGATTCTTATGACTTCCACAAAACTAAATAAATTGTATTTAATCCTTATTATGGGCTTTATAATTGCGATATTAAATCTTTTTAGATTTTTGAGTTCTTTTGTTCTTGCTCAATTACCTCCAGGTGGTATGGAATTTAATGTAGATCCTTTATTAACCATTTCTATTATAGCTAGAGAAATAGTGTTAGTATTTTTAGGTTTTTTTTTACTAAATAAATGGCTTAAGTCGGAAAAACATTTTTTTACAGACTTACCATTCCTGATGGCGCTTACTACTTTTATATTAATTGTAGCAAAAGCATATGATCTATATCTTTTCAACCTTTTTGGTGGCTATGATTTTGAAATATATATCGCTATAGATCCAATTTTGATATGGTATGCTAAAATAAGATGGCTCTTAATACTGGCGAATACAGTTCCAATGGTGGGTTTATTATTATCGATATGGATGGCAGATTATAATAAAAAATATTTATATTTAATGCTTATTATATTCATTTCCTCTTGGACTATATACATTGTTGTAGTTCCTACTTTTGGACTAATAAAAGATATTCATGTTTTTTTATTGTTACCAATTATTATCCTGTCTATTGTTACTTATCTATTTCTTTATAAATATAAAAGACTGCCTGAAATACATAGTTTAATCATATCTATTGCTTGGATAGCATATTTGATTTCATCAATTTTAAGACCTTTCCTCATGACAATTGGAGAACCCCCTTGGGGCCTTGTATGGGTCTCGGAAATAATGGATCTAATTATATGGTGTATAATGACGCTGGGATTTGTTATAAAACCACAGTATCATCCCAGTGAATAATAATAATTTACTCTTTTTTTCTTTAACAATTTTTAATAAAAATTGTAATTATAAATTTTATTCAAATAATTTCTTATTTTTTTCAACCCATTTGAACCCTATACCCCGTATTTCTCCTAAATGTCCTTCAACTCCCTTAGGATTTCCCGTTTTTGTAAATGTTAATTTTGAATTATATATTGCATAGAGAACATCGTATGGGGTTTTAAATTTTTTAATTAAAATTTTAGCGAGTTTTGGTCCAGTATCATATAGACCCTCCAAAATGAATTTTTTCCTTTCTTCATTATTCATTTTTTTTGGGGCATTTCGAGAAAAAAAAGGGGCAGGATTTTTAACTTGCTCACGAATTGCGATTCTCTTTAAGCAAGTCGCGGTTTCCGCTATATTTCTAGTAGGAATAATGGGATATCCAAACTTTCTTGCAATATAAATAAGAGCACCGTAGAGAGAATCAATTTTCATTTTTGGTCGTGAGAACATTTTTTCAAAATCCTCTAAAATTAAAATTGGTGATTCGAAAGACTCTTTTAATCTTAATAATTGTTCAAAAAGCCGAGTATCACATAATGATTTTGCAAAATCATCACCACGTTTTCTTTCAACAGCTACTTTTTCAGAGAGAATATAGTCGGCTATATCAAGAGTTTGATTAATAATATCACACCCTATATTATCAAGTATCTCTTTAATGATTTTTGGTTCTCTCTCATCTACAATAATATAGGGTCGATATTTAATTGAGGATTTCGATTTTTTCTTATATTGACTTTTAGAAATAATTATACACCCATTCTATAATTTACAGAAATATTATTATGATGAAAGTATAAAAATTAAAAGGAAAACTAAGGAAGATCTTTTTTATCTAGTATTGAATCAATCTGATCTAATTTATTAAGGATCCATTTTTCAAACTTGTCTATATTATTAATACTTGGAATCTCTTTATTATCAATTTCTTTAAGGTTGAAATCAATAGAGGAATTAGAGTTATTTATTATCAGTGGTTTTGTTTTTTCCTTAGTCGATAAGTTCTTTATAAAAAGAGAGTTAATTTCTGGTTCAGATACGTCTAATATACTTAAAATCTGTTTGAATTCTGTGTAATCCTCATCGTTTGGGTTCATTTGACTGATATAACGAGAATGCCAATTATTTAAAAATTTTCGAGGAATACCATTTTTCCAATGATGTTCTCTTAAATATACAAAAAAATTTCTCGGAAATAATTGCTTAGTTGTTAGATTACTATCATCAAAATTTTTCTTGTAATCCTGCAATAAGGTCTTAAAAATCGAAAATATTTTTAAATTTATCTTTTGAATTTTTTGATATTGTTCTATTATTTTGGAGTCTGATTTTTTATTGGACTGGTTTAGTTCTTTTGGAATAGAAATAGGAATAACAATTTTATAATAATTTGAAACAAAATCTAAAATTGTTTTATGGTATTGAGGTTTAAATTCACTCAGTAAGTACATAATATCTTCAATTTTTCCGGTTTTATTAAGTTCCAGATATATCTTATTACCAAGATTTTTAATAGATTGAATCTCATCAGTTAAAAATTCTAATGAAGAAGATTTTTGTATTATCTGAGTTTCAAATGATAGATCAATGTTAGAAAAATCTTGATTTAGAAAAGTTTTCTTTTTTTTATTATATACAATAAAATTGGAATTAGAAATGAAATCTTTAGATACGTCTTCTTTTGTGTTAATTATACAATGAAGATCCTTGATCTTAATTAATTTTTCAATTTCTTCTCGATTAACATTTGTGATGATAAAAAATGTAGGATTATGATTATGAGTAGGAACTGAACCATATTCAATAATCTCACTTATATTATATAATGCTGTTCCATCTAATTTTTCAATATTATAACCTACTAAAAAGCATTCAAGGGGGATTAAATGCTTTAAATCAAGATATGGGTAAATAATTAGATTTTTTTGCTTAAAAAATAATAAATAAAAGAATTCAGGAGATATAATGTCATATTCAGTATCCATATTAACAATATACCTTCAATTATTTTTTATAAAAAAATTGATGAATATTTTCATAACCAAATCTTCAAAAACTCTTGCAACATTTTCACCCTTTAAAGCTATGGTTTCGTAAACAATTGGTGTTCCATCTGAATTTTTATCTAAATTTGGAAGACCTAAATGTTTTTTAAAATTTTTTAAAGAAATTGCATCTGGTAAATCTCGCTTATTTAACTGAATAACAATAGGTATATTATTTCTATTGACAAAACTTATTAGCTCTCGATAGCTCCGTTTATTTTCCTCTATTTTATCAGGACATGAATCTCCAACAAAGATAACTCCATCAGCACCATCGATAACATACTCTCGAGTTGATAAAAAACGCTCTTGACCGGTACAAGTGGTTATTTGAGTAATAATATTATATTTTTTTCCTTTTATTTGCAAATTAAATGTAAAAAATATGGAATCGTGCCAAAGTGTTCTGCCATCAGTAGTATCTATAGAATATCCATTAGAAATTTTTAAAAAACTGAATTTTTCCTTTAATCTTAGAAAATTTGTTGTTTTTCCTGATTCACCTGGACCCCAATATACAATTTTAAATTGAATTATATAATCATCCTTATTAAAATCTGGAAGTTCTGATTTGCTAGAATCGTGTTCAGATTTGATTATCACAAGCTATAGACCTCCAAATCATGAGATAATTCCGATTTTATCCGAAAATATTTGCTTTTTTAATTCTTTTATATGTTCTCTAAGTTCACTTTCTGTCATTTTCAATGTGTTCTTAATATTTCCGCTTTTTTCAATAATTGTTTTTATCTTATTTGCAAATTTACTCATTTGTAAGATGATAATTCCGATATTCACTTCATTATCTGCTAAAATGACAATAAGTATATCTCTTTTACCCTTATCTCCAATATGGACATTACCGATAGATTTAACAAATAACTGCATGTTTCTATAAATTAAGGCACCGCGCTCAAGTTCTTCTGCCTCGAAGAAATCTTGACCTTGTTTTGCAACTCCATATAATGCTGTACCAATCGATGCAAGATCCCAATAATTTAATTTTTTATCAAATCTGGTATCAACTGCAATAATTTTTGCGTCCTGATCCACTGCTATTAAACCATAAATATAACCATGTCGTGTTAAAATCCCATAATTATATCTAATTTCATCCAAAATTTCTGAAATTTTATTTTTATATAATAATTTCGGTATTGCTTGCATTTTATATATCCTGTTTTTTTTAATATTAATCAGACAAAAAATAAAATGAGCATATTTAAACAAAAATTTTTAAAATGCTAAGAAATTAAAAGATTTTTCCTAATCCAAGTTATTTTTTTGTTTTTAAATTCCCAATATGTAACATTTTATCGAAATGGGAGTAAAAATTAAAGATATTCTGACTATTCATCAAATTGAATTAAAGGATTTGGAAGGTAGTATAGTTGCCGTAGATGGCCCTAATATTGTTATGTCTTTATTAAATTATTCTTATAAAAAATCCAGTTATTTCAACTCAAAATATATGCTTGATCGAACAAGAAGGATTATCTCTCATCTTTATGGACTGTTATATCGAATAAATTTTTATTATTCAAAAAAAATACTCCCAATTTTTTGTTTTGATGGTTGTGTACATCCCTATAAACGATTGATTACAAAAGATAAATTACATGATTTCCAATATATTAAACAAAAATACAAAGAAGCAATAGAAAATCATAATTACCAACTTGCTCAACAAATCGCTACTGGAAAAGAATTTTTGTGGATTAATACAATTCAAGAATCAAAAAAGATGTTATCATATTTGGGAATTCCTTACGTGGAATCTCCTGCATCAGCGGAGTCACAATGCGCTTATTTGGTTAAAACAAAAGTGGTAGATTTTACGGTTAGCCAGGATTTTGATTGTTTAGTTTTCGGAAGCTTGGGACAAGTTAGAAATTTATCAAAATCTAGAGTAAGGAAAATAAATAATAGTTGGCAATATACAAAAATAAAACCATCTATCATTAAATTAAAAGAGAATTTAAAAAAATGGGACATTGATCTATTTCAATTAGTTGATATTGCAATGCTTATTGGAACGGATTATAATAAAGGAATTAGGGGAATAGGTCCCAAGTTAGCATTACGGTTTATTAAAAAATTTGGCTCTATTGAATCAGTTGTCAAAAATTGTACGTCTAAATTCGATTTCTCTGGGTTATATGGAAAAAAAATCGCGGAGATTAGAAAAATATTTCTATTTCCTGAAGTAATTAGCAATTATTCTAATTTTAAATGGAATTATCCTCAAATAGAGAAAATTATGGAATTTATGTGTGAAGATCATACATTAAATTCAGAAAGGATAAAAAATAATATAATTAAATTTACTAATAATTACGAAAAATGCAATTTTTTTTTTAAAAGAAGAAATTGATAACTTTAAAGCAGAGGAAACTATTTTCTTTTATCTAATATTTATATAATATTCTTGCAATTCTAATGACGATAAAATTGATTAACATTTTGAATGAAAAAATTTATTATGAATGAGTAATTTAAATGGTGTATTTAATCCTTTAAAATAAGATAAAATTAAAAAATAATTGAATATTTTGCTTATTAATAGTGTATGAGAATATCTATACTTTATAATTTAATATCTATAAAATTAAATACATAAATTATTAAATTTCAATTAAGACAAAATAAAAATTTTTTTCAAAATCAAGGTGATAACAAAATTCGAGATGCAGTTTTTAAGATTTTTATTTGTGGGGAGGGTGGGGTAGGAAAGACTGCATTAACTTATCGTTATGTTACTGGTATTTTTAAAAGTGATTCATTAATGACAATAGGTCTTGATTTTCACTTAAAAAATATTAATTACGACGGGAAAAAGATCTCTTTACAAATCTGGGATTTTGCAGGAGAATCAAGATTCAGGTTTCTTTTGCCTGGTTATGTAATTGGGGCTTCTGGAGGTATTTTCATGTATGATATTACCAGATATTCCAGTTTTAAAAATTTAGATCAATGGCTTAAGGTAATAAGTCAAGGATTAAAAGATGATTATAACAAAATTCCAATCTTGATGGTCGGAGGGAAGGCAGATCTTTCTCAAAAAAGAACTGTAATTAGAGAAGAAGCTATAGAGATGGCAAAATCTCATAATTTAATTGGATACACTGAATGTTCTTCTAAATCTGGTGAAAATGTTGAATCAGTCTTCGTCGCTATAGCTCGTGTAATGATGGAAAATGCTAATATGATTTAAATATAAAAATTATAATACAAAAGAAAAGTCTAAACAACTATTTGATAATATTTAACATCATTAATTTTTAAATTTTGATCAATTTTTTTGTTTTTTAAAGCCAATTTTGTAAATTGTCTAATTTCTGAACTCTTAAAACCCTTATTTATAAAAAATAAATTAAAAATATTTTCTGGAATTGTAGAAAAATTACTTTTTAATTGTTTCAGCCAAAATATAAATTTGTTATATGAATTTTTATTATCTTTTCTATTCTTTTCTATAAATTGCTGGAAATTAATTGTAGATTTATCAGATCCTGGTATGGTAAAACCAGATGTTAAAGATGATAAGTGGAGTTTTTTAAATCCACTTTTTTTATCAAATTCATATTGTTTTTTTCTTACCAATAGATTTGCTTCTTTCAAATTATTGACAATTTCTCCAGAGATTTCTGAAATTTTGTGATTTTGTCCACAACGGGGGCATTTTTTTCCTTTTTGATCCACATGAGCATAAGTATATTGATAGCACTTCCTACAAGGAAATACAATATAATTTCTTATTTGGGCATTTTTTTCAATCATTTCTTTATTCTCTTTTTGAAAAATCCTCTCAATAAAAGAAATAATTCATCTTTATTATCAATAGGAATAATTTGAATTTCATATTTTTGAGAAATCTTTAATAATTTTCTTTTGATATACTTCTTTTCATTTTTAAAAATCTCGGTAAAATCAAGAAATTGGGCTATAATTATAATGATTTTAAAACTTTTCTTAAATTTTTCAATAAAATTTTTAAACTGATTATTTGCATCTTGTTGTATTAAATCTCTAGGTTCAAAGATGTGAATACCTATTTGATTCTGAATTTGAATATGATAATCATTAGAGGATACCTGAAATTTAATACCGGATTCTGAGTAGAATTGTCGAATTCCAAAAAATAAAGGAATAATTTTACTTAATATTACAATAGGAGAAAGATAATTATCTAAATTTTCATTCTGTGATTTTTTTATACGCTTAATTTTATTTTTTTGTTTATTAATTTCAGGAATCTTTTTCGTGTTATTTAATGATTCATACATTCTTTTAAGTCTATTTAAAGAAATACGTAAATATATTTCATCTGAAGTTCCTCTACAATAAAGAATAATTACTTTACCCTCACGAATTCTAGCTGTTCTCCCTTTTCTCTGTATAAATCTAATTTCCGAAGCAACAACATCATAAAATATGACAAGATCACATTCTGTGATATCAAGTCCTTCTTCAGCTACGTTAGTTGATACCAACACGTTATATTCTCCATTCTTAAACTTATTTAATATCTCAATTTGCTTTTTCTGAGAAAGACCTTTATCATTAGTTGATTTAGTTGCTTGCCCTACAAATCTTTTTGGTTTTATCAAACTATTTTTTTTTAATTTAGAAGAGATATTTGCTACTGAATCTCTTAATTTTGAAAATACTAAAATTCTTGCATTAGGATTTGCTTTAAGCTCCTTTAAAATTATTTCTTTACAAATATTGAATTTTGGATGGATTAATATTAATTCATCTAATTCATTATATTGCTGAAGTTCATTGAAGATTTTATTGATTTCATAATCATTCGCTAAAATAATTAACGCTTTAGAGGCATTTTTTTGTGAAGATTGATTTTTCATAGATTTTAAATAAGATAATAATGAATCAAGTCCTTGACTCTCAACTAAGCTTAACATATGAAACAACCTAAGCATTTGTGCATTAATTGATAATGCTTTATAAGCACCCGTTTTATTTCCATCTCCATTAATTATTTCTAAAAGATCTCGATTTAATTTTATTAAATCTTTTCTATAGATACTTTCCAATTGTTCTTTATTAGAATCAATAAATCCAAGAGAATTTAGGTAATTTAATCTTTCTTGAATCATTTTTTTTAAAGCGGAATGAACTAATCTCATTAAATCTGTCATATCAACACCAACTTTCCAAATTTTCATTGGTTTGATATAATCTTTAACATCTTTATCATCTCTTGTTCTAAGGAAAATATTAGAATCGGGAATATGCAAGTTTTTACAAAGAACTGAGATTTTTTCTCTGTTTGACCCTGGAGAGGCAGTAAGACCAAGTATAATTCCATCATTATTATGTTCAATATATTCATCTGCAATTTGACAATAAGCATAGTCTCCTTGGGCTCGATGGGCCTCATCGAATATAACTAAACAAACATTCATTAAAGAATATCTGTTATTTAAGATGTCATTCCTTAATGTTTGAGGAGTATAAAATAAGACCTGATTATTCATAAATTCGTGTGTCCTTTTATGTGGCTCGATCTGTCCAGTTAAAATACTGAATTTTTCACTAGGAATATTCATGAATTTTAAAAAGTTTTCATGATGTTGGTTAATCAGGGGGCGTGTTGGTGCTAAAATTACCACTTTACTATGTGGTGGAGAATTCTCAAGAGTATGAGCTGCAATAATTATAGATATTATCGTTTTTCCTAACCCAGTTGGAATCACAACTAAGGAATTATTACCAAAACATTTCTTAGCAATATTTATTTGATACTCTCTATGGTCAATTTTCTCGTTTTTAAGAAAATTGAAATTTAATAGATTATTCTCTTCATTTTTTAAGGTCCTTGAATTGCTAATTTTCACTCACTCTTTACAAACTCAATTTATTATAAATTTTTTCTACTCTAGGAGCAATTTTTGAAAGCAATTGATTATATTTTTTAATTTTATCTTTTTGTGCTTCAACGCTTTTAATAACTCTTTTAATCTCTGTTTCAGTATATAATTTAATTAAATCTTTAATATCTTCTACTGAACTAACTCCATGCTCAATTATCAATCTTTTTAAGTCCTTTTGTTCAATTTGCCCATTAATTAATCTTAAAATGGTCTTTTTTAATATTGCTAAATATTGAGTGTCAAAAATAATATCTCTTATGGATTCTACGATGAAATCTAAAGTATTTAATTGAGTTTTTATTTTATCTGCTGATATATTTTTAACATTTCTTATTGTTTCTTTCATAATAAAATATTTGATCTCTCTTATCTATAAAAATAAAATAAAATAAAAATGATTTATATAAAGAAAAAAAACTATCTGCAAAAATTCAAGGAGTTTTAATTTGAATTTATATAAAATGATATAACATTTTTGATGAAGAAAAATATAAATCCAATTCCCAAAGATGCAATTAATATTAATATTATCGAAGTTATTTGTGCCATACTTCCTGTTTAAAATAAATATATTTAAAGAAAAAAATTTGTTAAAGAACGCTAATGTATGTCCTTTTTATTTATATATCTTCGCTCAATAATTTTGCAAATAATAAAATAAATTAAATTATTTAATTTTGAGAACAGATATGAAGAAAGCCAAAAAAAGTCAAATAAAACGAATAAAAAACTTGTTAGAAATTGTACACATTTACCTTAGTAAAAATCAAATAATCGAATCAAACTGGTTATTAGATAAATTAGATGATTTTGTAAGTAAAAATGGAATTTTTGAATTAAAATTAGATATTTCATTGTTTCGGGCTATGATTAAATCAAAACAGTATGAAAATAAATTATTAGAATCTCAGAAATTATTTGGTGCAGGAATTACTTGAACAAATTGCGCTGAAATAATAAACTTTTTTTTAAAATTATTATCTATATTTCTTAACTGAGTTAGAATATTTTAAAAGAGTTTCAGAAAATTTTAGCATATATCTACCAGGCTCTAGAAATTTAAAATGCCACATTTTTTGGAACATTAATTGGCTTGATCTTTGAGCGTCTTGTTCATCCCATGGTATTCCTAAATTCATACAATGTTCCTTTTGAATACCAAAACAGCCTTCAATCACTCTTTTTAAGGTTTCCCAAAATTCTTCAAGGCGATCTTCCTCTTCAATATAATGAGCATAATACCTTTTAAAAATTTGATATTCAAACTCATCCCATTTTGGTTGCTTCCACTTAAATGTATTGATGAAATCTTCATCCAAAAAGAAGTTTATGGAACCAAATTTTCTGTTTGCTCTCGATTCTGCTTCCATTTTTATAAAATCAATTTTTAATTATGGGATGCGTTATCATCAGTTTCAAAAGTAACTATTTAAATAAAAAAAGACTCCCGGCTTAATGATTTATTATTTACAATATATTTTGAAAGATCCTCCATTTTAACTAGGTTATTAATCAGATAATAAAATGAATTTATATTAAAAATAGAAATTAAAAAAAAGGGAAGTTATTTAAATTATATTGATTCAAATCCATATTCTTTATCATTGTGGATATAAGATATCTCGAAGTAAATTATTGTGTTAAATATAGAAAACGTTCTAAATAATAAACCCATACTTGACCAATGTTCGTACTTAAAACGAAATCATTAGCATGGCCTGCGAATGGGAATATTAAAAGACAGCATTGAACCCCTTTCAATTCCATCTCTGATTCTAAAGTTTCAACACTTGTGCTCGATACTTGACCATCACTAGTTCCTTGAAAGAAAAGTGCAGGTGGATCTTGTGGGTCAGAGAGTTTTTCAAATGCATAAGCATCAAATAATTCGGGATTTGTTTCTTGGTCTTCTTTCAAAAATGCATCAGGAGCTGCTGAAGGGGTATATAATGGTATAATCCCTTTCACTTTCATTTTCGAACTAAAAGTACCATTATGGAATTCTTCATTATATCCCAATCCCGATACACCTGCAAGGTGTGCTCCAGCAGATCTACCCATAAAATAAACGGAATCCAAATTGGCCCCGTAAGTCGCTGCAAATTCATTTTCAAGTCTCTTTGTGAAAATTCCTATATGTCTGATTTGATCCTCTATGGTAAAATTACCCATTACATGCACAGGAGTATCTGGAGCTGCAGCATAATAATGGAACCATTCTATCAATCCGTATTCAATATCGAATACAACATAACCCTGACCTGCCAAGTATTTACTAGTTGAAATCATATTCCATGTGCCTTTTCCTCCAGAACACCAAGCGCCTGGGTGAAGATTAATAATAATACTTCCATTACCAGGCAATTCCGATGATGGCCGGGCAGGTATATATACATCAAAATATAGCGTGATATTTTCTCCTTCATAAAATAAAACATCTTTTTCTACAAGAATTGGTTTTTCGGGAATTGTTAGAATATGCGTAGGAAGAATATAAGGAGTTTGGAGGAAATGTTGTTTAACATCTTTAGGGATGGAGTTTTCCCAATTAGGCCCAAAAACTTCATCGAATTCAACATTGGCGTGCAATATTGTGAATGGGGTGGCTAGTAAGGACATAGAATTCAATCCAGCAATTGTAAAACCAATAATAGCGAGAGCATAATATTGTTTTGGATGACGAATTCTTTTAGAAGAAAAGAGTTTCAACAATAAAATTGTGGCTGAAACGCAAAGACCAACCATCAAAGTCGCACTTTGCGCGACAAATTCCTCTAATAATATCATAACACCCCGTAATTGTCTACCTCCGACAAATAATAAATATATCCACAAGCAACCCCAAACTAAGATTATGATGCAGAAAATTACCAATAACAGCTTGAAAATCTTGAGTTTATTCAAAGTTCCATGCCTCCGGAATATCTAATTTTTTTATATTCAAGTAAGCCAAGATGCTACCAAAAAGAAAAAAGCCAAAAAAGCTAATAAATATCAATGAATAGTGAACTAAAGCCGATGTCCAATCTGCATTCAAAAGGAATAATCCACCTACCATGCAAAACACCCCAAATATCTGGAAAAAAACAAAACAATAACCAAGTCGATTAAGAATTTTTCCAGTTGCATTGTTTTTTGCGAGTTTGAAATCATCTAATAAAACTAAACCGATGTCAAGAAGCCATGAGATGACCAAAATAATACCAAATAAAAATCCAAATATTAAATCAGGTCCAATCACGAAATAGAGAATTCCCATCACCATAGTGGCAAGATTTAATCCAAACGTAATTAAGAAATAATTATTCATCTGTTTTTTTTTAATTCTCATTACTTCTCACTTTAATAAAATTTTTTTTTAGATTTTTTATTATGAAATTTTCTTTTCAATAATTACTCTTTTCTTGTATTTATAATAATATACTTAATGGTTTTATCTCAATTTTTTAAAATGTAATTAGATCATCCCATAACTGATAATACTCCTAAAATAATTAATAATTTATAATGGCAATTTATAAATAATCAAAAATAGAAGGAAAAAATGGTATATAGTTTTGAAAACTATACCTTTATTGAATCCAATTAAAATACAAAAGGTGGTAAAAAAGAATGATATTTATTTCGTATTGGGAGTTAAATACAGATTTTGACCCATCAGAATTATCGGAGATGGCACAAACAATCCTTAACAAGAAACTCTATCCAGTTGAAGGCACAAAGACAATTGCTAGGTATATCAGCACCTCTGATTTTTAGGGCATATCAATAACAGAAGCGGATACCGAAGAACAAATGGCACAAGGCACAGCAGTATGGAGAATCGCCAAACCAGGTGTTTTTAAATTCATAAAAACTACGCCTGCTATGGAATTGATTAAATTGCTTCCAATTTTAATGAAACTTGGTAAAAAAATAAAAGAATAAGAAAAATCTTAAAAATAAAAATTCAATTAATCTCTTTTTTTTTAGACTCTGTAGCCTTAATTGACGTTTATGAGTAGTAGTAAAATTAGATCATCTAATCCATGACCCCTATCAAAATTTTTTGTGTAAAATCATAAAGCATTTCATAATGATTTTTTGCAGTATTTTCTAACTCTCCACTTTTAATTTTAATAATATTAATCATTTTGAGAATATCATATAATTCTTGCCTATTGAAAGGAATGATATTAGATTCAGCAATAAAATCTACCGCTTCTAATAGTACATCACTGTGGATTTTTGCATTGCTTTTTTCATCAAATTTAAAATCATATAATTTATATAAAAATTTAGATAAAACATCTCTCACTTTTAAGATTGTATCTTTGTATTGATTTCTTCTTAATTCTTTACCAGCCCTTATAGTTCCATTGACTAAAAGTGCTCCTATAAGACTTGCCAATATATTTTTTGAATTACTAATCTTTTTTTTGGTTTTTATTATCACTTGTTGCTTATTCTGATCACTATCTGGTGGAACGAAATATTCGAAAATCTCTTCCTTTTTAGGGATAATTTCATTTACATTAATCTTTCTCTTCTCGATAAGCTGTAAATCAACCTGATCATTGATTTTTTTTTTTGAATCATAATGATCATCCAATGCTTTCACAAATTGATGTCCTACAGAATATGATGTTCTCATCGATTGAGAGCCTCCAGCTTCTCTTGGGTGATTTTCAACCAAATATTGATGGGAAATTAATACATTGAACAAATCATCTCTAATTTTACTAATTTGTTTTCTCTTGTAGTCTTTAGCTACTAATTTTTTATGTATAAACTTAAAAAGTTGTTCTTTGATTTTAAACTCATAAATATTACCAATTGTGTCTATTCGATTTAAGGCTCTAAGAAAATTAATAATATCGTCTAAAAGAAAGAGATATTGTTGAAAATCTTTTTCAAATATTGTTTTTTCAATTGAATTCAAGATTTGCTCTTCGGTTTTTTGAAAATTATACCCAAATTCTTTCATATATTCGCTTAATTCCAAATATTTTGGAATAGGTATCGCTGCAAGAGAATCAATATCGATTTTAACGGGAAAGGGTTGGTCAATATCATCTCTTAAGACTATGGCATTATTATTCCTTAATTGTTTCAAAAAATCTATATGATATGTATTTTTTCGTGATTTTGTATAATATCCTTGACCTTGAATTTCTTGCAAGTTAAGAAGATTTTTTAAAACCATTAAATCTGCCGGTTGCACCGTTTTTAGAGCCATAAAATTTTGAATATAATCAAAAAATGTTGGATGTAATTTATTTACTTCATTGACTAAAAACATAAATCCAAATCCTTTTTCTTTCAATGGATTAAGGAATCTATCAATTGTATAAGGCTTAATAAATTTATCAAGATAAAATTTATCGAAAAAATATTCGACGTTAGGCATTACTAACAACTTAGGAATATAATCTTTACCTTCTTGGGTATAATGAATTATTCTCGAAATCAACACAAACATTGCAAATATATTAAGCGGGGGGCTTAAAATGCTTAAATCAATAATTACAGTTTTATCATCTTTTAGAAAATCATTTGAATTAATATTTTCCTCCACAATGCCTATTGCACTGATTGTATTTCTAGTTTGTTGAGTATAATCATTAAATACTGAAGCAATATATTTTTCATTATAATTTTTATTTTTTTTCCACTTATCTTCCATTTCCATATCCATAGTTATAGATTTAGAATCCATTGGGACTTTTGATATCAAATCCCTAATCGTTTGTATTTCTTTGTCATTTAATTTTTTTATACATCCAATCGCTTCACAGATATAATCCAAATATTCTAAATTCTTGGGATCATTTTTTATTCCCGAATTCAATAACTCGATATTAAAACTTTGACCCAGTTTAAAATAATAGAAATCACGATAAAATTGTGTCTTAGAGAAAATTTCAATAAGCCTACTATATTTTCCATTAAAATCAAATATTATTGAAGGGATTTTGTTTTTAACCAATTCCGTTATTATTTTCATACAAATATCTTCTCTTTGCCTGTGTGTTCCACCACTAATGATTAAATTATTAATCTGATTAAATAATAAACCAAAAGGTATTTCCTCCCTAAAAAATTCAGTATTTATTGTATTACCAATTAAAATTTCATTTTTTAAGCTTAAGGGTGTATTAAACTCCACAGCCACTTGAGTTTTAATTCCCTTCTTTAATTCATTCATTATTTTGTTAACTTCTTTTAAAATTTTACCTTGAATAAGAGAATAGGGTATATATGTGCCTCCACGACGGATAAACTTGTTTTTTAAAAGAATTACCTTAATTCCTAAAATTAATCGTCGATTTCTTAATACTAATGGCACATAATCACTATATGTCTCCTGAAACGCAAGGTGAATGGTTTCAAATCTCTCCTGTAATTCCAACTCTAAATTATCAATAATTTCAGTTGAAATATAGGATGTAAATTTGTAGGAATTTATAGAAATAAGAAACATAAATCGCCAAATACCGGCTCTCATAGAAAGCCATTTTAAAAGTTTCTCCTCATTATTATAATATTTCTGCATGCTGTAAATGATTTTACTTTTCAGGTATTTCATATAATCTTTTTCCAAATCAAATTGAGAAAGAGCAGCCTGGATCGTTGTATAAGAATATGACAATTTAAAAGGCGAGATTGCTCTAATAAACTTATCGGGATTACAATAACCACGGGTCATAATATTTCTAACTGCAAATAACTTAATTCCAATCAATAATTTCAATTCTTCATTCCAAACAAAAACAGAATCCGGAATACCAGCTCTCATAAAAAATTTATAATCGTTAAAAAGATTTAATCTAAGAAAATCCCTAAAGATGAATTTATCTGTCAAAGAGCTAAATATTTCTCTCCAATAGATGAAAAGAATTCCAATCAAAACAATTAGATTAACCAATATATTAAAATCAACACTAATGCCTACAGAAAATAATAAGAATGCCTCAAAACTAATAAAAATAAATAGATAAACAATTCTGATTATTGTGGATCTCCAATTTCTATTTTTAAATGATTTTTCATTATCTTTTCTTGGTTCTACTTCTGTCTTAAAAAATAAAGTATATAACCCATTTATTAATTCCAAACCTTTTAGTTCTGTTAAATGATGATGAGGAAAACAGGCAATAAAGGAGGAAATGATACCTTTACCATAACGATTTAAAGAATTTTGTATTTCATCCAATGCAACAGAAATTATTTTATTCATATTACAATAAGAAGTTGCCAAGAATAAACTAATATTAAAAGATGTCTGTGAATTTTGTAGAGTGTTCCTAACTCTCATTTTTTCTTTTTTATCAGAAAAATCTGAAGATCTCTTTATTAACTGAATATTTGAAGTCTGAATTATTTGATAAACATAAGGAATTCCAGTTCGATCGAGAGAACTTAAGAATCGATAAACGTTACCTTCAATCGTTTCAGGTAATATGTCTATTTTAAATAACTTTATACCAGTAACTAAATTCTCTTTTCTATTGAAAATAAATAAAGTATCAGAATTCTTATCTTTAATCCTAAATGAACAATTCTTAAATAATTCGATTCTTTTAATTCCAGAATATCTGAATTTAGGAAAATAATAAAAAATATCTTGGAAAAATATTAACACAAAAAAGAAAATTATCAAACTCGGGAATAAGAACGAAGGTATCAACGCCCCACTACAATAATATAACAATAAAGTAAATATTAAAAATATACCAATGATAAAACCACTTTTTAAATAAATACAAAATTTATTCACGTCTTTGAATGCAGGTCGTTCATTCCAAATGTTAATGTCAGCAACGGCTCCAAATCTATTTAAATCCTCTTTCTCTGAAGGACTCAAACTTGTTGTGATTTCTGTTGGTGTTTTACTCATTTTTTTCCTCTAATAAAGAATTTAATAAAGATATAAAAACAAATAAAACAAATTAATCCAGAAAATATAGCACTAGGATATAATGATACAGCCAGTATTGGCACTGAAAATATCTCCATAAATATAAAACCTAATAATATCGCTGAAATAATTCCAAAAGATAATATAAGATATCCCGGCATCCGTAATGTATAGATTTTATATTCTAAATTGTCAGATAAGGTTCCACTGATCTCTATTTGGCTGAATTTTTTCTTTGACGACTCTATTGTTTTTTGGATTGAATCTAAGGTTGCTAATTTTCTGAAACTTTTATCAAAAGCTAGTTTTCCTTTCACATAATCTCTCCTGATTTTATCAGAATCATTTTGAATACGATTGGAGATCATCTCATACAATGCATCTTCAATGTTGGTATTATCATAATTCTTATTTTTTTTTCCAAAAACTAAATTACACGCTTTGAGTGTTTGAAAATTGGCATATTTACTTGTCTTATAACTTTCAATATCTTGAAAAACATTAGGGACAGCTAGGGCTTTAAGTTCATAGTATTCTTCAATTAATTCTTTTATATCATACTGATCTAGTTTTAGGTTTTCTGAAGTATTTTTAATTTTATCATATATAGTGTGAAAATTAACTACTTTCTGAATATGTTCTCCAAATAATACAATATTGATATTATTAAAGAGGAATTTATCGATTATTATCATATAATCATAAATTTTTTCGTTGGATTTAAGTGTTGTAATATTTAATTTTACACCAATTTCATTGACCGCGTTATAAATCAAATCCAAATATAATTCATACAGGTCATTGTAATTTTGATTATTCAATAACAATTTAGTGGCTTCTAATAATTTTGACACTTATGATTCACTCTCCAAGCGTATATTATCCAGATTAAATTTTCCTTTTTGTAGTTTTCCGTTAGAAGATTGATTGAATGTCTTATCTTTCTTTATCCTCTCTTTCATTATAATTTTCTCAAAATCTATATTTTTAGAACTTACTTCAATTAATTTATTAATTTCAATTTTATTCTCCTTTAATTTAAATTTTCGAGGGATCTGTAAAACTATAGCAGAAAAGGGAAACATAAAAATAAAAGATATCATATGCAAAATACATCCCGGACCAAGCCAGTAAAGAGTTTCAGAATCTTCGGAAACAATATAAAGCTTCAAAAATGGAAAATAGAAATTAGCCTGGAATAAATTAAATAAAAATAATGCCAATATTATAAGGTTAAATCCAAGATATACAGGAAAAATGTAATTTAAAGTTTTTACCTTATTATAAAAATTTTTCTTGCTAAAAAGTGGACGCTCAAGTGAAATATAAATAAATGATATTAATGCTAAAAAAAAAATAAATACATATAGTAAAAATAACATAAGATCAATCTCGATTGATATAGGATAATTTATAGAATTATTAGTAATACAGTTCCATCCTGCAATTATGTTATATCCCCAAATCATTGTAATTCTATTGATGATATAAGCGTAATAATACCACTCAGAGAAAAAGGATGCAATAACCAGTCCGATCCCTATGATATAGAAAATTTTAAAACATCTTACAATCTTCTCACTATTCTCAATCATTTTAATCATCCTTTAAGAAATCTTTAAATATATTTTCTGGAGGGTCTCCTCCCGTATAGCCAATGCTTTTTTCAAATACAGCATTCTCTTCAAATTTCTGAACATTTTCTTCATGAAAATTATTAAATTCTTTAAGATCTTCAGTCAATTTGGTATTCTTCTGAATTATTTCGATAATATCATATACTATATTTACAATTTGAGTAAAAAAATTCTGATTTATAAGTCCCTTCAGTTCTCTAATTCCCTCTATTTTCTTTATCGCTTCTACCGACTTATTGTTAAATAGGATATTACATTCAGCGCATATTATATCTAGCAGGGAAGAGATATTATGGATATCATCGGCTGATTTATTCAAGCGATGTCTTATAAAATCTCGTAATTTCAACACAAGAATTGCCCGAAGAATACAATATGCTTTGTAGAAATTATGTTTTTGTTTAAAATATTTAAAAGACTGTTTTAATCTAGTTAAATTCTCATTATTTAATGTGATATTTACTATGTTTGATTCAAATAATTCAACAAATTCTGAAAAAATGTGAGGATTTTGGATCTTTTGCAATAACTCAATAGGAATTGGACGCTTGTTATATATCTCATATAGGAATTGCTCTCTTTCAGGAGGATTAATTTGATTCAAAGCAATAGATAAATTTTGTCCAGAAAAGTCCGGATGGTCGAAGCCGAATGGTCTATTATATTTTTGAATGATCTCATCTTGGTTTTTTTTATATATGTATATAAAGAAACCTAATAGAAGTATTATCCCTATTATAAAAGGAATTTGTAATACTTGAAACACACTGACAAAAATTTTATCATTTAAAAACAATGAAATTAAGTAAGAAACCCCAAATACTCCTAATAAGATGCTTATTAACCTTAAAGCATTGCTTAATTTTATTTTATTATCTATAAAT
The DNA here is from genome assembly GCA_029856045.1 of Promethearchaeia archaeon. GTDB lineage: Archaea > Asgardarchaeota > Lokiarchaeia > Sigyniarchaeales > SOKP01 > 6H3-1. The sequence continues at coordinate 86,250 of JAHQWG010000035.1, read as the reverse complement.
AAATTAAGTGGCTGCTTTTTGATACAAATTTTTTCAATTGAACTTTTTTTCTGTTCCAAGTAGCTTAATAAATCATTTAAATCGTTAATATTAACAACATATAAATCAGAAGATTGTTGGAATGCATATGGTATATTCCTCTCTAAAAATCCAATTTTATTTTGGGAAATGATAATGGGCTGAACTATAAAATTGTATTGCATTCGGCCTCTACAATAAAAATAGCCTTTACTTGCTATTCTGCTTTTTTCTAAGGATATATCATCATTAATATACGAAATGAAATTTTTAGCGATCGGGCCTTCATTTCCAAGTTCATTTGATAAAGTACGAACGACATCATTTATGTCTTCTTTTAGTGGCTGTATTAGATTTTTACGCTCAATCTGAGATAAATTTGTATTATTGCTATTATAATCGATCTTTTTTTCTGAGACAAGTAATAAACCGTATAGTTTAGCAAGTTTTAGTGGTAAAATATGGCATATATCTAAAAATTCATTAATATGGAAGATCTTTATTGCAAGAAAATCAATCTTATTATATAATTCTTGAAAATCAATGTCATCATTAGGAAAAATTTGGTAATTATTAGCAATTAATGCTTTTCTTAACTGAGCTAATAACAATTTGACTGATTTTTTATCCAAAATTTCGTTTTCCATGCAATATTCTTTAGTTTCAGGGATATTTGAAATCACTTTAATTTGATCTAAGATATTAATTTTGTTAGGTCTATCAAGTAAATCTATGTTATCCTCCTCCACTTCATTATCCTCTAATAATATCATTTCTGATTGAGCTAATTCATCTTGATCCATTACCTTGGATTCAACCTCAATCGGTATTTTTATTTCTCCTTCAGTATCATGATTCTGTAAAGGAATTTGATCATTTGTATCAAAATTTATTTCCTCAAATTCTGCATTAATTTCTTTAAATTCATCTGAATATGGCTTTTGCTCAGTTTTACTTGATTTTCTGTTCAAAGAGATTGATAAATTCTCATTTAATATCTTTTTAGTTAATTTACTAATTTTCTCTTTTACTTTATTTATTTCATTAATGTTTATGCCTTTATCTCCTAATTTATATAAAAAATTCATTGAATCTCTTATTTTCTTATAAATATTTACCGATTTTTTATAGTTTTTTGAATTCTCCTCATTTTTTACCTCTTCTAACAATTTATTAATTCGTTTCTCATGATAATTTGTTTTAATCGTTAATTGATGTTCAGCGAATTTTTTTAACTCTGAATCTAATGATTTCTCTGGCAATATTTCTTTTTTCATGTTTAAATTATTGATTGCCATCTCAATATGAACAATAGCGGACTCAAGGCTTTCTAGAGTTCCTTCTTTCTCCAATTTCTCTGCTTCATTATAATGATATTTATAATCTGTTCTATCTGGGGTATCTAATGTCGTATCACTTTGATATAAGTAATTATCCATAATATCCAATAGATGTTCAAATAAGTATATTTAAATAAAAAAAACTCCAAAGTTTTTTTTATATCAGTGAAAACGCTTAAATAGAAGAAGACTTAACTTTTTGATTCAAATTCCTTATGAAAATTTTATTCGGTGTATATAATTCTCTTTGAAATTCGATCTTATACGGCTCTATATCTCTAATATATATTTTTTCTCGTAAATCATAATATGAAATAAATCCTTCTACAGTATCAAAAATATAATCTTTTTCGGGAATTAACCTGAAATAAACTGAGATATTCGTTTTTGGATTCAAATTTGGAATTCTATGAATTTGTTTTGGCTCTAATTTCATATTTATGGGAATTTTGTGTAAGAAAAATTTGAGATTATAAATATTAAAATCTGATTTATTGTCTAAATTAACCCCAAAATATAAAATTCCATGGTCTCTTTCTATTTTCCATATTCCAGAGCGTGAAATTTTTATGTCGTTTGGATCAAATAATCTTTTATCCATATTAGTAGATGTATAAAATCAAACTATTTAAATAAAAGAAGTGAGAAAAAAAAGTAATAAATGGTTTTAATTGAGATACTTGTAATTTAATTGAGATTTTTTCTTTATAAATTGCAATTTTAGTAATATTTAACTAATTTAAAAAAAGTTCAATCCAGATTAATTAAAGACCCTCTAAAGAAAAAATGACAACGACTAATTTTGAAAAATCACCGGAGGAAATAATCTCAGAATTTAATCAATATGTAGACGATGAGAGAATAATTAGAATCTTATTAAAAAATAACATTTATAATTTACGAGATATCCAAAAAGAAGCAATTATTAAGGGACTCTATTTTAATAAATCTTTTTTAATTGTTGCACCCTCCGGTAGCGGAAAAACATTGATTGGTGAACTGTGTATTGTTAATAATATTTTCAAAAACGATGGAAAGGCAATTTACTTAGTACCATTTAAAGCTTTGGCTTCCGAGAAGTATCAATATTTCTCGAAAAATTACAGTAAATACGGAATAAAAATAGAATTATCAATCGGGGATATTGTCATTGACGATAAGGAACTTCAAAAAGCTAATATAATTATAACTACATATGAGAAGATGGACTCAATATTAAGAAATTATAAAGAAGAAAAATGGATTAATGAAATTACGACAATTATTATAGATGAAATACATTGTGTTGGAGAGAGAGACAGAGGTCCGCGGTTAGAATCATTAATTGTTAGATTGAATGAATTTTTGATTAATCCTCAAATTATTGCTTTATCTGCCACAGTAGCAAATCCTGAATTTTTTTGCAACTGGTTATCGTCACTTGGGCAAGAATTTATCTTAATAATTTCTAATGAAAGGCCAGTACCATTAAAATATGATATCAAAGTGTCTCAAAATAAAGATTCAACCATCAAACATTATGTAAATGAAATTTTAAAGAAAAAAGGCCAAATTATAATATTTGTGAATAAAAGGAAGGAAGCGCAGAAGCTTGCTCTATACCTTAAAAATTTTATAAAGAAAAAGTTGGATCCTCAAGAACTATCAATCTGTAAAAAATTATCACAGCAATTAGAAAACATTAAGGGTGGAATTACTGAATTAAAGAGCTGCATAAAAGGAGGTGTGGTTTTCCATCATGCAGGACTTCTCTCAAAAGAACGACAAATAATTGAAGAATATTTTAATAAGAGAATTTTAAAAGTTATTTGTTCCACAACAACTCTCTCCGCAGGAATAAACACGCCAGCTCGAATGGTAATTATTAAGGATTTTAAAAGATATCAAACAAGTGTTGATAACATTACCGATTTTTCTAAATTTTATGAAGATTTTGGCAATGGATTTACTTATTTTGAACCTTTTTCAAGAAATCAAATTTTCCAAATGCTGGGCAGAGCTGGTAGACCAGGTTTAGATCTTAAAGGTTTTGGAATAATACTTGTTAAAAACATTGAAGAAAAAATATGGGTGGAGGATCAATATTTTCAAATAGGAGAGGATGGAAAACGATTGGTTCCTATATATAATTCTATTCAATCTGCTATAAATTCAACTGAAACTTTAAGAGAACAAGTATTATTAAGGGTTTTTGAGCAAGAATCCATTTCATTTAATAAATTGAAAAATTTTTTTGAAAAAACATATTATTGGAATTGCATAAAGGATAAAATAATTCCCATAGATCAATTCTTACGAATTAAAGAAATAACAACAGAGAATATATTGAAATTGCATTCAAATCCAGAAGTTTTAGAAAAAATTAAAAGGTCTAACTTTCAAACAAAAATTACAAATATAAAAAAGGATTCAATTGAAGGGATAGTTAAAACAGATTTTGGAGTCTTTCATGTAAGATTTGATATGGATAGCGGAATTACATGTAGTTGTAATTTTAATAATAGAGTTGGAGAAGATTTACTAGGACAAAATTCTTGTAACTTCATTTTTTGTAATCACATAAGTAGTTTTCTTTTATTTTTGGTTTCTCAGACCGATGTAAGAATAATAAAATACGTAAATGATATAATCCCTAAAAGTGTGAAGGGAGAATATATCTTAGATTATTTAATTGAGAAAGGGCTTTTATTAAAGGAAAGGAATGGATTAATTTGCTCCAATTTTGGCAAATTAATAGTTAAATTATATCTGTATCCGTCAAGCGGTGTAAAAATTAGAAAAATGTTAGAAAACGGTGAAGTTAATGATTATAAAAGTTTAATTAAGTGTGCTTTTATTGTATTAAAATCTGAATCAAGAATCAGAAATATGAAGATGATGAAACCACTCATTTGGTGGGCAGATGAAGAACCTTTACAAAATATATTGGATGAATTCAAAATTTATGCCGGGGATTTATTTTCAATTAAAGAAAACGTTATCAGAATTATCAAATTTATTGGAATAATTGCTTCTTATTTAGATGATGATAAAATTGCAAATTTATGTGAAACATTAATAATCCGAATTACACACGGAATTCGTGAAGAATTATTTGATTTAGTTTTAAGGTTGAGGAATGTGGGAAGAGTCAGGGGTCGGATTTTGTATAATGCTGGATATCATATTGCATCAAAAGTTCTTTCTGAAAATCCTCATATATTGCGACATAAAACAGGATTAAACTTAACAATCTGTAAATCAATAATAATATCAACAAAATCAAGAAAAAATAAAAGCAAAATAAAAGAATTTGAGGGGTTTAATACATTAGCATGATATAAAAAGAAAAATCATCAAATTTTTTGAATTCAATAAAAAAAAAATTAGTATTAACAAAAAATACAGATAAATTATTATAAAATCATAATAAAGATTTATTTAACCATATTGGATAAAAAAATTCTTGAGTTCATTTATAGATGAATTCTAAATTAGAAAACCTAATGTTGGAAGCGGAATTTCAATATAGCGAGAATAATATTGAAGAAGCATACAATCTTCTGAAAAACATATTTGAAATTAATATTAATTATAGTACTGCTTATGGTTTTATGGCAAAGGTTCTTTATAAGTTAAGAAAATTTGTAGAAAGTGAAGATTTTCTCAATAAAGCAATACTGAACGATCCTGAAGATTTCGAATCAAGATATCTTTTAGGAAAAATAAAATTCAAGCAAAAGAAATATAAAACTGCAAAAAAAATGTTCATTGCTTCTATAAAAATCAATCAATTTTTTGATGTAAATTATTATTACTTGGGATTGATTGAAGAAATTGCAGGGAATAAAATAGAAGCTCAAAAGCTATTCATTGAAAGCTTTAAAATAAGTAATGGGACCAATTTTAAAGCATTACAGAAAATAAAAAATAATAAAGAAAGTTTGAGGATTATCGAAAAAACATTATTTAATAATGAGGGACTTGTTCCTGATAAAGTTTGGATTAATTTAGGTTATATTTTAACTGGTAATGGCGATTTTTTTAGTAAGTTTTTAAATTGGATAAGTAATACTCCTCTTTCTGATATTTCGCGCAACCTGATATTTCAAAATTTTAATTTAAATGAAAATGATTACGATGAATTTTTGGATCTTTTTCTTCAATATTATGATTTTTCTGATGAAATTATCCCAAAATTAAATAAATTATTAAATTTAGAGTAAATTTTTATGAAACATATCAAATAACGCACCCTAATAGATTTAGGCTAATATTTTTAGATAAAAATTAATTTTTAGTTTTTTATACATAAATAATTTTTTAATAATTTAAGAACCTTTGACACCATAAACTTATTAATTTTTAAATATAATTGCAGTACCTTTTTATATTTTTATCAGAGACGTTTTTTAAATAATTTAAAGGGTCTTAGATTTTTGATGAAGAATACTAGATCTTAGATTATTCCTTAAGAATTCAATTTTATTCAATTTTATTCCATTTAAAATATGATAGAAGCCATTTCTAGAGGGTAATCGTAATCTTTAAAATTAAAACTCCTACCCTATCATATTCAAGTGATAATTAAATTTCGGATCTATAAAAAATGATGTTTAATAAAAACCTTCAAATATTTGATTTACCGGAAAAAACGATTGGATTTTTCTGTGACGGCTGTAGATCAGAAGACATTATCGAGTCTGGTGGTGTTTATGTTTGTAGAAATTGTGGATTAACATTAGATTTACCGATCTTTCGATATAACTCTCCCTATAATCAAGATTCAATTCAAGTTTATTCTAATGAACTTAAGAAAACAACAAAATTAGGGACTAATTTAGAAAGGAGAGCAAATTCACGCTCATATGAGTTAGAGCGAATGTCAAAGATGCAAAGGATTTCTAATGGATATAGAAATTTTGTACTTCAAATAGCTGATTCCGAATTTAATCGTATTATAACTGCTCTACATCTTCCTATCTCGTTAAAATCTGATTGTATCTTCGTTTTTAAGAATGTTTGGAAAAATTTAAAAAAAGGAACTAAAGGAAGGGCACCAGAGAAGTTAGTACCCGTTATTCTCTTTATGGTTTCAAAAGTAAAAGCAATTAATTTCGAAATTCCACATTTTATAAACATTTTAAACGTAAGTAAAAGCGATTTTAAAGAGATTTTAATGGAAGCATCTCGCTATTATCCAGCTTACGCTAGGAGAGATAGAAAACAATTGATCCTTAAAAAAATAAATGAAATTTGTTTATCCTTTAATTTTAACAATGATTTCATTAAAATTGCAAATATTATACTGCTGAAATTTTGGCCATTTATCAAGAATACAAAAGATGATGTAATCGCAGGTGTGGTGACCACCTTAACAATAACTGCTAAAAATATTAATTCCGTTTCGATCTCAAGCATTTGTGATAAGATTGGAATTAAAATGAGCACAATTAATTATCAGGTTAAAAATCATATTTTCGGTAAAAAGAGAATTTCAGGATTCAAAAGTTTAGTAAACTCATCAAAATTGATAAAAGAAGTAATTGAAGGTGTTGTGTTTGATGCGCTAATAATTAAGTCTGATATTGTTCAAGATATCTCAGTTGGGAAAGAAATTGAAGAATCAGATGAAAGTGAAATTGTAATTATTGACCTAAAAAATGAAAAGGAACATCATTTTAATGTAAGTCTGGAAGATTTTCGAGATATAGTTCCTCATAATTTGCATTCAGATCCACTCAAATTTACCATAAATACTTATCCACTTAATCTTTTAGAGAACTATACAAATATAATAAATAGGAGCGATTTTCAAATTTTAAAATTAAATAAAAGGCATCCGGAAAAAGGCCCTCCTATATAAGTTTTAATTACTTCCTTTTTTCTCTCCTTTTAATAAATTTTTTTAAAGTTCCTCCACGCTCTAAAAACGTGTGAAAGGTTTAAAATAAACTGATAATCAAATAAACGATTAGTAATAAACCAAAGCAGATAAATGTGGGAATTGCTATATCTTTGAAAGCTTTTTTATAGACAGTTTTGAAGTATTGGATACTGTATGCAAGACATGGGTGAAGTGGGGTCATTAAATAGCCCAGAAATGTAGCAAAATATAGAAATACAAAATCAAGTAGAGGCATAATTATTAAGATGTTTTGGATTAAATAAATCGGAATTAAAATCGAAATTGGTAATATAACGCGCCCTAAAGCAAATCCAAGTAAAAATCCGATGCAAATTAATAATATAAACGGTAGATCTAATGCTCCAATATCTTCAGGCACCCCTGAATTTATGAATATATCTAAAAATAAGAACATTGCAATAATCAAAAGTGGAAATCTCCAAATTTGCATTTTTTTAGCGATATTTCTTATATTTGATGCCGGCATTTTTGCAAATTTTAAAGCAACCCAAATGCTCAAGACTAATCCAATAAATAAAAAAATCTCTGGAATAGTAAGATTTAGAACAATTCTACCAATAAAATCAATAATTGGTGCTATCACAATGGGGATAATATTAAAGAACACTCTTTTAAGATCCCGAGTATTTATGTCTTCCGTTTTTTCAATTGTTCGAAGTAATGTGTAGTATCCAATAATTATCATAATGATAAATGGAATAATCATCGCTGCAATAATGATATATAATAAAATACCGGATAAGGCGCTGGCTACAATCAGAGTGGAGGAAAGAGGATAAATTAAAATTAATACATGACGATACCATACATTGATTCCAACCTTACGATTAGGATTAAGGTTTGGATCTATTTGATCTATGATTGGAGCGGAGAGAAGTGCCCCTCCCGGTACTGGTAAAAGCCCAAAAAGCCCGGGAGCTGTCATTAATGCAACTCTTTTAGAAACCTTCATTTTTTGAACCAATTCAAGCATTAGGCCTGACTCTTCCATTATACCACCGAGAATGGGGATTAATGTTACTGAAAGTGCTAATAGGATGATTGAAGGATCCGTAAAGACTGAAATAATCGAAATTATTACATCTACTTGAGTTAAAATTCCAAATATTAGAGCCCCAAAAAACAAAATGATGCTCAATTCTTTTTTAGAAAAAATAATAATTAATGCAATTATCAGAAGAAAGCTTAGCCAAGGTGGTATCACAATAAAGAAAATATTTATTCACTTAAAAATCGCTTTAAATATATAATTTATTTTTTTTTGAATAAAAAACAAGACAATTTCGTAAAAGAAATAACATAAATTATAAATAATTCTGTGATTAAATTATTTATAATCGAAATCTTTTTTAAGAGGTTTATTAAAAAATGGGTGCTGGAAAAATTTTTAGTGTATTAGCTGGACTTTTAACGATAGTAGCAACATACTTTTTATCTTTTTTTGCATTTGAATTCTTTTTTGTAACCATTTATCTTGGTGGAATAGGCTCAATGAAACAAATCCCAGAGATGTTAACCAATCCTGATTCATATGCGACTTTATTTAGTTTACCAACTTTTGCAATTTATATTATTGTAGTCGTTATTATTTTTTTCTTGATTTCAGGGATCTTTCAGTTAATTGGGGTAAAAAGTCGCGTATTAGTGATTATAGGCTCAATATTGCCAATTTTAATAGGTATATATATTTTATTATATGGTTTTGGGGTTCTTCCTACGGAATTGAGTATATATACATTTTTATTTTGGGATGCCGAGCCATTAATAGATGGAATAATTCCGCTTAAAATATTAGAACTTGACACAGTGGATATTGGGACATACGTATTAATTGCAGGAGGCTTTTTAGGTCTTATTGGGGGTTTTGCAGGCAGAGATTAATAATAATTAATTTTTTTTTTTTATTATATTATTTTTTCCAGATATTTCTTTTATTAAGACTTATAATAATAAAAAGAAAGGAAAATGGTATTATCATAATTAAAATCACTCCATATCTCCAAGAAGCATGAGATATTAACGATTTAGGAAGAATTTTAGGAATTTTTAAATTTACTTTATTGCTGAAAATTTCTTCTTATATTCTTCTGGATTTCCACCAGCTTCAATATAATCAACATATACTTTCAAACTCTTTAAAAATAAATCTCCTGCTATGTCCATAACATTTCTTTGATCCTCTAATTCAAATTCTGCCCAAAGTGTCACTTCGGTTCCTTCATCTACAGGTTTAAAAATGTATCCTATTGAAGTCATCGGACTTCCCTCTTGTGTCGATGTCATTCTCTCATTTGGAATATTTTCTATTTCAGTATTTATAACATCTCCAACATTTGTTTTAAAGAAGTATTTACCGGGTTCAAGTTCAGTAGCTTCATTTATAACAATATTCCATCTAGGTAAAGTTGAATAGTCCTTCATAATATCATAAATTTTATTTAAAGACGCTTTAATTATAATTTTTTTATCCATTCTTGGCAAAAAAACAACTCCCTTAAATTTTTTTCAAGTTTGTTTTTATATTATTTAATTAATTAAATTTATATATAAAAATTTTCATGAATTTCTTTCTAATTTGAAAATTACCTTTTTTTTTTTATATATGTATATTTTTAGTCTTCTTTTGATTAAATTGATTAAAATTAAACAAAAAATATTGATTGGAAATCTAATAATATTCATTGTAGGAATGTCTGGATTTATTTCTTTATTATCATCTAAGAAAATGGTCTCGATTGATTTTTCCCAGGCAAATATAAAACGTATAGACTCATCAGAATATGGTCTAAACCAATCAAATGTCGATGATCTTTTAGATGACAGACTATCTGATTATAATCAATATGGATGCTTCCAGGAATATTATTCTCCATCAATCAGGGATACTTATTTTGCTCTGTATGTTCTGGATGCAATCAGCAAATTACATCAAATCGATGAGGGAAAAGTCTTACAATATATAATGTCTCATTATGATTCTGTGAACAATGAATTTCAAGATGATTATTCCCTTAGGTTTTATGATCTTATAGACTCGGAAGCTTATTATCAAAACTCTCCCCTCTTGACATATTGTTATGCCATTTTTTCTTTGATTATATTGGATGAGCTAAGTGCATTAAACCAGGAAGATATTACGGATTATATATGGAGCTGCCACGATCCGGATACTGGTGGATTTTTTGGTTGTCCTTCTCCCGATAGTTCCCCGCAAAATATTCCAACGGCAGAAAATACATTTTTTGCCGTCGAATTATTGAATGTCCTTAACATAAATTGGGATTATTACCTTGTTCAGAGAAACCAAATTATTGCCTTCCTGAATTCACTTCAAGTCCAGAGTCCCTATAATTCGTACACCCACGGTGGGTTTAATAATGATTTGGAAGATTTAGTAGATACAGTTTTAAGATATGATCCTAACTTGAGATCCACATTTTTTGCTATTACTATACTTGATTCTTTTGAAATGCTGGACGTGATAAACATTGAAAATCTCTTACAGTATATCGATGGATTGTACGATATAGATTCGGGTTGTTTTTATTATAATTATTTTAACAAAATTACAAAAACTTATAATATTTTTTCGACCGCTTTAACGATGGAGGTTGCAGACCTTATCGGCTATAACTATAATAATTCATTATCAACAGATTTTTTGTTAAACATTAGAATGAATGGCGGAGGTTGGGAGAATACTCAATTTTTGGGGACCTATGAGTTAATTGATACTTATGAGGTTATAAGGTATTTCAAAAGGAATGAAAAACTTTTTTATCTTGATGATTTAGCAAGAGAAGAAATTTACCAATTTATCCTAAGATTCCAGCAAATAGAAGGGTTCTCATCTCTATCAAGAGACCATACTTCTCTAAAGGTAGTCTGGAATACCGTTAGCTCTTTCGATTTAAATTATAGAATCCCCGATTTAAATCTGCAGGAGTTATATGAACTCATAGAATCGGCTCATAAAAATTATACTTTCGGTAATCTTGGTGAAGGTACATTCTACGGACCTGCCACATCAAATTTAACTTCCGTTAATTATAGAACAGCCCCGTTGGAATATAAAGGAACAAAAAAACACACTTATTCACAAGAGATAGGATTCCTTCATTCGGTAGAGCATATCTTCTATGCTTTATCCGCTTTAGACACTATATATAAACTGGATGATTTTTCTTCAGCTAACAACCTGACTGAGTTACTTGAGCATATAATAACATGTCAATTTTTAGAACCCGGATATACCAAATACGGCGGATTTATTCCGGATTATATATATACTTTATATCCGCCTGAGAATTATGAGGACCATATTTATTTACATTACTCCTATTTTACCATAAGATGCATAGAAATACTCGATATATTCTTGGATGACGGGGATATAACTAATAACGGGATAGACATTGACGCACTGTGCACCTTTATCTCCGCAGGTGTTATGGAATCTTCGCAATATCTTTATTATGACCCCAACTATTCCGATGATTTCAGCGATATTTTGAAAGATATTTATTATATGGTCTATGTCTTAACATCTGTAGGGAGATATAATTTAGATACCCAAAAAATTATAAATTACATTTTTTCACAGTTGGATTATTCCAATTTTAGGGATGTTTATTATACGTTTAAAATTTCAAAAGTCTTGAATATTACCATTGACCTTGATATTGAGAAAGTTAGGACTCTAATTCATAGTTTATATATTGGGGATGAAAAAGAATATTTTGCCTTAAATACTTCGGAAACCATCGACACGGATATGGTCTTTTGGATATGTGATATTGCAGTAAATGATGACATTAGGTTATATTATCAAATAGATGATAATGCCACCCTCGGATATACATTTAGAATTGAGTCGAGTTTATGTAATCTAATTCTTGACAGTTTTGGACCGACGGTAACGGTAAAATTTGAGAGCGATAAGTTGGGAACGATTGTTTTGGATAAAAACGGTGAGAATTTATATGAAAAAAACATTTATCTTGATCTTAATCCCGACTACCTCCCGAAAATAGACGGTAAAATATGTGTGTATTCGGGAATAGAAAAAATAATTGAAACCCCCGTAGAAATAAATACCAATATAGACATAATTTCGGAAAATTGCTATACTAATAATTCAAATTCTATAACCGTAGAATTTAATTATACCGTTAATACATCCTCGGGATATACTCTAATATCGGGAATAGAAATGTATGCAAGCGTATTTCTCAACGATTCTTTTATAGAAAATGTTTCATTGGGCTCATCTCGGGTCGGACAGAAAAATCATTTTAATCTGACTTATGGTCTTATAGAGCTAGGGCAATATACTTTTGATTTTTACGTGATCCATCCATTCTTAGATCCCAAGATATATAATCCTGAAATTGGTAAGAAGGAATTGACGCTTCAGACATATTATTTTAACGAATTATTTTATCAAATAGATAATAATGCTACTCTCGGGCATACATTCCATATAGAAGCAAACCTTTCTAATCCGATTCTTGACAGTTTGGGACCGCCAGTAACGGTAAAATTTGAGAGCGATATGCTGGGAACGATTATTCTGGATAGAAACGGTGAAAATTTATATGAAAAAGATATTTATCTTGACCTCAATCCTGATTATCTTCCAAAAATAAATGGAAATTTATGTGTATATTCGGGAATAGAAAAAATAATTGAAAATCCCGTAGAAATAAATATCAATATAGATATAATTTCTGAGCATTGTTATACTAATAATTCAAATTCTATAACCGTAGAATTTAATTATACCGTTAATACATCCTCAGGATATACCCCAATATCGGGAACAAGTATGTACGTAAATATTATTATTAACGATACTTTTAACGAAAATATTACTTTGGAATCATCACAGGTAGGGCCAAAAAACCATTATAGTATAACTTATGATTTTGTAGATTCAGGTTCATATATTTTTGATTTTTACTTGATCCATCCGTTCTTAGATCCCGATATATTTAATCCAGAGATAGGAAAAAAGGAATTAACATTTCAGATATATTACTCAATCAGCATTTTACCTGAGATTCCTGATAATAATCCCTCAGATAATGATAATTCGACTGACCCAAACAATGAAGAAACCGATTCAGAAGAACAGTATGTTTCTAATTATAATATGCCTGCTCTAACAGGTATTTTTGGTTTTGCAATTGTTTTAACTGTATCATCAACTGTAATAAGAAGAAAGCAAAAGAAAAATCAAATAACTGATATGAAAAAAAAAATAAAAAACAAAAAACATAATAACACTCCAATTGATAATAAGAATTTAAAACCTTAACTTTTTTCTTTTTTCTGGATCATCATGTTAGAGTTTAGTTTCGAAAATTGGAATAAATTTATGGATTTTATACAAAAAAAACTCCCGATTAGGGAGGATATGTTTTTTAACCTAAATGATTTATCTCAAAAACTAGATCTTTCGAGAAGTGAATTAATATTTTTATTCACAGTTTTTATTTACGCTTGTGAGTATAGCAATGAATATCTTAACAAAATGGATATCAAAATATCAAATAATACGATATTTTTTACTTATTCTAAAAACCACATCAAAAAAATTTCATTAAGTATCAGAGATTATAAAGATCTTAGTGATATTATCTACCTTTTTAAAAATATCCAAAAAGGAAAGGGCTTCGAAATTGATTCAAATTTAAATATTCCTGTAATTACGAAAATCCAAGGATTATATAGACAATATCCTTTTATGTTTAAGAAATTAAATGGATACATTTTCCCTTCAGAAATTGGATACAAATTAGGAATTGTAGCACTGTCCTTCAAAAGAGTAAATCAAATTCCTAAAACATTAGATGTATTAAATTATAGATTTGAAATAAAAAAAAAAGAATTTTAATTTATTTACTTATATAATCGATACTTTCGTATTTTGGTTTCTACAAAATACCATAAGACACCAAGGGGGATACAAATCACCCAATTAATCGGTAAATAAGTAAAACAAACAATGTAGTTAAAAGGGTTAATTCCAATAATTGATGCACAATAATGGTCACCCCAAATGGCAACAACAATCCCAAAATATAAGATTTGTGCTAATAAGATATGATACGTCGCCTTTCCAATCACAGCAATTGCTTTTGCAAATTTACTCTCCGCTTTCTCAGGTAATAATTTCACTCCAATCAGAAATAAGAAAGCAGAATAAGGAAATACAAATAAATTGTAATCTCCCCTAATAAAGTCAAATCGAAAATCAAAAAATTGATACATTATAAGATAGATGACACTAAGTGGAAATAAAATCCAAATAAATAAATTCCTCTTCTGTGTGATACCATATCCCATAGAAAACCACAAACCCAACCCAATAGCGGAAAGATATATAAAAACACTGCAAATTACAAAAAGATAACTATAATATATTTCCCACGAAGGAAATGGAGGTGTACCAAAATAAAAAAAGATAAATAACTGAGCGACAATTTCAATAACAAAACATGAAATTAGGGTTAATACACTCCAAATAGGTTTGCTTGAAAAACCTTTATATAGTAATGGCATGATTAAGATAGATTCGAAAATTATTGGAATGAACCAATTGCCCGGACCCCAAAATGGAAGAATTCCCATAATCATATTAACTTCACCAAAATGAGGCAATAATTGAGTTTCAATCATCGCATTATAATCGAAATTATAAAGAACCAAGCCAACAATAGTTGATATTATATATAGTATTAGAAAAGGAACTATATAGCGTAAGGTTTTATTTTTAAAGTAACTCTTCGAATATAACTCCCTCAATGGGGCATTTCCCTTCTGTTTAAATGAATTCCCCATGTTAAAACCCATAATCACCAAAAAAACAGGAATTGAAATTCTTTCCCAAAACGCAACTCCCATATCACCCTTTATCGTCCATGGTATTGTATGGTCGAATATAACTAAAAATATCATTAACGCTTTCATTGCATCTACTTGAAAATAATGAGTCTTGCTTTGTCCCAAATCTTCTGGCTCACTTTTTATTAAATTAACTTCATTCATATTTTTCATCGCATTTTTTAAAAACACTTATTTTTAATAGCAATCGGGTAGTTGGTTAATTCTTTAGAAATATTTAAGTTTTTTCCTAATAGAATTATAAAAAATATTCTCTTTTGATAGGGATAAAATATAAAGATTTATTAAATCTTATTTCTCAAATTATCAGAGATAAGAAATTTTATAATTTAGTATATCTATTTAATTTTAATACGATAAATACATGAAAAAATGAAGATAAAACAGTTAGAAAAAATCTTATTTTGGAATGTCTTAGGTTTGATTCTTGGTTATCTCGTTATAATTCTTTTTTATTTAATAACTAGTTCTATTGCATTGACTTTCCAAGAAATATACGTTGAAATGTTTGGATTTCTCCAAGCCTTAATTTTCCTTATTATATTAGTTTTACCCATATCAATTTTTATATTATCAATACCGTATATAATCATCGCGCTCGTTGATTATTTAAAAGGTTCAAGGAAACAAGATCAAGAAGATCTCATTGAATTTGAAAATGTTATATTTAAAATTTTTATACCTTTTGGCTTAATATTAATTTTTTTCTCAGGTATTTATATCACCTTAAGAGTATTTTTTGGTCAAGATATGATTTTTCTATTTGCTTTAATGAGCATATGCATTTTTATATATTGGGGTGTGTTATTAATTAAAAATTTGAAAAAGTAGAGGAATAAAAATAAAGGTTTATAATGAAAAAAATCTACCGATTTACGAGCACTCTGGACTCAAATTACTTGAAAAATCCACAATTCTGGCTATTAATCTTGACCATTGGGCAAGGTTGAGAGAACCATCTGCTCTATAAATCTATTTATTCCTTCATCGTTTTTACATTTAAAAGCATTCCTATACATTTTTTGCCAATAAATTCATTAAAATTCAATGCTTTTTATCTCATATCACATTAATTTTTTTGTTGAAATCCAAATTAATAAAGAGCAAAAAATATTAATTTATCCAAAAATTTTAAAACTTTAAAAAATAAGGAGACTTATTAATTAAATCTATATAATTTCAAATCTATATAAAATAACAAAAAAGTGATGATAAATGCCTAAGGAATTACCACACTTAAACTTGATTATAATCGGTCATGTCGACCATGGCAAGTCAACCATGATGGGACACATGCTAATACTCGCAGGAGCTATCTCAGACCGCGAAGCAAGGGAACTTGAAAAACTTGCGAAAGAACTCGACCGTGAATCTTGGAAATTCGCTTATGTACTTGATAGATTAAAAGAAGAACGAGAACGTGGCCTTACAATAGACCTTGCGTTCAGAAGATTCAATACAAATAACTTTTACTTCACTATAATTGATGCACCAGGACATGCGGATTTTGTTAAAAATATGATAACCGGCGCCTCTCAAGCAGACGCAGCAGTCCTCGTAGTTTCCGGTAAAAAAGGAGAATTCGAAACTGGCATAGCTGCTAATGGCCAAACCACAGAACACGCATATCTTGCCCAAACTCTAGGTATAAAACAATTGGTTGTTGCAGTTAATAAAGCCGATGATGCATCATTTAACTATTCTGAAGAACGGTTCAATGAAGTAAAAGATGGAGTCTCTAATCTCTTAAAAAGAATTGGCTTCAACATTAAAGAGACTAATTTTGTGCCAGTTAGTGGAATAACAGGCGATAATATCGTTGAGAAAAGTGATAAAACACCTTGGTATGATGGACCAACACTTTTCGAAGCAATGGACAAATTTAAATTACCAGAAAAGCCATTGGATAAACCTCTTAGACTCCCAATTCAGGATGCGTATAAAATAAAGGGCACAGGCGTTGTACCCGTTGGCAGAGTTGAAACTGGTGTAATGAAGGTTGGAGAAGAAATTCTTATATTGCCTACTGGATTTAAAGGAGAGGTTCGAAGCATCGAGATGCACCATGAGGGATACGATAAGGCGGAACCAGGTGATAATGTGGGTTTCAGTATTCGAGGTATAACTATGAATGATGTTCATCGTGGAGATGTCTTAGGTCATCCCAGCGATCCACCTACAGTTATCTCAAAAACAGGAAATTTCAAAGGACAATTAATGGTTATTTGGCACCCCACAGCAATCGCACAAGGTTATACACCAGTAGTGCACGCTCATACCTCACAAACAGCTTGCAAATTTGTTAATTTGCTCAAAAAAATTGACCAAAAAACTGGAGCAGTCATTGAAGATAACCCAAAATTTATAAAACGAAATGAGGTCGCATTTGTGGAATTACAACCTCTCAAGAAACTCTGTATTGAGAAATACTCAGAGATACCAGAGTTAGGGAGGTTTGCGGTGCGAGATATGGGACGTACGGTCGCTGTTGGAATTGTCAAAGAAATTCAATCAGAGTAAAAATATAATTTTTTTTAAATATATTTTATTCCTTTATATTTTTTTGCAGTCTAATTTTTCAATTTTTTTTTGTTTTCTTCTTCATTTTTTTTTTGTAGTTCATTATTTCGAGGAATTTTTTTTTTACTATATTATTTCTGTTTAAGATAACCAGGTGCGAACATCTTTTTGCAGACTTCGGGGAGGTCTCTCTTATCATATTTTATAGTTATGTATCGCAAGATGTGATTGATAGTGAGGATTCTAAGAAGATCTTTCTCGTAATTTTCGAGCATATCGGATTTAACTCCCAAAATAAGGGGGATTAGTTCATGTTTTTCGGTATATTTAATTCTAATTGTTATTCCAGGAAAGATTTCTTTATTTAGTTCCCAGAAATCTTTATGTTTTATGAAATTCCCACCAATCAATTCTGCTATATTTGGAATATCTTCATTAATTATAAAATAGAACGAGGGGCTTCTTTCCTCAATAGCATTTTTTAACATTTCAGATTGTTTTTCTTTCCTGGATTTAAATGGTTCTTTTTTTATAATCATTCTTTCGGCGTAATTCATCATTATATCTATAAAATTTGCGAGGTCTTCCCCGGGAATCCACCTTATACGCTCACCTGAAAAGAGAAATTTCAATTGATCTATTTCTTTTGACCCAAACTCATCTCCATAATAAAAATAGATTGTGTGAATTTTGACATTAGGAAAAAAAACTTTAGTTATTGTCCAGTCTTCATTCAACCCTATGTTTTCAAGTGTGCCTCCGATAATGTTTTTTGTCGCATTCTTAAGTTGTTCTTCGGTGAGTGTTCTAAAGGTTTTAGCTTTTCTCTCCCCAATTTCCTTTAATTCTTTTTTATGGGGGCTACTGATAGAAGTTACTCCATCAATTTCATTAATTGAATAAAGTTCTTTATGTTTCTCCATTTTTCCAGACCTATAAATTATAGATATAAAAGATACTATTAAACCATAAAATTATATCTTCTTGAATTTTTCTGAATTTATTACAATTAAAAAAAAAAAATAATAATTTTAAAATTTACGTCGTAATTAACGCCATACTTAATTCTTGTATCCACAAGCTTCGCGAATAATTATATCCAGAATGTGCTAAGCTTAGAAAATTACTGCCATTTGCATCAAATCTCGACTGCCAGTACACTGCAACATTATAGGTTCCCGCTGGTAAAGGGTTTGTTACATAATTGACATAGAGATTGTAAGTTAATTCTCGAATACTACCCGTTGCTGCGCTAGAATCAAAGTAGGTAATAAAAAAAGTTTTATTACCTACTCCTTCTATCACTACAGAAAAAAAATAGCTATTTTTTACAGTAAAAGTATCACTTAGATGCAAGATTGCATCGGCGCTAAAAACAATAGCTAGTGAGGAGCTCTCTTGAATAGTAATATTTAATTCAGTGTCGCTTATTTTTTTATATGCTGTAGTTTCACTATCATAAATCATCGCGGTAGTTTTCCATTCTGCGTATTTAGATTGAACAACAATATTTTTCTCACTGACACCTGGAAAAATAAACGGTAAAGCAAAAAAAACTATCGCACTCATTAAGATTAAAGAAATTAAAATACTTCCAACAACTTCTTTGCCTGACATAATTTCACCTTCAAATTTTCAATTTTTTATTTAAATTTTGTTATAGTTAGAAGCTAGAACTATTACTTGGATAAAAATATGTTTAATTGTTAAATATATAAACTTTTTTTCTACATAAAAAAGCACTTAGAAATTCCAACCACTCATCTTTTTAGCAAATCTTTAAATTAAAACAAGTTGTTCGCTATTGCCAATATTTTCCTAATTTAAGATTAAGACTCAATAACATCTGTATGATACTTTATTTTTTGAAATTTTTATGGGAATTGATATTCATCCTTTTAAAAATTTTTAATATAGAAACAATGGTTGGTAATATTAAACAGAAAGTTGTGTTCATAGGTAAAGGTGGCGTAGGCAAATCCACTATTCTTTCTTTAATGCAAGGTAAGGAAATTTTGGAACGTCGTGATCCCACAATTGGTGTTGCTATTGAGCAAGTAAAATTAAATAATGGTGAAAAAATAACCATATGGGATATGGGAGGACAAGAACGTTTTCAATTCATGTGGGAAGATTTTGTTAAAGGAGCTGGATTAACAGTATTAATTACTGATTCCACAGAAGAGAATATTAATTTCACCAAAGGTTTTTATGAAAGGTTTTCTAGGTTTAAAGGGAGTAAAGTTATCGCAATTGCAAATAAACAAGACTTACCCGGAGCAATTAATATCCAGAATGTTGCTAATAAATTAGGTGTTAAAACATATGGGATGTGCGCAATAGATCCTGCAAAAAGAAAAGAAGTTCAAGCAATTTTAAGGCAAGAGATTTCCGAAATTTAGTAAAATTTTTTGTAATTATCATTTTTGTTCATTTTGAAAAAGCTAAATCTCGAAAGACGCTCCTATCAAATGAGCAATTCGAACGGGTTCGGGAAGTTTCGAATCTATGGAAACTTTTTCCATTAAAAACTTAACTTTCTCAGGAGGTATTCCTACTGAATGAAAATAAACTGTGGAATATCCACCATGGGTTTTTATTTTCATTTCATATAAATTGCCGGCTTTAATGATTTTATTGATTTTATCACGGTTTTGATTTGGAAATTTTTTAATAATGGCTTTTTTTACATCATCAAGGTTTACCATACGTTCAGTAAATGCAATTATCGGAGTTTTAAGTTTTTGGTGTATCTCCTCAATATCTGCAATGTTGAAACCACCAAATGTAATTGTATGTGTTAGGATGTATTGAACATTATTTTCGCACGATCTAACCAGATCAATAATCGCATCCGTAGAATCGTCTCCATCAATAAATATTTCTTTTTTTACAACTTTTACTACTCTAGTTCCTTGACATACAACACCGATTAAGGGGGTAGTTTGTTTTTGTCCATCAAAACGAAATTTAGCATCATCAAAGCCAATAGTAATTGGATAATCTTTCAAATTATATCACTCAATCCTAGGAATGAATTTTTTAACTTTTTTTAATAAGTGAGTAAACGATTTAATAGCTTCAATTCTTTCAATTTTGTAATTGGAGATATCATCTTCAAGTTGACTCGCAAGAATTGATATAATTTGTTTAATAGTTATTTCTCCAGACAACCAAACGTATGCAATTAGACCCTCATAGGTATTTGCTAAATCATGGGAATCTGAGCGATTTTTTGCATATTGCCTCATATCTGCATTTTTTAAAGCATTAGAGAGAATAAGTTTATCAACTTTTTTTCCCTCTCTAATTGGAGATTCAGGAATGTTTTTAGAATGTGTTAAAAATTTCGATTTTGCTACAGAATATGTTAAATTAACAATACCATCTCCGATTTTCGCCAAACCTTTATCAGTTCCAATTAGCTTTGGTTTATCTTTTAAATCAGAAATTAGATATGTTAGTTCATTTTTATTATTATTATTTTTTTCCATAATATGACACAAAAAGAATCAGAAGTTTTTATTAAAAACTTTTTGAAGTTTAATTACTTCTTCTTCCAGAAGGGAAACTCCCTTAGAGATAATTTTTTTAATATCAAATCCATTTTTTAGTCTAATAAATACTTTTGATGGCTCAATAGTTGTGCTCTTATAAGCAGCTATTTCAACACCTTCAATATCTAGTAGGTACTTAACTAAGATATTACAAAATCCATGAGTTTGACCTTCAATACTTAGTTCATAATCTTTTTCTCTGATTTTCTTAAGTTTTAGATTTAAATATTTATAAAATTTTTCTTCTTTTATTGGTATTTTTTGAATTTCTTCTTCCTCTTCTGATAATTCATCTTGTGGTTTTTCCTCTTCTTTAATTTCCGTAGCCGGATATTCTTCTTCATCATCATCAGAAAAAAGTTCTTCATCTATATCCTCTAATTCTTTATTCTTTGTCTTATCCTTTTTGCTTGTAGTTGTTTTTTTTGCCATTTAAAAGAACACCTATTTGATTAAAATTCGTAATATAATTTATTTTTTTCGCTATTACTATTAGTTCGGAATAATAGCTTAAGAAATCTCCTTTTTAAGGATCTCCTTAGATAAATCTTGAATTAAAAAAGTTGCTAAACGTTGTAAATCTCTTGGACCACTTAATTCAACATTTATTTTCATTCTTACATTATCCATTGTCAAATTAATATTTAAATTAACGACTTTTTTTTTAATTGCTTCAATAAATTGAAGTGCTTGTTTTACACTATTATATGTAAAAGACAATACTTTTCGTTTAGTTTTAGGAATAAGAGATCCCTCTTCAAATTAATAAAAATATTAAAAAACTTCTATATTATTAATCGAGTTTTTACTGAACCATAATCATTTGCTAATTTCCTTTTTTCTATATTTTCACAAATTTCACATTTCAATAAATCCCTTTTGATTAAATATAAAGGACCTCCACATCTTGAGCAATCCGCAGATATTACACCTAAATTTGGTTGATCTGTAACTAAATCAACTTCATTATAATTTAATTTTGATACTTTAGCTCTAAGAATATCTGTTTTTTGAAAAGCATCCTCTATTTTTTCAACATAATTTCTTGATATTTGAGATACATGAACATTTCCTAGATTTCCCGAAAAAAACTTAACATTATTATTAATTATATATATCTTTACACCTACAGAATACTTTCTCACAAAATTTATTATTCCAATAACAATATCACCGATTTTCATTTTTTGTCTCTTACTTTCGTCAGGTTCTTTAACAGAGATCTTCTTTTTGTGGGAATCAATATGTATTGCTCCTGATCTAGTCGCATAAATTACCCCTTTGTCTGCATAAGTAGAATTCTTATCAGGTAAATATTCTTCAACTACACCCAATCTCTGCCCAATAGAAGCATATTCCCCGTTTTTAGTATTATTTGTCATTCAAATCAATTTTTTTTAATTATTTCATTAATTTTCTTAGTAACACTCTCTTAATATTACAATTAAAAATGATCTATAATAAATAATGGTTTCCAATATTTTTTATAAGGGAAGAAAATATTATCTGGATTTTTGATGAGAAAAAAAGAATTAGTTACCATTATTCAGAAAACAAAACATTTTACTAATCCTAATTTATCTTTAGAACAATATTGTATCAATGCAATTTCTGCAGTGGATATAATGTTCTATGCCGGATTTGAACATAATGATATTGAAAACAAGATAGTTCTTGATTTAGGAGCTGGTACTGGAAGGTTATCGATTGCCGCTACCTATCTTAAAGCGTTATTAGTATTAAATATTGATATAGACCCCTTAGCGCTAATTATATTAAAGAATAATTGTGATAAATTAGATCTATATCATCTTAATCATCCAATTGCATCAGATATTAACCATTTACCTTTTAGGGATGATCTTTTTCGAGGGAGCGCCAATATCACAACTATTATGAATCCTCCATTTGGAGTTCAAACGAGAAAGGCAGATAGATTATTTTTAGATACTGCCTTAACCATTTCAGATATTATTTATTCGGTTCATCTGTCAAATAAAAACACTCGAGAATTTCTAACGTCATATATAGAAAAAAGAAATTGGGTGGTTGATGATATTTTCTCATTAAATTTGATATTAGAGAAAACTTTTCAATTTCACACTAAAAAAAGAAAAAATATCTTGGTTGATTTATATCGATTAATAAAAACAAAATAATTATTGGAAGTTTTTCCA
This sequence comes from Promethearchaeia archaeon, assembly GCA_029856045.1. Classification (GTDB taxonomy): domain Archaea; phylum Asgardarchaeota; class Lokiarchaeia; order Sigyniarchaeales; family SOKP01; genus 6H3-1. The sequence goes on along the minus strand of JAHQWG010000035.1, from coordinate 62,822 downwards.
ATCATTAAATGAGTTTGGATATGTTACTTTATCTGGATTATTTCCTTCAATCCTTAATAGTTGATTATATTTAGCATTTCTATCTGTTCTACATGGAGCACCTGTTTTTATCAAGCCAGTACATAAACCTACAGATAAATCTGCAATGAATGTATCTTCAGTTTCTCCAGAGCGATGGGAAACTACAACATTGAAATTATTATCAAAAGCCATTTTTGCGGCGTTAATTGCCTCTGTTAGTGTTCCTATCTGATTAACTTTTAATAAAAGCGCACTTCCTGCTTCCATACCGATGGCTTTCTCTAAGATTTTAACATTTGTTACTGTTATGTCGTCATCAACAATTATCACGTTATCATTAACATTTTTCGTTAATTTCCTAAAAGAATCAAAAGCATTCTCATCAAATGGGTCCTCAATCAATTTTATTGGATAATCTTCAACAAGATTAATATAATATTGAATCATTTCATTTGGATCTAAAACTTTCCCATCAATATGATATGCACCATCCTTATAAAATTCACTTGCTGCCGCATCAAGCCCTAATACAAAATCAATTCCAGGTGTGAATCCACTTCGATTTATCGCTTCTACAATAATATCTAAAGCTTCGGTTGTTTTTTGCATTGATGGAGCAAACCCGCCCTCATCCCCCACATTAATTGAATTTTTTCCATATTCCTTCATTAAAAGGTCTTTCATAGTGTGGTAAGTTTCAACTAAAAACTGTATGCTTTCATCAAAAGTTTTCGCACCGATTGGTAAAATCATAAATTCTTGGATTGCCAATGCATTTCCTGCGTGTTTTCCACCATTAATAATGTTAGAACAAGGAATAGGCATTAAGTAAGAATTAGTTGATTTATTGTGACTCATTTGATACAAATGTGCGAATAATGGAATTTTTTGTAAAGTTGCTGCTAATTTGGCAGTTGCTAAAGATACAGATAAGATTGCATTAGCTCCTAACTTGCTTTTATTTTCTGTTCCATCCAGTCTAATCATTTCTTCGTCAATTTTTTTCTGCTCTCTAACATCAAATCCAATCATTTTTTTCCCTAAAATGTCATTAACATTTGCAACCGCGGTTTTTACTCCCTTTCCTAAGAAAGCATTACCACCATCTCTTAATTCCAACGCCTCTGAAGAGCCCGTTGACGCTCCTGATGGAACTGCAGCACGAGAAAAAACATCACCGCTATAGATTTCTGTTTCTACTGTTGGGTTTCCCCTACTGTCTAAAATCCAGCGTGATTTTATTTTTGTTATAGTAAATTCTGGCATCTTTTTCTCTTTCAAATTTTTTTTTTATTGTTATTAAAAAATTTTATATTAATTTTAAAGATTTATTAAATATAACCTACGAAACTAATATTTTTAATAATTATTATTTAATTTTTCTAAGTTATTTATCTGACCTATTATGACTGAAAAATTACGAAAACCTTGGGTGGAACAATATAGACCTATGAAATTGGCCGATGTTGTAAATCAATCAGAAATCATTTCACGTCTTAAACAATTCATTAAAGATAAGGCAATGCCACATTTAATATTTGCTGGACCTGCCGGAACGGGTAAAACTACATGTGCTTTAGTAATGGTTAGAGAAATATATGGCAGAAAAATGACTCCTAATATTACATTTTTAGAGCTGAACGCAAGTGATGAAAGAGGTATTAATGTAATTAGAACAATAATTAAGGATTTTGCGAAAGCTAAACCTCCACTAGACATCCCTTTTAAAATTCTAATTCTAGATGAAGCGGATAATATGACTGCACCAGCTCAACAGGCATTGAGAAGAACTATGGAGAAATATACAAGAAATTGTCGAATGATTCTGATTTGTAATTACTCAAATAAAATAATCCTCCCTATCCAATCAAGAGCAGTTGTATTTAGATTTTCAAAATTGTCTGATAATGATATCAAGGAAAGATTAAAATCTATTGTAGTTAAAGAAAATATTAAAATTGACGAAAGCGGTTTAAACGCGCTTATAAAAGTAAGTATAGGCGATTTAAGAAGGGCTATAAATTACCTGCAATCAAGCAGCACTTTATCTGATGATATTAATGAAGATATCATATTAAGAATAGCTGGAGAAGTACCCTCTGAAGAAATTAAAAAAATATTAAATTATTCAATAAAAGGGGAATTGCAACTTTCAAAATTAACTTTAGATAAATTAATTAGAGAATATGGATTATCTGGAAGTAATCTGATTAGACAAATGCACCGAGAAGTCTATAACTTAAAAATATCTGAAGAGCAGAAGATAGAAATTATAAAGATTTTAGCGGAAATTGAATATAGACTAAGCCAGGGAGGAACTGAAATTATTCAATTAAATGCTCTTTTAGCAAAAATAGTTCTATTAAATTTATAATTTTCAAAATAAATCCTCTTCTTTTCACAAGATTTAATCTAAAGATTAAAGATTATTAATCGAATTTATTAAATATCTAAAATAAAGTTATGAATATATATACATAAATACAATATAATCGTGAATCTTATATTAGATTATATATAGATAAAATCATCTACAATTAAAAATAAAATTAAACTATATATAAAAAGTAGATGAAAAATGACAGTAAAAGTAGCTTTTATGCAATTAAGTTCGTGCTGGGGTTGTCACCAGAGCCTATTAAACGCACATCTAGGTTTACTTCAAGTACTCCCAGCATTAGATATTGTATATTGGCCTGCTGTTGTAGATTTTAAACATGATTCCTTAGTTGCGAGAGAAGATGAAGAAATTGTTGTTGGCTTTATTGAAGGAATGATAAGGACCAAAGAAGATTTGGCAAACACAAAATTGATAAGAAAAAAATCAAAAATAATTATTGCTTTTGGAAGTTGTGCTTGTTATGGTAATGTTCCTGGATTGGCAAACCAATGGCCCATAGATGAAGTTCAAATGAGAAAATTTATGGAGGTTGAGTCAGCAACTACTAAACGAATTCCTGATCAACACGTTCCTGGTTTTGAAGATAAAGTCGTAAATGTTGATGATGTTATCAAAGTAGATGCATTTCTTGCAGGTTGTCCACCAAGAACAGAGCAAATAGTTGGAGTTGTTCAATTCTTATTAGGACAAAAAGGTTTTCCAATGAATGAGAAGTCCTTTTGTGAGGATTGTGTATTAAAAGAGAGTGGTTGTTTATTGGATAATGGAGTCTTATGTTATGGACCAGTTACTAGTATAGGCTGTTCTTTAAAATGTACAAATAAAGGTGATCCTTGCGTTGGATGTATGGGTCCAGCAAAAAACGCTTCAGATAAAGCGCAAAAACTACTAGATATGACAAAATCTCTTGATTATATCAGCTCTGGTAATAAAAAGAATTTATTCGAGTTTTTATCCTTATTCTTAAATGTACCATTAATGGCTGGATTTGACCTCTCAGGTGATATTATGATGCAAATTAAAAAAAGAGGAAAACCAGATACACCATTAGCAACTATTCCTTCAATTACCACTGAAATCGCAACGAATTTACTCGGATTCTTAGCAATGCATCCCGAATTCCATGAGATCTCAAATGTTTGTCAAACATGTCCTAGAATAATAGGAAAAGGAACAATGACAAAAGTAAAAAGAGATTATGAGGGGATTCCAAATCAAGAAGATTGCTTTATAGAGCAAGGTTATATATGTGTTGGTCCAATAACTAAAGCTGGTTGTGGAGGTTTATGTATCAAAGTAAATGCACCTTGCACAGGATGCTATGGACAAACAGAATGGGTAATTGATCAAGCTACAAGATTTTATAAAACTATTAAAGAGAGTTTCAATGTAGAATTAAGTAAGGAAGAATTTTTTATACAAGTAAAGGACCCAATCGGAACATTTAATAAATTTACATTAGCATCAAATCGAGATTTTAATTTAGGTGAATAATAAATGGTAAAAGAAATAATAGTAGAACCAATAACTCGGCTTGAGGGACACGGAGGACTCAGGATCGTTATTGGAGATGATGGAAAAGTTAAAGATGCTCAATTTAATGTCACATCAACTAGATTTTTTGAAAAGTTTTGTGAAGGGCGATATTGTGAGCATGTACCCAGAATAACTACTAGAATTTGTGGTATTTGTCCAATACCTCATCATTTAACTCCAACTAAGGCTGTTGAGGATGCATGGAATGTTCAAATTCCAACACCAGCATTAAAATTGAGAAAATTATTGATAAATGCAAAACAATATTCCTCGCATTTATTGCATTTCTATGCATTAGCTGCACCTGACTTTTTAGTTGGTCCATTTGCAGATCCAGCATTAAGAAATATAGTTTATGTCATTAATAAGATGCCTGATGTTGGGGCAATGGCTTTAAAGATGATGGATTTCGGACAGAAATTATGTGCCGAGATTGGTGGAAAATCTGTACATCCTATTTCAGCAATCGTCGGAGGTATGAAAAAACCGATGGATGAGGATGTTCGACAAAAGTTTCTTAAACAAATTCCAGAACAAGTTGAATTTACAAAAAAGACTGTAGAGATTGGATTAAAAGTAGTAGAAGATTATTGGGATGTAATAGCAAATGTCGGGGTCGTTCCAACTTATTATCTTGGGATGACAAATAATGGAGTTCATGATATTTACGAAGGAGATATTCGTATAGTTGATTTAGAAGGTAAAAAAATAGATTATGATGTTCATAACTATTTAGATGCCTTAGGAGAACATGTTCCAGCTCATTCATATGCAACTCATATGTATTATAAGCCCGCTGGTTATCCAGATGGAATATATCGTGCTAATTGTTTAGCAAGGATTAATTGTGTTGATAAAATGGCTACTCCACTAGCGGATGAGGCATTAAAAGCTATGAGAGCTAAAATTGGAACTGATCTTATTCATCATACGTTTGCATATCATTGGGCTCGATTAATTGAAACAGTAGAGGCAATAGAAATAGTTGGGAGTTTACTTGGTGATTCTGACATATGCAACCCGGATTGTAAAACATTAGATATTGAACCAAGAGAAGCAGAAGGAATTGCAATTACAGAAGCGCCTCGAGGATTGTTGTTATATCATATATGGTCTGATGCAGATGGGATTTGTAAGAAATTGAATCTGTTAGTCGCAACAAATCATAATATTGCTGGCATTGAGAAGTCGTTGATGCATGTAGCTAAGCAGATATTTGAGGATAATGCATTGGAGGGATTAAAATTGCCAGACCCTTGGATAAAATAAAAATAATTGAGGATCTTTTTACTCTAAATAATTAAAATAAATGGAGAAAAGTGAAAAAAAATATGGAAGATATTCCTGAAGGAGTGGTAAATCTCTTAGAAATGATAGTCCGATGTTATGATTGTTGACTATCGTGTGCCGCCCACATCACCGTAGTGAATGAGGACGGTAAAGAAATTTACTCACGTGAATTAAATGTTGGTTTAGGATGAATATCTAATAAAAAAAATAGATTAGATATAACTGCCCTTGCATGGGTTAAAACCAATAAAAATAAAAAAACAGGAAAAAAATAAAAAAACGTGTGTGAAAAAATGGCAACAGATTTTGAATTTAGAAAGCAAGTTCTTGATATGCATATGAGTGGTGTGATCAAATATTGTTATCAATGCAATCGATGCACTGATAATTGCCCCGTTGCCGAAGTTACTGATAATGCATACAATCCAAGACAAAATATTTTAAATGCATTGCTTGGCTTTAAAGATGCAATATTTTCAGCAGAAAAAATTGCCATATGGGGTTGTACAATTTGTGATACATGCGATGAAGTATGCCCACAGAATATCGAATTAACCGAGATTTTCAAATTATTAAAGAATCATAGCGTTGCTAATGGAGATGCGCCAGATTTTTATTATCTCCAAGCAAAGACAATTTTTGAAAATGCTAAAGCAATTCCATCTCAACCTGCTATAGAAAGACGACGTGAACAACTTGGTTTACCAGCGGTTGCTGCACCTGATGTAAATGAACTTTCTACATTATTGAAGAATATGGGAATTGATAAGAAATTGAAAGGAGAGTAGAGAAAAATGGCAGAGTATAAAATGTTTGAAGGTTGTTTGATTGGCAATAGGATTCCTTTTATAGAAGCATCTTGTAGAAAAATTTTTGATAAATTAGGTATAGCAACTTCTCAGGCTCCGTTCTCGTGTTGTCCTGACCCAACCGGTTTTGCAAATTTTGATAATGATGGATGGTTAGCAATAGGTGCTCGTAATTTGGCATTAGCCGAATCTGAAGGAAAAGATATTATCTCTCTTTGTAATGGCTGTTCAAATACATTAAAACTAGTTAATCATACATTAAAACATGATAATCTGAAAAAGGACAAAATTAATAAAGAATTATCAAAAATCGGGAAGGAATATAAAGGAACTATTGATGTAAAGCATTTTGTTAGTGTGCTTAAAGGTGAATTAGAAAAGATTAAAAATTCCACAGTGAAACCATTATCAGGTTTAAAAGTCGCATGTCATCCTGGTTGTCACTATATGCGTCCTTCTGAGGTTATGGAAACTGACGATCCTATGCATCCAATAGATCTTAAAGAGATTGTTGCTGCTTGTGGGGCAACAGTAGTTGATTATGGAGAAGAAACATTATGTTGTGGCTCATCAGTTTCAAATGCGTATGAGGATCATGGCATGGCAATCTTGAAGAAAAAGATGGATGCCGTGAAAAAAGCAGGAGCTGATTGCTTGGTTGTCAATTGTCCTGCATGTTTTCAACAATTTGATGGAAAACAGAGAGATTTATCTAAGAAATTCGAGGAGGAATTTAAAATCCCAATATTTTACATTTCTGAATTAATCGCTCTTGGAATGGGCATTCCTGCAGATGAGTTGGGAACTAAGTTTCATAGAACTAGAGTAAGCGATATTTTAGAAAAGATTGGTTAAAATAATCTAAATAATTATTAATTTAACTTTTTTATTTTTAATTTTCTTTTTAAACATAGAGACTGTATTAATTTACCTTGGAAATCTATTGTGATTTTGAAGGAATTCCCTATAAGTATTCAGATAATTTAATACTTTCCCCGCTAATTCTATTGATTCATAAACAGGAATAGCCCGATTTAAAAGACTTAATTTAAATCTATATCTGCTCTTATATTCATTAAAACCTTCATTTATTTTTAACATAATACAAATTATAGGCTTTTCGCAAACTTTTCTTACTTTTCTCATATACTTTAAGAAAACTTTATTTAAATCGATTTTATCAAGTTTACCATGTTCTTCCATAACTTGTTCTTCAAAACCTCCAAACCGCTCAGGATCTTTTACAAAAATAATTGCTGAAATATTTGGGTCTTTATCGAGTGAAACTATTGTTCGATAGTAAATATTTGGCATTATTCCCATTGCCCCAAGATCTATTGGATTGGTAAGATTCGTATTTACATCTGGAAGAAATCTCCCTAACTTTGCTGTAGTTTTTTGAGTTAATTGTGGAATTCTAAGATTAAATTTTTCTAATATATCAACTAATTCGATACAAGAACCACCACCTATTCCGATTACGCCAAGATCACGAGTTTTAGGTAAATTTAATAATTTAAATCCGGATGCCAATGCTGCAAGTTCTTTTGAACTACTTACTAAACTACAACCAGTTTGTTTTGCAACTGCTTTAAATATTTTACTATTACCCGCTAATCCACCGGTGTGAGACATGATTGCTTTTTTTGTTGCTTCACCATAACCAACTTTCCATAATATCACAGGCTTCCTATTTAAATTTAAATTTTTAACACTATTTAAGAATCTACGACCAATCTTTTGAGATTTAAGATTTTCAAGATACAATCCAATAATTGCTGTTTTAGGATCAGTTAAAAAATAATCTAAAAAATCTGGATAAGTTAAGTCTATTGCATTACCTAGGGAAATTAATTTTGATATGAAACAACCATAGGAAACAGCAAGATTACTAACATTTACTGAAAGACCACCTGATTGAAAAATCGCTGAAAAATTTCCTGCTTTTTTTGATTGCACAGCGTTAATATAGAGATTGCTGCTTGGATTATATACTCCCAAACAATTTGGTCCTAGGATTCTTATTTTGTATTTTTTTGCGATATCCAATACATTTTTCTCAAGATCTCTGTCTCCAACTTCTGAAAAGCCTGATGAAAATATTGTAACAAATGGAACTCCTTTTCTGCCAACTTCTTCTAGTAATTTAGGACATAATCGAGCCGGAACTGCAAGAATTACGTAATCAATAGGTTCTGATTTAGGAATTTCCAAAATTGAGCCATATACTTTTATACCGAACAATTTTTGCCCTTTTAATCGAGGATTAAACAAATAAATAGAACCTCGAAATCGTCCCAATAAAATTCTTACAAAATAACCTCCACCTGCTGGGTTTTGTGATGCCCCTACAATCCCAACAGCTCTTGGGAAAAAAAGTCTCTCAAAATCAATTTTCTCCGAGAAAGACGTATTACTCATATAATCTATCTATAAACAGATGATTAAAATCTTTTGTGGGGGAAAAAAAAAAGATTACTTTTTGGATTATTTTTTAATTTCTCTTGCATTTTAGGTAATATTTTTTTTAAAGCATTATATTTTTTTAATAATAATAATTTTGCTTATAATTATATTCTGTTAATAAAAAAAAGGGGATTTAAAAAAATTTAAAATGGTGTTATTTCATTCAACCAATTATAATACTCCCGATGTGGGCTTAAAAGAAGCAATTTTTAAGGGACAAGCTTTCGATAAAGGCTTATATATGCTAAATACGATTCCTATTTTATCGGAATCCACAATTCATTCCTTTATTAATTTAAAATTTAATCAAATATCAAATATTATTCTCTTAAAATTATTTGGAAAAGTTATTCCAGAAACAGATTTAAAAAAAATCATAGCAGATGCCTTAGATTTTAAAATACCAGTAGAAAAAATCAATAATTTTGATTATATTATGTTTCTTGATAGGGGACCGACTTGTAGTTTTAAAGATATTGGGGCTAGAACGTTAGCAAGAGTAATGGAATATTTTTTAAATTTAGAGGAGAAGGATATGGTCATTTTAACAGCCACTAGTGGAGATACTGGAGGTGCGGTTGCTTCTGCATTTTATAAAAAAAAACGAATAAAAGTAATAATTCTTTATCCTAGAAATGAGATAAGCGATCTGCAGAGAAAACAAATGACTACATTAGGAAAAAATATTATCGCTATTGGAATAGATGGAAAATTTGATGACTGCCAACGTTATGTAAAGACTGCGTTTGCTGATAAAAATTTACAATTTCTTAATTTAACTTCAGCAAATTCAATTAATGTTGGAAGACTCTTACCTCAAACTTTATATTATTTCTGGGCATATTCACGAGTAGTAAAAGAAATAAACGAAAAAGTAATATTTGTTGTACCTTCTGGAAATTTCGGAAATTTAATTGGTGGATTGATTGCATATAGAATGGGTTTACCTGTTAAAAAATTTATTTCTGCTGTCAATGAGAATGATGAATTTCCACTTTATTTAAGAAGAGGAATTTACCAGAAAGTTGAACCCTCAAAGCATTGTATATCAAGTGCAATGAATGTTGGACATCCTTCTAATTTTGCGCGACTTATTGATTTATATGGGGGCATTATTGATGAGACAGGTTTAATTCATAAAAATCCAGATTTAGAAAAAATAAGAGAGGATATTTTTGCGATTTCTATTAATGATGAATCAACTCGCAGAACAATTAAATCATTTTATCAGAAATATAATAAAATAATTGAACCTCATGGAGCGGTTGGTTGGGCGGCTCTACAAAAATATCGAAAAGATAACCTTAGATTTTATAAAATTAAAGCAATCTCATTAGAAACTGCAGATCCCGCGAAGTTTCCCGATGAGATAATATCATTAATTGAAATCACTCCAAAGATACCAAAATCTTTAGAAGCAATTAAAAACAGAGTAGAATTTCCAAATCCTATTGAAATCGAAAAATATGAAGATTTTAAAAGTTATTTATTGAAGAATTTTTAATAAAACTTTTTTAAATTCAGCATATTCTGTTACAACCGGAAATTGTGGAAATTCTTTAATTATTTTTTCTGGTGGGCGAAATAATATACCATGTTTTGCTTCCAACAACATCGCAGTATCATTATATGAATCTCCTACAGCAATTACATCATAGTTCATATTTTTAAAAGCTTTTACAGTTTCTCTTTTCATATCATTAATCCGCAATTTATAATCCGTAATTATACCTTTCTCATCTGTTTCAAGATTGTGGCATAATAAGAGGGGATAATCGAGTTTTTTCATAAAAAGCATAGCAAATTCGATGAAACTATCAGTAACTATAATCACTTGTACTATCGAACGAACCCAATCCAAAAAATCTTTGGCTCCTGGTAAAAGTTCCATCTCTGAGATCACAGTTTTGATTTCATTTAAGGTAATATTATGTTCTTTAAGAATTTCTAACCTTCTTTTCATAAGAACGTCATAGTCAGAAATATCACGAGTAGTTAGTTTGAGCTCATCAATTCCTGTTTTTAAAGATACATTTATCCAAACTTCTGGTGTGAAGACCCCTTCAAGGTCAAAACAGATAATGTGCATAATTATTAAATATAATATAATCTTCTTTTTGAATTTTCTTCATTTTATATATTTATAAACGGATGGTTAAAATCTTTTAGAGGAAAAAAATAATTTCATTTTAACCTCTTCCATCTTTTAAAATGTTGAAAAAATTTAATCTAAAAATATTATAGTTTAATTTTTCCTCAAAAAAATTAAACATACGCTCTTTCCCTTTTTTATTTTCTATAAAATTAACCTCTTTTGGGTATTTAACATCCCATAAAATTAATCCATTAGGAGAGTGAGGCTTATAAGAAAATGATTTCATTGGGTTAAATAAAAATTTAAACTCTTTTAGTGTTATTTTTCTAGTTCCTAGTTCAATCAGTTTTTTAATCATTTTTCGTATCTGTTGTCTTAAATAACTTTTGCTATAAAAATCCATAACGAGAAATTCATTTTTAATCGATAATTTAATATCCACCAGATCTCTGACTGTATTTTTATCCTTCTCTTTTTTAGTAAAATTAATAAAATCGTGTCTACCTTGTAATAAATCACATCCTTGTTTAATTAAATCGATATCAAATTCTGAATTTTTTACGAGATAGGATATAGGATACTCAAAAATATATTTATAATGCCGACAAATTGCATTCCGTCTCGGTTTATAATCTATTGGAATTTTTGCAACACTCCAGACTCCTATATCATTCGGGAGAGCACTATTCAATTCCTCAGGATAAAAACTTTTCTGAGTTATAAAAGAAAAAACAGCTCCTCTTGCAGAAACAAAACGATCTGTTCGACTTGCTGCTTCAAAACCAGATTTGCTTTCATTTTCAATATAGGATTTATCAATAAGTTTCTTTATTAAAATACCTTCAATGGTATTTTCTTCCTTTTGACGCTGAGATCCGAGATAATGATCAGCCAAATAATACATCTTAATAAAATATCGTTGCGCTGATTTCATAGAACTCTGATTTATTAGTTAAACTATTTCTAATCTAAAACAATAGTTATTTTTTTAACCACATCTGGCATTTCTCGTAAGTGATTAATTATTGCTAAATTAACATCTCTGATGATTTTTGTAACAAAAGGATTCATAGGTATCTCTTTCTCATTAATTAGTAGTTTTATATCATTACTCATAGTTTATATAAAGTAATATTTGATTTTAAGTTTGATATTAAAATTCTTGAAAAGGTTTTTTAGTAATATAAATTTCATAATTATATTATATATAGATGTATTAGAACTTGGTATCATATTTATCTGAGTCGAATATTGAAAATTAATATATATATTGAAATAGAATATCTTCAAAAAAAATAGAGCTTGGACAGATATATATGCAATTAAAATTGAAATCAAGATTTTTAGATTTTCGCGATAAAATTAGAACAAAAATTAGAGTAAAAAAAGAGAACTTTGTTTTTATAATTGCTTTAATCTTAATTGTGATTGTTGCGCTTTTGATAAGGCTAAGTCCAATATTTGTGGGCCCTCCTTTGATAAAAGCGTTCGATCCTTGGATACAATATTATTCGGCAGAATATTTAAGTCAAAACGGGATTTATGAATATTTTCATTGGCATGATTTTAAATCTTGGTATCCTGAGGGAATTGATCGTTTTAGACTGAGACCAGGACTACAATTTACAGTTTCAATAATTTATTGGGTATTGAATGGAATTGGAATTCCTATTCAATTATATGATGTTTGCTATTATTTTCCTGCATTTGCTGGAGCTTTAACAGTTTTTATTATGTACTTTTTGGGTAAGGAAATTTTAGATAAACGAACTGGTCTACTTGCTGCATTTTTCTTAGCATTCAATCCTGGACATATGCAACGAACAGTTGCTGGATTTTTCGATAATGAAACTATTGGTATTCTCGGAACATTATTAACTCTTTTATTTTTTGTTAAAGCAGTAAAAACAGGAAAGATCCATCATGCAATTCTTGCTGGATTATCATTAGGTTATTTATCACTTAGTTGGGGTGGTTATGTTTATACGTTATTAATAATTCCTTTATTAACAGGGATATTAATTATAGTTGATAAATATTCACCAAGATTATTTATAGCTTATGCGGGAACTGAAGGGGTCGGAATCCTTATTTACTCCTTATTTATTAAATTTTCCCCCGAAGGATTTTTTAACGATTTTGAATTTTTAGCAGTTTTTCTCTTTTCAGTAGTATTAATCATATATCATCTCTTTTATCGACAAAAAACAATAAATCCAAAATTTTATGACGCTGTATTAACTTTCTTGCGTTGGGCAATAATCCCTGTAATTTTAATTGGGGCAATAGTTCTATGGTTATTTCCTAATATAATTCCATTTGGATTTGATGCACGATTTACAAGTGTATTTTCTCCTTTGTTAAGGCAAGATTTGCAGTTAGTTGCTTCGGTTGCTGAGCATATGCCAAGCCCATGGAGTGTATTTTATTATAATACATTAATTCCGAGTTTATTAGTACCTGTAGGGATTTATTTCTGTATTAAAAGAGGAAATGAAGAGGATTTTTTAATTATAATCTATGTTCTCACTTTATTCTATTTTACAGGTAGTATGATTCGAATTATTTTATTATTTGCTCCTGCAGTAGTTTTAATTGGCTCTTACGGGTTATCGAGTATTTTAAAATTGTTCGGGAGTTTTATTGGTAAAGAAAAGAGTATGATAACCAGACGTAGGAAAAGACAAGTAAAAACGACCATTGGGAGTTGGGAATCTTTTGGAATTTATGCCATAATCGGATTTCTAATGTTTGCTCAAGTCTCTCACGCAGCAGATATTTCGATTAATTCTTTATCTTACTCACAAATTACTCCAGGGGGTACTCTTCATGATTGGGAAGAAAGTATGACTTGGATCAGGACTAATTTACCTCCCGGGACTGTAGTAGTAAGCTGGTGGGATTATGGTTATTGGATAACTCCTATTGGTAATGCTACAACGATTAATGATAACGGAACAATAAACCAAACACGAATAGGTGCCACAGGTATGGCATTTATGCAAACAGATGAATTAGAGAGTGCTAAAATACTGCGTAACTTGCAAGCTGATTATGTTCTCGTATATTTTACGATGTTTACCCAACTTGGAGGAGATGAGGGAAAATGGCCTTGGATGCTCAGAATTTGTAATGATAATTATCAGACGTATAAAAGATTTGGATGGGAAGCTTATAATTGGAAAGAAAATGGTGTATTTGATGAATCTGAATATCAAAATCCAACTACGGGTGCATATAAAGAAAAATGGTTTCAAAGTCAATTAGTTAGATTAATGTTTTCTGGATTACCAACTGTATTAGAGGAAGTCACAACACAATTTGAATATTATTATGCCCAAAAAGTTGCAGGTGATTCTTCTCAAAATATCCAACCTAGTAAACTTGACGATGGCAGATTATGGTCTGAATTTATTCCTTACCATGGTTATTATGATTTCAAAGTGTTTAAGCCTATATTCTTTTCTACACAAGGATTAGTCAAATTATTTCGAGTTGATTATACTGCATTAGATTCCTCAGTAGAAGTTAGCGATCCGAAGGTTTATGATAATGGCTTTGCTAATTTTAAATTAATAAATACAGGAATTAAAGAGGTAACCTTAGATAATGTTTTCATAAAAGAAGATTCTTATGATTTTACTATTGAAGATAACGACTATCAAGTTGAACCAGGAGAGGAAAAACTCGTTTGGATAGATGCCCAAAATGCAGGCTTTGAATTAAATGATGTAGTTAATATTTCAGTTAGTATAGAAGCTGAGGCTTTAGAAGATACAAAATATACTTTTGAAGCAAGTTCTACTAATATTTTGGTTGACCCAGCTCCTAATTATGGAATAAAAATCAATAGAGAAAATAGTATTGCAATAATTAATGAAGATAATTTAAATACAAGTTTTTATTTAGAAGTTGAAAATACAGGCGAAGGAAATATTAATTTAAACACAACCTATATAAATGGAATTGAATTCAACCAAAGCACCTATCAATTAAGTAATTCCTTACTGGAATCAGGATCAAAAACAACGATTTATATTCCTGAATCTCCAGTTAATAAATCTACATTAGGAGATGCAATGGATCAATTAAGTGATACAATAAGAGTTGTTGCATCTGAAGGAATATTTGATGAAACAATTTTTACTTATAATAAAAAAGAATATAAAATCTCAATAATCCCTGAAGACCGCGTGCTTTCTGATGAATCAAAAATATTATCTAGTAAAAATAGAACTCAAATTCCTATAGATATAAATAGTGCCTGTGCATATGATAATGGCTCAATTTTCATTAAGGTAAAAAATACTGGAAATAAATTAATTGGACTAACTAATTTTGTTTATATAAATGGTCATCCTGAAAAATATGATTCAGTTGACGATGATTATCTTCTCTCCGAAGATGAGATCAAAGATCTAATAATTGATTATCCGGATATTGAGAATAATGAAGAAATTGAAGTAATTGTCGCAGCATCTGGCTTGGATGGATATATTGCAGCTACGGATGTAGGAAACTTGTATCCAATTAGAAATTCTGCAAATTTTAGATTTATCTCTGAATCTGAACTTAACATAACACATGTATGGGCTAATGAGACAATAGAGGTTGCACTTAAAAATACAGGAAATATTCTTATTGAACTTGATAGTGTGATAATAAATGGGACAGAAAGCATCTCTATTGATGATGTGATTTTTAACCATAACATTAAAACGTTGGATCTCCAAGAGATAGCAATATTCTCTTTCAATTCAACTCAATACAATATAAATCAATCAAATATTGTAGAAATAAATATAACTACTAAATCTGGAATGTCAATAAAACGATCATTTACAGCTGAAGTTAACCCTGCATCGAATCCGGAGAAATACAGCATTGATATCTTAGATATATCCTCAGCAGATGATAGTCAAGATCTATTAACACTCAATCTTAAAAACATAGGCGATGATAATCTAACAGTTGATGCAGTGTATGTAAATAATACATATATTCCATGGAGTACAATCACAATTGTTGATAGTGTTGATCTAACTATCGAAACAGGTGAGGAAATATCATTAACAATAACATTAACAGATCTCGGATTATTAATTGGAACAATTAATATAGATGATACTCTTGAGATATTAATTAGAACTGAAGAAGGAGCAGAAGATATTCGCGTAATTACAGTTGTGGCTTAATATCTTCAAAACTTTTATTTTTATTTTTACCATTTATTCCTTTATATTTATAACAGTAAAAATCTTAAGAAATTAAGAATTATTAATTTTTACGATAAATCACTGCTTATTAATTATTAATAATGTTTTTTTCATAAATAGAAGTAGCAATCTGTGAGTCTGATATCTTGAAATTTGAATTAAAAAGTGAATATTCACCCACTGGAGACCAGCCTACTGCAATTAATGCTTTAGTTGATGGAATCAAAAGAGGAAATCATTTTCAAACCCTTTTAGGTGCTACGGGTACTGGCAAGAGTTTCACAGTAGCTAACGTTATACAAGAAATTCAATTACCAACACTTGTAATGGCTCCGAATAAAACATTGGCCGCACAATTATACAATGAGTTAAAAGATTTATTCCCTAATAATGCAGTACGTTATTTCGTGTCATATTATGATTATTACCAGCCTGAGGCTTACGTTCCAGTTAGTGGGTTATATATAGAAAAGGATTTTAGCGTTAATGAAGAAATCCAAAGACATCGATTAGCAACAGCTCATGCACTTAGAACAAGGACTGATGTAATAGTTGTCGCCACGGTTTCTTGTATTTATGGAATGGGACGACCGGAGGACTGGGAAGATGCTTCTATTGTTCTGGAAGTGGGAGAGAAAGTCAAAAGGAGCAATATTCTCAGAAAGCTCATTGAAATGGGATATGAACGTAAGGACATGGAATTTAAAAGAGCTACTGTTAGAACCAAGGGTGATATTATTGACATATACCCTGCTTATTTAGAAACAGCTCTAAGAATATCTCTATTCGGTGATGAGATTGAATCAATTGAAGAAATTCACCCTGTCTCTATCAACACAATAAATAACTTACCTAATTGTAGAATATTCCCAGCCAGTGAATTTATAATTCCGGAGGAAAATAAAATCACTGCAATCGATAAAATTGAAAAAGAGATGCAAGAAAGGGTTGCATATTTTAAAAAAGGAAAAAAATATGCTGAAGCACAAAGAATTGAATCCCGGACAAAATTTGACCTTGAAATGTTACGAGAAATGGGATTTTGTAAAGCTATTGAAAATTATTCAAGATATTTGGACAATAGAGAACCTGGGGTCCCTCCAAGGACGATTATTGATTATTTCCCTAAAAAATTTTTGATGATTGTAGACGAATCTCATATAACCGTTCCTCAGCTACATGGAATGATTAGAGGAGACATATCCCGGAAGAATAACCTAATTGACTTTGGCTACAGACTCCCAAGCGCTTATGACAATAGGCCTTTAAAATTTGAAGAATGGGAACTAAAGATCAATGAAGTCATTTTTATGAGTGCCACTCCAATGGATTATGAAATAGAGAAATCAAATGGTAAAGTAGCTGAACAAATCATAAGACCTACAGGTCTTGTGGATCCCATCCTTGAAGTAAGACCAACTAAAAACCAAATTGATGATCTTTTAGGAGAAATTAGAAAAGTAATTAAAAATAATGAACGTGTTTTAATTACAACTCTAACGAAAAGAATGTCAGAAGATATTGCAGATTATTATAATGAATTGGGTCTTAAAATAACTTACCTGCATTCAGAGATAGACACCGTAGAAAGGTTTGAAATACTCCGCAACTTAAGAGAGGGTGTTTTTGATGTTATAGTTGGTATAAATTTGTTAAGAGAGGGGTTAGATTTACCAGAAGTATCTCTCGTGGCAATCCTTGATGCAGATAAGGAAGGATTTCTTAGAAACACTCGTTCTTTGATCCAAACAATTGGAAGAGCTTCTAGAAATATAAATGGAAGGGCTATTTTATACGCTGATAAAATAACACGATCAATAAAAGCTGCTGTAGACGAGACTACTCGTAGACGAAAAAAACAAATTGAGTTTAATAAAAAAAATAATATTACTCCAAAAACAATTCATAAGAAAATTTTGGAATCTCTGGCTGAAGAACAAGAATTGAAAGAAAAAGAAACTAAAAAATTAAAATTTAAAATTGTAGAAAAAATTGAAGCGTCTATAAATACAAAGGATTTATTAAGATATCTTGAAAGTGAGATGTATCGTGCAGCTCAAGATTTAAGGTTTGAAGATGCAGCATACTTAAGAGACCAGATCAAAGACCTAAAACTTAAAAATAATATCAAATAAAAGGTGATTAGGATGGGTAATACTATGATTTATGTAAAAGGAGCTCGTCAGAACAATCTTAAAAATATAGATGTAAAGATACCCCATAATAAGTTAATTGTAATTACAGGAGTGTCAGGGAGTGGAAAATCAAGTTTAGCAATGGATACAATTTTTGCTGAAGGCCAACGACGGTTCTTAGAATCATTATCAAGTTATGCGAGACAATTTTTGGGTGAATTGGAAAAGCCAGATGTAGATTCTATTGAAGGGCTCAGCCCTTCTATCGCAATTGAACAAAAAATGATATCGAGAAATCCAAGAAGTACGGTGGGAACAGTTACTGAAATTTATGATTATTTAAGAGTTCTTTATGCAAATATCGGTATTGCTCATTGTCCAAATTGTGGAAGAAAAATATCACCTCAAACTGCTACTGAGATAGTGTCCCAAATAATTAAGCAACATAAAAAGGGCTCAAAAATTATTATTAAATCTCCGGTTGTAAGAGCAAGAAAAGGGTTATACCAAGATTTACTAGAAAAATTAAAGCGGCAGGGTTATGCAAGGGTTGAAATTGATGGTATTCAATATTCACTTTCTGAAGAAATCGTCCTTGATAAATATAAAAAACATAATATAGATGTAATTGTTGATAGGTTAGTAATTTCGGATGGTATTAGAAAAAGATTATCGGATTCAGTTGAGACTTCACTAAAACTTGGAGAAGGAATAGTTAAAATAGAAACCTTAGACGAGGATAGTAGCACAGAACAAACATTTTCTGAACATTATGCTTGTATTGAATGTGGATTATCCTTTTCCGATTTAAAGCCGCGTATGTTTTCCTTTAATACACCTCATGGCTCTTGCCAGAAGTGTAATGGACTAGGAAGTGCTTTACAATTCCTTCCAAGTTTAATTATTGGAAAAGATTTAACAAAAACATTGGAAGAAAGCAATATCAGAAAAATTTCAGGATTTAAGAGTACAAATGGTTATTCTTGGCAAATCTTAAAGCAAGTTTTAAAACATTATAGAGCTGATACGAAAACTCCGATTAAAGATCTTGATCCTGAATTGTTAGAAAAAATACTATATGGTACAGGATATGATGAAATACAATTTGATTTAAGAAAAGAAGAATATGAGAGTAAATTTAATAAAAGAGAGAAAAATAATAATGCAAGTTATCAATGGAGATTTAAAAGAGCTTTTGAAGGATTAATTCCATTATTTTATCGGAGATATGTCGAAACAACTTCTAAGGAGCAACGAATTTCTTATAGTCACTTTATGATCGAAGTGATATGTCCAAAATGCAAAGGACAACGGTTAAATCCTTTTAGTCTATCGGTATTAATAGGGGGAAAAAACATTGCTGAAATTTGTGATTTGGCAGTTAAAGACTCATTAAAATTTTTCAATAATTTAAAATTAACAGAATCTGAAAAAAAAATCACTAAAGACATTTTAAAAGAAATCAAGGATCGATTATTTTTTTTAATTAATGTAGGATTGGATTATATTTCATTAAATAGAAAAGCTCAGACGTTATCAGTTGGAGAAAGCGAAAGAATAAGACTAGCAACACAATTGGGTTCTAATCTTGTTGGCGTTACTTATGTGCTTGATGAACCAACTATAGGACTTCATACTCGAGACATTAAAAAATTAATAAATATGCTAAAGAAATTAAGAGATTTAGGGAATACCGTCATAGTTGTTGAACATGATGAGAGTATTATAAGGAATGCGGATCATATAATCGACTTAGGACCATTTGCAGGAGAAAATGGGGGCTATTTAGTTGCAGCGGGACCATTGCAAGCAATAATTTCCAATGAAAAATCAATTACGGGAAAATATCTAAATGGTCAATTAACAATTCCACTTCCCGTTTCAAGAAGGGAATTAAATAATAAATTTTTAAGAATAAAAGGTGCTCGAGAGAATAATTTAAAAAACATTGATGTAAAAATACCCTTAGGAGTTTTTGTTTGTGTTACTGGTGTTTCAGGAGCCGGAAAAACGAGTCTTTTTGTAGATTGCCTTTATAAAGGTCTCAAAAAAATAATGGGTTCCGAAGAGAGATTTTATAAAGTTGGAGATTTTGATGATATTTTTGGATTTCAAAACATTGATAAAATCATTAATATTGATCAAAGTCCTATAGGGAGAACTCCACGTTCAATTCCAGCAACTTACACAAAAGCATTAGATTATATTAGAGAAATATACGCTAATTTACCAGAAGCAAAAGAAAGAGGATACCTAAAAGGACGTTTCTCTTTTAATGTTAAAGGAGGTCGTTGTGGAAAATGTCAAGGCACTGGTTATATTCTCAAAGAGATGTTATTTCTTCCCGATGTATATATAAGATGTGATGTGTGTAAAGGGAAAAGATTTAATGAAGAAACTTTAGATATAAAATTTAAAGGATATTCCATTGCAGACGTCTTAAAGATGTCATTCATTAAGGCTTACAGAGTCTTTAAAAATATCCCTAATCTAAAAAGAACAATCAAAACAATTATAGATGTGGGTTTAGGTTATCTTGAATTAGGACAATCCTCTACAACTCTAAGTGGAGGTGAAGCACAGCGATTAAAAATTGCAAGAGAACTAAGAAAGGTTAGTACAGGAAACACATTATATCTGCTTGATGAACCAACAACTGGATTACACTTTGATGATGTTAAAAAATTAATAAATGTGCTTCAAAAATTAACTGATAAAGGAAATACTGTTATAATTATTGAACATAATATGGAAATCATTAAATCAACGGACTATATTATTGATTTAGGGCCAGAAGGAGGAGAAAAAGGAGGGGAAATAGTCGTTCAAGGCACACCTGAGGAAATCATTCAAAATGTCCATTCATATACGGGAAAATTTTTAAAGAAATATTTGCAATAATGAGTTTTCTAATTCTTTTTAGTTTTTTATAACTTTATCGTAATGATAATTAATATAAGATTATTTTTAATATTATAAATTAAGAAGTTTAATAGATTTAAAGTGGGATTTTTAATGACGCAATCTATCAATAAAGATAAAAAACCTAGAGAATTGATAGCTTCAATACTCGGCCACATTGACCATGGAAAGACAAGCTTATTAGATTATGTGAGAGGAACGGTTGTACAGAAAAGGGAGGCTGCTGGGATAACTCAACATATCGGAGCTAGTTATTTTCCAGTAGAAGCGATTAAAAATTTTTGCGGCCAAAAATTTGCAGATTTAGATATTTTTCTTCCAGGAATTTTAATAGTGGATACTCCAGGGCACGCAGCATTTATGAACTTGAGAAAAAGGGGAGGAGCTGTTGCAGATATTGCAATTTTAGTAATTGATATAATGGATGGGCCAATGCCTATTACTTGGGAATCTGTAAATATACTTCGGGAAAGAAAAGTCCCCTTCATTATCGCAGCAAATAAAATAGACAGAATTCCAGGTTGGAAACCAAATAAAAATGCTGACTTTGTTGAAACCTATAATAAGCAAACTGAATTTGTTAAAAAAGATTTTAATGAGAGATTATATAAGATTATTGGAGATTTTTTAGAAGAGGGATTTCCTGGGTGTGATAGATATGACAAAATAAAAGATTTTACTGAAAGCTTAGCTATTGTGCCAACTAGTGCGATCACTGGGGAAGGTATATCTTCAATGCTTATCGTTTTATTAGGATTAGCACAACAATTTTTAAAAGATAAATTGCTTTATTCTGAAGGTCCAGCAAAAGGTGTAGTATTAGAGGTTAAAAAGGAAGCTGGATACGGATATACAATTGATACTTTAATATATGATGGAATTATTAAAAAAGGGCAAAAAATGGTTGTTGGAGGATTAGATAAACCAATAGTTACAAAAATACGAGCCCTTTTTCAGCCAAAACCACTTGATGAGATTAGGGATCCTCGTCAAAAATTTGATTCAGTTAATGAAGTTCACGCATCTGCTGGAATAAAAATCCTAGCATCAGATTTAGAAGATTCTATTGCAGGAGCTCCACTTTATGTAATTGAAGATGATTCGAAAGAAGAAGAAATTTATAAAAAAGTTGAAGATGAAGTTAATAGTATAAGAATTCATACAGATAAGGCAGGGATCGTCCTAAAAGCGGATACATTAGGGTCTTTAGAGGCATTAGGGAAACATTTATCCGAAAATGGTATTGATATTAGTCGGGCTGATGTAGGTCCGATAAAAAAAGCCGATATATTGAGTGCAGTTGTAGTGAGAGATTTTGATTTATATTCGTCCGTTGTTCTTGGCTTTAATGTAAATATCTTAGATGAAGCAAAAGAGATGGCATACAATGAAAATGTAAGAATTTTTACTAATGATGTCATTTATAGATTGACAGAGGATTATATTGAATATAAGGAAACTCGAAAAGCAGAAGATACTGCAAAAGAATTAGGTGAATTAATCTTACCGGGAAAGCTTCAAATGATGCCTGAATTTATCTTTAGAAACTCGAATCCTGCTGTTTTTGGAGTTAGGGTAATTGGTGGTGATTTGGTTTCCAAAATTCCTATAATCAAAAATAATGGGAAATACATAGGGCGTATAAATAAAGTTCAAGATAAAGGACAAAATATTCAAAAAGCAACTAAAGATATGGAGGTAGCAGTTTCAATGAAAGGTGTTGAAATTGGTAGAGATCTTGAAAAAGATGAGATTCTTTATATAAATGTTCCTGAATCTCATGTAAGACAATTAATAGGTAAATTTCTGGAAGAATTAACCTCAGAACAAAAAGATATTTTACGAGAATATATTGTCTTAATGCGAAAAGAAAAAAACCCTTGGTGGGGCATGTAGGAATTAGTTCTAAAAGGCGGATCACATGACTCAATTTGATGACATATTTAAAGCTGCTCTCAATGAAATTCTTCCTACAAAGCAAGAAATAGAAAAACATAAAGAAATTATTGATTTTTTGACCAAATTACTAACACAAAAGGCAAAAGAATTGGGAATTACCTTTAAATTTATTGAGCCTCAAGGTTCAACAGGAATTAAACAAACTCAATTGAGAAACACATCTGATATTGATTTGTTTATTGGAATGGATTTTAAATCGTTTATGGAAGAAAAAATAAGTAAAACTAAATTAAAACAAAAATTGAAAAGTAAATTTAGAGAACTCTGTGAAACTTGGATAATTAAAGCTATAGAAAAGCACGATTTTAAGAATATTATATTACTTTATGCAGAACATCCCTATGTCTCTGCGGAATATATTGATTCAGAAGGAATAACTGAAATTGATATTGTTCTTTGCTTTGCTTTATCTAAGGAATACTTATTGGAAAATGGTCCAATAACGGCTGTTGATAGAACTCCTTGGCATACTCGATTTGTTAGAGATAATTTAACTAAGGAACAAAAGAATGAAGTAAGATTATTAAAACAATTTTTTAAATGCTGTTATTCCTATGGAGATAAAAGTCCTGTTGGAAGGATAGGGTTCATAGGATACAGTTCAGAATTATTAATTTATCATTTCAGAAATTTATTAAATTTATTTCAGCATTTTGATGAATTGGAAAATCAGCCTATCGATTTTTTTGGCAGAAATACCCAACAATTAAAAAAAAAGCCTCGATTTATTAATGATTTTCTAATAATAATTGATCCCACAGACAAAAACAGAAATGTAGCAGCTGCAATATCAAAAAAAGCATATTATTATTGTAAAGATAAAGTTAAGCAATTTTTAAAAGATCCTGACATTTCATATTTTCAATTTAAATCCTTACCAATTGTTGATTTTAATTTGGTAAAGAAAGAAGCGATATTTGACCATCTTTTTTTAATTGAATTCAAAAATGAAAATCTAGAAGTTCATTATACAGAATTAAGAGATAAATTATATTCTTTTGGAGAAAAGGTAAAAATTAGTGGCGAAATAGAAAAATCTAAAGACCCTAGATTTGGAAAAATTACTTTTGAAGTTTATTTTGAAACTGATAAAAATCTTTATGCAATCTCATTTTTTTGTGAAAAACCAAAAATTTCAGAGAAATTTCTTAGGCGTGGTCCACCAGTTAAGGAAAAATTACATGCGAAACAATTTAAAAAGAAAAACCCTAATTATCTTCTAAAAGAAAACTTTCTTTATATAGAAGAGAAGCGAAGATTCATAAAATTTTTAGACTTTTTAAATGATATTTCAGAAAATAAAGCGCCGAAAGAGTTTGATCTAATTAATGTTTCAAATTGTTGTCATGCAAAAACCGATGTTGGAAAGAGATGTGTCTATATTCTAAAGGAAATGGTACTTCCTTACATCAAATAATTAATTTAACTTGTTTTTTCCAAAGTTTTTACCTAACTAAAATTTAAGAAATATTGTTTTGAATTCTTACTTGGTAATCAATTTACATGGATTTTACCTACAAATTATAAATTGTTTAAATATCATATCTAAATAATTTTTACTTTAATTTTTTAATTGTTATTTTGGAATACTCGCGTTGATATAAAAGCATAGCATTATTTGAGTGTTCTTATTTTTAAAAATCGCAAAATTTTTATTTTTCTTCATATTTAAAAATTTAATTAGATGAATGAATAAATAAATTGAAAAAATACTATGGTAAAAGTAAAAAATCCCGAAGAAATACGGAATCTTGTAATTGGTGGACCTTATGAGAAGAAAAGGATCTTCTCAATTGTTGCTCATATAGATCATGGCAAAACAACAACTACAGATTACCTTTTAGAGCGGGCGGGGCTCATGCGTGAAGAGGATGCAGGCCTACTCCTTGCTACTGACTCGGATGAAGAAGAACAAGAAAGGGGTATTACGATATTTACAAGCGTTGTATTACTTGCTTTTAATGATTCAAGAACCCCAGACGATAAGGAACCTTATATCTTTCAAATTAATGATACTCCCGGACATATTTCATTTACTGGCGAAGTATCACGTGCATTAAGGGCTTCAGATGGTTGTATAATCTTGGTAGATGCTTTAGAAGGAGTAATGACTCAAACAGAAACGAATATTAGATTAAGCGTTGGAGAAGAATTATGTAAGCCCGTTTTATTCATTAATAAAGTCGATAGATTAATTAACGAATTAAAACTCAGTCCCAAGCAGGTTTATGAGAGAATAGATAAGATTCAAAATGAGGTTAATGAATTAATAAAAAAGATCTCCCCGAAAGGAATTGATTGGAGAGTTTCATTTCCAAATAATAGTGTTGCAATTGGTTCCGCGAAGGATGGTTGGGGTTTCACCCTTGAAATTCTTAAGGAAAACAATATTAAACCAACCTTTGTTTTTGAGAAATACAACGAAGGAGATATTGCATATTTGAGAAAAAATCTCAGATTAGATGAGGCTCTATTAAGAATGGTTGTAGATCATCTTCCAGATCCATTAACAGCATCAAAATATCGAATTCCGAAAATCTGGTCTGAAGGTGATTTAGATTCAGAACTAGGCCAAGCTTTATTAAATTGTGATCCAAATGGGCCGTTATATGGAATGATAACGAAAATATTTATTGATCCTAAGTCTTTTCGTGCAACTTTAATAGGTAGAGTATTTTCCGGGACGCTAGATCTTTCAGATTCAATATATTTATTAGGCAAAAAAGAGAAAGTACGGATAAAACGTTTAGGTGTTATGGAAATAACCGATATTTTAGATACTGGAAAAATCCCCGCAGGTAATCTTTTCGCAATATATGGTTTTATTTGTCCTACTGGAGAAACTTTCATTGCAGCAAAAATGGCACCAGGTAAGGGGGAATATATCCCATCATTTGAGCAAATTAAATATGCTTGTGAAGCTGTAGTATCGCGAAGTATAAAACCAAAGGATCATCAAGATTTAGCAAAATTAGGAGAGGTTGTGCAAAAATGGTTAATGGCTGATACTACTGCCGAATTTAGATTAGATGAAGAATCTGGCGAATATATATTATCTGGTATTGACCCTCTTCAGATAGATATTTTAACAAAACGTATTGATAAACAAGTACCAATCGAAGTTGGAGCTCCGATTATTGTATATCGTGAGAAAATCGAAAAATTAACTTCTGACGTTCATACAAAATCTGCAAATACTCACAATAAATTTCTTATGCATATTGAACCTCTTGATAATACTTCCTTAGAACTAATTATGTCAGGCAAAATTGGAGAATATATGCCTGAGAAAGAGAGAGCAAAAATCTTAAGAGAAGAGGCTGGATGGGATACAAAAGAAGCTAGAAGGATTGTAGATATATATAAAGGAAATGTTCTAATCAATGGAACAATGGGATTGCAAAGATTTAATAGAGTTAAATCTTATTTAGTTGCGGCATTTCGCGATTGGACTCAAAGTTGCGTTTTAGCTAAAGAACCTGCCTTAGGTTTAAAAGTAATTTTTACAGATATGGTAATCCATGAAGATCCGAGACATACTCAGTATAATCAAATAGCCGGGATGATTTTTTCTGGTTTTTCATTAGCATTTCTAAAAGGTGATCCACAAATGTATGAACCCATTCAGAGGGTAGATATTAAAACTCCCGCAGGGACGGAATCGGGTATAATTTCAATTTTAAACCAACATCGAGGAAAAATTGTGAATGTTAGTTCTGATGATGATTATGTGACTGTTCATGGCGAAATTCCTGCTTCGGAAACGCTAGGAATTGATGACGATTTTAGAGGTGCTACACAAGGTCGTGCCTTTTTTGGTTATGAATTTAAAGCCTTTGAGCGAGTTCCGACCAAAATGCAAGAAGAATTAATCTTGAATATTAGAAAAAGAAAAGGCATGAAGGTCGAATTACCGAATCCTAAGCCATGGGAGAGATTCATCTATAAACAGACTTAGTTTTTTTATAATTTTTTAATTTCTTATTTTTCATTTATTTTAAATCTCTATACTATATTAAAAATCATTGAAAACTTTAAGAAATATAGAAGTAGCTGAAACCATTTTATCTTTTATAATCTAAAATATTAATAGCGTTGATAATTATATTCTATTGGATTAGATTTTTTTGTACAGTAGGGACACTTATTTTGAAAAGAAGGTATAACTCTTTTACAAATAGTGCATTTTTTTTTAATCTTTTCTTCTTTCTTCCACCCCAAGCTCAATAATATGTTATTAAGACTCTGAGGAGCAACATAAATAAAAAAAGGCCCCGATGATCCGACAATTAGTAAAATTGGCATCAAAAAGTAATCTAATAGACGATTTGCTGTTTTTAAATAAATTATAAGATATATCCCAGAAATTAATCCAATTATTGCAAATAGACAGAATTTTAATTTTCTACTTATGATAATACCAACCTATCTCTTGAAAGTAATTAAAAATTTTTTATATTTATTTTTTTTAACTCTAATAAATTTCTCTAACATTTAATAAAATAAGTTAATTATTTAAAGGTTTGAATTACTTCTTAGAGTTTAATATTTATTCTAGCATATAATTCATCAATACCCTCAAAAATTGGTTTTAATCTTCCAACCCTCATTAAGATTTTTCTACTCATTCTTATTTTTTCTTTTAATAATTTTTTATTAGTTATCCAGTTTGTAAAGTAATATTCAATAAGAAAATATACTTATTATTTATTGATTTGAATTAGAAATTAAATATCTAAGAAATAAGGAATATGGTATATTTAGATGTCAGATGAAGAGCAAAATGAGCAAAATAATAAAAAATTTGGTGAATCTGAGGATGAGGAACAGCAAGATACTGATCTTAAAGCCTATATAAAAGAAATTGATATTCTTTCAGAAGATTTTTCTGATTTAAGTGATTTAGATATGGAAGAGTTGCAGGATATTAAAGAAGCTGTTGAAGAAGTTAGGAAAGGAAAATCAAAAGAGGAAGTTTCAGAAGATGAAATAGAGGAAGCAGAAGTCTCTGAAGAAATATCTGTCGAAAATTCAGAGTTAATGACATATTTAGATGAAAGAGAACAGTTATCCCAAAACTTTTCAGATCTTCAAGAACTTGATTTAGATGAATTAAGGGACATGAAAGAGGCTATAGCAACAATGAAAAGTGAGGCTAAAGATGTAGAATCTATAGAAAAAACAGAACAACCTATTTCAGAAGGATTAGAACAAAAAATCCGATTAGAATTAGAAAAAAGGAAAGAAATTCAAAAAAAGAAAGAAGTTACTGCTGAGGATTTTCAAAATTATATTAAAGATAAACGCGATAAAATATGGTATCATTCTTTATATCATCTTGTTTTCGAGACGGAAGATCACAGCGCTTCAAAAGAAGGATTATATGATCTCTTAAAGGAGGTAACAAGCAAAAGCCCATTTGATAATATTCCCCAACAGCAATTTTATTTTGGGTTAGGTTATCTCCTTAGATTAAAATTATATGATAAAGATATTATAAGATATAAAGGGGGGAAATTTAAAATTAATCTCAATGTAGATCTTTTAAAGAGAATTTTGAAAGAAAATGGAGAACCCATAAGCCGACGTCCAATTATACCAAAAGAAGAACAGGATAAAATGATTTCTAACTTTCTAAAAGATGATTTTAATGATATTTAATCAATGATTTATTTATTGCTTTAATTGCATATATATTAAGATGAGTAATGACTTCAGAGAAAGAATTAAAACCTGTTTTAATAATTATTGGAAATTCTAATGTTGGAAAGACTAGTCTTACACGCTTTTTAGTTAGTAATCCCAAAAAATTTAAGGGGAAAACTGGTAAAATCCCTGGTACTACTTTATTATTAAAAAAAATACAAGACCCATTAATGCCTTTTGACATTTTGGATTTACCAGGTTTCGGGTTTATGAAGAAAACGAGTAGAAGAAGAACAGAACATATAAAGAAAATGATTATAATCCATTTAGAAAAACATTATAAAGAATTCTTTTTAGGAATCGTTGTAGTAAATGTCCTCAGGATTAGGGATGAGTTGGAAAAGTGGTTTTATAAAAGTGAGGAGACTATACCACTAACGTTTGAATTTATTGATCTATTCAAAGAATTTAATACACCAGTATTAGTTGTATTAAGTAAAATTGATAAATTAAATACAATTGATAGAAAAAAAACAGAAACATTCTTTCTTAATAGTGCTACAAAATTTGGTCTAAAACTAGTTAAATTCAATGAATTTAAAGATTTTGATGGTGATGTTTTTCCAGTTCTTATGACTTCCACTCTTGAAAAAATTGGCATTAAAGAATTGAAAGAAATAGTTGAATCTCAGCTCAAAAAAATTACTCCTTAATAGTAGAGATAAGAAATTTTTTTTGTATGAAAATCTCATTTAATTTCATATGAGCAATACTTTTTTGATATGATCAACCAATTGATCATAAGTAAAAGGCTTCTCAATAAAATGAATCGCCCCAATTGAAAGCGCTTTTTCTCGAATACTTATATCTGCACTAATAAAAATAATTTTTGATTGATCTCCATACTGTAGAATTTCTTTTGTTGCTTGAATTCCATTCTTAACAGGCATCCTATGATC
This sequence comes from Promethearchaeia archaeon, assembly GCA_029856045.1. Taxonomy (GTDB): domain Archaea; phylum Asgardarchaeota; class Lokiarchaeia; order Sigyniarchaeales; family SOKP01; genus 6H3-1. Next base: position 33,367 of record JAHQWG010000035.1, on the reverse strand, counting down.
CATCAGAATAATATCAGGTTTTTCTGAAAACGTTTTAAATATCTCAACTGCTTCTTTTCCATTTTTCGCAGCACCAACAACGTGAAATCCATGCAAACTTAAAATTTCACTATATAAACGTTGTAATGATAGATCATCTTCGACAACAAATATCGTAGTTATATTACTCAACCTCTGGAATAGTTATGATAAAATTACTTCCCTTTGAGGAATCCCCTTGAAAACTATCCTCAACCCAAATTTCCCCTTTATAACCCATTATTATTTTCTCTATAAAATATTATGATCCTCAAACCTTGCTAATTAATAATTTGAATATTTGGTTACAACGATTATATAAAAATATGGTTTAATAAGATTTGTTTACATTTTTTTTTTAAAATGAACAAAAAGCAAATACAAATAGTGCAAAAAATTTTTTACTAATGAATTTTATTAAACCTTTTGACTTATTCGTAGTTGGTTCTTTTTGAAGTAAAAATAGTAAAATAATACAATCAGAGAAAATAATAAAATAATCTATTTATATTTTAGAATTATTTCATGTCTTAGCGGATTAAATTTGCTGGAAATAAAATTACTTACTTATTTCTAATTTTTTTTTATTCCAATTAACTCCAAGAAGCACATCACGACTTCTCTCGTTCTTGTATAAAATAGAGAAATTTCCTAAATTACTTATTTTTTCTGCGAATTCTTTTATATCTTCAAATTCTGGAAAGAAGGATTGGAGATCTTTGGAAGATTTTAGACGTTCTTTAATTAATAACGCTTTAGCTTGAAGTGTAAATCCTTTAATATCTAAGAAGTTAGGATTTGCTCGTTTTATAATTTTCAAATATTCATCTATAGCCTCATGCTTAAGATTTAAATTTTTAACTCCAGTTATTCTTAAAACGGTTCTACACGGTATAGAACTGAATAAATCCATTGTTTTCATGATATTTTTCCATCCATTTTTAAGCATAGGTCTGCAAATTTTTTTATAAGTTTTTTCATTTGAGGCTGGTAAAGAAATATATAATTGAGAGGGATAATACTCCATTGATTCGATCTTCTCAGGAAACGTGCCGTTTGAAACAATAAAAGTTGTCATTTTTTGTTTTTTAAATTCTGCCACAAAATCAGAGAGTAAAGGATATAAAAAAGGTTCCCCATCAAGTGATATTGCCGCATGTTTTGGATTCATTGATTCTTCATGAACTTTTTCAATTTCTCTTAAAGTTGTGATATTATTATTTACTAAAGGTTCAATATCCACATCAGACTTTATTTGTTTTTTGATACTTTTCTTTATACAATAATGGTTAATATCACCCTCAATATACTCCAAAAATCTCATATTTTTTAGTAATACCATAGCCCGATCTATTTTGGTTTTACTGGCATCTATTTTTCTTGATACCGATTGAATTGATTCAGATTTATTATTTTTAAATAAATATTTCAGAATTTTAATCATAATGTGATAATTCTCAATGTATCTCTTTAATGGCAAATGATTTTGAATAAGATTTTTTTGATGTCGAATCATTTCATTTACTAATTCCTTAGGTTCATCTGGTACAACATTAAAGGTAGGCCCCAATGAACTCTGAAGATCTCGCCAACAAAATACACATTGATGATTACAAAAAGGAACAGATGGCGTATTTTGCAAACATAAATTACTTTTTACCCCGAAAACACCTTTATAACAATTTTGATTATCCCTCCCGGTCATTAATCGCTGTTCTAACCAGTGACATGGCTTTATAGCTGAGTGTCTGTTTTTTCCAACAATTCTATAATTAGATTTTAGATAATCTTGTATAAATTGTTCCGATATTTCATTTTTCCACTTTTTTTCTGTGCTCATCTAATTTAATTTAAGTATTTTAATTAATATAAATTAAGTATTTTAGAGAAAAAATGAATATTTATTACTAGCCTTAAAATTAAAATCTAATCAAATGTGATTATAATGGTTGAAAAAATCAAATCCAGCTTACTTAATTTGGGATTGAAATTCATCTCTACTGAAGAGAAATTATTCCGAATGTTTTTAGAGACTTCACCAACTAAGGTTAATGAAATTGTGATTTTACCCGCTGTAAAGCTTGTAATGGAAAAAGTCGTTAAAAGATTAAAAAATAAAATAAGATATGGAAATGTCTATAATGGTAGATTAGGTGAAGTAGAAGTTAGTGTAATTCAAAGTCTAATAGGTACTCCTTATATTGCTGAAAAATTGGAGTGTTTGAAATTTACAAAATGTAAGGTGATTATCCGAACCGATTTTTGTGGTGGATTAAATATTATTGGTCGATCAATTGAGCCGGGAAAAATAATAATTCCTGAGAGTGCGTTCTGCGGAGATGGTGTGTCTCCCTATTATATTCTCAAATATTATGAAGAACTGAAGGATTTAGAATTTATAAAAAATCCTATTGAAGGAATACATAAAATTAAAGCAGGAAACGAAAGGGTATATAAAATTTCTCCATCAAATGAGTTGAATGAAATTTTATTAAATACTGCTGAAAGCTTATATTCAAATAAGATATTAACCGGACCAATTTGGACTACTGGCGCTTTATTTTTAGAGACGGATGATGCTGCAAAATCCTGGATAAAAGAGGGGATAATTGGAGTCGATATGGAAAGCTCTTTATTGTTTTTGTTAGGTCAATTATTTAATATTAAAACGGCTTCTGTAATTTCAGTTTCAGATGTAGTAGGGCATAATAAATACGATATATTTAAATCAAATTATATACATCCAGAAACATTCACCGGAATTGATAGAGCTATTGATATTGTTATTAAATCTTTAAAAAAAATTAAAAACATTCTTTAAATTATACTAAAATTTTTAAAAAAATTAAGCTTCAATAAATTTTGGTTCTTGAAAATTTTGATTATATTGCTTTAAAAGACTTAAATTTACATTATATATGTTTTTCCCCTTCTCTTCCCCTGACTTGAGGATTTCGAAATCTAATAAACGTTTTATGTGGTATTGAATTGTCCCATGAAAAACTTCTAAATCATTAGCAATTGTAGTAATTTTTTTAGTAGGTTCTTGGATAAAGGCTTTTAGAATGGCAGGTATTAAATTATTCTGAAACAATATTACCAAAACCTCGTATTCTTCAGGAACGTCCTTTAAAAAGAAATATAATGTTTTTCCAAATTTTTTTGATCTTACAATATCAAATTTTTCAAGAACAATCATATATTTTATAAAAGGATTTCTTGTAATTTTAAGATCTGATTCTATCTTTTTACTTCTACCATGAATGCCTGGATTAGATTTAACAAATCTAATAACTTCTTGATATTTTAGATTAGTTAAAATCTCTTCTTTTGTTCTTCTCTCATTAGTCACAATATATTTTTTCTGTTCTAATGAACGAATCGCTAAAAATAATTCTTCCTTACTATATCCCCTTGAATAAGATAATTTAGCAATGCAATCTGCATATAGCTTTTCTACTAATGGAGGTAAATTCTCAACTCTTTCAACAGAGATTGTTGAATCAAATTTTTTTAATTTCAATGTTTTTTTGGCAATTTTTAGAATATCCTTCTCAATTTGAGATAATTCTTCAAAATCAGAAATTTTTTCAATTATATCAACTTTTTCTTTAATTATTTGAACTTTATCAATTGATTTTTCTTCTATTTCTGATTTTTTTTTATCTCTTCTTTGTTGTAAAGACATTTCTTTCACCATATTCTTATGAAATCTAAGTTTTTTCCTCTAAAAACTTCAAGTAGATCTCCTGCTCACCGACGGGCATATATCTCAACTGCTCAATGATTTGGTTTAGATATTCAGGTTTTAAATTTAATTTTTTAACTCTTAAAATCAGTTTCTCTGAAATTTCTCGATTAAGTTCAAATAGTTCATTAAGATATTTTTCCTGCTCCTCTTCTGTTAAATACACAAATTCTTTCAAAATTTCTTTTTTATCTTTCTCTGGAATGTTCAATTCAAGTATTTTCCTTCGAATTTTTTCTGATAAAACATTAAAGATCTTTAAAAAATATCTTTCAACAATCTCTCTATCAGATTCATCAGAAATAGGTAATAAAGACTGGTGTAATTTTAATTTTAATGGTTGTTTTTTGAATTTTTTCTCGATTATTTCATCAATCTTCTTTTGTTTCTTAACTTCCTTTTCTAATTGCTTTTCTGATTTTGTTTCAGTAGGTTTCTTATCAATCTCAAAAAAAGGAATTTCCTCTAGTCTCTTATTCTTTTTCTCTTCTATTGGAAAAGGTTTTAAAGGTGTTGCTTTTTTAGCGGTTAAAGGAACTGAAATATATTTTTGATCTATTCCTTTTTCATCGCTTTCTATTTCATAAGGAGATTTCGGAGGTTCTTGCCGAGAAGTTGGAGGCTGTTTTGGTATTATTTCTTCAGAAATTGATAATTTTCGAGAAGAATCATATAAAATTTTTTCGGGGCGTCCTTTTTGAGCTAAAATAATTATAATAATTGCTTTTAGCAAAATAAAAATTCCAGAGGCGTAAAAAAAACATCCAAAAATTCCTGCAATGAGAAATGATCCAGCCTCATTTTCCTCAAAAACCTTTTTGGAAGATATTTTTGGAGATCTCTTCTTGTCAATAGAAACGCCTATTAATGAAAATATCAACATAATAAAGATTATACTCAAAGTAGTTAAAAAACCAAAATCAAAAGGAATTAAAATACTTGATATAACCATATATGCAAAAGCAGATATTCCTAAAATTATAATTGATACACCTGCATAACTTGATACTGAATTTAACGAGTCTTTTATTAACAATCCCCAATCATAGCCTTGAAATTCTTGATTTTTCTCATCTTGTGAAATGTAAATTATTAATAGAATACCTTTTATTAACAATACAACCCCCGCACCATATACTATGCATCCTAAAATTCCCAAAGCAATAGCTGAAACACCAACTTTATTATATTCACCTGTCCTAATTAAAGGTGCTATATATTTTTTATCGAAACCCGCAATTCTAATCCCAAAAATAAAGAGTGCTATTGATTCAAAAATTATAATTAAAAATTGGAGATCATTTCCAATCCGAATTACTAGAAATATTCTTGTTAAAGAAATTATTGAAATAATTAATAAGATAATATAAGAAAATTTATTGATACCTTGAATTATATTATTAAGATTAACCATTCCCTGTTGTGAAATCTCTTGTTTTCTGGGTCTCCAAGAGGATGACCATTTAATTTCTTTTTTTTCTTTTTTTTCTTTAAGCTCCTTTTTTTCTTTATCCTTGAAATCTTTTTCTTTTAATTCACGGAATTTTACTCCCTCTAAAAGAAACTTATATCCACAATTTTCACAAAATATTTGAACTCCATTCTCAATTCTTTCAACCAATTCTTTAGGAAACTTATGTCCGCATTCCCTACAAAAATATTTTGATCTTTTTACATTTTTTTGTTCATCATTCATTTCTAATTCCTCTCTAAATTATATTTAAATAAAAAATAATAAAAAAACATTATGGAAATTTTTTTTTAAGTATAAGACTATGTTATTAGTTGATTTACTGGCTGTTCGTCTATTTTGTTTGGCATATCCCTTCTAAAGCATTGCCCGCAATGAACACAAAAAGTCATCCCATTTGAATCCAAATGTTCGTGCATTTTATCAGTGAATCTCATTCCACATTCAGGGCAAAAACCAAAGTCTAGTTCTTGTTCATGTTCTGATGATTTATCAATCATGCTTGGTAATTCTACAACGGATTTTTGGATATTTTCTCTTTTATCAGTTATTTTATCTGTCAAAGGAACTTTATGGTCTCCTAAATTTAATATTTTGTCTATTAAATCAACTATTTTATTAATAACAAATTTAAAACCCTTAAAAATCCCCTTTAATATGTAGAAAATTCCCAAACAAAGATATTTTATCAAATAATAGACCCCAATACACACAAGCACTGTAACACTGACAGCAACTACTACTATTAAGCTAGCAAGTATGATCTGTTCAACCATACTTAGCCCGTTAAACCAATTATTCCAATTAATTATTATATCTAATATCATTTTCCTCATTTTTTTATTTTTTTTTCTTGATTAGAATATTAGGAAAATAATATTTAACTGATTTTTAGACCAATTGTTATCATAATTTTGAATTATTCAAGTGAAGAATCGTTCAGTTGATCAATGGATCTTTTATATTCTTTTAATTCTTTTTTATAACCGACATAATAAATTGAGAAGAATATAGAAAAGTATATTATTATAATAATAGACATTAACATTAGATAATCTCTGGTAAAGGCTAAAAAATACAAGGACATCCCCAAAAGAAACCCAGTAATTAGTCTTTTATTTGTATTGGATTTTCGATACTTCAATTTTTGAGTGCTCCAATCAATTAATCCAGGAATTGGAAGAAAAACACATGAAAAGAAAGCAAGTTCCTGATTGAATGGAGTTTTGGTGATATTTTCATACAAATAAACTATAAACGATGAAAAAACAAGTGAAATAATCATTCCACTACATCTGGAACAGAAATACACGCTTATACGTCCAAATTTTATTTTAAATGTATGATCAATTTCAAAATATGAATGATGAGTTAATAACACATTATAAATTTCTCTCTCAGTTGAAGAAAATAACATGTCAATTATGAAGATAAGAATTGGAACTAAAAAAACAGCCGATATAACTATCTCCATAAATAATTTAAAACCAACATTTAATAAAATTAATTCTAACTCGAGGGTAGAATTAAACACAGTAAAAAATACGGATAAAATTAAAATACTAAAGGAGGAAATAATGAAAACCAGAAAGTTATTAAAAATCTTGGTTGTCCCTTTTTGATATTTTAGCGGTTTATATTCATATATCCCAAATAATAACCCCATTAATCCGATAATAATAATCCAATCGATGTAAATTGAGTTCTCCGGAAAAAAGCTTAGTTGATATAAAAATTCTCCTAAAAAACCACTAATAAAACCAATTTTCCATCCAAAAAGGTTAGAAAAAGTTGCGAAAATAAACAATGATAAATTAAATTGAATAAAAAAGGTTTGATTCTCAATAAAAGGTCTGGAAATAGAATTAAAATTAATAGAACAGTAATAATAAATAATTATGAATACAAATACTCTAAACAAAAATAAAAAAATTGCTCTTAAATTATTGAAAGTTTTTTGATTCTCTTTATGTTCAGAATTATCTTGTGTCAAATTAATAAATTTGAAAGGTAAATTATTTAAAAGTTTCATCTAAATCTTTATTTAGGTTTAGTTTTGTTTGCTCAAAACCTTTTCTTAAAACTTTAAGGATTAAACCCTTAGCTGTGGGGACAGTTAAAATTGATGGATCCCCTTCTACTATTTTAATACATTCATTAGTAAATTCTAATTGTTCAGAAAGAGAATTATAAGCACTCTCCCTATCTTTAAATGCAAATCTTACCAAATCATCATAACATTGAACATTTCCTGTTATTTTTAACATCTCTACTGCTCCTTTAACTTGTGCAATATAAGCCTTTTTATTGATTTCTCTCAATTTGGAATAATTTTTATGATTCTTTTTGCATTGTAGATCTGTTTGATCTCCCGATAAATAAATTGGAAAACTCTCCTCTATTATTTTGTTAAAAAATTCTGGAGTATTTCCATTTAAAATCAAGAGTTTAGCTGAATCTAATGTAATTTCAATTTGTTTTAAAGTTCCTTCTTTTAATTCTTTCTTGGACCAGTAACTATAAAAAGCATTTATGAATGGCTTTGTAATAAAATTAAATATTCCCATATTTAGCTCTATATTAATTAAATTTTTCCCTCTATTAATCGCATCATTCATTTGGACGATCATTCGATGTTTAATGATTTTATAATTTCTATCAATGAGATCTATGTTTGACTCAGAATGACTCATAAAATCGAAACCCCGAATTAAAAAATAAAATATATGATTAAATTTAAAAATTTAGAAATCAAAAAAAGTATTAAAGGTATTGAAGATCTCATAATATTTTTCTCCTTGTAAATATAACTCAGATATTAGGTGATAAAAAATTCGATATATGTTCCGTATTCTTGTCCTAGGTACACCGGAAAGTTCAATACCATATATAATGAATACGGGTGTCGAAGATGGAAAAGATCAGGAAGACATCTATGAGTGTTATAAAGAAATAAAAGTTTTTGATAATATATGTAATTTAGAAATTGATGTTGTGGCAAAACTTACAGCAGATTTTGATGAAATTATTCCTAATGTTGATGGAATAATTTATTTTCTCAACCCGATGGAAAAAAGGGAGTGGGATTTATTTGAACTTTTATCAGAAATTATTTCAGATGTAAGAAGAGGCATCCCTATAATTATCTTTTTTTATAGTGCTAGTCGAATTATAACAATCTCTTCAAATATATTGTTAGAAGGAGTTTGGAAAAATTATCCCACCTATGAAAGTTTTATTAATTTGCCCCCAAATCAATTTTACAAAGTGCTGAGCACACTTACAGAATCAATGATTACAAGTAAAATCCCAATCAATGTAGAAAATGCTTGGATGCGGCTTTCTATTTTTATCTCTCAAGCAAACACCTTTTATCAAGAAAGTAAATATTATGAATCTGCAAGAGCTGCAGAATGTGCAGCCAGAGTTGCTAATATATATAGCATGGATGATTTTTTTATATATGGGGAGCAAGCATCTTTCTTATATTCAAAAGCATATAGATATTTAGAAGCATCAGATGTTCTAGAAGAGATTGATCATGAGAAAAGTCTCTTATTTAAAAGGTATTACGTTGAAAATATGATTGCATATGGAAATCGACTTTTTAATAAAAATAATTTCGATGAAGCTGCAAAACAATATGAAACTGCTGGAAATTGGGCTTCTATAGAATTAGAAGATAAAGAGATAATTCAACAAGCATATAAATATGCCGTTTATTCATGGGTTTCAGCAACGAAAGTCGAAAATGCTTTTATTATTTGCCAAAAAATGAACAGGAAGGATAAAAAAGATATATTAAATGAAATAACAGATAAAATAAATGCTTCTGTAGATTATTTGATCTCGATAAATAAGTTAGATACTGCAAAAGAACAATTATACTTATCAACAAATATGTATCAAAAAGAAGGGTTGTTCGAAGATTTAGAGAAAATAGTTAAAAAACTTGGAGAAGCATTAATCCTAATCTTTAAAGATAAAATTAAAAAAGATGATATTTATAGTGCCAAAGAGACATATGATGAGATTGTTAATATTTGTAATACATTTAATCTTGAAAGAGATAATTTAGATAATCAATTAGAAAAATTAGTACGTTCTTTTGCAGAAGTTCTTAATTTTAATATGGTTAGCCTTTTAATTAATGAATTAAATTCTTTGGATTTAAAGAAAAAATTAACAGAATTTGTTTCTGAAGTTGAGGATAGTGATAAAGCACGGAAAAAAAAGGAACAAGAAGAATTTATTGAACATGGAGTTGAAATCCTAAAAGAATATGTTAAAGCAGAAAAAAATATCTTTTTAAATATTAGTAAAGAAGCAATTGATTTAGCAAATCATCATGTTTCTAAGGGAAAAATAATGCAAGGAGCTAATGGATTATTAGAGCATTCTCAATTATTAAAGCATTTTGGAGAAGACGATTTATCTGATGATGTTAATATTCAAGCATTAAATATTCTAATTGAAGGGAATTATCTACCTGAATTTATTTATCACTCTAAGTCTTTAAAAAGAATCACAAAGAAAAGGTATTTTCAAGGAAAATTACTTCAAATTATTAAATCAATAGAATCAATTTATGAAAAGGGTGGATATTCAAAATTTGAAAATGATCTTGAAAAATTATTAAGAATTTATAGATCTCTAATGATTTATGAGGGTTCAACAAAATTTTCTGAATTTTATATTGAATTATTAAAAAAACACGCATTAAAAAAAATTGAAAATAATGAAAACAGAAAAGGTATAAAATCATCGCTCTCTCTAATCCAACAGGCATTATATATCTCATCATCATATTTGGATAATAAAAAAATAAATTTTGATGAGATATATAAAAAAATTGCTGAAACTTATATTTTTTTAGAAGATTTAAGTCTTGCAAATACTTACAATCAAAGAATTGAGAATAAAAAATATTCAAAAATCATTAGTAAAAAAATCCATAAAATAGAATCAGAAAGAAGTGCAATAAAAGCTGAAAAAGCAGAACAAGTAGTTAAAGGAGAGCTTTTAAAAGAAAAATTATCAATATTAAAACAAAAAGCTAAAGAAGCTTTAAATGAACTTGAAGGACAGTTCAAATCGAGAAAAGGATTAAAAAGAACTTATTTTCAAACACCTCTTATGTTACTTAATAAGAGAGAATATGAAGATTCAATTGCCGCTTATAAGGATGTTGCTATTAGGTTAACGAAAATTAAAAAATATAATTTAAGTGCGATATCCATCGCGGTTGCATGTTTAATTTTATTAAAAGAAAATCAATTCGAAAAGATTCCAATTTTTATAAATTCTATTAGAAAAGAATTGAAAGAATATATCAAAATACTATTCGAAACATTTCCGGTGAAAATTATTGAATATATTATAGAAATGAGGAAATACAAAGATGAAAAAAGAATTAAAGAAGCTATTGGTTTCATGAAAACTCTCCCACTCTTCGAAATAGAAAAATTAGTATTAAGTTTATATCTAGGAGAAGATATTGATATAAAAACTCCAGAAATGAAAATAGAAAGAAAAATAATAGAAATTAGTGGGGAAAAAATTGAACAACCTTCTATTCAAAAGGGAGAAGAGATAAATGCTGATATTTTACGTAAAGAAAAAGCAGAAATAGATAAAAAGAAGATCCTCTTAGAACAAAATTTTGAAAAGTTAAAACAAAAACAAATAGATGTAAAACGAACCGTAAACGAAGTCCTTAAAAAAAGAAGTGCTTTAAGAAGAAGATATTATAATGAGATCTTAGATCTATTAAATAATAACACTTTTAAAGAAGCGGCAAACAAGTATCTCCACGTTGCAACAGTACTTATTAAGCGAAAAGATTTTGAAAATGCAGGTTTAAATTTACTTTTATGGGGACTGTGTTTATTTAAAACAGATCAATCTCTTCAATCAATCAAAATAGAATTGGAAAAAATTCTTGATCCATTGGGAATTTCAAAAAAATTAATAAAAGATTCATTCTATATTTTAATACTTTCCTTTCTAATTGAAGCAAATTTAATGGGGGATAAGGGATTGTATGAAATGGGAATTAAATTTTTGGGAGGAAATATCTTACCTCTATTTGAAGAGGAAATGATTCTTATTTCTTAGGTTACAGATAATAATATCTAATTAATGTGTAAGACTTCTCAATTTTTTGATTTTAATACCGAAAATGCAAATTTGAGAAGGTCCTTGCATCTCATACGCAAAGTAACTTCAGTAATGTTAGATAAATCTGCAATCTCTTTTTGAGTGCGCGGCTCATTATATTTCTTTGCTCCAAGGTAGATAGCTGCACATGATATCCCTTTAGGATCTTTTCCAGCAATTATAAATCCATTCTTTTTAGCCCTTTCAATAATATCAATTGCATAATTCCTTACTTTCATGGATAAATGTAGATCTTCAATGAATTTATCTACATATCGCTCAGGATCGAAATATTGAACTTTTAAATTTAATTTAGGCAGTACTTCCATAAATATGAGACGATAAGCTTTCACAACCTTTTTCTTGGGCAATTGTGCAATTTTTACAATTTCATCAATCGTTCTAGGAATCCCATGAACACGAAGTGCTGCAAAAATTGAAGCGGTAAGTAATGTATCTATACTACGACCCATAGTAAGCTTTTCTTTAACGGTGTAGGTGTAGATCCTAAGACTGTCCTCTGCTACTGTGTCTGGAATGCCTAATACTTTTTGGAGTCTTTGTAAATTAGGCAATGCTATCCATAAGTTTCTTTCAAAGCTAGTAGTAAGGGATCGATGAATTTTAGCAAGTCTATTAAACTGTGATTTGTATTTAGGCGTTAATAATATGCCTCGTGCATCTCTCTGACCTTTTATGACTGTACGTGGGCCAATGGGACTATAAACTGGTTCATTCTTCTTACGTTTTCTTACTTCTTCTTGAGTAAACGCTCTTCGAGGGGAATCATCAAAAATTTGATAATACACACATCCACAGTTTAAACACACAACATAACCATTTTCCTCAATTAATTTAACTGAATCGCAACAAGGCTCTTCGTTCTGGTCAAAAAAATCGTCATTTTGTTTGAGATCTTTTTTATTCATAGAAGTGTTAGATTTTATTGGAGGTTTCAATAACAATAAAATGAGAGTTTAAATATTTATAATTTTAGAAAAAAAACTTAATAATTTACTTAAAAAACTAAATATAAAAATAATTTTATATTTAATCTTTTATCTTTAATCCCAAGAACTTCTTTTTTTACTGATCAATTGTCTGAATTATTATTAATATCTTTTAAAGAGTGATTAAAATATATTAATATCATTATATAATATAGGCGGTAAAAATTTAGTTTTAAAATTAATATAAAAATTAAATAACATTAAAAAAATATTAAAAATATTAAAAAAATGATTATATATTATGAGTAAAGAGTCCAAAGAGTCTATTGTACCATTTTTAAAATATTTTGATAAAAACTTTCTTAATCTCAAAGAAATTAAATCAATTGGGGATTTAGCAAAATTACCAATATTTACGTATAAATTTTTCACTAAAAATGATACAAAAATCATTTCAAAACTATTTGACATTAATGTTATTGAAGATTTAAGTAAATTAGATAAAGAAAAGCCATTCGACCAATTATTTTCTCTTGATGCCACCGAAGATCCAATTAAACAAGCTAAAATCGTTGAAAAAATGCGAAAACAAATTGATATACTTACTGAAAAAATTCCTAACCTTGAAACAAAATTAAAGAAAGGGATAATAATAAGTGATGTTATTGTTCGAACAGCGAAAAAGAAACAACCAATTAAGAAGAAAGAAACTAAAATTATTTGTGTGGGACTAGAAAATGCAGGTAAGACAGCTATATTAAGTAGGTTTGGAGGACGTTTAGGAATCCAAGAATTAAGTAAATTGAAACCTACAAAAAAAGTGAAAAGAAGAATAGTAGAGACAAAAGATCTCACACTCCTCATATGGGATTTCGGAGGTCAGGAAATATATCGAAAGATGTATTTAAAAGAACCAGAGAAATATTTTATGCAAACACAACTTGTATTATATGTGATAGATGTACAAGACGCAGATAAATTTGATGAATCCTTTAAATACTTTTCTCAAATATTAGAAATACTTAATACTTTTGAGGAACAACCGTACATCATTGTATTCATTCACAAATCAGATCCTGATTTAAGGGAAACCCCCGAATTTCAATTAAATGTTGAGATGGCCACAATAGGGATAAATGATCTATTAAAAGAGCGCAATTTAGAGTTCGATGTTTATACAAGCTCAATTTACGATCTTGTTAGTTCACAACCAGAATTCGCAAAATTTCTCAAAGATGTATTAAGAGATCAGCAATCTCTAACCGATCCAACCTTAGAAAAAGTGGAAGGGCTTGGGAAGATTCTAGACAGCACTTTAACCGCAGTTATTCGACTCTCTGAAAACGTTATGGTTGAATTTGATCGAATAAATCAAAGACTTGATGTTTTAGAAAATCGGTTTCAAGAAGGAATGACAACCCCTGAACCAGAACAACCTATTGCAACCGAAAATGATTCCCAAAGTACTCGAACGACAGTATTAAATGAATTAAAGGAATTATTTCAAAAAAGAAAGAAAGTAAATTATTAATTCTTATTCTTCTTTTTCAAAATACAAATATTTTATTATTCAAAAAATTTTTTTATTTTATTTTGAATCATTTTTTAATTGTATAAAATTAATAGATATTTATCTATAAATTAAGGTCATCAGAACGTGTCTAATAGTATTAATTTAGAAAATATTCGAAACCAAATTCAGGAAGAAAACGCTCTATTCATAACTAATGATTTACAAGAATTTTTACGAATTCCAAGTTATTCTTTAAATTCAAATGGGATTAAGCAAGCAAAAAAATTCATCATTAATTATATTTCTGAGTTTTGTGAAGAGATAAATATTTTTGAGCATAAAATTAATCCTACTATTTTTACTGAAGTAAAGGGAAATCGTCCTGAAAAACTTTTAATCTATATGATGTATGACACGCAACCAATAAGTAAGGAAAAGGATTGGATATCACCCCCCTTTGCAGCTGAAATTTCAAAATTAAATCCCCCTTTAGAAAAATTAGGAGACTGTATAATTGCCCGAGGTGCATATAATTCGAAAACTCCATTAATGACGTTCCTAAACGTTGTAAAAATATTAAAAAGAGAAAATTTATTGCCAATTTCATTAATATTAGTATTCGATGGAGAAGAAGAGATTGGTTCTCCCACATTCCGTGAATTTCTGAATCAAAATAGAACAAAACTAAAGCAATGTATTGATTGTTATTACCCTTCTGCAAAACAAAATTTGGATAAGACACCAGTAATTAAAATGGGTTATAAAGGCATTATCTCTTTATCAATAAAGGCTTATTCAGAAAATAAGGAACCCCACTCCGCGTTTAGTAATATTATAGCAAATCCAGCGAGAGATTTAAACATATTTTTAAATAAACTTTATGATGAAACAGGATTTAAAATCAAAATATTAGTTGAACCTTATAAGTATAACAACTCAGAGAAGGTTATTTTTGAAAATTTAATTGAAAAAATCAGTATGGATGATGTTATTAATAAAGCAGGTATTAATCGAATAATAGATTCCGATGTCAAATCAGCTTTTTTGAAATATCTTTTTCAACCAACTTTTAATATTTCCTCGTTAAAATCCGGATATTTGGAAAATGGTTATAAAAATATGGTCGCTAATTCTGCATTGGCAAACATAGATATTAGATTCGCCCATGATATATCCCCTGAACAGATTTTTAACGATATTAAAAATAAATTACAAAAATTTATTATAAAATCAGCTTCAAAATTCGACTTAAAATACAATATGGGATATTCAGGTTCTCGAGTTCCAATAGATTCTACAATTAGCAAAGTTTTTTTAAAGACTTGTAAAGATATAAATTTGGAACCTGAGATATGGCCTTTAAGCCCAGCAGCAGCCCCTTTAAGTATTATTAAAACCAATTTGAATAAAAATTTTATTGTAGGTGGCCTTGGGATCGGGGGTTTTGCTCATGCACCGAATGAATTCGTACAATTAGATTCTCTAATTGATGCTCAAATCTTTAACTTGAATTTTCTCAATAATTATAGTAGATTCTTGGAGTAAATATTAATTAAGAGAAAATTTACTTAAAGAAGATTATCTCTTCTTCACAAACATCCTTTTCAACATTGTCATCTAAAAAATTAATCTCTATTTTCTTAACCGTTTCTCCAAGCATTTCTTTTAAAGCTTTCTCAAAATACCCTTTATTAACTCTGCAAAAAGCTTTCCCGGGCTTCAATCTCTTACGATGTTTATAAGAATCCCGAAGAAAACATTTATTGAAAATAACAAACCTAATTTTTTTCTCATCTTCTTCAACGTTTGTAATTTGAACAGAGTAAAATTCTTTTAATTCTCCAAGTAGAAGTTCAATGGATTCAAGTATTCCAAATACTTCCTTATTATATTTCTCTTTTAATCTTTTTGCAATTGACAATCCTGGGGCTGTTCCAACTTGATATAATATACTAAGAAGAGCATTGCGCCCGAATACATCATATACTTTTAGAATTAAGGATTCAGTAATAATTTCATATCCACTTAAAGCATTTAATTCTTCTCTACTGTTTTTAATTTTTTCATTAGTTTTTTCAATTTCAAATTCATTAATGCTCAATATCCCAACCCGATTAAATTATAATTATTTTTATGATCATTACTACAACTTTTAACTATTTAAAAACTATTAAAATTGGAAATTTTCGTTTCGGTTCCAATATTTTCTTTAAAGATAAAAATAAGAAATTAGAGCTTTTGATGTATAAATAAATCGCTTAATGTATTGATTACAATATCTGGGGTACTCAATTCGCTGCTAATGTTTTTCAGCATTTTCCTGTTAGTCACTCCAGTAAGGACTAAAATTGTTTTTAACTTTGCTCGATTACCAGCAACAATATCCGTATTTAATCTATCACCTACAAATACTGCTTTATCTGGAGGCGTATCATACTTCTCTAATATCAACTCAATTCCCGTAATCTGGGGTTTTCCAAAGATCTCTAACGGCTTATGACCTGTCGCGATCTCAACTGCCTTAACCATAACTCCAGCTCCAGGTAAGATTCCCTGTTTTGTTGGAAGTGTAGCATCTGAATTGGTTGCATAAAATTTTGCTCCGTAATTCAATATACATTCTTGAGCAATACTCACTTTTTCATAAGTTAAATGTCTATCTAAACCAACAACCACAAAATCAATCTCATCTGAGAGAGAATTATCAGTAAAAACATTATGTCCTTGAGCTTCTAACTCCAATTTAAGCCCAATTTCTCCTATAATGAAAATATTTGAATTATTTTTTATTTTAGACAATTTTTGAGCAGTAATATAAGCACTTGTATAAATATCTTCTCTAATGGTTTGAATTCCAAAGTTTTTAAGTTTTTTAACATACATCTCCCGTGTGGCTGTGGAATTATTTGTATTAAAAACTACATCAATACCTTTATTACGTAGAGTCTTTATGATTAAATTTGAATGTTTTATCAAGGCATCTCCTCGATAAATGACTCCATCTAAATCAAAAATAAATAAAGCAATATCGTTTAATTCTTCAATCATAGAATTATTTTGAGAGAATTATTTTCAAATAATAAATAATATTAAAAATTAAAAAAAGGTTAATAAAAATTCGTTTTTATCCTCTTTTTAAAGGAAAATTATCATCTAAAGAAAAATTAAACTTCTTTTTTAAAAAAAGAGAAATTAGAAAAATTTCCGGACATTAAGCCCACTCCGGGTAAAACATTGCATACCATTCATTAAAATGTGCGAAAATATCTGCAATCGGCGCGTGAATTTGATAACCAAATATTACAACTATTAAGTACAAGATGATGCCAGCTAATAATGGATATAATAAATTATCAGATATCTTTAGTAAATTGGGCGTAATCATATCAAAAATACCAAAAATTAGAGTTAATATAATTGCTAATTCCCAGCCAATAAAGAAGTAAGAAGTAATAAATGTTATTATGGAGCCACTTATAGTTCCCTCCCATGATTTTTCAGATTCCCATTTTATCTTATGCTTTCCAATCTTTTTACCAATTATAGAGGCAAATGTATCACCAAAACATAGGAGACAGAGTATTCCAAATGTACAAGCAATTGGTAGAAAAATAGATGCCATAAAAATACCAAATATGAAGTAATAATAGTGCCCAACGTTGTATTGTTCTGAAGGTCTTAAACTTTTCTTAAATAACCTATAAAATGGGATACCCATATTTGGACTTAACCTAAAAAATTCTAAAATTATCGCAAAAGGTACACCAATCATAAAAAATACCATTACACTGATATCAACTAGAGTTGGTGATATATATTTTGGTGTAATTAAAAAATCAAAACCTGGCCAAAATGGATTTATATTGCAAAATTCTGCAAAACCTGGAATATTTTCTAATAGAGCAATAGTAATTGTGTTAAAAATGATAACATCTAATAAAACCCCTCCAAAAAAGAAGAAATGAAAAAATTTTCTTATATACTCATGTGTATTAGCTCTGAATTCTTGAAATTCCTTGTCAATTTCTTTTATTTCTTGTTGTCTATGAAGGAATTTTATATTTATCAAATTATAAAGACCAAAATAACCAAGAATTATCCCCATACCTAACCACATTGCAAAACCTGCTGGAAATTTGTAATCTACATTTAAGAAAAAGGTAAAAACTATAATAATATAGAGCACTAATAGTATTTTGCAATAAAATTTTGCGTTTTTATCGCGGGAATATTTTATAATTTTTACTTGAAAGTAAATTAAAAGAGCAATAAAAGGTAAAATTATGAATAAATCAATTAATGAAGCCATTGATCATTGAAGCCATTGATTTATAAAAAATCTTTTGTAATTGTTAGTATTATTGACTAATTCACTCATCTAAGTAATTAATAATAATAAAAGGTCTTTTTGACAAAATTTTTAAATACTCTTAAGTTTAAATAAAATCACTAAAAAATATGCTATAGAGATTCTTACACAAAAATAAGATCTTAAAATTAAAAAAAGTTTATGATTATGAAAAAGAAATGGTATAAAGGAAAGACATTTGTAATAACTGGAGCAAGTGGAGATATTGGTAGTGAGGTCTGCCGTCATTTTGCACCATTAGGAATGCGGATGTATTTGTTAGATCTACCAGGTCCAGCGCTTAATGAATTAGTAAAAGAAATAAAAGAACTCGGAGCTGAGTATGTGGAAGCATTTGCATTTGATGTTCTAAATCCTGAACAGGTGGAATCGGTTATTCAAAGCATTGGTGAAAAAGAGAAGTATATAGATATTTTATATAATAATGCTGGAATTGGTGATATTTGTTCCATAACAAATGGTGGAACATTTAAAGAATATCGAAGAATAATGTCCGTAAATGTTGATGGTATATGGCTCGTTCTTCAAGCAGCATTTCCTTACATTGGTCGTTCTGCTCCAACTGAAGAATTTCCTGATAAACGAGAAGGTCAACTAATTTTCACTTCAAGTTCAGCGGGAAAGGCAGGTATTCCTAATATGGCAGCTTACTCAATGAGCAAATATGCAATCGTTGGAATGGCAGATTCAATTCGATTGGAGTATAAAATGCAAAATCATAATATTCAAGTAATCACTATTTGTCCTGCTCCGGCAAGTACCAAGTTTTGGGAGAGATCTCCAGAATTGAAAAAATGGGTTGAAAAATACCAAAAAAGAGGTTTTTTATACAAATACGTTGAAGCTAGAGATATAGCAAAACTTGTACTAAAGGCATCACGTAAATATAAAAGAGAAATATTTATTCCTCGCTGGTGGTGGTTATTATCATTCATACAAGTAATAAGCCATCGGCTTGTAGGATATCTACTAATTAAAATCGAAAAAAGTAAAGAGAAAATGCCCAAGAATTAAAATTTCCATTTTTACTTTTTTAAAAATGTCTTTTTGAAATAATCATTTATTTGACAAAATAATTAATTATTTGAATAATTACTTTCATTTTGACATAAATATTAAATAAAAGATATACAGAAAAGATAATATACAAATTAATTTTAAAAGAGAATAATGAATAAAGATTCCATCAAGACCTGGATTAGAAAAACATTTATAAGAGATATAAATTTGCCTAAGATTTCTTTTATTTATTTAATACTCTCTAGTTTTGCAATTATAATAATCACCGAAGTTCTTCTCTTCAAATATGTTGCCTTAACTGGGGAGGGGTTTGCTTTGGATCCTGAAAGAATCACTCTATTAATTGTGGTTTCTCTCAGTTTTCTTGCTTCTGGTTGTCTTGGTGATAAAATAAAGAATAAAACAAGGTTTTATAATATAACCTTACTAATTTGCATTATAGGACTGTTCTTAACTAATTTTACTGGTACCATTTTTGATTATATTGGTTTATTTATTATACTTTTTACATTACCTCAACTAGTTGTATTATGGTTTACAACATTAATTCATGAAACCAATATCCTTAATAGAGGAAGAGTAACGGCTTTTCTGATAATTTCATGTTCCATTGTAGGTTTAATTGGAATTGCTTTTATATTCTTTGAGTTCCTATATCCCTATCTTTTCATTGTAGAAGCTGTTCTTTTAATTATTATTTATTGGTATTCAAGATCTTATAAGTATATAGAAACTGAAGAAAGACTTATATCTGATGAAAAATATATGAAAATTATTTTTGAGAAGCATTTTTTTCGATACTCTTCCAGTTTCACAGTATTAAGTTTTATTTTAGGTGATTTACTCGCACGTTATGGTTTTGACTTGGATATTATAACATTCGCAATCGCCTCTTTTTTTTATTTACTGGCGGCAGGCTGGTTTTTAGATAACATTGGTCGAAAATATGCAATTGTCTTGGGAATTTTAGTTCTTTCATTTTTCCTTATATCCTATGGTTCATTTGTTGAAGCAGAAGTAATATATGGCATACCTAAAAAAATCTATCTCTCAATACATTATGGGTTCTCAATTACACCGCTTTTACTCGCCATTTTTACAGTATCCGGAGATTTTTCAACAGAAAGAGGGAAATTAAAATACAGAGGGCGAATTAATGGGCTTTTAATGTCTTTAATGTTCATTGGAATTGTCCTTGGATATGTTTTTAGTAAATGGATAAATGGATTATATAACGCCAACCCCGATTTGAATCTGATAATACCTGAGTTCCCTGATCGAATAAACTCATTTCTTCTAGTTATTCTTCTCGTTTGGATGATGGGAATGAAAGAATTCTTAGTCTCTAAAGAACTTCAATGGGCTTCCACTATTAAAAATCTTTATATATTCAATTATGATGGCATTTGTCTTTATTTTCATAACTTAGAAAAAGATAGTAAATCCAAAATAAAAATCGAACGATTTGAAATGGACGAAGATCTGATTTCTGGCGGTCTTACTGGAGTAATCACTATAATTAATGAAATAACAATGAGTAAAAAACAACTTAGAAAGATTAAAAAAGAAGGAGTAAACTTGTTTTTTTCCTACGGAAAATATCATATCGCCGCTTTAATCTCAAGCATGGATTTACCAATATTACTGAAAAAACTCGATGATTTTTCAAAAGAATTTGAACAAAAATTTGAGAAAGAACTAAAAAATTTTAAAGGACACATTAATCCTTTTAAACCTACTAGCTATCTAGTAAAAAAATATTTTGTCCAAAAATATTCAGTTTTTATGGAATAACTTTTTTATTGCTTATTTAAATCTTCCACTTTCCTTCTTCATAGATTAGTTTATCATCAGCATATATTTGCGAACCAGGAATTCGCATATCTTTTAAGATATCCCAGTGCAAAGCACACATATTTTTCGAACCTGTTTGCTTAAATCCCAATCCAATCGCACAATGCAAGGTTCCACCAATCTTCTCATCAAATAACATGTTTCGGGTAAATTGGGTAATACCATAATTTGTTCCAACTGCAAATTCTCCCAATCTTCTAGCATTCTCAATATTAAGTAATTCGTTAAGCAATCCTTCACCTTTATCAGCAGTAGCGCGCACTACCTCTCCATCTTTAAATTCTAAATAGATATTTTCAATCTCATTGCCAGCATAAATCCCGGGATAAGTGAAACGAATGTGTCCATTCACAGAATCTTCCACTGGACCCGTAAAAACCTCTCCATCAGGTAAGTTAAGGCGCCCGCAACAATTTATCCATGTTCTTCCCTTAACTAATAGAGTTAAATCGGTATCTTCGCCAATTACATGTATTTCCTCAACTTTATTCAAGTAATCCACAATTTTATCTTGTTCCTTCTCTACTTTTCTCCACTCCTCAACCGGGTCTTCTTTATCTAATAATAATGCTTTTTCTACAAACTCTGTATATGAAAATAAATCCATATTTGCTTCTTGAGCATAAGCATGACATGGAAATGGAATTAAAGCCCACTTCAACTCCCCTTTCACAACTCTAGTCTCAAAAATATCTCTTAATTCTTTTCTTGCCGGTGCTCCTGTATAGGTCGCAATTAATTTGGGATCAATAGTACTTAATCTACGTGTATTATAATCTGAACGTATTACAATAAAGCCATCAAATTCTTTCCTTACTAATCTTTCAAGATTATCAACATATAACAACTGCTCCTCAGAAGCATATTTTAAGAAAAGCTCATGTGTTCCTTCAAGTTCTACTTCAAGCATTGGATGGGCTCCAACCTTAACAACTTCCAAATAAAGAGCTTGAAAGAGAGCTTCTGCATTACTTGGACCCCTTATTATAATTCTCTGACCTTTTTTGATCTCTAATGAATATTCAACAACTAATCGTGCTAACTTTTCATATAAAGGAATAATCATATTTACCTATAAAGATAAGTAGTAGTTATAGTTACTTATCTTAAGTTCTTTACAGAATATGTAATTTTTCAAGGAGGAATTTGAACTATCGGTTCATAATCTCTTAGAATTATGTTTGCAAGTCCAGATCTTAGCGTTAGAATACTTGTATCAATTCTTTCTGAACCTTTAAAAAGTGTAGGACATTGTGGATTGTTTTTATGCTTTTCCATGTGATTTTCAAAAATAAAATTTTGCTCTCTTTCCGAGGCAAATAAAATTTCTAAAAGTGCGCTGAGTTCGTATTCTTGAATCGTATCTGTAAATAAATCCCTTAAAATTTCATAATACTTGAGAAAGAAGGACGAAATAAAATGGTCAATTACAAGATTTAAGTTATTACTAGGAAAATTCGTTTTAATTAAATTTAATATATATTCTCTCCTAATCTTTTGCGCTCTAATCCATTCAAGAGCAAAATCTAAAAGAGTTTTATCTTTTTTTAAATATTTACTATAATAATTAATTATCTCTACATTAATTTCTTGAGAAGGTCCTGCTGATTGATTATTAACTAACCATTGTGCAATTATTTTGATTTCATTTTTTTCCGAACTCTTTAAAATGTTTTCAGTAATCCGATAGTTATCCAAAAGTCGCGCTCTATCAATATTATAAGGATTATCTGTTTTATCCATCTTTTAACCTCCCTTAATCTTTTTTATCAAGAATTTCCTGAATTTTTTCAAGTTCTTTATTTGAAGTCGCTCCCCATTTTTCTAAGGTAAAATTAGAATTAATAAGTTTGATAAAATTTTCAAAAGAAATATTTCCATCCAACATTTTTCTTAAATTCTTCTTATAAAAGGATTTATTTTTAACATGTTCGGATTCTTCTTCCATTGGAATTAAAATGACACCATAACTCTTTTTAATATCATTGTCTTCAGAATATTCTTCTAAATATAAAACTTTTTTATTTTCTGAACCTATTTCGATTTGCCTTATGCTGGAATTCACATTTACCATCTCAAAAATATTCAAAGTCAAATTTGTCATCTTTTCATAATATCCTGTTAAAATGACCATAACATAATAGGATGGGATATCTTCTAGATGTTTCCTTCTCATTGGATCATCTTTATCAAATGTATAAATGCTCAATTCTTTTACACTCAAATCTCGAGATATCTTTCTCTCTATAACACCAACACAATAATATTTTAATTGCTCTTTCCAATATATTTTTCTTGTGGATCCAAGAGAATATTCAATTAAATTAATACCTCGCTCTAACTCTTGATCTAAATAATTTTGAACTTTAATTTCTGAATCTAGCTCTTGTCGATACATAGATCTTACTTGAAGCAAAACGGGATGAATATAATCTGCCATTTTTTTATAAATAAAATTAATATCTTCAGTATAGGGTGAAGCAATAATTGAAAAAAGATTTGTAACCCCTTTATCCGTGATAATTGAGGAGTTAAGATTAAACGTTGATTGGATAATCGACGTGTCCTCAGTATCTTGCGTTTTAAAAGATAGTGTGGATTCTATAAATTTAATTACCCAATTAAAAGATCTTGAATATGCCTTAGTTAAAAAAACTGGACCAAAAAATTTTAATGGAAGTACCATTAACTCTTGTCTTTTTAACTCAGTAAGTTCTTTAGAGAATTTAATATTTTCATAAATTATATTATTCTCATCTGCAAAGAATAAACCGAGTATGAAATCATTTAATTCGTGCAAAATACTTTAAATTTATTTCTTTCTATAAGCACATAATAAAACTTTTGATTTTTATTTGTTTTCTCTAAAATCTAACTTTTCTGTCCATTATTATATTGCTTGGAGTAAATTATTTAAAACCCAAAAATCGGCTTACCATAAATAATACAAAGAAAAGAAAATTAGTTCCTATAACAATTAAATTTTACATGTAACTTCTAAATTTTTAAATTAATTGAGCAATCTTCGCAGCAGATCGTTTGCAATCTAGCATTATTAATCCGAGTTTCACATCTATGGTTGTTGAGACAGTTAGAACGGCGTTCTCCCCACAGTACATAACTAATAATATGCCATTTGTCCCCCTCACAAGGATATGTTCCAATATACCCTTGTTTAACTCCATTGCGGCACGTTCGCCAAGTGAAATTATTGCAGCAGTCATTGCAGCGATTCTTGTTTCATCAATTCCCGCCTCTAAAGCCGAAGCGATTGGAAGTCCTTCCGCACTAACGATGGCTGCAGCTTTAATCTCAGGAATTGATGAAAGCAATTGTCTCAGAATAGAGTCTAATGTTTCGATACTGTCCATTTTTCCAGATATTGTTTTATTATTTTAAAAATATATTTTTTTGTTATAAATCTAGAAATTAAGAGTATTAATGAGTATTCTTTAAATATATTATTATTTTATTATTTTAAAAATATATTTTTTTGTTATTAAACTAATAACAAAATTTAGATGTGTTTCAGTGGGTGTGTGGATTAAGTTTTACATTGCAATCTTATAAGTAATTATTTTGTAAAATGATTATTTTGTATGTATGATTTCTCTAATATAATAAAATATTTATTTTATTGTGCTTTAAGCTTATAAATTAAGAGAAAATAAAAACATGTTTAAGCTTATAACTCTTGAATCGACGCTTGAAATTCCTCCATTTCTTTACTCGCAAGATAAAAAGACTTCAGCTAGAATCATACTCAGCGATGATTATGAAGGTACGGTTACCAAAGAATTTGGTTTTATCATTGCAGTTATTGATGTATTAGACGTTGGGTTAGGTATAGTAATCCCTAGTTCAGCTAATACATTTCATAAGGTAATTTTTAGAATTTTAGCATTTAAACCTACAATCTCGGAGATCGTGCAAGGTGATTGCGTTGAGATTGTGGATTTTGGTGCATTTATTCGACTTGGTCCTTTAGATGCGCTTGTGCATGTAAGCCAGATATGTGATGATTATATTGTATATGAAGAAAGTGCGTATAGATTTTTAGGGAAAGAGACCGGAAAGATCTTAGAGGTAAATGATACAGTTCGCGCACGTATAATAGCTGTTAGCTTGGGGGGCGGTCGCACTGCTAAATTAGGTTTGACAATGAGACAACCATTTTTGGGTAAAAAAGATTGGATTGAGCGAGATCTTGAGGAATATTATAAAGAAGAAGAGGTAACTTCCGAAGGAGAGGCGGAGGAGACGGAGAAGAAAACAGCATCCAAAAAGAAAAAAAAGAAATAGATTGATAAATTTATATTAAATATATTAAAAATAAAGGTGATTGCTGAAGAATGGCATCTGATGAAAAGGCATGTAAAAATTGCCATTTAATTACCAAAAAAGATAAATCAATGTGCCCAAAATGTAAAACTCACACACTTAGTGATGATTTTTCGGGTGAAGTAATCATTTTAGATCCTCCTAATTCAAAAATTGCAAGGTACATGAATATTAATATAAAGGGAAAGTATGCCCTTCGCGTGAGATAAGGATTGTGCTACTTCTGCACTCAATTCCACTTTTTGGTAAACTTCTGAAGACTTTACAGATTTGGTTTCTCATGCCTTATTTTTCTTAAAGATTTATTTTTAATTAAAGTCATATTTATAATGATGAAAGATCTTCGGCTCCCTATAACTCAAAGAAAAAAATTCACACAACCATTAGGCAAATTATTCTCAGGTAAAAGGGAAGATACTATTGGAGAGGTTATTTCTTTTTTTAAGAAAGAAAGAAAAATAAATAAGGGTGTAGATTATAGAGTTTATTGCGTGGGGGATATTGTTACTAAAGATTTTTTAGAAAATGTTTATTTGAGGGAAATGATAAAAATTTGTATTATTGATGAAAAGACAAAAAGACAAAAGATTGATACTCCTTTCACGGAATTTTTTGAGCAGATTATTGAATTAGAAAATCCCACGGGGACGATATCTAAGGATATGTGGTCAAAATTAAAGCAGTTAATCGAAAATAATAGAAGAGTATTAGTAAAAATTGTTGAAGGAGAAGAGGATTTATTAGTAATCCCATTAATTTCCGGATTTTCGCTTTTAGAAGGTATTAAATCCTATGTTTTTTATGGACAACCTCCTGTTACAGATTCCGAAAAACCTATTCCTGAAGGTCTGGTTTGTATTGAGGTGACTACGCAAATTAAGAAAATGGTATCTAGACTTATTAAGCTAATGGAAAAATATTAGGTAATG
This sequence comes from Promethearchaeia archaeon, assembly GCA_029856045.1. Lineage (GTDB taxonomy): Archaea > Asgardarchaeota > Lokiarchaeia > Sigyniarchaeales > SOKP01 > 6H3-1. Next base: position 6,995 of record JAHQWG010000035.1, on the reverse strand, counting down.
AATTATTCTTCCCGAATTAAAGACTCTGATTTTTGTTTCTTCCATCTGTATATGCGAAATATATTTCTTATGGTTATTTCAATTCCAATTAAATAAGGAATCACGATACCCAGGATAAATAGAAGCATCCATCCTCCAGTTAGTATATTTTTAATATTCAAGAAAAAGATAAAAAGTAATAAAAAGACAATAATCTCACAAATGATAAAAATTATCAACTTCTTTAGATTTTTTTTATAATTATATTTCATTGTGACCAAAAATGTTTTATTTTATACTTTATTTTAACTAATATTAATAGAGTAGATAAAAAGATTTAGATTTTAGATATGGTTCTCGGTATTGAAATAATTGAAGAAAAGAAAAACGAGCTCGTCAATCGACTTGAATTAAAATTCAAATTAGATACTAAAGGAAAAGGGACTCCAAATCGTATGGATTTCAAAAAGGAGATCGCTGCTCAAAAGACAGTAGATGAAAATTTAACGATTATTAGAAATATTAAAACTCATTTTGGGACGTCTTCAGTATCAGGGCTTGCTCATATTTATGAGGATAAAGAGACTTTAAGATTTTTTGAGCCATTTCATATTAGGGTTAGAAATATTGAAAAAGAGAAAAGAGAACCAATTTATTCTGCAAAAAGAAAAGGTGAGCCATACAAAAATCTTTTTAATTCAACAAAAGCAAATAAAAAAAAGTAAATTATATATTTGAAATGATTGTGAGAAATTGTGTCAAAATTTTATGAAATTGAGGGCGATCAATTAAAAAGAAATCATCGATCTTGCCCTAAATGTGGTCCTGGCTATTTCCTGGCCAATCATTATGACAGGTTCTCTTGTGGTAAGTGTGGCTATACCGTATTTAAAAGGAAGGGGAAGAAAGGTGTTGCAATTCTTCCTGCAAGAGGAGGAAGGCGTGCTCCACGGCAAAGAAAGAAAGCAGTGTAAATTTTTTTGATTTTGTTTTTACTTTTTTTGTGATTTTTTGGTGAAATTAAAAAGGAAAATTTGTTTAGGCATTGAATGTACAGCCCATACCTTCGGTGTTAGTATTTTAGACTTTGATGGAAATGTGCTTAGTATTGTAAATGATACATATATTCCAGAAACTGGTGGTTTGCATCCTCGAGAGGTCAGAGAACATCATCTTGAATGTTTTGATAAAACCATAACAATAGCGATAAAACAAGCAAATCTTTCAATGAAGGATATTGATTTAATTGCTTTTAGTCAAGGACCCGGTCTTGGTCCTGTTTTGAGAGTAGGTGCTCTTATCGTTCGATTTCTGAGTCAAGAGCTAAAAATCCCTCTAATTGGGGTAAATCATTGTATTGGGCATATAGAAATCGGAAGGCTAAAATGCGGGTTAAAAGATCCATTAACGTTATACGTATCTGGGGGGAATACTATTATTAGTGCATTTGAATCAGAGAGTTATCAAATATTTGGGGAAACATTAGATATTGCTGTGGGGAATTTTATTGATGCATTTGCCCGAGATGCAGGATTACAACATCCAGGTGGTCCTAAGATTGAGAAACTTGCACAAAAGTCTAAGAAATATATTCCATTACCATATATTGTAAAAGGTATGGATTTATCTTTTTCAGGATTATATACAGCTGTAAAAAATCTGTTAAAATCCAAGGATTACAATAGGAGATATAATTTAGGTGATATTGCATACTCCTTACAAGAAACTGCCTTTGCAATGCTTACGGAGGTAACTGAAAGAGCATTAGCGCATACTAATAAAACCGAGGTCTTATTGACCGGTGGGGTTGCAGCAAATAAGAGATTACAAGAAATGATTGCGTATATAAGCCATGAGCACAATGCAAAATATAGTGTTGTACCCCTGAAATATGCGGGAGATAATGGTGCTATGATTGGTTGGACTGGGATACTAAAATATAAAGAGGTTGGAGCTGATAATATCAAAGATACCACAATCAATCCTAAATGGAGAATGGATAATGTAGAAATACCTTGGAGGAGTTAAATATGAATAATAATCCAGTAATCGATCTTGATCGAATTATATATACAGGTGCGGAAGCGACACTTTATAAAGGTAAATGGTTTGATAAGGAGGTTTTGGTGAAACATCGTAGACCTAAAAAGTATCGGATAGAAGATTTAGATAAAAAATTAAGGCGAACCCGAACAATTATAGAGGGAAAAATGCTTATTTCTGTAAAGAAATGTAATGTTCCGGTCCCCCAAGTATTTGAAGTGGATCTTAATAATAATTGGCTTATTATGAAGTATATTAAAGGTCAAAAACTTAAAGATCTTATAGGAAAAATCGATAAATCTAAGAGAAAATGGTATTTTGAACAAATTGGGAAATATATTGCATTTATGCATAAAAATGATTTTATCCATGGTGATCTAACAACATCTAATATAATTATTACCAGAAATGAAAAAATTTTTTTTGTTGATTTTGGACTTTCGACGAAATCGATAAAAATTGAAGATAAAAGCGTGGATTTACATTTAATTAAAAGGGTTTTACGAAGCACACACGGGCAATACTTCGAAGAATGTTTTGAAAGTTTAATAAATAGCTATAAATTAGAATATGGAAGTAAATCAGATGAAATTATTGATCGAATTGAAACTATCGAATCTCGGGGGAGATATATTGAAAAAAACAAACGAAAAAACTAAACTTAAAGGAAATAGATGGATTACTCATTTTTGGCACACAATATTTTTAAAATCATGAAATAATTATGTTTAAAGCGAAAATCTATTATTTCCTTTCTAAATTGAGAATAGCTTTAAATATAAGTTTGTTTTATATATCATTATTAATCCATCATAGAATTTATACAAGGATTAATTCAAATATAATATATTTAAGGGTCAATTGCATTTAATCGAGGATTTAATTTAATATTTAATTGTATAAATTAATATTATTAAATATAAATGATTAATTGAACAAATACGAAATACTTAGGTCTCATAAAAAATGGATGATAAAAAGGAAAAGAAAAGACACATGCGCAACATAACTATTAATATACCCGATATTTATGATAAAAATCTTTTAAAGCTTCAAAAACTTGGAATGATACCAAGTAGATCAGAAGGCGTAAGGCTTGCTATTAGAAATTTTCTTCAACACGAATACAAAAACCTTGAGTTACTAGGCTACTTCAAAGAATAAAATTTTTTTCTCTTTATTAAAGTGATTCTTTAATTAGAAAAAGACATAATACTTTATATTTATAAAAATTATAATTATCTAGTTTAAATTCTTTTATGATCTAGAATCTTGAGAGTAATTGGAATTGACCCTGGGTCAAAGAGCTGGGACTTCTTTGGTTTGGATAACAATTCAGTCTTTCTAGATACTTCAATTTTGACAAGCAATTTAATGGAAGACCCAGATAAATTTTTTGAAGTAATAGATGGTGTGAAACCTTTCGATTTAATGGTGGCTCCAAGTGGATTTGGTCTACCCTTAAAAAAGGTTCAAGATTTAACAGAAGATGATATGTTTCAGATTTTATTAAAGTTTAAACGAGATAAAGAAAAAAAAATAGTAGGATTAGGAGAAATTTTAAGAAGAATTAAAGTTCAAAATTATCCAAGTGTAATTGTGCCAAGCGTCAAACATTTACCAACAGTACCAACATATAAAAAAGTCAATAAAATAGATCTGGGAACGGCTGATAAAGTTTGCACGGCTGTTGTTGGTATTCGTGATCAAATTGAGAGTTATAATATCACAGCAGAAAAAACAAATTTTATTCTTATTGAAATCGGATTTGGTTTTACAGCTGTTTTAGCTATTGAAAATGGACAAATTATTGATGGCATTGGTGGTTCAAATATCATGGGAATACATGCTTGTGGAAGTGTCGATGGAGAATTAGCTTACTTAATTGGGGAAATCAAAAAAAAACATTATTATCAAGGCGGTGTAGCTTCAATTGCTGGCTATGCGAATTTAAGTCTTCAAGAAGTTGTTCAGTTAGCTAAAAAGGATGCACAATCCAAATTAGCGATAAAAGCATTTATGGATAGTATTAAAAAAGCAACCTTTGCAATAACTTCTGCCTTCTCTGAAAAGAATAAGATTAAAGATATCTTATTAGCGGGAAGAGGGATTGATTTAGAGGTTATTAAAGATGATCTTAAAAATACTCTGCACAAGATTGCAAATGTAAGAGAAATGAAAACCTATAGTCAGATTGCTAAGCGTTCAGCTCAAGGTGCAGCATTTATTGCGGATGGTCTTCTTGGCGGCAAATTTAAACCAATAATTGATAATTTAAAATTAAAAGATTCATCAGGCTCTGTTTTGGATCATATCTATATACCATATGAAAGAAAGGCATAAAAACTATGGATAACAAGAAAAAAATAAAAATTGTATGGGGAATAACTGGTTCAGGCTATTTAATTAAAGAATCAATTGATCTAATGAAGGAACTACAAGAAAAATATTCAATAGATTTTACAGTAATACTCTCTTCTCAAGGAGTGGTGGTTGTAAAGTGGTATCGCCAATGGTTATATTTAAAAGAAACCATTCAAAAAGTTCAAGTTGAGAAAACTCCAAATAACCCATTTCTTGCGGGACCTCTACAGACCGGTAAATATAAAATGTTAATTGTGTGCCCTTTAAGTGCTAATTCAGCAGCAAAGATTGCTTATGGTATAGCTGACACGCTTATAACGAATTGCGTTGCACAAACAATTAAAGGTGGTGTTCCAGTTTATTTAAATCCATCTGATCAAGAAGATAAACCAATTGAGACAAATAGACCAAGTGGAGAAAAACTTATATTAAAGATTCGAGAAGTCGAGTTAGAAAACATTAAAAGATTAAAAAAGATGGGTGGAATTACACTTTTTTCTGATTTGAATGAAATAAAAAGAATAATTCTAGCATAAATAGAAAGTGATTAATATAAACATTTTAATAATTACCGGAATACAAAGCCTTCAAACTGCACAAAGAATCGCAAATGAAACAGAGAATTGTGTTATAGATGTTCTTAAAGCTCCTATCTCCGTATCTGCATTTTTAACCGAAGATTTAACAAACCAACTTCTTTTAGAAGAGAACTTAAATCAATACGATATTGTTCTTTTGCCAGGTTTTATTCAATGGGATACAAGTAATTTAGAAAAAAAATTTTCAATTCCCATACGTAAAGGTCCGAGATTTTTATCAGATTTACACTCAATCTTACAAAAAATAGAAGATTTAAATTTATCTAATACAATTCCTGCTTGTGATTTATTAAAATTTTCCGGTGAAGATCAATATGAAGAAATAGTAAAGAATAGAATAGAATTTGCTCGAAAATCGATTTCTACTCATACTTTTACCATTAATGAAAAATTTCCGGACAAAATTATCGGAAGAGATTTACCCCCTTTAATTATTGCTGAGATAATAAATGCACCAGAAAAGAGTCTTGAGCAATTAGATAGAAAAATAGAACATTATATTACTTCAGGAGCTGATATGATTGATCTCGGATGTGTATCGAATAAACCGAACCCTTCAAGATTAAAAGAAATTATTGAATACATTAAAAGTAAATATAATATTCTACTAAGTGCAGATACTCTAAATTCAGCCGAAATTAATGCTGCTATTGATGCAGATATCGACTTAATATTGAGTTTAGATTATGGAAATTATGAGAATCACTTAGATGCACCTAAAAATCTACCCTTTGTAATTCTTCCAACTGATACAACAAAGGCAATTATGCCAAGGATGCCAGAAGTTAGAATTGAACGTTTATTTGCTTTAACAGAAATTTTAAAGAAGAAAGGATTTCAAAAACTCATTTTGGATCCTCTTTTAGAAACACCAATTCATCCAGGATTTATAAACTCCATTAGTGCATATTCACTATATAACAAAAAAGTTAAAGAAGATAAATATAAAGAATTAGAATTTCCCTTATTTTTTGGAATTTCTAACGTTGTTGAGTTAATGGATATTGATTCTATAGGAATTAATGGGCTTTTAGCATGCATTGCTGCAGAGCTTGATATTGGTGTAATATTTACGGTTGAACATAGTGCAAAATTATTTAACGGAGTTATAGAATTGAAGAAGGGAATTAAACTAGCATATTTATCTAAATATAAAAAAATGCCTCCTATTAATCAAGGAATACAAATTTTTAGTGCAAAAAGTAAAAATAAAGTTGAATTGCCACAAATAAATAGAAATCAAGCAGTACTAATAAAAGATTCAGATGATTACTATAAACCTGATTCGAATGGTTATTTTAAAATTTATACAAACCCATATACTAATGAAATATACGTGCTTCATATTTCAAATGGTCATAATCTTTTAAATACAATAGTTGGCAAGAATGCTGAAGATATAAGTAAAAAAATCATAAAGTTAAATCTAACTGTTGATAAATTTCATATTAATTATTTAGGACGAGAGTTAAAAAAAGCAGAAATTTGCCTAAAATCAGGTAAATATTATATCCAAGATGAGTAATTCGTTATTTATTTTATATAGGATTGATTAAATAAAATTTAAACTTTTTTGACTTTGCTCAGCTCCTGAAGATTACGTAAGTGGTCTATTTGATCTTATTATGTAAATGATTGCAATTAAAATTTCTATAGGAATTAATTGACAAGAAATAAGTAAGAAATAACAATTCGACTCGAACCAAAAAGATTCAGGTATATCAAAACATAATAGGTGCTTATGATATTCTCTAAATATTTCTTTCATTAAAATTAAGTATAATAAATTAAAATAAAAAAAGGAAATTGGTCCTAAAAAGACTCAAAACACTAATTTAAAGTCCAATTTCTATTAATTTATCTTTTATTTCTTTCACTCTATCAGGTGTTAGGTTATAAAACTTCCAAAATATGAGGACTGAGAAACACATAATGATCATTGGGACTAAACCAAAATGAACGTGAATCCCCCACACTGCTAAGGGATTTTGGGTCTCAGCTCCTTCCACA
>JAHQWG010000036.1 GCA_029856045.1 Promethearchaeia archaeon | reverse complement strand
AGATATAGCTGAATCAAATGATATAAATCAAAATAATGAAGAAATAGATGCATCAACCATGGATATGAATATAAAGAGATATAAAGGATATAGTGGATCCTTTATTTTGGGATTTTCACTGGGTTCGTCATGGATTGGATGCATCACTCCAATTTATATTTCTATAGTTGCTATAGTTTTGCCAAACCAAGATATCGCAATAGGAGCTGTTTTATTTTTTCTTTATGCTTTAGGAATTATGATTCCTTATATGATTATAGGCGCTACAATTGGAAAAATAAAACAAAGATTTTTTGTTAAATTGATTAAAGTTGGTTCTAAACTTCAGAAAATATTTGCAATAATTTTATTATACATTGGATTGGGATTACTTTTGGAAGCATTTGGAATTTCTGGATTGCTCCCTTTTTTTTAATATGAATAAAAATTTTAAATATTTTTATAATTCCAAAAAATTTCCTAATTTTAACATAACATCAGATGCTTTTCCTTTTAAGAAAATATCTACAATTGTATATGTATATTTAGATGGTTCTATATTTATCTCGATAAATTTGGCTCCATTTTCTTTTGCGACATATGGAATGGAGGATGCAGGCATAATTTCTCCAGTAGTGCCTATTAAAATAAATAGATCTGCATTTTTTGCTGCCATTATTGAATCACTGTGCGTTTTTTGAGGAATTGGTTCTCCAAAAAACACAAAATCTGGCTTTAATAAACCACCACAATCAGGACAATGCGGAGGTAATTTCTTTATTAACTTATGACTTTTAAATGTTTTTTTACATTTAATACAAGTTAAGGTTTGTGCTGTTCCATGAAATTCTAAAACATTTTTACTTCCTGCTTCTTGATGTAAATTGTCTATATTTTGCGTAATTATTGTTTTGATCAATCCTTTTTTCTCCATTTTTCCAATTATATAATGAGCTTTATTCGGTTTTGCTTGCCCAAAAAAATCATAAAAGATCTCCTTAATTAAGGACCAAGATTTATACGGGTTTTTCAAAAAATAACTGGTCTCCAAAAAGATAGGATTATATTTACTCCATAATCCGTTTGCACCTCTAAATGGAGGTATTCCACTTTCAACAGAAATACCTGCTCCAGAAAAGACAACAACATATTTTGATTCTAAAATCCATTTAGTAGCAAGTTGATATGTATCTTCTTTCAAGTTGAAAAACTTTTTCCAATGGAATTTATAATTTTTTTTGATTTTAATAATTGTTATTATTTTAAAGAAGATATAATTTAATTAATAGCTTGAAAAAGTATCTAATAGAATTATGAATGTGAAAAAAAATTTATGCCGTTGGTTTGATGAGAGTTCCGCAATTAAACGTGCCTATGATAAAGGGTTAATTGATAAGAGATGGGTTGAAAATTATTGTTGGAGTGGTGGAAAAAATTGTGTTCGAAAAAAAAGATTTGAAGAGGAAGGATATATTTCTCCAGATTATATTCTTCCAGATGGGAGCGAGGATTCTAATTTAAAATAGTTTTCTAAGATTAATTAATTGTTCCAGAGTATGTAAATGTATGATGGTTCATTTTAATATAATATCCTCGATCAGTTCCAATTACTTTTCCACAATTAGGGCATTTTAATTCTTTATTATTTAGTGGCACATAATATTTTTGAATACGGCTTTTATAACAACGATGGACATTTCCTTTTCCTAATTTCACGTATTTAATAATTTTATTTTTACATTTAGCGCATTTAATGATAATCATTTTTCTTCTATTCTTTCCCTCATTTATTTTTATAGTTAAATTCACTAATAGAAGGAAAGAGTTTTCTTAAATTTGACATTTTCACTATTACTATTGCAATCATTATGATATCAACTAATAAATTATCTCATTTTTCGATTACCTATATAGCTACCAAGAGTAAAATATGATTTTCCTTCATAAAATAATGGTTTCAGTAATCCTTTTTGTTTACAGAGATTTTTTATAAAAATATCTTCGTCAAGTGATAATGCAACTACGTTTGCAGTAATTATAACTCTATTTTCAGCATCATTTGAAACTTCTTTTATCCAAATTGTTTTACATTCCAAATGAGCCTTACATTCTTCGATTCTTGGAGGTTTAACAACCAAAGATTTAATAGGGGTTAAATTAGCGTGTATAAATTCATCTTCTTCGGATGGGATTGGATCAGCGGTTTTATTAACTTTTCTCAAAAGTTCTATACTTGGTATATTTAAGACAAACTCATTAGTTTCTAAGATATTTCTATAAGTATCTCGATTTTTAGCTGACCCAACACAAATAATTAAAGGATTATAAGAAACAGGCATAACCATTCCATAAGGGGCAATATTTAAAATATTACTTTTAGCCATTGTTGAAATGAGGTATACAGGAGCTGGAATAAGACATAAAGAGTAATCATATAATTCTAAATCTTTTTTCTTCTTCATAATTTTAAAATAAGCTAATATAAAATAAAAAAGGAAAAGAATTATTTAGATTCTTTATTTCTTTAGAAGAATTTAAACCAGAACGATAAGGGAAATCTGTTCTTTGGAATTGAGCATAGGGTTAAATAAGTTCCTATTTTTTTAAAATATGTTCATTTTAATTTAATCTAGTTTTCATTCTCCAAATTGATAAGTTTCATGAGTAATTAGAACACTAAATAGCTGGAACTTAGAGAGTTATTTCTCATCCGCTTTAATTTCAGTACCAGCGATGGAAATGCTACTGTCTGATATTCCTTCAGCTTTTTTATAGTATTCAAAAGACCGTGCTTCCACATTCTTAATATATTCTTTTAATTGCGCTTCAATTTCAGCTGAAATTTCGGGTGGTTTAAAATTTTGAAGGATATGATCCACTTTTTCTCTTGCCGTTGTAATAATATCCTTAGACCCTTTTTTACGCCAAGTTGTTCTTCTATTACGATCGATCAACTTTGGTATATAAAGTTCATTCTTCATATGTTCTCGAGTGTGTTTTTCACCTAAGAAATTAGCGCCTGGTTTTCCAGCTGTTGCAACCTTTTCAATAACATCTAATCCAATTGTATTCTCATTTACGGTAATTCCATCAAGTGCTCTTTTTACTACTCCTGCTAATTCATCATCAATAACTAGTAGTTCCAATGCCTCTGCTAATGTAGATTCATATGTCCCAGCGCATGTAATATAATTTATACCTGCTTGAGCCGCCAACATCAATGTTTGTAAACGTTCGAATCCATTTTGCAGATCAAAACACTTAGATTCTGTAATTGATCCTGGACCTCTAGATGGTATGTTGTAAAATCTTGCTATTTGTGCAACTCCTGTAGTAATCAGCGCTGTCTCAATTGATCCTAATGCAGAATTACCAGTTCGCATATCTGTAATACAAGAAACAGTTCCAAAAAATACTGGAGCTCCTGGGTTATATAATTGGGCGAGAATTATACCTCCAAGTGTTTCTGCACTAGTTTGAGTTATCAATCCAGCCAATGTGACAGGAGCAGAACTCCCGGCAAGTGCTTCAGGAGCGATAATTGTAGGCTGTTTATATTTTGCAAATATGGAAAGACCATTTGTCATAATCTGCGGGAAGTGAAGCGGGCTAGTAGGGTTAAAAAAACCTACAAGACGAGGTTTATTAATTAACTCCTTTTCTCCACCTACAATAATTGACGCCATATTAATCATATCTTGGCTTGCTACTTTCCCATAGCACCCAAGTCCATAAGGTTTCCGTGTATTTTTCACCCATTGATACATTGCATGGGCATGAAGAGCCGTATACTTAACATCATTCGGCCAAACATCTACATGAGAATTATTAATATGTTCCAAACTATCTACAACTCGAATTTGCTTAATCATATCTTCAAGTAAGGATTTGCGAACATTATTTTTATTATTTGGATCGTAGATTTTAACAGGTGTTCCTATAGTGGCAAACTGAGTACTGATTGTGTTCACTTCAAAATTAAACGTACCATCTGGTCCGTGTAATTTAAAGGAATTGGGTACCTTTTTTAATTGTTCTTTAACGAGTGTTTCGGGAAATTTTACAAATGTAGTTTTTTGGTCGATTTCTGCACCATGTTTTTCAAGGAGATCTCGTGTGTCTTGAGCATCAATCTTGATGCCCACAGTTGAAAGTAATTCCATCGTTGCTGAATGGATAGTTTGAAGTTCATCCTTTGAAAGAACATTAATTCGATTTAATTTCATAATATAATTTTGCACTTAATTTTTTTAAATTAAATTTAACTAAGTTAATAATTTCTTTATTAGGGAAACTGCTTCTATTGCATCATCCGCCCAACCATCAGCACCAATTTTTTCTGCCCATTCTTCTGATGTAGGACTTCCTCCAACAATAACCTTATATTTATTCCTTAATCCCCGCTCTTTCAACTCTTGAATTACTTGGCGCTGAAAATCCATTGACATAGTTAAAAGCGAGGATAATGCGATAACTTGAGCCCCAACTTCTTCAGCTTTTTCAATGAATTTTATAGCGGGAACGTCAACTCCCAAATTATATATATCAAACCCGCTAGCAAAGAGAAACGAGCCAACAAGATCCTTACCGATACTGTGGACATCACTTTCAACAGTTCCAAGTACTACTTTACCCCGTGTTTTTCTTTCTTCCCCCATAATCTTGATGGCAGGATCAAGAACTTCATCAATAGCAGCCTTAACTGTATTAGCTGATCCTACTAAATCGGGAAGGAAAATTTCTTCTCGTTCAAAACGATCTCCCACAAATTGCATTATTTTTCCAATTAATTTTATAATTTCAACAGGAGATACTTCCTTATTTTCAATTGTTGACTGGCACATTTTTTTTAATCCATCTTCATCCCATTCCAAGATGGCTTTTTTCATACTTTCTTCAAACATTACGCTACTTTCCTCTTAAAGAAATACTGAATTTTATTTAATTTACTATCTATTAAGATTTGTAAAAAAGGTTTTTTAAAAGTTTCAAATTAATTAGTAATGATATTAGTAGAATAATATTAATTAAATCAATAAAAATCAATAAATAAAATAAAATAAAATTACTGTGATATGGGATGGCAGAAAAAAAGAAAGATGTTAGGCAAATTAATCAAGAAAATCGAGAGAAATGGGAAAAACAGAAATTTGATACAAAATTAATCAGAGCTGGCGAGGATCCTTATCCTGAAACATCTTATAGCATTCGAACACCAATTTATGCAACGAAATCTTATACATATTCATCTCTCTCCGAATTGCTTGCAAATCGATATTTTTATTCGCGAACAGAAAATCCTACCTTATTTGCTCTTGATAAAAAACTTGCAATACTTCATGGAGGAGAAAGAGCAATTTCAGTCGCATCTGGAATGGCTGCAGTCCATCTTGCTTGCTCAAGCGTATTACAAAAACGTATAGAGCGATTAAGTCCAAATAGAATCAAAAAGTTTTTTCCACAAACTAACCCAGATAAGATTCCCAATATGATAATCCATACAAATCAATATACAGGTTCATATCGACTATTTACGAGAATTTATCCTCAAATGGGTATTGAAACCAAATCTATTAATATGTGTGATTTAAGTGAAGTCAAAAAAGCCATTAATAACCAAACAAAACTTATCTTTATCGAAACACCAGCCAATCCAACAGTAGATATCCTAGATATCCAAGAATGTGCAAATTTAATACATGAAGTAGGAGGTAAATGTATTGTTGATAATACTTGGGCATCTCCTGCGCTTCAACTACCTATGGAATTGGGGGCTGATCTGGTTGTTGAAAGCCTAACAAAATATATTAATGGTCATGGTGATTGTCTCGGAGGTGCGATTATTGGGGCTGATAATAATATCAGAAACATTCGTTATTTCTGGCTAGAAACACAAGGTCAAGTTTTAAGTCCTTTCAACGCATGGTTGATTCTGCGAGGTGTCAGAACTCTCAGTATCCGAATGGCTCAACATTCATTAAATGCAATGAAAGTTGCTCAATATTTGGAAAAACACCCTAAAGTGTTGAAAGTTGCTTATCCTGGATTAGAATCACATCCAAATCATAAACTTGCAAAAAAACAAATGTCTGATTTTGGAGGTATGATCGGATTTGAATTGAAATCTGAAGACGCAAGTAAAAAATTCATAGAAGTCTTAAAATTGATAAAGGTTGGTGTATCGCTTGGAGATACAACCTCACTCATTGAATATACATCATTCATGACAGGTGTCGATCTTGCCAAATGGGAGCGAAAATCTATGAATATCTCAAATACACATTTTCGATTCTCGGTAGGATTGGAAGATCCAGATGATTTAATCGATGATTTATCTCAAGCATTAGCTCAATTATAATCTAAAAACTTTTCTCTTAAATGGAAAATAAAAAAGAATAAAAAAAAGAATAAAAAAATTATTTTAAAATAGACAGAATTACTTTAATCTCAAGTTTATTGAATATGCTCTTTCTTTTTCTTATGTAGTTCAATCAATTGACTCTTAATTTCTTCAACACGCTTTTTAGGAAAAGGATAGAAATAAAGGCATAAAAGTGAGATACCAAGTGCAATACCGGGGAAGAGAACAACCAATAATCGTAATCCAAGTATTACATTCACTCCTGGTGTTGGAATATAATCTTCCCATCCTGTTGTTGAAAACACAAGTCCTACTGTTACAATAGACATAACCATTGCGAGTCGCATGAAAAAATTTGTAATTCCAAAGAAGGCTCCTTCACGTCGCACACCGGTTTTTAACTCATCTTCATCAATAACATCTGCAATAATAAGGTATATGAAGTATAACATACCACCAAAACCAAAACCCATAAAGATCACTGTAATAAGTGCGCTAATATAGGTATCCACGAATAATAATGGAAGCGTTGTAATAAAATACACAATCATTGAAAATGCATATATATTTTTACTCCCATACTTAACATCCAATTTTCTCCAGATGATGACTGTACCAATGCCCACAATGAACATTACCCCTAATAAAATTCCCGTTTGGAAAGTGCTTTCCACATGTAAAATATGTTCACCGAACAGGGGGACAACTGTGGCAAGAACTAGCAAAATATATTCATATAAGAAAAACATTATTGTATACAAAACAAATCCTTTGTTTTTTAATGTATATTTCAGTCCTTGGAAAAATTTGAACTCATGTTTATAGTCTAATTTAAACTCTTCCCGTTCTAATACGCCCCATTTTATTGAGAATAGTAGGGATAATCCCACGATAATAGACGTGACAATTCCATTAATAAGGTAACCGGTCATCTCAGTAAGTTCACCAATAAAGAATCCGGGTACTAAAAAAGCTAAAATTAACCCAACTGTAGCAAGAATTTGTTTAATTGTATTAACTTCAGCCCTTTCTTCTATTGAAGTGTAAAGTTCTGGAAAGAGAGAATCGTATGGGAGCGCAATCATAGTATAGAATGTATCGTAGCAAAAAAGCATAATAAGCAGATATACAAACCCAAATATATCATTACCCGTGGGTGGTAACCAGAGGATTATCTCAATGATAAGAACTGGGATAGTCCCAAGCATGATATATGGTTTTCGGCGTCCCCACCTGGTCTTTGTCCGATCTGAAATTATACCGATTAATGGATCGTTAATTGCATTCCAAATTGTCCATAAAACATAAGCAAGTATGATATAATGAACTGGTAAACCAACTGCAGTAAAATAAAATGAAAAAACCCAAGTATTGAAAGCGCTATTAATGAAGAATTGCGCAAAACTCCCCATTCCAAAACTCCATTTTTGCAATTTCCCAAATCGTTGAATTTCCACTTCTTGCTGATTTTTTAAATCACTCATAAAAGTATCACTATATTTTATTCTAAATTTATTATTTGAAGTTTTTTATAAGATTAATTTATGAACTTATATATTCTTACCATAAATTAAATATAGAATAAAAGGTAAAAAAAAAAAAGAAATGTTTTTTTCAATAGGAATAAAACCCTTTTTGTGTTTTTAATCCTAATTCACCCTTTTCAACCTTTTCCTTAAGAAGTTGTGGTGGTTTGTCTCTAGGATCTCCGCTTTCTTTATAGTAAGACATTTCTATATCATAAACAACATCAAGTCCAATAGCATCCATTATTTTAAAAGGTCCCACTCCCATTTTAGTATAAATTTTCCATGCTTTATCCACTTCTTCAATATCTGCATATCCACCTGCCCATATTTCCAAGCATTCTTTTTTTACGGCTCTCCACACTCTATTAAATACAAAACCAAAACATTCTTTTTTAACAATAAGAGGTGTAATTTCTATACTCTCAAGCCATTTTTTTCCTTTTTCGAAAGTATCATCGCTTGTTTTAGAACCTTTCATTATATCCGCCATTGGGATTGAAGTTAAGTTATAAAAGTGAATATTTAATACTTTATTCTTTCTTTCAACAGCATTCTCAATCCTAGAAACTGCAATCGATGAGCTATTAGTAGCAATTATTGCATTAGGTGGAGATCTTTTATCAGTTTGTGAGAATATATCCCTTTTTAATTCTAACTTTTCAGGTACTGCTTCAATGATAAGATCTGCGTCTGCTACAGCTTCACTAAGCTTTTCGTGAAAAGTAACCTCTCCTTGTATTTCATTACGTTTTTTCTTTCTTGTTAATGAATTTGCTAATTTTTCACATCCTTTAGGATTCACATCATAAAAACGTACAGTATAATCTTTTAATGCTGTTTTTCGTATAATCTGATCGCCCATAAATCCAGCTCCTATTACTGCAACAACATTTATTTCTTTAACCATATTTTACTTTCACCTAAGATTTAGTTAATTGTTCAATATAACTTAAAAAATAATTATTTTCTTTTTCGGTTCCTATTGTTACTCTTATATATTCTGAACTTAATTGCTCAGATATGTCGTGAACATAAATTCCTAGTTTTACTAAATTTTGAGAAATGTTTTGAATACCAGTTTTCATTAAAATAAAATTGGTATAACTTGGAAAAACCATAATTCCCATTTTTGAAACTGAAGTTATTATCCTTTTTTTTTCCTTTTCAATTTCATTAATATATTTTTTCATGTAGTCCAAATTTTGTAATGCATTAATAGCAGCTACGACACTAGGATAAGGTAGCATAGTTTCTAAACCAATAAATTTCCTTTTTATAACATCTCCGCAAAGTATATACCCAATTCCAGAACCCGCTAAACCAAAAGATTTACTTAATGTCCTTACAATAGCTAAGTTAGGAAAATCATTCAATAAATTTACATAAGATATCTTTGAAAATTCGAAATATGCCTCGTCTATTAGAAATATCACATTTTCATTTTCCAAAACTGTCTTTACATCTTTTTTATTTAATAGCAAAGATCCAGTGGGATTATTAGGATTGTCAAACACAATCATAGTTGGTTTATTAATTTCATCAATAAATTGTTCTAAAGAAATTTTAAATTCGGGTTCTCTTAATCTGATTTTTAACAACGGTGAAGATGTTTTTTGAGCGGTATTTGTGACCAAAAAAAATGTTGGATCTGCAATAATTATCTGTCGATTTCTTGCAAAAAGATAAATAAATTCTTTTATCAATATATCTGAAGCTGAACTTAAAATTATTGAATCTTGAGGTATTTTTGTATAATCAGATATTAATCCAATTAATTCTTCTATTTTGACTTGGGGAGTATAACGATTTATATTTTCAATACTTTCCTTTACTGGGTCAATAATTTCTTTTGGAGGGGGTTTAAACATTTCATTTTTATCTAATCTAATTCTCATATTTTAATGTCCTTCAATAATAAATTTAACATTCTATTTGCGTTATGAGTTCTTCTTTATATCCAATAATTACTTTGATATAACCTTTTAGCATATTATCAACTTCAATATCACCGGTATCTACTCTCAAACACATTAATCCTTTCATTTTATCTACTGTTGCTACAATTTTTATGTTTTCCTTTCCAACTTTTGAAATGATTTTTGGGGTTAATTGTTTATTTCCTCTTCCAAAAATGAACCCCTGCCCTCCGATAGGGGAAACTATTATTTCTACATTATTATATTTATCAAGTAATCTTAGAATACCTTCCTCATTTAAATCCTCTCCAACTCGCTTATTATTATATATGGCATCGATTCCAAGGAGAGTCTTAGGTAAATTTAACGCATCAGTAATTCCTTTAACAGTTGTACCAGGGCCCAATAAATATAAAATATCGTTCTTCATACTTTCAATTATATGATCGGCAATTTCTATTTTATTTTCCGCTGCAGTCTTATTGATTTTTGAACCTATTTTTCCTGATTGTAATAGGCGTTTAATATTCGGAACCTTTAAATAACCATACAATTTTGAATCCAATATGCCTTTTCTGAAAGAATCTTCATTAATATCGAGAACTTCTTTTTCTTGGGTATCTGTTCCTTTTATAAAAGCATCCACCATTTCCGCTGCTGCTCTAGGGTTGAGAGCAAAAACAGAACTAAACATTTTCACTCCAGATGGGATAGCTACAACGGGCTTTTTCAATCCAATAGCATCAAAGATGTCTCTGGCAGTTCCGTCACCTCCACAAAAAATTAGTAAATCAATATTTTTTTCTAACATCATTTTTGCAATTCTTTTTGTATCCTTCGCTGAAGTATCTTTGCCAATCTCCCCAACAGTATTAAATTTAAACCCTTTATTTTTAATAATATCTGCACCCATTTTTCCAGGGGCTGCAATGAAAAACATATCTTCTTTGTTTTCTAAATTTGATAATAATTCACTAAGTCTTTTTGGTGTTATTGGTTGAGCTCCCATCTTTATTGCTTTTTTATAAATATGGCCATCTGTTCCTTTTAGTCCAACACTTCCTCCCATCCCGGCTATTGGATTTATTAATAGTCCAATTTTTTTCATATTCTTAAATTTAAAATTAAAATAATTCTAATATTTTAGTAATTGAAAATTTTGAACATTCTTGTTAGTCATTGATAAATCTTAATATTTTTGTTGTTTTCAAAACAATTTTAATTCTTAATACTAAATTTTATATTTTAAAATATTACATAGATGGTAATGTATAGAGATAATGTATTATTTCGTAAAAATTTAATTAAAATCCTCCAAATCTAGAAGTTCTGAATTATTTAATATTTTGTTAGGTGGAAGAAATTTAACTTTTCTATACCAATTGGTATGAACTATAAGATTTAATATTCCAGCAATCACTGCTAAAAATTGAGTAATAAATATGACTGAAAGAACTATAAATGCTATAAGGTCTGTTTCGAATGTAAATAATGGTATTCCAAATATTAATGAAGTAACACTAAATCCAATTATCAAAAAAAGAATACTTTTAATAAAACTATTGTATTGAGATTTAGTATTAGTGAATTTAACTAAATTAATTAGTGCAAACTCAGTTAAATCATTATTTTGAAAAATGTTTTCAGGACTGTGAAGTATTTCAATAAAAAAAATCTTATTATTATTAATTATAATTTTAGAACAATTAAATAAATCGAGATATTGGATTTTATTATTTTCTATAGCAATATTTTTACAATTTCTTAAGTAAATTGAGTGAAAATCACAATTTTTTATGTGTAAAAATCTTGTAATATTCTTTATTTTTATTTTATCTTCAATATTCGCACGGGATTCGATAATAAATGGACTTTCTTTAGTACCATTCCCTTTCCAACCATTTTCTACAACATGAATATCTAAGTCATTTTCACCGTATATTTTCAAACTCATGATAAGTCCCTATTTTTAATAAAAGTAAAATGAGATATTTAAAAGTCTGGTCTTTTCATCTTAAAATCTACTTTTTGTAATTGAACTTTTCTATGTTTCATACAAAGTTTTGCAATTTTTGGGCGAATTACACGATTGGCAATCCAGAACTCTTCTTCTCTAGTCAATTTTTTATCATAAAAATTATCTAATTCAAAAGAGGTTCCAAATTCAATTTTTAATTTAAAAGGTAAATTAATCAATGGAAAATATATTGGATCAGCTGGACCATGTTCTTGTTCAATTGAAATTAAGATCGGGCTAGCCTTTTGAAATCCAATCAAAGCTGTAGGGACTATTGGGATTTTATATTTCAAGGCAATTCTAACTACTCCAGGGAAAAACTTCCAAAGAATATGGCGATTTAAGAAAGTTCCAGAATTTCCTTCTGGAAAGATACATACTAAGGATGGGTATTGACTTCCTTTTTTATGTAAATAAGGATTTATGTATTTCCATCTAATACCTCCACGTAGCCATAAAGGAATTCCTCCAACTAAAATATATCTACCCCACATTGAATTTATATAATGATATTTATCCCAATCTAAGACATGAATATCCCTTGTTGGATGACAACAACTTATTGCATGATTATCTAAATCATAACCACCTTCATGATGTGCTACAATAAGAGCTGCACCATCTGGTATATTTTCTAATCCAATAACTTTCAATCGATGATATATCTTGAAATAGCAGTGATAAAAAAACTTTTGAGTTTTCCTGTATGTATCAATATTCATTAAATTCAAAAGAAAAAATATTCAATACTTTTTTAGTTTTAATAATATGTATAGATATTTTCAATATGAATCCCACTTTGCATTGCTAAATCAACTATTTCGTCATTAGTTAAAGTTTCTGAAATACAAATTAAATTCATTATATTGAGCTCTTTAAGATTTAGATGTTTCATGATAATAGTTAACCCTTTATAGCTAGATAATAGAAAATAATTAATATTATCATTCTCAACCATATCTAAGAAAGTTTGGTTTAATTGAGCCGTTAAATTATGGGCGTAATTAAGAAGTTCAATATTAAAATCTTCGGAAATCACTTGTGCTACTATATTGTTTTTTGTATTTGTGATAAAACCCATAGTTTTTGAAAAATTTATGATTGTTCCCTCAATTAAGCTTTTTATATTTAATGATTGCCGTGATAATTTACCTAAAATATCACAAAATGCAGTATATAAATTATAAATTAATTTGGGATAAAGACTTGTGAAATATATGGGAAGATTAAAGTTTTCTTCAATTTTATGTCTAATCCCTGAAATTTGCAATTGAAAATATTTATCCATAATTTGCTGTGAAGCTTTTGAACCATATTTTTGCTTCTTTATCAAATCAATTTTATGACAAAAAAGAATTAATTTCATATTATATGATTTTGTTTTAATTATTCTTAAAATATTATTTATTTCATTAATGATTTCTTGCTGTTGGGAATTCCAAATAATATAATCAAATACATATATAATATAATCAGAATTTTCAAATGCTGTACTGAGTATTTGATCATCACTTAATAAAACGTCCAATTCCTGACCAGAAGTATCAAAAAATCCTAAGGTTAAATCAAACCAAGAGTAAATTGAAGGAGAAACTCCTCTTGTTGGTTCAATTGATTCCTCTAAAAATTCTTGAGGGTTTTTACCTTCAAAGATTACTTTTTTTATACTTGTTTTTCCCGTACTTGCTCTTCCTAATATTAAGATCTTTTTTTTCTGAGTTTCTTTTGAAAATTTAGCCTCAATATTATTAATAACATAATCTTTGCGTTCCTCTTTAGAAATATTAAAAACATTTCTAGCAAAAGATATAACTTTTAATTTTAAATTGAAATATTCTGGTTTCTCATTTGCAAGAGTTAAAAAAATTAATAATTCATGTTCTTCTTCTGGATCCATTGATTTCTTAAAATAACTCATGATAATTTGATCTTTATGATCAATCTCAATAAATTCTTCATTTTTTGTTTCATCTTGTAAAAAAGTATGCGTCGCGTATATTTTATCAATTATTTCTTTTGTTAGGTTTACTGACTCAGGATATGTGAAATCTATTTTAATACCCCTTTCTCTTTCCCAATTAAGTAGAATTAAACAAAAACTCAAAAGAAAATTCTCCTATTTCTATGATTTTTTATCTATAAGAATAAAAAAAATTCATATTTAAGAATGTATATTGTTAATTTAATTTCTAAAGGTTATTTTTTAGAATTTGTGTTCTTTTCTCTTTTGGTAATTTTTCACTAGCATACCTAAGAATTAATCTTGGAAGTGTTTTTTTATTCTCCTCTAAGTAATTAAAAATTATACCAGGTTTATATTTTGAACACGTCTTAAGCAACCATCCTATTCCTTTTTGGATATAATCTTCATTGTTCAAAAGCATTTTTTCTACTAAGTTAAATACATAAGACTCATCAAAATCTTTTTTTAAAGAAATAATTTTTAATAAACTAACCATAGATGCACGTCGAATCCATAAATTTTCAGAATGAGACCACTTTTCGATAGTTTTTTTCGTCAACTTATCATACTTTGAGAGAAATGGTCCAATTACTCTAATAACACTACTATCACATAAAGCCCAGGTATCACAAGATTCGAAAAGGGCATCATGAAATAAATTAATAGTTTGTTCATCAAAATGTTTTTTAAACTTATTAATAAAAAAAAATCCAGCAAATTTTTCATCGTTGATATTAGATTTTAATAAAATTTTAAAAATCTCAATTGAATCATCAAAAGATGCATTGTTTTCTTTAAAAACATCTCTTACTATCTTTTCAATCTCAGATATTTTAAGAGCATATGTATTAAAATTGGGATTACTTGAATTAAATATCTTTAACATTCGCTCTTTTTGATCTTGAGTTAGCGTTCGAACATTTTCTTTTAATTTAGATTTAATTTCATTTGTAATTTTTTGAATCATAAGAGATCCCTTGCAATCTAATCATAAGTTAAAACCTTATCTAATAATAGACCCTCATCGTCAATTCCCATTTTTTTATATAGAGCAATTGCTTTTTTATTTTTAAAACTTGTAGTAATGTGGAACGCCGTAGCTTTTTTCGATCTTGCTATATCGATTAATTCTTTTAACAGTTTCTTACCGTATCCTCTATTCTGAAATTCCTTTTTAATGAAAAAATTATGAAGATATACGGCAAAACCTGCATGGCCAAATTCGGGATACATCCAAATATCTCCAAATCCTATTAATTGGTCATTTTCTTCAACAACGAGAATAGTATGATATTTATCGTCAAATCCCTCAATCATTATTTGTTTAATTACATCTTTATTTATCTCAATTTCACCAAAATCACCCTGATAAATCTCATCAATTGCTTCTTCAAATAAAATAACCAACTTTACTAATGAATCAATATCTTTCTTTTCTGCCTTTCGAATCATAATTTTAAGTCTTATGTTATTTTTAAATTGAGAAAGAAATTTTTTTAAGATCTTCTTCTGAATCTGCTTTCCCGATAATTATACAATTCTTTATGTTAGGATTATTAAAGTTCAAAGAACTATCTTTAGCAACAATACAATTTTCCAAGTTAATGTTAGCTCCAATCTTTACATTATCAAAAATAATACTATTAGTAAGTTGAACATAATCACCTATTTCTGAATTTTTTCCGATATAGACATTCGGTCCTAAAAGAACATCATCGCCTAATTTAACTTTATCTCCAAGATATACAGGTTCAATAAAGGTGGGATAATCACCGATGTAATTTTCAACATGAAGCCCTTTAAATTGCGTTTTAAATAAGTCTAACATTAAAATATGGATTTTTGAAGCATCAATTTCTTGATTATTTGCTAAAAGTTCTCTAATAATTTCTAATTTCTCTTTCAATTTCTTTCAATTCCTTATTTTTACTTATTGAATATATAATTTCTTTTTATTTCTAGTACTTAATTAATTTTCTAAACCAAATATTTCAATTAATTTATCAATATTTTTTCCTGTTTTAGCACTTGTAGTTATAACTTGAATATTAGGATTGATTTTTTTTGCATCATTTATCATCTTATCTACGTCTGTTTCTAATATCTCAGCCAGATCTATTTTATTAATTACTGCAACATCGGACATTTTAAACAACATCGGATGCTTTTCAATAACCCATTCCCCCTCTGTAATTGAAACAATTGTTACTCTTTTATCTGTGCCCAAAATGAAATCAGAGGGGCAAATTAAATTTCCGACATTCTCAATAATAATCAAATCATAATTATTCAAATCCTTATTTTTAATTATCTGGTTTATGTGATAAGCGTTTAAAGCACATTCTCGGCCAGTATTTATTTGGATTGACTCCGCATTATGTTTTTCTATTCGATTTGCATCCACTCTGGTTGTAACATCACCGCATATAACTAATATCCTATATTTTGAAGCTAATTTTTCAAGTATTTTTTCTATTATTGCGGTCTTGCCAGCGCCAATTGCACCGACTATATCAATGGATTTTATATTATATTTTTTAAATTCTTGATTTATTTGATCGGCTAAAACTTCATTTTGATTCATAATATCTTCTTCTATTTGTATCGCAAGTTCTCTTTCTTTTCCTTTAGTCAATTTATTACTGTCAAGTTCCATAAACCTTTGAATCTCACGTTCTTCTTTATCAGACATTTAATATTACCAAATTGCGTGTTAAAATTTTTTATTACTAATATTGCTATTAATAAATTAATGGTTTAAAAAAAATTTAACTTGATTTCTAAATCTTAAAAAAAGAAAAAAAAAAGATTTCAATTATTAAAATCAAATATTTATTTTTTTAGTTCCATTACTTTTCTATACTTTTCTAACATTTTTCTAGGTGTTACAGGTGGTCTTTCATATTTAGGCAATGTCTTCCTTATTCCAAATAGATATTTGGCTATATTTTTCAATTTTTCCAAATCATATCTCGCCATCATAGTAATAGTTTCCATCTGGGGTGAGCCTCCACCATGTAATCCTGCTACTTGCATTACACCAGCAAGATCTGATACAAGCATATTTTCAATTCCTCGCATACAACGAAGAATATTTTCAGGCTTAATCTTTGGATTTCTCTTTAAATATTTCATTGCTAATTCACCCACATCTTCAGCAAAAAAAGAACCCTCAAAGGGCATAGCTGCAACAAAGCCACCACAAAGATCAGCTAGTATTTTATATTCGTTATAAATTTCCTCTCCAGCTAATCTCCTTCCTGCATTAGTTAAAACTTCATCTGGGATAAAAGTTCCTGAAGGCGCTTTCTCAGCGCGATACGCACTTGCTATACCTGCAGCATTTACAAGCTCCGCTGTACCAATTATATGAGATAATTTATCTCTAACATGAGAAGTTTTTTCGATCCCATTATATTCCGCTACTAATGCCGCAGCGCTTCCAATAACTTCAGATACAGCTGGTTTACAACCCGTATATGAATGCCGATGATAATGAGCGAACATTAAAGCTAAAAAACCAGCATAGGGAGTTTGCCTTGAATCCACACTTCCATTTAAAAAAACTCGCTCATTTGGAACAAAAACATCATCAAAGATAATCATAGTTTCAACATCACCAATATTTAACCCTGGAGCATCCAATCCATATTTACTTTGCCGAAACCATGCTGGTCTAGCAAGTAATTTAACACGATCCCAATCTGATGGTAAAGCAAATGCAACAGCATAGTCTTTATCTTCAGGTCCCATAAACCTTGTTGGAATTGCGATAAATTCATCAGCATAAGCAGTATTTGTTATGCATATTTTACAACCTCTTACAATAATACCATCTTCTTTTGTTTCAATTACTCTTAAATATTGATCTGGATCTTCTTGTTCGTGAGGGCGTTTTAATCTATCTCCCTTAGTATCAGTTTGTGCGCAGCTCGCGACCAAATCATTTTCCTGAAAAAATTTAAGATAATCTTCGAATCGTTTATAGAAGTCAGTTCCTAATGCTTGGTCAACCTCATACGTGATAACAGATAATGCATTTATAGCATCTATTCCCATGCATCTCTGAATGCAACCACCTACTCTATGGCAAAGAAGCCTAGTCATTTGTTGCTTTTTTAATAGATCGTCTACACTATGGTGTATATGACAAAAACGGTTTATTCTTTTCCCAGTTAAATGAGAGGTTGCAGTGCATAAATCCTTAAATTCTTCTTCATTTACATGATCAAAGGTTTCTTTTATTATATTCATGCCTCCTCTAATTCGGGGGTCGTCTCTACCCACTATTTCTTCACCTATCCAAATATTATGCTTCATCTTTTTAAGATCTTCATAATATTGTTCGAAAGTTCTCATTTTTTAATTTATCGCCTTTATATTTTTCAAATAAATTTTTTTAAATTATTATATATCATTTAAATTATCAACTTGGATGTTAATAAGTCTATTTTTTTATTGAAAATAAGAAAATTTACATTGTAATATAACAATAATAGGCGATTTGATATATATAAAATATTACTGAATATTTAGAAGAATTTATAAAAAGGAAATGGCTTGCTAATGCACATATATTATTTGTGTATTATTTGGATATTCTCTGGATCACATACAAGTATAATTTAGAAATAGATCTTGATATTTTTCGAGTTTAAATATCATCATAATTCAATTTATTATAAAAAATTAGATTTAAATAATTTTTTAAAAAAAAGGTTGTGTGTTGGATTGAAACTGTGGAAAAAAGGTCGATATGACTTTAGAACCTCAGTAGAGGAGACTATGGGATGTTTACACAGAATGGGGGCAGTTGAGAGCTCACATCTATCACAGTATTTAATTAAAAAGTATAATTTGTCATCCATAGATCAGGTTGCTGATGTAAAAAAGCAGTTATTGAGGGGTAATATTTTAATTATTAATGTATCTACTATTTTGGGGGATCAAAATGTGTCAATAGTCGATTTTAAGAGATCTATTGACCAAATAAGGGCAGAAATTAATTTAACAGGAGGATCTATAGGCAGGATCGGAGATACTTATTTAATAATTACACCTAACAGTCATATAAAGATTTCTCACTAAATAATTTCAAAGCGAAAAACTAAAAGCAATAGAAATTTTAAATATAATAGAGTTTTTGATTTCAATTCTTTAGTGAGTGAAATTTTTGGATATTAAACAGCGGCATTTTATTCGTTCTTCTGAAATAAAAGAAATTATTTCACAAATTAAAAAAACTTATTCTCAAGGTTTTGTTGATAAAATTTTACCAAAAAAATCTAAGGTTGAGAGAATCTTAATTGAACATGGCGATGAGTTAATCGCAATTAATAATAAACTTAGCTTGTGGAAAAAGGGTGAAATCTATATTCCTACACTATCGTTATTATTAGAAGATAATTTAGGATTAAAAACCATCGTTGTAGATATGGGTGCAATAAAATTTGTGACTAATGGTGCAGATATAATGCGTCCTGGAATAACTAAAATTGAACCTTCAATCAAAAAAGGTGATATAGTCAGAATAGCAGATGAAACTCATGATCGAATTCTTGCTGTTGGACAAGCTATGTTTAATGCGGGAGAGATGGAAAACAAGACAACCGGGAAAGTAATTAAAAACCTACACACAATAAAAGATGAAATCTGGAAATTCGCAAAAACCTTTAAATGAAAAAAAAAGAAATTAAAAGTTAAATTCCACCAGCTTGTGTGGCCATTACTGTAATAACGTCTTTCTTTGGATGAATCCCGATTTTGGTAAATTTAAGACTATCAGGAAGTACTTTTCCTTTAAAAATAAACTGGATTGCTAAAATGGGATTGAGTTTATACTCTCGTTGGACTGTTTTCTTGATTTCTGCTATACTATTATTTGGATCTACTTCAATTAATTTAATTGCTTGGTCTGGGGGTACCCCAGTTAGCCTAAATCTATATTGCGGCATAATTTTTTCAGTTTCTTTTATTTATTTTAAGTCTAAATTAATTTTTATTAATTATTTTTCGATTTGGATCTTTTTTTGTTATTTATAATTTTTCAACAGAAATTATAAATTACTTCAGTTAATTATAGGTAACCGATACAAATATTTAAAGTTTAGGTGTTTGGTGATTATCTTTTTGTACAATTTTTAAATTTTAGTTCGAACAAGGGTATAATTTTTATTACTATTTTTCTTATTTTATTTCATGAGTATTTCAAATGAAAAACAAAAAATTAAAGAAGAAATATTAAATCAAGATTATTTTAAATCTATGGCTAAATCTGACAGAATTCTTTTTGTTCTTCGAACTTTTGGGCCGCAAAGCTTTACCTCATTAAAGGATCTTTCAAAAATGAGCAAATCAACAGTTTCAAAATATGTAAACCTTCATCTCCAGAAAGATTATATAGAAAAAAGATTATTTGAATTAGAAAATAACCAAAGAAGGCCAAAATATGTCCTTACTGAATCTGGTAATAAAATTACAAAAGAACTTTTTGAAAAATTTGATGATGATTTAATTTTAATAAGTAAAATTAATCGCAGTATTTCTAAACTATCACAACTAATTCAATTTTATGAGAATATTTCTGTGGATGTATCAATAATTAATCGAATAATTAGGATCATTTCAAAATTGGGAGATCAGTTTTTTACCATAGAACAAAACGAAGATTTATTTATGTCCCTCTTTTTTATGTTTTATAACTCCGCTCTAACACCAAATTTTAGATTTGAACTTAAGGAGTTTTGCAGTTTATACAAGGTAAATGAAGTTAGCATTGATTATCATATCTATAAAATTATGTCTAGTAATTTAGGATTTTATTTGTTTGAACGAGGAGATGATAAATTCTTTTTTCATTCTGAAGATCTTTTAGGAACTATCACCTTGCGTTTAATAAAAGATCTGCTTATAGAAGAATTGATACATTATAATATTGAGGGAAAAACGAGAATTGATGATTTAGATAAAGTTGCAGAAGATATAGCAAAATCTCTTTTAAAAATGGGACTTATCTGGGATAGGATTAAAAAAGAATTTGAATTATTAATACAAAAATTGTTTATCAAAATGGCGTTAGATATGGGATTCCCCAAAATCAATTTAATAAATATAATTCTCTCTTCAAAAAAATTTAATGAAAATAAATTACCAATGGACTCATTAATTAAAATTTTCAATGGTTCTGAGGATTATAAAGATTTAAATTTTGTTCCGAGTAAAATAAAATCAGATGAAAAAATTAAAGATTTTTCTGGAATTAAGTTAGAGGGAGTGGTAGGGTTTTGTTCTTCTTGTGGACAATTAATTTTAAATGATATTATCCAATGTCCTGTATGTAAAAAAAGAATCAATAAAGATCATTTATTAATGGAAATTGATAAAGCTCTCGAATTAAAAAATAAAAACCAAAAGGAAATATAACGATATTAATAATTTTATGCGATAATTTGTAAAAATTTGGATAAAAAAATATTAATTTTTTTTCTTTCTTTTATTAAAAAGACAAAGATTTTTTTTGATTTTGTAATTTTAGTTATTTATTCAACAATGGAATTAATCCGATGAAATGGAATAAAATTTTATTATTGGTGGCAAACTATAGATGTACGGGTTATGATTTTTATGACTCTGCATTTCCTCCGTTAGCTCTTGAATATATTGCAGCTTATGTGGAAGACTTAGTCGATGTAATAATTTTAGATTCTAAAGCAGATAATTTGAGTTTAAAACAAGTTAAAAAAAAAATTGAGGAATATGGACCTGACTTAGTAGGTTTATCGGTGCCAGTGTCAAGTGCAATTAATGATGTATTATTGTATGCAAAAATTGCTAAAGATTTTGGTTGTACAACAGTAATTGGGGGATGGCATCCAACTTTAGCTGTTGAACAGACCTTATCATCTCCTTGGATTGATATTTTAGTTAGAGGTGAGGGGGAATTTACATTTCGAGAGTTGATTGAAAAGGGGACTCCGGAAAATATAAATGGTTTATCTTATAAAACAAATGGAAAATTAATCCATAATCCGGATAGACCTTTTGTTAAAAATTTAGATGAGTTAAAGTTTCCAACGAGACATTTAGTTAAACAATATAAATATAAAGCATTTAATATGAATTGTGATGCTATAGAAACTTCACGTGGATGTCCTCAAGCATGCAGATTTTGTAGCACTCACGTAGTTTACAAGCGGAGTTGGAGACCTAGATCTGTTGAAAATGTAATTGAAGAATTAGAAATTGTATCAAAAAATAAAAAAATTAGTGATGTATTCTTTGTTGATGATAATATCCTTGTTAATATGAAACGAATTGAAAAGCTCTGTCTGGAAATTATAAGAGCTAAAAGAGAGAGAAGGATTAAAAAACATTTGCACTTTTTCTTCCAAGGAAGATTAGATTCAATGGCAAGATATCCAGAAATCACAAAATTAATGGGTAAAGCAGGTTTTTGGCTTGTTCTTGTAGGAGTTGAAGCAACTGATAACAAGGGATTAAAGAATGTAGAAAAAGGCTGTAATATGGAGAACATTAGAAAAGGAATAGAGGTATTACATGAAAGTGGGATTATCGTTATGGGGAATGTAATTATTGGTGCAAATCTTGACGACACTGTGGAAGATGTTCTAATTACAATTAAACGAACGAGAGAATTAACGTTGGATTTACCAAGTTTTACTTTATTAACGCCGTTTCCTGCAACAGGATTTTACGTAGAATTAAAGGAAAAAAATCAATTATTAACTGAAGATTATTCAAAATATAATTGGCTCACACCTGTAATAAAAACACAAAATTTCAGTCCTAAAGTTCTTAGAAAATTATTATTTCTTGGTTTCCATTATGTTGGTTTTTATGGTGGAGATTGGTTCACTAAATGGAATTTACTTCGTAGAGGAATTAAATCAAGAGGATTTAAATACATTCTCCATCCTGGAAGGGCATACAGAACAGTTAAGTCTTATTTTACGTGGCGAAAGATAGTTATGGAGAATATAAAAGATTTAAATAAAGAACTAAGGAATCAACTACTTCTAGGAAATGTTAATGATATGATTGAATTAAAGCAAGCAATCATAAAAGGGAGTTAAAAATAGTATCATGGTAATTACCGTTCCTATAGAAAATCATTTTAGATGGAAAAGAATTCTGTTAATCAAACCAAACTATAGGACAACTGGTTGGGATTACTATAATATGGATTTCCCACCAATAAATTTAACTTATATTGCGAGTTATTTAATAGATTTAAATGTTAAGGTGGAAATACTTGATGCAAAAGTAAATAATTTAACCCATAAACAAATAAAGAAAAAGATACAAAAATTCAACCCTGATATTGTAGGAATTTCAGTATTTGTTTCTGCAGCGATAAATTGTTGTTATGATATCGCAAAAATTGTGAAAGAAGTTAATTCTGACTGCATAGTCGTATTTGGGGGGCGACACCCAACCTTCGAACCCTATGAGACATTAAAATGTAATGATATCGATTATGTTGTTAGGGGAGAAGGAGAACTAACATTCAGAGATTTAATAATAAAAGGAACCCCAGAAGCTGTTAAAGGACTTTCCTATAAATCGAATGGAAAAACACTCCACAATCCTGAACGCCCATTAATTAAAAATTTTGAAAAAATTAGATTTCCAGTAAGAGATCTTACAAAAAAAAATAAATATAAGATGTTCACCGTAAGGTTAGAAACGATTGAAACCTCAAGGGGTTGTCCTTATAAATGCACATTTTGCACAACTCATATTATCAATAAAGGGAAATGGCGACCTAGACCAATTGAGAAAATAATTACAGAGTTAAAAATGATATCACATAATAGAAGAATTTCGGATATTTTTTTTGTAGATGATAATTTAACCGCTAATACTAAAAGGATTGAAAGATTGTGTGAAAGAATCATTGAATGTAAAAAAAAAAAGGAAATTAGTAATTTTAAATTTTTTGCGCAGATTAGAGTAGATTCAATTGTAGAAGCACCTTATATGGTAAAGAAAATGGCGGAAGCCGGATTTTGGGTGGTTTTTATTGGGATTGAGACTGTAGATGAAGAAACATTAAAAATGATAAAAAAAGGGTTTAATTTCTCTAAAGTATTAAAAGCTTTAGAGATATTACATGAAAATGATATTATAGTTATCGGAAACTTAATAATTGGGCTTGATTTGAATGCAACTGAAAGGGATATTAAAAAAGAAATTCAATTTATGAAAAATGTCGATGTAGATATCGTTAGTTATTGTTTATTAACACCCTTTCCCGGAAGTGAAACTTTAAAGGATTTAGAAGCAAAAAATCTAGTTATTACTAAAGATTGGTCGAAATATACAGTATTTGACCCTGTTATTAAAACATATCAATTAAGTCCAAGAAATTTATCTAATCTATTACATTACTCTTTTAGAAAATTAAGGTATTTCAATAATTGGAAAAGTTTTCCCTTACGAATTATAAAAGCACGTGGACTTTTTTTTGTTCTAAATCCAATTCGATTAATATCACTTATTAACTCATTCTTAAAAGTCAGAAATTTATTTAAAGAATTTTAAGAAATTTAGGCAACTTGTTTTTTATTTGAATTTATTTTCTAACAATCTCAAAAGGCATTTCTAAACAATTTTAACTGAATTAATGATATTTTAACTAGAAATAATTTTTAAAGATCGAATATAAAATAATTATAAATTAGATAAACAACATTTTAAATAAGAATATTATTTTAATTTTCAGCAGTAATATTGCAGGGATAACCGAGCCTGGTCAATAAGAAACTTGAATATGGGTCAAGACTGATTATAGGTGCTGGACTTAAGATCCAGTGGCGTAGGCCTTCGGGAGTTCGAATCTCCCTCCCTGCACATTTTCTCTTTTTTTCTTTTCAAAGATGAAATATAGACTTAAAGAAGAAAAATTAAAAAAATAAGATTATTTACTAATATTTACTCTCTTTTTATAATTGTCGCTTGTCCCATTCCAAATCCAACGCACATTGAACTTATCGCGTATGTTTTATTAAATTGCTCTAGTTGCTGCAAATTAGTGCCTATTAATCGATTACCCGTAAATCCTGTAGGATGGCCAAGAGCGATGGCACCACCCCATACATTAAATCGCTCATCATGCCAATCTATTCCTAGATCATGGCAACATGCAAAAACAACCGTGGAAAACGCTTCATTAATTTCGATAAAATCCATCTCATCGAATGTTGTTTCGGCTCTTTTTAACGCTATAGGCATGGAATGTATTGGTCCTTCAAGCATTGTAATCGGATCACATCCAATCACGGCAGAAGAAACTATTGAGGCGCGAGGTTTAAAACCTAATTCTTCCGCTAAATATCTTGACATCCACAACTGTGCTCCAGCTCCGTCAGAAGTTGGACAACTATTTCCCGCAGTTAATAATCCTTTCCTTTTACTTCCTAAAACTTTTAATTTTTGTAATATTTCAAAGGAAGTGGTAGGTCTTGGACCTTCATCTTTTTCAACTAATTCAGACGTGCTACTATCTTGTGCTACATTTCCATTTTCATCATAAATTGGTTCTCCATTCTCATCTAATTTAGGAGACCATATTGGTTCAATTTCTTTACCCCTTCTATCGTAATTTGAGCACGCTTTCTTATGTGAGTCCAATGAAATTCTATCAAGTTCTTCTCTCATTCTTTCTCGAGTAAATCCTGCTTTTTCTTGCCAAATCCGTCCCATCAGATCTGCAGCTGAAATCTGGGTTTGAATTCCTTGTTTGTATTTTTCTGCACTTGCTTTTATTTCAGGATGACGTACAATATCTTTATGAGGACTGACCGTGATCATTTTTCCTTCTTTAAAGATTTTAAGATCCTCCATGATTGGATATCTATTTTGAACCTCAATACCACCAGCTAGAATACAATCACAATAACCTGAGGCTATTGCCTGCCAAGCTGAGAGCACTGCT
>JAHQWG010000034.1 GCA_029856045.1 Promethearchaeia archaeon | reverse complement strand
CCAATTTGAAGAGTTTTATGATCTCCAGGAAATATTGTCTCAAATGCTATACTATATTCAGCACCTGGAAATTTATCATAATCAGGGCGTATATTAATAATATAAGGAATTCCTAAACGATCATAAAATTTACTATATATCTCTAATCCTTCTTTTACTTGATCTTCAGCTTCTTTAGCAGTAGCATGAGCTGTATGAGCCTCCTTGAAGGTAGTTAATTCTCTTACTCGTATTAATGGTCTTGTTGTTTTTGTTTCATATCTAAACGTGCTAACGATTTGATAAATCTTTATTGGCAAATCTTGATGGGAACGAATCCATAATTTGAACATAGGATACATTACAGTTTCAGAGGTAGGTCTTAAGCATAAATTAATATCGAGCTGTTTTAATCCTCCTCTTGTTACCCAATACACCTCCTCTTCAAAACCCTTGACGTGTTCTGCCTCTTTCATGAAAAGGGGTTCTGGTATTAATAATGGAAATAAAGTTTCTTCATGAGGTATGGGTGTATTGTCTAATAAATCACGCAATATCTGAAAAACTCGTTTTCTAAGATTAAAGCCATAACCTAACCAAACTCCACATCCTTTTAAATTAAATCTATAATCAATAATTTCAGCATTCAGAAGGATATCTGAAAACCATTCCATGAAGCTGTTATTCCACTTTTTCCGTGAAATTTTCCCTTTTTTAACAGACATATTAAAAATGATAATTCTATTTAAAAATTAAATTTTTACTTTTTCTCTCTCTTTTCGATTAAACGGGCTAATATTGTATAAAAATAAAAGCACTTTTCCAAATATTTTTCCTAATAACTTTAGTTTTACAATACCAAAAAGGTCTTCCAACATTTTCACATCTTCAGGAATTGATACACCAAAGAATGGGCTTAAAAATAGAAAAATTAAGCCACCTAACACAATAGAAAGAATAAATGTAGTAGTATCAGAAACTGGGAAGAAAAACATAAAGAGAAACATAATTATACAACAAGGGATTATTCGGATTAACTTAAATCTAATCTGAATTTGCAGCCGTTTTTTTATTTGCCATATCATAAATGGAAGTAAAAAAACAATAGCAATCACTTGGACCCACCCAATACCTACAAAACCTGTTAAGAATATCAATAATGGTGCAATTGCAATTATTATCACTGTTGTAATAGCGAATCCAATTCCAGAGTATTTTGCATTTCCAGAACCAATTAATGCATTTCCAAATAGACTCGAAAAGGCAAATCCAAACTGTCCAATAATTGCTAAGATCATAAGTAATTGAGCAGATAAAAATAAATTTTGGTCAAAACCTGATGCACTTATAAATGTTTCATTGTGAAGAATTGTTAATAAATTACCTGTGATTGCACAGATACCCGTAGCGAATCCGATGCCTATTAATGCAGCAATTCGTGTAGTATTATTAAAAATTTCACTTATCATTTCTCGATTCTCCTTAGAAACTGCCTCTGCTATCTCAATATTTAATGGACCACTATAATACAGAATTACTGTTTTCACAGATGAATAAGAAGAAATAATTGTGATAATTCTAAGTCCAATTTCTTGAGATCCAGGGTCAAAATAAAACAAATATAATGATGCGAAAAAAGTTAATAAATTAGCAAATACTCCAATTCCTTCAAGATTCGTAATCGTTGAAAAAATTGAATATTTAATATAATTTTTAACGAATAATGGTTCAAATTGATCCCTTATTTCTAAATTTACTGTATTAATTACATTACGTGAAAAAAATCTTCCTTTAATTATTTCGATAAATGAATAAGGGCAAAATCTATGAAAATAATAGAATAATATTAGAAATGGAATGATACTTACCAAGATGTAATAAAAAACAAACCCTTCTGGGGGTAAATTAAAAATCATCCAAAATACTCCTAAAACTAATAATAATGGCCCCCATACGACACCAGAAAAGGATATCAGATCATATCGATTAATAATTGCTAATCCGTTGATTATAATTACTTGTAGATAACCAAATATACTTTGAAAGATACAAGCAAATGCTGCTGCCTTCATATATATATTATTTTCAGGTGTAATCAAAAATAAAATCAGAGAAATTAATCCTGTTCCAAGGCCAATAATAAAAATTAATTTAGAATAGGATGCAGCTTTAATTTTTCCAACCTCCGGATTTAAAATATATGCTTCTTTTATTTTTGCTATATAAGATTGGCTAAATCCATTACCCAAAATTCCCAATAAACCCAATAGAGCCGATGTCGAACCAAAATAGGATAAACCTTCCCAACCTGATGTAATTATTACAAAGAACCATATACAAGAAGAGCTTAATAATGCAACTAACATATGAATAGCTCCAGAAATCATTGATCTTGAAGATCCGGGAACATTATAAAATTTTTCTTCTGATTTTTCTAATTTTGATACATCTATCGCTTTTTGGTGAGAATTAGATTCTGTGTTGTTATTCTTATCCATTAATTAATCATTTAATTAATCCTTTTAAAAATCAATTATTTGGTTAATAATATTATTTGATTATAAAAATAGAGATGATTTGAATATAAATTATTTTTAAAATAATTTATTTTTCAAGCATTTTTTTCGGGGATATATCCTCAGAACCGGTATCAGATTTTTCTTTCTCCGAGAATATTTTGTTCATATTAATTAATAGAGTCATGTCACCTTCAATTTTATAAAGACCTTTCATTAAACTTTTTGCTCCATCTAGTTCACCAGTTGATATTTTCATCCAAGTATCTGCTGTTGAGATAATTGTCGTAGTTGGATTTGGATGTGGGCCATTATATGCCGAACATTTATCTTCATCCATAATTAAATGGTATTGGTCTTTATCTAAATTAAATTGAAGCACGGCTTTTAAACCGGGGATTGCATTTGGGTTAAAAATTCTTGACATACCTGCAAAAAATGTAGACATTCCGCCATCTGTTAATTTTAAGGGTTTTGCGTCAACACTTTTTTTAATTTTAATTTGTCTATAATCCTGTAGCATTAAGGAATCCCAATATTTATTTGCAATATCAATAAAAGTATTAATATTTTCAGGTTTTATCATACTTTCTTCATTGATCAATTTTTGTGTCTCTTTTGAGACCGCTCTATTTGTAGCCACTTCAAAACCAGCTTGCTCGATATAATTATATAATGCTTTAAACCCATCTTGGGAATCGTCTTTACTCATCCTTTCTGCACCGCCGATTAAAATATCTCCAATATAGGTTTCATCGGCAGGTCTGGTTTTTTTCTTAAACATATTAACCATTGCATCAAAATGGGAACGTTCTGGAAATCCAGCAACACTAATAACAAAAATATCCTTTTTTTTTGACTTATTGCGAATTGGATGGGACGTAATACCATCTTTTTTAACTAAATAGGGTTCAACGAGTGGTATCTGGCGATCCAAAAAGTCTTTAACAATACCAGGAACGCTAAAAACATAAAGAGGGATGGCATAAACAATTAGATCTGTATTTCTTATTTTCGGTAAAAGAATATCCATATCATCTCTATGAACACATTTTCCAGGTGTCTTTGTCCAACATGTAAAACAACCTATGCAATGGTTTATTTTCTGTTTTA
>JAHQWG010000033.1 GCA_029856045.1 Promethearchaeia archaeon | reverse complement strand
TTGTAAAAGAGATTAGATTCAGAATAATTGGATTATTTTCTCTCAATTTAGTTCTTTTCATTAGTCTTCTTTATATAGAGCCTATTATATCTTTCATTTTTCTCTTTCTTCTTTATATTATAATTTTTCGTGTTAGAAATGAAAATTTAATTTTAAGAATTTTAAATATTTTCTTACTTAGTTATATCACATTTTTAAGATTTTATTTAATGTTTCATATATATTCAGGTTTTGATTTCTCTGTTTTTGAGCCGATCCCTCTAGGATTTTTTATTATAGAATATTTAGTATCTTTATCTTGTGTATTATTTTTTGCTATAATTTTGAACCTCAAAGAGCATTCCCATCTTGAAGAATTTATTTTGTATGGATCAATTTCTGCAATATCTTTTGTCTTTTTCTTGACTTTCACTAATATTTTACTATTATATAATATCACTATTTCGCTTGGAATAATTTTATTCTTTTATTCAGTTTTACTTCGTCGAATTGGTGATAAAAATTATCATTTGTATAAGAAAACTTTAATTGCATTAATTATTTTTGATGTAATTAGCTATATTTCTTATCAATTTTTATTTATACTCCCTGTAGATGATTTAATTAATAATATTTTGATTTTCACTTTTACCTTAAGCATAACAGGATTCGGATTTGTTTTATTATTTAATGAAATCCCTGAGAGATATAGAAAATATTTATTCTATACATTTTTAACCGCAATTGTTATATCACTTCCAACATTTTTATTTTTCTTACTTACATATTATTTACCAATTCCCCTTGAAGAACCTTTTCCTCTAATTATCTCATTAAATCTAGGAATTCTTCTTTTTTACATTTCAATTGGAATTTATAAATGGAAGATATCTTGGGCAATTTGGAAAGCAGGGTGGTGGCTGTGGAATTTATTTCCTATCGTTAATTTCGTTGTAATCTATAGAATATTCCTTGATATCGATATATATACTAATGCAATCACATTTTTTGGAACATTAGATTTTACCGGGTCATTAATTATTTCAATCTTAATTTCTTCATTATTGTATTTACCTGTTCTATACACAAAAATTAAGGCACACTTTGGTCAAATTTTATTATTCTTCTGGATTGAAAGCTTTGGATTGGTTGCATGGATTACATTTAATATATTTGGAGAGAACTTTCTTCTCACTTATCTTTCTTTTACAATAATTTCAATATTTTTATTAATGCCAATAATCTACAAATTAAAGTATTGGAAGGTTCTTTCAAAATTATGGATTCTTTTAAGTGGAATCAATATTGTGTTTTTAATTTTCTATTTAATTTTTTTAAATATGTTGCCCGAGATAATTACATCCATTGTTCTTATCGCTATAGGGCTATTTTCCATGATTTATTCGTATTTTCCTTTGATAAGAAGTAAAATTGCAATACTTATTTTTTCCTATATAACATTTTTGCTTGGAATGTTTTTATTAATTTATTTTATCTTATATGCGATTCTTCTCAATCCATTTATCGCTGTTAATATTTCTTTTATAATTTTAGGATTTAGCATGTTTTCATCAAAATATCTGAAATTAAACAAGAAATATGTTCATTTTGTTATTTCAATTATTTTGATTATTAATTTCTCTTTATTAACACTCTTCTCGTTTTTTATTATACCAGGATTTGAACTATTTTCTATATTTTTTGCAATTGCAATATTTGGAGGTACTTTCTTCGTTTTTAACCGATATGAAAAAATGATTATTAGTTTTAATAAAGCAATTCCCTGGACAATTATGGCGTTTGGAACATCTTTGACAATTACATCATTATTATTTCCTTTCATTCAGGGGTCTCCAATGTTTATTTGTTTCATTTTTAGCTCAGTATTAATATTATTTTTCTATCCCCTTTTAGATAAATATAGATTTGTATTATTATTTCTTGTTCCATTTCCTCTAACTTTTCTTATTCAAGCACTCCTATTATTTATTCCAATAATTCATACTATCGGAATTATAACATGGTTAATGGTCTATTTTAGTTTTTTACAGGTTATTATAAATTTATTCAGTATCTTAGCCAAAAAAGGAAAAATTAAAATTAAAAATGAATATTTAGAAATAATTCAAAAAGATCTCATATTAAGAATTCTAAATTCTGCATGTTTTATCATTAATTCTTTATTTATTTCAATATGGATTTCATTTCTTACTCCAATTTCTTGGTATAATCAGATTTTTGAATTTTTAATAATTTGGTCTACATTACTATTATGCTCTTTGAAATATATAGAATTATCTGGAATTAAATTAAAAGTCAAACCATTAACAAATTTTTTGAATGGATTGAGTTTATTTTTATATTGCCTTCTTCCAACCGCGATTCTCCTTAATGTTTTGATTTTTCTAATAGAGGTTGAGGTTGAAATTTTGTATTCATTATTTTTAATATCTTTATTAGGTAGCAGTATTTTGTTTTTAGAAAGTTTCGTCGTAGATAAATATCTTTTTAAATATTTGATTTCAAAAATAAGGAATCAGATGATATTTTGGTCTTGGTTTGTTGGATGTAATTTATTTTCTATATACCTATATCTTTTCCATTTGGATATTTTTCTTTTACTATTAACATTATCTCTATTAAATTTAATATCGACGTATTTTTTATCCCAAATAGACGTAAAATATAAAAAAACAAGCTCTTTCTTGAGGGTTTGTTTGATTTATTCTATTCTTATAATGAATTCATTTTATTTTTCATCATTAATATCCAATTTACTTTTAGGTATTAATGAATTATTGATTGGTTATCCAACCACCTTACTTTTCTTATTATTATCTGCAGTGTTATTATTCTTTTCAAACTTGATTTATAATAAAATAGTTCAAATTAAATTTGTTCTCCAGATTGAATTTCTTCTTTTTATTTTCATTCAAATTCTTTTTGCAATCTACTGGATTACTATTTTTGAGATATTTCTGCTTCTAGATTTTTTCAATATAGGCTTATTACTAATAATTGAGAGTTCATTTTCATTTTACTCAATATATTTAGTAAATCAATTATATTTTAAAGAAAAATATCTTGATTTTAAAGCAAAGGGATATTCACTGATTATATTTTGTTTATATATTGAGCTAGTACTATTAATTTACAGTCTATTTGAGAGTTTTGGATTTCTTGAGAGTTCATTAATTTCTTTAATTACACTCTTTTTATTATCAATATTTGAACTATATATCATAAAGAATTTTAGGAAAAGATATGGATATTTAATTCATACACTGAGTTATTTGTTGATATCTATATTTTTACTCTTATTTTTAAACCAATTTTTAGTTATCAATCCAGACCTTCTCTGGTTTAATTTATTTTTGTTTTTTACAATGCAATTTTATACTAATTATGCATTGTTTTCAACACTTAAACAGTTCTTTATGATGTCTAGATTTTATAAAAAAATCGAAACCCTTAATGAAAAGAAATTATTCATCCAAGGAATTATAGGATTGATATTTTATCTATTTTTATTCATATTTATTCAAAGAGCGTTGGGCATACTGCCAATTGAATTTCAAATAATGCTATTAAGTATTGCTGTTCATCTTATGATGATAATTGATCAATATTTGTTTAAATTCTTAATATCAAAATGGTCAGATTCTTTTAAAATTATTTCCTGGATATTGATAATGATATCTCCCATAATGTTTATAGATTGGATCTTAATATTCCTAATTACATTTATCCCTCTAATAATAATATTCCTAATAATTGAATTCTATTACTTATTTTATCTATTGCGGAATATAAAAATAATCAGAACTAATAAAAATATGATTAAAAGATTCTTGTTATTTGTTTTATATGTAGATTTTATATCCTGGCCTTTTTATTTCGCAAGTTTAGATATTATAGTTGTCCTTAATTTGATTATTTTTTCTTTAGTAATATTATTTGTTCTTTCTTATCTTGATATCAATATCGGAGTCTTTGAAGAGAAGTCAAGATTAAATATCAGAAGAATTTCATTTTTATTTCTTGGATTCTTACTCTCTTTAAATTGTTTTCTATATTTAGGACTTTTGTTACAACCCTACATAACAAATTGGCCATTTAATTTAAGTGTTGCTATGTTGATTCTTTTAACTTTTTATGCTATTGATATTAAACCATTTAAAAAACATTCATTACGAGCACTTCTCTTTTGGATTGCTACTTTCTTATCATTAAGCGTAATTGTTTATTATTTTTCTTTATCCTATATTTGGAGTACAGTATTCTTTGTAATTACTCTTCTATTATATCCATTTATATTCTTTTTTGAAGAATTGAAAGAACAGTTTGGAAAAATGGTCGATTATCTTTTGAGAAAGTTCAGAGCGCTAAAGATGGTAATTGTAAATTTCCTTAATTCGATAAAAATTGCAATTTTAAATGCTTATAATAGATTAATTAATTTCTTAAAGAAAAATTGGAAATACATTTGGGGGATAATTATTATCATCATTTTTATAGTAATATTTATCTTATTAGAAGAAAATATTGGAATACCCCCACTAAACTTAGCTTGGTTTCATGCTTTGCCAGTAGATTTGGTTGTTTCATTTTTATTGGCTTATCCAATTATGCATGAGATAGCTGGTGGGGACCCTGAAAGTAGTTTCCGGGTAAAAATGATATATTATTGTATTATTTATGGCTCAGTTATTGGAACTTTATTTGGCTTCATACCTCCTAATATATTTTTAATACTTTTCTCAATCATTGTCTTTGGCGCAATTTTATTGTTTTTTATTTATCGTGAA
Source organism: Promethearchaeia archaeon (assembly GCA_029856045.1). Classification (GTDB taxonomy): domain Archaea; phylum Asgardarchaeota; class Lokiarchaeia; order Sigyniarchaeales; family SOKP01; genus 6H3-1. The sequence goes on along the minus strand of JAHQWG010000033.1, from coordinate 137,097 downwards.
GAAAAACGAGGCCGTATCTCAATAAAATGGAGATTTTTTACCACATTAATATTTATTGGTTTAATTATTTTAACAGCGGTTTTACTTTATTTGCAAATTTCTGGAATTTTAAATTTTATATAATAATAAATTTGGTTTAAAACGAGGATATATGAGTGAAAAAAAAGATAAGTTCTGTAGATTTTGTGGAGCACTACTTAAACCACATTGGGGTTTTTGTACATCTTGTGGTCAAAAGATAATTGGGAAACCAAAAGTAGAAGAAATTCCAGAAGTTCAAAAGCCTAAAAAAGAAAGAATTGAAAAAACTGATTTAGAGGAAATTGAAAAAATTAAGAGAGAGAAACAAAAAACAGAAAGAGAAAGAATTGAACAAGAGAAAATTGTGAAAGAAAGACAAGAGAAAGAAATAAAGGAAAGAGAGGAAAGAGAAAAAATTAAACAAGAAGAATTAAAAGAGAGAATAAGAATTGAGAACCTTAAAAATGAAATTAATAATTTTTTAGATTTAATCCAATTTAAAGAAAGCAAAACTAAGAGTAATTTAGAAAAAGATATTGAAAAGTTAAAGGAGTATAGAACAATTTCATTTAAAGAAAGTTTTTCTCTAAGATTTATTAATACGATTGATTCTAAAATATCTAATATCAATAGGTTTATTGAAAAAAGTGAAATTCAAGAAAAAAAGAAAATATTAATGGAGATAGGAACAAAATTCAAACGATTAAGAATCGATGAACTTTCTGAACAATCTGGAATTAAGGATAAAGAATTCCTAATTGAAATGATTTTAAGTATGATTGATAAATTAGAATTATACGCTGAATATATTCCACGCAGAAAATTAGTTTTATTTAATATAATGGCAAATATTAACGAAAAAAAAAAGCTATCGGATGCTATTAAGGATTAAAAGGTGCTTTTGAATAAATAAAAGAAAAGAGATTAAAACTCTATGTTTTAATTTTTTGCTTATTTCTTCGATTATTTTTCTACTTGATTTTTCATTATGATGAATTGTTTTATTCCAACAGCTGTAAAGACCATCCCGCATACAACTAAAACACACGCAATAACCATAGGGATGATTAACAAACCAACAGTTAGATATAGCAATTCTACATATATAAAACAAGATACTAAAATAATCATACCTATAATTACAAAATGCCTCGCATGGGACATAAGTTCCATAAATTTTAACCTATTTTTCTTTTTTTTTTTCTTAGCAATAATTTTTTTTATAGAATAAATATAGAGAATTATCTTATATAAAAAAATATATAGATTTTGCAACTATTTATTTTAAAATAAAAACATTTAAAATAAAATTAGAGAATGGCATGCAAAAAAAAGACAGTAAGTTAAATCTGGTAAAAAAAGACGCCACGTCATGTTCTCATAAGAATTTACTGAGGGATAGAGGGCATATCGTTTGTAAAGATTGTGGTTTGATATTAAGTGAAGATATTACAATATTAAAAGATAATTTCCCATACTCCAGTGAGTTAGAAAATCAGCAACGTATTTATGAATATCGCATCAAAAAACTGGATAAAGCAGCTTTACAAGATCCAATAATAAAGCTAAAATATGATAAGATTAAAAAACTCGGCAAATGGTATAAAGATTCAAAAACTAATTTTACTCGTCAAAAGAGTGAGATTGATTTACTTAAAAATCATAATATTCAGATTGATTCTGTTCAATTTGAATCAATTAAAAAGAAATATCTTACTTATCTAAAGAACTTTAAAAAACCCTTTCAAAATATGATTTTGATATTTTTTGCAATTATCTGGGATGAAATAAAAGACTCAACAAATATTAGAATTGAAAGATATTTAGAAATTTGTAATGAGATAGGCCATAAAATTAATAAAAAGATGTTAAATAACGCAGTGATTAAAGTAAGTACGATTAAAGTAAAGAAAAAAAAAGATAAGGATTATGTGTTAACATTCATAAAAAAAGAAAAAAAACAATTGAAATTAGAATTAGAAAAGAAATTAAAAGAACAAATTAAGTTTCTATTTAATAGAGAAATAAACAGAATTTCATATCATTTAGTTAGCAATTATATTGAAAACGAAGAAAAATTTGAAAATATGAAAATTCAAATGCAGCTCTTGGCTTATAAGGTATTAAAACTAATTCCTTATAAATTTATTAACAGTGTTAATCTAAAAGCTTTTACTGCAGGATTCTTTTATTATATTTCACAGATTAGCCCTTTTAAAAAAATTTTTACACAAAAAATAATAGCAGATGAAGAAGTTTCAGACTTCAGTGCTACCACTATAAGGAAACAATTTAATTATATAAAACAGTTTCTGGGAGAGCCTGTGGGTATTTTAATCTAAATTTATTTAAGAGATCTTATAATTTTCTATAAGTAGAAAATCACTCAATTTGGTAAGAAAATTTGGTCCATCTCCAGGGTTAAATTTTATATTAGCAGGATCAATTTCGTTCAAATTAATATAAGAGAGATAATCATCACCTTTAATAACAGTCATGCCAAATTTGCGTAGATTTGTTTCTTCTTTATATTCTACTATTTCTACTTTATTTTTCATTATGGATTTATATTTTTCTTCAGAAGTTTTTTCCTTAAATTCATAAAAGAATACTAAAAGACTTTTAAAACTTCCGCTAAATAAGTTCTGCCAAAAAATCATATGTTCGATATTTTTTCTATTATCATCTATTGAGCTTTGAGGTATTTTAGCATCAATTTCATATGCTTTATCGGATTTTTCGTAAGGATTAGGATAATCGAACCCAATTACATCAATCACATATTTTTTATCTACATCTAACGCATTAAATGCAATAAAATCAAAATTTTCTAAGTTTAAGCCCATAAAAGGTTGTGTTTGAGTGCTATAATTTCTTATATAACATATATCTGAGCTTTTTAATATCTTTTCAAATATATCAACATAAGTTGCTTTATTTTTTTCACTCATAATAACTGTTATCAAATTTATTTCTTAAATATATTTACAAAAAGATTATTGATTTTCTAGAGATTTATTTTTATCAATTTAATTCAGTTGTTTTCAGTTATTTCAATTTGATTTGGATTTTTGGTTAATCTCGATAAAGACTTTAATAAATACTATGATTATTTAATTTTTAAAAAGGTTCATATTTAATTCCAAAAATTATAACTCCATCTAAATTATTAGTCAATTTTCCAACTTTGGTTCTTAATTTCATTCCAATCTTAAGATTCTCTTGACTTTTTATTTGTCCTATTGCTTTCAATCCATTAGAATATTCTACAACACCAATTGCGTAAGATTTCTTATCGCGGTATTCAGAGGGGGGAGCAGTAAGAATTGTATAAGTTAATAATTTGCAATCTTCTGAAGATTTTACTATATTAAATGTTGTATTTTTACATTGAATGCACCGGAGATGGTCAGGATGTTGAAGTTTCCCGCATTTTTTGCATTTTTTCCAAATAATAGTAGTTTCACTCATATTTTACATCCTCTCCACTAATATACTCACAATATTATTACCAAATCCTCCAAAGTTACATGTTATACCTGTTTGAGCATTTTGAACTTGCCGTTTCCCCGCTTCATTTTGTAATTGCCAAACCAATTCGATCACTTGGGCAATACCTGTGGCACCTAGTGGATGTCCCCGGGCTTTTAACCCACCTGAAGGATTTATTGGAATTTTACCACCGATCTGTGTAATTCCATCAAAAGCGGCTTTTGCCCCCTCACCTTTTTTGAAGAAGCCGATATCTTCACTTTCTACAACTTCAAGAATTGTAAATGCATCATGTAATTCTGCAACATCAATATCTATAGGAGTTTTTTTAGCCATATTATAAGCTTGTTTTGAGCAGATTTGAAGTGCCTTTAAAACAGTTAGATCTTCTCTTTCATAAACAATATGAGTATCTGTCGCCTGACCCACACCTGTAATAAGGATAGGTGTATCACAGAACCTTTTTGCCATTTCAGCAGAACATAAAACCATTGCAGCACCTCCATCTGATACAGGGCAAGTATCATATAGTCGTAGTGGATCCGCTATAATAGGAGAATTTAAAGCTTTTTCAAGTGTTATTTCTTTTTGAAAGTGAGCATTAGGATTATTCATTCCATTTTTGTGGTTTTTCACAGCAATACTAGTTATCCATTCTTTAGGAACATTATATTTTTCCATATAACTTCGAGTAAGTAATCCACCTAATGAGGGGAGGGAGATTCCGTGAATTCTTTCAGCATTATGATGGGTTATAGTGGCAATTGCTGAGGTTATAGAGCCAGGCGTTGTAATATGAGTCATTTTTTCAGCGCCCGCAACTAGAACCATATCACATAACCCTGAGGTAATTGCATAAAATGCATTTTTAATTGCCGAGCCACCCGATGCAGGACCATTCTTGATATGATCAGCTGCAGCCGGAATTAAGCCAATTCGATCTACTAAAGCACTTGCAATTCCTGTCATATGATTCAATGTTTCTGCTAACATGCATGATACATAAACAGCATCAAAATCTTTATCGTTAGTATTTGAATTTTCAATTGCTTGTAATGAGGCATCGCATAATAGATCTAACAAATTTTTATCTTCCAACTTCCCAAATTTTGTATGCCCTACACCTATTATCGCTACTTTATTCATAATCATGCCTTTATTTTTTATTCAATTATTAATGATAATATTTTGATTTATAAAAATTGGACTTAATGATATTTATATACTTAGTTTCTTCTTTTTTAATTGGTGATAAAAAATAGTTAATTTTTGTCAGTATTGTGGAAAAAAATTAGACCCAAGTATAAGATTCTGCCCTGATTGTGGATGGGAGTTGAAAGAAGATCCAAGCCCAAATTTTCAAACACAATCAGTTCAAACATCACAAGCTGCTGATCCATCTAATCCATATGAGATAGATAATCCAAATCCATCATCTCAATCATCACCGCCACCAATTTATTCTGGAGTACATGGAGGAGACGATAATATTGGATTAGCTGTTGGTGCTGCATTATTATTTGGACGAGGGCATAGAATTTATCGAAGGAGAAGAAGGAGATCAATCTTTTTTTAATTATAATTCATAATAACTTTTTTTAAATTGAGCTTTTTCTAAAGATATCTCTTTATTATTAATTTTTATTAAAAAGATTTTAAGTCTATATTGTTTACTTTTTATTAATCGAAGAAATCAATATTACATGAATTATAATGAAAAATCAAGAAGATAAATCTCAAAAAACTTCTTCAAAAACCAAAAAATTACCTAAAACTTTAAAGAAAATAAAGAATAAAATTTTTCGCATTGATGAGAAGGCGCTATTAGAATTAGAGAGGATAAAGGCAATAGCTTCTAAGCCATATTATAATTACTCTATTGAGGAAATTTCAAAAGATTTAAATACAAACATTGAAGTCGGTTTAAGACAGGAAGATATTGAAGATAGAGTAAAAGAATATGGTTATAACGAACTTCCAAAAATAAGAAAATCAATTTGGAAAGTGTATTTAGCACCAGTTTTTAATTTTTTAATCGTTATTTTAATTCTTTCTGGCACAATTATTTTGATCTTAGGAGATCCAGCTTCTACATACATAACTTGGGGTGTAATTATTGCAAACTCTCTCACTGCAATTATTCAACAATATAGAGCACAAAAGGCATTAGAGTCTTTAAAAAAAATTTCAGCACTAACTACAACTGTAATTCGAGATGGAGCTCGAATAGAAATAGAAACTCGAGAACTCGTTCCTGGTGATATTATTGTAATAAATCAAGGAGATAAGATTCCCACTGATGCAAGATTATTTGAAAGTGTAAATTTTTCAATAGATGAAGCACCATTAACTGGTGAGAGTGTTTCTATTGAAAAAAATGAAAGAAAAATTGAAAAAAAAGAAATTCCTTTACAAAAACAACTTAACATGGCTTTTATGGGAACTTATGTTGCGACAGGTAGAGGGAAAGCAATAGTTGCTGCAACCGGAATAAGAACCGAAATTGGAAAAATCTCTCAAACTTTAAATGAAATGGGAAGTATAGAAGATATCCCTTTAACTCGAAAAATGAACAATTTTGCCAAATGGCTTGTTGTAATTGTATTTATAAATCTCTCAATTTTGGTTATATATAAACTCAGCGTGTTAGCAATACTTGAGATTTTTAATTCCGAAAATATCAGAGGAGAACTAGTTGCTGCAATTATTAGATCTATGAATGTTATTCCTATAAATCTTCCTATTTTAGCTACATTGGTGATGCTCACAGGAGTGCTAAATTTGGCAAAAAGCGGTGTAATAATTCGTAACTTATCAGCAATAGAATCTATGGGTAGAGTTTCAGTTATATGTACAGATAAAACAGGAACAATCACAAAAAATGAGATGACTGTCAAAAAATTCTGGTTTGATAACGTTATTTATGAAGTTTCGGGTGTTGGGTATGATAAAGAGGGAGAAATCAAAATTGATGGTAAAAAAGCTACTTTTGATAAGAAAAATCATTTTGATTTTTTTATTACATCTATGGTTTTGAATAATATTTCTTCGATAGTTGAAGAAGACGTAAAAATAAAAACAAAAAAAAAGAAAACTAAAACAATTAGACGTGCTTTAGGAAGTCCAACTGAAGCAGCATTATTAGTTTTAGCTGAAAAATCTGGTATGGATCTTAATAAATTAAAGGAAAAATTTGAACGTATTCAAGAATTTTCATTTGACTCTTCTGTTAAGAGAATGAGTACAATATATAAACCTAAAGATAAGAAAGAAAAGAAAATCTATGCATTCGTGAAGGGTGCTTCAGAAATAATTGTGAAAAGATGCAATCAAATTATATTAAATAAGAAAATTTTATCATTAAGTGATGAAAAACAATTAGAAATTTTGGATTTAATTAAGGAATATGCAGAAAGTGGATTTCGTACTTTAAGTATTGCTTATAAAGAAATAGATAATACTATGGCTAAAAATGAAAAATTTAGTCGAGATTATGTTGAAATCAATTTAATATTTTTAGGGTTTGTGGTAATTTTAGACCCACCCCGTGAAGGAGTAACAGAAGCTATTAAAAGTTGTAAATCTGCGGGAATAGATGTAGTTATGATCACAGGTGATCATCCAGCAACGGCCGAAGCAATAGCAAAAAATATTGATCTTTTTGATGAGGGTGATATCGTTGTTGAGGGAAAAAACATAGAAAGCTTAACTACAAAAGATTTTAATAACGTATCTGTTTTTGCGAGAGTGGTTCCATCTGATAAAGAAAAAATTATTAAAAGATACCAAGAACAAGGTCGTATCGTAGCAATGACTGGAGATGGAATTAATGATTCTCTTGCACTAAAATTAGCTAATACTGGGATTGCAATGGGTATAACTGGGACGGATGTTGCAAAAGAAGTATCTGATATGGTAATCTCCGATGACAACTTTGTATCAATAGAAAAAGGAGTGAGAATTGGTCGTGGAATTGTTTCTAGAATTAGAGTAATAATATTTTTCTTCATTTGCATAAATATTGTGGAAGCAGTTTTCTTTTTTACTGCTGAATTTCTTCCTATTGAAGGATTTAAGCTATTTAATAATTGGCAGCATATATATGTATTTGCAATTGTCCATTCTTTCCCATCCCTTGCATTAGTAGTAGATAAAGTTCCGAAAGATATCATGAAAGAACCTCCAAGAAATGAGGAAGAAATATTAAATAAGCAATTAATTATGTTATTAATTGCTCAAGCTGTTTTAATGGGTTTAGGGTTCGCTTTATCATATTATCTTACGTTTTTCAATATAATACCTATTAATGAGTTTAATTTGGATCAAAATTTAAGTTACATTTTGGCGGAAGATCTATATGGTTCAGATAGGTTAGTTTTGCCAATGAATTTAGCACACCAAAAAGCTAGAACTATGTGTATGACAGTGTTATATTTATCTGAAACAACTTTTATTTGGAGCATTCGACGCCCAAATAATTCATTTAAACACAGTTTTATCAATGAATTCGACAAATATTTGATGGGTATGAGTATGTTTTGTGTTATAATTCACGTTTTATTTATAGTATTTTCATATCCTGTCAATTATGCGATAAATGATGTTCTAGGTTTAAACTTTCAATTTAATTATATGTTTTTAGGTCCAACAGATTGGATTTGGGTGCTTGTTTTTGTTGCTCAAAGTGTTGTTGGAGTAGAACTTTTTAAATATTTTGCAAGAAAACGAAAAATATTTTTCTAATCAATATTTTTAAAGTTTATTTATTATGTTTTTAGTAAGATAAAAAAAGTGAAATTTTAATGAACGATATTTATTATAATAAATCTATTCTAGAAATTCGTGAAATTTTTCAAACTAATGAGAATACTGGATTAACTGAGGTTGAGGCTAAGAAAAGGCTGGAATTACATGGATTAAATGAGATTCCTAAAGTTAAGAAATCAATTTTTAAAGTTTATTTAGCACCTCTTTTCAATTGGCTTATAGTAATATATTTAATAGGTGCTCTAATCCTATTTTTAGCTGTTATATTTTTAGAAGAGGGAAATCTAATAATAGTTTATTTAACTTTAGGGGTTGTGCTTCTGAATTGCGTAGTTGCAATTATTCAACAATATAGAGCAACAAAAAAATTACAAGCATTAAGACAATTATCTGCACCTACTACTGTTGTTAAAAGGGATGGTGAAAAGAAACAAATACCAACAAATAATGTTGTTCCAGGTGATTTATTAGTTTTAAACCAAGGTGATAGAATTCCGGCAGATGCTAGGATTATTGAATCTTCAAATTTGCTAGTTAATGAAGCTAGTCTAACAGGAGAAAGTGAACCAGTAAAGAAATTAGAGAAAGGAACAGCTCTTAGTTCTGAAAAGATTCCCATTTCAGAACGGAAAAATATGATTTTCTACGGAACATTCATAGCAACAGGAAATGGTAATGCAATAACGGTAAAGACTGGTGGTAATACTGAAATTGGTAAAATCTCACATTTAATGGAAGAAGCAGGAACAAGTGAAATTCCTATAAGAGAAAAGATGAATAACTTTGGAAAATGGCTAGGACTAGCAGTTTTGATATTCTGGTTCGGAACGTTAATGATCAAATGGATCGCGAGTCAATTTTTATATTTTGAAATAGTAGATAGTTTGAACTCAGCAATGGATATAATGCCAATTAATATACCTCTACTTACAACGATTGTATTATTAACAGGAGTTTTATTTATGGCTCAAAAAGGAGTTATAATTCGAAATCTTGCCTCAGTTGATAGTTTAGGTAGAGTGAGCGTTGTATGTTCAGATAAAACTGGGACTTTAACTAAAAATCAAATGTGTGTGCAATTTGTTTGGGTAAATGGTTCAATTTTTAAAATTTCAGGGAGTGGCTATAATCCAGAGGGAGACATCATTTTGATGGACGATATAAAGAATCCTAAAATTATTAAAAATGTGGAAAAATATCCTCAGTTGAAATTATTGCTGATTTCAGGTTTTCTTAATAATAATTCAGCTTTAGTTAAAAAAGAGATTAAAACTGCCACAAAAGGTCAAAAAATTATTAATAAATATGATATAATTGGCTCACCGACTGAAGGAGCCCTCAATGTATTATATCAAAAATCTATACAAAATTATAATGTTGATGAAGAGTTTAAATTCATAAGAGAATATCCATTTGATTCTTCAATAAAAAGAATGACTAAAATATATAAAAAAGAAAAAACTTTTTTCTCATTTACAAAAGGCGCAACTGAGATCTTAATTCCGCAATGTAAACGAGTTTTGTATCATAATAAAGAAATGGATCTATCTGATGATTTAAAGCAGGAAATTCTGAATAATGTTAATAAATATGCAAATATGGGTTACAGGATATTAAGTCTCTGCTACAAAAAATTAGATCTCCTTCCTGAAAATCTTGAAGAAGGAAGAAATATTTGCGAATCGGAAATGATCTATATCGGATTTGTGACAATTTTAGATCCTCCAAGAGAAGGTGTAAAAGAATCCGTTGAATTATGCAATAATGCTGGAGTAGAAGTTATAATGATAACTGGTGATTCCCCAAATACTGCAAAAGCGATTGCATCCCAAATTTCAATCTTATCTGAAGGAGAATTGGTAATAGAAGGGAATCAGATAAAATCTATTAAATCATCTAAGGAGTTTAATAAAGTGAGAGTTTTTGCAAGGGTGTCTCCTGAACACAAACAGGATATCGTTGAAAAATATCAAGAACAGAAGAAAGTTGTTGCAATGACAGGAGATGGAGTTAATGACGCATTAGCTTTAAATATGGCAGATGCAGGTATTGCCATGGGAATACAAGGAACTGATGTTGCGAAAGAAGCGTCTGATATGGTAATTTCTGATGATTCTTTCATTTCTATTGTTGAAGGAATTCGAGAAGGACGAGGAATTTTTACAAGAATTAGAGCTGTAGTATTTTTTTATATTTGTATAAATTTATTTGAAGGTATTTTTCAATTTATTTTATTTGCCATTCTAGGATTCCCATATTTCCTCACAGAAGAATATATTTTCCAATGGATATTTTTGGCAATTACTCTTCATACTTTCCCAGGTCTGGTTTTAACTTTCGATACTACATCTAAAGATATAATGAAAGAGAAACCTCGCGATTCCGAAGAAATTTTATCTAAAAATGTTATTATATTACTTCTAATATTTGGTGGATTACTTGCAATCAGTATGGGAGTTGTTTATATAATATGTATTACAGGATTATATCCCGTTTTTCCATTGAATTATGAATTTGATATTTTAAATGCTGCTTATCTTTTCACAACTGAAACAATGTCTTTGACTTCAGGTATTGATTTAAACGTTGTTAAAACACTCACTATGCTAATGACTACATTATTTTTTTCTGAAACAATCTTAGTTCTACAAATAAGGCGCCCTAATGAATCTTTGATAAAAAGTGTAAAAGAAGCGAGTAATAAAAGAATGTATTTAATTCTAGGCTTTCTATATGCTGTGTTTTTATTATTAATGTATATGCCTGGAGTTCAAGTAGGATTAGCACAAATTGGTATTAATTTTATGTTTATGAATTTAACTGCATTGGATTGGTTAATCTGTTTCTTGATCTCATTAATTACAATTATTCCGTTTGAATTAGTAAAGTTTTACGCCCGAAAAAAAGAAATTTATTTTTAATTTCTATTTTTAAATAAAAATTTTTAATAGGTTTAGGTAATTTTTAAGAAATATGAAGTTTGGATTTCATATACCTGTACCTACACCACGCATTGAATATATGTTTAACGGGACAGAGAAAGCTGAGAAGTGTGGCTTTAATTCCGTTTTTTATGCAGATCACACAGTTATGTTGCCACCCGGACCAGGTCTTTGCTTTGATGCTTTTAGTTTTTTATCGGCATTAGCAATGATAACGAATAAGGTTTCATTATGTACTGGAGTTTCTGATTGTCATCGGTTCCATCCTGCTCTAATGGCGCATAAAGTAGCCACCTTAGACCATATTAGCAATGGTAGAGCTATGTTTGGTGTTGGAGCTGGTGAAGCGATGAATATTGATATGTACGGAATGAATCGGAAAAGATCTCTTACTAAATTAAGAGAATATATAATTCTAATGAGAGATTTTTGGACTAAGAGAAAAGTTAATGCAAAAAGTGAATTCTGGGGAGAAATGAAAAAGGCTTATATTCAAATAAAACCTGTTCAAAAAAGCCCACCAATTTACATTGCTGGCAATGGGCCAAAAACTCGTCAATTGACTGGAGAATTAGGAGATGGATGGTATCCACTTTATCAACCTCCTTGGGTATATAAAAAAAATCGAGAGAGAGTAGCTGATGCTGCAAAGAAAGCTGGTCGGGATCCTTCAGAAATTGATTATGTATATGACTGCTTTGTGGCAATAGATGATAAAAATCCAGAAAATGCTATTAAAAGGTGTGAATTTTTTAGAGGGACATATCTACTCAATACTTCAATTGTTAACGAAGCTTATCCAAATATAAATTTATCTGGTGATCTAACCATTCATAATTTTGTAATGAGCAGTGAAGGCGCAATGGAGCAATTAAAATATGTAGACAAACTACCCGAAACCATCCTCCAAGATTTTAACTGTTTAGGTACAACAGATGATGTTATTGCGAGTATAGAGAAATATAAAGACGCCGGTGCAACACATTTGACAATTATGAATCGAGGACCAGATGTGAACAAAGTCTATGAAATCTTTAGAGACAAAATTATACCCTATTTTAAAGATTTAGAAAAATAATTCTTTTAAAGTATTATACTATCGTAAATTACTTCAAATTCATTTTTAAAATTGTTTTAGATACTTTTTATATATTTCCCAACTTCTTTTTTTCAACCCATCTCCAATTATTTCAGTATCTTCCATTGTAAGAGTACTTTTTGAAGGGATTTTATCTGAAATTTGTAAATTCTCAAGATAGTTTTCAACTACATAAAGAGTTACAGAACCCCAATCAATTTTGGGATATTTTTTCATTCTTCTAAATATTTCATCTGGCACTGAAACTATTATATCTCTCATTTTTTCTCTATGAAAATGATGTAGAACTAATTATATTTTTTTTTCATTTTTTTAAATTCAATTAAACATTAACCTTTTGAGAAAAAAATCCTAAGATAAATTAAAGAAGTAAAGGGATATTGAAAATAAAAAAAGTTATTCAACTTGAAAATAAGCTTATAAATTAAATAAAATAACTTTTTTATTCATTTTAATATATAGAGAATTGAGATAATTTAAGAAATAAAAAATTTGGAAGAAATCATTAAAGATGGCTACCAAAAACGAATCAAAATATAATTGGAACTTTTTTAATCGAATAGTTAAAGATGTCGAAGAAAATTGGAATATAATTCAATGTATTAGTTGTGGGAAATGCGTCGGTGATTGTCCAGCGAGTAAAATCTCGGATTTTAATATTCGGAAAATAGTTGAAAGAGTTTTAACTGGAGATGAGACAATTTTAAGAGAAGAGGACATATGGTATTGTTTCTTATGTAATAAGTGTTCAAGGATATGTCCTAAAGAAGGAATTAATATACCTTTATTCATTTTATCCCTAAGAAATGAAGCATTTAAAAAAGGATATGCAATACCTCAATTAACAAGATATATTAATATGTGCAAGAACTTTTTAGAAAATGGAACTGTCATGAAAGAATCAGATTTAAAACAGGAGAGAATAAAGGAAATAGATAAAATTTGTGAATTTGCTAGAATACAATATCTTTATAAAGCAAGTAAGAAAGATATTGGAATGGAATAATAAAAGAGAGGAGTATTGCTAATAAATATGAAAGATTATGTTGATTCAGTTGTATTAGATCCTGATGAGATTCTAAAACAGTATGGAGATAATCCTTTAGAATTTTTTAAAGATAAAACAATTTGTTTATTTAAAGCATGTTTGGAATATTACTATCCGGGAGTCAGAAATTGCCTAAAATTGATGTTAGAAGATTTTGGTTTAAATGTAGTCACTAGCCCAGAGCAATCTTGTTGTTCTGGCACTTTTTTTCAAAGAAATTTAATAACAAGATCTCAATTTGCCGCGATTAATGAAAGAAATATTGCTGCAATAGATAAAATAGCCGATATTTTAATTGTTTCCTGCAATGGATGCAATAATTCTTTACTAAGAGGTCGTAAATTTCTTAGGACAAAAGAAGTAAGAGAAAAGACAGCAATTATATTAAAAAAATTCAATCAAAAAATCTCGATTAATCCTAATTTAAAAATTATACATGTACTCGATTTTTTGCATTTAATAAGAGAACATATTGGAGACCATTTAAAATATTCATTGAATGGTTTAAAATGTACGGTTCATTATGGCTGCCATTATAGTAATTTAAAATTAGATAAAAAAAACGATATAAGTTTTATAGCACCAAAACATAAATTAGAAGACTTAATAGAAACTTTAGGAGGGACGCCAATAGAGTATCAAGAACGAGATTCTTGCTGCGGGTGGGGCGCATCGCAAAATGTAATACATAGAGAAAAATCATTACAAATAACCTTTAATAAATTAAAAAGTGCAGAAATGGTGAAATCGGATATTCTTATTACCAATTGTCCTACCTGTCTGTACACGCTTAATAAATTTAGGGATGAAATGAAAGATCTTTTTGGTGAAGCACTAACAATCCCAGCAGTTCATATTAATGAAGTAATTGGGCTTCTTATGGGATATGAATGTGATAAATATTGCCAATTGACTTTTGGCTCTCTTCTTGAGGAACTAAAAGTATAAAATTATTTATTAAATGAAGTTAAATTATTTATGAAGACAACTTAAACATTTAAATTTAATTAAAATGGAAGATGAAAAATTATTTCCAATTAGCACTAATTCAAATTTGTGTGTTCGATGTGAACGGTGTGAATTAAGATGCCCATCTAAGGCCATTTTTTTTAATAATTCACTGCGATATGTAGATTATAACAAATGCAAAGGCTGCTTAAAATGTGTAGACATCTGCGAACATGGTGCTATTGAAGTCATCTCAATTAAACAAGGTCATTTAATTGGCTTTAATATTAATTCAGATAAATGCACATTATGCAAACTCTGTCTTGAGACTGATTTCTGTTTTCAAAATTTATTTTACCTCAAAAAAGATGATTTAACTGGAGAAGAATCAATTGGCTTTAAAAAACAGTCCGTCTCTAAATGCTTTAATTGCTTAAAATGCTTTAAAAATTGTCCAAATAATGCAATTCTTCCTGAAATCGTTTAATAAAATAGAGTAGTATTTTATTTCAATTATATTATTTATCGAGAAGTCAAAAAAGGATTTTAAAATGTTAAAATAAATTAAAAAATCTTGGAATATATTTTAATAGCTTCTTTATACGCAAAACTATTTTCTGGTAGTTCAAGTAAAGATTTATTATTTAAGTTAAATTCTTGAATTTCATCGCTATTACTAAAAAAGCCGAGCAATTTCATGTGATTCCCTAAATTTTTTTCAAACCTTTCTATGAATAGGTTTTTGATTTTTCCATTAAATCGATTACCCAAGACCCATATATTTTTAAATTCTAGACTAACTTCATCTTTCACTTCAATAACTCTCTGTAATGTGTGAAAACTCATTTTACTTGGGTCAGTAACTAAAATCAAATCATCTACATTTACAGAAATTTTTCTCGCGAAAAATTCTAAACCAGCAGGAGAGTCAATAATAGTAATTTTATAATTTTCAGCTAAAATCTTCATCAGATGTTTTAGAATATTGTTAATAGAGCAATAACAACCCTCTCCTTCTGATCTCCCCAATGTTATGAGATCGAAGTTATTAAATGGAATAATATGTCTAAATACTTCTTCCTCTACTAAAGATTTTTCCGACAAATATGGAGGTATTTCTTTTCTTTCTAATTTTCTACCTAATTCTGTAATTATTCCAGCAATCGTATCTCTAAAACTAATTTGTTTATTTATCAGATCTGAGATATTAGCATCAGGATCTGCATCTATCATAAGGTTTTTTTGTTTTGGAAACTTAGAGATTAAATATTTTAAAAAAAGAACAGCAAGAGTAGATTTTCCTACACCACCCTTTCCTGCAAAACAAATTATTTTTTTATAAATAGTAATTCCCTATTCTTATTCTAAAATTAAATCGAACAAAATCAAATAATTAAATAATATAATTAAGCAAGAGATAAAAATTTTAAGTTTCTTTAATTGCGCTTCTTGGACAAGAATCAAGGCAAATCAAACATCCTATACATTTTTCCTTAGTAAATTCTAACTCATCATTATTTTTTAAATGAAGTGCTCCAGTAGGACATAATGAGATGCAGGCACCGCAATCAATACAAAGCTCATTATCTACACAAACTGTACTCTTTCTTTCTACAATAATTCCTTCCTTTTTGAAAGCTTCATTAATTTGGCTCACTTTTTCAGAAGGAACATCAATTATTAAAGTTATTCCTTTTGGTGTCGTGGAAAATTTAAGAATATCAAAAGAAATGTTCATTTTCACAACATCTTGGATTATTTTAGCATAATCCTTAATGCTGTCAATTATTCTAACTGGAATGTTAATATTTATAATTGTCATTTTAACAATAATTCCTCCGAAGTTATTAATCCAATTACTCTCATATATTTATCAATTACTGGAAGTCCGTTGATATTATTAACTCTCATTTTTCTTGCAGCAATATCGATAGGTTCATCATCTGTGGTAGTAATTACTTTTTTTGTGATAATTTCTGATAAAACTTTTTTATTTTCAGCAATAGCACGAGTGATATCAAAACTTGTAACTATTCCCTTTAAAATACCATCATCATCAATTATTGCAACATGATTTTCATTTTCTTCAATAATTTTCCTTGCAACGTTATTAATACTATCATTTAAATGGCATATTATAGCCTGTTTTTTGATATCTTTTACAAATTTTTGTGTTTTTACTTCTTTCATTGGTTTAAATACCGTTTCTCTTGGAAGTCTTTCAGCAGGTGGATTCAAGAAAAATTTTCCCTTTTCAATCCAAATTTTTAATTCATTTGCAATCTTTCTTGCCATAAATAAGGATGAAAGTGAAGACACTTTAACTTTCTTACCTTTTATTTCGATGGTTCCGCTTTTTAATTCTTTATAATTTACCTCCTTTAACACTGGTTTTTTTCTTCTTGGGATGCCATAATCTACAATTTCTGTCTTAATATCTTCATCTTTAATTGAAGTTTTTCTCGCCATATTTTCATTTAAAATCGGAATTGGAATTCCCAAACCAATATAAATACTAGTTCCATATTTTTCGAAATTAACTCCTTTCAAATAATTCGCGCTCATTTGCTTCAGATTACCTTTAACAAATAAGGATCCTAGCCTTTTTGTTGGATTATGCTGAGTTCCTTCACCAATAACGTATCCAATACCTCCCCCTAAAAAAATTCTTGTTCCAATTCCAATAGTCTCATAGTCAGGATCATTACATAAAGGATTTAAACATCCAGCACCAGAAAACGTAGCGTTTCCAAAATTTGGTAGAAGTTTACCCATATATGTATATAAGGTACGATTTGAACTATTTACTGCACAATTATACCTCTGATAGGCGTTTCGTGGATTACATAATATCGCTTGATTTAAATCATCTAAAGTAATATATGTGTCAACTTCTTCTTTTGGATAGCAATCAGTAGTATAAGATGTCCCTCTTAAATGAATTGGTTTTTCACTAACTAAATCTTCAATCACATGCCCACCACCATATTCGAATGGACTCTTATCATTCATGCGGGTTACACCGATATAGCAATCAACTGCAGCATTTCCATGGTATGCATGAACACCATTCAACCATAAGTGTTCAAATTTGATAGGAGGATCTGAATCTCCAAAATTTAGAAAAGCCCCACTGGAACACATCGCACCAAATGTTCCCGTTGTAACTACATCGATTTCCTCTGCAGCTACTTTAATGCCTTTTTGTTCAACAATATTGATCATCTCCTCAGCAGTGACTACAACTGCTTCACCATTTTCAATTTTTTTATTGATTTCTTCGTAAGTCTTTGTCAAAATATCATCTTTTTTTTTATTAAAATGGAAATTACTATATTAATTTATAAAATCTTTATTTTGTATTAGAATCTTTAAATTTAATAATTATTAAAATAAATTATTACCTAATATTAACTTAGAATATCTGAAAATAAAAATGATTTTTACATGAAAAGAAAAACAACTAAAATCTTAATTGTCATTACATTAATTAGTTTCATTTCAACCCTTTTTATGGCAACATTAATTAATCATTTCTTTAATTATATTCCCTATTATCAAGATTTTGAAACGATCCCAGATGACTGGACTTTATCGAATTGTAGCATAACAGAAGAATATAAAAATTCGGGACAAAATTCTTTAAATGTTTCAAAAGATATTGATGATAATTTGTCATATGCAATTTTTGATTACAATCACAGTTTATTTGAGAAAGAGATAAATTTTTGGTTCTTCTTTGAATCAATTAACTCTATTACCCCAGTTGATATAGTATACATTCACGACCCAAACATATTTACAATAGAGAAAGATTTCAAACTATGGTTAAACACCACAAATATTATTTCTGCCTCATATAATTATACTTTTACTTCTTTTTCAAGTGCTTATAGCTCAGCTGAATTAATAAACAACACCTGGTATTACTTTAATATTAAATTTTGGAGTAATGATATCTTAATTTATTTAGATAAATCTAAAATCTTGGAAATAAATAATTATTCTATAGGGGCTGTAAGTTATGCACTTGAAGATCTCCAAGATTTCCAAGAATATACTATTGGAGGAAGTAATACTGGTTTTATTTATTTAGGAAAAAATTTTCAATACCCATTTGAATCTATCTCATATAAAATGTATTTTGATGGATTTGAAATTAAAGAAATTACATTTCCTGCTATACCCAGTTTTCCTCTTATAAGTGTAATAATTATAACAATTTTCTCAACAATTATTATATTAATCAAACGTTATAGAATTTTAAACGAAAAAATAAAATCAAAAGGGTTTTAATGACAATTAGTGAAATTCCTTTAATCAAATTTGAAAATCTGACTAAAGATTTTGGTCAAATTAGAGCTGTAGATAATTTAAATTTGGAAGTATATGAAGGTGAGATAATTGGATTAGTTGGACCCAATGGAGCTGGGAAAACAACTGCGATAAAAATGCTAGCTAATATTTTAACTCCTTCTCAAGGGCGGATTTTGCTTAAAGATAAAAATAATAAATTACAAGATGTTGTTACTAATCCAAATATTCTAAATAAAAGCGGATTTCTTATTGATATTCCTAGTTTTTATGAGGGTATAACTGCTTATGAACTTCTAAAATATTTTGCAAAATTACAAAATTACCCTAAAAATATGGTCGAATCTAGAATTGATGAAGTACTACAACTGATTGATTTATTCGAGTGGAAACATCAAAAGGTGAAAATTTTTTCAAAAGGAATGAAACAAAAATTAGGTTTAGCTCAAGCCTTAATTCATGATCCGCAAATAGTTGTATTAGATGAACCCCAAATTGGGTTAGATCCAAAAGCACGCGTAGATATTAGAAATATTCTTAAGGATCTTCAGAAGAATGGGAAAACAATATTTCTTGCGTCTCATATGTTATACGAAATATCTGAAGTTTGCGATAAAATCGCTCTTATTAATCGTGGTATACTATTAGAATTTGATAAAATATCTGAGCTTGAAAAAAAGTTGCCAATGCATGAGATTAAATGCCTTCTATTAGATCCAATTGAATCTGAATATGTAGGTTCCATTCTTTCGATGTTGGAAGATAAATTAAAATCTTATTTAGTTGAGGCTTCTACTTACACAAATCAACAACATCATATTCTATATGATCCTTCCGTTAAAGGGCTCAAAATATTATATGATGGAAAAGAAGATACTCAAAACAAAATATTAACGACTTTAATAAAAGAAACTAATTTAAAAATAACCTCATTTTTTACACCAAAAACATATCAATTAGAAAGTATTTATATGGCTTTAATAAAAAGAGATGAAGTTAAGCGACGTAAAGATTTAGAATATAAAAATCAAAATAAAAAGGGTCAATTATGAGTCAAACCTCCATTACATTATTATTTGAATTGAAACGCCATAAAGGTCGTTTCTATCTTTTTACATTAATTAGTTTAGCTTTAATTACATTATCAGGATTAATTCCATATCTTGTCAATCCAGATTTATTGCAAGATACCTTTAATGATTTTGCATCCACTCAATTAGGTTTTATCAACTATATAATAATTTTTGCATCATTTTTCTTTTTTGGAGCGATAATTGCCGAAGAATTTCAATATAAAACTTATTTAATATTATTTCCAAAGATAAACAAACTTAAACTGATAGCTGGTAAATTTTTAGGAAATCTAATTTTATTTCTTAGTGTTTTAACAATTTATTACATATATTATTTAATACTTGGTTTAATTTTTTTTCAGCAAATATCATTTGAATTTTTCTTATCATATTTATTTACACTTTTATATGGAATCGCGGTTTCAACCTTTATTTTAGCAATCAGTTCATTTATGAGATCAGTTTCATTTTCAATTATAATTTCATTCCTATTGCTTTTTGTAGGATTTAGTACAATTTCGACTTTCCTAACGTTGTTTCTTCCATATGTAGAACCTATATATTTAATAACTTATCACGGAAGTATGAATGTACAAATTTTCAATTTTCCAGATTTAAGATATTATGAATCTACTTTTTTTATATATATGCGAATATGGCTAACTCCATCGATAATAACAAATATTTCTATTCAATTAATCTATATAGGGTTTGATTTTATTTTATCATACTTTATTTTTAATCTACGTGAGTTATGATTGAAATTAAATCCTAATAATTCCAGTTTATAAAAAAAAAATGGATAATATTTTTTTTAAAAAAAGCATTATCTTTTTCGGTAAAGATACTTAACGATACCCCATATAAAATTTGCTCTTGGAACCTTTTTCATATAATCCATATAATTATCTCCAAATTTCATTATTAATTCTTTATCTGCCCTAAACATATCATAATAAATTCCAATCATCACTGGGATGCCACATAATAGGTTAAACCAGTGTTGAGTTATTAAAATTAATGCAAAACTCCACAGTATCCCTGCTAGATATTGACCATGCCGAACAATAGCATAAATTCCAGTATCAACGAGTTTTGTAGTTTTAATATAACTATCACCCTTTGTTACACCACCTTTCTTTTTAAATTCATAAAAAGGCATAAAACCGAAGAAAAGACTAAATATCCAAATGATCCATCCAAGAAGGCATAGTAAGTCAATGTTTAAAAAATTATAAACAAAAAAAGATTGTATAAATTGAATGAGTATCAATGGACCCCAAAAAAATGAAGAAATGAAATCTTTCCAAGACCAATCTTTTGGATTTTTTTCCAAACTTTCGAGATCTTTTATTTTAAGATTTTTATTGTAATTCCCTATTACATTTATAGTCAAAATCAACTTTACCTCTCAATTTGTAAATTTTTATTTTAATTTTTCAAAAAATATTATAAATATAGTAATCAAATTTAAATATTTAAACTTGACTATTTATATTAAAGTATTCAAATTTAAGTATATTTAATAAGAAAAAAAAACATATATAAAGTGGATACATATGAAAAAAAATTCTAAAAGTTCACCCCTTAGGACATTTATCTTAGGTTTAATTACTTTATTTGAGGGTGATGAGATTTCTGGATATGAATTAGGGAAGATCGCAAAAGAATGGCATTTTGAAAACTACATTAAAGCATCTCAAGCTTCATTCTATTATCATTTGAAACAACTCGATAAAGAAGGTTTTTTTGAAAGTACAACAATAAAAGATTCAAATAGACCTGAAAGAATGGTTTATAAATTCACTCCGAAAGGTAGAGCTGAAACTATTAATCAATTGACAAATCAGCTTGAATTCATTCAAGATTACTATTTTGATATTGATTCAGTTATGCCATTTTTATTAATGCTTAACAAACGAAAAATTCTCAAGTTGATTAAAAAACAAATTGAAGCTAGAGAGGATAATCTAAAATTTTTAAAAGAAACAACTTTACCAAGAATCAAATCCGCTCCTTTTACCGATTTAAACCCATTTTCATTTTTAATAGCTGAACATCACAAACTACATTATCAAGTAGAAATAAAATTTCTTGAAAAATTTTATGAAATGGTGGATGGTATAGATTTCGCCAAAAACATTGCTGAAATTGTTAAAAGAAGAATAGAAATGGAGAAAATGAAGATTAAAAAGTAAAAATGAAGAAAATTAAATATTTCAGAGTTTCAGTCAAATTTAAAGTATTTTTCCAAAATCTTAAATGTAAAAAAAATAATCATTTCCAACCTTTTGTATATTTAGGCCATCTTGACTTAAATAATTCAAAATTTTCTTGATCTATTTTATCTCTTTCTTCTTTAACTATGATCTCTGGTATTTGTGATGCTTTACCTTGATGATATACAAAAACTCGCGGATCAACATAAATTTCATATCCTTTTGAATAAAGTTGGAAACACATTTCTAAATCTTCCCCACTAAATTTTCGATATAGTTCACAGTAGCCACCAACATCCTTTAATGCTTGCTTTTTGAATAGACAAAACTCACCCCATACTAAATCTTTAAATTTTTTAAGTTTAAATGGTTTGCTAAAGGTTTTATCAAAATTTTTTAACCCTTTATATAAAAAATAACCGTCTCTAATTAACCAATAGGTAATTGGACTTACCATACCTGCCTTATTATGTGTATCAAGCACTTCTTTTAATGGTTCAAACCAATTTGGTGGAACTACTATATCATTATTAACAACAGCAATGTAATTTCCTTTAGACAAACTAATACCTTTATTCCATGCTTTTGCTAAATCAATCGTTTTATCAAATCGAAAATAAATGTTTGCTACTCTCTTAAAATAGTTAATAGCTTTCTTAATCGTCGAACCATTATCAATAAGAATAAGTTCATATTTTTCTATTGTATACTGCTTAATACTTGATATAAATCTCTGAGTAACCTCAAGATTATTGATAACTACGGCAATTATTGAAAGCATAAAAGGAAAATAGTAAAAAAAAATTTAAATTTTACGCTTTCTCTCTATTATTATTCATAAAGGTATCCTAATACCATATTAATGAATACTTTTTTATGATTTTTATAAGATAAAACAAGGACCAGGTTATATGCTTTTAATTCTTTGTATCTTCTTATAACAGGTGACAACCAAGTGAATATTTGTATAATACCTACACAAGACATTGCTGCATCCTATTCAATAAATTGCGTATTTTGATTTAAACACAAAATAAGAAAAAGAAATTAAAATTTATAATTTTATAATTTTTCCCTTTTTGTCGAGGAGAATAGCAATTACCGAAACAACTATAATCATTGGAATAGCCACCAATAGATCCATTTCATAACCGATAAGATCTACTATTAAGAATTCTATTACAACACTGATTACGTAAATTAGAAAAGGACTTTTTCCATAACTATCTAAAATGAATATTGGTTTCTGTAGTTTTTTATCAATTCCAATAAACAAAAATGAGCCTAAAATCGTTACACCGGTACTTATCAATATATATGTTAGTGTAATTTGACGTTTATTGGGGTACCATTCTGGAATTAGCATTATTAATAATCCGACTATTAGACAAACGATCCCTCCAAGAGCATAAATTTGATATTTCCTTTTTTCCGTTAATTTATCATTAATTAGTAATAATTCACCAAAGCACGTTGCCCAAATCATAACTACAGATAAACCAAATATAGTTCCTAGAATACCACCATGAATAGATTCAATTGCATACTCACGCCAACCGCCAAATAATAACATAATTTGATAAAAAATTAATAATATTGCAGCTACAATACTCCGAAATTTAGGTTTTAACCAAAGAAAGGGTATAGTTATTAAACCTACAAGACCTAGCGAGGGAAGAACGTCCCATCGAATAACAGGAATTCCAGCAATTAATACCCATTCGCCACCACTCTCTTTTATTAAATAACCTCCATCCACGATAAAAATAAGTAATCCAAGTCCTAAAATAATACCATAGCGTATAATCATATGTATAACTGTTTTTTTTACTCCATCTCTTTCTTTTCTTCTGGTAAATGATATTGGCATAAGAAAACCCATAATAAAAATGAATGCAGGCACACCAACATCATATAGATTCATAAGAGTTGTAGTTCGTTGATTTTCTGGATGTGCAAGAAAAAATCGTGCTGGACCTTCAGTAATCCATATAGGAAGAAATAAAGCAACAACTAGCCAAATCATTATAAACCCTCTTGCATGATCTATCCAATAATATCTTTTAGTTTTTATCTCTCTTGATTCTGACATTTCTTTTTCCGACATTTATTTTTCACAGGATTTTATTTTTGATATTATGATTCAACATTATATACTATTACATTAAATTCCAAAAAATATAAATTTGAAGTATTAAGTTAATTATTATCATAGATACTTTAAAATCTCTGCGTTATTTACGATAATGTCTGAATTCCTTTCGGAAGTATTTCATAAAATTTTTTCAAAACCATTTATTTTAGAATTTACTAAATTTGCTATTGTCGGAGCTATAGGAACAGTAGTGAATTTATCAATACTCTATCTTTTGACTGATATCTTTAAGATTTATTACCTAATCTCTGAAATAATTGCATTTTTTATTTCTGTTTTAAATAATTATATAATTAATAAAATTTGGACTTTTAAAGAAGAATTTAAAGAAAATATGGTAAAAAAATTTATTCAGTATTCAATAGTAAGTGTAATTTCTTTAGCTGTTAATATCATTATTCTTTTTGTTCTTGTCGAATATTTTTATATTTGGTATATTTTTGCTGAGGTTATTGCTATTATAGCAGCATTCTTAGTTAATTTTGTGGGAAATAAATTATGGACTTTTAGAGAAAATATTAACAAAAATCAGGAAAAATAATTAATTTTTTAATGCAAAAGCTTTGTTATTTCCTTTTAATTGATGAAAATATTACTTTAAATGGTAACATCAGTGACTTTATTGACTCACTTATAAATGGAGTTTTAGATTCACCCATATCTCTTTTTTTAAATAGGATTGGAATATCAGTAATTTTTGCTCCATTTTTATGTGCATAATAAACACTCTCAATTAAAAATACATTTTTACTTGAGTATCTATAATTTCTAATCTTTTGCCATACTTCCATTTTTATTGCTCGATAACCAGTTGAAAAGTCTTTTATTTTGATTCCAAACATAAGGGAAAGATAAATACCACCCAATTTACTTATAATTCTGTTATGAAAACTTGTTTCTGTTGATCCGCCTTTCATGTATCGTGAACTTACCACAACATCGTATCCAATTTTGATTTTTGCGATAAATTCTGGTATTTTTTCGGGGGGATGTTGCAAATCTGCATCCATTGAAATTATCAAATCGCCCGTTGCTTGATTATACCCATCTATATGAGCAGTTCCGATGCCTAATAGTTTATCTCTTACAATTAATTTTATATTATCTTGAGTCTTTTGTAGGTTTCTCACATCGTCAATTGTACCATCAGTACTATTATCATCTACTATTATTATTTCATTAGTTAAGTTATGCTCTTTAGTGATTGAATTAATTTTTTTAATTAGCCTATCAATATTCCCATGTTCATTATAAGTTGGTATAACAAAACTGATTTTCATATAGTGCCTAACGTGAATTTGATCATATTAATATAATATTTTATTCAATTCTAAATAGATTAAAACTTTTTCTTATTCTGTGTAACAATTTAAATTTCAAAAAAAATTATATCATAAATATAATTACGTATAGTAAGATATCCATGTTTAAGAAAAAAACTCAAAAAATCTTATTTCCTATTTCTTTATTTATTCTTTGCCTTATTTTAACTATTTATTCTATTTATTGGGAGTCAATAGAACCCGCAGTAATTATTTTTTGGGATTATTTCGTATATTATTCTCCTGCAATTCAAAAATTTTGGAATAGCGAAGTTTTTTATGGACTCAATTATTTTCCAAGCTTTTTCTTTTTAACACCATTTTATATTAATTTAGAAATATACATAGTATTTCTAACATGTTGTTGGATAGGTTCAATATATTTATTATTTAAATTAGAGAAAAATTATTTTGTTGTATTGATATTTTCTTTTTTTACATTTGTATACATTTTAATTGGAAATATTGAACCATTTAGTATTTTCATTCTTTTAATTGCATTTCTATACGAAGAAGATAAATATATACCCCCTATTTTATTAGCCTTTATCTGTTTTAAACTAACAATGTTTTTAATAATACCTTATTTTCTATATAAAGCGAATAATAGAATTTTATTTATTATTATATTCATTAGCGCTTTTTTACTATTAAATATTCAATTTCTATTCCATATAGATTATATCTTTCAATTTTTTTCGCTTGGAATTGAAGATGAAGATCTTTCTTCGAAGTTCATACGTGTTTCGTTATTCTATACTTTATATTACATTATTAAAGAGTTTCGTTTGACTCAACTATCTAAAAAATTAGAGTCTAAAATAAGTGAAAGAAACGAAAAAGAGTATGTTTCTTAACGTAATTCTACTGATTTATATTATTCTTTAAGTATATGAATAATTTAATGGAAATCAATAATAATAATAATATTAGGTTGCCAATTTTAAAAGTTAGATAATAATAAAAAAAAAAAGAGATTTGAATATTTTTATTCTGTACTTTCAACTTTTTCTACTTTTGCTACTTTTGCTACTTTTTCTCTCCCACTTAGTTTTTCTTGAATCAATAATAAAAGCCATGGTATAAGTAAAGTAACTACTAATGCCACTATTAAGTATTCAAAAAATTTCCAAATTTGAACATCTAAAGGTATTAGGCTTAAAAGTAAATACAAAACAATAGTAATTGCAAGTCCTATGGCTAAATTGATAATTCTCTGTTTATTATCAAGATCATGTGGATTATAATGTATTTTTTCATTTTCGATTAAATAACCCACTGATAATCCAGTTAAAGCTCCGCAAGCCCTTCCATAATCACCTAAACCCGTAGGATAGATCAGCAATGCAACAATAAATAAAATCACAGGAATCGCTACTGCAATTATTAGTTTTATTGGCAAATCAAATGTGTTTATTTTTTCAGTTATAAGTGGTTCTAAATTAATAAATAAGAGCAAAAAGCTTATTCCGATTAATAATCCACCAACTATATCCTCAACATCATGAACTCCTATTATCTGCCTTGAAATTGCAACTAAATATATTACAACTAGAAAAATCCAAGGAATATATTTATACCACTTCTCTTGTGCATAATTCTTTTGAGTATGAAATGCTAAATATCCATATGTTACCGTAGAGCCTTGCGCATGTCCGGAAGGAAAACCGTAGCCTGTTGCATTGGCTCTAAGAGCATTTGATGCAGGTCTAGGATCTTGAAATATATCTTTTAAAGAATTGTCCAAATAATTCGATCCTAATAGAGCAAGGAATAAGTTTTTCGCAAATCGTTTATCATAAATTAAATATAGAGTTGCTCCGATAATAATATAAACTAAAGTATCTCCCAAATAAGATATGGCAGTAAACAAATAATAGACGACGTCATTGTTAACTAAAGTATCACCAAACCATTCATTTAATCCAGCAACCATTAGCATAAGTCCGACTATAGCAATACCAAGCGTTATTTCGAGAATAAGAATGTATGTTTTTTTAGATAAGATTTCTTCTTCACTCAATGGTTTTCACCAAATTTTTTTTTAGATAATAAAAAATATTGAAAATTAATAATATTACTAATTTCATTTTATTGTAATATTAATTTTAATTTAATTGATTACCTACTAATAATCAGATGAAAAGTAAATCAAATTTTTTGAATTTCTTAAAATTCAATTATATTTAATTTTATGGAAATAATTAATAGGTTAAAAAGAAAACCGAAGGAATTCGGTATCTCTTTAAATTAAGTATAAGGAGGAGATCCCGTGCAATGATTTCACGAGAAGAGGGCGAAATCCAATGTTTTAAAGTTGCGGGAAAAACCCGCCAAAGATATTAAATTCCTTCAATATGAGATTATTTTTTAGAATAATAAAAGTTAATAGATCATATTATTGTTCGTATCATTCGTAAGACAAATAATTCTGCAATAAAATTTCATTGCTTAATTAATTTAAATTCTCATTAATTGCGTCTGATTTATAAATCATTTTAAATATAAGATTATCTGTTTTATCAAATAAGGGTTTAAGAATTTGATGTAATTGTTTTTGAATTTCCCATTTCGAAATAGAATTATTCACTTTAGAATTAAATTTTTTGCATACTTCTTTTGATTTAAGAGTAGCAATTTTTCCAATTTCGCTTAGATTTTTATGGATTTTATTATTTTCATTGTATTTTTCTATGGGGAATTCTAATGCTTTTTTAAAAATATGGCGTGAGCTTTTTCTAATTTTAATTTGTTCAGATAAAATTGGAGAATTTAAAATTGCTGTTAAGTAAAAAGCTTCATTAAGATTAGTTGTATTAAGAAAGCTCAGATCGCCTGTAATAATACAATCCCCAGTAATAATTGCTGCGTTTAACACTGAACCTGAATTGTTATATCCTACTTTAATATCTGAAAATTGCCTTTTATTTAACAATTTGCCCCATCGATTTAAGTTTTCCATTAAGGATTTATGTTTAGTAGTTTTTTTTTTATATTTCAAGTATTTTTCATTGATTAACGTGTAAAATGATGAACCATATTTTGATAGAGACGTTGGTTCCCATGTTAAATCATATTTCTCAATGGGCAAAAAGACGCTGTAGGTATGAAAGACATTAAATTTTACCAATTCAGTACTTTTTGCACAATTGAAGATGTATTTTTTTTCTATAATTTGATTTTGGTATTCTATCTTATTCCAAGGAGGTTTTGCCTTTTTGAGGATTCTTTTATCTACATTGATAATAGCCAATAAATCAGATTTTTGTTTGAATTCTATGAATATTAAATTTCGCGGGTTTAGATCGGCACCTTTATGAAATAAGTCAAAATAATAGGATTTAGCATATGGATACATTTTATTTTTAATTTCTTTTGGAATAAACTTTTTTACGTAAAGTTTTCCGCTTCTTTCGACAACTGCATAGGGAACATAGATATCTTCTTTTATTTTCATTATTTTTAAACTAGAATTTAATTTTTCAAAGTCAAAATGTTCTACGGGTATTTCCCTTTGCTCAAGTTCTTCCCTACTTTTATTGCCATTTAGTTTATCTTTAATTGCGAATAAACAAATAAAATCTACATTAAAGATTTCTTTAGTAAATGTCCAGATTTTAATATTTCTAAACCCACGGAATGTTCTAAATCGATCATTATGACTTCCTGTGATAATTCCGGAGGTTATTACAAAAAAGATTTTACCCCTATTTTTCAAGTAGAGATTACAGCATTGATAAAAAAAGACAGCAGATAAATCTAAATTCAGAATATTCTTAGGAGATGGTTTGATTTGTAAATTTTCAACTAGAACCTTTAATTTATTTTGATCTTCTAAAGATTCTAACGAGCTATATGTCAACCATGGCGGATTTCCGATTATTAAATCGAATTTATTTTCGATATTTTCCTCCGGAAATAATGAATCACGCAATTCTATATTTATTTTACAAAGTGGAATTAAATCTTTGATTAATAGGAAAATATTTATTTTTGAAATAAATACTGCAAATGGGTTTAAATCATACCCATAAACGTTATTAATTGCTGAAATTTGATTCTTTAATGGTGTATTTTTTGATTTGATATGTTTTATTAGCTCAATGATGAAAGTACTACTCCCACATGCAGGATCCAATACTTTTTCACCAAAATCATAGGAATTGATAATCATTTTTCTGGCAAGATAAGTAGGAGTGTAGAATTCCCCCATTGAATGCTTTATGGAAGCAGAAATCAATTCTTGATAAATATGATGGAATAAATCCTCTCTAAGAACTTCGGTTTTAATAATTGAATTATAAATAATACGAAGATTTAAGACCAATTGCTTTATGATATCATTTATTTCTTTTGGGTTATTTTCTACGTTTAAAAATATCCAATTGCCAAAATTCCGTTCAAAATGACTGAAATCGTTAGAAAAATCGTTTAATAAGCTAAAAATATTTTTTAAATCAATAAGCTCAAATTCAATTTTGCTCAAGACAACTCGGATTAAAATTACTTTTATTAATAAGGCTAAATAAGTGTGTGTAATAAATAATTCTTTATTACAGTTCCTATCACTATAAATTTTGATGAATAAATTTTTCCATTCTTTAAATTCTTCATTGTTTTGAAGATTATATAATCCGAATAGAGAATCTAATATTTGGTATATATTTTTAAAAATATCTGAATGTGCTCCAAATAAATGAGCGATTATTTCTCCAGAGATCTCTTTTGTTTCAATCACTAAAAATTCCTTTAACTTTTAGTTTTCATATTAATTATTACTTTTTATTAAGATTTTTATTATCTTTTATTTTATTAATACATAATTACTATGCAGTTCAAACTCATCGGACCGGCAAAAGATTTTAAATTTGCATGCCAAATATGTGGAAATTGTTGCAAGGGTAAAAAAAAAGGTTATATTTTTATTTATAAGCCAGATTTAGAGAAACTATTTGAACATTTTAAATGCACTACTGAAGCGAAAAAATATGAATTCGCAAAAAAGCATTTAGAGATTATTTCGCAAAAGCGTGCTTACAAAGATAATAATACGGATGTAAAAAAGAGCTATTATTATGATACTATTGTATTTAAATTAGTAGGAGATAATGAAGAGTGTTGTTTTCTTGGAGAAAACAATATGTGTAAAATTTATTCAGTTCGGCCCTTTCAATGTAGTTCATATCCAGTTTGGCGGATAATTCTTACCATAAAGAAGAATTGGGATGAGAATTTAAAAAAATGTAAAGGTATTAATATCACTAGTGGTGAATCTTATTCTCAAGAAAGGATTTTGGATATTTTAAAGAAAGAGTTCCAGTTAGAAAAGGACTTCTTTTTAGTAATGAAAGCTCATAATTTTAAAATAAAAGAAGTTTATCCATTTTTAAGAGATATCAATAAAGGCTAGAATTGAATATTATTTACCATGGAACTTTCTTTAAATCGAGGTAATATGCAACAACATTTGAAAATATCGCAACTAAGGGTGTCGAGATGAAGATAAAAATTATAAAATACCATGGTATGGGAAAAATCGGATGCACCATAATAACTGAGAAAGCAATAAAATCTAATTGATCTATCAAAAAAATTTGTCCACCTCTTTCTTTTCCCATCCGTCTTTTTATAAAACTTCCAATTAAATCTCCAATTGGTGCCCCTATACTCATAAGAAGGATTCTTAAGAGAAAATTATTAAATTTATATCTAATTTCTACAAAAAAGAGGATATCCTCTTGACTAAAAAGCTTTAAGACAGTTGGGCTAAGTTCAAATCGATATATTGTTATGTCAGCAAGAGAAAAGTATATAAAAGAGGTAATCAAACAGATTAAGAAACTAAAAAATATTCCAATAATAATCCCATTCCAAGTTTTTCCATCACCAAGAATTCTCTCGTTAGTATTTTTCCACATTCGACCTCCATCAATAGGATAAAGTTTTACTGGAAATTTTCCAGCAAATGTCATACACGCATTACTGAGAAAAGCTGGTAATAAGCAGAAATATGTCAAACCCAGAAGAACTAACCAATCGTAAATTGAAAAAATAAATACAACTAAGCAGAAATGGGTTATAAAAAGAATTCCAAAAATAATTATATATCTTTTAAGCCACGTAAGTTCTTCTTGACTTAGATTCGGATCATTAAATATTTTTTCTAGAA
Source organism: Promethearchaeia archaeon (assembly GCA_029856045.1). Taxonomy (GTDB): domain Archaea; phylum Asgardarchaeota; class Lokiarchaeia; order Sigyniarchaeales; family SOKP01; genus 6H3-1. The sequence continues at coordinate 105,528 of JAHQWG010000033.1, read as the reverse complement.
TAGAATCAAATCCTTAAAGTTAATTGAAGATATATAAATTTTAACTAAGTATATTATCTAAAAATTTTATTAATTATTTTTAAAATTAAGTTAATAATATTTAGCTATTATAGAAAATAAATTAAATGTTTTATTATTCAAAATATTGTTTATACTTAGAAGGTGAAAAATTTGAAAATCGGATTATTTCTTTGTGATTGTGGAACGAATATCGCTGGCGTATTAGATATTAAGGCTATAATGGAGCATTTTAAAACATACCCAGAGATCTATGTTTTTGAAGATAAATATTTATGCGCTGAATTGGGATTAAATTTGATTGCGGATGAAATAAAGGAAAATAAAATAGATAGAGTAGTAATTGCTGCTTGTTCTTTCAAATTACACGGAGAGTTATTTCGCAATTCAATTGAAAAAACAGGAATTAATAGATATTTAATAGCCTTTGCAAATATTCGTGAACAAAATTCATGGGTTCATGCAAATGAACCAATGCGAGCAACTGAAAAAGCAATAGATCAAATTGATATGGCTATTGAACGAGTAAAATTATTAAAGCCATTGAAACGAAGAAAAGCAAAAATTACACCTTCGGTATTGATTATTGGGGGAGGTATTGCTGGAATTAAAGCGTCTTTACAAATTGCTGATGCGGGATATAAAGTGTATCTTGTTGAAAGGGAACCTACGATTGGAGGAAAAATGGCTTTATTTGATAAAACCTTCCCAACTCTAGATTGTAGCATATGTATTTTAGGACCAATAATGGTAGAGGTAAAAGATCATCCAAATATAGAATTATTAACTTATTCAGAAGTAAAAGAAGTATCAGGTTATATTGGAAACTTTGAAATAACTATTGAAAAAAAACCTCGATTTATTTTTGAAGATAAATGCGTTGGGTGTTTTGAGATATGTAGAGAAGTTTGCCCAATTGATGTTGAAGATACTTTTTTCCCCAGAAAGGCAATAGATGTTTCATATCCACAGGCAATACCATTAATTCCAAATATATTGGAAGAATATTGCATAGGATGTAAAGCATGCGAAATAGCATGTGGAGAACGGGAAGCAATTAATTTTTCTCAAACCAAAGAAATAAAAAGATTTAAAGTTGGTGCAATTATTGTAGCAACGGGATATAAAACATTCGATCCAACAATTTTGGGAGAATATAATTATACAAAATATCCTAATATAATAACAGGGTTGGAGATGGAAAGATTACTTAATACAGATGGACCAACTAAGGGAGTGATTTTAAAACCTTCTGATGGTAGCATTCCAAAAAGTATTTCTTTTATATTGTGTGTCGGCTCAAGAAATAAAAAAATAAATCATGAGTATTGTAGTCAAGTTTGTTGCAATTATTCTGTAAAACAAGCAATTTTGGCTAAAAAACAAATAAAAAATTTAGATATAATGATATATTATACAGATATTAGAGCCATAGGAAAGTTCTGCGAAGAGTTTTATAATAGGGCAAGAGAAGAATTTCAAATTAGGTTTATCAAAAGTAATATTTCAACTATTATTAAAAGTGATACCAGCAATGAATTATTATTAAGAGGAGAGAATATTTTAGATGATCATTTATTTGAAAATCCTACGGAGTTAGTGGTTTTAGCCGTTGGAATCGAACCAGCTGAAGGAACGGAGGAATTGGCACAAATCTTAAATATTTCAACAGATACTTACGGATTTTTATTAGAAAGTCATCTCAAAGTTAGACCTTCAGATTCATCAGTTAAAGGGATTTATATTGCAGGAGCAATTCAGTTTCCCAAGGATATTCCGAATAGCATTAGTCAAGCGGAATCTACTGCTTCTAAGACAATTGCTCTTTTAACTAAGGGAGAAATAGAATTAGATCCATTAGTTGTGCAATATAACCGTGATTTATGCGATTTATGTCGCTTATGTGAAAATGTCTGTGTATTTAATGCGATTGAAATAGAGAATGAACAGTTGCATATTATAGAGGCAAATTGTGTGGGGTGTGGTGCATGTGCGGCTATGTGTCATAAAAATGCATTAACAGTTCCAGGATTTACTAAAGAAGAAATCATAACACAATTAAAAGTGATAACAGATAAAAAAAAAGAGTCGCCTTTAATTGTGACATTTCTTTGTAATTGGTGTTCTTATATTGGTGCAGATTTAGCAGGAACCAGCAAGATTCAATATCCAACTAATACTAGGCCAATTCATGTGATGTGTACGGCTATGATTGACCCTGCTTTAGTTTTTGAAGCTTTATTCAATGGTGCAGATGGAGTTTTAATAGCAGGTTGTCACCCACAAGATTGCCATTATACAACTGGATTCATTAAAGCAGAAAATAGATATGAGAGTATAATTTCAATGCTTGAAGAATTAAAAATAAATAATAATAGGGTTAAGATAATAAGTATTTCTGCTGGAGAAGGTCAAAAATTTGCTGATACGATTAAAGAATTTTCGGAAACCCTTAAAAATTTAGGTCCCATATCTAAAGATCTTAAAAATATTAAATAACATGAATAAACACAATGCAAAACAAGTCCAAAAGGTTTTTTCATTAAACTGAACCTACTGAGGAATTACATAAGATTTTTGCTAATAAAATTGATTTAATTGACGGAATTATCGAGATTAACACTTATATGATAATGAGTTTGTGGAAAAAATAATGAAATTCCTTTTAAAAGTAATTATTAACGTTTTTATATTCTAAAAAATATGCTTTATATATTATTTATATAAATTACAAAAAATGTATTTTTAATGGGCGTCAAACTGAGAAATGCTAAAATAGAGGATGCACCAAAAGTTACTGAAGTTGCAGAAAAATGTGCTCCATGGGTGCGAAATTCGGTTACAGGGACTTATGAATATTTAGCTCGATGTTTTCAAAGATATTTTTTTGTATTGGAAAATGATGATAAAAAACTTGTTGGATTCATAGTCGGTTTTCCAAATATTGATATAGAGGGAGAATTTTGGTTATATCAAGTTGCGGTTCTAGAAAATCTTCGAAAGAAAGGATTAGGATCGATGTTAACAGACGCATTTAAAAAACAAGTAATTAAAGATAAATATCGTGTTATGAAATCACATTATATTTGGAAAAATGAAATGTCAGCAGCGTTACATGCAAAATTTGGATTTAAACGTTTTGGAAACGATGATAGAGGCCCATTTGTTAAATGTGAACTATAAAAAGGGTGTTGAATTTTGGAAAATTTAGAAATAAAAAAGGAAAAAGAATATTCTTTTAAGGTAACTCTTGTATTCTGGAAATTTTATGAGATAAATAGTTATTTTACACTTCCAGAAGTAAGAGAATATTTACAACAAGAAGGTTCATTCAAAATATATGATAGTTATCATTTTGAGATTGAGAAAGATGGAAAAATAATACACCAGCCTTTAAAATGGATTTCCAGTCAATCTCATCTTTATGCTCCAGTTTGCTATAAGATAGGTATGGATAAATTTTCATGTAAAACTGTACCAAACATTACCGGGCAACTCAGGTTAGAAGGACATATTCATTATGGTTCAGTTCTGGTAATACATTGCGAGCTCCTCTTTGACAACTACCATAAAATTGAAGAATTTATTGAAATTTCACAACCATCTAATATTATTCTTGAGAGTACTGATCGTCCGATAACTGAAAAATTTCAGGAGATTAGAAGGGAGATCAATGAGTTATTAAGCAGTTCAGGGAAATTTGCAGAAAAAGAAAGTAAAGCTTCTGCTCTTGAGCCTTGGCATCATACATGGATTATTTGGGATGCTAAACCAGATTTTAATAGAGCTGATTATAAATTTATTGGAACAGATATTGGAAAAAATGCAAGATATTCTATAGGCCTTACATTACGTACTGATAAATGGCGAGAATTAGATCCAATTGCTTATAGAGATCAAATTAATCTGAAAAATCTCTCTCCATATACAGATGAATTTGTTATGATCACTCATGCGGGAAACGTAATTATTCCAGGACCCGGACTTTTGGACCCTAAGGCAATGAAGAATTTTTTAATTGATACATTATTTGCTCCAGAAGTAGGAAACGTGCAAAGATATTTAATACTTATGCATATGCATAATATACTCACAATTGCTGAAGAATTTGATAAAAAAGTATTTGAGACTGAAGCTACTAAGAAAAAACTCTCATTAAAAGCAAAAATCGCAAAATTAGAAGATTTAGAGTCAGGATTGAATCAAACTATTCTGGAATTAAACAAAGATATAATAATTTTTAAAATCACACGCTTATTATTTACGAGTACTTTTAAAACTAGCATGTTTTTAGAGATGATCTATAAACTTGATGGTGATACATTTTCAAGACAAACAGATGATATAATTAAGAGAATACGTGAAACGCTTGGAAAAGAAAGAGAAAAACTAAATACTATAGCAAGTGAATTAGAAAATAAATTCCTAGCTCTTTTAAATTATCTGGCAGTGTTTGAAATTGGATTAGTTATATTAGCTTTATTTTTCCAAGAAGAACCCGTAGTAGGGATAACAGAAGTGGGGTTTGGAGTTTTACTTGTTATTATGGTATTATTTTTATATAGATACCGTGAAAAAAGAAGATAGAAAATACAATTCCATTTTTACTAATAGTATATAAATAAATATAGTTTAATCATTCAAGTTTGAAGTTTGATTCTCATAAATAAAAAATGATTTTGCTCAATAGCAAAAATTACTTGAAATTAAACAATTTTCTCGCTTTATCAACTGTACCTGAATCAAATTTCTTAAATAAGGCATAAGCAGCAATTGGCACGACACATCCACAATTTTCACATAAAAGTGGGGAATTTCCCATGACACAAAACTTTTGTGTTCCATCAGGATAGAAACTTTTAATTTGACCAGTTTTAAATATGCAATGTGGCACAAATTCTTTTGACAGGTATACTTCTAACATTTTTTTGGAATAAAAAATAAAATTTCCGTATTCACGCATTACTTTTAAAATGTCTTTTATTGTCTTTTTTAATATATTACCTTTTAATAAAAGTGGGTCGTCAGGATAGCCGGTATATAATAGAAAGATTAATCCAGAAGCACCATTATCGTGAGCAATCTTAACAATATCTTCAATTTCCTTATAATTTAATGTCATGATGGTTGATGTAACGACCGGATTGCTCTCCCGAATGTTTTGTATGACTTTATCAAAAACCCTTGCACCTCTTATATTATTATGAGTTTCCTTGGTACCATCTATACTTACCCAGTATTTCGGTTGCTTATATCCATTAAATCGAGGTAATTTTATAACTCCATTTGATACAACTTGAACTGTGGGAAAAATTTTAATCGCTTCTTTTATAACATCCATTCTCAAAGTAGGTTCTCCACCAGTTAAAACAGCTATTTTTGTTCCTAAATTTCTATGGTATTTAAAAACCTTAATCCATTCTTCGTCCGATAATTCCCTTCTTTTATTTTTTAATTCCGTTGTAGATGAGAAAAAATAACAATGTTTACATTTTAAGTTACATTGCCAAGTTATATCATAATTCACATATAATGGAACTTTTCTTACTATTGACTGTAAAAATGATGGACCCATGGAAACTAAACTTATTATATTTTTGATAGTAAATAGTCCCATGATCAAAATAATATTCGATGTTTTAAAAATAAGTTTTAAAATATAATTAATTATTGCTTATTTTTTTTCCCCATAATTTATCGATTAAAAACATACGGATGAGAGTCTCCAAACGACTAAATTGTCCTATTATAATTTCACCGACCTTGTTAGAGAATATAAAATAAAGAACTAATAATTATATATTATACTCTAAAAAGAGATGATAAATATACCAAAATTAGTTTGTGAGATTTGTGGTTCGGAAATAAAGGTTCCAAAATGTTGCAATCAATCAAAGATATTAAAGGAAGGTTATTTATTATGTTGTTGTTCAGAAGATTGTGGTCATCAACCCGTACCAAAATATTGTGAACAAAATATGACATATAAAGATATATAGAATTTTATAAGTATATTTTCAATTAGAAGAGCTGAGTTATATTTAATAAAAATTAGGTATAATAATATTATATAAAAAATTATGTATTTTCAGAGACTTCTCATATTGTAAGATGATTAATAACTTGACGTCCAAAAAATCATTGATAACTGGTAAAATAAAGATATATATCTTAAATCTTGGTGAATGTAATAAATGTAGTTTAGCTCTCACTTCATTTTTACTACATAAAAAAGAAAACGGATTTAAAAAAATTTCACAAACAAATAATCCTGAAGATTGCAATTGTTTATTAATTACAGGATGTTTATTGAAAATCCATAGAGAGAAATTATTAGAAATCTGGCAGAGTATTAAGAAAAATCATATTATCATATCCTTTGGAGATTGCGGAACCGAGAGGCAAGAGATATTCAATCTTGAAGGTCAAAATTTAAAAAATTTAGCAATAGATTCAGAAGATCTATCAGAAGTAATTCCGGTAGATTATATTATAGAAGGTTGCCCTCCTATGCAAAAAGATATAAAAACAATATTTCAAGAGATACTAGGACAAAATATTTAAGAATCTAAACAGGAGCTCCGCATGACCTACAAGCCTTATCATTTCCTTTTATTGGCCCTCCACAAATTTTGCAAAACCTTAATAGAGGTTTTGTTTTTGGAGGATTTAATTGAGTAATAGAAGAAATTTGGGAAGATGTTGATCCAGTAGGAGACCAATATTTTTGCGGTTTTATTTCTTTTTGAGGTTGTTGTTGTTGTTTTTCTTCTATTTCTATTTCAGGTCCAAAAAAACCTCCAATTCTTATCTTTTTCTTGATAGTTGGTGGAGGTGGGGGAGAAGGTACTAAATCTTCAAATGTTTTTGACTCTTCACTGTCTACAATTATAAAATCAGCTTTATTTTCATCTGAAATTTCTGTTTCGGAAGATATTGAGATAAATTCTTCGGAACTAGAAGGAATCGGAGTTTTGACTGCTTCCCTTCTTTTTTCCTCTAAAGTTTCAATATCTTCTTCAATAAATTTTAATTGTTCAATATTTTTTGCTTTTTCGAGAACCATATTTTCCTCTAATTTTAATAGAGTACCACAACCAGCGCATCTAAAAATATGAATAAGCCCAATGTTTTTAAGTGCGGAATATTGGGCAGCGCAGCATTCATGATAGGAAATATTACAATTAAAACATTTGTGAGGAGTATCATTTTTATCTAAACATATTGGACAAATGGGCATATTACATATTGTGCAAGTTAATTCTTCTCCAGATTCTGGAGAAAGTAAATCACTAGCTAGTTTTTCATAAAATGTTTTATCTTCTGGTTGTATCTGTTTCTTAATTTCTCCAACAATAACATTTTGAATTTGTTTATTTTTTGCAAGAATATTCATAATGTTCATAAAATAATTAGTAGAATCAGCATAAAACATCCCACCAGTAGTTTCCATTGTAATTATTTTAAGTTTTACATCATCAGCATAGAATTTTTTATCTCCTACTCTTACAATATCTATGAATGTTGGAAGAATCTTTACCTTGCTTATAAGATCAAATAAGGTTGCTTGCATTTCTTCGGGGATTTCACTTGGACTATCTGTAATTACAATAATACGATAATTTGCAACACCTTTTTTTGCTTTCTTTAGAATTTCAGATAAAGTTAGAAACATCCCATTCTCAAATAGGCTTGTTTTATTTCTATAACTCCAGTTTTCAGATAAAATATCAATTATCTCTCCATAAGAGGTTTTATCCATTATCAATAAAGGATTGGCATCTTCTTTGAATAACAGCAAATTAAATATTGTTAAAATATTGAATTGTTTCTTTTTATCAATTAATTCTTTAAGTCCTTTAAAAAGTGTCTTTTTTTTTAAGAAATCAGTTGTTATATCGATAAAAATGAATAAATCTTCTTTTTGGAGTTCTATCATGTTCTAGCCTACAAAATATCTTATACCAATTAAAAAAAATGTCTTTTATTTAATAATAAAACTTTTAATTAAAAAAAATTTTTAGGTTTTTACAGAATTCTTTTAATAAACTCATTAAATTTTATTTATCTTCTCATAAAAATTTAATTTATTACCTTTTTAATCCCTTAATTAAAAATTTTTTTACCCATTTAGGTAAGATAAAGCCGAGATAAAATTCAATTGCGCTTGATATTAAAATTAACCTAGTAATTACTACAGTTATTGGTATTAATGAAATTGATGAGTCTAAAATCGCACCAATAGTGAATGAAAGAAATGCAGCTATGAGAAATTTCCCTTTCAATTTAATTTCTTTATCCTCTGACTTTAGTGATTCTCGAGCAAACAATAAGCCACTTATTAATAATATAACAATAGTAAATAATAACGTAAATGTGATAAAATCACCAAATTCTACTTGAAATGGTCCTAGAAATGTTCCAACTAATGTAGAGTCAATAAAGAGTAATGTAAAAAAAATTATTTCGAAAATTACAGTCCAAATAAGACATAATATGAGTATCACCTTTTGTCTTACTTTATACAAAAAATCGGTAATTACTATTAACCAGCAAATAATGAAAAACGGCATAAAAACATTTCCGATAATGAGATAGGCTTCTTCTGTAAGAATAGAACTAAAGCCTAAAATCATTATAAAATTAATTGAATCAGGAATCCAAGGACTCGCTATTCCAATCCATGATATTCCGACAAGGATTAATTCTCTTCTCTTATATTCAAAATATTTAAATAGAATTCGTAATCCTACAAATATTGAAATAATAGCAAAAATCAAACTAAAACTTCCTTGAAATACTTCTAATAAATCAAGCGGGAGAGTATAGGGGACAATCATTTGTATTTAACCTCATTTTTTTATGATAGGATAATATAATTAATTTTAATAATTTCTATTTTCTCAAGAGTATATATGTTAAATAATTTAAATTTCTTTCTTTCTCTTAACTTTAGATTTGTCAGTGAAGAATCTGAAAATTCTAGAGTGATTTAAATTAAAAAAGAAAGTAAAATAAAATATTTTATCCATTAAAATAGTTTAACACCTTCTTTAAACAGTTAAATGAAGTCTTGATTTCTTTAACACCCGAAAAAATAGTAGCGTTTTGGATTACTATATGTTTGAGACCAACTTTAGCATACTCTTCTATTTTTCCAATAATTTCATCAGGAGTTCCATATAAGTAGATATCTTCGCACATTTTTTTTGGAATTTTCTCAATTGCTTCTAGCACTGTTTTTCGATCAACCCTAGTGGGGATAAAATCGAAAAGACCTCTATAATTCTCACCTAGAGGGTGTGAAATACCGTATTGATTGAATTTTTCATGGGACATAACTAACGCAAGACATTTAATTAATGGAGCTTCAAGCATATTTAAACAACCCTCATGATCCTCATCTAAAATTGCGTAACACCATAATGCTGGAGTGAAGTTGTCTAGATTTTTACCAACTTTTTTTGCTGACTCTTGAATAATTTTAAGCCCTTTCTTATAGGAATTGAGATCTAGATTTGCAGGTAACCACCCATCTCCTAATTTTCCTGTTAATTCAAGCATTTTAGGTCCGTGTGCCCCAATCCATATTGGAGGATATTCCCCATTTTTATAGGGACCCATTGCAAGAATTGCATCTTTTAATTTCCAGAAATTTCCATCGAAATCCACTTTTTTATCATTTTTCCAAAGAAGTTTAATAATTTTAATCGCTTCTTCCAATCTACTCACTGGTTTATTCCATTCAATTCCATATGGAATGACGTTTTCACCTTCACCAGCTCCGATACCAAGAATTACTCTGCCTTTAGAGAGATGATCTAAAGTTAAAAAGGACTGTGCAAGTACAGCAGGATGTCTCCTAAAAGTTTCAGTAACAGATGTGCCCAATTTTACTCTTTCGGTATTCCAAGCCGCAACAGCAATCGTAGTATAAGCTTCAAAGAAAAAATGGGGTGTTTTCTGATAAGCTGCTACATTAATAATATCTGGAGTCCAGATAGATTCGGGTATCCAACCCATTAAGTGGTCTGCCCACCATAAAGAAGCATATCCGGTTTCTTCAAGTCTTTTTACCGTCTTAATGCCATTTTCAAAAGGTGGAAGGAAAGTTGCTTCGGTTCCAATTGATATCTTATCAATCTCCATTATTACCAATACTCACATTTTTAACTTAATCTTTTTTTTTATTATTATTTTAAAAGAACCTTAGAATTTATATAATTTTAAAACTCCTAATCAAAACTACAAACAAAGATATAAAATCAAATCAAATATTATAAAAATCATTACTCACTAATAGTGCTTGATTATGGCAAATAATAATGATAAAGATTTTTTAACTCAATTATTAAATGAATTGGATCTTTCACATGATAGTCTTGACCTTTATTTAAAAATTATTGGGAGACCTCCCTTAACAATGGAAGAAATCTCATCAATTACAGAAACTACAAATGAAGAATTAAATAAAAGTTTAATCGAAGAGCTTTTAACTAAAGGTTTGTGTATTTCTAACTCAGAATCTTCCGAGGAAATTACACCTTATTATTACGCTATACCCCCATATCGTGCATTTTTAAATTATTATGAGAAATTTGATGTTAAATCAAATCAAATGGCCAATGAATTACCTGATAAAATATCCAAAATTTTTAATGAGATTAAAGAAGAATCTGGATTTTTATTAAATTTAAAAAATTATATTAAGAATTTTCAAGAAGCAAAAACCACAATTGTAGCAAATTTAAGTTTAATAAAAGCGGATTATGAAGATGGAGTTTCATTAATCCCTGAATTAAATCTATTATTAAACAATACCAGTAAATTTTATAAAATGGTAGAGAACGTTTTCAATTTACATTTTCAAAATTTTGTAAAACAAATCGAGAATACGAAACAAGAAATTATGGAAAATCTCGAAGAATTTAACCTTAAAAAAAAGCAGAAAGATATAAAATTATTAGTAGATAAAATTATTGATAATAAAATTAATGAAATTAAAGAAAGTTTCAATGAAAAATTACCTGATGTGTTTAAAAAAAATTCAGAGATCTTACAGCAAAACATTAATGAAATATCTTCTCAAGTTGGGAAAATTGAAAATGAGATTCGAATGAGTTTATTTGATTTAATGTACGAGTATGAACAAACTATTAGTGATCAAGAGAAAACTTTTAATATGGTCTTAGAAAAAGAAGAAGAAAAATTCTCCATTTTTGATGAATCTCTTAGCCAAAAAATATTTGAATTATTAGCAAACGTTTTTAACTTTATGTCTTCACCAATTCACCAAAATAATCAGGCATTTCAATTTCTGTTTGAAAAAACAAAACAAATGCCAATTAAAATCATAAAAAAATCTGAAGAAATAAAAATTCCTCCTCCATCTGGAGAAATTGCTGAGAAGAAAGAGCCAATTGGTAAAGAAATCGATACAATTTCTACATTTATTGAAGAAAAGGAAAAAATTATTGAGGTCATTGAAGAAAAGAAAGAAAAAGCACCATTGAAATCCATTAAAGATGAAATTCTTAAAAGTGGAGTTCTAAAGGGAGAATTGACCGAGATTGGCTCTCGATTTATCGCAATTTCAGAAGAATTAGATAGTAAAAATGGAAATGTAATTGCAAAACATTTAGAAGAATTAAATGACTATATTCTTGAAAATAAAGGCTTCTCTGTAATACTAAATGATATACGCCGTTGGATAACAGATGTCAAAAATAAAGGAAAGCTTGATGAGGATGTACAAAAAGTACTGAAAAATCGAATTAAAAATTGGATTGAAAGATTGGCAAATTAGTTAGTTGAATTAAGTTCCTTTTTAATATTCTTTCTTGAATTTAAATAATTTTTAAAACCAATAAAAATATAAAACCATCCTAATACAAAAGATCCTATAAATATAATAAGTAAAGGTAGAGCCGCCAACTGTTTTGGAAAAGTTAGTCCAATTATACCGATTACGATTGTGAGAATGCCTCCGATAATAAAGACATATTTTAAGTTACCAGACTTTTTCTTTATCTCTTCACCATATATAATAAAAGTAGTAATATTTAAGTAACCCAAAAATCCTAATAAAAATGGAAATAGTAATTGAACCCAAATTGAAATAAAATTATTTTCTTCAAAAGTTTGAATACTAAAATAATCTATATAATAAAAGAAGGTCACCATTAAACCGGATAAAGGAGTTACTATCCCTGTATATCCCTTTGCATCCATAATATTAAATCTTGCTAATCTAAGTAGAGCACACAAAATGAATATAATGATCGCTGGAATGTAAAAAATTAATTCAAAGGGCAAATCATCACAATAGTTAATAAAAATTAACATTGCAGGAACAACTCCAAAACAAAATAAATCATTTAATGAATCTATTTCTTTTCCAATTTCATTTTTTTGATTTAATTTTCTTGCTACATATCCATCTAACAGATCTGTCCCTTGACAAATCATAATTAAAAAAAATCCCAAAGCTAAATCTTTAATTATAATTCCAATCATTAAAGCAAAAATCCCACAAATTGTCCCTGAAAGAGTGATGTAATCCTTTAATTTTAAGAGACGAATCATACTCATTGTAAAAAACCTATTATTATTTCTACTTATTTATATAAATATCTTCTTAATTAAAATAAAATATCTTTCAATAATTACTTTAGGTTTGAATAAATTGTACTAGTTAAATAGGGTTCCTAAAAATGATATCATTTTTATCACTATTTTTGAAAAAAGAAGTTAAGAAAAAAAAAGAATTAAATATTATTTATCATGCAAGACATTATCAATTGAAAGAACAAACCCCACTAAAATACGCCTATCAGTTTTATTATCATGAATCCGTAAGGCGTATGTGTCCTTAAAATCGAACATACCACCCAAAAAAACATCCCTCCACCGATCAGCTTTCTCGATTTCTGCAACTAACTCACCAGTTTTAAAATTTGTGACTTTGTAGGACCAACCCATGAATTTACCTTGAGCTTCATACCATTTATCTCCATCAGGAGATTCTAAGTAAAATTTAGGGCGAAAAACACTAGTTATTGATTTTTTGATTCTAGCGATCATATTTCCCTCTGGATCTTTCAAATCTTGAGATCCTCTTGCACTAACAATCTTAGCATGAATTGTTGCTTGGATAGTACCATCCAATTCCATAAGCTCAACTTTCCTTCTAAGTGAAATTATTTTTCGATGCATTCTCCCGATGGGTTGCCCCTTTTCATCAAGAATATCGCCAGACCCCCAATCCCAGTATTTCTCTTTCAAGACATAGTAGTTTCTGTTAATATCAAAGATTCCACCACTTCGAACGGGGCTGGTAGCACTTTTAGTTTGAGAAGGTACTGGTGCAGAGTCATCAATTTTAGCACCGCATTTTTCACAGAACTTCTGACCAGGTTGTAAAGGATCACCACAACTTGGGCAAAAATTTACTCCCATTTTATTCAAACCTTTTAATAATGAAATTGATTAATTTAATTTAATAACAATATGAGAATAAAGATTTATATAATTATTGTTAAATTTGTATTAATATTTTTGATTAAATTAAGATAATTTGGTTGCTAGACGAGAGTTTAATGGTCGTTATAGAATTATTTTCGATTAGATCATAATTATCCTATAGTATTAATCTAAAACATGAAGATGGATAAAAATATATATAGATATTATATGAATATATTAGTTTTTGTAGATTTAGACAAAATTAAAAATAAAAATATTCAAATAAGAGAGCTTTTATCTAAAGGTTATAGAGAAAATTGCTTTTAATTTGAGACAAGTATAAAGAAGAATAATGACTGAATACAAGGAATTTATGGCTTTTGAATTATTAGATGATGGAAATAGAAATGAACTGAATATATCTTCTGAAGAATTAGGATCAATTTTAGATCCTAATCAGGTATTTGTGATAGTTAGGGAAGATCTAAGGAGAATTTTTATTTGGAAAGGTTCTAAGTCTCCAGTTCGGAAGAGATTCATATCTTCACGAGTTGCCCAAGAACTGCAAAATGAATTAATAAAATCAGCAGGATTTCATCGATGTATAATAAAATCAATCGATCAAGGCGATGAATTGGTCGAATTTTTGAATGTGTTTGGTCTAGAATCGATGGAAGTAACTGAAAGATTACCAGATATGAGATATATTAGAAATATAGAAAGAGATGGTAAGATTCAAGGGATAATTCTGGATGCAGATCCGGTTTCGAAGAAAGTAGAAAGTACAGATTATTATTCCCCAGCTTTAGGTAGTTTTAATGGGAATGCTATGGAATCTACTCTAGTATCTCCTGTTTTTAAACCTCAAGTAAATGAAAAAGTAACTTCTAAACCTATTCCAATAACTCCATCAAGTATAAGTCCTGGATACACTACTAAAAAATCATCTTTTTCTCAAGATCAAGTTAAAAGAATTTTGAATGAAATTTTAAAAAATGAAATTCCAGCTGGATATAAACGGCAAAATATCATAATGGGGAACTATTTATATGGAGCGGTCTCTAAGATAACTACTGTTCTTGGAGAGGAAGTTGAGGATATAGAATGGGAAAGAATTAAAAAATTTCCTAGTGGAATAATTGACCTAGAAAATAATAAGATAAAGGTTTATATTGATGAGGAACGTGCTATAATAAAAGGGATTGAAGTATTAACATTAGATAAAAAGACTCCAATAAGAAATAATAAAACATCAACTAGAACTCCGGTAAAAAAAACAACCTCTAGAACGCCAGCTAAAAAAATATCCACTAAAACGATAAGTAAAAAAACACCTACAAAAAAAACAGCTAAAAAGGTCATATCTAAGACATCGAGTGCAAAGAAAGACACTTTAGGAACAACTAAAGATAATCAAACTAAACCTAAAACAATTAAAGTTTCTGGAAGGATACTTCCCAAAATTCCAAAAGCAGATGATGAGTAAAAAGCAATAAATCTGTGCTTTCTATAACTTCATTTCAATTAATAATAAAAAAAGATATATATAAAAATTAGATTTTTATGAAAATTTAGCTTTCCATTCTTTGATTTTTTTGGTAATTTTATCGTGAGATTCACCAACAACGGTTTTTTCTCCTAGATCTTTAAACTCTTTTGCAATTTGTCCAATTTCATGAATAAAGGGACCAACTCTCGCAATGTTAGCAATAAGATCTCTCATATATTCAATCATATTGGCAACATCCACTGATTTTAATCCAGGGGTAATTTTTTTCTCAAGATTAATAATCTCATCAATAATTTGTGATTTAATTGAGAATGATATGTTTTCTGCAAAGGAACTTATTGATGATTCGGGTGTTCTACTTACAGTTGGTTCTACATTTTCTTCAGGCTGAGAAATGACGTCTTTCCTTCCTTCAACAATAACTACTGGTTCATGTCGTGGGTATTCACCAATACCAGAACATTGATATTCGATCTTCAATACAGTATCAGCTTTTAACTCTATAATTCTTACAACTAATTCAGATTCATTTTCAATCTTATTTAACTCATATTTCAATTCCATTGGAGAAAAGCTTATCAATTCAAAATTGACTGGAATTTTATCCTTAAATAGAATATTTTCTAATTCAACATTTCCTTGATTTTGGAGTCGAATACTTACAATAAACTCCCCCGCTGCACTACCTGGCTTAATACTTTTAAGAGTCTTAAATTTTCTAGCAATATATTTAATTCTTATTTCCGGTGTTTCACTTGGGCCAATAATATAGGGTTTTCCTTCAATTTTCGTATTTAACTGAACAGTAATTGGAATTTGATACGATTTATCAGGTTTTGGATTTCGAGCAATTATTGGATAAGAAATTTCTAAAGTACTATCTGATGATAAGTCATTTGCCATATTAAATAGTTCAATTTCTATTCTATGAGATTTTGTCAAGTCCTTATTATCCGGGGTAATTTGAAATACCTTAACATATTCATTACCGAAAATTCCTTTTAATTCCCCACCAGTTTTTGCAAAGAGTTTAATTTTATTCAGGTCTGGAGGTTCAAAATCTTCGTTTATTTCATCTGTAATCAGTAATTTATCGATTGGAGCTGATCCTTTATTAAAAATAGTGTTAAAGATTTCCATATCAGTATTTGCATAAGCTCCTACCTCATTTGGTTTAATATCTTTTGAAACTTCTGCCCGAAGTACGGGATAATATAATGGTTCTTTATATATAGTTCCCTCAACTCGTTTTATCACTGTAAATAAAGTAGTGAATTCGAAAGTTGGTTCTAATTGAGGGACTTCTTTAGATTCAACAATGAAATCATAATCCCATGCTTGGTCTCTGTTTAAAATCTTTCCGGGTGCTTGGGATACTACAATTTCTTTCCCAGTAATAATATTATGTTCTACTCTTACATCATTTAACTTTACTTGAAATTCAGATTCATTAATGAATTCAACATTACAATCCCATACCCCTGGTTTGCTACCTTCATCCCTTGTTACTCCACTCATCGAATCTGTTATTGCAACTATATCTGGATCAATCATTGTTAATATTCTATTGTTTACTAGATATGTAGCACTTATTTCTCCAAGTGGTTGCATTTCTACGGAATTTGCTAATCCAATACAATTTACTACTAATTCAGCCGATTGACCAACACCTAAAGAGTTTAATTCCCAAAATATTTTATTCGAACCTTCTTCTTCTTTCATTGAAGCTGTTCCATTATTAGGTGGAACGAGCTCAATATCTTTAAGTATAGGAGGAATCTCTTTAATAAGTTTAATATTGATAATATCTCCACTTATTTGATTTGTTAAATGGAGTTTTAACTGACATTTAGTATCTTGAGCAAATAAAAACGTGTTATTTTCTCGATCTGAAAAATCTGATAAAGTATCGAATTTTTCAGTAACTGTTAAAAGAGGTTCTTTTATGTTAGAAATTGTATAATTGGAAGAAAAATCCTTTAACGGGTCTAGAGTATCTATTTTTATTTCACGTGCAGAAAATGAAGTTTTTACCGTTTCTTTTAGATCACATGTAATGTTCCACAATCGACTTTTATCAGACGGATTTTTTATAATTAATTTTCCGTTTCCACTTATTTCTTTAATATTTCCTAAATCGTTGAGAATAGTATTTTCTTTTTCGGTTATATCAATTACAATTAATAAATTTTTTTTAAATTCTGTATCACTCATTTAACTTATACCTTAAAATTTTAATTAATTAGGGGTATTGTATGATGTTTCTTATAGATTTAATATAAATTATGTAATAAATAATTTATAGTAATTCTTAAATAAAAAATTGAATTCTTAAATAATTTTTAATATTAAAAAACAAAATAAATTTAATTTCGATACGTTTTGAATGATATTAGAAATTACCGCTATGTTTTTGCTTAATCCCCTTTTATTATAATAAATGAAGAAATTTGAAAGTAAATGAACTGAATAGAGAAGAAAATCAAAATATCCTTGAAAAGGATATATTAGAAATTATCAGGAATTACAATAAATTAATGAAAGAGGGAATAACAGGTCCTGATTGTACAAACCCAAATATTTGCCATGCTGATTGCTGCTCTATATTTATCGATGTCCCAAAAATATTAGCTGAAGAAATTATAAGACAAAGATTAGGTAAAGAAAAAGATTTTATTAGAGGAGATGTTTTTTCATTTCAAATAAGGATTGATGACAAAACAGCAAAGTGCTCATTCTATGATAAAAAGATAAATGGATGTAAACTCCATTCCACAGGTCTTAAACCTCCTCAGTGTTGGATATATCCGACTAATTTTGATAATTTTGAAAATAAAAATATTAAATGTAAAAGAGCAGATGGTTGGAGAATAATTTCACCTGAAAAGGTTATAAAAGCTGAAGCTTTACTCCAGATGTATAGTAATTGGAGTCAAGCAGAATTTGCTATTGAATTGAAAAAAATAAAACACCGTTTAAAATTCAAATTCAATAAAAAATCTTTAGAAGAGAGACTTCAAGAAATAAAGCCTTGTGAGTTTGCTGGATTCAAAGACTCATGGAATTATTTTGAAACACTTCAAGCAGAAGGATTTTCACTCCAAATGAAAAAATATTGTAAAAAATTTAATCCAAGATGTCCTTTGCTTCTAGATAATTACTTTGATTGTAACAATATTTGTGAAGTAGTTGCGATTAATATAATAAACTTTTTTAAAAGCATCTTGGATTTATATTTAGAAAAATTTGGTCCTAATAAAGGAGATTATCCTCTAATAAAAATTAGTGCTTTTTTTTAGAAGGATATTCCGCAGATATCACAATGTATTAAATATCCCACAGATGTAGATTTAGATACTATACTAATAATATTTAACAAATTGAAATTAAAAGTTGTGAAATTTAATTGGATATAAATGAAAAAAATCTGAGAGAATTAGCAAAAATACTATCAATCGAAAGATATCGAGAAACAGATATAGAAAAAATTGAATTCTCTAATAGATGTGAAGTCTTAGCAAATAATTTAGTAAAAAATTTTGATGAAATTTTTAAAAATTATTCGAAAGAAATTGATTCAAATATCAGAGATGATTCATTAATCAAGTTAGATTAAATTAATAAAAAATGGAAATCCGACAAAAATTGATATACTTTCTCAATATTATATTATGTTAAATATTTTTTAAAAATAAACTAGATTTAGATACCATCTCAATATTTCGCTAAAAAAGAAAAAAAATGTGCATGTGAATTGGATTTAAAAGATAAAAACCTGCGAGAATTAGCAAAAATTTTATTTTCTGCGAATTATCGATATATAGATGAAGAAAAAACATTTCGAGGTAAATCAGGAAAAGTTTGGAAATTTGACGCATTAATATTAGACAACGGAAAATTTGGAGTCTTTATTCGAGATTGGAAACGAGAAATCTCAATAACTCAGATTCGTCAATTAAATAAAGCTTGCAATGATATTGATGATATTGAGGGGGGAGTTATGATTTGTAGTAAATCTAGTGAATTTTCAGAAAAATTTGGAAAAAACAATGGTATTCAAGTATTGGATAAGGGTCTTTTGATTTCTAAGTTGCGAACTCAATTTTATTAATTTTATATGAATCTTTCTAAATAATAATTCCAAAAGGGAAAAATCAACCTAAATAATCTTAAATAATTGGATTTGTAAATATTTTCTCTTAAAAATAAAAAGAAAACAAAATTTATTTAATGATATTAAGATTTTAATCTTGGAGGAGGGATATAAACAGTCCTTCTCCCTTCTAATAAGGATATTGCTGTTTCTGGACAGAAATGAGCGCATATTCCGCATCCAATACAATAAGAATCATTCACTTCAGCGATATTTTCATCATTTAATGATATTGCACCAATGGGACACTTTTCTATGCATGTTCCACAGCCTATGCAAAGATCAGGATTCACACACGATAAATAATTGGTTACATTAATTATAGGCAAAGCACCTTTCCTAAATTGATCAAAAGTTTCACAGCAGCAAGTGCAACAGTTACAAATTGAAGTTTCAGCTTTATATATATCTGAATGTGGATGGAATGCTTTATGTACTAATCCATATTCTTCAGCCTCCCTTAATATTTTTAATGCCTCTTCTTTTGTAACCATTCTAGCAAAACCTTGTTTAGTAGTAAATCTAGCTGACTTTCCAAAAGTGAAACAATTCTCTCGTGGTGCATTAATTTTGCACGAATCGCCCAGTAAATCTTTATGATGTCGGCAATAACAAAATCCAACCGCAATATCATCAAATTTATTAATTATTTCTTCTACGTTCTGTGCGAGCAAGACTTCTTCCTGGGGTGCTTCTAACTCTTCATTAACGGATATTTCAATATCTTTACCTTCCACATTTTTTTCTACTATTGGAATTGTACGATCAACAGGAGGCATTGTCTGAAGAAATGGTACAATTGAATCGTAATTATCTTGAACAAAATCTTTATATTCACTAAATAATTTCTCAAATAAGATTGCAAATTTCTTTTCCTTTTCTGAGTACTCAAGCTTTTTCATAAAAGTATATTCAAAAACGCCAACATTCAATAAAGGTAGTAGTCTATAAACCATAACACCTTTAGAACTTGGTTGATCGAAAATTAAACCCTTTTTGGCTAAAGACTCTATATTTTTTAATATTTCATCAACATCCATTTTGCTACTCTTTTTTAATTGCTCCATAGTTTGAGAAACTTGCCGTTTAAAAGCAAAAATTAAATCCAATTCATTTTCATTAATTAATAACTTCGATATTTCAAGTAAAGTGTCACTAATTGGAAAAGGAAGAAATCCTGCTTTTACAATTATTCTTGCGGCTTTTTTATATTTTTCTTCTGACATAATTTTTCAAATCCTTTTAAAAACCTATTTTATGAAATAATCTAATCAATTTTAAAATTATTATTAATTTTAAATCTACTATAATTAGGTTTTTTTAAAAAAAATCTATCAAAATAAAAAATTAATCCCTATTTAAGTTTTATTTGTGGAGATATTCTTCTGGTGTATAGATATTAATATCTTTCAACCAAGTAAAATGATTTTTATTATATGTAATTAATGGAGTGGGAATATTTTTACACTCAACACCTATTAAAAAATCTCGAAAGTGTTTTTTGAAGGGGAGATGTTTTTTTTCAATAAAGGCAAATCGAATTGCTTCTGGAATTAATTTATTATCCCATTGTATGAAAATGCCACCAAATTTTTGTATGTCTTTTTTAAATTCTTCCCATGTAATTCCTCGCGCTTTATAATAGTATCCCACTTCTAATTGAACAATAGTAGGCATAAAAATATGAAACTCTAATTTCTTTAGAGTTAAAAAGTTAATAAAATCTAGATTCCTAAATACGTTAGAATCGAGAGCTAACCAATTTTTATTTTTATCTAATTTTGTTGTTGTGTTTTGTAATATCATTCTTCCAATCCCGTATACCAATTATCTAGAATAAAATCATCAATTATTTCAGGTCCGGCAGATAATTTCCGTTGTAAAGTCCTTCTTTCTGGGTCTTTTTCCCAAATAACTTTTGTTGCATCTTTTAGTATTTTTTCTATATCGGATTCAGATTTTTTATTATAATTTTGCTTTTTAGGTGTTTGCATATTTTGAATAATTTCTTTTTCAAATAATGATAATGCACGTTTAATAACCTCAGCTTGCGTAATATCAAGCCATGCAGATAATTTTCTAAGCCTTTTTCTTAATTCTTTATCAATTGCTACTGTAGTTCGGGTTGTCATATTATATATAAATTATAAAAAATATAAAAACATATTTATATATTTTCTATAAATTTATGCTAAATTTTTTATTATCATATAGAGATTACCCCTGGTTTGAGATTTTGTACAGGATGGGCTTGATTTAAATATTCTAATTACGATACAAATAACTATTTATTAAAAATGAACATTTAATATAGAGATTTAATTAAAATAATCATTTTGGGTTAAAATAAAAAAAAAAAGTAGATAAGTATTGTCGATGTAACGACGTTTTCTAGTTTAGGTATTTTATTTTGGTGGTTTCAATGTAATTTCGATGGAACTTACATTATTTTTTTGCCCACCTTCACCTTCTAATTCCTCTGTGCCCAAGATAATATCTCCGTATTCTGTTCCCTTTAAGAATCGGTTGCGAAGGATTTCGCAAACATCTACAGCATGAGAAATTGCTCTTCCTCGTGCCTTTACTGTGCATTCATCGCCTCTGTTAAGTACCATCATTGTAGCCATGACATAATTCATTGTGGGCCTTCGTCCAACGAAGACAGCATTTTGTTGATCATTTCCAGCCATTTTTTTAACCTCTCTTTAATTTATTCTCGTTTTATTGTTTAATAGTAATTCTGCGTGTGCAGAGTTTTTTATGTTATTAATCAATTAATAATGTTCAAAAGAACATTATATTCAAAAAAAGTATATTAATTTTAAAATTTTTCTTTTATATCCAATATTGATGTAAAATAATTCAAAAAAATTTATTCTTCTATTCTTCAAATTCATCTTGAATTATGATTTTTTCAGAATTTAATCGTCGTTCCTTATCTTTTTCCTTTATAAGTTTAGATTCTTTTTCTTTCTCTTTCTCTTTTTCGGGGCTTATAATATCCCATAAAACAGAAATTATTAATAAAGTGCCAAGAATCCCGATTATCAGATATAGAAATATATTATTTTCTGATAAGAAAATATTAAAATAGCCAATATATGGAACTCGTCCAATAACAACACCAAGTATCTTATCTTCTGGAACTGGATATTTATAATCAAATTGAGAATATCCATCAGGTGGGTCAATATTAGTATTTGTAACATCATTATCTCCTTTAGTATAGAACATCCATTTTCCAGTAGAATTATCAAACCATTTATTAACTATTCTATGAACTATTGGTTCATCCGGAACTTGACCATTTGGCCATTCATCCCATACCCCATGTGCATCATACACAATTATATCGCCATTTTTTCCCTCGATTGTTCCATTTACGATATCTATGGGATTTTTTCCTTGCAAGATCAATAAATCGCCTCGATAAATTGCTGGATTCATAGAATCAGATACTACTACAACAAGTGGGTGTTGAGTTTGAAGAATGGCTTGCATTAAGAAATTTATAATAAAAGGGCTTCCAAATCCAATTACAACTATTAATATGCCAATTATGATTCTTTTAGATAACTTTTTTTTCTTCAATTCTCCATTTTCAGAATTGGAAATCTTTTTATTATTTTCCATAATCTCAACAATTATTCCATTTTAAATAAAAATTAAATTTCTGGAATTTAAAGTATAACTAATACGATTTTAATTTATCATAATAATTAGAATTATTTCAATTTTATCTTATTATTAGGTTTTTGAAATTTATTTCTCTTTTTGATAATTATTAGTGAAATTCCTATTCCAACAATTAATACAAAAAAAATAATATAATATGTGATATCTAAATTGAAATTTCCATTGATATCTTTCCATGGATAATATCCTGAGTCATTTTCATATTCGGGGCTGTTGAAATAATGATTGTAGATAAATTTTTCGACCGTTTTTCCTGTTATTTCAAGACTTCCTAGTGAAATATGACTGATATTATCCGATGTTGTATGATGATAAGGCCAGGGACTTGATGGACTCCAAAAGTTAATAATCAAATCAGCTACTGGTATTTCAAGTTCTTTAAACGGTAAATGATCATCAGTTATTGCGTTAGATACCGGATCAGATGGGAATGCATCTAAAAATCCTAAAGATCTTCCAATTTCAAATAATTCACCAAGTAATAGCATATTCGAATTCAATTCATTAATAAATTCTAAATTTATCCCACCAACCATATCTAACAAAATCATTGCTTCAATTGATTGGGTTTCAGGATTATAATAATTATTAATATTTTCAACAAATTTTTTTGATCCTTCACACCAATCCCAACCAGACAAGGCTCCATTACCTTGGTCTTCAGCGTCAAATAATAAAATCCATATTGAACAATTTAGGGATTCTCTTTTTTCATAGAAAATTCTAATCAATTCCAAGAGTGTGGCAACTCCACTTGCTCCATCATTTGCTCCCGGACATGGTTCATTTCTTTTATCTACAGTAGGATCTTTTTCAGAGATTGCTCTACTATCATAATGTGCTCCGAGGATTATTATGCGAGGGTTATTGGGATTAATAGTTATAAGAAAATTCCGACAATTTATTGTATTTACACTAAAATTATGTTGAAAAATTGGAAGCGTGGGTGATATTGTATTGATGTGTTCAATAAAATAATCTCCACAATTTTTACTAGATTCAGTTCCTGGAATTCGAAATCCAAAATTAAGTTGGGTTTCAATTATATTATATGCATTTGTAGAATTAAATTGAAAATAATTATTGTTATTAAAAAAAGAAATATTTGGAGCATATGATTTTCCAATTTGGAGCAAATAAAAAGAAGTTAGAATAGTTGAGAGACTTAATAACCATATTAAATAGGTATGTTTATGATATAGCATTTTGTTAATTAGTAATCCTTTTAATATTCCAGTTAGAATTCAATTCCAAGGCGAGCTTGTATTCCATCTGTTGAAAAATAATGTTTTACCATCTTCATTTCAGTTATTAGGTCTGCTATTTCTTTTATTTTGGGATGGATTTTTTGCCCACCAGTTAAAATTAATTCAACTTTTTCAGGTTTTTTTTCAATTAAATTCATCACATCATCAATCTTGATTATATGCATTTCAAGAGCAACTCCAATTTCATCAAGTATCACGAGATCATAGTTATCGCTCATAATAATTTCTTCTGCGTATTTTAGGGCTTTTTTGCCTTCTTCGATATCAATTTTCTCAGGTTCCATTATTAGATCCATTCTTCCAAACTGGTGTATTTCAAAATTTTCAATTCCTTTGACGGCATTTAATTCTCCGTACTTTGTGTTTCCTTTCATAAATTGAATCATATTTACTTTGAATCCATGTCCTGAAGCGCGTAAGCCGAGACCTATCGCAGCAGTAGTTTTTCCTTTTCCTCTACCAAAATATAGTTGAATTAAACCCAATTTTAACCTTTTTCGAATATTTATCGACTCCTTTTTTAATCATTTGAATAAATGTAAGTTATAATAATGCAAAATTATCTGTACTTTAAAAATTTTCAATGAAATTATTAAAATTGTCTTACATTTCCAAATTAACTCTTTAAAAATTAAATAGAATTTTAAAAGAAATTGAAATAGGATTTTAATTTTTATATTTAAATAATATTAAAAATTTCGATAATATAAATCTGGAAAGTAAGAAAGGATTGGAATGCAAGAGGAAAAAGGAATTATAAATTAATGATCAATTACCATTCAATATTAGCGGAGGAATAAATTATGGCAAAAAATCCATTATTTCCAATGCATTCCAATTTTTTTTTATAAAATTTCTTACATTATATCTATATCCCAATCTATATATAAACTTTTCTCCAAAAAATATGAATGTTTGAAATGATTAGAGAATAAATAGTAATTATATTTCAAAATTAATTGAATTAAAATAGAGTATTTTTATATAAATTCAAATAAATTAAAGAAAAAAAGAAAATAATCCATAATTCTTAAGAAATATAAAAATTTTTTTTTAAGTTTACTGCAGACAAAAATCGAAGTTTTTTTGAATTTTAAATTTGTTTTTATTTTGATTCATAATTTTCGATTTTTCGAGAAAATGGGTTGGTTTATTAACGCATTATTAATCCTTATAATTTTTCATAATTTAGAGGAAAATAAATTTTATATGATTTATGAAGAAAATTTAAATTATTTCTAGAGAAAAAAGCAAATCTTTTAGTTTTTTCGGTTATAGATATCTAATTTTTCATATAACATTAATTTGGAAATTAAAATAAAAAAGAATTAATTAAATTTATGTTATGATATCCACTTCTTTTCAGAAGTTTTTTTTATGAATTTGAGTGAAAATATAAAGATTATTACTAAGAGTGTGAACGTTATAAAGCCAATTAAATAATACCAACGTCCAGCATTTTTAGCTACTTCTACATAAAAATACCAAAAAATCCAGAATATTACTGCTCCCAAAACTACAAAAAGAATATCCCAAATACTATTTAGTATAGAATCCCTGCGACTTTCGAATTTTAATCCAGCTTTAAATAGAATAACATTTTCAAATAATTCCCAAACAACGGCAAATAATAATGTTAAAAGAAAAACAACCCATAATTCAAAAAGTGGGGGAAGACCATAATATTGATAAATAGAATATCCTAAAGAAATAATCAACCATGCCATTACACCCATTGCAACATGACCAATTGAATATGAATCTAACGTTGATACACCTACCTGAGAGATATCTTGTGCAACTGGAGGTGCAGTTAAATCAGCATAACAGAAAGGACATTCATCCAAATCCTCGCCTATTTCCGCATCACAATGAGGACACTTCATAATTTAAAACTCACATATTTTTTATTGATATATTTCTTTATTACGGGATTATTTAATTTAAATCATTGTTATTCAGTTTTATTGGATCCAACTTATTCCAAAAAATGAAAAGATCATCAATATTCCCGTATAAAACGCTAAACAAGCAAGTATTTTCCGTATTACATTACCTTTAACTCGAGAGGTTAAATATACTCCAATTTGAGCACCAACAATTCCTCCTAATGTCCCTAAAATTGGCCATAACCATGAACTTGTGTAAGAGCCCAATAAGAGATGAACAACTAATCCAGAAAATGGACTCACTATATTACCTAATGTACCTGTAGCAGCAGCTTCTTTTGGTTCTAAATCGAGAAGTATCATTGAAGTGGTATCAACAGTGCCACCACCTAAACCTACAAGCCCCGAAATTAATCCGCCAGAAAATGAACTAAAAGAGGCAAAAGCAAAACTTTCCACACGATTTTTTTTCCCCTTAATTGTAGTTGTTGATTTTAATCTATCATTTGAATTCTTAGGCAATACATTTATAGATTCATTGTTTTTAGAGATATGCTGAGTACTCACTTCAATTTCCTTTCTTCTAAAGAGCAAAATACTCAAAATCATTATTACTAAGCCACAAAGACAAGCTAAAATATTGTTAGTTACTACTAAAGTAATAAGGCCGCCGACTATCACCCCTGGAACATCCCAAATACTATATAATAACGCTAGTCTATAATTAACCAATTTAAATTTCATATACCTAATTGACGCGCTTATTACTGTCCCAGTCATAAAGAATAGTGAGATAACAATAGAATCTTTAACAGGAAATCCAAAAATAAATATAAAAGTAGGTATAATTAGAATGCCACCACCTAGACCAACCATTGACGCGATAATTCCTATACCGAGACCAAAAAAAATCGCAAGAAAAGCAAATTCATCCCCAATTAGCATTATAACTGAATGAATTACTCAGAGTTAAAGAATTTTTGGAAAAATTATTAGTATTAATCAAAAATTTTAAACAAAATTAATATATCATTTTTCTATATTAATTGAGAGGAAATTTTTTTGGTAAATAATGAAATATAAAGAATTTTATGAAGGTCACAAAAATTTTTCATTGAGAACATCATCAGAATATTATCTATCTCCAGGTATAAGATGTAAATTCGATTTACTTCTTAAAAATTTGGGATCAAAAAGGAAATTTACTAATGCTTTAGAAATTGGATGTTCTGGCGATTCATTTCTTTATTTTTGTGAAATGATTATTCATAAATCATTTTTAGATATAGCTATAACTCCCTTAAAACAATATATAACAATAAATAGAAAATTGCAAAATAAACCTGATTATAAAATGCATCCAATTTGCGTTGATATGGTTCAGCTGCCATATCAAGCAAATCAATTTGATTTAATTATTGCTTTAGATGTGCTTGAACATATAAAAAATGATAAAGCTGCCATAAAAGAAATTAGTAGGGTAATAAAACCCAAAGGAATTGTCGTAATTACTGTACCTCACCGAAAAAAGTATTATACTCAACAAGATAAAATTATTGGTCATTATCGTAGATATGAAATAAAAGAATTGAAAGATATGTTTGAAGTTAATGGCTTTAAAGAAATTAGAACTTTTGGAATTTACGGACAATTGATGAAAATTTCTGAAATTCAAGCAGTAAATCCAGATAAAGTTGAAAAAAATTTAATTAAATTACGAACAAAATATAACGATAACCTAGTTTTTAGAAGTTTTTGGAAAAAGTTTATTAAATTCAGTTCGATTTTGATGAAAATAGATGCTACATATCGTCCTTTAAGAAGTGTTATGAACATATCTATGTTTTTCCAAAAAAATGATTAAAGCTTTATTATAAAGATTAAGAAACCATAAAAGAAAAGAATCACTTAACGAGTTATGGACTATTATTGGTATACTCTTCTCTTACTCTTTTTAATTGGAATTCTAATAGGCACAATCGCAGTTTTATCAGGGATTGGGGGAGGCGTAATAGCAGTCCCATTGATGACTATAATTTTTGCGGTGAGTGAAGATATCGCCGTAGGAACCAGCTCTCTAATTATTCTCATTTCCTCAGGCTTTGGATTTATTTTACTCAAGAGACAAAAGAGGATAAACATAAGATTATGTTTAATATGTTCAATATTCACTATTATAGGAAGTTTAATCTCTACTATTTTATTTATCATATCTCCAATAGATAATTATCTATTGAGGTTGATTTTTGCGTGCGTAATGATTTATGTATCAATCAACTTAATATTCAGAAAAGATCCAGCAAATAACAATTCAAATGAAAGTGCAAATGCAAGCGAGAATTTTTCCCTAGAGTTTAAAAATCATAAAAAGATTTTAAAAAAAGGGATACCTTTATTTCTTTTGGCAGGATTTCTTGCAAATTTATTGGGAATTGGAGGAGGAATTGTTAATACACCAACTTTACACTATATGTTTCAATTTCCAATCTATTATGCAACTGCAAATTCAACAGGAATTATTTTTTTTACTTCAATTTATAATGTAATGGTTAAATCAGTGTTGGGAAAGATTGATTTCATCATCGGAATTCTAATGGGGACGGGAGGTCTAATTGGTGCATATTTTGGTGCAAAAATATCTCAAAAAATATCTCGAAAAAAACTAACAATAATTTTAGCAATTGTTTTATTAATTGGTTCAATAAGAATGTTTTTTCCTTAGGAATAGAGTTTTCTATATGAATACCATAAAGTACTAATAATATAATAGTTTAATTTCTAATTAAATATAAAAAGTGATGTAAATGTCCCGCAGGATTGATTTATTAAGACTTGATTACACTTTTTCGGTCATTGTTCCCCTTCTTATCGCAATTTTTATCAATAAATACCTAATTTGGAACCATATCGATATTATAGTAGGATTTGTAATGCTCGCAATCACGGGTAATACTTGGAATGATGTAGTGGATATGAGAGATCCTAATGAAATAGAGACAATTGAAAGAGTTGAGGGGTATCATTGGAAGGAAATATTTACAATAGGTTTGGTTACATTTGTTTTAGGGCTTACACTACTAATAAGAACATGTATTGAAAAATGGATTAATGGCATCCTTCTTATTGTTATAATCATACTGGTTTTATTATACTGTGTAAAATATAAATCAGTTCCAATATTGAATCACATCTTACTCGGAGCTTCTCATATCGTATTACCATATTTTATGATAAAAATAGATCACATTGGTATTCCATTAACTGAACCACTTATGAGCGAATTTGAATGGTTTTTAATGTTTGCATTTTTTACTTTCGCAATAACAGGTCAATTTGTTCATGAGGTTATAGATGGGGATAGTATTACAAGATTTTCTTTAAAAACTCAACAGAAAATAATCTGGGTATCATCAATAATCACATTAATAGTGGCAATCTGCACATTCATTGTTTATCCTATAGTCTACTTTTTACCATTTGTTCTTTTCCCAATCGGTACATTATATACATTCAGACATCCCACGAGATCCACAAAGGGCGTAAAAGATGTTGGAATTTTAATGGGAAATTTCCTTCTTATTTATTTCATTACTCTAATTATTATGCAAATGAATGGTTTTGTTTTTCTTCCCTAAAATTTATTAGTTGGATAAATTAAATCCGTTAAAAATAATTTAATAGGATAATCTTTTTTAAAAAGAATTTTATAATTATTATCATCAAAATGAACTCAGAATTCATTAAAAAAGGAATATTTCAGAAGGAGATAGGGAAAAAAATTTCCCAATGTTTAACTTGCGAACATCGTTGTATAATATCGGAGGGAAATATTGGAATATGTAAAACAAGAAAAAATATTAAAGGTGTAATTTATACCACTGTATTTGGAAAGATATCATCTCTTTCTTATAACCCAATTGAAAAGAAACCATTTTTCCATTTTCATCCGGGAACCACTGCAATAACTATTGGAACTTATAGTTGCAACTTTGATTGTTTTTGGTGTCAAAATTGGGATATTTCAAAACAAAGCCCGGACAATTTTAATTCAAAAGATCTCTTTATTTCTCCTAAGGAATTAATTAAATTAGCAAAATCAAGATTAAGTGAAGGCACTTCAATTTCCTTTAATGAACCAACGTTATTATTTGAGTATTCTTTGGAAGTCTTTAAATTGGCTAAAAAAGAAGGTCTTTATAATACATATGTTACTAATGGATATATGACCGAAATGGTTCTTAAATCTCTTGTTGAAAATGGTTTAGATGCATTAAATATCGATATTAAAGGAAATCAAGAATTTATTAAGAAATATTGCAAAACCGATGTTGAGAAAATATGGAGAAATGCAAAGTTAGCAAAAGATTTAGGAATGCATATAGAAATTAC
This sequence comes from Promethearchaeia archaeon, assembly GCA_029856045.1. Classification (GTDB taxonomy): domain Archaea; phylum Asgardarchaeota; class Lokiarchaeia; order Sigyniarchaeales; family SOKP01; genus 6H3-1. The sequence continues at coordinate 75,141 of JAHQWG010000033.1, read as the reverse complement.
AACATTAGTTATTCCAGGGATGAATTCTGACCATGACACCTTTAAAGAGATTGCTGAAAGAATATATAAAGATTTAGGATATGAAACCCCCTGGCATATAACGAGATTCCATCCAGCCTATAAATCACTCGAATATGGAATAAAAGAAGCTACACCAGTGAAAGTTCTCGAAAGTGCATATGAAATGGGAAAACAGGTTGGATTAGATTATATTTATATTGGAAATGTTCCGGGGCATAAGTATGAAAATACTTATTGTCCTAATTGTGGAAAACTCGTTATTAAAAGATATATTTTCGATATAGATAAAGAAAATTTAACTAAAGATGGAAAATGTGCTAATTGTAATTATGACTTAAAAATTAAATTATGAAAAATTAGAGAAAATTTAATTGAACTTTTTTATGAGTAAAGTATGGTTTTATTTTAAAGTCAGGATGTAAGACTGTATTTTTCTTGAATGAAACAACTAAAATTGTTAAATCATTAATCTCACCATTCCATTTTAACCATGGTTCTGGCAAATAATATTCAAATTGAGGGCCAATATCTTCATATCGTCCGATATGTTTTTCATTTAGAAATATTAAGGCAGTTCCTTTAATTTCCTTAGGGATTATTAGTTTTAAAGGACATATGATATCAGATTTCTTTTCTTTAATTTTAAATTGTATTTTAAACCAACCAACTGGTTCTTTCTGAACAAACATAAAGGATTTATCCTCAATCGTTTGCCAATCGTCAGTATTAATTTCGGGTAAGAAATATTTACCAATTTGCCCATTAAATCCGTATTGAATTTTAAAATCAGTTAATTCATACCCTTCAGTTAGATATACATTTGAAAGTATTGTGTAGCCTCCTCTTAAATTCATTGCAACAAGTAATACATTTTTTCCTGGTTTTAACAAATCTGTTATATCGAATCCATTTGCATTCTTTCGATTATATAGAGTATCGATAACGGTATTATTTAGCCATATTTTACAATTCTGTCCCACCTTATCCATCATTAACCATAATCGTTTATTTGTTTTTTTAAATTCTTCAATTTTTTCTTCTTCATAATAGAAAGTAGATTTATACCATAGGTATCCTTCATTTTTTATATTTAAATAGACAGAAAAAAGACCAAATATCCCACTTAAAGTCATTCCTTCGCCTACCATTGCCTTTAATTTATCTAAAGGTTTTGAAATGATGTTAGCGGGTAAAAATAGAGCTCTTTTTAATTTTAATGGAATTTTATCCCCCTTTAATTTACGAGTTCTAGTAAAACGAATTTTTAAAGAGTTTTCTTTTCCAAACATAAGAATTGGAGTTCTTGTAAGCCCACTTCTCTCCCAGACGTTAGCGAAATGACGATGCCCATCATTCTCTACTAGTATTATTAATGTATTTTTGTTATCTCCTTTTTTAAGAAGCTTTGCAATATTTAATAAACGCACCCCTCTTCCTAATCCAAAAGAAATTCCATTCAAAATCACTAAAGAATGTCCTCTTATCCCTAAATTAAGAATTATTTCAAAAGATTCTTGCGAGATTATATCAGGAGTAGAAAACTTTACTCTGTATATATAGAAACCATTTTTATAAAATCCAGATTCTTCTAAAGAGATTATGTGGTCCATATTTTTCCAGTTGTTATCATTATAATCTATTAGTAGGGGCTCACTATCTGATTTATATTTCAATTTATTAAATTCAATTTTGGGGTTTTCGAATTGGTTAAATTCCTTTATATTAGAATCATTAATTTCAAAATATTTTAATCCATTTTTAATTGATTTGGGATTTATTTCATAGGTATTATCAGTTCCATCAAGTAATTTAAGTTTTATAGAATTTATAGAAGCAATTTCTGGAATCCATAAAATTATTTTATTGGAATCTAATTCAATATTTAGTTCATTTCTAGAAGTTTGCAGGATTTGAGGTTCAGCAAAGTATATATTTGAGATAATTGGGATTCCATTAAAAAATTGAGTTTTTTTAGCAAGATCTTTATTGATTGATATTACACATAATTTATTCTTGTCACTAATATTTAATACTTCGCATATAGGGATGCTGTGATCAAGTTGTAATATTTTCGAGTCAGATTCATTTTCAATCTTAATAGATATTTCATTCTTGATGTTTTTTTTATCGTAGCAGATGAGAAATATTATATTTTTATCTGCAATTTTCTCACTTGTTATTCGGAAAATTTCAGCCGTGCAGTATTCTATTTTCACCTTTTCACTAATTTTAATATTAATAGGAATTATTTTAAGAGATTTTGGAGGAATTATGACACTAATTTTCTTCTTTTCTTCAATATTTTCTAATTTAAAATTTATTTCCTTATTCTTAATTTTATTTGGATTATCGTTTAAAATGAATGAAAATTGGGATTCATTTAAAGATCTGATGAATGCGACAGGTCTTTTTTTATTAAAAATCCTCTTTATCCCAAAGAAAAGCAATTTAAAGTAATTTAATTTTGGTTTCATTTGGACCAAGATTTTTCCAAAAGTGTCGATAAACCCACCAATTAGTCTCATTCGATAGTATCTCTCATGTAATCCTCCAGACTCTCTTATACAGGCATCATAATCATAAGTAGTAGTTAACCTAGCATCACCACCAGAAGGCCAATAATTAAAGTTTGTGCCCCCATCAAACATATACATTATTGTTCCGTTTAAACCTGTTGCAATAAAAAATTTTGTAAGCACTTCGGTCCAATTAGGATCCCATTTTCCTCTCTGGGTTGGTAATTGTCCTCCATACCGACTAAACCAACCTCCTTCTAATTCTGCTATGAATCGAGGTTTGTCATGATTTTTTCGCATATATTTAAACATCCAAAAAGAAGGTTCAAAAAAGTCCCATTCTCCGGGATACAAATCAATTGCATTTATTAAAGGACATATATCTTCTACTTCAAAATTTTCGTTAACGAAAATTGGAATTGTTATTCCTAAATCTCTGGCCATTTTATATAAATACGGGAGGTATTTCCTATCATGCCAGAAAAACTCATTTTCAACCTGATATAAAATAACCGGACCTTGTGGAAACTGATAAGGGATTACTACTTTTGAAAATTTACCATGCCAATCTTTTTCTAACATTAAATATTGTTTATTAAAATCTCTGAACTGAAAATTACTTGTTAGAAGCCAATGTGGATATCCACCACAATCCCATTCTGCACATGCATAAGTACCGCAGCGTACAATAACATGTAAATCTATATTATGAGCTAAACCTAGAATATCTTCTAATTCTGCTAAATTTACGTTTCCCCTTTCCTTTTCATGATAATTCCAAAAAGAATATGAGCTATATGTATTAAGAAAGCATTGTTTCATTTTATTTAACCGATCTTCCCATAATCCTCTTGGGATTCGAGAATAGTGCATTTCTCCACCAAAAAGAAAACACGGTTCTCCATTAATCATAAAATATTTATCTTTATAGAAGAGATTTTTTTCAGCCATAATTTAAAGCTTATTATTTAATTTAAAAAACTTATTAAAAGAGTTTTAAATATTAAGGGATTGCAATTATTAAATGCACTTATCAGATAATAGAATAAGAAATTAATTAATAGTAAATATAGCATTTTGCATTTTCATTTTTTCTTCTTTTTATCATCTAATAGAGTATCAGCTGAGATAAACGAAGAGCTAGTATCATAATGCCTTTTCTGCCTTTTTCTGCCTTTTTTATATTCAATCGGAGTTGATTTAAACCGAACTTTTGATTTTAAATAATATTTAGGATTTAACTCGGATACAAATTGGGATAGTCTTGCTGTTTGTTTTCCCTTAAATCCAGAAATAACAGAGGGAGATATCATAAATAACTGATCTTTTGCTCTAGTCACTGCTACATAAAATACTCTTCGTTCTTCCTCAAAAGCATTCTCATCACCCACTACTCTATGAGATGGAAAATAATCTTCAGATAGCATAGGAATAAAGACAACTCGCCATTCTAGACCTTTTGCTCGATGGATAGTTGAAAGAACTAACGGTTTTTCATCTTTTTTTTTAGAACCTAATGATGTAGTTCTTGAATCTAATTCGGATACATTTAAGCTCATTTGCTCTAAAAATAGCTGAATTGTTTTGAAATCTGTAGCATAAATACTAAGTTGTTTTAAATCATCTAAGCGATCATACCAATCGGAATATTTTGATTTTAGTCGATCTTCAAGTAATTCAGTAAGATTCAATATCACTTCAGAAGGATTATCTTCACGGGAAAGTGTAATTAATTGTTTTATATGAACTCTTAGATTTCTTAGTCCATCTTTTGGAATTCTTTCTCCTTTCAATTTTCCTGAAAAAAATGTTTTATTTAATATAGATTCGATGGGATGCTCAGTCTGAGATATGACACTAAAAATTTTTGAACCAGAAATTGTCCCAAATCCCGGGATCATAGAAAAAATTCGAGACCATGATAACTCATCATAAGGATTCTCAATTATTCGTAAGTGAGCAATCAAATCTTTTATATGCGCCCTTTCAAAAAATGATACACCTGATCGTACTTCATACGGTATATTTTTGGCTTGGAGTTCTAATTCAATCTTCATAGAATGAAACCCAGCACGATAAAGGACAGCCATTTCATTTAATTTAAAATTTTTTGAACGCAATGTTAAAATTTGGTTGGCAATGAATTTTGCCTGATCTTCATCGTCTCCTACATTAACTTGATAAGGTTTTACTCCATTACGTCGAGTGGTTTTCATATCTTTTTTGTATTGCTTTTTATTGTATTGAATTGAATTATTTGCTAGATCAAGAATTTCAGGAATGCTGCGATAATTATAAGTGATTTTATAAACTTTACAATTACTAAACTTTTTTGAAAAATTTAAAATATTCTGAAAATTTGCTCCTCGAAATGCGTAAATACTTTGTGCATCATCTCCAACAGCCATAATATTATGTTCGGGATTTTGAATAGTAATCTTATGAATAATCTCGTCTTGGATATAATTTGTATCTTGATATTCGTCAACTAAAATATATTTTATATTTTTTGCAATACGTTGAGCAAATGATCTTTCATCTAATAATAGATTCCAATAGACTAATAAATCATCAAAATCAACCAAATTATCTTTTGCTTTTTTCTTTTTGTATATCTCAAAAGTATCATTTAATTTCGTGAGTATTTTATTACTATCAAATTGCGGATATTTCCAGAGAATAACTTCTTGAATAGATTTATTACAATTAATCGAATATGACAATATATTCTTACATATTTTAGAAGTTGGAAACCGTTCTTCAATTTCTTTCATATTTATTTCATCAGTTGCCAACTTCATAAGTGCATTTGCATCAGATTCATCCATTATTGTATAATTTGGTTTCAAGCTAAGAGTTTTGGTATATATTCGAATAAATCGATTGGCCATGGAATGAAAAGTTCCAGCCCATATTCCTTTCGGTCTTTTGCCAAGTAATTTTTCCACACGTTTAATCATTTCTTGAGCTGCTTTATTAGTAAAGGTAACAAGCATTATTTCAGAGGGGCGAACTCCATTTAATAATAATCTAGCTACAGAATAAACAATAGTCCTTGTCTTACCTGAACCCGCTCCGGCGATTACTAGCATTGGACCTTTAATATTATTTACTATCTCAAGCTGCTCCTCATTTAGTTCTTGTTCAAAATTAATTGTATAGTATTTTTTTATCAGTTCCTTACCGTTTACAGAAGTATCTTCAACCTCCTCAAAAAATTCAAATATAAACTCTTCTGAAAGATCTTTAGAGTCCTTGTCTTTACTCATTTTGATTTTTAATTAATGCGAAATTTTTTAATAAATTATTAGTCTGTGAAGATTTGTTAATCATTTAATGTTTAATTTAATAAATAATTAGATTTTATAAATATATTTGATAAGAGGTATTTAAAGATGACAACAATTTCATTTTGGGGTGGAGTTGGAAAAATCGGTGGCAATAAAATTCTTGTTTCTCCTGAAAATAAAAATAAAAAGTCTATTCTACTTGATTTTGGAAAAGATTTTAGTAATCAATATCTTGACACTTTTTTAAATCCTCGAAAATTCAATATTATTGAGGATTATATAACTTTAGGGTTTATCCCGGAACCTAAACCCGGTACGCCATTTCATGGTCTTTATAGAGAGGATTTATATTTTTTAAAACAAAAAGTAGGTATTGCTACAAAAGTAAGAGAATTAGGAATAATTGAATCAGATGATAACAAATTTCTAAACATACATATCCCTTGCAAAAATATTGATATTCTTGAAACAAAATATTATGGAAATCCACAATTTGGCTATAACATTAGCATAACATTCAGTATTGAGTATGGAGGGATACGAGAAATAATAAATCTAACAGAAAAACATTTAGATAAATTTATTACATTTTTTAAAATTGATGAAGACAATTTATTTACTCTTATATCGAAAGCGGGACTTGATGGTGCAGAGGAAGTTAAGGAGTCATTGAATACAATTATTAAAGCATTTGGAGATAAATTAGCTAAAATAGATTGTAGTTTTTTTAATGAAAAATGGTATATTTTCAATATTACAGGTGAAGTAACTAAAAAAAAATATGATTCTAAACAAAAATATCAACGTAATTATGAAATTTGGAATAAAAGATTTGGTTATAACCCAATAGGTGAATCTCAAATTAGTCATGTGTTAATAACTCACTCTCACTCTGATCATGTTTCGGATATAAAGATTATAGATCCCCGAGTGATTAATGTTAGTAGTAAAATCTCTAAGGAATTTCTCGATCATTTTGAATTTATTCAAAGTGATACTTTTTCTGGTATTACTCAATATATGGAGAATTTTATTTTGGTTCCATATAGAGCAGATTTTACTAAGCTTAGGAGAGGATATAAAAGAGATATTAAAATGAAAGAGAGGAGCTTTATTACTTTAAATTCAAATGAAGAATTAACTTTGGATTATTTTTTAGGTGAAAAAAAAGTTAATGGGGCATTTAAAATAAAATTCCATGAAGTAGATCATTCAACCTCTGGAGCTGGAGCATATTTAATTGAAGATATTGAAAATAATAAACGTATAATATATACAGGAGATATTAGAATGCATGGCCCATCGAATTTAAAACAAAAAACATTAAATTTTATAGAGATTGGAAGAAAATTCGAGCCAGATGTTCTAATATGTGAAGGAACTAATATTAGTGGCTCAAGAGAGATGGGAGAGGTTGAAAGTGAGGATATATTAGAAGAGAAAATTACAAAAATAATTGAAGAAACAAATGGTTTAGTTATGTTTGCTTGTTCCTTGAGAGATTTAAGTCGAATTAATTCATTTTTTAAAGCAGCTAAAAATAATGGAAGAAAATTAGCAATTATGCCAAATACTTATAAATTAATTGAAAGATTAAATTACGCTCTAAAAGATAAGAAATATAATATAAAGGGAGATTATTCGAATATTCCACCTTTAGATATGGATTTAGTTCCTTACCTCTCAAGGAAAGGTTGGGGACTATATGAGAAAGAAGATTATACATATTCTCCTGCAAGTAAGAATATGTTTGAAGAGGAAACAAAACAAGATTTTGAAATAAATAATCAAGTTAAGCCAATTACTATCGACGATATCGCAAACAATCAAGGATTATATGTAATTTATTTACCTTTCTGGTCGCTTTTTAGTTTGATAGATTTACGTCCCGTTCCAGGAAGTGTTTTCATTCATTCAAAATCGGAACCTTTTGAACCGGAAATGGAATTAGAACATGAAAAACTAATGAGTTGGTTGAAATTGTTTAAAATCGAAGAGAGGAACTTTTATCAAGTACATTGCTCCGGACATGCAAGAATAAAAGATCTAGAATATATTATTAATCAAATTAAACCAAAAGTTGTTTTTCCAATTCACACACAATATCCTAATTTATTTTTATCATTGAAACTAAATGATATAAAAATTGTAATTCCAGAATATGGAAAAAAATATATTATATAATGAGATTTATATTTCTATTCCTTTTCTTTTTAGAGCATTTCAATTTTTTCGATTTTTGCTTGGAATCTTGATAAAATAATTGTCGCAATCGTAATTGAGATTGCTCCTATAAAAAATAAGAAGTAATTTTGAAAAGATTGCTGAAATATAAATAATCCAGCAATTAAAGGAACAATCAAATTTGTGGTATTTGATATGGGAAATGTTAATACAGCTTTTCCTCTCTGTAATCCTGCTTGAACAAATGTATATCCAATTATATTAAAGATAATTAATCCCCAAAAGCAAATAAATGCCCAAATATGGTAAGTTTCGAACCAAAATATCCCAAAAAAAATTTCAAAAATTCCTAATAGAGGAATTGTAAAGAATTCACCACTATTTAATGTTAATACTAAAGCACCCGAGAGTATTGAACCAATCGAAGTTATTAACCCAGCAATTATCATTATTAAAACACTTTCAATACCTTTTCCTTTATTCCTTAATGCCATAAAAAAAAGTCCTATTGAAATCCCGATTAATACTAAGTTAAAAAGAATTAATAGTAATGCGATGTTTAAAATGTCAATAAAAATATCTGAGACTTGAGCAAAAGCAATCAGAATAATACCTCCAATCATTAATATAAATGAAATAATTTCAATATATCCAATTTTTTCATTCAACTTTTTATGAGCAAAATAAACTAATATAATTAAACCAACACTTGTTATTGGTTGTGTAACAACAATACCCACTAAACTCTGAGAAATAAGATACGGTAGGTATCCAATAATACCTAAGAAGAATCCAATTGCCCAATCTCTATTTTTAAAAAAAGAAATAAATGATTTTACAACACTTTTTACTCCTTGATCAAAGTTGATATCAGGTAATCCTTGCAAAAGTCCTTTCTTATTTAAAATAATTGAATAATTAAAACAAAAAGCTGCTATAATTGATAAAGTAATTCCAGAAAATATGGTGAAAGGGTCGATCATGATAATTGATAGGGTTGGAATGTTTAAAATATTTTATAAAAACTCCAAATTGAATAAAATTAAAAAATAGAAAATATTTTAAAATTTGCTAATAAAATATATTCAATGGAAAACAGAAGCGAAGAAAGTAATGAAGTAGAACAAAAGGAACAAACAGTAGATTTACCAGTTTCAACATTTTTTGGATTAAATATGCTTAGTTTTGTAATTCCACTTTATCCTTGTATGGGACTCTTTCTTTTATTTCTCTTCATAATGATTAAATTGTCAGTAGATATAATTTGGATATTTTTATTTTTACCCCCCTTGTTTTTATTGCTTCTTTATATTTATATTATTTTATTAATTGAATTTGCTGCAATTTTAGTTAGGAAATGGAATAAAAAAAGTCCCCCTCAAGAAGGAGTTTTTCCAAGAATGTTTCTAGATAAAGAAACTCCTGAAACTCGTTTAATTAAATATTATCATTTAAGAGGATTTATAATTAAATTTCCTGTGTGGCTATCTGGGAAATCTCCATTTCCTTGGTTACTCAATAGGGCTTTAAGAAGAATCGGTCATAATAAAATTGGTAAAAATGTTATAATGGAAGATGTCTTTGTGGGATTAGAATTTACTGATATTCAAGATAATGTTTTTATGTATCCTTCAACGGCAGTGTCGTCTCATTCAGTCAATTCAATTTTTGGCTGGCTTAATATGTTTGTAGTTAAAATCAATGAAAATTCAGTAATTTATCCAGGAAATATCTCAGGATGTGGAGCTTTAATTGATAAAAATTATGTAATTTTTCCAAATACGGTAATTCACAAGCATTGGAAAGGGAAATTGAATGAGCTCTTTTATCAAGGATCCCCCGGGAAGCCACTTACTGGAACCTATAAGGGAATAGAAGAAATAGAAAGATAATGAATTTTTTAGATTAACTTCTGGGTTTATCTTCCATAACAATCATTGAAGTTTATTTTTCACGTACGTAATTAATTGATTCCCTGAAAATGGTTTGACTAAATATCCACAAGCACCCAATTTTTTAGCTTTTTGAATATCCTCATTAAAATTTTTTATTGTAAAACAAATGACGGGGATATTTTTAAATCGTTCATCATTTTTTAATTCTTCTAACACAGAAAAACCAGATTTTATTGGCATCATAATATCTAAGAGGATTAGATCAATATCACTGTATTTTTGTTCAATTATTTCTAATGCTTCTTCTCCATCATATGAAGGTATAACTTCGAAGTCATCATCCTCGAGAATCTTTTTTGTGAGCCTTACAGTATCGCGTTCATCATCAACAACAAGTATTTTTTTCATAATGATCCATCAACCTACCTTAATTTGAGTAATAAAACATAAAAAATTAATTACTTGCATTTATCTTAAAAGTATAAGATATTTAAATATATTAGAAAATCTGGTTTTCCGTCTCAGTGTTTCAATGAAATTATTTATCATTTTAAATTTCTTTTAATAATTTTATTAAGAGTCTAGGATTATCTGTAAAAATTCCGTCTACTCCCATTTTAATATACTTTTTAAATGACATTTTTCTATTTACTGTCCATATGCTGAATAAAATATTATTTTCATGAGCATAGTTAATCATTTCCTCATCAGCAAAAAAAAAATAAGGATTAATCGCATAAAATTTATGTCTAACTGCAAAATCAACTATTGCTTTCCGATATTTGGAGTCCAAAACCCATCCAGACTTAGTTATTTTAAGTGTTTCTGATTTTAAATTGGGATTTAATTCTTCGAAAACCCCAGGTTGCGCCGTATGAAGTGAAGCTAATTTTAAATCTGGATTTAAACGTTGTAATTTTAATAATTCTTCCAATCTAAATGAACTTACTAATACTAAATCCATTAAATCATACTTTTTTAGAAGACTATATAATGGCTCAATCAATCCAAGGGAACACATTTCTATTTGTAATTTTGTATTTCCCCTCTTGAGATTGATGATTTCTTCCAGTGTAGGAATTTCAGCATCTATTGCTTCATTACCACAATTTAATTTTTTTAATTCACTGAGTGTCATATCTTTAATTAATCCATCATAACCAGTAGTTCTTTTAGTATTTTCATCGTGCATTATGATAATTTCATTATCTTTGGTTAAACGAATATCAAATTCAATATAATCAGCCCCAATTTCTACAGCTTTAGAAAAAGCAATTAATGTATTTTCTGGAGCTTCAGAACTTGCACCTCTATGTGCCATAACTAACATATATAAAAATAAAGAAATGATTATTAAAAATTTTATTAATTCAAATTAGAATATAGTCAATCAGTAATTAATAAAAAATAGCAAATTTTATATACCGGATTTATTATAAAAATTTTTTAGGTTAAAAATTTTATGGTTTGTAGTAGATAAATTTAAAAACAATTATTTATATAAAAAGTAAGTTAAGTAAATTTGTTGAAATAATTATTGTGGATGAAAAAAAGAAAACAATATTACAAAAATTAGGTGGTACAAGTGCAATTTTGCCCAAAATGCAATAATATTTTGATTCCAAAAAAGGGGAAAAAGATTCTATACTGTAGAGCATGTGATTGTGAATATAAATTTACAAGCAAAGATGAATATAAAATAATTAAAAAAATTCAACATTCAGAGAGTGAAAAGGCCCCTATTATCGTGGAGGAATCTGAACGACGTAAAAAAATCTCTGAAGATGATAGAAAAGCTTTTGAAGAATTTTTTGGTAAAACTGAGAATCCGACATACTAATTCATGTCTCTAGGTTGAAGATTATTAATAGTTAACTTCTTCTTCATTTATTTAGCATAATTTTATTTCAATCTGAAATAAAAAGATTATTTAAATTAAAAAGTTTAATTCAAAATAATGAATATTTATTTAAATTAATTATTTTAACGATTTTAAATGTCTGAAGAAAAACCTAAAAGAATGAAAGGATTTGCAGGTATTGTATGGAAGCTGGTTGAGCCCTTGAATACCATGGAAGAATTTATAGAAGAATTTGCAGAAGTTGAAGTTAAGATATTAGTTAATCCTAAAGATCAAAAACGTGCTGCTCTAATAAAAATTGATAAAGGTACTATAGATGTTGAAGATGTTAAAAACGACAAAGAAACCTTGAAAAGTTTAAAATATGATGGCTTATTTGAAGGCCCCTTTAATCTATTAGCTAAGGTTTTTGAGGAGGGGTTATCTACAGGCACTTTATTGAAAAAATGGATCACAAGGAAAATAAAGTTGCGTGGATTGAAAAAATTGACAATATTTGGGAAACTTATGGCACTATAGAAATAAAATTTTAATTAATTAATATCTTTTAATAAAAATTCTTTTTATTTTTTAATTAGAAGTTATGTTTTAAATTTTAAAATAGACATCAAACTAGTCATTTGATCTCTAAGCCCTTGTTCATCTAATTTTAAAAAGGATTGTATCATCACCTTTTTATCTTGAGGGGAAATATCTTTAAACAATTCTAAAAATTGTTGGATATAAATGTCTTTTTGGTTAGGATTATTATTAATTTGAGAAATGATTCTTTCAAAAATTTGTTCTTTTTCAAGTTTCATTATTGTCTTACTACTGATTTGAGTAAACTCTGAAAAGAATTCATTTTTTAGAAGATTATTATTGTAGATATCTTCAATCAACGCATCCTTAGAAGGAATTTCTAATTCATCCAAAGAATCAAAAAAATCAGAATATTGATTATTAATATTTTTAATTTTAGAAAGAATTACTTTGATTTTTTTCGAAATATTATTTTCCATTTACATAAAAATATAGTATTTTATTTATATAATATTTACTTAACATGCATGAGATCTCTTGAATGATATAAAAAATAAGAAAAAGAGAATAAAAATTTTGAAATTTCTTATTTAATGTAATCTAATGTTTCTCCTAAGGCAAGCCGACATAAATCACTTAATAGATATAATTTCAAACCATTTCTCTCAGCTAATGAGCCAATCATATTTTTACACATGGGGCAATTAAATACACAAGCTTCTGCTTCATGATCTACCATATCTTGAACATTTTTCTTTTGAGTTTCTCTACGTAAATTTTTCTTGCCTGGTATCGCCTCCATGCCACCTCCACAACATAAAGCGTTTTCTCTGTCGTATTTTCTTGCAACCCTCTCAACACCAATTAATTCGCATATTTTATCAACCCATTGATCAGTTTTAGGTATGAATCTATTTGAACAATTACGCAGGTAAGCAATTTTCATATTTAATTTATTTATTTCTGACTCATGGTCCTTTAGATAATTATGGAGATATTCAAAAAGATGAATTGCTTTAAATGGTACTTCAATACCATTTCTTGGACAATACGATGCAAAAAACCCATAACATTCATCATGCCAACAAATTAATTCTTTTACTCCGTGTCTTTTGAAATTATTAATAATAAGAGGAGCTCTCTCTTTAACTACGGAATCTCTTGCCATATGATGAAACAATAAATTACAGAAAAAGTCAGTACCGCTTAAGTATTGAAGATTATCGAACATTTGTCCTTGCATCTCGTTTTTACTCATATTCCTAAAGGTACATTTGTCTAAAACTGGCTTCTCTGGGTCGATTTCTTTCATTCTTAATTCAGAGTGAGGAGCATATTGATTTACTCCCCTTTCAATCATATCGGAAGGAATATTTAATGAATTATATTTTTCTTGTAATTCTACAATCCTATCAAATGGCCTTGCGTTTAATTCACAGTATTCTTGACACGCAAAACATGTTACACATTCACTTAAAATCCGTGAATTCTCTCCATTAACCATTTTCATAATCTCAACTTTAGCATCTTCCTTACTTATATCAATAAATTGACACTTCATTAAACAACTCTGTGTTTCACAACTTTTACATTTATCTCCTTCTAACATTTCCTAAATCACGCTACTTTTCAGTTATTATAATTTTCATTTTGAATTTTTATTAATTTTAATTTAACTTAACTATTATTTAATAATATGTTCATTATTCTAACAAAAAATAAATATAAATTAAAGGTAATAAGCAAAAATAATAAATATTAATTATATTATTATCCTTTTGTGATTTATTATGAGTCTAAAAAATCCATTTACCGGTTTTAAAATTCGAATGGAAAAAATGCTATTTAAAGGAGAATTAGGAGAAAAAGCTTTATTTCTTGCAGTCGATCAAGGGTTTGAACATCGCTCAGATTTTACCATTCCAGAAGCGGCAAATCCAGATTATGTTATGACAGTTGCAGATAAAGCTGGAATTCCACTCATCTTACATAAAGGATTATATATTAGATATGCTGATCGTCATCCAAATCTCCCAATGGTAATAAAACTCAATGGCAAGACTGAATTATATAGTGATAATCGTAGTCCAAGAGGAGGACTTGATTGTTCTGTTGATGAAGCTTTGGCATTATGTCCAACGTTATGTGCTGTAGGATACAGTCTTTATGTAGGAGGACAGGATGAGACTTCCCAATTAACTGAACTTGCGGATATTATAAGAGAGGCAAGGATATTTCAAGTTCCAGTAATTGTGTGGTCATATATAAGGCAACATCCCCGGAAAAAAGATGAGGAAGGTTATTGGGAAAATGTAAGATATGGTGCAAGAGTTGCATTTGAACTTGGAGCAGATATGGTAAAACTTTATTATCCAAGAGGAGAGAATGGTCTTAAAAAAATAAAAGAATATGCTCAAGGGATGTATTGCTTAATCGCAGGAGGTGCTAAATTAGATACTGTTGAACAAGCATATAAAACTGCAAGTGAAATTGTTCACGTTCTGGATGGAATGGCAATAGGTAGGAATATTTTTCAAGATCCTAAACCAATAAACAAAGCTCTGGGATATAAAGCTATTTTTAAAGGAAAATCAATAGAAGAAGCTCTCAAAATATACAATTCAGAGAAAATTCCTGTTCTTTAATAAAATTAATTTTTACTTTTTCTTTTTTATCTTTCAAGAAAATCTTACCTAATTTTTCTCAAAATAAAAAAGTGCAAATCCTAATAGAATTATTAAAGATTTGAAAATTAAATAAAAAAAAATAACGATTACCGAAATATTAAATCGTTTCCATAAAAGAATTACCGGGCAACAGCTTGTTCTTTTTCAATTTCTCTAATTTGAGAATAAAGTTCCTTTATTTTTGTATTTAGATATTTTAATTTTGCTTTTTTATTAACTTGAATTTCTCTGATTTTATCTCTTAATGCAGTGGCTTTTTTTCTTTCATTCATTTTTATGTCATTAGATGTTTTTTTTACATTATCTTTAGCATTTCCAAGTTTAGTTCTTACCTCATTCAAAAGTTTTTGAGCATTTTCAACCTCTTCTTGTGCTATACTCATTTGCCCCTTTAATTCTGAGATTTTTGGATCAAAAGTAGAATTGATTTCAGACTCTGTAGCTGTAGTCTTAGTTAGTGCCTCAGCTTCAACTTTACCTTTCTCACTTTCTCTTTCTGCTATTTTGGTTCTTAACTCCTCTATTGACATATAATTCTAGCCTATATTTTTAATTTTAAAAATATTACATTTTATAATTTATATTAAAATGTTGTGATTAAGGAATTTATTGAATAATTTATATAAAATTATTTTGATCTGGGAGTATTTACTAATCACTTTATTAAAAAAAAATAAATCGGAAAAAAAGCATTTTATATATGCAAAATAAGATAGAAAATAAAGAATATAATTTTAGGAAGATCATTTAATGAACGCTAATCAATATGAAAAAACTCCAATTAAGTTTGTAATGGTAATTCCAAGTTTCTTCAATATTGATGAAGATTATCAAAAACCTATTTATTATTATAATTTTCCAATCGGACCATTACAAATAATATCTCTATTAGTAGAGAGAAAATTAATAAAAGAAAATATACCATTAATTATTGACATCCGACGTGAGGAAGAATTAAATCCCGACGGATATAAAATTTCCGAATATAAAAAAGAAGAATTTGAAAAGTTTTTTAAAAAAATTATTGATAAATATAATCTACTCGAAAATGAAATAATTGCATTAAGTTGCTATACTTCTGCCGCATATTTACAAACTAAATTAATTGCTTCTATTTTAAAAGAATTAAAACCTGATTTAAAAATAGTTGTTGGTGGATATCATCCTTCTGCAGTTCCAAATGACTTTTTATTCCAAAATTCACCGTTTGATTTTGTGATAAGAGACGAAGGAGAGAGATTTTTTTTAGATTTATTAAGGAATGGTAATATAATTAAAACTCCAAAGACGAGAGTTGTAATACCTGAACCAATAGATATAAACTCCTTACCATTCCCAGACTATCTTGGATATTTAGATATGTATCCCGATTTTAGCTCAAAAATGAGTTTTGAACTTTTTGTATCAAGAGGATGCCCAGGTAATTGTTATTTCTGTGGTAGTAATTTTAGATTCAGAAATCTAGAATATAACAAAGCTAGATTATTTTTTGCAGAATTATATAATATTGCTCAAAAAAATGGTGTTAAAAGATTTAATTTCTCAGATCAATGCTTTAATGCACTAAAGGATAAATATAAATGGCTTGAATTAATAAAAGAGAATAAATTAAATGAGGAAATGGAGTTCTCTTGTCAAGCGAGAATCGATTATTTTAGTAAAAAGATGTTAAAAGAATTTCAGGAAGCAAATATGGTTGTAGGATATGGACTTGAGTCTATTTCCAAAGAAATGTTGGTTAGAATGAATAAAATATCCATAAAAGAAGTAGATTCTTACATAAAAAAAACTCATGAGATAATAGAATTTTACAAACAGCACGCTAAGGTAAGATGCAGATTAAATTTATTAATAGGTTATCCAGGAGAGACAAAAGAGACATTATTTGAAACTGTAGATTATATAAATAATGATTCAATTCATAATTTGATTGATATAGGCCCAACGCTTTATTCAATATACCCAAACTCATTTGTATATCAACATAAAGATAAATATGTTACAAATTATGGAATAGAATTTATAGATGAATACTGGAAAATTGACAATTTAAATCCATTAAAAAGTTCAGTAATAAGACCTTCAAGAGGTTACTCCAAAGAAGATATGATTTTTGATTATTTTACTGAGTATAATAAAATTCTATATTTGAATGAGAGAGGGGGTAAACTATACAATAAAATTCAAAATCAAAAATGGAGAAATTTCTTTAAATCATGGTGTGATGAATTTCATTAAATAAGTAAGGAAAAACAATAATATTCTTAGATTTCAATATCAAAATTAATTTTTTAACTCATTTTATTTATTCAGCAAAAACAACTAAATGGTTATACAAAATAATAATAAACATTAAAAATTGAAAAATCATTTACAATATTGATTAACACGAATCAGTAAATAATCTGCTTAAATTTAATTTTAATTAAAATTTAAAAAGTACTTTAAAATGAAAGCAAAAGAGGAAATTTCACCAGAAATTAGTTTAAAAATTGAAAAAAAAGATCTTGAAAGAATCGCAGAATTGGTGAGATCGGCTAATTACTGTTATGATTGTAATAGGTGCGTGAATGTTTGTCCTGTTTCAAAATTTGGGCTTTTTTATCCAAGACAATTAGTCAGCGACTTTTCTACTTACTCAGTTGAAGATGTAATTAATAATTCTAATATTTGGAGTTGTTTAACTTGTGGGCAATGTATCGAATATTGTCCAATGACAAAAGATAATATTGGCGTCAATTTTTTTGATATTATTTTGAATCTTCGGAAGATCGCTACGGAATCAGAAAAATTGAAAGAGGAAAAATTGGACTATACAACACATGGTAGGTTATATGCAAATTTACCTTATTTAATGGCAAATAATCAAATAGAATTCGAGAATAAACTCGGTTATTTGGATGATACAGATTTAAAAATTGCTGATAAGGGAGATATTGCATATTTCGTTGGTTGTATTCCATATATTGATAAAATATCTCCATGTAGAAGAGCGTGTCCAGCAGGTGTAGACATACAAGGTTATATCTCATTTATTAGAGAAGGTAAATTTCAAGAAGCGCTTTGTCTAATAAGAAAGAGAATTCCCTTTCCGGGTGTATGTGGGCGAATTTGCCCTGCTCTTTGTGAAGATGTTTGTAATCGTGGGAATATAGATAAACCTGTTGCCATTAAAGCACTAAAAAGATTTGTTGCTGATTGGGAAATAAAAAATGCCCCTTTAAAGAATATTATCCCACCTAAACAGACTAAAGAAAAAGTTGCAATTATTGGCTCAGGGCCATCTGGTATGACCGCTGCATATTATCTCGCAAAGAAGGGATATAAACCTACAGTATTTGAATCATCACCATTTAAAGGTGGAATGTTAAGATTTGGTATTCCTGAATATCGTTTACCTCAAAGAATCTTAGATTATGAAATTGAATATATCGAAAAAAATGGTGTTGAAATTAAAACAAATACACCTATAGGACCAGACTTAACGTTTAACGACTTAAAAAAAATGGGTTATAAAGCAATTTTTATATCAATAGGACTTCAACATAGCAGAAGAATGAGAATAGAGGGAGATGATCTTAAAAATGTTATCGGAGGTATAGAATATCTTAAAAATTATAAATTATCAGATAAAACCACAAAAAAATTTGAAGTGAAAGTTAAAGATAAAATAGTTGGAGTTGTAGGTGGCGGAAATGTCGCTATGGATGCTGCAAGAACATCTGTAAGATTAGGTGCAAAACAAGTAATCCTAATTTATCGTCGATCTGAAAAAGAAATGCCCGCATCAAAAGAAGAGATTGAGATGGCAAAAGAAGAAAATATTGAATTTCAATTTTTAACTAATCCAATAAGAATTTTAGGTGATAAAAATGGTAATCTTTCTGAAGTTGGATGCATCCGGATGAAACTTGGAGAACCAGATAGTTCAGGTAGGAGAAGACCTATTCCTATTGAAGGTTCTGAAATCAAAATGAAAGTTAATGTTTTAATACTTGCAATAGGTCAGGCAGCTGACCATGAACCTTTATTAGCTGCTGAACATAAAATAGCAATTGATAAAAGAGGTAGTGTTCGAACCGATAAATTAATTTTACAGACAAATATTCCTGGTGTTTTTGCTGGAGGAGATATAATAGGTGGTGAGGGAATAGTCATTAGAGCAATAGCGAATGGATACGAAGCAGCAATTTCAATCGATCGATATCTCAGAGATGTTGATCTAAAAGAAGATAGGTTCTTTAGGGAAGATTTAAGACCTGCTGCAATGCCTAAAAAGCAAATTGAAATCACCCAAAGAAGAGAGATGCCAATAATTCCAGTAGAAGAAAGAATAAAATCTTTTAATGAATGTGAAATTGGACTTTCGGAAGAAGACGCAATTCAAGAAGCTCATAGATGTGTTTTATGTAATATGTGTTCTAATTGTGATTTACCTCATGAATTATTACAAGAATCAATTGAAAAGGGGCAGAAATTTAAATGTGTTTATGGGAAACAATCATTTTATCATTCTTCTGATAAAATAGATTATTTAAGAGTTCCAAAAACCTTAATAGGTATTTTAAATCAAAATGGAATAATTCCTGTAGTTTTAGAGGATGAAAAATGTTGTGGACATGATAATTATTGGACAGGTGATATGGATACTTTCGAAAAACTTGCAAAACATAATGTTCAATTATTTAAAAATGCTGGAGTAAAAACTATAATTTGCAATTGCGCAGAAGGATATTATATGTGGAAATTTGTATATAAAAATCTTTTTAAAGAAAATAATGATTTTAATTTTGAAGTCTATCATATTAGTGAATATATTCTAAAAGAAGGATTATTAGATAATTTAAAACTCTCTAATTCTGATAAAATTTTAGTTACTTACCATGATCCTTGTAGACTTGGCAGAATGAGTAAAGTATATGATGCTCCCCGTGAAATATTGAATAAAATTCCATTTGTCGAATTAATAGAAATGAAAAACAATAAAGAGGATGCTCTTTGTTGTGGTGTCGCTGCTAATTTGTCTTGCAATATTTACTCAAAAAAAATACAAGGCGAGAGAATTAATCAAGCTATTGAAACGGGAGCAAAATATATGATTTTTAATTGCCCAAAATGTTTAACTCACTTTAATTGCTATTTACATGAAAACCCTGCAATAGACCTTAAATTAATGTGTTTAATCACTTTCCTTGGTATGGTATACCGTTATTAATTATTTCTCTATTTTCCTTTCTTAATATTTCCTATTAATCAAAAATTTGCAAGGAAAAACCTTATTTTACCATATAATTAACAAATTAGTCTTTTGTAAAAATTAATTTAATTTAATAATGATTAACAATAAATCTTAATTATTATATATTTCAAATGTAAATTATTATCATACGACATTCTTTTATAGAGAAATGTCTAAGTTAATAACATTTGTTAAGAAAATAAAAAAAGTGTAGAAATATGACTTTAGAAGGATACACACAACAAAGAGTAAATATTCATTTAGATACTGAAAAAATCGATATTAGTACCATTCATGAGGATTTTTGCACTAAATGGATTGGAGGCTATGGTTTTGGTGCTAAAGTGCTGTGGGATGAATTAAAACTCGATATTGATCCTTTTAGTCCTGATAATATTTTAGTATGGGCAATAGGACCATATCCCACCACGATTATACCCACAAGTTCAAAATATGGACTTTTTGCAAAATCACCGCAAACTGGACTATTTGGAATGTCTATATCTTCAGGTAGTATCGCACAGCAAGCCAGAAGAGCAGGTCATAATATGATTGTGTTTTATGGCAAAGCGGAAGAACCCGTTTTCATCATGTTTGATGACGATGATATCAATATTATACCTTGTAAAGAATTAGATTTGTGGGGAAAAGGATGTTGGGAAGCAGATGAGATCTTGAAAGAGCATTATAATGATTCAAGGCTTTCTGTTGCTGCAATTGGTCCTGCAGGAGAAAAACTTTCGAGAATGGGATGTGTTACTAATGACAGGAATAGGCAAGCAGGAAGAACCGGTATGGGTGGTGTAATGGGCTCAAAGAATTTAAAGGCTTTATGCTTTAGAGGGACTAAAAGCGTCAAAATTGCATACCCAAAAGAATTCTATGAAAAAGCAAAAGAATTAATTAAGCGCTCAATCGGTACAGCTACAACAAAATATAGAGAAAATGGGACACCAAATGGTCTTGCTTCATATAATGATATGGGAATGCTTGCAAATTATAATTTTAGAGAGGGATATTGGAAAGACATAGATATTCTTAACGGACAATATTTAAATGATCATTATGTTGTGAAAACGTGTGGTTGTAGTCAATGTACGATAGCG
Organism: Promethearchaeia archaeon; assembly: GCA_029856045.1. GTDB lineage: Archaea > Asgardarchaeota > Lokiarchaeia > Sigyniarchaeales > SOKP01 > 6H3-1. The sequence continues at coordinate 53,820 of JAHQWG010000033.1, read as the reverse complement.
TGCGATCATTTAGCAAGAGTACCAAATGATCACCCTGATTGGGCTGGAACCGTTGCAAGCATGGATATTGAAAATATTTATTCCATGGGTTGTGATTGCGGTCATTCTGATTGGCCTGCAATTATGAAAGGTATCGAAATTTGTGACACCTTAGGAATGGACGGTATTTCAGCTGGAGCAACTGTAGCCTTTGCTATGGAGTGCTTTGAGAAAGGAATCATCACAAAAAAAGATTTAGGATATGATTTATCTTTTGGTAATTACAAATCAATGATACGAATTTTAGAAGAAATGGGAAATAGAAGTTCAAAAATTGGAGATATTCTAGCAGATGGGAGTAGAGCAGCAGCCGAAAAATTGGGTGGAGATGCAATGAAATATTCTATGCAAGTTAAAGGGCTTGAGTTCCCAATGTATGAAATTCATGGCATGTCTAGTTTTGCCGTTGGAGCAAGCGTTTCTATAAGAGGTGCATGCCATTTGAGAAATGGAGCATATGGACTGGACGCTAAAGGTAAATTTGATCGTTTTGGGTATGAGAAACCTTTAGAAAGAGGGAAAGCAATTAAAAAAACAGAAGATGAGTATTGTTTAATTGATTCACTTATTGTTTGTAAATTTACAAGGGGAATTTATGAGAATAATCAAGAATACTGTGATATGTATAAATATGTATCCGGATATGAAATGACAACAGAACAATTTTTAAACAATGGTGAAGCAATACATAATCTAGCAAAATGCTTTAACATAAGAGAAGGTGCAACAAAAGCAGATGACTATCCACCAGAAAGGTTTTTTACTGAACCGCCTACGATAGGACCCGCTAAAGGAGTTACACTTGATAAAAAGGGTTATACATCAATCTTAGAAGGCTATTATGAAGCAAGAGGGTGGACTAAAGAAGGTATTCCAACTGACGAAACACTCAAAAGATTAGGATTAGATTTCGTAATTGGAAAACTACCAGGAGGCAAGAAATAATGCCAAGACATGAATTTATTGTAGTTGACCCAGATTTGTGTATTGGGTGTGAAATATGCGAAAGCGTGTGTAGTTTTGTTCATGAAGGAGTTTTTAACCCTCTTCTATCTAGGATAAAAAGAGTTCGTATTGAGCCGATAGTAAATATTGCCTTATCATGTCAAAAATGTGAAGATCCTGATTGCGTAAATGCGTGCCCACAAAAAGCATTAGAAAAAGATGAAAAAACAGGTTCAATTAAAGTAAATGAAGATAAATGTACTGGGTGTGCTTTTTGTATTCGTGCATGTCCATTTGGAGCAATATCTTTAAGTACTGAATCAGGAATTGTTTTAATTTGCGATTTATGCGAATCTACAGAATACGATGAACCTCAGTGCATAGAATTATGCCCAAGAGAAGCTATTTCACTAAAATCAGTCGATCAAATTGGGGATGAGAACCGGATAGACGCAGTCAAGAGGCTATTATCTGAAATGTTGGAAGAGTCAAAATAATTTTTTCTTTTATTTTTATTTTTTTCTTATTTTTTTATTTTGAATATATTTAGATAAGTATTATTTTAGGTAAGAAGTCAACATCAAAATCTTATTGTATTTTAAAAATTAAAGTAAATTAAACGATTTTGAATCTGATTAAAAAATAAGAGATTTTAAAAAAAAGACTTATAAGAATGTTTTTTGAGAAAATTTAATAAATTTCATCTTCTCCTCTTTTTTTAGCTTCTATATCCTTTAGTTCTTTTCTGAGTACTTTACCTACTAAAGATTCTGGGAGTTCCTTTCGAAATTCAATGATTTTGGGGACTTTATATGGAGAAAGACTTTTGCGGCAGAATTCTCTTATTTCCCTTATTAATTCATCGCTTTCCTTATAACCATCTTTTAACACAACATATGATTTTACCTTTTCACTACCAGGAAGGTCAGGATTAGGAATTCCTATTGTAGCTGCATTTGCGATGGCTTCGTGCTCAAATAAGATATCTTCAACTTCTCGTGGATAGACTTTAAATCCACTAACATCGATCATATCTTTTTTTCTATCAACTATATAAAAATATCCATCTTCGTCCATTTTGGCTATATCTCCTGTTAAAAGCCAATCACCCTTTTTTTGATTAGCCGTTTCCTCAGGTTTATTCCAATATCCTTTCATGACTTGAGGACCTTTTATCATTATCTCTCCTTCTTCTCCTAAGGGCATAATCTTTGTATAATCATCGACATCAACAATTTTTAACTCGGTATCTGGAATTGGTATACCAATAGAACCAATTTTTCTTATTCCATTTATTGGGTTTGTGGTGGCAACAGGGGATGTTTCAGTTAGTCCATATCCTTCAATTATTTTTCCACCTGTTCTTTTTTCAAACTCTTTAAGAACTTCAGGCGGCATAGCAGCGGCACCTGTATTGCAAATTCTGATGGACCTTAGATCTTTAGCATAATCTTCAAGGTCATCCCTCTCTAATAGATGCATAAACATAGTAGGCACTCCAGGAAACAGAGCAGGTTTTGTTGCTTTTATTATTTCAAATAATGATTTCTCATCTCGAGGGTCTGGATTTAATGCGAGAGTAGAAGCATTAAAAATCAGTGAATTCATACAAACAGTCATACCATAAATATGGAATAACGGTAAATTGGTTAATCCCGTATCTTTCCCCCTCTCTACTTCTGAACCTACCCATTTATTAACAACAATAGAATTCGATACAAGGTTATAATGTGTAAGCATTGCTCCTTTTGGTAGACCGGTTGTTCCTCCAGTATATTGGAGCACACAAATATCTTCTTTAGCATTAGTCTCAAATTTTGGAGGGTTTGGTTTTGTATTATTTACTAATTTTACAAATTGTATAGTTCCAGCTATTTCTGGAGGATCCCTAGAAGCGTTTGGAATATAATCCATTGCATTTGTAATAATTACATGCCTAAGTCTTGTTTTGTCTCTTATTTTATTAATTTTATCAAGCTGTCCATCCCACGCAATAATTATTTCTGTACCAGAATCATTTAATTGGTATGCTAATTCAGGTTCTGTCTGAAGAACACTGCATGCTGTAACGATCCCACCTGCTTTTTGGATACCATAAAAACTAAAAAGAAATTGAGGAAAATTTGGAATCATAATAGCTACGACATCTCCTTTTTTTACACCTAAATCTACAAGAGCTGTAGCGAGCCTGTCAGCGACATCTTTAAACTCATTATATGTTATTTTCCTCTTCATGAACCAAATCGCAGTTCTTCGTCCAAAATCTTTAGCATTATCATCAAGAAATTTATAAATATTATGTTCTGGGTAATCTATATGTGGAGGTACTTCTTTATCATATGATTTTAACCAGGGTTTCTTAGCATAAGGGTTTTCACTCATTTTTCAATATTTACCTCTAACATTTTACATCTTCTTAAATAATAAACATTAATTTTATTTAATTAAAGGCACATAAATAGTTTTCTTTATATCAATAATTAAATATTTTTATTATTTTTCTGTGATATTATCAAGCGCATTTAAAGCAGATTCACTCACATAGTCGTATTTATCATGTTCTAAACTTTTTAGAGCTGCGATAACTTTCGGATTATCAATTCCTATTTTTCCTAAGGCTTCAGAAACTCTCCATCTAACGTCAGGTTTCTTATCTTTTAATGACTCAATTAAAGCAGGAACTGTTTTAGCAGCAAATAGACCAATATTCCCCAGAGAAAGTGCCGCTTCTCGTTTTACTATACTTTTTGAATCATTTAGAGCTTCTTGTAGAGCAATTATAGCATCTTCTGAATTTAGACCTATTCTTCCTAATGCTCTTGAAGCTTCTACCCGAACTGAACTTTTTGAATCCTTTAATGATTCAATCAAACTTGGAATTGCAGCTGTTGCATCAATACCTATTCCCCCAATTGCAGAAATAATAAGAATTCTCATTTCCTTATTTGCTACTTTAAGTTCTTTGATTAAAGCAGGAATTGCTTCTTTACCTATACTACGAAGTGCATCAGCAGCTTTTCCATGAACATATTCAACCTTGTCATGCAGTAAAAATGATAATTTTTCAAGGATTTCAGGATTAGCAAGTTTTAATTCTCCTAAAGCCTCAATTGCTCCCTTTCTAACGATAGGGTTTTTAGAATTTATAACTTCCAAAATGGCTGGAACTGATTCTTGCCCCATCACTGCAAGGGTATCAATAACTCGATATCGCACTCTCCAATCTTGATCTTCAAGTGCCGTTATAAGAGATGGAATTGCTCTTGTAGAACCTTCGCCAATTCTACTTATTGCTTGAGCAGATGCATTTCTAACAGTCCAACCTATATCTTTAAGGCTATTCATTAGGTGGGGAATAGCATTATAGGCATCAGGACCTATCATTCCAAGTGATTTAGCGGCTTCTGTTTGAATTTCTTCATTTTCATCATTTAGACTATTAATTAAATTAGATATTGATTCTTGACTTGCGAAACCGATTTTCCCAAGAGAAATCACAACTTCTTTTCGAATCGACATTTCTTTATTATTAATATACCTACATAACTCGGGGATGGTATCTTTTGCCGGAGCTCCTATTTTTCCTAATGATCGCGCAACTTCACGACATATACTCCAATCGTCATCTGCTAAACATTCCGCTAGATTGGATACTCCCACGGTGGCTTTTTGACCAACTTTACCTAGTGCTAATACAGCATTAAATCGAATTGATCTAATCTCACTTTTTAAATATCCGATTATATCATTTATAACCGATGGATCTTTTTCAACCCGTGCAACCACTAAATCAACTTTAGCATCTCTTAACAATTTTTCTATAGGTGCTGACATTTTTAACCTCCTTATATTCCTAAATAAACCTTTTTTATTCGTGGTTCTCTTTCAAGTTCTTCTTTAGTACCTCTAATTTCGATTTTTCCTTCTTCAAGAACATAAATATTCTCGGCTACAGCCATAGCTAATACTGCGTCTTGTTCAACTAATAAAGTGGTTGTACCTTCATGTTTTATTTTTTCAATAGCTTCGAAAATCTTTGTTTTTACTTTTGGAGCCAATCCTAAAGAAGGTTCATCCATTAAAAGAAGCTTTGGATTAGCCATCAATGCGCGACCTATTGCAAGCATTTGTTGCTCACCCCCACTGAGGGTTCCTGATCGCTGTTTTTTGCGTTCTTTAAGACGTGGGAATATTTCGAATATAAAGTTTAGTAGTTCATGAAATTTTTTCTTATCTTTAAGTGAATAAGCTCCCATTTCAAGGTTTTCAAGAACGGACATATCATAAAATAGTTTTCGACGCTCTGGGCAATGTGCTATGCCCTTTCTAGCAATCTGATAAGCTTCCAATTCATCGATCCTTTCACCCATAAACATAACTTTCCCTCTATCAGGTTCCTCTAAACGGGATATTACTCGGAGTAGAGTTGATTTACCTGCACCATTTGGACCAATAACAGCATCTAATGATCCTTCTTCAACTGTTAAGTTAATCTCTTCAAGGGCTTTTGCTTTATCATAATAATGGTAAATTTTTCTAATCTCAAGCAATTCCACCACCTCTACCTAAATATGCTTCCAGTACAAGTTTATGATTGGCAACCTCCTGAGGGGAACCATCAGTAATGAATTTACCTTGATGCATAGCAATCACTCTTGGAACTAAATTCATTAATTCGCGTAATACATGCCCTGTAATAAAAATTGTAACACCTTCATTACTTAATCGTCTTATTAACGCATGTATATGTTCCTGTTCTTCATAAGAGAGACCACTAAATGGCTCATCAAGAAGAAGTATCTGAGGGTTAGTACCAGCAGCTTTACCAATCTCAAGTCTTCTTAAATCACCATGAGGTAATATAACTGGGGGGAACCTAGCTTTATCTATAAGTCCCACTTCGGAAAGAATTCTACTTGCATACTTGTCGAGTCCTACTTTTTCGGAAGCCTTCTTACCTCTTGGTGAAAGACATGCAACAGAAACATTATCAAGCACTGACATATAATGAAATGATCTAACTAACTGAAATGTTCTCACAAGACCCAAATTTACAATTTGGTAAGGTTTTAACCCAGTAATATCCATCCCATCAAATCTGATTGAGCCCGAGTTTGGTTTTTCAAATCCAGAAATTAAATTGAAAACAGTAGTTTTGCCTGCACCATTTGGACCAATAAGTCCTACAAATTCTCCTCGTTTTATTTCAAAACTGAAGTCGTTAACCGCTGTTAATCCTCCAAACTTTTTCGTTAAATTTTTAACTTCCAAAATTACTCCCATTTTCTAAATCAACATTGTTTATATTTTTTTAATTTAAATAACTTTTTATCTTCCTAATAAGAAATCATAAAATTCTCTAATATGCTCCAAGGCTGGTTTTAATATTCCTTGATCAGCAAAACGGATCATAATTATTAAGATGAGAGCAGAAATTAATGTTGGAAAATACAGAAAAATTGTCCCCAAGGCTCCCATAGGTTTAAATAATTCAGTAAGTATAACCCAATAGATAAAAGCTCCCACAACAGAACCAGAGATTGTAGCGATTCCACCTAATGCTACCATAACAATTGCGTAAAATGAGTAGAGGGCTAGAAAAACAGAAGGATTTACAGCCCTTGAATTCAACGCAAAAAGTCCACCAGCAATCCCAGCAAAAAAACCACTAATCATAAATGCGATTAATTTATATTTCGTGGTATTGATACCTGAGGCATCCGCTGCGGTTTCATCATCACGGATTGCTTTAAATATAGTTCCAATATTTGATTTAACTATAATAGTCAAAATGATAAAGGATATTACCATAATAATCAAAATAAAGAAGAAAGTCACAATATGGGCTTCTGACATTGCAGGAAGTGCTGAGATTCCTTCGGTGCTTCCAAGAATGTCCTTTAATTCCCCCGACATAAATAAATTAAACAAAATTAAACTAAATGCTTGGGTTCCTAATGCTAAATATGGTCCTTTTAACCTAAGACAGGGAATGCCTATAATCAAACCAACTAATATAGCCGCAACAGCCCCAATGATCATAGAAAAAAACCAAGGTAATCCAGCCATTTTAACAAAAGCTGCTGCGACATAAGCCCCTATTCCGAAAAAAACGGAATGCCCAAAACTGACTTGTCCTGTATATCCCGCTAAGAGATCCCAACTGGCAGCAAAAATTGAAAAAACCAAAAAAGAAATTAAAATAGTCATTATATAATCATCCATAGTAATCAGTGGAACAAGAATCGTACCAATTAAACATAATATAGTCAAGCTTCCTCTGAAAGTAAATATCCACTCTTTAAAACTTTTTACTTGATGAGGAATTTCTTTATATAAATTTCTAGTTGCTCTTGGTATTCCTAGAAAAAAATTTTTAGTACCCGATACAGTATTAGAAACTTTGCTTCTAATTTTTTTAGGCAATTTTTTATTACACCTCCTTCTTTCCTAGCAAACCTTGAGGTCTAACTAAAAGCATGACTACTATAACTAAAAGTGGAAATACTGTAGCTAAAGTTGGACTAATAAAAACACTACAAAAAGTTTTTGCATAACCCATAATAAAGGCTCCAAGGACACATCCTGAGGTACTTCCCATACCTCCAAAAACAGAAACTGCAAAAGCGCTTAATAGAAAACTCCATCCCATATCAATTGTTATAGCAGAAGTGGGAGCATATAAAATTGCAGCCATACCCGCTAGAAAAGCAGAGATCATAACAGTTATCATAAGGATTCTATCTGCATTAATACCCATAAGCAACGCTGCCTCACGATCTTGGGAAACTGCACGAATTGATTTTCCTATCTTTGTTTTGCTAATAAATAATCCAACTAGAAATACAAGAATTAAAGATCCAATTATTACAAAAACGAACTGAATTGGGAATGTAACTCCTAAAAACTCTACGCTACCGAAAATAAAAGGAGAAATATAATGTGGTTTAATTCCAGCTATTACTTTTACAAACTCCTGCATGAAAACGGCAAATGCAAATGTAACAATCACAATTCCTATGTGAGAATCTTGTAAAGGTTTTATCAAAGCTAGATATACAACACCTCCTACAATTATTGCAATAATTAATGAGAGTATTATACTAATTATGAGATCAAAAAATAAAACCCTCCAGATTAAATAAAATACATAACAAGTAATTAAATAAAAAGCACCGTGACCTAAATTCAAAACACCCCCTACCCCAAAAACCAGAGAAAAACCTAAAGCAAGCAGCGCTAAAACTGACCCTTGCACTGTTCCAAAAATTAATACATTCTCAATTTGAAATATCATATCAATTCATGCTCATTTAAACATTATTTAGAGTAAAATCTGATATTATTTTTATTATTTTTTATTAAACTTAATTCTTTAAAAACGTTTCTTTTTCTAATTCAAGAATTTATTATAATTCATTGAGATTATAAAATAATTCTTTTACAAATTCGTTTATATTTACTAATAACACTCTTACTTTTCATAAAAATTATTTTTAATCGTTAAATAAATAATTTTAAGGATATAAAAAAGTTAAACAATAAATTGTAATAGATAATAAAATTTCATCTCTTTTGAGATCATCTAATTTTTTTAAATTTTTGAACCTAAATTCTGATTTTAAGATAGATAAATTAATAAAAATGGGTAAAAAGAATAGTTGATATTATTAATTTTAAAAAAAAAAATAGAGTTAAATTTGTTTTTCTTGTTAAATTTAATCGTTTATACCCCAAGATGGGAACGTCATAGGTGCTGTTACAATAGAGTCTGGATAAAGAGCACCACCAGTTGTTATGCACTCTTTTGCTCCGCCCGCTTGCCATTGAACGAATAAGGTGGTTCCATATGGCCAACCTGCCATTACATCATGAGATTTTGTCCATCCAAATTCTAATGTCGCTACTGAAATAAGACTCGGATTTTCAGGAGTGATTTTCTCCATTTCAGCCACAAGGTCATCAGAATCAATGGAATCACATGCTTCAATCACGTCTTTCATCATATATACGCTGTCATAGGAACCTACAGCCGTATAAAGAGGTGATTCACCGAAATTAGCTAGCCATCTATCCCAAAATGCAAGTGAAGTTGGTGTTTTATTCGTACGACATAATGTTTGCATTATAATTTCGTGTTCGCAACCTCCATTCGTATCAGCCCAGTAAGAATCCAACTGTGCTTGAACATCAATACCAGCAATAAGACATTTTGGTTGAATTTGTGCATATTGAGTGGTAAAAGTAATCCCTGTCGTTCCAGATATTACGGGAATAACTAATTGGGCTCCTTGATCTTGAATGCTTTGCCATATTGTGGCGAAATCTTCGGATGTAGCAGTGATTGGATAAGCTATATCATCCAAGATCGTATAACCGAATAAAGGTAAGTAATAGTTTAGAGCAGCGTCCATTGGAAGTGTCCAGTCAAGATCCTCTCTTACAATCACAACTTTATTAACTGGTTTACCTAAGGTTGCTGGCAAAACCGCTGCAAATGCTCCAAAAAGAGTAATAATTTGTGCTCCTAAGGCCGATGAGTTGATAGGCATCGTTCTGAACATATATTTATATGTATCGTAGTCATCAAGAACCTGTTGGGCGAAACAATCTGTAGACGCACCTGTATTAATAAAGACAATTTTTTCATCCATTACAATTTCTTGGTATGCTAATAACGATTCCGTTCTGAATCCACCAATGCAAAAGTTGGGTTCATGTTGTGTCATCATTTTCGTTGCGGCAGTCGTTCCCTTGGTTATATCGAGCTGGGCATCGGATTCAAAGGTATCCTCACCTACAATTCCAAAATAATACGTTACTCCTCCGATATCAACTCCACCATCGGTGTTTATCTCATCTGCTGCCATATATACTCCATTCCATTGACCTTCACCTTGTATATCAGTTAATGAACCCAATACTCCGATTTTAATTATTCGATTGCTTGCAACATCAGCTGGGGCTCCTGGAGTAAGAAGGACGCCTGGTTGAACTGCTCCATATTTAGGTCCTAAAAACACCATTCCAAGTGGAATACCTACACCAGCGATTATAGCAATTATTACAACGACAATAATTATATTTCTAGTTTTTGTTTCCATTTTTCATATCACTTTTTAAAAAATTTTTTATTGTTATATCGATTTAATATTCATTTTATCTCTATTTAAATATTATCACATTTTAATCAAAAATCAATATTTTTATCTGAAATTCATTAAAAATTTTTACCATTTATGGGGATATAAAAATTTCTAATTAAATTTTTATAAAAATTCAGAGGTATTTAGGAGATTGATCAATTTTATGGTAGAAATCCCACTAAATTCCCAATATTAATTATCATTTGTTAAGTAGATAGATTTCCCAAAATTGATGAAAATATATAAAGAAAAATTTTAATAAATTAATAATTCGATTCATTAATCAAATAACCGATACAAATCTTTAGTGCATTTGTGAGTGCAATCTTATTTACTATTTCTATATTATCTGTGGGTTGATGATAGAAAGACAAAAATTTGCTGAAATTCATTGACGCAAAAGTTGCTGCCTTAATTTTAACTTTTGAAAATGCAGTTGCGTCAGTTCCCCCACTAATTTGTCCTATAAGTTTCTCTATAAAACCAGAACCAAATGGTTTAATATTAAGATCAACCAGATCTGCGGATTTATTTATTTTTTGCACTATTTCTGGTGAATGTCTCGTTCTTGTCGTAGGTTCATATTCTATTATATAAAATTTTTCATCACTCTGAATGCCATCCATATTTATTATTTCTGCATCTTTTTTTTTTAATTCTTCAAAATGACGTGCAACATATCGATAAGCACCTCTTAAGCCAGCTTCCTCGCATCCAAATGAGATTAAACGAATTTCTGTGTTATTTGGAATAATTTGTTTATGAGTTTTAAGATATTTTCCGAGACCTAATATAACAGCAACAGCACTAAGATTATCAATAGCTCCTGGGACTTTATTCGCTTTTTCGCCACTTGATACGAAAAAAAATAACCCAATAAAAGCAGGGATGCCGATTATAAAGAGAATAACAGTAAAATTATACAATAACGCATATTCCAAGTTAAAAAATATTATGATAAATATAATTATTGAACCTATTATCCATATAAACAATACACTTAATCCCAGAAAAATAATAATCACATACCCAAACTTTAAATATCGTAAAAGGTTAAATTGTAGAGCACTATCATGGTGTCCTGAAAAAACAATAATTTTTTTCAATTCTTCTTTTGCTTTAATCTTTCCTACGACGTTTTGCGAATTCCTTTCTTTAAATAATTTATCTATAAACTCTCTATAATTAAAAAATTCGTTCCAAAGTATCAAGAATGCAAAAATATTAAGAATCACAGCGATAGTAATTACTAATATACGTGAGAGCAAATTTGGTGCAATAAATGGCATTAATAAAAAGTTTAAAATTGAGATGCTAATTAATAAAATGTCAATCCTTATCCACCCCAAAAAAGCCCGTGGGTGACACTTAAATGGTTCAACAATAACTTCATTACATGTCTTTTCAAGTTTTTTTTTAATATATTCAGCTGTTTGTGCTTCTGCAGGACTACATGGCATTCTTGGTCCAAATTTTTCTATAATATCTTTTATAACATTATACATATATTCGGAATCATCATTTGAAATTTCAACTTTCATTCTTATCACAATAATTATGATTGTTAAAAGATAATTAGATTTTCTTTAATAAAAGAGTTCAAAAGAAAAAGAATTAAAATTGTTTTAAATTTTACTAATCAACTACATCTTTCAAAACAGGTTGAGTTGCTTCAATAAAAAGATGTTTGGAAGTATTAAGTGAACCATTGTATATAATCTTAGAGATCACCATCTCAGAAGGATAATATTTTATTCCAGGAGGATATGAACTATCTTTCCAACCCCCTAAAGCTGTACTAATATTAGCCTGCATCGGTTCATTATTAATATATATGCTTCCTGCCTGCAATTCGTTAACAAATCTTTCAATATTTTCTGGAGGTGTGTAGACAACAGCACGCATTCCATAGTTAGAATGATTTGCGAGAAAAATAGCATCATCAATATTTTTGGCTTTAGTTACACTTCTTACAGGACCAAAAGCTTCTTCACGCCACAGAAAAGGAGCTTTATCAAAATCAAGTATATTTTCGCGAGGAATCTCTACTAACGTTGGTTGATAAAAAAGGCCATAGCTTTTCCCGGTATCTATTTTTTCAGCACCACATAATATTTTTACACCCTTATGTTTTGTGGCTTCACCAACCATTACTTCCATCATCATTAATATTCTCCGAGATCCAAGAGGTCCAATATCTGTGGACATATCTCTGGGGTCTCCTATCTTTAATTTTTCAATCTCTTTAAGCAATAATTCAATATACTCATCATATATATCCTGATGTACAATTATTCGCTTCATTGAAAAACATTGTTGTCCTGAATTTGTATAGGAAGCAATTATATTCCATTTAGCTACTAATTCTAAATTTACTCCGGGCATTACGATTCCTGCATCATTTCCGGCACTTTCGAATACAAAATTTTTGAATGGAAAATTGATCATATTAACTCCAAGAAACTTCTGGGTATGTTTTTTTAAAACTTCAGCGTAATCCATCAGAATCTGTTTTGCTGTATGAGAAGCGGCTACACAAATAATATTTTTAATTAATTTTGATTCAATAAAAATTTTGGTTGCATAGTTGCCAGGACTAATGACTAAATCATATGCTTCATTAAATGGAAAATCACTCTCATTAATTCTTTCTATACAATATTTCATTGTCAAGGGGCAAGCTGTGGAAGGCTTTATAATAGCAGGGTTTCCTGCCATGAAGCTTGATCCCCAAAAGTACATTGGCAAACTCATAGGAGTATTACGGGGAGTTATACCTATAGTTAATCCCATAGGTTGATATTTTATGAGTGAAACTTGTCCACTTTCAAGATCACGTTGTGTTCTGTCTTTTATTAGATCGATAAACCAATCAACATAAGAATATCCCTTTTCAATCATAGCAAATTCCCATTCTGAATAGCGAATGGGTAATCCTCCTTCAGCAACTATGATATCTTTAATTTTTTTCTTTTCTTTAAGTAATACATTAGCAATATCTTTGATTACATCAATTCTTTCTTCTAATGTGGTGTTTAAAAGTCTTTTTTCCCACTGAACTGTTCTTCTAATCTTATTGTGAATTGTATCTTCAGTATCTGCTTCAATAGATTCTATTACCTCCCCTGTATATTTATTTAAAACATCTAATTTCATATAAAAACCTCATTTATTTTTATTAACCAGTTAATTTTCTTTATTTTTTTCTAAATATTCTTTATACCATGTGACAGTTTCTCCCAAACCTTTATCAAAAGGAGTAATTTTATATCCTAATTTATCAATAGCTTTTTGTGATGAATATGCCCAATTATATGTTGCCATTCTCATTAGTGCTCGAGTCATATAGGGTATTTTTTTAGTCATTTTTGCTTTAATTTCGCATAACCATCCATAAAACATAGCCAGCCACATTGGAAATTGCCGTGGTTTTTTTACTTCGGCTATTTCTGCAATTAAATTAAGATAATCTTTAGTTGAGATAAATTCACCGCCAATAAAAAATTCTTCACCAATTAAATCATCTCTGTCAATAACATTTACCATTGGTTCAATAATATCCTTTACATAAGCCATACTAAATTGAGAAACTGATGTCTTAGGAATTCCTAGAAGTTTTCCTAAAATAACATCTATTGTTAGTTTTCCATAAAAATTGAAATCACCAGGACCGTAAACAAATCCTGGATAAAATATGATTGTTTTAAGTCCTTGTTCTTTATATTCTTTGATTTTTTTTGTACTATAATATTTTGATCTCTCATAATCTATAAAAAAATCATTATTACGTTCATAAGTTTCGAAATTAGGAACTTCATTGCCAACAAGATAAGGTCCAATAGCAAAAAATGAACTAACGTAAATTAGTTTTTTTTTTTTTTCTAGTACTACTTTCGCAATGTTTTCGGAGCCATTGATATTAATTTCTTCGTAAATAGATTTATTTTTAGCCCATATTTCAGTATATGCTGCGAGATGATAAATTAAATCAACATTTTCTATAGATTGATAAAGGCTATCGATATCCCGAACATCCCCAATAATATATTCAATATTTTTTAGATCTTTAAATGGTTCAATATTGCTATTTTCTCTTATAAGAAGTTTTAAATTTTGTCCTAATTCATATAAACGTTTAACCAAATGAACACCAATAAATCCAGTGCCACCAGTTATTAAGATATTAGTCATTTTAGTCAATAACTAAAATTTCATTCAAGAAAATTAAGAGGGTTATTTTCTGATTATTAAATTCTCGTTATTATTTTATTAAAAAGGTTTTCCGAAGTTTCATAATATTAAAAATTATAATTTATTCGAATTTCTCTTATAGAAATTATAATAAAAAGTTATATACTCGCAAATATAAAAGCAATTAAGCCGAGAAAAGCCCCTAATTTTAAGAATAAGCTTATTTTTTTAAAATCAGCGGTCTGTAGATCACTTTTAATAGATAATATTAACGCATAAATAACGATAATTATACCAAAAATCATTGAAATAAAAAACAAAATGGGATTTAAAATTGGTGTAAATATAGGTAAAATAAAAAAGATTATAGCCAAAATATCACAGACTACAGAGAATTTAGCGGTTTTTTCAATTCCAATCTGAATTGCTAAAGTCTTTATTCCATATTGTTTATCTCCTTCAATATCTTCACATCCTTTTATAATCTCGCGAGAAAGTAAAAGAAAAAAACAGGTTAAAAAGAAATAATAAATGTATAGTGGAATTATTGAACTATTCAAAATCGCACCATATATTAATCCTATTGAAAATGATAAACTAACAACTAAATTTCCTAGAAAACCTTGTTTTTTACCCCATTTAGCATACACCCATCCTAAAAAGCCGAAAAAAATAGCAAAAAATATATTGAGAAAACCTAAGTTAAAAATTATACTATGAATGATAGATAGTACTACTCCAATAGTCAATACTACAAAAAAAAATATTTTTGCTTGGCTTAGAGTTATTGATCCTCTTGGAATAGGACGTTCTGGGCGATTAATTTTATCAATTTCGATATCATATATGTCATTAATTACCATCCCTGAACCTGCAATAAAGAAATAGGTCAATATACCTAATATTAAATTTATAAGTATTATATCGATTGATATTCCTGTTCGGGTGTTTAAAATACCTATTATTACTGTAAGTGTTCCCATAATACAATTTATGGGTCTTAATATTTCGATGGCATCCTTGAATTTCATGACTATCACTCTATGTTTGTTTTAACTAATTTTTTTCATAATTTTTTTCGTAAAGCTTACCACAAGTTTTAATCTCATCAATAATTTCTTTCAGTGAGGTTCCTTTATCATTAAAAGTATTATTTTCAAGAAAAGTGCCCATAACGATTATATCTGCACCATTTTCAATAAAATTTCTTGCATCTTCTTTATTATTAATTCCCCCACCAACGATTATGGGAATTTTTAAATGATTTGATGCCATTTTGATAATCTTTACAGGTATTTTTTCAGAACCAGAACCAGATTCCAAATAGATTAATTTGAATCCAAACAATTCTGCTGCTAATGCATAAGCTGTAGTTAATTCTGGCTTATTCCTTGGTAATAATTTTGCATTTCCAATCCACCCTGCTGTTGAACCTGGTTCTATTATTAAATATGCCATAGATATGCTTTCAATTTTAGCTAATTTAATTGGCAAACATGCGAGAGCCTGTTGACCAACAATAAAATAAGGATCTTTTGAATTCAATAAAGACATAAATAAAATCGCATCCGCTTTAGGAGAAATATTACTTATTCCTCCTGGAAAGATGATAACAGGTATATCTACTTTACTCTTTATTGATTCAATTGTTTTATCTATAAATACTTGGTCAAATGCAGTGCTCCCACCCACTAAAATTGCATCGGTTCCAGCATCTTCAGCATATTTAGCCATCTTTGCTGCCCGTGAAGGAGTTTGACGTAGAGGGTCAGGATCTATAAGAGAAAAGTGAAGAGCCCCATCATCATTAATTTTATTAATGATATATCCATATGTCGTTTGCTTTTCAGATTCTTTTACAACTGTATCCATTATCAATCATATTGTAAAACAATTAAAGATTTTAAAAGCTTTTAAAATCAATACGAATATTATTTTTGTGAAATATATTAAGAGGATTGATGTAATTTATATTTTAACAAATATAATTACTTTTAATTGATGTAGTAATGGAAAGTTTACCTAAATCATATGATGTAATAGTCGTCGGAGCAGGAACCGGAGGAAGTACTGCAGCTCGATTTGCAGCTCAATACGGACTCGATGTGTGTTTGATTGACAGCAAAAAAAAGGATAAAATTGGAGATAAGATCTGTGGGGATGGAATTGGAACTCAAATTTTTGAATTCCTGAATATTAATCCACCAGAAGGAAAAGAATTAGCATGCCATATAAAAGGCGCTAAATTATATTCTCCAAATTTAAAAAAATGCATAATAATGCAAGACCCAAAGCTAGCAGGTTATGTTGTTAATCGATTAGAATTCGGTCAACGATTATTAAATGAGGCAATTGATGCAGGAGTGAAGCAATTTTTAGATAATACTATGGCATTAGATTTACTATATGAAAATGGAACCGTAAATGGAATAAAAGTTAAATTGAGCAATGGAGAAAAAACCGATCTACACTCAAAAATAATAATTGATGCGAGCGGATTCTATTCTCCCTTGAGAAGAAATATAGAAAGTTTAATAATTGAAAAGGAAATTTCTAAGAAGGATTCAATTTTATGTTATAGAGAGATTGTTGATTTCGGTCCTGAAAACCCAAAAGTAAATGATCCAGAATATATTTCAATTATTTTAGACCAAGAAAAGGCACCTGGAGGTTATATCTGGTATTTCCCGAAAAATGAACACTCAGTTAATATAGGATTAGGGGTATTTATGGATTTTAAAGGTAAAGTTAAAGAATTATACCGAAAAAATGTATTTGAAAATTTCATTAAAACTTCTGAATATAAGATAATCTCTTCGGGAGGTGGTGTTGCTCCTGTAAGAAGGCCAATTTGGTCTTGTGCAGACAATGGCATTATGTTTATTGGAGATGCTGCATGTCAAGTCAGTCCACTTCATGGAGGAGGGATTGACCCTTCAATGCGAGGAGGATATTATTCTGCAGTTAGTGCAAAAGATGCAATTGAAAGCGAAGACTATTCTATAAATGCATTATGGAATTATAATTATAATGTAATGACAACTTTTGGTGCAGAATTTGCCGCTCTTGACCTGTTAAGAATTATTTTACAAAATCTTTCTAATGAAGATTTAAATTTTGGTTTAGAACGTGATTTATTAACTGGGAACGAAATATTAGAGATAGCCTCAACGGGAAAGGTTGAGTTATCTCTGTTTGATTTAATCTCTAAGGCGATTAAAGGTATCTCTCAACCTAAGTTGTTATTAGATTTAAATTATGTGAGAATTAATATGAATAAGATCTCAAATCATTATAAAAAATTTCCAAAAATAATGGAAAAATTTGAAGAATGGAAAGAAAAAACACAACAAATTTATGAAAAAATAAGAAAACCTAACCACCATAATAGTTCCACATAAAGTTCAGGCGGTCACCGTCTTTCAATTCAGCATCAAGCCCTCCCTGGAACCTAAAATGGATACCATTAATTGTTAAAACTAAGTCTTCTACCATTTCTTCCATATTTTCTTTAAAAAGTATTTCTCTTAAAGGTTCTCCGTTTTTTTCTATCAAATCTAGAAGTAATTCTCTTAGAGTAATGGGTTTATCTAATTTGATCTCCATATCCCATCGTTGCATAATTGTAGTAAATGGATCTGCAAATATTAAAGTAACACTCAAGATATTTCACGTATGTCTGAAATTCAAACTCTAAGTAATAAAGATTTATTTCATTTTTAATATTTTTACTTTATAAAATATAAATTTTCAAAGAGATCTTTTACTGACTTTCCTTTTGCATGATTATTAATAATTTTGGTTTAAAAACTGGATTTCACATCATTTTTGTAATGCATTTAAAGCAATTTTTGTAGAAATTTTTGCTTGCTCAACACTAACCATACCTATTGCTACAGAACAAATATTATGTTTAGAAATATATTCAAAAGCTTTTTGTGGTTCTATTTTTCCTGCCGCTAAAGTTTTCATTCCTAAAAAAGAGTAATTTTTATTTTGATTAATAAGTGCTTCTAGCTTTTTTTGATCATCCATGAACATCCCATTTGTGTTAAAGGGAATTAAAAATGCTTTAACATTTAATGAATTTTCAAAAGCATATGTTAGAGTGGAAATGGGGTTATGAGCAGCTATTCCTGGAATTACACCTCGGGAGGAGATCTCATCTAATAGGTTAATTAATTTGCTATTTTTATTATCTGCAACCATTCCATGAACAAAAATCAGCCTTACACCAATATCAATTAAATCTTCAATTAAGGGATCAGTCCCTGGAAATGTAGAACCGGTAATTACATAATCATTGTATGTTTCTTTCATTATTTTAGCAACTTCACAAATTTTTCCAGCGGGTATTGCTTCAATACCACGACCTCCAGCTTTATAACATGCTTCTAAAATTTCAAGCATAGCATCTGTGTGATTTAAGAATTTTCTGCGCCATACCGTGGCATTAGATCCGAATTGACCAGCACCTATAAATGGAGAAGTTCCCGTCATAACAAGTGGAATATCTTCTCCATCAATTTTACAAAAAATACAATCTCCTCCTAAACAATTTTATTTTAATTAAAAAAGAATAAGTTAAAATTAGTATAGAATTTAAACTCATTTTTTATTAAATTATTCAATGTCCTTCAAATACTGGATCTCGTTTTTCTTTTAATGCTTGCATTGATTCTTTAAGATCATAAGAAGTCATGGCTTTTCTCAATCCTCTATTTTCTAAATCCAAAGTTTTTTCTAATATATCTTTAAAATAAGAATGCATAGTTTTTTTCATCAATTTTATTGATAAACTTGGACCTTTCGGAGGTATCAATCTCAAAGCAATGTCTCTAGTGTATGGCATTAATTCAACCGGCGGAAGAACTTTATTAATACCTAAACCCATTTCATATGCTTGTTGAGCTGTTATTTTATCTCCAAAAAAGATAATTTCTTTAGTCTTTTGAAATCCCAAATAAAAAGGTAAAATAAAATTCATTCCAAATTCGGGTATAGCAGCTCTTTTTACAAAATAAAACCCTAACCAAGCATCTTCCGACATATAAATCAAATCTGCTCCAACTAATGACATTGTTATGCCTGCCCCCACAGCTAAACCATTAATAGCTGCAATAACTGGCTTAGTAAAATTCCAAAATTTCATGCACACTTTTTTTTGGGCAATATCCATCAAATTAAGTTCCTTTTTAATTTCGGGAGGAATTTCATCTAGAAATTTCAAATTGAAATAGCCACCCGAGGAGTAAGCATTTGCTTCTTTACATCCAGTCATTATTAAGACTTTTGCATTGCTATCTTTTTCCATATCATCCAACACAGTGTAAATTTCTAAGAAGGTTAAAAAAGATAATGCGTTCTTTCTTTCAGGTCTGTTGAAAGTAAGTGTACAAATACCATTTTCTTCTTTTTCATATATAATATCTCTAAAATCTTCAATTTTCACTTTGGAAACACCATTTTTCATTTAAGATTTTTTAATATTAATTTAATATCATCTTTTTGATTTTTAAATAAGATTATTCAATTACATTTTCCTCGAACATTTTATGATTTATCTCGACGCCTAGACCTGGTCTTTCCAACGCTTTTACGATTCCTTTTTCAACCTTAATTGGTTCTTCAAGTATTTGATATTCATCAGGAATAAATGGATATTCTAACCATGGACATCTTGATGCCATTACGAAATGAATATTGGCTGCCAAAATGTGCCCCATACCAAAAACATGGGGGATACAACGGACTCCTTTTACTTCCGCCATCGCATCAATCTTTTTCATCTGTAAATAACCTCCACTACGAGTTACATCAGGTTGAATTATATCATACGCTCCTTTAGTAAGAATTTCATCAAATCGATACATCCCGAAATCATTTTCTCCACCAGCAATCTCTACTGGTGATTTCCTCCTTAATTCGGCAAGTCCATTAAGATTATCAGAGGTTAATGGTTCTTCAAGCCATGTAATATTATATTTTTCACAAATCTTTGTGATTTTTAGAGCTTCATTAACAGTTTCATAACCTGAATTCGCATCAACCATTATTTCAATATCTGGAAAAACATCTCTTACCGTCTTTATGAGTGCCTCATCCTTTTCAGGAGTTTTTCCAATCCTTAACTTGACTGCATTAAACCCCCCCAAATCTAATGCAGCTTGAACTGCGCCTACAGCAGCCCTAGGATTTTTGTATGGTCTAAACAATGATGCATAAGCCCTTACCTTTTTCTTCATCCCTCCTAAAAGACGATAAATAGGAGTCTTTACAGCTTTTCCTACCAAATCCCAGAGAGCTACTTGTATGACCGATGTAGCCATAGGAATACCAAATAAAATTCTATTACTTGTATGGTAAATTGTATGAAAGATATCCTCAATCATAAAAGGATCTTTTTTTAATAATAGAGGTTTTAAAGCCTCATCAATAAAGCGCTTTTGGGCACTATTTGATAAATTCCAATGAGATAACCCCCATCCATCAATACCTTCATCGGTTTTTATATTTACATATAAACCAGTAGCTTTTAGGGATGGCATCGCACCAATTTTAATCTTAAAATCTAATTGCAATACATGTGTTTGAACATCTGTAATTATCATAATTTTTCTAAATCAACGAGAATTTTTTAAGTTATTGAGATGAAATAAATTGATTATATTCATACATCATTTTTAAAGCCAATATAGCTTCTTTTACTCGGTTCATTACTGGAATTTGAAATCTCAATGCTGGTTTTAATATAAAATCAAAAACCCACCGAGAACCAAAAACACAAATAATGCAAGGCTTTTTGAGTTTAGAGGAAAGATTTTTTATAAGTCTTAATGATGGCATAATGCTTACACCTAGAAATTCTAAGGGTAATCTTGGTACAGTAAAAAGGAACAATACACTATCAACATTATTATCGTTGAAAATTGCCTTTAATACAGGATTAAGAGTAATCATTTGAGATGGTCCTAAATCTACCGGATTTTTTAATGACACCCAATCAGGAGCCACTGATTTCATCGATTGAATTGAATCTTCCCTAAGTTTAGCTAGAATAAGTCCCTGTCTTTCTATCTCATCGCATGCCAAAATCCCGATACTACCAGAGCCGGTTATAATGGCTACATTATTTCCCCTAGGTAAAGGTTGTGTTGCAAAAACTTGGGCAATATTAAACATTTCATAAAAATTTTCTACTCGAAAAATACATGGATATTGCTTAAAGATAGCGTCGAATATCCGATCATTACCAGCCAATGACCCAGTATGACTTTTAATTGCGTTAGATCCTAGTTCACTTCTCCCGTTTTTAAGAATTATGATTGGTTTCGTTATTTTTTTTAAGGCTTTGATAAAATCATTGCCTCTCTTTACTCCTTCTAAGTATATTGTTATCACTTTAGTATCTGGATCATTTTCAAAATATTCTATCATGTCAATTTCATCGACATCAATCTTGTTCCCTAGCGTTACAATCTTTGAGAAACCGATTTTCTGGCCAACACTAGCCCAATCTATAAATACATTTCCTAAAACACCAGATTGAGCAATGATAGCAATATTACCTTTCACCGTTTTTGAAAAATCTACATCAGAACTAGTGAATTCATTATAAAAATTCGTAACACCTACGCAATTAGGACCAATTATACGAACATTAGAACTTTTCAAGATTTTCTCTAATTCATCTTGATATTTAATATATTTCTTAATACCTGTCTCTGCAAAACCGGCTGTTTCTATTATTATTCCTTTTACATCTTTATCGATACACTCTTTTACAACTTGAACCACACTCTCATTTCCTACTATAACTATTGCTAAATCAATATTATCAGGAATATTCTTTATTGTTTTATATGCTTTATGCCCAAAAATTTTATCTTTGTATAAATGAACTGGGTATGTCTTAAATTTTGAATTTAATAGATATTTTGTATTCCAAAATCCAAATCTTGGAGAATCTGAAGCTCCAATTATTGCAATCGAGTTGGGAGCAAAAAAAAAATTTAAATTATTACGTTCTGAATTATCGTTATTATGTTTAATTTCCTTCTCCATATTTTTTTTAATATTTTCACGTTTAATAATTAATTGATATCGATCGAATTCAGTACTTTTATTATCCATTAAATTTTTAAAAACTTTTAAACAATATACCTTTTTAATCCATAACAAATAATAATTTATTATTTAAATCTGAAAGCTAATTAGAAATTATTAAATTAAAATGATTATAGAGAATAATGGAGGTATTTTACAAAAAGGTGTAAAAAATGTCTGAAATTCGCATTGGAGTATTTGTTTGCAGATGAGGAATAAATATTGCGGGGATATTAGATGTTCCAAAAATTGTCTATGAAATCGGTAAAATGGAGAATGTTTGGTCTTGGGAATACTTAAATATGTGTACGGACCCGGGAGCGGATTTTATTATAGAAAAAATTAAGGATCTCGAGTTAGATCGAGTTGTAGTTTCAGCTTGAACACCAATAACACATCAACCGGTTTTTCATAGTGTCTTGGAGGATGCAGATTTACCACCACGATTTCTTCAATTTGTTAATATTAGAGAACATTGCAGCTATGTCCATCAACAAGAACCAGAAATTGCAACGGAAAAAGCGATTGAATTAATTAAAGCAGGTATTGCAAGAGCTAAGGTTTTAGAAGATATACCAACAAAAACGGTTCCAGTTACAAAAGCAGCATTAGTAGTTGGTGGAGGAATAGCAGGATTAACAGCTAGTGTTGATTTAGCAAATGAAGGATTCAAGGTTTACCTTGTTGAGAAAAAATCCACAACTGGTGGAAGAATGGCTCAATTGGATCGAACCTTTCCAACCGATGATTGTTCTATATGAATTCTCGGACCTAAAATGTTAGCAGCTAATAGACATCCAAATATTACAACAATGACAATGGCTGAAGTTATAGAAGTAGATGGCTATATTGGAAATTTTTCCGTTAAAGTACGTAAGAATCCAAGATATGTTTATGAAGATATCTGTACTGGTTGTGGTGCATGTTCGGATGTATGTCCTATATATATGCCAAATTATTTTGATGAAAATCTCTCGGCTAGGAAATGTATAGATGTAGCCTTTGCGCAAGCGGTTCCTGCAGTTTGGGATCTTCAGATGGATTGGTGCGTAGAATGTTACGCGTGTGTTGATTCTTGTGATGTTCATTGTATTGATTTAAGTCAAGAACCCGAAATTGTTGAATTTGAAGTAGGAACAATAATTATTGCTACTGGTTGGGACATGTATCAAGGAGATGATTATGGCTACGGAGAATATGACAATGTTATTACACAAATTCAACTTGAAAGAACTATCGCTCCGAATGGTCCAACTCTTGGACACTTAAAGCGACCATCTGATGGAAAGAGACCAAAAAATATTTTGTTTATAAATTGTGTTGGGTCTAGAAATGAAGAGCATCCATGGTGCAGTAATGTTTGTTGTCTTCTTTCAGTTAAAAATTCAAAATTAATAAAGTCAGAATACCCGGATTCAAATATTGTGGTTTCATATATCGATATGAGATGTGCCGGAAAAGCATATGAAGAATATTATAAACGCTCTAGAGAAGCTGGAATTATGTTTATAAATGGAAAAGTAGGAGCATTAAAAGAAGATCCAGAAACAAAAAATCTTATTGCTACTATGGAATCAATAGGGACTGGGGGTATTATTGAATTTGAAGCTGAATTAGTAATATTATCTTCGGCTTCATTGCCTTCAGCAGGAACAGACGAAATTGCACAAATTCTAAAAGTAGAAAAAAGTCCAAGTGGATTTTTGAAGGAGTTCCATTCTAGACTTGACCCAATTCAGACAAAAATTGCTGGGATTTATATTTGTGGTTCTTGTCAAGGGCAAAAAGCAATCGGTGCAACTGTTAATCAAGCAAGAGGTGCAGCACAAGCTGCCTCAATCCCAATGACTGCTGGAGAATATACAATAGAATTAATTCGTGCTCAACCAAATGATGAACGTTGTGCAAAATGTTATAAATGTATTGAAACATGTCCTTATAGCGCTATATCAGTTGATGAATCAGGAAAAATTGTTGTTGACCTTATTAATTGTAAAGGGTGCGGTATGTGTGCAGCAATTTGTCCATCACTTGCTATAGAATTACGTTATTATAGAGATTATCAATATAATGCAATTATTGATACATTATTTGAAGCGTAAATATAAAGAGGTAAAAAAAATGAGTTCTGATATAAAAATTGCTTCTTTTATGTGTTGGAAATGAGGGTATGGGGCAGGGGATATGGCGGGTACAATTCGAGCGCAATATCCAACGACAATAAGAGCAATCTTAGTACCTTGTGCAGGAAGAGTTGGTTCTGAATTAATAATGAGAGCTATTGGTCAGGGTGCGGATGGTATTTTAGTAGTTGGATGACATCCAGGTGAATGTGACTATGAAATCGGTAATAAATTAGCATACAGAGAAGTTGAATATATTAATCAAATTTTAAATGTAATTGGTCTCTCAGATAAAAGAGTAAAGATGGAATATTGTAGTTCTGCAGAAGGACAAAAATTTCAGCAAGTAGCTATTAATTACGACAAGCTTATACGAAATCTTGGGAAAAATCCCCTCAATAAGAAAAGTTCCGACAAGAATGAATAATACGAGAAAATTTTAGTCGTGTTATGACTACCTATTGCAGAGGTGTCGGAAATAAAAAGTTTTTTAAAAAACATATAGAAATTTATTCAAAAATTAAATTGGAAAAAATAACGTTAATAGATTCATAAAATCAAAAGTTAGATTAATATTAATTTAAAGAAATATAAAATTCGTGATATTCATGGAGCCAATGGAAGAATTCTTAATAAAATATGAAGATGTTAAAAATATTTTATCATCCCTACTAAAAGAAAAGGCAGTGTCGAAGATAATTAGTGGCGAGATCAAAAAAGGTCATTTTGCAGTATCTCCAAAATTGGTATCAAAACCAGAAGAATTAGAGGATTTACCGCTTTCTCAACTTATTACTTATGGTTATGCTCGAACCGATAGTGCATCTAAATATTTACATAAAAATGCAAATGGCGCATTGGATGAAAAAATAGGACTTATTGCTCGTCCTTGTGATACAAGAGCGATAATTGAACTTATTAAATTACATCAAATCAATCCTGATAATTTATTTATTATTGCAATTGAAGATATGGGACTAATCCCATCTTCAATGATTACAAAAATATTTAACAAAAGAAAGGAGTTTGATCAAAGCAAAATAATTCGGGATAAATTAACCGCTGAAAATCTTACTCTCATCCTAGATGGTGGGAATTTAGAGGTTTTAGAGTTTAATGAAAATTTAAAAATAGCAGAGAACTGTTTGAGATGCCTAAGAAAAGTTCCTGTTATAGGTGATTTATCTATAAGTGATATCGGAATCTCTGTAAAATCAGATGATTTGATATTACGTATCTATTCAGAGAAGGGAAAGTCTGCTGTTGAGAAAGCTGGAATTAAAACCAGAAAAATTCCCGATGACCTAAAAAAACACAATACTGAAAGAGTGTCGTCTATTTTAAAAAATGCTGAAGAAAAACGTACTAAAGATTTGGAAGAATGGAAAACTATGAATCAAGACGAAAAATTGGAAATGTTAAACAAATGCACTATGTGTGGTCTCTGCATTCGTGGTTGCCCGGTATGTTACTGTATCGATTGTATTTTAATGCAAAAACGAAAAGAAAAATCAATTAATAATAATGTATATCAATTAACCCGTGTTGCACATGTCGCTGATAGATGTATAGAATGCGGTAATTGTGCCAATAATTGTCCAATGAACTTACCATTATCTGAATACTTCCAATCATTAATTGATACATTTAAAGAGAAATTTAATTATACTGCTGGAGAATCAATTGATGATATTCCGTTCCGCTCTGGTAAAGCAATAAGGGAAATGGAATTAGAAAAAACCGCTTAAAAATATAATTTTTTATTAAATTCTTACTTAATTTTTTTGAATAATTAAAGGGCGCAACCCTTTTGTCAATCTTTCACTAACATTTTCTGAAAGATTTCATTCAAATTATTCTATTCTATTTTTTCTTTTAAAATAATGGGCAAAAGATTCATTTTCTTTTCCAAATTTTTCAATAATTATTTTTCTAAGTGACCCCATATCTAATCGTTGTTTTACCTTTTCTCATCAACATCCAGCGTCGGGATGTATTTTTATCTCACTATCTGGATATAAATTGAAATCTAAATCATCCCGAAGTGGCATAAACTGCTTATTAGGCCCATAAGCATTCACGGCACAGTCATCATAAATCTCGTTTTTCTGTGGATTCCAAAATAATTGAAGATAAGTTTTGATATAACCATCATACAACGGAAACGGAGAATTTTTTGGATCTTCAAGAACAATTTTATCAACCATAGCTAAAGATTCAATAAAGTTAGCATCATCTTTTACTTTAACTTGATATATTCTACCATTATTTAATCCCTTTATCGGAGCAAAGATTGTAAATTTTATATTTTTTATGTTTTATCACCGTTGTGTATTTTTACTTAATAAAAACCAGAGTGGATTATTAAAACTAATTATTTTAAAAAATTAGATGACATAAAAAAATTTAGCGATTAATAATTGAGTAAATTAATTTTTAACTTTATTATATATACCTGGGATATTTCAATATTTTTTAGTAACACTTCAAGAATTAGGTGGGATCAGACCGTCCGTCGAGAATCATCCTCTATGTCATACTCTTTTTGTCATCATTTCCCAAATATAGGTATTATTGATCCTTAAAAAATATATGAGAGCCAAAAAAATAGTGAATATCCTTCTATCATCAATATTATCTCAATAGATAATAGGATCCATAAAATTAGATTAAATTTCCAATTAAAGATTCTCTTAAACTTTCTCTCAAAATTCCACAATTCTTTATCTTCGAATCCTTTGGTTTTTAATTTCCGATAGATTTCATAAATCAAAGTAATAATTATTAAGAAAGCTATTGCATAAAACATTGGGATAAATATCTTATCCAAATCTTCATGAACGACAACCTGATTAATTTCAAAATAATAAATAAAAAGTGTTAGCATGACTATAAATGTTGTAATCGATTTCAAGGTAGGAGCAACAAACACGGCACCAATTATCAATTCTATTCCTAAAACTAATAAAAGGATACATGAAGTAATATGAAAAGAAATGTTGCCATAGCCATAAACACCTAAAAATAAGATCTTAATTGAGGTATCAAGAAAAATGAAACCTAAATAACATCCAATCACAAAAAATACGCCTCGTAACCCCAGAACTAACCAACAATTATATAATTTTTCAGGGTTTCTAGCTTTTGGTGCCCAGAAAAAATAACCTGATAATAGCACAGATTGAAATATGATTGCATATATCATTGCAAAGTAATTATTAATAAAGGTCATATTTTACCCAACACCTCCTGCTAAGAGCACAGCTTTTGAATTTTCGGCTTTTAATACGAAAGAATCAATTATATCATTATCAGGAGTTATTGTTTTCACTGTCAAGTTATTAGGTGAGACGGAGAAAAATGTAAAACTCGTACCCATATTAAAAGATTTTGTATAAGGAGTAGAAGGATTAATTCCCGTATCTGTTGGCATTACCCCGCCTGATGCTAATAAAAGATAAGTTACTCCATTATATAAAAATCGTTCATAATGATGAGTATGACCATAAATAACCATAGAGATATTATATTTTTCCACAATAGGAACAATTCGGTTTATTAGACGAGTATTCATCCCATTAGAGGAGAAAACTTGTCTGTGAAACATTAAAATTCGAAAAGTTTTATCTTGGCAATTTGCTAATGTTGAATTCAACCAGATATCATGATTTATATTCCTTATTTCATTTGGATCCTCATCTTCTGTTTTAGATATTTCAGCTACTATAAATTGTGTATTAGAATAACTGAATGTGTAATTAAAAAGAGTGTGATTCTCATCAGCAAAATTTGAATCCGTAGCAATTCCAAAATACTTTTTATACTTATTTTCATGTCCTTCACTCTCTCCGTACCAACCATCATGATTCCCTAATACTGGTACAAAAATAGTTTGGCTCATAAAAGATCTTGATTCTAATAAGTATAAATTCCAATCTCCTTGATGGTCCCATTCTTGGCAAAGATCTCCAATGTTTCCTACAAACGCTAAATCATTATACCCCTCTAGAGCTTTTGCAATTCGATCATGCGACCCAATTCCAAATAATTGTTGCGAATCTGAATAAAGAGCAAATTTGAATTCTGTATTTTCATCATCTGGAGCTGTTGTGAAGGAGCTCAACGGTCCATGGAACAGAGGAGGCTCCGAATTTACTCCTACTCGATAATAATATTTTGTTCCCAGTTCTAAGCTAGTTAATTCTACTCGATGTACTTTTACACCAGCTCCATCTCCAT
Source organism: Promethearchaeia archaeon (assembly GCA_029856045.1). Lineage (GTDB taxonomy): Archaea > Asgardarchaeota > Lokiarchaeia > Sigyniarchaeales > SOKP01 > 6H3-1. Next base: position 25,031 of record JAHQWG010000033.1, on the reverse strand, counting down.
TATAAACTAAAGATAAAAGATTAGATTCTTTTCCCAACCAAACAGCAGAAGATTCTGACTGAGCTGTTTCCCAAGTTATAATTATTTCTGTTTTAGGGTCTTTACCGTTCCAAATTGTAAAGGGGTGATTTTCTTTAGATAAGGAAATTTCATACAAACTACTACCTCCTAAATAAATGAGAAGCGGAGATAATAAAAGGATGGTTAAAAAAAAATTTCTGATGAAAATAATTATTGTTCTTAGACTTAAATTTTCTCTTATATATTTAAAATTGTTTTTTATGGACATTATATTTATTTTATCCTTTTTATCTGAATTCCATTTAATTTATTTATATTATTAATTATTGATGAGTAATATTATTTAATTGAGTTTAATTTTAATAACTATCTTAAACCAGATTAATATTAAAAAATATCAAGGTAAGAAAGAAAATGTCTTTACCATCCAAGAAAATTATTGAAATTCAAGATAATGTTTACTCTCACGAGTTCAAAATGCTGAATCACGTGAGTGAATTAATCTTTAATAATGATAAATGCATTGAATGTGATTTTTGTGCAAAAGTCTGTCCTAAAGAATGCATTGGCTCTCCAGAAGATATGGGAGTTGAATCAGATTTAAAAAGATATGTCGATATTGATAAATGTATATTCTGTGGAATTTGTTCTTTTACGTGTTCTGGATTTGCATTAAATTTACGAATTAATGGTGAGCCCAAACTTCTTCTTATAGAAAATGGATCACTTCCAGAATTAAAACCAAAAGAACTTAAAATTAAGGAAACAGGTCAGAAAATTCAAAAATTGGTAGAAGGAACTACGAAGATTGAAAGTACAGAAAAGAAGGTTAAAAACATTGAGGATTTTGTAAAAGAATGCGTAGTTGGAGCGCTCTCAAATAAAGAAACCGAAATTATCGTAGACAAAGATCAGTGTATTAACTGTTATAAATGCCAGAAGGCAGCAGAAAAGAATTATCCAAAAATAAATGTGGATGTCACTCGTGCTCGTATCCCAAATGAAGGTGAAGTCTCATCCGTATGGAAAAGAATTACCGAAGCATTACTGGGCTTACCAGCAGCAATTACGGATCTTCAAGGTCCAACTAAAAAGAAAATGGTTGAACAAGTGCTTAATTTATTAGGAAAACAAGCAAAATAAGTTTTAAATTAACTCTTTTCCAAACTTTTTTCAATTTTAATCATAAATAATTAAGATCTTTTTTTAAAAAGATTAAATATTAAGTCAAATTAAATACAACTATCTTACTTTAAAATAAATTAAAATAAGCAGATAAAAATTATTTAAAATTTAATAGGTTGAAAGAATATGGTAAAACGTGTAGCTATTAATGGTTTCGGACGAATCGGAAGAAATTTTTTCAGAGCTGCTTGGGGAAATCCCGGTCTCGAGATTATTAGTATTAACGATCTATTTGCCCCGGAGTATTTAGCGTATGTGTTAAAATATGACTCTGTATTTGGCCGATTTAAAGGAGATATCAAACACACTGAAAATAGCCTAATAGTTGATGGACGCGAGATACCCATAACAGCAGAACGAGATCCTGCAAATCTTCCTCACGCAAGTAATAATATTGACGTCGTGTTAGAATCTACGGGTTTTTTCACTAAGCGAGATGGAGCTGCAAAACATCTTGCTGCTGGAGCAAAAAGAGTCCTCATTAGTGCTCCTGCCACTGATCCTGATGTCACAGTAGTCATCGGAGTAAATGATCATATAATAAAAGATGAGCATAAAATTATCAGCAATGCGAGTTGTACTACCAATTGTTTAGGTCCAGTTGCTAAAGTATTACATGATAATTTTATTATTAATAGCGGATTTATGACAACCATTCACTCCTATACTGGAGATCAAAGAACAGTAGACACAGCTCGAAAAGATGCTCCAATTAAAATGACTCGTGGAAGAGGTGCGGCTGCGAATATGATACCTACCAGTACGGGGGCAGCAAAAGCTATTGGTGTAGTAATACCTGATCTACAAGGGAAGTTAGACGGGGTCGCAGTTCGCGTTCCTACTCCAGATGGTAGTGTCGTAGATTTAGTAGCTGTTGTTGAGAAGGATGTGAGCGTAGATGCTGTAAATTCTGCTATGAAAGCGGCAGCAGAAGGTCCACTAAAAGATATTCTCGAATATACTGAAGATCCAATTGTTTCAAGTGATGTTATTGGTAATCCTCACAGTTCTGTCTTTAGCGCTATGATGACTAAAGTTATTGGTAAAACTGTTAAAATATTTTCATGGTATGACAACGAATGGGGCTATAGCAAGAGATGTGTTGATTTAATCGTAAATAAATTATAGAAAATATCTAATTTCTTTTCTTTTTATTTTTTCTTTTTTAAATTTTATATTTAATTAATTTTACTATGAGTCTATTAAAAATAGTAGAATTTTCTTTTATATTGATACTCAAGAATATGAAATGATGATTAAGGAGATTATTAATAGCATATTTTTACAAGGCAATATATTAATTAGGTTTTTAAGTATATATATAAGTTAAACTTAATATTACAATAACTTAATTTCAATAAATAAAAAATCGAAATGTTAATAGATGTGAAATTATATGGCAGAAAAAATAGTATCTAAAGTATTAAAAATAACATTCCTCATCCATTTTGTTGTAGCTGTTATCTTGGGTTTTTTCTACTTGTTTTTACCAGATGAATTTGTGGCTTTGTTTAGTTGGCCTTATACGGATCCAGTAACTCTTAGGTTGCTTGGTGCAGCTTTTCTAGGGCTTGGAATCAGTTCATTATTGGGATCAAGGGAATCTGATTGGGAAAAAGTTAAGATTGTAGTAGTAATGGAAATAGTTTGGCTAGCTGTGGCTTTTGTGGTTATGCTTTTAAGTGTAATTCTAGCGGGCACAGGATTGGCAGGCTTGTTATTTGTTTTTATAAGTGCTGCATTTTTAGGATTATTTATATTCTCCTATTTCCAGACAACATGGTAAAACAAATTAAAAACATTTAAATAAATTTTTTATTACTCTTTTCTTTTTTTTAAAGATTCATAACTTCTCGTCGATATTCTGCCATATCAATAACTTCTCCTTCAAGTCTTGACTTTTCAGCTGCAAATGCCATTATATGGCTTTCAAGGGAAGCTTGGGCATCTGTTAATGGTTTTGAAATATTTTGTCTCATTAAGTCCACGAATGCATTCATAAGCCCAGTATCTCCACCTCCGTGTCCTGTTAATTCTAAATGCCCTTCAAATATTTTTTCTTTCTTTCCAGATAATTTATCATAAAGCCAGATTTGTTCTCCTGAAAATAAAAATTCTCCGATTAATGTTGCTTTAGTCCCATCAATTCGGATACTTCTTCCTTCGAATGCTGAATGACCATGAACAGTGAGATTTGCTGTAACACCATTTTCAAATTCAATATTAACTGTTTGGTGATCAACTACATTATTATCGCAATGATACACACATCTCCCATAAGGACCTTCTTTAAGTGCTTTCATTTTTCCCTCATAGGTTAAATCATCTGTAATCACACTTACCGGCCAGCTTTTCCATTCAACGGCATCTTTAAGCGGTGGGATTATTTTGCTTAAGATTTTTGCTGTAGTTCTGTGTTTAATTGCAAGCCATGCAAAAAATTTTATGATTTTAATGTCACAATCCAAACCCACCCGAAATAAAGGCGTATTATCTATATAAATAAAGGGAGCATAATAAATACATTCATTTGCGTGAGGGCATCCGTCAAGACAACGTTTGGGTGCACCTTCAGGAGCATTTTCTTTTTTATAATATAATAAATTTCCAAATGAACTAATTTGTTTTGGTGGGATTCCAACCATCCAATACAATAAATCCAAATCATGACAGCATTTAGCAAGGATCATTGGGGAAGATTTCTCAGAATTTCTCCAGTTTCCTCGTATATAAGAGTGACTATAATGAAAATAAGATACATTTTCTTTACATTCAATATTAATTACTTTGCCTAATTTTCCACTTTGTATAGTATCATAAATTGTAGAATAAAAATCGGTATATCTCAACACATGACAGATTTGGAGGTGCTTACCGGTTTCTTGAGCTTTATTAATAAGTTGAATACACTCCTCTAAATTATTTGCCATAGGTTTTTCTAATAAAACATCATATCCTTGTTCCATAGCGAGTAATGCCGGTTGGGTATGCATATTATCCTGTGTAGTAATAATTGCAGCATCCGCAAATTTATCCTTCGCTAAAATCTCTTCCCATGAGTTAAAACTTCTTTCTTCTGGAATATTATGGATTTTTACAAAATTTTTACGCTTTACTTCATTTGGTTCTGCAACTCCAATGATTTGCAATTTATCCTTATTTATTTCCGCATATCTTCCATAAGCATCACGTCCACGCTGTCCAGCACCACAAACTATGGCAGTAATTGGTTTTTCCATTTTTATCATCTTAATTTTAATTATAAAAACAATTATTTAGAATTTATAATTTTTGTTAAGATTTATCAACTTCATTTACTAATTAATAAAAAGAGTTTGAATTTATAGAAATTAGAAAAAAATAATTTAAATAATAGTAAATTAGAATAAAAAATAAGAGAAATTAATTGCTTTAAGGGATAAAAATATGAAGATTATGGCAATATTATGGGGTATCGTTTTTTTATTTGCAGCAGCGTTTTTTTTTATCGTATCTACATGGCTTCTTGTTTTTTTATGGCCTAGTATTGAAGTGGATGTAGCATTAACATTATTTTCAATCTTATTTTATGTTATTGCAATATTAGTTGGACTTATTTTTGTAGCAGCAATGGGAAGGTGCTTCTATAACGCTAAAACGGGAGATATTGGGATTGCCAAATGGATTAAGATTTTTGGTCTAATTGCACTTGCCTTTTTCGCATTATTTATATTGCTTTGGATTTTTCTTCCCTAAGGTGGAAAAAAATAGAAAAAAAAAATGAAATATTAAATTTTTTAATTAAAGACTAGCTTTTTATTTTTTATCCTCGAAATCTTTTTTGCAATGTTTTTCCATGCAATTTGAATGATAAAAATAGAAAGCCAAAACCAAAAAGTAACAAAATGCCAAAATCAAGTAGTAATCCAAATGATCCGAACGCACTATTTCCTGACAACCCAAAATTTATGATGTCAATAAAATAAGTCAGTGGAGATATTATTGCACCAGGCACAGATTCAATTGGCATAAAAAGTGGGCTTATAAAGATCAGAGGAAACTTGATTATTACTGTTAAAATCATAGTATTCGCAGGTGTGTCTGATGGCGGGACTGATAAAATGATGCTAATACAGGAAAATGAAAATGATGACACAAGAACCCCAATTATAATAATTACCAAATTTAATGAACTCCAAAATGAAAAAATTAGAAGACCTAATACTAAAGGAACAATTGAAATAATCGAACCAAATATAAATGAAGCCCAAACATCTCCTAATATAATTGTTTTTATTGAAATTGGACAAGTTATTAATCTTTCAAGGGTTTTTTGTCTTGTTTCCCATGGAAAAGCTATAGGTCCAATAGATGTTGCAGATAAAAAGAGAACCATCGCCATTAATCCTGAAATAATATAAATAGGAAGAATCTCTCGTCCAATTGTCATTGCAAAAAATAAAATCACTGGAAATAAAAATCCTTGAATTACTACTGGTCCTTTATTATAATAAATCCTTAAATTTTTTTTTGCAATAGCAATAGATCTTTTTATTTGGGAACTAAATTGTTCAATTTTTGATTTTTTGGGAAATATTAATTCTTCTTTAATTTTAAACACCTCTTTCAATTATCTTTAAAAATACTTCTTCTAAACGAGGTTGATGAGTAATTAATCTTTTTATTTCCAATTTATTTGTTTTTGCAAAATCTGCAATTTGTGTAATAGCTTGATTCACTTCATGAACAATAACGGAAAAACCATCCTTAACTTTCTGTACTTTTTTTATAGAACTTAATTTTTCCAATTCTTCACTATTAACATCTTGATTGAAAGAGATATCAATTTCTTGAAATTCTTGAAATAATTTCTTGAGATTCTCTGGTGTATCTAAACTTACAATTTTTCCTTTATTTATTATAGCGATTCGATCACATAATTCATTGGCAACTTCCATATCATGAGTTGTTAAAAAAATCGTTGTGCCATTTCGGTTATATTCTTTTATTAATTGCTTTATTATTTTAGCACTTTGAACATCTAATCCAGAAGTGGGTTCATCAAGAAATAATATTATAGGGTCATTCATTAGCGCCATACATAATAACAATCGTTGTTTCATGCCTTTTGAATATTTTCTCGTTTTGAAATTTCGATTTTCAAATAGTTCAAATTGTTTTAACAATTTCTCAGCGCGTTCTTTATTGATTTTTTTAGGTACACCATACAATTCACCTATTAACGTTAAATTTTGCATACCTGTAAGATCTGGATAAACATTTGCCATTTCAGGAACATTTCCAATAATTTGCTTAATAGGAATAGGATTTTTCCATATATTTTTTTTAAATATTTGAATTTGCCCATTTGTTGGTTTTAATACTCCAGTCATCATTCTAATTGTAGTTGTTTTGCCTGCTCCATTTGGACCTAAAAAACCAAAAATTTCACCTTCATTTACGTGAAAATTTACTTGATCTACAGCATGGACTTGATCAAAATATTTCGAAAGATTTTCAATTTCAATAACATTCATTCTATAGGTTCTCCTCTTAAATTCTTATAATTTTTTATATAATTTATGCTTTAAATTTTTCTAAAAATTATAAAAAGAATCTATATCTTCCCTTCTTTCTTCAATTTCTCAAAGAATTCTTCTCCATGACACTTTATTATTTGATCTTTTGAGCATAGTCCGTCTTCGAAGCCATCCCGAATTTCAGGTTTATCACATTCACAATCTTCAGCATGTAATTTTTCTAATTTATCAACCATTTTTTATTTTCTCCAAAAATTTTTTAAGATTATCTATGCTATATTAATTGAAGTATTTAAACTTCAAAGAGTGAAGTATTGAAGTAAATGTTAATTACGGAAGTAACTATCTAAAAATAAAGTGTTAGAAAGAAAAGAGTTATATTATAATGGAACAAGATATTAATGATGAAACACAGGAAGAGCCACTCCGTTGGCATTGTCTTCAGCATAAAGATACACATAATTGTCAAGATGAGTGTTATTTTCAAACTGCATTAACTTTATTTGGAAAAAAGCATACATTAAGCGTTATTCGATTGTTATTAATTCATGAGAAATTGCGATTTAATGAGATATTGAAAAAATTATCTGCAAGTCCTAAAACTATTACTGAACGTCTAAAGGAACTAAAAAAATATGGTTTAATTGATAGAAAAGTATTTAATGAAATACCAATTAGGGTTGAATATTCTTTAACTAAGCATGGAAGATCGCTTGAAGATATATTTGAGCGAATTTCGATTTGGTCAAAAAATGTTGTGATAGAATTAAGAGCACAAAAATAAGTTCTTAAAAAAAATTTTTTAACTTTGATTTTCTCTAATCTGCAAATAGTAGTATATTTTTAATTAATCAAATATAATTTCTAAATAATATTTGAGAAATAATAGTACTAATAGATATAATAAGGGGATTTTAAATCAGATCAAGTAAACTAATGTCTTTAGAAGAAGCTATTTCAACCTATGTTCAAAATGGTGACCTTATAGGTATTGGAGGACTTTCTTTTTGGAGGAAACCAGCAAGTGCTTGTAGAGAAATAATTAGACAAGAGAAAAAAGATCTTTCAATTTGCACTTTTGTTGGAGGGATTGAAGTTGATATGCTTATTGGTGCCGGATGCATTTCTGAGGTTAGAGCCTCATTTGTAGGAATGGAAGTTTTTGGAATGGCTCCTCATTATAGAAAGGCTGTTGAGACGGGAAAAGTTAATATTTCCGAAGAAAGTGAAGCCTCACTCGCCCTAGGGCTTAAATGCTCTTATTTAAAGGTACCCTTTATGCCCTTAAAAGGGATAATTGGAACGGATTTTCCTAAAGTAAGAAAAGACATAAAACAATTCGAAGACCCATTAGGTTCAGGCACCCAATTAATGGCATTACCTAAAATCGATCTAGACGTTGCTATTTTACATGTGCCATATGCTGATGAATTTGGAAATGGAAATATTGCTGGGGCTGTTTGGCTTGATGATGATATGGCAAAAACAGCTAAAAAAACAATCATAATATGTGAGAAAATGGTCGAAACCGAGGATATTCGATATCTCCCCGGAAAAGCCCAATTACCCATGCAAACAACAGATGCTGTAGTGAAGATTCCATTTGGCGCTCATCCAACAAGTTGTTATCCAATTTACACGTTTGATCCACTTCACATAAAAGAGTATTTGAAAACAGATTTTGAAGAATATCGAAAAAATTACATTTTAAATAAGACTAATGCTCAATATTTAGAAGAGGCAGGTGGAGCTCAAATGATTTTAAATATATTATTATAATAAAATAAAAATAAAATAAAGGGTGTATATGATTGAGTAAAACTGGTAAAAATAATAAAACTTTAGAATTGATTAAGAACAGAAGGACTATTCGAACATATGATCCTAAACCACTTACTAAAGAAGAAATTAATATGGTTTTATATGGAGCAATGAGAGCTCCCACAGCAGGTAATATGATGTTCTATTCCATTATTCAAGTAACTGATCAAAAATTGAAAGATAAGCTGGCAATAACATGTGATAATCAGCCCCATATCGCAAAAGCTCCCTTGGTTTTGATTTTTCTAGCAGATATGCAAAGATGGTGGGATTATTTCAAAATCTGTAAAACAAGAGAATTATGCGATGAAATTGGTATAGATTTTCAAACTCCACAGGAATCTGATTTACTACTTGCCTGTTGTGATGCACTAATAGCAGCTCAAAATGCTGTTATAACGGCGGAGGCTTTAGGAATCGGTTCATGTTATATTGGTGATATTGTTGAAAATATTGAAATTCATCGTAAAATGTTTAATCTTACTCGATGGGTATTTCCTATAATAATGGTTTGTTTTGGGTACCCAAAAAGCAATAAGGAAAAGATTCCTTTATCGCCCAGATTTTCTCAAAAATTTATCCATTTTACCAACAAATACAATAGATTAAATGAGCAAGATTTTACTGAAATGTTTCAAAATGTGAAGAGAAGTTACGATGTAAAACAAGCTAAGAATTTAGGACAAAAATTTTATTTTGCAAAATTAGCTGCGGATTATTCTATGGAAATGCGACGATCAGTTAAAGTAGCTATTAACGATTGGAGTATGAAAAATAATAATTTATAAATTAAATTACTGAAAATATTTAATAAAAGTGGGATAAAAGAATGAGTGAATATTCAAAAGATTATACGATTGGTGAGATGATGACTGTTTTAATGGCTAGAGAGGTAAAAGATACAGACATAATGATTGTGGGGGTCGCAACTCCTTGTGTCTGGGCTGCGTTCACATTAGCAAAATTAACTCATGCACCAAATGCGATTTATCATTATATCATGGGAAATACTTTTGTTTTTGAACCTCGTCAGGTTTCATTGCTTTATTTGGAGATGAATACAGCAAGAGCATATAGATTTCAAAATACAGGTGAATGTACTCTGGAAAGCTTACCTTCTGATAAACTAACTACAATAGAGTTCTTTAGACCTGCTCAAATTGACCAATATGGAAATACAAACAACATTTGCATTGGTGATTGGAATAAACCAAAGATTAGACTTCCAGGCTGCGCAGGTATAGCAGATTTTAGCATGTTTTATTCCCGTGGTTCTTTCCTTTATACACCAAGACATGATACACGAACTTTCGTTCCAATAGAGAAACTTTACTTTATCTCAGGAGTAGGTTTTCCTAATGGAAAGCCGAGTATTTGTGGTGGTGTTGGCCCACAATGCATAATAACTAATTTAGCATATTTAGATTTTGATGAGAAAAGTAAACGGATGAAGGTTGCATCTATTCATCCTGGTATAAACATTGAAACTGTTAAAAATTCCACTGGTTTTGATTTAATTATCCCTGATAATATAAAAGAAACAAAACCGCCTACTGCAAAAGAAATAAAACTTTTAAGAGAAAAAGTAGATCCATTAGGCATAAGGAAGTTAGAAATCCTCTCAGGTAAGGAACGAGAAGAATTATTGGATGAAATAATTGAAAAGGAATTAGAAATGGAAAACAGATTTCCAAAACTTTTACATTATAATTAAATATATAAAAATAAAGAAATAAAATTTATTCATTCCTTATATCTTACTTATTAGATTTTAATAAGTCTTAAAACAAATATGAATAAAGGTTATTAGAAGTCTTAAAAGGTTAATTATTCATGGAAAAAGAAAAAGATGGCAAGATTTTGGAAGTAGATTTAAAGAATAATACGTTTAAAGAAATTTTTTATGAAGAGAATTTAGTTAAAACATTTTTGGGTGGACCAGGGTTTGCCATTGACTATCTAATGAAAGAAAAAGTCTATAAAAATGATCCTTATAGTGAAAAAAACCCATTAATTCTTATGACTGGTTTATTAACAGGAACTTCTTATCCTTGTTCTGGGTTTTTCTCTGTATCTGCTAGATCACCTTTGACTAATATTCATGGAGAAGGCGTTTCTGGTGGATTTTTTGGAGCTGAATTAAGACCATTATTCAATGGGATAATTTTTAGGAATAAAGCTGAACTACCCGTTTATTTAATAATTGATGATAATAGCTTCGAATTAAAAGATGCTTCTGAACTATGGGGTTTAGATACTAAAACTACAATCCGAGAACTTCAATCTAAATTAGGTAAACAATTTAAAGTTGCTTGTATTGGTCCCTCTGGAGAGAAAGAGATACCAATGGCATCAATAATAAATGATCATGGCAGAGCGGTGGGAAGAGGGGGTATGGGTGCGATTATGGGATCAAAGAAATTAAAAGCTATAGCAGTAAGAAGTACTAAAAAAATAGAATACTATAATGAGAGTAAATTCAAAGAAATAACTCGAAAGCTGATGAAAGAATTTAATAATTCAGCTATGGCAAAAACTTTGAGATTAATTGGAACAAATGCTATTGAATATTTCGAAATTTTTGCAGATGTCCCACACCAAAATTGGGGAGCCTTAGGAAAATGGAAAGGTGTTAATGAAATATCTGGAGCAGTCGTAGCTGAAAAAATGCTTGTAAAATTAAAACCTTGTTATTTATGTCCATTTAGTTGTGGTCGGGAAGTTGAGATAAAAGAAGGTCCCTATAAAATTGAAAATGCTGCAGGACCAGAGTATGAAACTACTGCAGCATTTGGATCAATGTGTTTGAATTCAAATATAGAATCTATAGCATTTATTAATGATTATTGTAATAATATGGGAGTTGATACAATTTCTACTGGTTGCACTGTTGCTTTTGCATTGAATTGTTATGAAAATGGAATATTGACAAGAGATGATATTGGATTTTCCTTAGAATGGGGTAATTCAGACGCAATTGTAAAATTAACTAAATTAATTTGCAATAATGAAGGAATAGGTAAAATTTTAAGTCGTGGAACTAGAAAAGCTTCTGAAATAATTGGAAAAGGTTCTGACCAATTAACAGCAGAGATTAAAGGATTGGATCTTCCTATGCATGAACCTAGAGCTAATTTTCCCCTTGGTCTACAATATGCTACTTCTAATAGAGGTGCGTGTCATTTAAGAGGATTCGGTAATGATATTTATTCTGGATTTACTGGTTTTAATAAATTATTAAATATGAACGAAGGGGTCCCAATTAAATTAAGAACTATTGACGATCCAAAATTTGCCCATGATATTGCGATTAGTCAAAATCTTTCAGAAATAAATAATTCATTAGGGATTTGCCGTCAAACTATTTCTTCAGGTACCCAAATAGTTGAAAATCTTTTTGATTTGTTAATTAAAGCAATTTATAATTTAACAGGTATATCAATAACCTTATCAGAATTAATAGAAATAGGAGAAAGAATTTTCAATTTGAAGAGATTATTTAATGTTCAGTGTGGAATTACAAAAAAAGATGATAGAATCCCAATAAAGTTAAGGACACCTTTATCGAATGGAAGAGCACGAAATAAAGTTTTAAACATTGATTTAATGTTAAAAGAATATTATAAGTTCAGAGGATGGGATGAAATGGGTATACCTACGAAGGAAAAGTTAAAATCTTTAAAATTAGAAGAATATATATAAGCTTTTTGTGAATTTCATTTTTTAATTAAAGAGCTTTCACGCGAGAATTTTATATGGTACAGATATTCAAGATTCCTTGGGCTGCTTGGTATGGAGATGGAGATTTTAACCTTGAATTTCCAGATTCATGGGATATTAAATCTTTTAGTATGAAAGATGCAAAAGAACTCTCACAGAAAGAAATTGAGAATGCTATTGATAAACCTATAGGAACACCACCTCTTAAAAAAATTGCTGGTGGAAAACGCAATGCTGTTATTGTTGTCGAAGATATTTCTCGACCCTCTCGATTAGAATCTATTTTAAATATTATAATAAATCAGTTAAATGCAGCAGGTATAAAAGATGAAAAAATTGTTTTAATATATGCTCTTGGTGCTCACCGTCCAATGAATAGACAAGACTCTATTAAAAAAGTAGGGCTTAGCATTGTGGATAGAGTTAAAATTGAAAATCATCATCCTTACGAAAACTTGGTTTATATTGGAGATTCTAACAAGCGAACACCAATTTATTTAAATAAAACATATCATGATGCGGAAGTAAAGATTGCAATTGGATCCGTATTACCACATCCATTGGCTGGGTTTGGAGGAGGAGCTAAAATTATATTACCTGGAATATGTGGGATTCAAACTCTTGAGGCAAATCATAAAGCAGGAGTTAGAGGTATAGGTATCGGTTTAGGATTTGTAACGGATTTAAGAAAAGACATCGAAGATGTATGCGAAAAGGCAGGGTTAGATTTTACTGTCAATATTGTATCTACAATTAAAAGAGGTTTCGCGGGAGTCTTTGCAGGTCATTACATTAAAGCTCACAGAAAAGCAATGGAATTGGCAAAAATAATATATGATGCTGAATTACCTCCCAATTTGAATTTGGATATTGGGTTTTTCAATCTTTATCCAGAAGATACTGAGTTTTCCCAAGCTTTTAAAGGACTTAACTTTTTTCTAAGTTCTAAAAGATTTATTAAGCGGGGGGGAGCAATTATTCTATTAACAGCAGCTAGTGAAGGAAGAGGTTTTCATTCATTGCAAGGAGAAACAGGTGGAAAACTTTATCAAAATTGGGGAGAAACAATAATATTCAAAGGAGTTTTAAAGAACATGAAATTTGGAATCTTTTCGCCAAATATAAATAAAGCAGATGTTTTTCATTATTATCCTGAGAAAACCATTTTTCGAAAAGATTTTAATGGTATGATAAAGAAACTCGAAAATATCTATGGAAAATCTCTTAAGGCAGGAATTTTTCCTTGTAGCATTCAATTACCTTAAAAAAAATGGTAAATGATATTTTTAAAAAAATTAAAATATATATTAGATATTATGCCAAAATCAAACAAAATTAGAATAAGAGATAAGTACCCTTTACATGGTCTATATTTAGCAGAAATTCAGGAAAATTTGAAAGAAATCCACGAACAAAAGAAGTCAATAATTGAAAAATAAAATAAATTTCTTATTTTCCTTATTAATTTGACTTGTTTCAACCAACAAAAGGTTTTAGAAAAAAAATAATTTAAAAATTTAAAATTGCTCCTTTAGTAGCAGAAGATACAAGGCTTTTATATTTTTGTAAAGCTTTACTTTTAATCACTCTTTCAATTGGTTTCCAATTGCTTAAGCGTCCCTGAATTTCCTCATCAGAAAGATTGACTTCAAGTTTTTTATTTGGGATATCAATATTGATGGTATCTCCATCTTTTATAATTGCGATTGGCCCCCCTAAATAAGCTTCAGGGCTCACATGACCAATGCAAGGTCCAGAAGTAGCACCTGAAAAGCGTCCATCAGTAATTAAAGCAACTCTATCTAAATTACGCCTTAACATTAGAGTTGCTGTCACAGCTAATAGTTCTGGCATACCAGGCCCTCCTTTTGGACCCTCATATCTAATTATTAAAATGGAGTTATTTGATATTTTATTTGAAATTAATGCATCGATAACTTCCTGTTCTGAATTGAAACATACAGCAGGGCTCTCAAATTTCAACATAGTTTGATTCTTGACTGCAGATTGTTTTACAACAGCTCCTTCTGGTGCTAAATTTCCTTTTAAGATTACAGTTCCCCCCTCTGGATAAACGGGATTGTTTAATGGTCTGATTACATTTTCATCTAATATTTTTACTCTCCCAATTGTTTTTCCAATAGTAGTTCCCGAAACTGTTAAGCAATCTAAATGAATAAAATCCTTTAATCTCCTTAAAACTGCTGGGATACCTCCTGCTTTATATAAATCTATAATCCCATAATCCCCTGATGGAGATACATTCACTATAGTTGGAATTTTTTTACTATATTCATTAAAAATTTCTAAGTCAAATTCAATATCCATTTCATTTGCTATTGCTGGAAGATGTAAAGCTGAATTTGTTGAACCTCCTATTGCTAGATCAACCATTAGAGCATTCTCTAATGATTTTTTTGTCATAATTTGGGAAGGAGTTATTCCTTTTTTTAATAAATCAATTATTTTTTTTCCAGAGTTTTTTGCAATTATATATTTCATTCTAGTCATTGCTGGGGTTGTAGCAGCATTTGGTAAAGTCATTCCAAATGCTTCCATTAAACATTGAATTGTATTAGCCGTACCCATTAATTCACAAGCTCCGTATGTGGCACATGATATACAACCTAATTTGTGAATAAAATCCCCATAATTACTTTGTTCAATTCCCTTATAATCCGGCATAAACCTTATTTCATACATGTTTGGTCCTCCAGGAACGCAAATCGTTGGGATATCTAATCTGATTGCAGCCATTAAAACGGCTGGATTTATCTTATCGCAACTAGATAACGTTACCATTGCATCCAATCTATGTGCTTGAATCATCAATTCTATTGAATCTGCAATAACTTCTCTTTGTGGTAATATGTACCGCATTCCTTCATTACCATTAGCCCATCCATCACAAGGTCCAACTGTGCAAAATTCGAAGGGGATTCCTCCTGCTTCAATAATACCATATTTCACGGCTTCTGCTAGATTTCCTAAATGTTTATGTCCGGGATTTAATTCATTCCACGTATTAACAACACCAATAAAAGGTTTTTCATTTATCTCTTTTTCCTCGAACCCCAAACCTTTAATTATCCCCAATGGCACATATTTAAAAGGAGTTTCTTTTATACCTTCAAAAATACTGTTGCTTCTTTTTTTAATATTTATTTCTTTTTCAGTCATTTTCATTTCATATTTTCATTCAAAAATTATGTTTATTTTATTATATAATTTTATTTTTTGTATTAAATATTAATTTTATATGGATTATAATCAAAATAATATCATTATTAGGATATTTTTTTACATATATTAAATAAATCTTTAATGAGTGAGAATCATGAATAAAGAAAAAATGGAATATATTATAAATGAATACTCAAAGTTATATACTTGCGCAGTATCAGACGCTATTGATGAATTAGGATTAGAGCCAGGTTTTCTTGATGCAGGAATTAGACCTATGTGGCCTGGTGCAAGGATTGTTGGATTTGCAGGAACAATGAAAATGGTTTTGTCTGATGAACCACTAGATAGAAATGTCATTGCTCGATTGGTTAAATTTATGAAACAAATTCCGAATTTTCCCATCATGTGTGTTGATATGTCTGGTCAAATGATTGCAGCAGGATTGGGTCAGAGCACTAGCAGAATTCTCCAAGGATTTGGGTTTAAAGGAGGACTTGTTGATGGACCTATACGTGATATGGCACAGGTAATTTCCCTAAAATTTCCTATATTTGCCAGAGGGGTTATTTGTTCTTCAATTCGTGGTCGAATGATTATTGATATGGATTCTATAATGAAACCCATTAAATGTGGTGGAAGAATGATTAATCTTGGAGATCTTATATTTGGAGATATTAATGGTGTTGTTATTGTAAATCAAAAAAATATTGAAATTGTATTAGAAAAGGCAAAAGAAATAATATCTACTGATAAATGGTGGTTTGAGCAGTTAGATAAAGGACATGATCCTGCAGATATAGAAAAGGAGAAACCATTACCTTAACTATTTTGATTTGGAAATAAGGAAATTTTACGACCTATTCTTTTAAGGGAAATTAAATTTTTTTCAAATAATTTATCGATATGATATTTTACAGAACTCCTTTTTAAATTTAATTGACGAGCAATTTTACTAGAAAAAATTCCTGGATTCTTTTCGATAATATCTAAAATTTTTAAAGAAGTTTTTGATTTTAAAAGAAATACATGGGAATCATCATTCTCTTTTAGATTT
Organism: Promethearchaeia archaeon; assembly: GCA_029856045.1. Classification (GTDB taxonomy): domain Archaea; phylum Asgardarchaeota; class Lokiarchaeia; order Sigyniarchaeales; family SOKP01; genus 6H3-1. The sequence goes on along the minus strand of JAHQWG010000033.1, from coordinate 8,525 downwards.
ACAATATTAGGAAAAAAAACAACATATTGGCCAATTTTTTCCTTTCTAATTATTCCGTATCGCATTAATACATGTAAATGCCATTGTAATTGTCCTTTTTGTAAATTACATTGTCGAAGAAGTTCATTATTATGAATACCTGGTTTTTCAAGGATTTGATTTATAATTTTTTTGCGATTTTCATTTTCAAATATATCATTAAACGAAAGATAATAGTTAAGTTGTAATGGAACTGTTTTCCTTTTTAAATAATCTTTAAATTGATTAAAAGTTATTGAGATAGAAATTGAAATTAAGAATATTATTGGAATTAATAAGAATATAATAAAGAACCAATCAAAAATAGTTATTTCAATACCAAATACATCGAGAATTGATGTAATTTTGATGGATAATAAGAGAGATAGTAGAATTATTATTGAGATTATTACAATAATTTTTAAAAGGTATAATTTGCGGGAATTTTCCTTTATATTTAATTCTTTCATACTTTTTAAGTAAATATCTTTTTTTTTAACTTCAATAAGAAAAAATTTCAAAACTTTAAATCTATTTATCTTAATATATTTTATGTTTAGTTGAGTTTACTTTCCAGTTCTTGCTTTAAATACATTTATGAATGGGAGCATAAATGAAACTTTTTCTGCATATTCTAAAAATTCTCCTCCAAATTTTGCTTTCAACGATAGATCTTCAATCTTACCTAAAATGATATAAAGTAATACCTCTGCAATCCATATAAATAATATCCCTGAAAAATCTACCATGATTCCGGATATTATACTAACCGGTGATGTTGCTCGAACGCAAAATAAAGTAAGTCCTAATGTCATAATTATTATTCCAAGGTATTGAGGATGTCGTATATATTTATAAAATCCCGTTTTTATTAATCCATCTTTTCTATTTCGAATTAAATGAATCAACGAATAAAGAAAAACAATCATTCCAAAAATTGTTAAGTAGAATTCAGGTGATGAAATAAAAAAGAGAAAATCTTTCCATGCTATACTAGGATTTATGAAGAAAAATGTCAAATATCCAATTAGTGGTAAACTCATGATTCCAAACCAAATTGAAGTAGTAGGTACATATTGTAAGAGTAGAATAAAATAACCTGAGAATTTCAAAAAGAAATCTTTTATTTTTGTTAATTTATTACATTTTTCTTCCTCCAATTATAACACACCATTTTTTCTTATGAAAATTCCTTGATAATCTACAATTGATTCACCTTATAAAGTTTTAAGGTGCACTTTTATAACATTTTATATTTACATCCAATAAAATAAATAAAACATAATTAGATATTGATGGAAAAAGTAAGCGGATGCGAGTCACAAATAACAATGGAAAAAAGATTTCCAGAGTTGTCAATAACGGAATAAGGGAGGAATTTAGAATATTTTAATCTGATTTTTTCATTTCAAATTTTACATTACTAAATAAATGGTGAACCATATCATAAATTTTAAACTTTTTACCTTGTAAAACAGAATTAGAAATTTTATTTAGATCATCTTTACTTATTAGACTTTCTAGAACCTTTCCTATTTTGGATGATAGTAATTCTTCTATTTTATATGCAAATCTATGTTTTTTCTTTTCTTTCAGTAATTCAGAAAGCTCGAGGTGTTCTTTATGATCCATTATCTTTTCAATTAAAGAATTGACTCCTTCTCCGGTAATAGAATTTGTCATTACAACCGGTGCTCTCCAACCACTTTGGATAGTTGCATCATCAAGCATCATTTCCATTTGCACAACAATATCTTCCCCCCCCAAATCTTTTTTATTTACAACATAAATATCTCCAACTTCAATTATTCCGGCTTTTTGTATCTGAATTGAGTCACCATACCCAGGAACCATTATAACAACTGTAGTATAAGCCAAATTATATATGTCAAATTCGGATTGACCTACACCTACTGTTTCAATTATGATAAAATCCATTCCGAAAGCTTCATACAATAAGCTTATGTCAAAAACAGCTCTTGAAATACCACCTTTATAACCTCTCGATGCAAGACTCCGTATAAATATATTTGGATGTAAAGAAACGTCTGTCATCCTTACTCTATCTCCTAAAAAAGCTCCTCCAGTAAAGGGTGAGGTTGGATCTACAGAAATAATTCCGATTGACTTTCCACTTTCCAATAAAATCTTTGAAAGAGCATTAACTAAAGTGCTTTTTCCCACACCTGGAGACCCAGTTATCCCAATAATATAAGAATCTTTTTCTGAACCATTAAAGTTATTAAATATGTTGGTAGTGGTTTCAGGATTATTTTCAACAAGAGTTATAAGCCTTGCTAAAGCAATTTTATCCTTTTTTTTAAATTTCTCAATTAAAACATCAATGTCATAATTTCGCTTCAAATAAAAATAACACCAAATATATCGTTTATTCTTTTTTAATTAGAATAAGAATCAATTATTCTTAATCATTAACCATTATTTTTTGATATTTTCTACAATAAATTTGACTATATCTCTTACGACAGTTCCAGGACCATAGACATTTGCTACACCCATTTCTTTTAATACGAGAAAATCTTTCACAGGAATTACACCACCTACAAGTATTAAAAAGTGGTCTTTTACACCTTTTTCTTTTAGGAGATTTATAACTCTCTCAGTATATGCTAAGTGAGCCCCTGAATGCATACTTAAACCAATAACATCAACATCTTCACTAATCGCAGACTCAACGATTTGTTCGACATTTTGAAACCCTCCAAATATCACTTCCATACCAGCATCTCTTAAACCTCTTGAAACAACCACGCCACCTCGCCAATGCCCGTAAACATTTTATCCTAAGAACTTTAGAATAAATCTATGCCGGGCTTGGACATTAAAACTCTTATTTTCTTCTCATTCACACTTTACACCTCATTATTTAAATAGCAATTGGGGGCTCCCAGATTCCCCAAACTTCGCGATAAACATCGCAAATTTCACCAACTGTTGCTCCTTCTTTTGTTATTTCCATCATAATGGGCATTACATTCTCTTCTTTTTCACATACTTTTCGTAATTTATCAAAAAGGGTTTCTAATTTAGCGTTATCTCGCCGCTTTCGCAAGTTTATAATCCTTTCTTGTTCAATTTTTACTGCTTCCTTATTGGTCCTAAATACAGTTGTTGTTTGATCATAAGGAACTGGAAATTTGTTGACTCCAAGTACAATTTCTTCTCCTTTTTCGATACGATTTTGCCTACGCATAAAAGCATCTCTCATTTCCTTATATAACCAACCTGTATCTAATGCTTTCGCAATATTACCAACTTTTTCAATTTTATCTATATAAGACCACACTCTTTCTTCGAGTTCATCGGTTAGCCACTCGATAAAATAAGAACCCGCTAATGGATCAATAGTATTTGGAACTCTTGTTTCATCCTGTATTACTTGTTGGGTTCTTAATGCAAGTAAAACTGCTTCTTTAGAAGGCAAGCAAATTGCTTCATCGTAAGAATTTGTGTGGAGTGATTGGACTCCGCCTAATGCTGCTTCTAAAGCTTGAATTGTTGTTCTTACTATATTTACATTAGGGGATTGCGCAGTTAAGGAACTTCCAGCAGTTTGAACATGAAACCTAAATTCCATGGATCTGGGATTTTTTGCTTCGTATCGATCTTTTATTAATTTATACCAAATCCGTCTAGCTGCCCGATATTTAGCTATTTCTTCAAAGAAATCCTTATGAGCTGAGAGATGAAATGCAAGACGGTTAACAAAATCATCAACTTTCCAACCTCTCTCAATTAAATTATCAATATGAGAACATGCACTTGCAAATACAAACCCTAATTCTTGAATTGCATCAATTCCACCTTCCCTATAATTATATCCCGTAAAATTAATAGGATGCCACCTTGGGACATTCTTTTGTGGTACACACCACTCAATTAAATCACAAGCTAATCGAAGAATATGATAAGGATTTACATTTTTATAAGGAACATATCCAACTGTCATTGTTAAGATATCATTTTGTGTTGTTCCCATCAATGTTTTAATATCAAGTCCGCGCATTTTTGCCATATTATAATACATTGCACATACAGGTGCTGATGTAAAGGGTTCAACTATTAATGCAACACTTACTTTATCAATTGGTAATCCTTCTGTAAGGGCAAACATGCTGTCAATACAATATAATGGAACTCCAGATGTTCCAACTTCTGCATCTCCGTCAGGATTAGTTGGATCTATACCATTAAATGTTAAGGCATCAACAGCTGCACTAAATCCTGTTTCTCCATGAGAATATAAAAACTTCCATCTCTTATTAGTCTCTTCAGGTGTCCCATGCCCTGAAAACAATCTCATAGTCCATAATCGTCCTCTGTACATGTTCGGATATACTCCTCTGGTATAAGGAGTGTTCCCAGGAAAACCTAAATTCTCTAAATAATTGCTCTTTACATCTAATGGAGTATATAAATTTTTAATTGGAATTCCTGAATCCGTGATAAATTTTATATCACGTTCTTTTGTATTTTCAAGTTTTTTATCCCATTCTTGCTTCCTTTCTTTAATCTTTTTAAGGTAGTTCTCATCAAACATTAAATAATCACGAAATTTTATTATAAATTAATTTTTATCTAACTAAATATAATTATTATAAACAACTAAAAAATTTAATCTTTTAAACTCAGTTTAATTATTTGACAAAAATTGTGTAAAAGTGGATTCTAAGATTTCAATCAAATATTTGTAGTTGTATCTGAATTTATTACAATCTAGAGATATAATATCTAAATTTATTATCATCAATCTGCCATGCATAAAAAAAATCAAAAGCTTTCTTAGTATCCCATAGATTCTCTATATTTTTAATTCCATTGTAAAGATCCGTTAAAAGTGTCTTATCACATGGAGTTTTTCTATGTGATGGATAGAGTTCAAGATCTTTTTGTTTTTCACATAATTCTATCAATTTAGAAAGAGTTATGAGAACTTTTGGTAAATATTTTCTTTTAGGTAAAAATTGATCTCCATAATAAGCTACATCACTCGTAAAAAGTTCTCCTGTGCTTGTAAGCAAACATATTGAACCGGGAGAATGTCCTGGAGTATGAATTATTTTAACATTTATTTCTCCTAAGTTAAAGACGTCTCCATCTTTTAATGTATTGATATTTTGTGCTGGAGAAATTAAAAAGTGTTTATCCTCATACTTTTTTACAATTTCGCATGGAGAATCTTTCAAATAAGACATATCGTAAGGTATAGAAATAAAATTAACTTCTTTTGTATGAATGTAAACTTCTCCAAATTCTTCATTTCCTAAAACATGATCCCAATGGGCATGAGTATTGAAAACTAATAAATTTCTTTCACCTATTAGCTCATCTACGACTGGTTTTAGAGGATATAATCCACATCCGGTATCAAGTAAAAGAGCAGTATGAGTTCCCAGAAGTAAGTACATATTAAGAGGATCATTTCTATAAGCTGGATGAACAACAGAGATATTTTCTTTAATTACATACAAATAATCTTTATGTTTCGAAACCTTAAAATGCTGTTTATCATCACTCATAATTAATGAATTATGGAATTTTCTGAATATATAAGTTTGGTCATAAAAATCAACCTACTAAATTTAATTAGAATTATTTATTAAATTATTTAATTGTTTAAATTAGTATAAATAATAAGAATTATTTAAAAAAATAAAAAATTGATGATTATTATGGATTTTTCACTAACTGAAAAACAAAAAATGATCCAAAAAACAACCCGGGAATTTGCGGAAAAGTATATTGCTCCTATAGCAGAAGAAAGTGATCAAAAACAAGAATTAAATCAAGATGTTTTCGAAAAGATGAAAGAAATGAATTTTTTTGGTACTTGTATTCCAAAAGAATATGGTGGAGCAGGATTACATGATGATACATTAAGTTTTTGTATTATAACAGAAGAGATTGGGCGTATTGATGCTTCTTGGTCCATAACAACAGGTGTTCATTGTAGTGTGGTTGCAGCTCCTATATATAGATATGGAACGGAAGAACAAAAACAAAAATTTTTAATTCCACTTGCAAAAGGTGAAAAATTAGGGACATTTGCTTTAACTGAAGCCAATGCAGGCTCAGATGTTGGAGGGGTCCAATTAAGCGCAGTATTAGATGGAGATGAATGGATTTTAAATGGTAGCAAAATTTTTAATACAAATGGTGGAATAGCAAAGATATTGCTTGTTGTTGCGAATACAGGAGAAAAAGGTGAAAAAAGGAATTTAACAATTTTTATTGTAGATACAAACACTCCTGGTTATTCAGTGGGTGTAAAAGAAGATAAATTGGGAGTTCGCGGTTCAAATACTTCCGAACTTGTATTTCAAGATGTTCGTGTACCTCAAGAAAATATCTTAGGTAAAATTGGAGATGGTCTTCGGCTCTCTTTAAAAATACTGGATTTTGGGCGGATATCAATTGCAGCTCAGTGCGTTGGATTGGGGCAAGCAGCATTAGAAGCTTCAGTTAAATATGCAAATGAAAGGGAACAATTTGGAAAAAAAATCGGAAGGTTTCAAGGTATTCAGTGGAAAATTGCTGATATGGCATGTGCTATTGAATCTGGTCGATTATTAACTTATAAAGCTGCATATTTATGTGATAATGGCCAAGATTATGAGATAGCTAGCTCAATGGCAAAACTTATTGCCTCTGAAGCCGCAATGCAGGCAACCCATGATGCTGTTCAAATACATGGGGGATATGGTTTAATGAAGGCTTATCCAGTAGAGAGATATTTTAGGGATGCAAAAATGGGTGAAATATATGAGGGCACAAGCGAAATACAGAGATTAGTTATAGCTAGTCGTATATTAAGGAAAGGTTTTTAAAGACGAGTATTTTATAAATTAGAAATATTAATTTTTAATGAACTTAACTAGGTTTATCTTATTTTTATCTTTTTTTGTAAATTTTAAGTTAAAAGATTGAAAGAAAAATATTAAAAAATTGCCCAAAAAAATCCCACTTTATTAAAAATGTTATAAACACAATTTGAAATAGAACCTATCTATGTTTTCCATCAAATTTCATTTGTTTAAATTTCTTTACCGTTATTACGACTTTATTAAATTTCATAAAGTATTAGAATCACATTTTTAAGACAATTAATATTACAAGAATAATAATTGTAAAAAGTTTTTTGTGAAGACGTGTTTAAATGAAAATTTTCGTTTGTATTAAGCAAGTACCTGGAGTATCAGAGGTAAAAATTGATCCAAAGGCAAATACTTTGGTAAGAGAAGGAATACCATCAATTATAAACCCTCATGATAAAAATGCCATTGAATTAGCCTTGTCAATAAAGGAAAAACATGGAGCTGAAATCATGGCAATTTCAATGGGGCCACCTCAGACTGAAGAAGCTTTGCGGGAAGCACTTGCTATGGGTGTTGATAGGGCTTTCCTTTTAACCGATAAAGCTTTTGCTGGTGCAGACACATTAGCTACGTCTTACACTTTGTCACTCGCGATTAAAAAGATATTAAAAGAGTTGAAAAAAGATGAAAAATATATCGTTATCTGTGGATCCCAAGCTATTGATGGAGATACAGGCCAGGTAGGACCAGAATTAGCAGAAGAATTAGATATACCCCAAATAACTTATGTGTATAAATTCCAAATTAAAGGAGATAAAGTTATTGCTGAAAGAGTATTCAGAAAAGAAGAAGTTGTAGTAATAGAAACTGAATTACCAGTATTAATTTCCGTTTTAAGCGAAATAAATACACCTCGAGAGCCAACTATGTCTGGAATTGTGGATGCGTATCAAAAAAGAGAAATTCATTATTTAGATGCAGAAAGATTGAAAGCAGATAAAGTAAAAATAGGGTTAGATGGCTCTATGACGCAGGTTTGGAAAATCTTTATTCCAGAAAGAAAAGGAGAACACATCATATTGACTGGTACAATAGAAGAAATGGTCCAAAATTTATGTGAAAATTTAAAAGAAGATAAAATCCTATGATTGGGGGGGAAAATGAGTATAAGAATAGATAAGGAACTTTGTACTGGCTGTGGAAGTTGTGTTAACATTTGTCTATATAGTGGGATCGAAATGATAGACGATATAGCTCAGATAACAGATGAATGTAATTTATGTGGAGCTTGTGTTGATGCATGTCCCGTTGAAGCAATAATTTTAGAACGAGAAGAATTAAAAGTTGAAAAAATGGATATAACTCAATATAGAGGAGTGTGGGTTATAGCAGAACATTTCAATAATAAAATCCTTAATGTTGCTTTTCAATTATTAGGAAAAGGACGGGAATTAGCAGATATATTAGAAGTAAATTTATCCCTTGTTATATTAGGGGCAAATTTCGATAATAATTTAGAAGAATTTAGTCAATATGGAGCAGATGAAATTATATACATCAAATCATCTATCTTGAAAGATTATTATTCAGATTTATATGTAAAAACTTTAACTGAATTAATTATTGAGCATAAACCAGAGATTATATTAATCGGTGCAACACCTACAGGTA
>JAHQWG010000032.1 GCA_029856045.1 Promethearchaeia archaeon | reverse complement strand
AATTTTCCTTCTTGTAATATGATATTTTCTCTTCTAATTTTCAATAATCTCTTATAACAATTTAACAATGACCCGGGATTTTTTATTTCTCTAGCAACATTAATTTTTTTATACGAATTAGATACTCGCAACCACGTTTTTATATTTGGATCCGAAGAGAAACCGGCATTAGGTCCGTCGTTCCATTGCATGGGAGTTCGACATCCATCACGTGTTAAAGAAAATCCCAAGCCTTTAATTTGAGAAATTGGTATCCATGATAATTTCCGACCAATTGGGTCTTGACTCGTTTTAAGCTTGAATTTAGTATTTGGCATACCAATTTCTTCGCCGTAATAAATGAATGGGACACCACGCAAAGTTAATTGCATAGTTGCAGCGAGTTTTGCTTTTTTAAAATCATGATTTAATCGGGTTATAAATCTCATTCGGTCGTGATTACCATAAACATAAGTGGGAGTATAGGGGAATGGTAAAGCATTCTCGATACTTCTAATTATTTGGGAATATTTTTGAGGTTTGAACGGTGCAGATGTAAATTCGAATAAAAACGCCATATGTAATCCGTTATTATTGGGACCATAATATTTTCGTAATTCTTCAGTAGTACCAAAAACTTCTCCCACTAAGAATCTTTCTGGTTCAAATTCATCCATTACTTTTCTTAATTCCATTGCAAAATCGAAAGTTTCTGGTAGATTTAAATCATATTTATGTGCTTTAAACAGAGTGGCAGTGCTTTTATCTGAAGGTAATATTTTCCAGGTAAAAGAATCATTTCTTAATTGCTCATCTTCATAGATCGCGTGTAAAATATCTAATCGGAAGCCATCTACGCCTTTATTTAGCCAAAATCGCATTACATTAAACATGGTCTTTTTTACTTCAAGATTTCGGTAATTTAAATCGATCATGCTAGGTAAAAAGTGGAAATAAACCCATTGATCTGTATTATCATAGTATAACCAAGCAGATCCTCCAGTCATTGTTTTCCAATTATTAGGAGGTTTTTTACCATATGATTTTTTACCATCACGCCAGATATACCAATCACGTTTTGGGTCATCCCTACTTGATGCAGATTCTTTAAACCAAGGATGCTCAACAGATGTATGATTTAAAACGAAATCCAATACTATTTTCATGTCTCTATCGTGCATTTCTTTTAATAGTTTATCAAAATCAGACATTGATCCATATTCCGGAGCAATGTCACAAAAGTCTGTTATATCATATCCATGATCTGCTTGAGGTGATTTAAAAAAAGGGCTAAACCAAATAGTTTCTATACCCAATTCTTGTAAATAATCTAATTTTTCAATAACTCCTTGCAGATCTCCAATTCCATTACCGGTTGTATCTTTAAATGATCGGGGATAAATCTGATATACAACAGTTTTCATCCACCATTTAAATTTCTCAGTCATAGTATAATACCAAAATTTTACAAGGGATATTTAAGGATAAATTATAATGAATTAAAAATGAATTTTATAATTTTTTGTAAGAAGTTTTACTTATTAATTTCTGTAATTTCAATTATTTCTGATCTTGATGTATTTAAATTAAAGGCAGAATTGATTAGTTTTTTGCAATAGAACATATTAATTAATTTTTATCAAAATTAAATTACCATAAAATGTGAAGTATATTTATTTGTGAGGATATAAGGTTAAAATCTTAAAAACAATTATTTGGGAAATTATTAATGATTACTGAATTTTGTATAATTTTAAACAATAATATTATTTACTGCTCAGATGAGAATAGATATAATACATTTGAGATTATTTTGTATTTAAAAGATTTGCTTACAAATATAAACCCTAAGAATACTTGGCGATTACATAAAATCGCATTGGAATCAGTTCATTCTAAAAAAGAAACTATTATTATAAAACATGTCGTGTTAAATGGAGACCAATTATTCTTTTGCATGATTGGAAAATTTAGTGAATTTTCAGTAAAGTGCTATGAATTATTAAGAGACTTTCAGAATAAAGTTGAGATATATTACAAATCAATAGAAATCTTGAAACAAGCTCATAAAAAGGTATTATTTAAGACGATTATTGAAAATATTGTCGATTTCATTTTAAAAAAATATGAAGAACTCTTTGATAATGAATGGTTTGAAGTAGATGGGATGTATAATGATTTTAAAGAAAATAAAATAATCTATTGTGGAATATCAGCCGATGGACTTCCCATTATTTATAAACTATTTAATAATTCTTTATTTAAAAATTTAGATTTCAAGGTTAATGATGAGAAGAGAGAGATTTTTATTTCTAATTTTTCCTCAAAACTATCTACTGTTGCAGTTAATGCTCTGATTAAGGCAAATTATTATCTAAAATCTATTCATATTAAGGATATTGAAGAAAACTCTTTTAAATACTCTCTTTTTGGGGAAATAAATGGTTATACAGTGGAAATGGTAGGAATGGGAAATTATTTTCAAATTCAGAAAATATTTGATGAACTTCTAAACGCTCTTTCTAAATATGAAGTATTACAAAACAATTTCGATGGAGATTTAAAGCCTTATAAATCTCTTAATAATGATATAGAGCAAATTGTGTTATATGTAAATAAATAATGTTATTTTTTTTAGTATTAACTAGTTTTACTAACTATAACTGTTTTTTTAGTAAGGATTATTTTTAATAGTATTCAATTTATTTTTTCTTATATAATTTAATTTGTGAATTATTAATGAAAGCAGTTATAATGGCAGCTGGAATCGGTAAGCGATTAAGGCCACTTACAAATACAAGACCTAAACCATTGATACCTATTGGAGGTGTTCCGTTACTTGAGCATTCTATAAATAACATTAAAAATACTGGTATTAAAGAAATTCTTTTAATTGTTGGTTATAAAAATGAAATGATTAAGGAATATTTTGGAGATGGGCAAGATAAATTTGGAGTAAAAATCAAGTATGTTATTCAAGAAGAGCGTTTTGGTACAGCCCATGCTGCCAAATATTGTCAGAATTTTGTGGAAAATGAACCATTCTTATTGATGAATGGTGATGTTCTAACCGATGAGCAAGTTTTTATAGATGTAGTTAAATTATTTAATGAAGGTAATTGCGACGGAGTAATCACACTTTTTGGTGTTGAAAATCCTGAAAACTTTGGTATTATTACTCTAGATGAACAAGGTTATGCAACAGATATTATCGAGAAACCACCTAATGGATCTGATGTTGGAAATATGGCTAATGCTGGGATCTATATATTTAATTCAAAATTATTTGAAGCAATCGATCAAACTGAGAAATCTATTCGAGGGGAATATGAAATAACAGATTCCATTAAAATAATGATTAAGAACGGTGCTAAAATCCACGGATATAATTTAAGTAGTTTTTTTTGGAGCGATATTGGGCTTCCTTGGCAATTATTGGACGCCAATAAGTTCATACTAGGAAAACTTGAGCGTAGAATTGAAGGAGTTATAGAGGATAATGTGAATATTAAGGGTAAGGTAAGTATTGGGAGAAACTCAAGAATAATGTCTGGAACTTACATTGAAGGACCTGTATTTATTGGTGAACGATGCATCATTGGTCCAAACTCACACTTAAGACCCTATTCTACAATTGGCAATAATTGTCATATCGGAAACTCAAGTGAAATAAAAAATTCAATAATCATGTTTAATACAAATTTACCACATTATAATTACTCAGGAGATTCTATTATTGGAAGTGGGGTAAATTTTGGTGCTGGAACGAAAATTGCTAATTTAAAATTAACTGAAACATCTGTTAGAATGAATATTGAGGGAAAAATAATTGATACGAAAAAAAGGAAATTAGGAACAATTATAAGCGATAATGTCAAGATTGGAATAAATTCAAGTGTAATGTGTGGTGTTAAAGTTGGAGAAAACTCTTTAATTGGGGCAAATACTTTAGTAGATGAAGATGTTCCCGCAAACTCAATCTATTACGCTGAATTTAAAAATAACATTATTAAAAAACAAATCAATTGAAGTAGTTTATTTTTCAACCTCAACTACTTCTTCATTGATATTCTCTTCTATCTTCTTATCAGATACTTCTTGTTCCACTTTCTCTTTTTGTGCAGATTTCATTTTTTCCGCTCTTTGCTTCTTATATGTTAACTTCTGGACATTAACTCTCTTAGCTCGTGCAATTTGAGATTTTACTGTCCTTCTAATTTCAGGCTCAATAATTTCAAAATCTTCTTCTTTTGGTGGTGCTTCTTGATCCTCCAAACTAGGTGAGGAGATCAGTTTTGATTTAATAATTACTGCTTCGAAAAGCGGATATATCGTTTTTGCAACCCTTTTCATTTGGTGTGAAAATTCTCCATATATCATACCACGAATAAATTTTTCATGCTTTAGATCTCTAGCAAAACTATTCAAGATATCATCTATAATTCGCCTGATTGTAACGATCTGACTGGACCTCGCCTTTTTAATTGTTGTGCAAGCACTAGTAATACGATAAATATAATTATCTACTGTTTTATAATTATTTATCATTTGAACCTTTGAAACTCCTTTTCTAATTAATGAACGAATGAAATCTTTTGTCAATTGATGCCCAACAAGATATGTTTCACAACTATTTCCCTCAACTTTTAAAACTCTAAAGCGCAAGACTGTTGTAATATCATGAAAGTCTCCCGTAAAATCGTATAACAACGTTTCTATTGTTCGATTTAAAATAAAGTCTGGATTTTTTCCTACAATTTTACCTATATATTGATTTTTAAAAGATTTAGGAGCATAAATATCGTACCAAGTTTTCTCTCTCCAAGTATCGGTCTTTCTTCTCTCTCTCTTTCCTTTCTTACTCATAATAACGCCTTTTTTATGACTATATCAATAATATTTTTATTTCTTCTGGAATGTATTTAAAATCTGCAGGTAAAACTCCTTTCTTTTTATAATACTTAATTAATCTGTAAATTTTAGCTTCCGTTCTTTGCAATCCTTTCCTAGAGTCTAAATCTTTTTTATTAGTCTCTAGATGTTTTCGCAGATTAGTAGCTTTTTTAGCAAGACTGCCTAAATCTTCAGGTAATTTTTCCTCAATTTTGGCTTCCTCCAGAATCTGATTAATCTTTTTTCCAGTGGCAATTTTTACTAGGGGAACTCCAAAACTATCTCGTAAAATCGTACCAATCATACTCTTAGAATTTCCCTTTCGTGAAAGTTTTATGACTAAATCTTCTACTTCTGAGGAAGATATTGTTAACCAACTAGGTTTTTCTAATCTTGCTGGCCTCGTCGAGCCACTTGTTCCCTTTTTTCTACTGTGCATCCGTGCGATGCTAAATCAACTCACTTAATTTAAATTATATGATTAAAGCTTGTTCAGATGTAATTTAAAAAGTATAAAGAAATAAAATAAATAAAATTTTGGATTTATTAAAATATTTATCTCATACAGAATTTATTTTGAGTAATAAATTGAACTCATTAAAACATAAAAAAGGCAAAAATGTGGATCTCCATGAAGGATTTATCTCTTTAAAAGATGATAATTTATTTTATTAATGTCTTTTAAATATGCATATTAACTTTTGAGGTCTTATATGCTGAAATAACTACTTTTGAATTTCCATCAATAAAATAAAATACACGCAATAGATGTTTACCCTTCATTTTTTGGGCGATTAAATTCCCATGAGAGTTTTTTTTCACACTGTTGGGTTGATTTAATGTATTAAGGATTTCTTCTTTAGAAAGATTTCGGATTTTAATCCTTTGCAATGCATGTTTAGTGAATCTTACTAGCATTGGATTATCATTGGTATAATTTCTTCAGCATTCATTTGAATAATATCATTAAGATTGATCTGTCGATCAGAAAAATTTAAAATTTCTATGCCAACCATATGATCGCCTTTTCCATAATCAATTATTATGCCTTCAGCAATCTCTTCGGTGGTTTGAACTTTTTCATAAGACAAGCGAAGGTAGAGTGCATTTGCAACTTTATCAAAAGAAAATTCCATATTATATAAAAATCGTCAATTAATTATATATTTATGCTCGAAAAGCTGGTGGATCGTTAATTTAAGTAATTATCTTCTGACAATTTTTTCATAGCAGTTTCGAACGCTAGTATGTCCAACATCGCCCCCAGCGCCTTCTCCTCCTACAGAATCTCCAGTAATAAATAAATTGGAAATTCCTTCAATTTTATTTCCCAGTCTCTTTAATCGATGTTGTTCTGTATTAACCTCAACTCCATCAATCATTTCATGAAATAATGGTCTTTCAAAATCCAAATTATTTTCAATCTCCGGGAAGAATCTTAAAATTGTACTTCTGAGATGTTGATAAATTTCATTAGATTTATTTTTATCTTTAATATCCTCAACATTAGTTATTGTAAAAAAAGTCATTAAAGATTTTCCTTCCGGAGCTACTTCAGGTGAAATATTAGATGGAATAAAACCAAAGCCCAGCGGGCTCTCGAGCATAATACCTCCATCAATATCACTAATTGGTTTAGATAAACAAAAATCAATAGAAACTCCTGCTGTTGGCCTTAGATTTTTACATTTCTTAATAAAATCATTATCACATAATTTTTCATCCAATATGGTAAAGAGTTGCTGGACTGGGATTGTAGAAATAATTTTTTCACCATTAATTATTTCATCTCCAATTTTAACTCCTATTGCTTTACCATCTTTGATAATAATCTCCGACACTTCGCTTTTTAATCTGATCTCTCCATTCTCTTTAATTTTATCTGAAAACCTTGAGAAAATTTCACTCCATCCACCTCTTGGGTAATATACACTTCCAATATCAAGAGTTTTTCTAATATCTTGTAAAGTTTCACCGGCTGATGATCGTTCTATAAAGGGATTCACTTGGAGAGTAGCGCTTGTCATGGTTAAGAATTTTTGAATTTTAGGGGTAATATTCTCCTTATTAAACCATTCTTCTAAAGATATATCGTAAAGATCTATAAACTCTTGTTCTGTCATTTTCTTTATTTTTAACACAAGTTTCAACGTCTTGAAAAATGGGACCAATTTACTTTTTATAGCTGCCATAATGCCTCCTGATGGATAGATCGTTTTGGTTCCATCGTCTAGGAAAGCCCATATCTTTCCAGGTTTAATAAATTCAATTGGTTTTCCTATTTCTTCAATAGATTCACCAAGATCTGATTTAGGACCAAATCTTATGGGGTGGGCTCCAAAATCCAACTTAAAACCATTTTTTTCAACAACTTTAGCTCGACCGCCAATTTCATTTGTTTTTTCAAGAACAACTACCTTTCCATGCTGACTCAGTAAAGCACCAATATGTAATCCGGCAATGCCTGCACCTAAAATAATGTAATCAAAATTTACTGTGATTTTCAACACCTTTTTTTTTAATATTGACCATTTTTGACTATAGATTAATCATAAATTATTTTTTTAAATATTAAAATTAATTAGTATTTAATTAAAAACATTTATACACAAATAAATTCTATTTCAATTTTTAAGTTTTAAGTTGGATAATATGAAAGGAGGAAAAAAACCCATCCATTTTATCACTGGCAATCTTCATAAATTTAAAGAAGTTTCAGAAATTTTTAATAAATCTAATTTAAATCAAAAATATAAATTATTTCATTCTAACCTCGAGTCGATTGAAATACAAACCGAGAATTTAAGAGATGTAGCTGTCTTTAAAATTAAAAGTGTTAAGGATAAATTAAATGAATCTTGTTTTGTTGAAGATGCTGGATTTTTCGTTGATGAGCCTTTAAATGGATTTCCGGGAGTTTATTCGGCATATATTCATAAAACTATAGGAAATAAAGGGATTCTTAAGTTAATTGGAGAAGCATCCAAAACTTGTGCTCATTTCGAAAGCGTTATTGCACTCTATTTCAAACCAATTAATGAAATCAAAATTTTTAAAGGTGAAGTTAGTGGTAAAATTGCTAAAAAAATGAGGGGAAGCCATGGTTTTGGTTTTGATCCAATTTTTTTACCTGATACCTTTCCAGATAAAACCTTTTCTGAGATTTCGATGGAAGAAAAAAATAAATTATCTCATAGAAGTCAAGCATTTAACAAATTAGTGGATTTTCTTAAACAAAATTTATAAAAAAAATATGGTTATAACCGAAATATTCATAAATAACTTATTACTTAGAGCCAACTATATCATCTTTAATTACAATATATCTTTAATGTTCCATTTTATTGAATCTTCATTTAAATAATATTTATTTTACATGAAAAGAGGCATATCAAGAAATTATAATGTAATATGTAATTATGATTACTCTCAATAATTATAATCTATTTTATCATTAAGATTCAAAATTATTTACTACTTATATGAACTTATTAGAGCTCATTTCCGGCTTCTGAGATATATACTTATTACAAAAAGGTTAAATATAAGATGCCTTGAATATTTAAATTAGGAAAATATATCAAAACCTAAATTTTTGAGAAATAAAGATTTTAGAGTGATATGAATGGAAAAAGATAAGAACAAAAAAGAAGCAAAAAAATTGAGTACAAAAGCCAAAAGAACACTTATTAAGACTTTTCAGTGTGCTTTAACACAGATTAGAGTCTTTCAAGACGCTTATGATCTAAAAGATGATGATGTCTTAAAATCAATAGCAGGATGTTCAGGAGGAGTTCTTAATAAGGGTTCATCGTGTGGTGTTGTTTTCAGCGGTGCTCTAAGTTTGGCGATGTTAATAGATTCCAAACTCTCAGAATGGAAAACAGAAGACGAAGTAAAACTTCATGCTCTCATAAAAGATTATATAAACTGGTGGCATGAAAAATATGGAACAATAATATGTCGAGAAAGAGTAAAATTGAATTTGTGGAAAAGAAGAGGTGTAATGGGACTCTTTCTACCCCAAAACTTATATAGATGCTTATCACATACTTCTAAAGCTATGAAGCATCTCTATTCAATCAAAGATACTTTACCTGAGATCGATTCGAGTCAATTTACTGGTTTTTCAAATAGTTTCCATTGTGCTCGCACTGTTTTTGAAGAGGTAAGAAAAAGCACATCTGTTGGTAGTCCTCGCCTTGAAAGAATATCTGTGGCACTTGATGGCGGTATAGGATTACAAGGAGGTGCTTGTGGTGCTATAGCTGGAGCGATTATGGCAATAAGTCTTCATTCAGGTGTAAATTATATGGAATCAGGTATGCTTAAAAATATAAGAGCGTTCTATAAATCCGCAAAAAGACAAAGAAAGATGAAACCATCTGACTCTAATGATGTTTTCGTTGGTGGAAGAAAAATTATAGAGGGATTTTTAGAACGAACTGGCACTTTAGAATGCAAAGATATCACTAATACAATATTTAATAATTGGAAAGAATTTCAGCAATTTGGAGCGTCTAGTGAAGAATGTAAAGAATTAATAGATTTTTGTGCAAAAAAGGCAATTAATTTCATTAGTAATTCAGAAAGTGAAAATGCTATAAATTAAGATTATGAAAAAGTCTTTTGTGATTAGTTAGATGATGCGGTGAAGTTTTATACTTTAAAACTTTGTTTTTTAATTATGGAGATTAAAAAATTTCTAAAAGTCATTTATACACGTATATTTATAAAAAAAGAATTTGAAAAAAATTTTCGCATATTTTATTGAATGTTTTATTTAAAAAGTCTGTCTAAAGATATCCATTAAAGTCTGTCTGCTCAGTTTAAGAAGAATTAAGTACATTCCTATTATCCCTACAATAATACTCAAACCAAAAACTCTAATTATTGTATCAAATGGAATCGAAAATATAGTTGGAAGTTCCGTGAGGAGGCTTAAATTACTTTCCATCAAGTAAGCCGAATAACTTCCTATTAACATCCCCATAAAACCAGATGATATCATTAAAATCATGCTTTCCAATAGAAACATATTCCTTACTTCTTTTACTCTCATTCCGAGGGCGCGCAAGATTCCAATTTCTAAATTTCGTTCGAGAATTGTTGCATACATCGATGAGATTAATCCAAAAATACAAATAATGACAGTAAATGTTAGGAGAATTTCTGAGAGTGCAGAAAATTCTTCATTCATCTCTTCAACAAATTTGATTTTAGAGATCGCATCATCAATAGTGAAGAAATTATCCAAATACATATCATTTACTAATTGTTTAGTATCTCTAATATTATCTTCACTTGGATCATTTAAATTTATAAAAATCTTGTCGACGATCATTTCAGGTTTTCCACCATTAGGCCAACTCATAAGTTCAATGTATGTATCCATAGAAACCATAATCCCGCCATCTTCCGCAGTCATTTCTGAAGATTTAAAATTAATAAAACCTGGCACACCTCCAGAAATTCCAACGACTTCAAATAATGAGATATTTCCAGTTCCTCCCTTTTTTGGATCTCTAACAGTCAATCTAATTCTTTGTCCAACTTCTCTTACTCCTATTATTGATGCGATTGCTTTAGAGATTATACACGTATCATTTCTATCCAAAAGTGCAGAAAATGATGCATCAAATCCACTCCCTGCAGATTTCCAAATAAATAAATTTCGATCTACTAGATTAAGATATCGTTCATCAATTCCAACTATCTTTACATCGACAGAATCAAATTCAACGACATCAGAAATAGATATGGAAAACTTACTCTCTCCATATTGACTAAATAACGCCGCTTGTGCTATAAGGGTTTGAAGTCGTTCTGGACTAAAGTCTAATCCTGATTCAGAACTGAAGTCTAATAAAGACATAAAGGAAGTAAGATCAAATGAATTGTGTAATACCGGTGCGACATCTTCTACACCTTGTAATTCTTTTATTTGTTCTACGGACTCCATAGTAAAAGCATTTCCTTCTTCTAAAGTTCCATAATTGGCAAGTACTAAATCTGCTCCATATTGAACTTTAAAATTTAAAGACCACGTTTGTTTCTCAATTTCAGAAGAAGTTGTTAAGAAAAATATAAACGAAAATGATAGTGCAAACATTAAAATCGTTCCAGAATTTCTTCTTTGGTATCTTTTTAAACTGATTTTAATAATATGTATGTATTTTCGAAAAAAAGGCATTAGAATATATACAAAAAATGTTTGTATGAATGGTATAACTCCCAGAGATGCAAAAACAAATCCAATAACAATCGCTGCTAATAAACCAATAAAAAAGGTTGCAATTAACATAAAATCCATTGAAGTAAAAATTCTGGGTAGTAATATGAAAATTAATAAACCAATTAGGGCAATTGAGATTCCAACTAAAAATCCCCTAACATTCATGGAACCTTCTTTAGCTACTTCCCAGCCTTCTTCTTTTGTTTGAAAAGGGGTTATGGCTTTTATTAATTTGACTCGTGCCACCTTTAATGCAGGTAGTAATGCAACACCAAGAGATACTATAATTCCAACCATAACTGCTAAAATAATCGTTTGAGGGCTGATTATATATTCAAAATTTTCACCATACCTTTGAATAAAAAAATCAAAAAATGAATTGACTAATGGAGGTGTAATAAATAATCCAGTTATAATTCCAACTATAGTACCAATGGAACCTAATAAAAATCCTTCAAATAAAACCATTTTAATTGAATAATTTTTTCTTCCCCCTAATACTCTTGTAATCCCGAACTCTCTGATTCTTTCCTCTGCAGAGGTGGATAATATACCATTTATTAGGATGCCTGTTATCAACATAGATAATAGAGTGACAAACCAAAACATAATTGTTCGTCCAATCGTTGAAAATTCAGACATTTCTAATTCTTCTAATTTTGGAAGTAAAACTTGATACTCTTCTATAGTTAGAATTTTTTGGATTTTTTCTCCAATATCTCTTAATACCAGTTTTGTACCTGTAATATCACTTGAATCATAAATAAATTCTCTCTCTCTTAAAAGAATCATTACCACGGATGCTTGGTCACCCTGATTTAACCAATCTTGAACATGTTCAATATCCATAATAATTTGATTATTTTCATATTCATTAAATTTTGAATCTTGGATACAAATTTCATCAATAATTAAATCAGTCTCTTTATATTGATAAATGATATGTAGTGTATCTCCTTTTGATGCGTTGAATTTAACAGCCGTAGCTTTTAAAATTACACAATGTCCTTTTTCCGGTGTATTTTCGTAAATTTCATCAGTTTCAGTTAAATTTTCATCATTAATTATAAGATCTCCAATATTTCCAGAATTTTTTTCTCTTTCAAAATCAATTCCATAAAGCATTATGCTTCCACTTATATTGTTTTCAAGATTATTTACATCAACGGGTAGAATCTGCATTCGAGGAAACATTTCTTCAATCTCTTCTATATCTCTTAGGGCATCTTCTACATAAGTATGGTTGAAATATACATCAAAACTCATATCAGTGCTGAGGGTCTTCATTATCCAAATATCTGCTGAGCCAGTTTGGCTTGTAATCATATCCATATAATTAAAATTCATTGTGTCATTAACCATTCCTATCCCTGTCAATAAGGCCAGAGAAATAGAAATACCTATAACTCCAAAAAGAGTTTTTGTAGGATTTTTCTTAAGGTCAATCCAAGAATGCTTAATCCATTGAAGGTTAAATTTCCTCTTTAATCTTCTTTTCAATTTCATTTTAAATTATAAATTTTTTATATTATGATATAATACATGTTATGATTTTTCTCCTAATTCATCAAACGATTTCCAAACTAATTCTTTTTTGATTTCTTCTCTTGATAGCTTTACCATTTTTATTTTACATTTTTTGCAATCATAATCGCCTGGATCATCTATAAAATACCATTTTTTACAAATGGGACATTGATATGCAAGATATAATTGATCTGTGTTGCAAGACGGACAATTCCATTTAAATCCAGAATTATCAACAAACCATGATTTGCAGTTTTTACAAAAATATGTATATGGTCTTTCTTTTAATTCTTCTTTGGTCAAGTTTTCAATTCTTTTTCTGATTATTTCTTTTTCTTTATCAAGCACTATAGTTCTTTCTTTTCTTATACTACGATTTGCTTTGATCTTATCTATCAAAACTATACCTTTTTTAACAGTAAGTAATCCTATAATTATTGATAAACTTATCAACACACCAATAAAAATTAACCAAGGAAGCCATTCAATCCAAATAGGTATGTTATCCACTATAATAATAATTGATGTATCTATTTTATTATCGTAATTATCATATACGACTATTTCTATTACATATTCCCCATCTAAATATAATAGAGTATCCCAAACAAAAGTCAACATTCCATTTTCATATGTAGCATTAACTAGAGTATCATTAATTAATAATTCAATCTGTTTCAATTCATATCCCTGCTTCTCAGATATAGAAACATTAATTATCTGGACATTGTTTACAACAGTTTTTGGTGCCAAATTAATGAAATCAATTAAAACACTATAACCGATAAATAAATCTTTTACACACCATCCAAGTCCGGATGGATTTGTTTCATCATTTGAATCTAGTTCAAACTTAACCATAATAGTCTCACCATTGAAACTAGAGATATCAATATAATAATGACCCTCTCTATTATTCAAATAGGTATATTTAATTAATTCATACCAAGTTGCTCCATAGTCAGTTGATATTGAAATATTGCATTGATCATAATCATTTCCCTCATAGAATGTCGCGCTCTCATTTTCTAAAGTAATATTTTGAAAAAATTGAATAAAATTATTACTCTCTGTCCCTAAATTCAGTGGGTGAGTTATTAATTTAGCATTCCAATTTGCTCCATAACCATTATCACTGGTTATTACATTCAATTGACCTATTCCGCAATATATTGAAGAATTTATACAATGCCATGTATCATCTGCTGAAAGCCAAATTGTAGATTCTCTCGGTTCTGGAAAACCGGTTATATAAAATTCATCAAGTGACTGAACATTAAATTCATATCCAAATTCTGTGGAGTAATTAAAGGGTATAGGATTAGAAAATTTAATTAAAGGGTTCTCTTCCTCATTATACCATTCGGTTGAGCTAATATTATTCCCATCATATGCGTGAAATCTAAATGTCAAATCTTCAAAATCTTCAATATATAATCCCTTTTCAAATCGAATACCTATATCTACAAATGTAATATTCGATGAGCAATCCCAATCTCCGTAAACATTATTCATTGTATAGTTATTATCATTTATCTCAACATATACATAAGTTGGATAATTATTATCTATATCATATACATCAATTGAGAATGTATAAATGTCATACTCATATTGGACCTCATCAATGTTAGGAGTAACTATCTCCGCAAACTGAGTTATTATTTGAGGATCATAGTAATTAGAGTAATTTTCAATTGCTGCATAATCTACCATAAATCCCTTATAATTCTGTAAATCTCTCTGTTCATTAAGACCAGAATAAAATCTAAAACGAATATAATTACCTAAGTATGATGATAAACCAATATCTTCCATAAACCATTCACGTTCTGTATTTGTGTAGATTCTTAGTGTCTGCCAATTCGTAGAACAATTGATATTAATTTGTAGATATATGAAATCTAAAGCATTTATACTAGCTCTAATACCAAATTTAGCAATTAGATCATAACTTTCATCTATATCGGTTAGGTTTATTATTGGACTTATTAATGATCCATTAATCCATTCTCCATTAGGTTCTAATGGTTGATATGAATAAGGAGTAAGTGATGTGCTAATGTTGCCATAATAAAAACAATACCAATCAGGATTAAAATCATTAGAAGGAAAAATCCTACTTCTATCATCAAAAGGATGACCCAAAAGATCGAAGTTTTCTTGTCCCAGTCTTTCCCATCCAGTACCTTCTACAGTCCAATTATGAGTAACACTCGAAAAATTTTCGAGATATGGGATATTAATAGCATAATAGGGCTTTATTTCAATAGTAAGGTTACCCACCAAGGGATATCGAGTAATATTGTATCCATCACTTGCCCAGAAGATATAATGATAAAGTTTGATTTCTTTAAATTCAAAATTCGTAATAGAATATTCTACTCCATTTGTAAAATTAAAATCAAAAGGATCTTTATTCATTGTAAAGTTTTGATTTAATTCTTTAATTTCTAAGTAAACGAATTGAGCTGGAAAATTGGAAGTATCATTATCCGTATAATTAACATAGAAATTATATCGATTTAATGTATAATTACAATCAGGATTAGTGCTTTCAACAAAAACGTCGCTTAAGCTTGGAGTATATTTGTTTTCAACCTCGCTAATATTTAGAGTAAAATTAGAGTTTCCCTCCAGAGCTTTAATTACTAAAATGCATTTTGTTTCATTCATTTTAGGAGCAAAGTAAAGTAAATTTGTTTCGTAAGCACAAGAAAATAATATGGGTTCTCCAAATTTGTTAGTTTCATTAGAATATAAATACATATCCATAGAGACTGAATCTTGTTCTTCTACCGTTAAATTAAATAAATACTGCTTTTTAGGTTCTAGTGTAATTCTTCTGGCATATACATGTTTCCCTAGAGGATTTATCTCTGATGATGTTAAATTGAAGTCAGATTTAATTATCCCTGTGCTTATGTTTTTTGTTAAAGCGTCTATTGCAGCCTCAACATTCAATCGTCCGTATCCTTCATGAATATCTTTACCACCGTAATTGGTATTAGGTGAATAATCACTCTCAATTTCATCGGTTTCAGGATCTTCTTCTCTATCTAATTGAGTCTCGGTTGCAGTCATTAATAATGTTGCTTTAACAATTTTTGCTAATATAGTAGTATTTAAGGAGTCCCAAGATGTCCAATTTTTCCATTTCGCTTCAATTAATAATTGTATAGCTCCACTAACTACCGCTGCGGCAATAGAAGTGCCAAAGTAAGCGGTGGTTCTATTTTCTAAATTCGTACCAACCACAGATCTGTACCCTTTTAGTCTACTCCCACCAGGAGCTACCAAATCGGGTTTTATAACCTCATTGGGTTGATCTTCATCTATTATTTTTCCCATACTACTGTATGTTGTAATTTTATCTCTATCATTGATTGCTCCAACGACAATTGCTTTTTTATTGAAAGCTAATTTATTTAATGAATTTGATTCTAAACCATTATTTCCTGCTGCAATAACAACAAGAGTTCCATTTTCAATGATATTATTTATAACTTCATTTATTGTTGACACATCATCGCCTAAAGTTCCAACACTAAGGCAAATCGCGGTTATATGTAATATAGGTCTATTTAGAAAAACATTTTCCATAGCAGAAATTAAACTTGATACATTTCCAAAACCATTTTGATTCATAATTTTATAACTTACAATTTTTGATGAATTTGCTATTCCTGTAAAATGGGTTTTATTTACAATATAATATTCGGGAAAAAAAGAGAGTTCTAGGTCTAAAGAAAATTCTGGTTTTACATAATCTAATTTGTGATATTTAACAAAAAGATCATATAAACCAGTACCGCTTAAAGAATTATTATGATAAATTTGATAATATGTTTCATTTTTAACATTTTTAGATTTATTAACCAACGAAGTTTCATTATATAACTCGATCCAAAATTCATCAATTCCTGCTACAAGTTCTTTCCAACTTGAATTAATAAATAACTGAGAGTTTTCTTTCGATACGTTAAAAGTTGCCAATTTAAAAGTAAAATTATCTCGAAATGCAAATTTATCAAACATTTCTATATGAGAATAATTACCAGAAAAGGTCATATTGATTGTATTTGTAGAGTTATAGGGTTCAGTTCCTGTTCCTACAATAATAGATGATATGAAAGTTCCGTGTCCGTTGTCATCATAAGGATTTGGCAATTCTTGAATGAAATCTTTCCAACTTATGATATTTCCCGTGAGATTTATTGGATTATTTCCGGCTGGGAAGAAGGGATTATTTGGATCGATTCCTGTATCTAATACCGCCGTTGAACAATTTGAATTCCCTGTGTATCCATTTAGACTCCAAGTACTATTCATTGCATTGGATTGAGCAACTACATAATTCATTTGCACTTCAATTAATTCATTAGATTCAATACTCGCTTCTGAAAAGTGGCCTTCAAAATAAGTTAAATTTTCTGATGGAAAAATCCCAGAGAATCCAGAGATTGTCGAAAAAGTATTATTCCAAGGACCATCTATTAAAATTCCTCCTAATTCGTAGAATTTATTTAAGACAGTTTGATTAAATGATTTTTTATTAAAGGAAATAATAATATTTACTAAAGATTCGCCATTTGATAATACTGGCATTTCTAAATTATTACTTTCCGTCCTATTTTGCTGTTCATTAATACTTGAGGCATAAAAGTTCGGATTGAATGTCGAAAGTAGGAAAATATATATGAACAAGAAGGTTAATAAGGATTTTTTAGTATTTCTCATTTTGTTGATTTACCTCCGTAGAGTGTGTTCGCTTTTTCTAATGAATTATTTAAAGTCTCCTTATGCCTTAAAATATGAAGAAATTTAGTTGCATTTAAAATCTCATCTTCTTTTCTTTTTTTCTCAAGCATTTTTGGTCTATACCATTTTTTCAGAAATCCGTAAGATCCGATAAAAAACAGGCCAATTACACATGGAATGATTATAGCTAGTCTCTGCATATCTGGATCAAAAATAATTTTCATTTGAATGGAATTAGATTCAACAGATCTCTTTATTAAATAATAATAATCAATGCAAGTAGCGGATAGATTATATTCTCCTTGTCCTTTTCCTCTTATTGTGTAAGAAAATGTGAGTATTTCTCCCGGCTCAAGGATTTGAATGAAATGAACCAAGGTACCCTCAATTAAATAAAATTGCTGTTGAAAAAAACTATTCATATCATCTAATGTAACATTTTGTGCTGCAATATTCCCCGTATTAACAACTTTAACCGTAACAAATATTTCTTTACCACTAATCACTTGTTCTTCAGAGACATTCTTACTAATCTCAAAATCAAAATAGCCTAAAATTATTGGTATTGATGTATTAGTTCGTAAGGTGGAGCTTTCAGAGCCCAAAATAACATTTATGGGTGGATAATAATATCCTCTGTAAGATACCTTTTGGAATATCATCGATAATTCTTTAGTTTCGTTCCAAGAAAAGTTAATAATATTTAAAGTATCATTATCTAAACGTTTCAATCCTTCAATATTATCAGATATTTCAATTAAAATATCAGGAATATCAAAATTAGCAGGTCCTTGATTTTTAATTTGTATAGATAAATTAATAAAATCGTTTAATTTAGGGTTAGTATTATTTGTTAAATAATTGATTTTAATTATGTGTAAAAAAGGATAACGCTTTTCATAATCAATAGGAGCTGAAATATATACATCGTTGGAATGGATTGTTAATGAAGATTGATTTTCATACATAATTTTTTGATTTTTAAAAACAACAGTGCTGTTAAAAATATTTATAGAATTTGGAGAATAAAATGTAAAATTTAGTTTAATTGTCTGACCTGGATTAATTTCTGTTATTCTTTGAGTTATTGTGTTATTATATACTTGAAAGGAATTTTTATTTTTAATTATCCCTGGTATAGGCATAGAAAAATTAACATTCTCAGCATTCATACTTCCAATATTTGTGAGCTCCAAAAAATATGTATTTTCTTCCCCAGAATATGATGCATAATTCTCTAAAGATGCAATTGCTAAAATTGAGGACATATTATATGTGCTAAGATATAAATTATTTGAAGTAGCAGAATAAGTAACCAGTCCCAATTCACTACTATAAGATACTTTTGCGGATGGTACGAGGTAAGGAACAATTTCTCTAAATGAAAAATTAACGTAAATACTATCAATTGATAAATTAAAAGCATCACTGGATACAATTTTTAAATTAAAAAATAGGGTGTGATTATTTGATGCGGGATCAAATAATCCATTAATTTCATCATCGATAAATTCGAAAATATATGTGTTATTATCACTTGAAATCTCTGTAATTTCTTCAAGTCGTTCTGATGTGAAATTATAAAAATTAAAAGAAACATCTTCGGAAAAACCATCAGAAGTAGCATTCATATAAATTCTAACACGATTTAATATATTATTTGTTAGATCAATATAAGATTTGTTTTCAAATACAAAATCAATATCAACAACATGAAGATCCACAATTTTTTCTTCCGAATCAATTATCCAATCGATTCCATCTTGAGTATGGGCATTATTTGGTTCAGTTCCTAAATGGATTGATCCATAATTTATTGCAGGAAGTGGAATTTCCTCGTTTTCTATAAAATTAGAAGTCGCAAATGATGTATATGTATCTAAATTTTCAATTGATATATTAGTAAGTGTATAAGAAATTGATTCTTCTGGTTCCAGTTTCCAATTTTCTTCATTGAAAATACTATCAGGATTATTAAACAAAGGAGCATAAATGTAATAGAGTGGATGATCTACTAAATATTCAACGAATTCTTCATTATATGGTAAAAGATTGGTTATATTTATATTAGGATAAAAAGTATCTGTTATTCCAATACTAGAAGAATCAAAGTGAAACAGTCTTGGATCTTCATCTAAATTTAGAAGTGTTATCAAACTTTCTTCAAAATAATCTTCTATATCCTCCCTACTACCTGGTAAAAAAAGAAATGCATTGAGTAATTCTTCGTAATCTACAGGTAATTTAGTTGGAACACCCCATGCAGTAATATTTCCAACATTTTCTGCAGTAATGTTTATTTGAAAAGTATGATCAATCCCATAGGAAGCATTTTCTACAATTTTTGTAATTCTTAAATTCGGTTCTGAATTTGCAACAGAATAACTAACAATTATAGATTCAATTGGGTTTAGCAAACCTGTCAAGATATAAGGCAATCCATCAAATCCAATTATATCTAAGAAATTAATAATATCTGATTCATTTACAGGGTTAATCGGAAGCGTGAATAGTTTATTAACTCCCAAATTATTTATCCAGTTTGGAATAAATTCATAATTCTTTAATGTATTTATATCAAAATCTACATTCGCTAACCAAATTATTTCTTCGAGGTCTTCAATCAAATCATCTGAAAATTGAAAACTTTTAGGAGATACATCCATAATATCTGTGGAAAGAATATTTATCTCAATCTCACTCATAAAAGTTCCAGTGATGGCGATAAACATTTTCTCACTAGGATATAAAGTGGTTTCATCATATCCCATTGCTTTAAATAAATCAAATTTATAATTGTTAGAACCAGTAATTTTTTCAATTCCTTCAGGGTTTCCTTCATATTGAATTTTCATTGATACATATCGATTATTTTCTTCCAAAGTTCCTCCTCCTGCTCCTAGAATTGCGTCAAAAGTATCCAAAAAAGTTTGATTAAGATCTTCAATACCTAAGAATTCTCCAAATCCACCCAATAGATCTTCTAATCCTTCAGTAGTTTCATTAGATTCTTCTACACTTAATGTTTCTAAGAAAGGTAAAGCATAATCAGAAATATCATAATTAAATTGAGATGATGTGATATTAATACCTGTATTAAGAATCTCTAAAGAATTTAATAAAAGAATTGAGAAACTTAAATGTCGATTTTCTAGATATTCATTACTCATTAGGCGTTCTAAATCAAGTGCTTTCCAATAACCGTCCTTCGGAAGATTAGTATAAAATCTATTTAATACAATTTCCCAAATGGGATAATATCCGATAAAGGCGAAACAATTTTTCTCAGAGATATCCATCTGAAATAATTCTATTTCAAATGCATTTTTAATAATTTTGAATGCCCTCTCTGCTCTTTTTTGCGCATCTTCATGTTCGATTTCTTCCTCATAAAATAAAAAACCAAAAAATGGATTATGGGATGGTGAAAGCTGAGGACCGAAAACATTTTCTCCTAAAATAGAAGGAAACATTTCGGATTCTCTTCCATTTGAAGCAGATAACATCATGGTGCAGCGATAAAAAGCTGGATCATTAAAATCCATGTTTGGAAAAATATTACTGTCATTAGTAAAGAGAGATTGCTGGATTATACTTTTAGCCCCTGCCACATATGCATTTATTTGTTCGGAATATAATTCAGAACCAGCGACATCTGATTTTTTTAAATCTTGAATATTATTATCGTTGAAATTTTTATCTAAAACATTATCATTATTATAATAACTATCAACTGTTCCAAAAAGAATAAAATAATTTATATTTAATATCAAAATAACCAATGCAGATCCTATTAATCGGTTCTTTTTATTATTAAACATCACTTTATATTACTTTCCTCTTACTCTTTTCAATATTAACTTTATAATTTAAGAATTTCATACCCCTGATTCTCTATAAATTTCGATAATATTTCCTGTGCGAACTTTTTTCAGTAAGATTTGCATTCCAATTAAAGTAACAATTGAGCATAATCCATAAACTAAAAATAATGAATCCCATGGGAAAGAACCATGAAATGGCATATCAGTAAATGTTGACATATTTGATGTTAATAGCCATGCAGTGAGCCAACCGACGAGAACTCCTACAGCTCCAGAAGAAATCATTATAATAAATGCCTCAATTATAAACATTCGATTAACATTATTACCTTTTAATCCTAATGTTCTTACTATTGCAATCTCTTTTTTTCGTTCTAAAATTGTAGAATATGAGGCAGAAAGCAATCCAAATAAACAGATCACAACCGTTGTCATTGTTATTAATTGGAAAAGCACATTAAGATATCTAAAGGTCTCTTCTTGATTCCTTATAGATCGCTCTACATTTGAAATATAAAAGGCATAATTTGTTTCATATTTATTAATGATTTCTTCTTCAATTTGGTCTATTTGAGATATTTTTTCATCAATAAGTTTAATAAATATTTTATCTATAAATGCAGGCTCAGGAATGTCCATATATTCAATAAAATTTTCTTGAGATATCAAAACACCTCCACGGTCTGCTGCTGATACTGAAGATTTAAATCTAGAAAAACCTGGCATAGTATTGGCGATTCCAGCAATATGAAAAGGAACATATTCAATCTCATCCCCTCTTGTAAAAGTTATTCTTATTTCTTCTCCTAATCTAAAATCTAAAGATTGTGCTATGGCTTCAGATATTATACAATAATTTGTATCTATTTCAAACAATTTATCAAAACTAGAAATATCCCCTTCTGAAAATTTTATTTCATTTATAAAGATAGTAGATTTGTAATGCTCGTCAATTCCATATAAACTTATCTCATGTGATTGAAAACCAACATAATCAGCAATATCTGCATAAAATTCCTTACCAATTTCAATATAAACCTGCGATAATTGATTTGGACTTACGATTACTGAAGAAGTTCGTTCAATTCCTTCTATTGTCATAAGTTCTTGTTGAAATTCTGTTGTAAGTGTGCTTATTGGATCAATTTCGCTGGAAATATGAATTCCATTTGTATTAATTGTTTCAGAGAATAAGCCAAAACCTCCACCTCCAAACATCCCCCCTCCTCCAAAAAGTCCTCCACCTCCACCTTCGCTACTAAAAGTAGTTGTTCTCACAACTAAACTTGCTCCAGTATTGATTTTTTCCATATCTGCAATTTGACCCTGTAAAGATCCTAATAAAGAAGATGCAAATATAACAAAAGAGAAAGAAAAGGCGAACATTACAACAGTGTTATTGTTTCTTCTTTGAAACCTATTAACAAATATCTTTATTACATTATGGAGTTTTCTTGAAAGAGGTCTAAAAAGATTGATTACAATATTTAATATTACTGGCATTAACCCTAAACCAGCTAATGTTAAACCTATCAAAAAAATCAATAGAATTGCGATTAAAACTCCTGCTATAAGAGCAAAATCCATAGTAAGTAGTAATTGAGGTATAACTAAATATATAAAACCTCCATTTGCTGCTAATATAATACCTACTAATATTAATTTATAATTGACTGAGGATTTTTTTCTTAAATGATACAAAACATCCTCTCTCCTGTAAGGATTTATTGCCTCAACTATTTGTAATTTCATAACTTTAATGGCAGGAGTTATACTAACCATTAAGCTAACAATTATCCCCATTATATATGATATTAAAATGGAACTAAAAGAATATGAAAAAACCAATCCACCACCTAAAAATGACCCAAATAGGTCAGCAAAAATTATGTTAACTATAATTAACATCAATTGAGTTCCAAAAATAGCGAATATAATACCTAAAGTTGTTCCAAAAAGGCATAATATGAGTCCTTGGCCTAGAACAATATATAGATTAAATACTTTATGTCCTCCTAAAGTTCGGAAAACACCAAATTCCCTTATCCTTTCTTCCACAGAAGTCATTAAAATTCCATTAATTAATATGGCGGCTATAAGCATAGCTATAATAGAGATAAAAACGAAAATTATAGAAAGAGCAACTGAAAGAAATTCACTAAATCCTAGATATTCAAGTTTCGGTAAATCAATATAATAATCAAAACCGATAAGATATTGGATATCTTCAGCTATTGCTTTTGAATTTATATATGAAGTCTCTACATCCCTAATATCATATATAATCTCTCCCTCTTCAAAAGTACAAATTAATTGGGAACATTGTCCCTCATAATCTTCTTCACCAAGCATTGCATAAACTGTTTCAAGGCTTAAAATAACAGTATGCCCCCGATAATTTGAGGGAAACTTTATTTCAAAATCAAAAATGCTGTCAAAAATTAAATTTATACTTTTATTTATCCAGTCTGTTCCATTATCATAAAAAATCGTAAAATTAATTACATCACCATCTATTAACTTTAATTTTTCATTAAATGTCTCATAAACCATAAAATGATAAAGCTCTAATCCTTCAATTATCATTGGCTCTTCATTTTTTTCAAAAGTACCAAATTTCAACTCATCTTCAAGTGTGAAATTAATTCCAACGATCCTTGCTCCACGTGTAACATTGATTGTTTCAGATGTGGAATAATTTGCTGTTTCATTTACTTCTGAGTATAATTCAAATCTTGGAATACAGTTCTTAATTTTTGAAACATTTTTCAAGATGTTTTCACTCATTTCAGCATACTTGAAATAGCTAGATCTATTTTCTGGCTCGGTGTCATAGTGACGTACTGAAATTCTAACATCTTGATCACCTGCATCTGTAGTAAGATAATCAACGAAAGTTACTGAGATGCTATCAGACAAAAATAAAACTATAGTAAGTAAAGCCACGGAAACCATCACACCCAAAATACCTAAAATAGTTCGAACTTTCTGACGGCGGAGGTCTCTGAAGCTGTAAGATAAAATAGTCTTAATATTTGTCATAATATTCCTATTCTTTCTTCTTCACTCAATTTTTTTTTTAGTATTTTTTTTAAGAATTGTAATTTTTTGGCTTAAGAATTAAATATAGCATTAGGTTGATTTTAATGCAAATACTAAATCATCCAAATATAAGCATTTGACCTTGAATCTTTCCGGGTAATTTTCCATCCTTTATCATTCCTTGGAGAATATCATTAAAATGCAAAGGAATATTATCAAGAATTGGTTTTGGAATTGATTGCCTTATTATGGAAATGTTATATTCTGTCTGCCCTTGATTTTTAAAAAGATATTTAAATATATTAGATTCACACTTGGATTTATTTGCTTCTGCTTCACTTTGTCGTATCTTTTTCATCATTTCTGTTTCTTTGAGCCCATTCACAGTTCCTTCTTCTACAATCTTGCCATCAAGCATATGAAGTGTTCTTGTTCCAAATTCTGCTACTTTCGCATCATGCGTTACTGCAACAAATGTTGCACCTCTTTTATTTAAATCTCGTAATAAATTCATAATCATCTGACCCGTCTTACTATCTAAATCGCCTGTTGGTTCATCTAAGACACATATTGCAGGATCATTTGAAAATGCCCGTGCAATTGCAACTCTTTGCTGTTCTCCTCCTGATAACTCTGAAGGAGTATGATGTGCTCGTTCATCAAGTCCAACCATTGCAAGTAAATCCATAGCTCTCTTTCGCTTACCCCTACGGCTAAATTTACCTGCAAAATGAAGCGGAACCATAATATTTTCCAAAGCTGTCATTTGGGGTAATAAATTATAAAATTGAAACACATAACCAATTTTATCCCTTCTAATATCTGCTAACTGATTATCAGAAAGGGTACTTATATTCTGACCTTCTAAAAAGATCTTACCTCGAGTTGGAGTATCTAATCCTCCTATAAGGTTCAATAATGTTGTTTTTCCGCTTCCACTTGGACCCATAATGATTACAAAATCTTGATCTTTAACATTAAGATCCACACCTCTTAAGGCTGCAACCGCTGTAGTACCAAGAAGATATGTTTTATGAATATTTTCTGCTTTTATTTTAAATTTATCTCCAAATTCTTCCGTAAATATACTATCTTCAGTCCTTTTTTCCATTTTTTTTCCTTTCTTATCATTTCCCTTTTTAGTCATTTTAATCAAAATTATTTAGATATGCATAAAATATTTTATTTTTTAATTTTTTAGAACTTTAAGAATTCTAATTTTTTAGAACTTTAAATTTCTTAAGAATAATGTAAAGATAACTTTATTAAATTATCTCTTTGCAAAATTCTATTAAATTAGACTTTAGTAACTCACATTTTCTTAAATATCTTTTAATATTAATTAAATTAAGAAGCTTAATAAGTAATTCTCTTTTAAAATAAAGAATAATATTTACATTATTCTTAATTTAATGAATTTCAGTGATTGTTCTATACAAAAATATATATTCTGAAGATTTAAAAAAAAGAATTAAATCTCTAATTTTTTTTAATTTTTTAATATCTTATAACGTAATAGGATTCTATTAGAAAGTATCATTCCTTAAAATTATTTATTATTGATTTCCCAATTATTTCTTAAAAAGACACTATAAAAAGGTAAATGTTAAATAATATAAATATTAAACTAATGACGATTAATAAAAATCCGATAAATGAAAAATAATAATGAGAAATAAAAAAACAGTATTTTTTGGGATGTTAATTGTATTTGGTTTAATATTTTCTATAATACCTATAAAAGGAATAACTCGAGATGCAACAATATCAACTGTAGCGGAAAAAGATAGTTATGTAAGTGAATTAAACCCAACTTCAAATTATGGAGGACAAGATTGGTTAAAAGCAGGTTTTGGTTATACTAAGTCAAATGAATTAAAATCATACTTATATTTCAATTTTACTGATAAACCGGTAGATTGGACTAAATCAGAAATCTTTTTTGATATTTGGAGTATTGAGCAAACAATTAACTTAACATTTTGTCTAATAAATGAGAGTTGGAACGAATATAATATTACTTGGCAAAATAAACCTCAAAAAGAAGAGATTATAACAAATTTAATTGTAGGACAATCAGGGAGTTATAAAATCGATGTTTCGGAATATATAGAAGGAAGAAATAATATCTCTATATGTGCTTATGTTGATATATCTAATTATATTAGTGATTATGTTATTATCTCATCTAGAGAAGATTATTCTTATAGTGATCACCCAAAATTAATTTGGACTTATTCGGAAATAGCTGAAATTGCTATAAAGAGTCCAAAAGAAAATGATAAATGGGAGGATTTTAATGATTATTCTATAAGATGGAGTTCTAAGGGGTCAATTGAAAAAGTAAAAATCCAACTTTTTAAGGGAAATTCACTTGTTGAGGATATTACATACAGTTATACTGATAATAATGGAGAATATGATTTTTATGTATGGAGTTCCAAAGATTATTATGGAACAGATTATCGAATTAAAATAGCCGATCACGATGATTCGAGAGTATATGATTATAGTGATTATTTTTCAATTAATGTCGGAGGTAATGATCCCACAACAACTTTCTTAGGTGGATTAATCCTTTTATGGATCTTCTTACCAGTTATCATCATTGTAGGATTTATCGCAATTGTAATAGTTCTTATTAAAAAAAGACAGTCGAAACCAGAGCAGTTAAGCAGAAGTTCATTTGAAAATCAACCGAAACAGGCTAGTACTCAGAGATCTGAACAAATAAAAGAGATTATTGCTTTTTGTCCTAATTGTGGAAGGAAATTAAATGAAGGAGAGAACTTTTGTATGAAGTGTGGATATGAACTTTAAATAATCCTAATTATTTCTTTTCTGTTTTTTCATTTTCTAACTCTAGTATGATGACATTTATTATAATATCAATGAAAATAAGATCAATATTTATAATTATGAATTTTATAACAGAAATTATGAATGGATCAGAAACAAAATATTATAAATTTAAAAGCTCAGGATTAAGAACTATAACTCCCTCTTTGAAGCCTCTCGTACTCTATATGGCATTTTTTACAGAGATATTTTAAATTACTTTTTTCATTATTGGTAAAATCTCCATCTATATGGTGTACTTCTAAGTTTTCTGTTAATCCACATTCTCCACATTCATAATTATATAATTCTTTTATTTCTTTTTTGAGTTTATCAGTAAAACCAGATTTATATCTTGCTCTTGAATGAACTTTTGTATATCACTTCTTATAATCTTCCCAAGTATTATAACCTAAAAAACTTCGAATTAAATTAGAAATTCCTCTTTTTAACATAAAAAATTCTTTATAATTTTTGTCTATCCAATCTAAATTCTACTTTTTATTTATTGAAATTCCGATTGCATAAACACTTAATCCCTTTTCAAAATGTAAATCTCTTATTTCTTGTTTTAGTTTTTTAAGCTATTTCTTATTCATTTTTCCCTTTTACTTATCTCTTTCATATTATTTATCTTAATATTATAGATTTAATAGATCTATTTACCAATTTTACTTAATATCTTTTTTAATGTCTTCAGGACAAAACTAAAAAAAAAGTCTTAATAAGTAAATCTCTTTTAAAACAAAGATTGATTTTTACATTATTCTTAATTTAATGAATTTCAGTGATTGTTCTTTTCTTCAATTTATCTAGTTCATTTCGGAGGTGATTATTTTCATTTTGCAAGTTTACTATCTCATTCATTAATTGTTGTGTGATCTTTAAAACTTGCTCTTTAGAAAATATATCATCATCCCGCAATTTTATTACACGTTCGCCACGTATTTGCAAATTTTTATCAATGTAAAGTGTAGTTAATAAATCCTTTAATTCTCCGTGCAGAAAAACGTAAGTAAATGGATATTTTTTTCGATTATCAGCTAAATTTTTAGGAAGATTTACAGTGTGTGTTTCCTTGCACACAGGACAGTTATACAATTTTTTCACATATTCATTATCTTCATTCATTGTCTATACAAACTTTGTCTTTTTAGATTAAAATGTTCGTTTAAATATTTATAGATATGTTTCTTAATAAAAGATAAAAATCTTATAAAAGAAGCATTGCTTTTTTTTAAAATTTAAAATTAAGAATTACTTTCTCAAATTCTTTATATGTATCATCGTCCTCCAAACAAAAAATTATCTTTTCTACTGTAATATTCGTTTGTAAATATTCTTTTATAGAATCCAACATAATAGTGGCACTTTGTTCAACTGTGAATCCATGTAGCCCTATGGAAATTAATGGAAATGCAATTGATTTTAATTTATGTTTATCTAAAAGTTTTAAGGAATTTATGGTGCATAATCTTAGCTTGTTTTTTTCATTCCCTAAACCCTTATAAGGGCAAACAGTATGAATGACATTGAGGGCTTTGAGTTTTCCACCAGTTGTAATTACCGATGAGCCAATAGGTAATGTTGTGACTTTTTTGATAATTGCATTACATTGAACCTGAATAACACTTCCACCTTTTCTTAGGATTTGGGTAGGTATTCCGCCTCCGGGTAATAATTTTGTATTTGTAGGATTAACTATTGCATCTACTTCGAGTTCGGTAATATCTGAGACTACAACATCAATAGAAGCGTTGTAAGGCAAAAAATATCAATTTAAAATTTATTTTTTTGAGTATTAATTCCAAAAAAATTTGTAAATATATATTTATTTTTAGATGATAATTTTATCCAAAAAATTATGACGTTGATGTTTTAATTGAGAAATTTAAAAAAAAAGATAAAATTGCTTTAGCAAGG
The DNA here is from genome assembly GCA_029856045.1 of Promethearchaeia archaeon. Lineage (GTDB taxonomy): Archaea > Asgardarchaeota > Lokiarchaeia > Sigyniarchaeales > SOKP01 > 6H3-1. Next base: position 20 of record JAHQWG010000032.1, on the reverse strand, counting down.
CTTATAACTCTTGTTGAAAA
>JAHQWG010000031.1 GCA_029856045.1 Promethearchaeia archaeon | reverse complement strand
ATGTTGAAAAATGATTACCAATTTAGCTCCACAATTGCAACGATCTTTTTAATTATAATTTTTGGAAGTCAAATTCCGAGTGGTCCCCTTTTCGGATATATCGGTGATAAAAGCTATGAAAAAAACAAAAAAGGAAGAATGAAAATGGTTCTGGTTTGTCTCATAACCGGATCACTTTTTTATATTGTAGCTTTTTCATTGGTTTTTACATCTACTGAAATTTTAATGGTAATTATATTCCTTCTTCTTACAATTTCAGGTGCTTTCTTTTTTGGGGGTATAGATCCACTTACTCAAGCGACGCTCGGAGAAATTAATCCTCCTCAAATTAGATCAACTATTTATTCACTAAATTATTTATTAACAATCACCATTGGTCGAAGTATAAGTTTATTGATTGTTGGACAACTATTTGTATTTTTTAATAATCAATATAGACCTGCTTACGTTATATTAGCTATTATGGCTTTATTAAGTAATTTACTTTTAATTCCAATTTTTAAATTTTTGCCTCGTGACATAGATAAAATTAAATCTGGACAGAAGAAAGAGAAAGAAGTAAAGCAAGAATAGGAATTAGTGCAATGGAAATAAAAGCTGATCTTTGTATAGGGTGCGGACAGTGCGTCATTATTTGTCCCGTTCAGGCGATCAAATTAATTGATAATATTGCAGTTATAGATAAGACTCTCTGTGTAGAATGTTCTATTTGTAAAAGGAATGCTGATTGTCTCGTCAATGCAATTAGATCCAGACGATTAAAATGGCCTCGAGTGATTAGAAGTCCCTTTAGTGATGTAATTTCTACTCATAAACTAACAGGAATACCCGGAAGAGGGACAGAAGAGATGAAAACTAACGATGTAACCAATCGTTTTGGTGTGGATGAAATCGGTTTTTCTATTGAAATTGGACGACCTGGAGTAGGAACTCATCTTGGAAATATAGAATTATTCACAACGAAATTAACATCTATTGGTGTAAATTTTGAAAGGGAAAGTCCTGTTTCAGCACTTTTAATTGATGATAGTGGGCATATTAAGAAAGATATAAAAGAAGAACGTGTTCTTTCTGCAATTATTGAATTTAAAGTGCCTTTAAATAAAGCGATTTTGGTCTTACAAGCGATAAAACAAATAGAAAAAACTATTGATACCGTATTTACAGTAGGTGTTATTTCCCAAGTAATGAAAAATGGGGCGATTCCAATACTTGATTTACTAACTCAACAGGGATTTTCAGTAAGACCAAATGCTAAAGTTAATATAGGTTTAGGCAAGGTATAAATTTACGGAGGATCAAGGGATGTGACACATTCTTTACATAGAACGGGGAAAATAAACGATTTAAAGAGTGATTACATTATCTTAGCAATGCTTGCAGCTGGGATAAACGATAAATACCCGGATGCAAAACAAAAATTATTACGAGTAGCTGAAATATTAAATCAAAATAATCCTGTAAATATTATACCGAAACCTGCATGGAAGATTTCTCCAGTAATTACAGCAACCTTTATTGATATTGAAATGGTTAAGAATGTTATACAAACTCTTATACAAGAAGATTTGGGTGTTTCGATAGTAATTAGTGGATTAATTTCCGAAATCCAAGAAGCAGTCAAAGAAACTGGTTTAAAAATGCATACTATACATCTTTCATTAGGTACATTCGGGAGAAAAGAACTTTTACCTTCTGAAGAAATATTAGAAATTACTACTATGTGTGGTCACCATTGTGTATCTCCCCAATCTGTAAAATATTACGTGGAATTAATTAAAAGTGGAAAAATTTCTGTTGAAAATGCAGCAAAAAAATTATCAAAACCTTGTGTGTGCGGAATTTTTAATCCCACAAGAGCTATTGCTCTACTAAATAAATTAAGTGGAATTTTTTCTTAATATCTTATTAATTTAAAATTTTCTCTTGATATAATAAATTCTAATAACAAGTATTATAACATGAAAGATAACAAACAAAATTAAATTTGGTGTGGGATTGATGATAAGTAATATTGATGCTATAATTCCACCAATTGTAAGAAGAATTATACCCAAAATCTGAATCTGTTTGTTCTCTTTTTTCAAATACAACATATTCCCTATAATCAAATTTATTATTCCAAAAATTAACAAATAAACAATCATGTAATATAATCCAGGAAGAATTTGTGCTAGAATTTGAAAAAGATAGTTTAAACCTAAACCTCTTATTAAAATATTTGAGAAATATCCAATTTTTTCATCAGTATCCATTTTATCGAGAATAGTATTAGAGATAAATAGAACTATAAATACATAAATATCTACTATTAAATGCCATACTATAAAACCATAAAGAAAGAATTTTTGCCCTACATCTGTTGTGATTAAAAATATTAAGGATGCGCATCCATTAAGAAAAATAACAACTGACGCGAAAATTATAGTGTGTTTTTTCTCATCTAATTCCTGTTTTTTTAATAGCATTAATAGCCTAAAACCTATAGGAATAAGAAAGAAACTATATATAAATACCGTTACCGAAAGATCTAATAACCCAATTGCTAAGAAACCCTCAATAACATGAGTTATTCCTGAAATAACAATAAAAATTACCGCCAACAATATAAGTTTATTGAGTATTTCATCATCCATAGAGAGATCATCTCAGTTTATTATCAAATAATAATATATTCTAAGTTTGATTCTATGGATATTTAATTCTTCCCATATTTTTGAATTGCTTTATTTAGTGGAATAATATTGTCTGGCGAATGCACGATAGGAAATTTTTTTAATCTGTTTTTTCAATTTTTTTTGCTAATTGCTCAAATTCTTCTTCAGAAATAAATTCCTTGGTCTTAATTAAGGTTTTGATTTCGGTTTGTAGAGTTTGAATTTCTTTATCAGTTGGGTTTAATCCCATTTTACTCAATTTTGCTTTTATTGCTCGAGATTGAAGTGTCGTAGCACCAAATATCAATTTTCGAGTTTGTCCTATAACATGTGGTTGAATTAATTCCCAAGTAACCCAATTACCCGTTAAGATTTGTTCTACGTGTAAATCTGATTCATGAATATAACAATTTTTTCCCACAATAGCTTTATGTGGCTGTAATTTGGTTTTACTGTATTTCTCAATTATTTGTGAAATTTCCATAATTTTGTCAAGTTTTAAATTTAAATCTATTCCGTATAGAATTTCAAGTCCCATAATTACTTCTTCAGTAGCTGCATTTCCCGCTCTATCCCCAAGACCGTTAAACACAACATCAACTATTTCTGCACCTCCTTCTACTCCCGCAAGTGTATTTGCGACAGCCAACCCCAGATCATTATGACAATGGACTTCTATTGGAGTTTCTTTAACAATATTCTTAGTAAATGCTACTTGGTCTCTAAAAGCTGTAGGAAGGACACATCCATTTCCATCATAAACTACTATTCTATCAACACCAGCATCCAATGCAAGATTGCAAAACTTATCCCAATAACGCGGAGCTACACGCCCTGATCCAAATGCTACATAAGCAGATTGTGATTTTGCATATTCAATACCTTCAGTGATTCTGTTAAAAACATCATTTTTACTCTTTAATTCGGGATCAGGTACAAGTAAAAAGTTTATTATATCCGCTTCTGCAGCAATTATATCATCAACTTCTTTAATAACATCCTCTGCATATAGTCGTGCATGGGAAGATAATTTCATCTTTATTCCTTCTTTTTTTAATACTTTAAAAGTTTCAGCATGTTCTTTAATCCCAGCAGCATATCCTACTTCAATTTCTGGGATTCCCATTTCTTCAAGAATTTTAGCAATTTCTACTTTTTGGTCTATTGTAAAATATGTTCCAGGAGTTTCTTCCCCTTCTCTTAATGTATCATCTTTAATTATTACCTTTTGTGGCAAATTCATCTGGTTTCTAACACGGTCAATAAAATTCCATTCAAAACTCCACCAACGTTGGTTTTTATCCATTCTCATATATGCCCAAGGATTTACCCACATAATTAATCATTTGGATTTTATTTTTTGACTATATTAAACATTTATAGCATTAGATAGTATTAATTATTATATTAAATACTAATTTTAAAAAATATACGAATCGTTTAACGATTTAATATGTCAGAATATAATAGATGGTTCACTGATAAGTGGTGGATTTCTCCTCTCAATTTTAGTGAAAATGTTTTAAAAGATTTTAATTTTCCTAAAAAAGTTTATGTCCGTGATAGTACCATTCGTGAAGGAGAAGAAACACCGGGTGTTTATTATACATTAGAGGATAAAATTGATATTGTCGAAAAACTAGAGGAAATCGGAGTTGGCGACATTGATGTTGGATACATTGGAAGAGTTCAAGAACAATGGGATTTAGCTAATAAAATTAAAGAATTGGGATTAAAAATTAAAACATATTGCCATCTTAGCTCCAATCCAATAAAATGGGATGAAGAAATACGAAAAGCATTAGATGCCAAGGTTGATTATATCGGTTATGGAATTGTTTTAACCCCATGGCAATTAGAATTATTTACAGGGGATAGTAGAGTTTCACCCCAAGTTATGTTAAATATCATCTCTTTAACTTTAAGAAAAATCAGAAAATATGGTGGAACTGCTATATTGGATTGTGTGGATGCAACAAGATCAGATTTAACTCTGTTAAAAGAGGCAATTAGAAGGGGTATAAAACATGGAGTAAAAAAGGTTCTTTTATATGATACGGTGGGAGCATGTCATCCTCGTGCAATTTCCTATATGATTAAGGAAATTAAACCAATTTGTGGAGATATTCCATTAGGAATTCATATCCATGATGACTTCGGTCTTGCGACAGCATCTTCTATTGCAGCAGTCGAACAAGGGGCAGAATTTATGGATCTTGTCGTGAATCAGTTAGGTGACCGGGCTGGTAATGCATCACTAGAAGAAGTTGTTGTTTCTTTAAAAATCTTATATGGAATCGACACGGGAATTGATCTTTCAAAACTTTATGAACTTTCTAAACTTGTTGAAGAAAAATCTGGAATAAAAATACCCCCAAATAAACCAGTGGTTGGTGAAAATACTTTCTTGCATGAAAGTGAACTACATGTAATGAGTGCTATCAAAAAAGATAAATTTTGGATGTGTTTCACACCGTATAAAGATAAGGTTGTAGGACAAAGGGAACAATTAATTTTTGGGCCTACAACATTGCATGGAGATGCAATTAGGTTTAAATGTGAAGAATTAAAATTTGATGAATATGAGAAATACATTAATAATATCAAACAGGAACTCCGAGATATTATTTCAAAAAAGAAATTTGTCACAGAACCTGAATTTGAACAAATTATTCTAAAATATAAAAAATAAAAGTCAACCAAATCAAAGTTAAAGATTTATAGCCCTCTTAATAAAAAAAACGAAAAGCTAATATTAATAATATTAAATTATTTAGTTTTACTATATTATTATCACAAACTAAATAGAGAAATACAATGCAACTGTATAGTGTAAGTGAAAATGGAGCTTTAAGAAAAATTATCAAAGTTGATTTTGCTGAAAATAAAGTTTATTTAATTGATGATTTAAAGACAATATATTTGTGGGTTGGACTAAAAGCTACTAAAAAGAAAAAGAATTTTGGTATAAAAAAGGCGAATATTTTACACGATAAAAGGAAAAATACTGCCAAATTACAAATAATAAACCAAAATAAAGAATTTGGCGCTTTTCTTGCGATGATGGATATTTTAAAAAAAGGTATAAAGCAAAATATTCCCAGTAAAAAACGTCCCGAGTTAAATATTGAAATAGAAGATACGATGGAACTTATTGATGCGGGATTAGACCCAGATCTCGAAGCTGAAATAACTGTTGCAGCACATAACCTTTCTCAACAGAAAAAAACTTATGAAGAATTATGTGAAGAACTTGCTAGGACACAATTAATTATCTTAAAAGGTAAGGGTAAAGCTTCAGAAGCAGAAATTAAGAAAAAAACTAAGGCGATTTATAAATCTTCCTCAACATATGAAGAAATTTGCTGGCTACTCGCCGAATTAAGAATCTTGGTAGAAAAAAAGGCTATTAATAAAGATTAAAATTAGGAATTTTTTGTAATTCCTTAATCTCAATAACTTATTGTTTCTCGTTTTATTTTCTTACAATCTTTAGATAACTTCGAAAATTAAAATCTTAAAATAACTATACAAATTTATCAATGTTTGAATTAGAAATAATCATGAACAAAAAGGTTTAATAAAATGAAATTGTTAATTTTCACGGAAGGAACAATCATTATGCATACATATGCCAAAGGCAATTCAAGAGAAGAGATTGTAAGACAAAGTCGTAAGGCTATTAACCCATCCCTCAGAGATTGGAAGACTTACATTCCAATAGGCAATTCTCTAAATAAACTTCAAACTTGGAAAGAACAAGGCGCAGAAATCCTATATTTAACTTCACGAACAACAGAACATGAGGTCGCACAGATAAAAGAAGTTCTTATAAGAAATGGATTCCCGGAAGGACAATTATTTTTTCGAAAACCAGGAGAACACTATGGTCTTGTTGCTGAACGGATATTACCTAATATTCTTATTGAGGATGACTGTGAGAGTATTGGTGGAAAGAAAGAGATGGTCTGTACTCATATCAAACCGCTTTTACAAAAAAAAATTACTTTAATAGTTGTAAGAGAATTTGAAGGCATCGATCATCTCTCAGATGATATTTCTAATCTAATAACTTCTTGAATTAAAATCTATTAAATTAAATACTTATTTAGTAAAAATCAATTTATGCGATTAGTAATGATTAATGGAAATAAAATCAGTATTAATGTAGATTCGCTAAAAAAAAGTATAGATCCTATGATATATAGTAATTTCATTGAGCACTTAGGGGAGTGTATTCATAATGGATTATGGACATATGATCCAGTTAATGTTCCTTTAGTTGAGGGAAATCCATTCTTAGTGGGTTTAAGACAAGATGTTTTACAAGCTGTAAAGAACTTAAAACTCACGGTCCTAAGAGCGTTTGGGGGCTGTTATTCTGATGTATATCACTGGAAAGATGCAATTGGCCCTAGAAATTCACGGAAAATTATTAAAAATTTGCATTGGGGAAAAATCTATGATAAGAGTTTAGAACCTGATATTGAAAATCAGTTCGGCACAGATGAATTCCTAAATTTATGTGAAGAAATTGGTGCTAAACCATATCTTAATGTGAATTATGGAACGGGATCTCCCGAAGAGGCAGCAGATTGGGTTGAATATTGTAATGGTTCTATTGATACAAAATATGGCGCTTTAAGAGCTAAAAATGGAAGAAAAGAACCTTATAATGTCCAAATTTGGGGTATTGCCAATGAGATTTATGGCTTCTGGGAAAAAGGATACGAAAAAATTCCAGAAAATTACGCAAAAAAATATATCAAATTCGCAAAAAAGATGAGAGAAAAAGATCCCACAATTAAATTGGTAGCATGTGGTTATGAAAATTCGAATTGGAATCAAATCGTTCTAAAAAATATTGGAGAAGAATGGGTTGATTACTTAAGTATCCATCGATATTTTCCGTATTTTGAAGGAAAAGGTTCTGGAAAAAAACACCCAGATAATCAAAGGTGTTATCATGCATTGATGGCATCCAAATCTTTAATTGAAAACTATATTAATAATACTTGGGAAGATTTAATTGCGATTTTAGGAAAGAATACCCATGTTCGTATTACATTTGACGAATGGGGTGTATGGTATTTATATAAAGATATAATAAAGACTAATTATAACTTGCAAGATGGAATCTGGACGGCAATAGTTTTAATGACTTTCCAAAAAATGTCAAATAAATGCCCAATGGCTAATTGGGCACAACTTATTAATTGTATAGGTACTATCCAAACAGATCCCGATGGTTTAATCTTGACTCCTGTTTATTTGGCGTTTAAACTCTTTGTCGATCATACGTATAATAATTTAATAACTGGTTTGGATATTGAGTGTGAAACATTTAATTCTAATAAGTTTGGACGTATCCTGAAAGCTTTTAATATTCCTTATATTGAATCTATTGCCACTATTAGCAATGAAGGTGATAAACTATCGATAATGTTAATTAATAAACATTTTACGGATGATTTAAACGTCGAACTCGAAATAAATGGGTTTGTGCCTAAAGAACAGGGAAATATTATTGAATTAAACAGCCAATCTCCATTTGATTATAATACAATAGAAAATCGAAATAAAATTAAACTAAAACAAAAGAAAGAGGACAATATCAAACCTAAAATGATGATTAAATTACCTGCACATTCAGTTACAGTTCTAAAACTAAATAAAAAATAAAAATAAAAATAAAATTATCTGTAAAACTTTTACTTGATTTATTCATTAAAAATTTTTTTTAACCAATTTATAAGAGGTACAAACCCTTCTTCGGGAAAATCAGTGTGAGTTCCACCTGATATTACAAAAAAATCTTTGTTATCGCCAGGAATCTCATTTAATAATTTCTGAGCCGATTCAACAGTAAAAATTTGATCTTGATCGCCAACTCCAAGAATTAAAGGAATCTTTAATTTCTCGGCCGTTTTTAGACTTTTTACATCAAAAACTTTTAATATTTTCATAAAGCGAAGTGTATACTTAAAATTGAATAGTGGATCATCTAAACCAATCATACCATCGCGTTTATATGATATAACTGGCTTACTTGGGGAAAAAATTGAACTAAATAGAATTTTTAGTTTTTCTTTAGTTGACAATGGGTTATATACTCCAGGTTTTCTCTCCGTTCCTGCACTCATAAGTATTAGGCCATTAATATCTTCTAAACAATAATTAACAGCAATGAAGGCTAATAACACACCCAAACTATGACCTAATAAGATTAATATTGAAAATTTCTGCTTTAAAAAGGCTATTGTCTCAGTAAGATCCATAATTAATCTCTTTATACTTGGATAATCACCTCTTTTTCCATCTGATAATCCATGTCCTCTCAAATCTAACCCAAATACGTTGTAGTCCAACATTGATAAGGGTTTACCAATCATTTCGTATGGACCACTATGAGCCGTTATACCATGTAGAATCAGAATTGCCTTATTAGATTTTTTAGGAGGTTCCCATACTCTTAAAAACAAAGTGATATTATCTGATGTGGTGAGTAAATAGTGTTTTCCCTTAAACTTTTCTCGTAATTTTGATACTTGTATATCCATAATAATTGCCTTCAATATTTTTAAAAAAAATAATTTTTCTTCCATTTATTTTTATTATTATAATTCTAGAATTTTTCGATTAATAATTTTAATATAAAAATCTAAGAACTTTAGACATAATCCCAAGTTTCAATAAGTCATAACTTCTTTTATATTGTGATCAAGAAACCTATTAAAAAAGCTAGAATTGCGATAAGTAAATCAATAAACATGCGAAAAAATTTATTACTATTAGATTCTGGGACGAGATCTTCATTTTTAAAATACGTTTTAAAAATTTTAAATCCTAAAGACACACTTTTTTTAATTCTAGGAAGTTGCCAGATGAATATAATACAGCTGATAATTAATAAAGGAAGATAAAGATATAAAAATACGACAATAAATTCATTTCCTTGCAAGAAATTCCAAATTGTATGTATTGAAATTATATTATTTAATGAGTGTGCGAAAATCGCCGGTAATAACCATTTCTTTCTTAATAATATTAGGGAAAGAATTATTCCTATTATAAATGCTTCTAAAAACCAAATGAATGGAAACCAAAATGGATAAAATCTACTTAAAGGTTCAAAATAATAAGTGAAATAATTTAATCCAAAATATAAAGATGAGATTATAACAGCTGACATTTTATGAAAATGCTCACTCCCTCTTTTAGTAAGAAGACCTCTACAAATTGTTTCTTCAGAGATTGAAATAGAGATTTGAATAATAATTACAGATATTAAAAATAGAAAATAGTTATCCAATAATAAATAAGAATTTTGTGCATAAAGACTTAATGCGTAGGCTTGATATTCAATCATTTCGGGAACTAAGATATATGTAAGAAAATCTATTGGTAAAAAGACTAAAAAAAAAATTAAAATCCCATCTATTATCTGATATTTGTAATTATTTTTTGTTATTTTATAAAGTCTCAAATGCCCAACAGAAGGAGAAATATCTTGTTCTAAAATTGTATTTCTACTTTCAGATCCTAATAAAAATTTAGAAGAAAATAATAAAATTAATGGTATTGCGAAAAATGTCATTAGAGCTCTTATTAAATAAAATAATGGCCCATAAAAAATTGAATCAATATCTACAATAAAAGTAAGTAATCCCCAAACGACAATCATAAGTAATAATATAAAAATAAACGATATTGAAATTTCATAAATAAAAAATCTTAATCTATCCTTTGCCATCTTTTTTTTTGTATAGTCTGAACTCACAATTAGAAATCACTTAAATATGTTTTCAATAAAATAAATAAAATTAAATTCTATTTATTTATATTTTATTTTATTAAAGTGGAAAGTCGTCTAACATCTACTTTTTTTTTAGATTGATATTTTTAAAAAATGATATTTATCTTATTAAATTAATATCTAATTATCAATTTTCTATGGAAGAATTAAATAATATTAAAATAAGTTCTAAATTTAGAGGATATTATATTAATTATATATTTAGTAATTGCTCTCATCTTTTTATTATTAATAATTTAGAAATACAAGTAGAAAACTAATTATGAAATGGGGAAATATCATGAATGCCAGTGAGCGATATCTTGCTGTTTATAATGATGATAAAAGAAAAAAATTAGATCGCGTTCCCACCCTTGTACAATACATAAGAAATGAGTTTATTATCCAACATAAAAATATATTGTTAGAAAACTATAAAGGGCAATTATTTAATAATCTATATTTTGATATTCCGTTTATTTTAGGATTTGATGCAATTTTTGCGCCATTTCCTTCAAGTGTTAAAATCAAATCAATTACGATAGAAGATAGTAAAGGCAATAAAGTTAGGATTAATGCAAACGGAGAAGCTGTATTTAGTGATTCTTCTTATTATCAAGGAGGATATATACATTCATTGGAGATTTTGGATAGGCTTCGAGCAAATTTAAAGCAAATTGATAGAAGCAAGCAAATTAGAGATATGATCACACGATATGAAAAGTTATATCCTTCTATATTTCCAGTATTGATAATTGATGGTATTTTTGATAAAGTATGGAGGAGCATGGGGATGTCTGTATTTAGCCATCATTTCCGAAAAAAAACAAAACTCTACAGAGAATTGATAAAATTCTATGCAGAAATAGCGAGATTAAATATTGAAGGTTTAATCGAGGCAACGGATGGAAGAGGAAAGATCTTAAATCTTTTAGATGATATCGCATACAAGGGTCGAACAATGATTTCATCTGAGCATTGGAATCAGGATTTTTTACCTCATTATAAAGAAATTAATTCAATAATCACAGATGCTGGAATGATTCCTCAAGCTCATACAGACGGTAATGCAACAGAAATGATATCTTCTTTTCAGAGAGCTGGTTTTCAAGGTTTACAAGGTTGGGAAGGTGGCTGTGATCCTTTTTATATAAATGAGCATTTTCCTGATTTTGTAGTAATTGGCTTTGGAGATGTCAGTGATGTTCTTCCATTCGGTACAACTGACCAAGTTGATGCTCATGTTAAAGAATTAATGGAAGCACTAAAGGAAAACAGACATTTTGTATTAGGCCCCAGTACAGTTATTTTTAAGGAAATTCCACTTGAAAATATCAAAACTTTTATGGCTGCAGCACAAAAATATGGAAAATATTAAGAATCAGAAAAAATTCAATCCACTGATTATGTTAAAAATAGCATTTATTGGTGCTGGATCTTTAGTATTTGGGCAAAATTTACTCACTGATATTACTACATTTCCTGCGCTTCAGAAGGATACTATAATTTGTCTCGAAGATTTAGATTCTCATCGTTTAGACTTAATGTTTAATTACATGCAAAAATATAAGGATAATTATTCTCAAGAGCTAGAGAGAATTACTTTCGAGAAAACTACAAATCAGAAGAAAGCAATTGAGGATGCGAAGTATATTATCAATACAGTCCATATAGGTGGGCTTGAGGCTTTTAAATTAGATGTTGAAATACCCTTTAAATATGGCGTGTCCCAAACTGTTGGTGATACATTGGGACCAGGAGGAATCTTTCGTTTCCTCCGAACAACACCATTTTTTAAATCACTTTTAGAAGATATTCAAGAAATTGGATATAATGTAGGAAATAATGGAATAAAACCGTTGTTACTCAATTATACTAATCCAATGGCTATGAATACATGGTATTGTAATTCACTCGTTCCAGATTCTACGGTTGGTCTTTGTCATGGTGTTCAAGCTACAGCTGCAATTTTACGTGGTTGTATCGGAGTAAAACCGGAAGAATTCAGTTTCTTATGCGCAGGGATTAACCATATGGCTTGGTTTCTCGAGGTTTGGTATAAAGACTCAAATAAGTCCAATTCAACGTGGCAAAATGCTTACCCATTAATTATGAAAGCTATTCAAGATAACCCCAATTTAATCGAATTAGATAAAGTGCGTTATGATATGATGAAGGCAACAGGTGGATATTTTATGACAGAATCCTCAGGGCATCTGAGTGAATATCTTCCGTATTATCGAAAACGAACTGAACTTTTGGAGAAATTTAAAAGCAACCTGCACTGGCTTTCTAACTTAGAGCAGGCTTCAGATTATAACCAGCAAATTATATTTCAAGGAAAAATAGATAAAAATTTCCAGAGAAAACTCAAACGCAAAAAACTTCCATACAAAGAAAAACCATCAGGAGAATACGCTTCACACATTATTAATGCTATGGAAACAAACAAACCATTTCGATTTAATGGAAATGTTATAAATAAAGAGATGGGTTTAATTACTAACCTTCCTAAGGAATGTTGTGTGGAAGTACCGGTTTTTGCGGATAGTCATGGAATACATCCACAAGGCGGAATTACCTTACCAACCATCTGTCAAGCACTATGTATCTCAAATATTATGGTACAAAAAGCCGCAGTCGAGGGAGCTCTCGAACTAGACCGGGAAAAAATTTATCAAGCTGTGCTACTTGACCCAAATACTGCTAGTGTGTGTTCCCCAGAAGAAATTCGAATAATGGTCGATGAAATGTTTGAAGCTGAAGCTAAGTGGCTCCCTCAATTTTAAGTATTTCTTAATATCAACCTTATCTTTTAAATTATTTATTTAAAACCCTTTAAATCACGTAGCATCCACACTATCATTTCACCCTTTCCGCGATGTGCCCAAGCATAATAAGGTATTGAAAGAAAATTTTGTTTATTTTTCATAATTTCTTTCCTATCTTTAGTATGTTTAAGATAATGAGCAGTACCTGTAATAATAACAATCCCATTAAGCATATCTTCACGATATTCAGATGCAAGTTCGAGATCATCATCAATAAACAAATTTCGTAAATATTTTGCCTTATTATCTACCCATTCAACACAATAGACGATCGGACCGCGTTCAAAGGCAACTTTTCCATTATCTTCTTTAACTTTTTCATGTACCGATACACGCCTAATGGTCATAGGAAAGTCCAATTCAATTATATCCCCATCCTTCCACGTACGTGAAATGTGGGTATAACCTTTTTCACAAATAATTTCAAATGGTTTGCCATTAACTTTAAGGCTCACTTGTACATCACTTTTTTTTAAATAACGATATAAATTACTAGGCACTGGTTTGTTCTGCGTCCAACCTGGTATTCGAACTGCTATATTAAAATCTGTCTCTTTTTGAAGATTAATCGTCATTTTAACTAACCCATCCCAGGGATATTCCGTATCTTGAGTAATTGATACAATATTTTCGGCAAGAGAAATTGTGGTAGTATTACTAACAAAAAGATTAATATATAATGTATCATCATGTTGTGCATATACATAACCAGGAATTGAGGCGATGAAACGCACTATATTTGAAGGGCAACAAGCACACTTAAACCATTCACTTCTTTCGTGATAACCACTTGAAGCAAGCGGATTAGAATAGAAAAATTTTTTCCCATCTAAAGAGATTCCTGAAAGAAAACCGTTATAAAGCGTTCGTTCCATAACATCTATGTATTTAGAATCCCCGTGTAATAAGAAAAGACGATGATTCCAGAAAATATTTCCAATTGCAGCGCAAGTTTCATTATAAGCTTTCAAATTTGGTAATTTGTAATTTCGGTCAAATGCTTCACCGTGAGCTTTAGCCCCAATACCACCTGTTATGTAAATCTTTTTAGAGACAACATTCTCCCAAATACGATCAATAGCTTCAATATAATTTTTATTACTTGTTAGTGCTGCAATATCTACCATCCCAGAATACATATATGTCGCACGAACCGCGTGTCCAACTGCCTCATCCTGTTCTATTACTTTTTTATGAGTTTGATTATATTGAAGGTATTTATCTCCCCATTTAACAAATTGAGATTTTGCTAATTTTACATAATCATCATAACCAGCTGCATCTTTAGAACCACGAATATCCAGAAAAAATTTCGCTAATTTCAAGTATTTTTCATTTTCGGTCACATGATATAGGCTTACTAATGCCATCTCAATTTCTTGATGCCCAGGTGCGCTTTCATTTTTACCTTGTCCAAAAACTTTTCCTATTAGATCAGCACTTTTGATAGCAACATCTAATAAATTACGCTTACCTGTCGCTTTATGATACGCAACAGCGCTCTCTATAAGATGACCTAAATTATATAATTCGTGACTTTGAAGTGAAACCCACTCCCAACGCTTTTTTCCCGCCAAATAATGGGGCTTTATAGGATTAATTGTTCGAGTTGTATAAAGATACCCATCTTTTTCTTGTGCCGCTGCAATTTTTTCAATTATATCATCAACATATTTTTCAAGCTCGGAATCTGGTCTCATTTTTAATGAATAAGCTGCACCTTCAATGATTTTATATACATCAGAATCATCAAAGGGAAAGAAGGGCACTATATCATCATCAATTAATCCAGCTGCTTTTGAAAAATTCTTAATGCGACCAGTTTCTTCACATTTCTTAAATGCAAGAGGAATTGTTACCTTACGATTGGTCTCAATTCTAGGCGCCCAGAATTTATCTATAATTTGGACTTTAGTAAAAGATATGGTTTGAATTGGATATTTATTTTGTCTCATGATTCCACATTCAGTTAATTTGAGATTTGAGTTTTTATATATTAAACAATTTCATCAGTAAAAATATTTTTTCTTAAATTAATACTAATGTCTAACGAATAAAAGTATATGAAATTTAAATAAAAAAAAAGATATTAAAATGTGACATAATGAATTCGATTGAGCGTGTTAAGGCAGCGATCTACTTTAAAAATCCTGATCGAGCACCTATTTTTAATGGTGTTAAAGGAGATATTTTACCCTTGCTAATGATTCCATCAAAAAAATGGCGACCAGGGTGGGATAAAAATGAAGAGGGATTATTTCCACATGCGGGAGTAGAATTTAAATGGGATAAACCAGAATGGGTAAAAGAAAACCCCAAATATGAAGGAAATAAATGGCGTCATCTGCCCCGGGAGGATATAGATGAATGGGGCTGCATTTGGAACATGTCAGGGCGCGGAGATAATATGGGCCACCCAGGAAGAGCAGTATTAACTAATTGGAATAATTATGAAGAATATATTTCAAAATATTATCCCGATCCTGATGAAAAAAGTCGATATTTATTTGCTCATACCCTGAAAAAATCTTTTGACAACGATAAATACAGAATGTTTATTAATACTTTTGGGCTTTCTGAATTAGCTTCTAAAATTAGAGGTTTTACTAATTATTTGATGGATCATCAAAAACATCCCCAAGAATTAAAAAAATTACTGGAATACTTAACAGAATATCATTTGAAAGTTATGAAAATGAGTTTTAAATATGGATTAGAACCTCATGGCTTTTGGTTAAGTGATGATTTGGGTGAGCAGTTAGGTCCTTTCTTTAGTCCAAAACTTTTTAACAAATTCTACGAACCATTTTATCGTACTCTTTTTGATGAGGCACATAACTTGGGATGTGAGTACCATATTCATTGCTGTGGTAAAATAGATCGATTAATACCATCTTTAGTTGAATGGGGTTTGGATGCAATTGAACTTGACAGTCCAAGAATGAGTGGTTATCCTGACTTAAAACCTTATCGAGGTAAAATTATGATATGGGGGTGTGTGAATATACAATCAATATATTCGCAAGGAACACCAGAAGAATGTGAGCGAGAAGTGTGGCATATGGTTAGGAATCTTGGTACTAAGGAAGGTGGATTTGGAGCTTATTTCTACCCTCAACCAGATGTGATTAAAACCTCGAGAAAAAACACTAGGGCATTTGAACGGGGACTTAAAAAATATAGTGTATATTCCGAAATTCCTGCACATTGGTGGGAATTTCCTGTAATTACTGAATGGAAAGATCATATTGTGCCTCCACTCCCTCCAATGGACTCTATTGAATAAATAATTTAAAATTTTCGACTATTAGTTTTTTTAATTCTCTAAAGCGGCTTTTTCTTCTTCCATAAGATTTATTATTAATTTAGTAAGTGGCATTGCTTGTAAAAAGAGGTTTACCCATCGATAAATTATATCATATCCATTTAATAACTTTAATTCTTCTTTATTCTCCTCCAATTTTAATTTAATTTCTTGAAGTTCTTTTTCCCATTTTGATGCATCTTTGAGAGATTCCACATACATCGTCAGAAGAGCCGATGTTACTGATTTCATTGAATATATTTTTTTACCAGTACTTGTTGTTTTAGTTATCTCGATTAAGCCAAAATCGATTAATTTTCTTAATTCTTGAGATATTGCTCCTGACGACAAACCTGTTAACTCCTTAAGCTCACTTTGAGTAAGGTTTCCTCTAGTTATAAAATACGCTTGAATCGTTAAAAAAATAGATTTTTGCCCTATAAATAGAGGAAAGTCAATTAGAAATTGTATTATTTCATCCTCAATTTTTATCATTTCTTCATCAAATTGCGCTATTTCGTTCAACCCCCTTTATATTAGTTTTGATTAATTTCTCAACTATTTCAGATTTTGTAATCATATCAAGTATTTTCTTGTGGATACTTAGAAAGTTCATCATATCAACCATCTTTTTTAAAAGGACTTTATTGCCTTTTTTATTTTCATTTTCTTTCTTATTTAATTCGTTTATTTTTGCTTGCACAAATTTTATTGCATTTGTATTGACTTCATACTTAAAAAAAGACGTTCTGGATAAGATTTGAGAAAGATCTCCCCCGAAAGAATATTCAAAAGTATGTGTTCCCTTAATCATTTTTTTTTCAGTAGCTCCTACACTCGTCATTGCATTTAATGTTGTAGATATCGAACCTATTGAAAAACCAGTTAAATGCTTTAATTGTTTCTGGGTTAATCTTCCATGAAATATCAAATATCCAATTATTGGAGAAAAAATTGGTGTCTGATTTCTAATTTCACCCATTTCTGAAATTAACTCAATCAAGCGTATTTCATATTCTCGAATTTTACCTTCAAAAATATATCCTTGATTCGATTTTTCTTCTCTAGACATTCCTACTTAAATTATAATCTTTTTCATATAAAAACATTTTTTTAAAATTCAAATTTTATGAAAACCTTTTTATATTTTATTTAGCTAAATAATATTGAAATTCTTAAATTTCAAATTTTATGAAAAAAGGATGAATAAAAATGGGAAATGAAAAAAAAGAAGAAAAAGAAAAGCTTACAATTGAGGAAATTGAAAATCTAGAATATTACGACTTTATGGCTCATATGAATGCTCCTTTTTTTAATCTTGGGGGATTTAGTTCCTTAGATCAAACAGCTGAAATGTGTAAAATTAGTGAAGGAAAAAGAGTCCTGTCAGTTGGGTGTGGAACAGGAACGAATTCAATTTATTTGGCAAAAAACTTTGATTGTTATGTTGTTGGGGTTGATATTGCTGAAGGAATGATACTAAAAGCTGAGGAAAACGCAGAAAAAGAAGAGATTACAGGTCAAGTAGAATTTAAAGTTGGTGATGCTTATAATTTGCAATTTGAGGATAATTCTTTTGATGTGGTTATCACATCGTTCGTGTCCCAATTTTTAGATTTAAAAAAAGCTTTTAAAGAATTTTTACGAGTAATAAAACCTAGTGGATATCTCGGAATTAATGAAATGTATAAATCTGATGAAATACCAGAAATTGTTGCAGAAAAAATTGAAGAAGGAGTAAATTCTCTTCGAGATGCTACTGAACTACCACTTACTTTGTATACTCCCACTTATTGGAAAAAAGCATTTGAAGAAGCTTCATTAATAGATATAAAATTAGAGGAATTGCCATATAAAAACATCTCAATGAAACAGCTAATAAAAGATATTGGAGGATTCAAATATTTATTGAAAGTGCTGGGACGAATTATAAAATATGCATGGAAAAGTAAAAAACTCAGAAAAAGAATCGGTTTATTAAGCAAAGCAAAAAAAAAATTATTTAGAAATAAAGAAGCTAAAAAATATATAGGGTGTGTTTTGTGTGTGGGAAAAAAACCATAAATCTTTATTTAAAATAATTTAATAAAAAAAATGATTATGACGAAGCAAAAAGTTAATGTAAAAGAGATGGGATATTACGATGCCATGGCTCATCTCGGTATTCCCTTCTTTAATTGGGGAGGGCTGAAAGCTACGGACGAATTAATCGAAATGTGTAAAGTTGACGAAACTAAATCTGTTTTAATTGTAGGTTGCGGGAGCGGGTATCAAGCCTTCCATATTGCAAAAAAGTATGGGTGTAAAGTAGTAGGAGTAGATATTGCTGAAAATATGGTAAATTGGGCGAAAGAACGTGCCGAGAATTTAAATTTGGATGAGAAAGTTGAGTTCCAGTATGGTGATGCCATAAACATTCCATTCGATGATAATATATTTGATATAGTTATCACGGAATTCGTATCAATATTCATAAAGGATAAGGATAAGGCCTTTAAAGAATACGCAAGAGTATTAAAACCAAGCGGGTTTGTAGGTATTAATGAGATTTTTAAATCTAATGAAAGACCTCCTGAAGTTGATGAAAAGCTAAAGGAAGTGGAAGAGACTTATGAAAAAGTTACTCTTCTTGATTTTCCTATCTTGACACCTAAAGAATGGAAAGCTTTTTTTGAGAAAGCGGGATTAGTTGACATTTCGGCAATAGAGTGTGAACCTAAGCAAGATTTTAAAGAAATGGTCAGTTCGGTCGGTGGAAAATGGAAATTTACGAAATTAAGCTTTAAGATTCTGTATTATACTATGACAAGGGGTCCTCTAGGAAAAAAACTAAGAAGTGTGGGAAGGGTAAAATCTGGATTTAGAAAATGTAGGGATTATGTTGGCTACCTACTATGCATTGGCAAAAAACCTATATAATTCATAATAGTTAAATTTTCTATCAATTTTACATAACTGTTAGTTTATAATTTTTTTATTATATTTTGGATGTAATTTCATTTATTCCATTTTTTTATATTGAGATTATATTTATGAACCCAGTTTTAAAATATCTCTTAATAAATTAAAGATTTTCGGAGGATTATAATAACTCTTTAATTATTGGATAATTGGAAGTAAAAAGATATTTCTAATAAAGTAAATGAAAAGAATACATTACCAATAGTTATATATATAATAAGATTTAATATTAGAATTATGACAATAAAACATCTTGATGCAGGAGTTATGGATTATTCGGAATTAGTAGCAAGAGTAGCTTTATGTATACAAGATAATAAAGAGAAGGAATTTACAGAATTACTTGGTAAAAAGGTTCGTTGCAATTTTTGTAAAAAAATTGTAAATAAAGCAGTTGAAGCAATGCGAAGCGACTTTCTCGCACTTGTATGTCCGTATTGTAAAGAATTATGGATTGAATGGGGACTTCCTGGTAATAAAATAGAATTTGAAACTAAAAAACCCTAATTTGTTCAATGAATTCAGATTCTAATTGTGTCTTTTCGCTCTTACAGGGGATCCCCGTATCACTGAACTCACTAAAGCTTTGTATTTGATCCTTTAAATTATAAATCATATCTTGATTTTCTTTAGGAAAATATCTCTTTTTTTAGAAAAATTATAATTACAAAGACTATTCCAACTGAAATCCCAATGATTATGAATAATTTAATAATCGGTTCAAAATGATTGCCACTATTAGAATTAATTTGAAAATAATCGCTAAAATCACCAGTTTGGTAATTATTGTAATCCCATATGCGAATTGAATAGTCTATTCCCTCCTCATATTGTCCAACACTCCATTTATACTCTCCGTCATTTTTTGCAGTAATGGCAATTGAATCTATAAATTCCATACTTTTATATAATGCAATCGAGACATATTTAACGTCACCCATAAAATTCCACTTTATAGTGAAATTTTCCCCCATTCTTAATACATCAAGACTATTTGGACTAATTACTGTAAATTCTCCAAAGATATCATCCTCATCCAATATTTTTATTTTTAATATTTTTGAATTTGGTTTAAAATCCTTGGAGTTTATAATATATATTGAGAAAAAAAATTCCAGAATAAGCATAAATACTATTAATTTTCTATTTTTTCTCATTTCAATCGTTAAGTGGTTTATAATTTAATAATATAGTTCTTTTAATAAATCAGTAAATGGTTCCTTTTAAATCACGTTATCTATAAAATTCATAAGATTTTTTAATTTGATAGGTTCTATTATCAAGATCATAGATTATATATTACAGATCGTATGTAGGATTATCAACTATAAAAACTTAAATTTTCATTTTGGTTATATTACATGTACGATTATAGAAAAAACAAAATCAAATAAGTTAACAAAAAATAACAGAGGATTGAAAAATGGAAATAAAAGAGCCAATTATTGATTATTTACAATCTTGTATTGAAGGTATAGGATTTCGAGACTTGCATGATTTCGTTTTAGATAAAGATCTATGTGTCCTTTGCGGAACATGCGTTTCACTTTGTCCTCGCATTGATATAAAGGATAAAGAACCAAAACTTCTAGAATACGATCCTGAGTGTTCAATGTGCTTTAAATACTGCGCAAGAACTTATTTTCCAGAAGAAGAGGCTGAGAAAGAATTTTTCAATGGTCAAACTCGTAATAATTCTTTATTGGGATATTATCAAAAAGCTAATGCTGCAAAAAGCACAGATGAAGCAATTTTAAAGGTAGCTCAAAATGGTGGAGTGGTTTCTACACTACTTATTCACGCTCTAAATACAGGATTAATTGATGGAGCCCTTCTTACTGGTAGGGATGAAAATTGGCATCCGAAACCCTTTATTGCAAGAACACCAGAAGAAGTTTTGACTGCAGCGGGCTCCCGTTATACTATTGCGTCAAGTTTATTAACATATAAAGAAGCAATATATGAATATGAACTCGAAAACCTTGCTTTTGTTGGCATGCCCTGCCAAATCCAAGCGGCAAGAAAACTCCAATTGTGGCCACCTCTCTCAGATAAACTTGGTAAATTTAAACTAATCATTGGACTTTATTGTTCCTCAAACTATTCATATAATTTAATGAGAAAAACTGTTCAAGAAGAACTTAGAATACCAATAAATGATGTAAAGAAAATTGACATTTCACGTGGTAAATTCTTAGCCTATAAGAAAGATGGGTCGGTTAAAGAAATTCCAATAAAAGAGACCAAAGTACATAATTGGCCTAGTTGCCAATACTGTAAGGACTACACTGCTGAGTTTGCAGATATATCAGTAGGAAGTGTCGGTGCTCCTGCAGATGATTGGAATAGTGTAATCATACGCTCTGATATTGGTGTAAAACTATTTAATGATGCAGTAACTGCTGGGAAAATAACCGTTGCTGATACAATTGATCTCTCGAAAGTCGAGAAAGAGTCTCTAAGAAAAAAGTCGAAATTAACCAAAATGGATGAGAAAGTAATATCCGCTATCCAACTTTTAAATGTATCCGAGATCGAGGCAAAAACTTATACGACCCTTATGTCTTTAGGATATGCAGATATCTCGATGTTAAGTAAGGTAATGAAAGTAGAGGAAACAGAGATTAATAATGTTCTTAATACGCTACAGCAACGAGAATGGATATTAAAAACTAAAGGTGTTTATAATCCGATTAATCCAACTCAGCTTATCAAGAGTGAAATATATAAGTTCCAGAAAAACATTAAAAAACTCAAATCGGATGGTATAATTGATTTAGAGAAACTCTTTATTCAAAATAATCTCATGCATATGGGATACAAAGGATTTATGGATTTGATTTAATTTAAAAGCAATCCTTTTTTTTTTAAAAATACTAAATAAGATTTAATTTTAATAAAGAGATGTTGTACTCAAAAGAAACTAAAACTTAACATTGTTCAATACTGATTAATTTTAAAAACTATTATTATCCATAAATAATAATATTTTTAATATAATGCCTAATTTTTTCCGTAAATTTGAAATATGATGATTAAAATTGAAGAAAAGTGAATTAAATGGAAAAGCCGTTAAAAAATGAAAATTTATCAATAATCGAAAAGTTGCCTCGAAAACAGGTATTTACTTATGGATTTGGAGCATCCCCAAGTTTTATGATGGCAGGAATATTTACTTTGATGTATGTAAATTTTTTCTGGAACTTTTTGGGTTTAAATCAAACTCTTTTTATCATTGGACAGGTGATTTATGCAACAATAAATGCAATTAATGATCCAATAACCGGGAATTTAAGTGATCGTACTAATATTGATAAATGGGGGAGTCGGAGACTGATATATATAAAATGGTGTGGACCAATATGGGCAATACTTTACTTTTTAATGTGGTTTCCTTGGAGTTATACCGATCAAATAGTAATATTCATTCATTTTATATTAAGTATATGTATTTTCGATACCCTCCTCTCTATTGTAATAGGATTATATATGTCGTTAATGGCAGAAATGACTGATAGCATTGAAATGCGTAATAAATTATATTTTATTTTTAATCTCTCACAAATTTTTGCTGCAGTTCCTGTATTCCTTGCACAGCCATTGTTTGAAAACAGTTTACAAGCATTTCAAATCTTGAATGGTATTATAGCAATAATCTCAATAATTTTATACTTTATTGCAGTTCGGATTCTTAAAGAAAGACCTGAATTAAGGATTGAGGAGGATTATAACCTTTTGCAAGTGATGAAAGATGTTCTTAAGTCAAGAGCGTTTTTAACACGAAGTGGCTATCTCTTTTTTAATGTTATAGCAAGATCTATGGGATTATCATTTTTATTTGCCTTTTTATTCATCTTAGGGACTGGTCCGATTGTACCAATGTTGTTTATGATAATTACAATGGGTCTTGGATATATTTCACAAGTTATCTATATGAAAGTTGCTAAGAAATGGGGAATACGAAAGGTAATTATTATTCTTAAATGTGCTCTTATTATTGTTAATTTAATTTGTTTTGCAATAATTTTTAATACCGATTCAGTTCCAATTATTTGGATTTGTATATCTATTAGCTCATTATTTTCAGGATTTGTAATTTTTGATTTCACCCTTTTAACATTGGCGATAGATGAAGATGAAATTAAACATGGAAGTCGACGGGAGAGTATCTTCCAAGGGGTTAGTTCCCTTATATTCAAACCAGCAGAAAGTATAGGACCAATTATTGCAACAAGCGTTTTACTTATTTTTGGTTTCCTTAGGGATGCCCCATCACAATCTGCAGAAGCTATCATTGGGATTAAAATCCTCCTATTCTTAGCACCTTCTGTGATGCACGCAATTAGTTTAATTTTCATATATTTTTTTCCATATCATGGCGAATCTCTTAACAAATTGCACACCGATTTATTGAATTTGCATTCTAGAAAAAAAGAAAATTATGATCAGGGTATATATTATAAATATAAGAGTAAAAAAAAATAACTTTAACACTGATTTCTTTATATTATTTTAATTAAATTAATGAAAATAAATAAATTTGAATTTAAATGAAGGATGTAAGTATAGAGGATAAATTATTCTATTTTGAAAGGAATTTTTTTACACTTGACGGTTTATTTGTAGTAGAGATTGAGAATCAAACAGATTTTGATACAGCACTAAAAATCGATTTAGTAGTATGGAAAAGATTTTTAAAGATAATACTTGGCCGGATAAAACGTTATTTAAATATTAAATCAGATTCTGTTAAAGATTTAGTGGAAATTCTCTCATTTAGATGGAGTTGTGAAGGTTGGGAGTATGAAATTGTCAAAAATGAGGAGAAAGAGGCAGATATCGAACTAAAAAAGTGTCCTTATAAAGCAATGATGGATAGAAATGAAGAACGTCACCATGTAATCTCTCAAATATGCAAGAAAATATGTATTCCTCTTTATAAGAGTGCTATTGAATCATTTAATCCTAAAATTCAAATAAAAAGAGATAAATTTATGGGATTAGGAGATAATATATGTAAATTTCATTTTAAATTAACATAAAGATTGTGGTTTTAAATATCTTTTAATGATTTTTGTAATAAAATTGAACAAGAAGGTGGCAGTGGTTTATAACCATCTCTTATTTGCTTAAAATACGTGTCAAATGAAAAATTAATTTTTTTTGCTGCCTTCTTTAACGCCCCTAGGGTTGCACCATAATGATAATAATCGAATAATAGCCCTGAAACTTCATTATCTCCAACAGAAAATAGAGTTTGTATCAATGCTTCATTAATTATTTTTTTTATATTTTTTATTTTTAATTTAACTGAAGGCATTTTACTAATTCCATTTTGAATTTTTTCAAATTTATTTTTTAGGTTCTTTAAATTAGTTTCTAAAAAAAAATCTGTGTAGATTTGAAAAGGAGTATTTAATTTTGGGATAAATGGATTTAAATTTACTTTTAAAGAATCTTTTTCAAAACCCAATTCATTAATAGTTGTCATTAACTCCATAATCGCATCGGCCTCATCCTCTTGTTCGCCTGGTAAGCCAATTAAAAAATAAAATTTTATATTCCTAATAATTGAATCTCTTATAATTTTAACCGCTTCTATTATTTGTTCATTAGAAATTTTTTTTCCTATAGAATATCTAAGATTATTGAAACCAGTTTCAGGAGCTATTGTTATTGTTTTGATATTTCCTTTCTCTAAAATCCCAATTAATCTCTTGGTAATATGATCAATCCTAATTGATGGTATCATAAATTCTATGTTATTTTTCAATAAATAATTACAGATCTCAATAAAATTCGGGTGACTTGTCACACAGGAGCCAATAAAAGTAATTTTTTTTATCTTTTGCAGTTCTCTGGCTTTGTCAATCGTTTTAATAATATCTTCAAAACTCTTGTTTCTAAAGGGTGTGTTATGATGGCATGAGATACAAAATTTACAATTAAATGGACATCCACGATTTATTTCCAGTAGATATGTATCACCAAAAGCTAATCCCTTTTGTTTCTTGCCACCTTTTCGATTGGTTATTGGCAGATCAAAAATTGATTTAATTTGTAATAAAGGCGTTTTTGATTCATCTAAATTTTTTAAGATTGTTCTTTTGCAATTATTTTTTATCAAAGGGATAAAAATGCCATTGATTTTTCGAAAAACTTCTAAGTCATTATTCAAATTTACAAATTTTTCTTTTATTTCTATTGTTAAGTCTAAAAACTCATTTAAATTTGGCTCAATATCACCAATAAAAAATAAATCAATATATTCCGACAAAACCATTGCATTTGAAGTCGCACAAGGTCCACCAGCAATTATTAAAGGATAAATTGTTCCCTTTTCTTTAAATTCTTCACGACGTTCTTTGGTTCTTAGAGGAATTCCTGCTGCTTCCAAAATCCAAAGAAGATTTCTATAATCATTTTCAAATTGAATTGAAAATCCTAAAATATCAAACTCTTTTAATAAAATTCGATTTTCTATACTGAAAATTCTCCCCATATTTACGTTATTATCTTGAGAAGCAGGGTATCTAATATTTTCAGGTAGAAAAAATCTTTCACATACAATATCTTCTCTTGAATTTAATAATGAATAAATGAGATGTATAGAATAACTAGACATTCCAATGCGATAAACATTCGGATATATTAAAGCAAATGATAATTTTATTGTTCTCCAATCTTTTTTAGCAATATTTTGCTCTTCAACAAGATATTCCATTATAATATTATTGACTTTAATCCTCTTTTTTACATTTTAATATATTTGCCAAATTCTCGATATTGAAAGCGTAGGTAAATATTCTCTTACTCGGATCCGATTTAACTATACCGTAATTAGAGTAAGCCAGTCCGAATAGAAAAAACCCCATAATTGCCGTCAATATAATGCTTAGATTTATAGGCATGTTCGAATAAAACCTTTCTAAACTAACGTTAATCTTTATAATAACTAATAATAACCAAACAAATTTAAATTAACATTTTATAGAAGAATTTAATCAAAGTATAGGAGAAAATATTGGTTTTAAATTGATCAGACTCCCATCAAGAGAAAATTAGGTTGATTTAATAAGATTAGTCATCTCAAATTATGCAATCAAAGCAGACAATAATTAAAAAGATATGATGGCTATCTCGATTTTTCTTTATTTCATTTCTAAATTTTTTTATAATAGTTAGAAATAGCATTTTAGTAATTAATGACAAAAAAGTAAAGCTTTATATAGTAAAGTATGATCATTATGATTGGCTCCAATTTCAATTTTAGAATTAAAAAATAGAGGATTAAAATCATGGTATTGATTATGTCGATTACTCGTTTTCCAGTAAGTAAAGCGAAAGAAGTATCAGAAAGATTCATTGAAGTTGCAAAAAAATATCCTCCTGATAGATCTTTAGAAAAGGTTATTGTTCGACTGGCTGCTAGGATAATAGATGATGAAATTGAATCAATAGGCATAACAGAAGTTAAAGAAGGTAAATATGAAGAAGTAATAAAAAGGGCTACAGAACAGCAATTACTTTATAGAGATATCGAAGGAATGAAATTCAGAGTAGAAACCTTTTTCTCAGGAGTAGAAGCTATGCCAATGATAGGTCTCAAGATGCCAGAATAAAAAATTATGGAATCTCCTGAATTAAAAAAATAAATCCTTTTTTTTTTTACTTTATACAAAACAAAAAAAATAATCCTAAAGAAAGTAAAAAGTCGATTGATAAATTTAAAGGATTTGAAAACAAATTTTTAAACAGAGAAGATTTATGTTCGGGAGTTTCCCAGAGCATTTCTCTGAGTGGTTCAGAAACCTCATTCTCCTCTTAAATGTTTCCTCTCTGCTTAATCTTTCTCCAGTGGAAATCGGACATAACTCTATAAAATCAAATAATATTTCTCATCTTTAATTAAATTAAAAAGAACGATTTAAAATATTTCTATGAAGCATATAAGGATACGGTGAAACTCTGCATCCACTTCCGCTCAAAAAATCTTTTCCTTAACTTTTTTAACAACAAGTGGAAGAATGGTGCCTAATTTACCTATAATAACCAATTCAGCTTTTTTATCCATATGTGTTGGCATGTCATTGATAATTACCAATTTGCCTCCATATTTAATAGTTAAATTTGGCAATTCACTTATAGGTGCAACTTCTAAGGAAGAACCTGCTACAATCATTAAATCTGATTTTTCAGAAAGTGAATGAGATTGATAAAATTCAAACTTAGGCAAGTCCTCTCCAAATAAAACGACTGAAGGCTTTAAAGGAGCTCCGCACATATCACATATTGGAGGATAATTCTTTTCTTTTTTAAGTTGCTTTATGACTTGTTTTTTGGGATAAGAAGATCTACAACCTAAACAAATAAGGCGCTCGATATTTCCATGAACTTCATAAACTATAACAGATCCAGCTTTTTGATGAAGTCCATCAATATTTTGTGTGATAATGGCTTTAATCATGTTTATTTTTTCTAGCTCTGCTAATGCATAATGGGCAGGATTGGGTTTAGCGTTAAAAATGTTTGGAGCTATTTTTTCTGCCATCTCCCAAAATTTCGTAGGGTCTTTTAAAAAACTATGAATATTACCATAAATCTCTGGAGCATATTTTTCCCATAGACCCCCTGGGCTTCGAAAGTCTGGGATTCCACTTTCAGTTGAAATGCCAGCTCCTGTCAAAACGGTTGTATGTTTTGCCTCGATTATCATTTCTGCTAATTTAGCGACAGATATTAAAACTGCTTGCTTATCCATAATAACATCGAAAAGATTTTTATTTAGAATTATTAATTATATAAAGAAAAATACACTATAATTTGTTTAGATTTGACGAAATAATTGTAAATAACTTATTTAAAATCTTTTTATTGATAATAATAATTAGGAGAAAATTATTCCTTCAAATGGTGTTAATTTCATAATATTATTGTTGGAATTCACATTTAATGCAACCCTATTAGCCAATGTGGAAAATAATAATGTAGGTTTTTTTACAGGACAATCTAATTTCAATAAATCTTTTGAAAAATTGAGATATGTAAATATTTCTTGATTATTATGAATTCTACGGTATGCTAAACACTTCTTTTTTAAATTTTTCATTTCAATAAATTCAAATTTTCCTTCTTGTAATATGATATTTTCTCTTCTAATTTTCAATAATCTCTTATAACAATTTAACAATGACCCGGGATTTTTTATTTCTCTAGCAACATTAATTTTTTTATACGAATTAGATACTCTCAACCACGTTTTTATATTGAGATCCGAAGAGAAACCGGCATTAGGTCCGTCGTTCCATTGCATGGGAGTTCGACATCCATCACGTGTTAAAGAAAATCCCAAGCCTTTAATTTGGGAAATTGGTACCCATGATAATTTCCGACCAATTGGGTCTTGACTCGTTTTAAGCTTGAATTTAGTATTTGGCATACCAATTTCTTCGCCGTAATAAATGAATGGGACACCACGCAAAGTTAATTGCATAGTTGCAGCGAGTTTTGCTTTTTTAAAATCATGATTTAATCGGGTTATAAATCTCATTCGGTCGTGATTACCATAAACATAAGTGGGAGTATAGGGGAATGGTAAAGCATTCTCGATACTTCTAATTATTTGGGAATATTTTTGAGGTTTGAACGGTGCAGATGTAAATTCGAATAAAAACGCCATATGTAATCCGTTATTATTGGGACCATAATATTTTC
>JAHQWG010000030.1 GCA_029856045.1 Promethearchaeia archaeon | reverse complement strand
ATATAAATTAATCCCCCTACTAGAATCGAAAGATGCATTAGCAATGATAGGACTTGCTTAACATTTCAATAAAGCAAATGAAACCAGAAATATTATAAAAATTTTAAATTCGTTTTTTTTTTTTCTTTCTTCTAAATAAAACTCCTTTTTAAATTTCAATATCAAATCCTCTTTCCTAATTTCAAGTCAGTGATGATAGTAATTCAAAAATCAATTGATGAAAAGGATGGTAACTTTATTTCTCCTACTTCTAATTATTGCTTATTTTATTATAATTTTTGATAAAAAAGTAAAACCTTTTATATTTGAGAAAAAATAATTCCTTTGCTCTAATATCCTTTGTTGAACAAAAAAAATAATAGAGGTAAAAATAAGTTATGGTATTTATTTTAGTAACCACAATACTTCCACCTCATAAAGGAGAAGAATATGTGAAATTACATGCTTCAGGAAAACAAGCAAAATATCCAGATTTTGTAAAACCAATCCATCGATTCGTAGTAATGGATTATGATACTAAGGGTTATGTACTTTATGAGGTTCCAGATGATAAAATCATGGAGGCAATGAAGGCAATTGGGAAACGATATTCAACATATTTTACTATTGAGGGTTTTAAGGCTAAGATGGAGATTCTAATGGAATCAAAAGATGTCTTAGCAATGCTTGGATTAGGTTAATCATCTATTATAGCGTAGAATTTAATAAATTTTAAATTCATTTTTTTTTATTATTTTTCTTCTAAATTAAACTCTTGTTTAAATTTAGATATAAAGCCTTATTTTCCAATTTCAAACCAGTTACTACAATAATTCTCCATTTTATAGGCCTCATCATAAATTTTTTCCCAGACATGATTTGCACACAGCCTTATACCGTTAATTACCGCCTGATTTCTTGAAGAAAGAAATTTTGCCTTTTCCATAGCGACTGCCATTAATTCATCCATGGTATTCACAAGCTCATCTATTAATCCAAAATTTAAAGCTTGTTCTGGCGTAAGTTTTTCACCCCACATTAGTATCTTTTTTGTCAATAACGGACCTATCGTGCGAACCATCTGAGTTATACAGCCTGTTCCAGGAAAAACGTTTATAAGAATTTCTGGCATTTGGTAATAACCTTCATTAAGTGCAACTCTATAATCGCAAAACAGAGGTATTTCAAGACCCCCACCTAACGCCCTATTATTAATTGCTGCAATAACTGGTTTCCCATTTAGAAGAATGTGAACAACTTCAGCCAATAATTTTTCAAGTTTTTTTGCAACTGAAATATCCTTACCGCTTATACTAATTTTTCACAACAAGAAGCGATAGAACTACTGTTAATAAGCTTCTTTAATTGCTGTATCCAAGAAAATCTGGAAAAGATTGTTAGCTCGTTGTGTTGGTTTAAGAAATTTTTTGGCAGCAAGGTATATCACGAGGTTTTTAACGAGATATTATCCGCTATTAGAGAAAACGAGGACTTGTTGTGAAAAATTAGTGTAAAATAAAAAGCTCATCTATTCTTTTTTAGTAAGTCCCGACCATTGTACATTCTTAACCCCAGTTGACCTTGCGATCTCGAATAAATTTTCGACTTCTTCTTTAGTCATTAAACCCTTGTCTTTTAAGGGCCAGTCTATGTCTAAACGTTCATATTTTAAGGCATATAAGTTATCAAATGACAATAAAATGACGGTTTTCAAATTCTTTGCCCGATTACTCGCGAAATCCAACATTTTTAGGATTGAGATAATCACGATTTTAATCGGAATAAGATTTATAATTTTTTTAAAAATAAGGTTTATTTATTGATTTAAAAATACACTCTATTGTTATACCTTATAAAAAAAATAGACTTCATTTGTTTTTTAAAAGTAAGCGAATAAGTTATTTGATAAATAAAAAGTATATTACTATTTACCCTAAAAATCTAATTTTCTTTTAGATTCTAATTCCTTTAAAGAAGAATATCCCAATTTTTTAGCGAGATATTCGAATTTATCTTTTGCCAAACTCACTCCATTTTTCTTCGCAGTTTGAACATCGTTGAAATATAATTCAATTGATTTATCAGAATAAGTTTCTAATTCACATGAAAGATATTTCGAAAAATAATTTGGTTTATGAATTATACTTAAGGGATATTGTTTCGATAAATTATTCATCCACTCCAATTCTATAGACACAATTTCTTGGATCAAGGGATTATCTTTAATTGGCGGAATTAAATTGCCCATTCGGGCATATTTTTCAGTCATAAGATTCCTATCTTTTGAGTTTGCATCTTTTAAATCGTTGAGGTAAGATTTAAGCGTTTCATAAGATAATACATTGTGATTCATTTCCCTCATTAACTTAAATGCCCCAGGATTATCTTGACATAAAGATCGTTGGTTTGTTCTAACATTTTCAAACATTTGATATTCAATTTCAACTATTTTTTTAAAAAGTTTCTTCTTATTTTTAGGCATAAACAATATTTCATAATTTAATTAAAAATTCATTTAATCTTTTCTTGCTAACCCTGACCAATGAACATTTTTTACACCAGTACTTTTGGCAAGGTTAAATAAATCTTCCACATCTCTTTTTTTCATTAGGGGCTCATTTTTTAATGGCCAATCCAAATCTAATCGCTCATATTTAGATTTGCATAAATTATTAAAGCTTAATAAATCCCACCTACTAGGAATATTTTTCAATTTGTTAACAATAAATTGTCCAATTCCAAGTATATTGTCCTCTGTTGCAGTATAATTTGGAATGATTGGAGTTCTAATCCAAAGTTTTTTTTCATTTTTTTCTACATATTGTGCCATCCAAATAGCATTATTTAAGATGACTTCGTTTTGAACACCTGTAAATTCAAGATGTTTTTTACTATCACTTTCTTTAATGTCTAAAAGAATTAAATCTGTAAATGGCAAAATTTTTTCATAGACATTTCTATTTGCTATGCCACATGTGTCTAAAGCTGTTGAAATACCATTTTCTTTGCATTTCTTTAAGAATTCAATAATAAAATTTGCTTGAAGGGTGGGTTCTCCCCCAGAAACAGTTATACCTCCATTCGATTCAGAGTAATAAATTTTATCTTTTTGAATTTCATAGAAAAGATCGTTGGGACTCCACCATTCACCCCACATATGGAGGGCAGTACTTGGACATTCTTCTACGCATTTCCCACAACTCTGGCATTTATCTCTATCAATATGCATTCCATTCTCATTTAATAATAGAGCCCCATTAGGACAGGTTTCGATACAAATTTTACATCCAATACATTTATGCTCAAACCATTCTAATTGACGCTTTTTTAAGATAGATTCTGGGTTATGGCACCATATACATCTTAGAGGACATTGTTTGAAAAAGACCGTAGTCCGAAGTCCCGGTCCATCCTCAGTTGACATTTTTAAAATCTCAAAAATTAATCCTTTATGTACTTCTGTCACCTTCAAAACCACCATCTAAAAAGTGGACATAAATATTCAAAATTAAATTTAATCTATAAGTAATTTTATTACAAAATTAAAAAAAAATGAGATAATAATTATTTTATTATAGGCATTTCAAAATCTGTAACTTCTGGGAGTACTTCAATTTCTGGATAAATAACGCCAGGTAAAGGTGGTCCAGCATTATAAACTTCTTCAATATTAACCGAACCCAAGGTAACTCCTCGATATTTCTTGTATCCAAGAAATGTACCTTTTACCGTTTGTGCGATAAATTCTGAATTTAGTCCATATACTGCAACTTTACTATTTTCAGGGATGTATGCTAATTGTTCCTTAAACATCGTAGGTGGAAAGACTAAACGTGTATAATCAGCAGCAATTGCTTGGAAGCAAGGTAAAACTATTGGATAGCCATCATCTGGGTCTATAAATGCCAAAAATTTTGGGTTCATTGCTCCAGTGAAGATCCCTTTACCAAATTGATCAAGGCGTTCTTCAGTCATTCCCGATTTTGCAGCCCCTTTTGCCCACATACTGAAAATTATCCCTTTTATGAGTTTACCAATTGATATCTTTTGAAATGGTGAAACTGAAACGACATTACCATAGAATGCTCTCCAAACATTCACGGTATTGTTATATCGCATCGTAGATGAATTATTAAATTCATCGAGATCTTCTCCTGCCTTTAGGATGTGTGAAAAGTTAGCTTTGATTTGCAACATCCTTAAAGGTTTCTCTCCAGACATATAAAAATATCCATGTTTAGGATTATCTTGGATATATCTTTTTGATTTTCCATGCATAAATTCTCCCCATACGATTTGATTGGGAGACTTTGCTTTATTATTTGAAATAAAAGTAATGTGTGGCCATCCTTTATCATCAATAGTGGATACCAATTTTATCATCGTCAAATTTTGAGTAAAATCACATGCTTCTTTACTTAATTCTTTTTTCCATACCTCAGTAAATTTTTTTGTTGACATTTTTTTCATCTCTTTAAATTGCATGCATATCTCTTGATATTATTTCTTCTTGTAATTCTTTTCCAATGGTAACAAAATAAGCATTGTATCCAGTAACCCTAACCAATAACTCTTTATAATCTTCGGGTTTTTTTTGAGCATCTCGAAGCATATCAGTACTTACCATGTTAATTTGCAATGATGTTCCCCCATTTTCAATATATCCACGTAGGTATGCTTTGAATTTCTCCTTGTGTTCTTTATCTCTAAAAAATACACTTGGGTTGAAAGTAATTGTATGACTCGTCCCATTAGGTAAATAATTCACATACTTGTTATCTTCGGTTTTTCCTCCTATCACCTTACCAACAGAATTAGTCACCGCAGTAGGACCACTATTTGCTGCACTTGTAGATGGACAAATTGCATTTGATAAAAAGGTTCCAGAATTTCTTCCATTGGGAGTAGCAACGCATTTTAAAGCATCTGGACCTGCCCAATAATTCCAAGATAACATTCCTGGTCTAAATTGGAAATCATTAGGGGTTTTGTATTTCCAACATTCATTACACCAAGTTTCCATTATTTTTCTTCCGATCTCATCAATTTCATCATCATCATTACCATATTTAGGGGCTTTCATTTGAAGCATTGTTTGCATTATTGATTGGTCTTTATTTCCTTTATAATCATTTAATAACGCTTCTTTAATTTGCGCTATGGTATACTTTTTATCATCATACACAAACTTTTTAATTGCTAATAATGAATCTACAGTTGTAGCATATCCTACGCCTTCAATTGTGATAAATCTTAATTCTGGGCCTCCACTACGCACATCTAACGCTTTTTCAGCACATCCCCTTATAATTGTGGATACATAAGGAGTGGGTAAAAATTCTGATCTCAACTGCTCTAAATGATTATAATTTTCAGCGGTATGTTTAATTATAAATTGAATTTGATTAACCCATGCATCCCAGAATTCTTCCCATGTCTCAAACTTCTCTGGATCTCCTGTTTTCGGACCAAATTGTTTTTTAGATTTCTTTGGATCATCATTTGGCATGTTTTTTCCATTCCATAACGTTAATTCAATACTCTTCGCCAAGTCCGGATTACAATTTACAGTACCGGAACGATCATTTCCTTGCATCGTATTTTCCAAGCAACCGACGACACCATAATCCCAAGCTTCATCTTCAGGAATACCTTCTAACACCATTCCAGCGATACTTCTTTCATCAAAATTTAACAAGAAAGGACTCCCTTGAGCTCGAGCAATCATATCGACTATAACATCTAATAACCGTTTTGGTGAATTTCTGTGGAGTCTCACATTAGGTTTTGGCTCCAGACTGGGATACCATTCATCAACGACTTCTAAAATTGTATAAGTTAATTCATTCGTGAGATCCTCACCATTGGGACCACATCCAGAAAGTGTAATCAATTGACCAAAAGAAGAATTAACCCCATGTTTTCCACCTAATATCATAAATGCATCATATGCAGTATGGCAATGGAACCAGAAACTACCTAAAATTTCCTTAGCAAAGTCTTTTGTTATGTTCTTTTCGTCCAATACGTCTTTTTTGTACAAGTGCCAAAGATGCTGATCAGAACGTCCAAACGAAGTTCCTGCTCCTGGAAATGATTCCTCAGCCATTATAAGCATATGAGTTAACCAAATTGCTTGGACTCCTTGCCAAAATGTTTCTGCTGGTTCCCAAGGGACACGTTCGAGATTTTTTGCCATTTGCTCGAGTTCTTTAGCTCTTTCAGATGTAGAAGCAGTTTCTTTCAATTTACGACATTTATCAGCATATTTCTTAGCAAGTTTTCTTGGAATTTCTGCTGAACGCATCATTGCTCTTAATTGATTACCTTTTGGTCCTTTTTTCTCATTCTTGGTTAATTTTTCATAATGCTCCTTTATGTTTTCATAAATATATTTAAATCCCTTTTTCACGACAGTTTCATGATCACAAATAATATGCCCTCCTGTTGCTCCAAAATTTCCAAAACCGTTATTATGAAATTCTCTTATAATCTTTCGATTTTTGAAAGCTTGTTTCCAATATGGTTTTACTTGCTTTTTATCTAAACATCGACTAAGCCATGTGTTGAAACGTCCACCTGCGATCAAATCATTTTCTGAAATAATTTCTTTTGGAACGTAATCTAATATAACAGTTTCAAAGAAAATTGC
Organism: Promethearchaeia archaeon; assembly: GCA_029856045.1. GTDB lineage: Archaea > Asgardarchaeota > Lokiarchaeia > Sigyniarchaeales > SOKP01 > 6H3-1. The sequence goes on along the minus strand of JAHQWG010000030.1, from coordinate 23,288 downwards.
TCTACGTTCGGGCAATGATAGCTCCCAAAAATTGTCTGGTAATTTTACTGTTATGGCCATTGATTCTCCAGAATAATACACTCCTTTACCCTTGATCCCAATCATATCTAAAACTTCTGGTGCTGGATAAAACTCACCCTCATATAAAATAACATCCCAGTCAACACCAGTAGTAAAAAACATAGCAAGATTATTCCATTTTCTTTCATGACCTGAAAAATAATAATCGCGAAGCCACTTTGATCGAGGTAGCAAATCATGAGCCTGTGCAACCGGAAATCTTATTTCTTTCCCATTAGATCTTAAATTTTCCTTAAAATCACTCACATTATTCACTTCTTTAATTTTACAATAAATAATGATAAATAATCATTAATTCTATTTAAATGTTGTAATCATTTAAAAAGGATTCTAATGTTCAAATATGAACCTAAAAATTGAACAAATACATAGTCTAAAATATGGTAAGATTTTATATAACAAATGAAACTATTCTAAAGAAAATCATTTTTATAAGAAATTAATTAAAGATTTTCGAATTTATTTTTATAAATTGAATAGTTTATTATTAGGAGAAATCTTAATTTATAATAAAGTATAAAAATCATAAATAAAACTAAATAAAAACATAAAATCATTATGTTTTTAATACTGAACTCATAAGAAATTTAGTTTTTAAAGAACAATGGATCAAAATTATTCAAAAAAGAATTTAAAACTAAGAATCGAAGTTTTAAGATTAATGGAAAGCCTCACTCGACTTAGGATAATCTTATCACTTTTAATATTTAAGAAGGTAAGCTTGACCAAGTTAAGTCAGTTATTAGGGAGAGCTAAATCTACAATAACCCATCACATGGGGATACTAGATAATCTAGGCTTAATAAAATCTACTAGGAAAGAAGCACGTGGTTCTATTGATGCTAAAGTTTATGAACTATCTCCAAATTTTCTTGAAAAATTATATTTAGAGACAGATAAAATCACATTATCTAAATCAAGTAAAGATAGAGAAGTTCTTAATGATGTAATGTTAAATGACATGCTTTTTTTCAAGATTATTAAAATTCTTTTTGAGCAAGCAATCTTGTATTATGAAGGGTTAATCAGCAAGAGTATGAAATTTAAACCAAAGATTTTTAAAGATTTTCAAGATAAGCATTTTAAAACCCTAATAAATTATGATTTCTGGTTTCTTTCTGAAAAAGGGCGCGAATTCTACGAAGAACGAATCACGAAATTTAAGAAAGAATTAGAAGATATCATCCATCAAGAAAATCTTGAAAGTAAAGAAGTTATTAGACCATATCTGGTTTTAAATACTTTTTTTCCCTTGTTACAAATAATAGAGTATGATTCTGAATTAAAGGAATTCCGAAAGTTTTTTCAAGCTCTTGAATAATACAATTCTGTTATGAAAACTCATATCTAGCAAAACAAGACAATTCTTTTTTTTAATTACATTAATTACAAATTTAACTTTAATAACATTTATAAAGGATATTAAGTATGAAGATTCATCGATTTAATTAAAAAGGGCGGTCATACAAGATGATTTCATTAAATTTAAATTGTATTCAATATAATAAGTTAATTTAAGATGAGGATTTGGGTTAAAAGAAATATAAATAAATAACATGAAGTTTTTGATTTTTGTATTGAAATTTCAATTCCGATATCTTTAAATGTCTCTAGATTATATTTATATTAATTTTGATTCATATAACAAACCGAAGATATGGAATTAGATATACTATTAATTACTAATGGATTAACTTGCTTAATTATTTCAGCAGTATCTATTATCACTGGTTCAAAACTAGTTTTAAAGTATTTTCAGAATAAAGAAAGAGTTTTATTATTGGTTGGTATTGCATGGATATTGATGTATGAAGGCTGGTGGGCTCCATCTATTTCATTTATTCTATTACTTATCACGAATCAAGGTCTATCCATAGAATTATTTTTCTTAGTAGCATTAAGTTTAGGTCCTGTATCGATAACATTATGGATGATTGCTTTTACTGACCTTATGGATAAAAAAAAACTACAGAAACCTCTTATAATAATATTAGTAATTCAAATCATTTTTTTCGAAGCTTTTTTTCTTTATTATCTCTTCACCGAACCTTCAATGTTATTAGATATAGTTGGAATTATAGACGCTAAATATAAATTACTTATCTTTTTATTTTATATTGAAGTGATATGCTTGTTAATAATAACAAGTACGATTTTTGCATGGAAATCATTCAAATTAGATAATCATGCAATCAGATTAAAAGCAAAATTCATACTAATTGGTTTTATTTTATTTATAATAGGAGCTTCTTTAGATTTTTTCTTAGAATTGGATATTCTAACAATGTTATTATATAGAGGTTTGTTGGTGATTAGCTCATTCACGTTTTATTTTGGCTTTTTTTTGCCAAAATCATTGAAAAACTTATTGTTAAAAGAAAATTAATTCATTTTACTTAAAAAATTAATAAATTTAACTAATTTAATTCATTTTTTTTATTTTTCTTCTAAATTAAACTCTTTTTTGAATTTTAGTATAAAGCCTTCTTTTCCAATTTCAAACCAGTTGCTGCAATAATTCTCCATTTTATAACCTTCATCATAGGATTTTTCCCAAACATGATTGGCACACAGCCTTATACCATTAATTACTGCTTGATTTCTTGAAACTAAAAATTTAGCTTTTTCCATAGCAACTTCCATTAATTTCTCCTTAGTTTCTACCAGCTTATCTATCAAACCTATATTCAATGCTTGTTCTGGTGTAATCTTTTCACCCCACATTAATACCTTTTTTGTCAATAATGGACCTATCGTGCGAACCATCTGAGTTATGCAGCCTGTTCCGGGAAAGACATTTATAAGAATCTCCGGCATTTGGTAATAACCTTCATTAACTGCAACTCTATAATCGCAAAAAAGAGGTATTTCAAGACCTCCACCTAACGCCCTACCGTTAATTGCTACAATAACTGGTTTCCCATTTAAAAGAATGTGAACAACTTCAGCCAATAATTTTTCAAGTTTTTTTGCAACTGAAATGTCCTTACCGCTTACACTGGCGACATCAATTCCAGTAGAAAAATTTTTTCCATTGGCTGTCAAAATAATTGCTCGAATACGCTTATTATTTTGGCAATAAAGGAGTGCTTTCTTATAATTCTCTAATTGTTCTACATCAAAAGCATTTGAACGCTCAATTTTATTTAATGTTATAATTCCAATGCGATTTTTTACTTTAAATTCAATAAAGCGACCAAAATCGGCTTTATTTTTTAACATCTTCTTTCAAAAAAAATTTTTTAAAATAAAATTGATTTAAATCAATATTTATTTTAATTAATATCTTATTAGATTTACCAACTTAAATAAACGTAATAAAAATTATCGCTTTTTTTTAATGAAAATAAAGATAATTCCGATTATAATTATAACTACTGCAATCGAAGCAGTAATCACAATATCAATATGGGAAGTTAATGAAGGATCCAATCGTTTAATAATTATACCAATAAATGCCCATATAATGACTAGACTATAAGCAATATCTTTTCTAATAAAGAGCATTAATAGAGTAATCACAGTTGCAACAATAAGTATAATTATTGTCCAAATTGCTTCTGAGATTCCAAATCCATCCCATTCAATAGATACTAAAAGTGCAGTAACATTGGCAATCGTAGCAACGGTTATCCAACCTAAATAAACACTAAAAGGTATTTGGATAGAGAACTTCTCAATTCGAGACATTCCTGAATTATTTTTTCCGATATTCAAACGTAAATAAATTGCTAATAAGCATGCAAGTATGATTAGCATTGCAACAAGGGATAATGGGACTAATTCATAATGCCAAAAAAAGATCCATAGGATATTTGCTGCACTAGTTAATATAAAAAGATAGCTTATTTGATCGAGAAAATACATTTCTTCTTTTTGACTTTTAAAGATATCACGACCTTGGTAAACCACGAATAATCCCAATAGTACATAGATTACACCCCAAATACTAAAAGTTAAACCTGCTGGAACAAATAAATTAGGATATGAATCAGAAATCTCAGCAGTTGTTTTTCCATTTATTGGTAAAGTGTTTGCTAATATATTAACTACAACTGTTGAAATAAAAGCGATAATATTAGATACTTGCAAAAAAATTTTATTTCTTGAACTAGACATAATTTCACCTTTTTTTTTTATTACTTTAAAAATTATTAGAATAATTTATATTTTTTTGTAAAAATTTATTTTCATATATCTGTAATCTTCAATCTATTTTTAATTAACTTAAATAATAATTTGAATTGTTATTATAAAAAAATTAATACAATTTGAAAATTTAAAAATTAAATAATGCTGAAAAATCTAATGTAATAACTATTTAGAAGATTATCCTTGGTAGTATTAAACTAAATTATTTATTTCATAAAACGTTTTTCTCCAACAAATCTCTAATTTGTTCTAAAGCAAATTTTCTATATTCTTTAGCAGATAAAATATAAGATTCCAATTTTATTGGTTCTGTAATACTTTCACGTAATTTAAGATCTGCCTCTACTTTCGCCGCTCCAAGAATTACCCCATATATATAAAATAAACGTTCAATAGCTTCAGTTTTATTTATTTCTTTAGCAATTACCGCTTTTTCCACAATTACTGAGATGTATTTCATTATTTGGAATGGTTTATAATTTTTCTCTAGAGGACCAATTTTATTGGAAGGGGGAGCAGAAATTAAAAACATCATCGCAAATCGATTAAAATCAACGCTTGCAAATTCCAAAAAAAATTCTGCCATTTTAAAAAAAAGGTCAGTATAGGAACCTTGATGATCATCTATTAATCTATTTATCCCATCTTGAAATTCTCCATAATATTTTGTCCTAATAGCAATCCAAAGTTCTCTTTTACTTTTTACATAATTATATACATTTGTTTGAGACATGTTTAAACGTTTTGCTAAGGCTCGAAGACTAAATCCATGTGAGCCATATTTAACAAATAATTCCTTTCCAGTTTCTAGAATTCTATTAAACTGTTCTGCCTTTTTTTTTGGTGCTCGTGCTCTTGGAATTATTTTCTTCTTTTTACTTTTTTCCATTATGATTATCTAATTTTTTTAATAACTTATAATTCAAAGTTTAAATTTCTTAATATTATGATTATTAGATTGATTAATTTTTATAATTATATATTTTGATGAAAGAGCATATTTCATTTACATTTTTATTAAAAATCTTCCTATATTCATAATGCCCTTACTGGGAAAATCTTTCCCAGTTAAGCCATATTTTTAAAAATAAACATTTAAATATAAGTTTGTATCGTTAATTAAATTAACTAACATAGATTGTTTAATTAAATCTTTATAAAAAAAAACTATAGAAATTAATTTTTAAAAAAAAATTGAAAACAATATGGAATGAAAGTATTATGACAGAATCTACAAAAATGAGGTATTCTGAAAAAATTACTAATAAGAAAATGATTTTATTTACATTAAGTGGACCAATCAACGGACTTTTGTTTGGAATGTGGGGGAATATTCAGTTTTTTGCGGCATCAGTGCTTTTAATACCACAAGCTGTAATTACTGTGATTTACCTTATTTACTCAATAGTTGATAGCATCAATGATCCAGTTTTAGGTTATCTTACTGATCGATCCAAAAGATTTACAGCAAAATTTGGAAAGCGTTTTCCATGGATTATGATTGGGGCTATTATAAGTCCGATTTTACTCATTTTATGTTTCATTCAAGTTGCTCAAATTAATGTTGATGAATCCGGTCAAGTGCTAAACCCTGAAGCAGTTTTAATAGCCTCTATATGGTTATGCATTATAATGGTTATTTACGAAACATTTCGCACATTACATGAGATAAACCACACATCTTTGTTCCCTGATTTATTCCGAGAAGAGAACCAACGAAGGAAAGTTAGTGGAGTTGGAGGGATTGTAGGTGGAATAACCTCGATATTATCTGCTATTTTGATTCCATTATTTATAGCAAGTCTAGGAGGGGCAACTAGCCTAACTGCTTATTTGTTTACTACAATAATAATCATTATTGTTGTTTATTTATTGATTTTCCCCTATAATTTAGGTGTTCGTGAAACTGATAAGATGAAAGCATTTCGAGTAGAATTAGATGATTCAGGAAAAGGTACTTCTCCAGTGAAAGAAGTAGTGATTCGCATATTTAGAGATAAAAATTGGATGGCTATTGTAATTACGAATTTCTGCTGGGCTATAGCTGGAGCTTGCATGTTATATGGTTTAAACTTTTTTGTCTTACATAGTTTAGGATTGGGCATAGAATCTACCATTTTACCAGGACTATTTTATATGATTGTAAGTATTATTTCAGCACCCATTTGGATTAAGGTAGCGAAAAAGATAGGTGTTAAAAAAACTTACTTAGTGAGTTTGATTTTAAATGTTATTGGTTTCCTTGCATTTTATTTTGTAACTGATATTATTGGAGTAATTATAGTGTTAGCTTATGTAGGTATACCTACTAGTGCAAATTATGGTGTGATTATTAATCTTGTAATGGCTGAAGGAATTGATAATGCTGCTGTAAATTCAGGAAAACGTGAAGAAGGGAGTTACAATGGTATATTGCGAGTTTTTTCTGCATTTTCATATTTTTCTCAAACTCTAATTTTTGCAATAGTAGCATATATCACAGAATATAATCCTGTACTTGAAACTAACCAAACTCCTCTTGCCAAATGGGGGTTAAATCTCCAAATGTCACTAATTCCAATGGTTATTATCCTTATTGGCACGATTATTTTCGCACTAATGTATAAAATAAGAAAGGAAGATGCAGAAGCAAATAAAGAAAAATTGAAAGAATTAGGGCTTTAAAACCTCTTAAACCATTATTTTAAATTTTTTTTTTTTTTCAATATATATAAAAATTTACCTTTTCTTTAATTCCTTTATTACTTTATTAGGGTTTTTTGTATTAATTATTGCACTAGCAGAAATTAATATATCGGCTTCTGATAATTTTTTTGAACTTTCTAAATTTACCCCACCATCTACCCTTATTTCTATTGGGTATTTCTCCTTAAATTTTACAATCTTTTTTAATCGATCTACTGTGGTTTCTATAAATTTTTGGCCAGAAAATCCAGGACTTACTCCTAAAATCAAAATTGTATCAATTATCGGGAGATATTTTTCTAATTTGTGAATTTCTGTGTCGGGATTGATCACCAACCCCACCTTTTTATTATAACTCTTTATTTTCATAATTATCTCTTGAATATTTTCTTTAATTTCAATATGGAACAAGAAAATATCGATATAATCAATAACTTTTTCAATATATTCAAGTGGATTCTCAACCATTAAATGAGCTTCTATAGGTAAATCAAACTCAAATTTGATTTTTTTTAAAATTTCTAGGTTAAGTTTTAAATTCGGAACAAATCTTCCATCCATTACGTCTATGTGGATAAAATCGAATCCTTTTAAATTTTTTAAAATATCTGTAGTAAAATCATCACTTGCGTGAATCGAAACGGCTACTTTTTTCAATTTATTTCTCAATTTTGTATAGTGTGAAATTAAATTTAATTAATAATATATTAATTTTTTTAAGATATTAAGGTAAATAATTAAATGATGAAAAAAATAACAGAAAAATCATATGGTTCAGGTTATTTTGGCGAATGGATCGAAGACGAATTTGGTTTGCCGGCTTATCGATACACTTGTGATCAGATAAATGATCCTAAGGCAATTACTCCTATGAATGAAACTTGGCGTTCTAAAACTGAACATCTTCATCAAGTAGGTAATGATCGATTGGTGGCTGTAGCATCTAACTATGGTTATATTCAGGTAAGACAGGATGAAGGAAGCCCCAAATATCTTAATGAATACGATCCTAAACATGGTCATTATGCAGGAGGGTTCGGTTATCTTACTGATGGGAAGATTACTTTGAGTACATATTACCCAGGAAATGGAGAATCATTTGATAGGATTTTTGGATTGGGTTATATCCGAAAAAAAGTGAGAGGAAATGGGTACATTGCCGATCAGATTGTTTTTGCGCCATTTGGTGATGATCCAATATTGATCTCTCAAGTTACAATAACTAATAATCTTAAAGTCCCAACTGATCTACGCTGGATAGAGTTTTGGGGTTGTCATATGTATCAATTTTCATTAAAGGCATATACAACAACCATTACAAAAAAAAGTAAAAAGCATCCAAGAGAAATACGTCGAGAATTCAGTGATCAGTTTAAACACAAATTTAAAATAATAAATGATGGTACGGGACTTCAAGAAAAAAAATTTATTGAGGATTTAAATAAGGTTGATAAGGCCTCTTACCCCAAACCAGTAGATGAAGATATTAATCCACCGATGACTTTTCTTGTTTCCTTAGATACAAAGCCAGATCGAATGAGTACTAATAGCTCGGAATTTTTTGGTAAAGGTGGAATCGAATCACCAGATGGACTTAAAGAAGATTTAACTTCAAAAATTATTACTTCCAGTACTGAAAGCGCTATGTTTCTTGAGCATAAGATACATTTAGAACCTGGTACGAGTCAAACCTTATATTTTACCTACGGTTATCTACCAGAAGGATTCGAACTTAACTCTCTTTTAAACAAATATAAAGAGAATTTATCCCTGTTATGGTCTAAATCACGCGAGAGTTGGAAAAATAATAGAATAGGATTAATTATCCCTGATGAACCTTGGGTAGATCGTGAACTTATGTGGCATAATTGCTACTTAAGAGGTGCTATGACATATGACAGTTACTTTAAAGAACATATACTTTCCCAAGGGCACGTTTATCAATATATTATTGGATTTCAAGGTGCTACCCGTGATCCCCTACAACATGCACTACCTTTCATTTATAGCAATTCAGAAATTGTTAAAAATGTTCTCAGATACACCTTAAAAACTGTATATAAGAGTGGGAAAATACCCTACGGAATCTGTGGTAGTGGAAAAATAATGCCCGATCTTTTTAAACCTAGTGATTTAGAAATGTGGCTACTATGGTTGGTTAGTGAATATATTCTTGCGACACGGGATATAAATTTTCTTGAGGAAGAGATTCCAACCTATCCAATTTACGGCCCTAAAGCAGATAAAGTAAAAGTACGAGATTTATTGGTACGATGTTATAAGCATTTTGTTGATAAAACAGGAACTGGTCATCATGGCCTTCAACGTTTATCTAATGGTGATTGGAACGACGTTGTTGTTGTTGGTCACATCCCCCCTGAAAAACATAGAGAGATTCAAAAATATGCAGAGAGTGTTTTGAATGCTGCCATGGCGATTTTCACTCTTAGAATATACGCAGAAATGCTGAATTTCATTGGTGATAAAGAGATGGCAGAAAAAGTCCAAAAATATTCTGATGCTCAACGTAAGGCAGTTCGCTCTCAATGGGCGGGAAAATGGTTTAAACGAGCATGGCTCACAGAAGAACTTGGATGGATCGGGGAAGATCAAATGTGGTTGGAACCTCAACCGTGGGCTATTATTGGAGGAGCTATAGACCCAGAACAGAGAGATATTTTAGTTCATTCAATTGATGAATTAGTACGCCACCCTTCAAAGATTGGTGCTAGACTCCATAGTAAAGGACTTGAAGTAGTTGGAGATAAAGGACAAGGAGCGAATGGTGGAGTTTGGGCTTCGATAAATGGTACATTGATATGGGCTTTATCATTAGTAGATGGAGATATGGCATGGGATGAATGGAAAAAAAATACACTTGCCATTCATGCAGAAAGCTACCCTGAAGTGTGGTATGGAATTTGGAGTGGTCCAGATACATATAATTCGAATTTATCTAAGTATCCAGGGCAAACTGTTTTTAACGAGGCTCTACTCACTGAAGATTCAAAAAAAGATGAGGAGGAAATTGTTTGGAGTGTAGGATTGGGTTGGACTGATTTCCCAGTATTTAATTTACATCCTCATGCTTGGCCAATATATAGTACAACCAAATTAATTGGTTCAAAAATTACTAGTGAAGGTGTAGAATTTACACCAACTTTACCGAAGGATGAATATGAATTTTCATCACCGCTTTTAGGATTCAAGAAAACAAAAAACGGCTACTCCGGATGGTACTCACCTAAAGTGGGGGGTACTTGGAAAATTAGCTTGAACCTTAATGAAGATGAATTAAAATTTTTTAGAACCGTAGAGATTAATGGAAAAGAAGAAAAAATTACTATTGAGAGGGAAAAAATTATCTTAAGTGGAAAAAGTGCTCCAGAAAAACCATTTCGATGGGAACTTAAAAAATAAAATTTAAATTTCATAGGATAAAAAATCAAAAAATAACATCAAATTGAAATCAATATGAAAATATTCTTAATAATTTTTGATACTTTAAGAAAAGACCATACGGGAAAAACTTATGGTAATTCTTGGATAAAAACTCCTAATTTTGATAAGTTTGCTAAAGATTCAATTGTTTTTGATAAGGCATATCCAGAATCTTTAGCTACGATTCAAGTGCGCAGAGCAATACATACTGGAATACGAACTTTTCCTTTTAATCATAAAAAGCCGGCTCTTCGGACAGATGACATAGTTATAATTCCTGGATGGTATCCCATACCTCCACACCAGATTCATTTAGCAGAATATTTGAAAAAAGATCTATTTGTTACTTCATTTATAACGAGTACTTACCATCAATTTAAACCTAATATGAATTTTCACCTCGGATTTGATCAATGGAATTGGATTAGAGGTCATGAACATGATAAATTTAGAGCGCAGTTAAGAGCAGGCAAGACAAAATTGAATCAAAAAGTAAAAGAACATATTTGCGAACATCTTGGAGGCAGGATGCGACAGAGTTCTATTTTAAAAAATTATTTTAGTAATGTGCAAGATAGGAAAGTAGATAATGATTATTTTCCTGCGCAAACTTTTGAACAAGCAATTAAATTTATTAAAGATACAAAAGATTCAAAAAATGTCCTATGTGTTATCGATGAGTTTGATCCACATGAGCCTTGGGACCCACCTCAGAAATATCTTGACTTGTACGTAGATAAAAATTATAATGGAAAAAAAGTAATCCAACCTGCATATAGTGCTAATTTAGATTATATTACTAATGGGGAATTGAAATACATGAGAGCTTGCTATGCGGGTGAAGTTTCTATGTGTGACTATTGGTTTGGTTATTTTATTGAAGAATTAAAAAATATGGAATTATACGAAGATTCTTTAATTATTTTAATAAGCGATCATGGGCATAGTATAGGTGAGCATAACGCAACAGGTAAAATTCCGATGTTTTTATATCCAGAACTTATAGATGTCCCTTTTATGATCAAACCACCTGGCGGTCTAAATGGTCTAAAAAGAATTAAGAAGTCTTATGTATATAATCATGATATTTTACCAACGATATTTGGATTTTTAGGGAAAGAGAAACCAGATGTTTTTGAAGGTATCGATCTTTCTATATTTCATAACGAAAATGATCAAGAAATTGAAAATCGAGATTATATTACATGTGGATTTACTGTGTATACATTATATAAAGATGATCACTATGCATTAATCACATCTAATGATAGATCTGACCAAAAACTATTTGATTTATCAAAAGACCCAGAATGGAAAGACAATATAGCAAAAGATAATTCTGATATTTGCAAAGAATTATTTGAAATAATTAATAAAGACGCAAAAGGGGAACTTCTTATAGATACAAAATTTAAACTAGGTGATTTAAAAAATTGGTATGGGCAGAAAAAAAATTCTGGCAATTAACCTTTACATAATTTCATTGAAGATATGTTCCAAGTTTAAAAAATTTTTTCATGCCCCATCTATAGGATCTTATCCCGTGTGTTATTTCTATTAATTTGTTTCTCATTAATTTTAACATTAGATGTGTGGGATAATAACTAAAAAAGGAATTTATTGGATTAAAAATAAACCATCTCAACTTCATTGCATATCTTAACTCCGAATAAATATACTTACTTAATAGACGTAAATAGAGGATGGTAGAATTTTTTAAATTTTTTAAATTTTTTAAAATTGCTAAAGACGCATACTCTGCGGTTTTTTGAGTGTAATATATACCTTCTCCCCAAAACGGGTCAGCAATACCCGCTGCATCACCTATTAAAATTATATTATTTTTATATATAGGGGTAATGTGGAAATTTCCATAAGGAATGGGATGTCCTGATACTCTAGAGACGACATCGGGATTTATTTTCAAAGCAGTTATGAATCTATTTAATGTTCTTTTGAAAAGACCTTTATTTTTTCTATTGAGGCCCCCTACACCCACGATTACCTGGTTTTTGTTTGGAAATAACCAATTATATCCATATCTTAAAAATCCAAATGAAATTATAGGATATTTAAAAAGACCTTTTTCTAAATTATTTCTATCAATAAAACATTCAAGCCCTGTAGCTAAATTATAATTCCATTTGTCTTTTCTAATTATTCCATTACGTATAAATTCTTGCTTTACTATACTATTAGCCCCATCAGCACCGATGATTAATTTCGTTTTAAATTTATCACCTTTCGACAAATTAATTTCACAAGTTTCTAAATTTACTTTTATTACTTCATCTCCTTCAATTACATCTACACTTGCTTCCTTCGCTTTATTCAAGAGGAAATTATCATACACGCGCCTATCCACTAAGTAAAAAGGAAACTTAGAAATATTTATTGACATTATTCTTTTTACTTTATAATTAATTTCAAAACGATTTGTGTGATAATTTATAATATTTTTATCCAGAAGAGTGTCCGTTGTTTCTTTATATAACCTATTTAACAGGTCAAGGGTTTTAAAAGTAATTATGCCTCCACATAGCTTTTGTCGTGGAAAAATATCCTTATCAATTATTTGTACATTAAGTCCGAGCTTACTCAATAAATAACCCGCAGTAGATCCACCTGGACCTCCACCAATTATACTAACATCATAATCAAAATTTTGTTGCGACATTAAACTCAATTATTTTAAAGATGCTACTTCTATTCCTTAATCTGGAAAGAATTAAAATGATCAATAATTAACCAGTTTATCTATATATAATTTTATTTTTATTAATTCTTACTAATTTTAATTTTATTTATTCTCATTCAAAATAATTAGGGATCCCTCGAGTCTTTTGAAAAAAGTTAAATGAATTTAATTTCTAATTAAATCAAACAAAGATCGAATTATTATGGAATCCCGAATTTCTTGTTTTGAAAGCTTTTTCTCATGATTAATTGGTTTAATGTTACATAACGTAATTATTCTTGATTCATTTGGCTCCATAGAGAAAAAATTATCAGAAGCTATGAAATCCACTAATCCAGAATCTATGAATACATAAAAAGCAATGTTTTTATTTTGAATTTTTAATTTTATATTACTTTCACCTAAAGAAACATCTTCAAAATTATATGAAAGTTCAGGATTAAGCAGATTAAACTTTTTTGGAGCATCAAACAATCGAAATCCATGAGATATTATCTTTTCTCCATTTTGTATATATTTTAATTTGAAAAAAACCACATTGTTTTGTCTCTTTATCTCGTCTCTATTTATTTCACTCACAGTAATAGTTCCTGCTTTTAATGAAGTGCATGGAAAAATTTCTGAATTAAATGAACCATGCTTTAGCACCATTCCAGCAGAATTCATAATTTTCCAATTTAATATAAACTCACAAGAAGTTCTTAAATCGTTTGTTATCCAGAAATCGATAGATTCTTTATCTTCTTTAACGCTAGGAAAAATTGGTTGATAAATTCTTTTGCTAAAATAATGGAGAGCTTTCCATCGCCCAAAATAGTCTAAAGAGCTCCACGACACAACCGGCCAGCAATCATTTAATTGCCAATAGAGAGCCCCCATGCAATGAAATTTGTTACGATTGCGACGCCAATGTTCTACTCCATATTCGATAGCCTCTCCTTGGGTGATTTCAGATAAAATGACTTGATTTTCAAACTTTTTAGGGATTATGAACCGTTTCTTCATATACCTTAGGATTTTCTTATTTCCAGCTGCATTTTTCTGATGATTTTCCATAATTGGTGAATATAAATCAAATTGGTCAGATGGGCAAAAAGAAGATATAGTCTTCATTGATGGAAATGATTCAAATCCAAATTCTGACATAAATCTTGAATTGAATTTACGATAAGCAGAAAATCGTTTTCCAGCATGCCAAACCATCCAATAATGAGAATCACCTCTATCAGGAGAATTTGGGTTCAATAAATCTCTACCCCCCTCCCTAAAGATTCCTCCATTGGAAGGTGAACTAGGCCAATAATCATGCTGAGGATCATACTCATTAATCAATTCTGGAAGAAGTTTTTCAAATAGTTCCATATAATCTTTTTTGTATTGACGTCGTTTGTTTGAGTCTGATTTAAAAATATTCGATAAATATAACTCCATCAACCATTCATTTTCATTATTTCCACACCAAAAAGCCAAACTGGCATGATTACGAAGACGTTTGATATTTTGTATTGCTTCTTCTTTAAAGTTATCAATAAATTCGGAAGTATAGGGATAAAGTGCACATGCAAAAGGAAAATCCTGCCAGACCAATAATCCCAATTCATCACAAAGATCATAAAAAAGATCATCCTCATAGATCCCACCACCCCAAACACGAATCATGTTCATATTTGCCTTTTTTGCATATTTCAAATTCATTGAATAAAGCCCTAATCGTTTTCCCCGGGGAATGAAACTGTCGACTGGAATCCAATTTGCACCCTTTGCAAATATAGGCACTCCATTAAGTAAAAAATAGAAGGTCTCCCCCCATTTATCTTCATTTCGAACAAGACGGATTTCACGGATTCCAATTTTGTGCGTTTGTGAATCTATAATGACATCATTTTTCTTAATAAATACTTGGATTTCATAAAGATATGGTTTTCCAAGCTCATAGATCCACCATAACTGGGGTTTTTTAATATTTATCTCAAGAGAAATTGATTTATTCTTAATCTCAACTTCTTGAGATATTTCTTCCTCCTCAGGAGATATTATAATTACATTCGCAAAATATCCATTAACTTCAGGATTCACATCTTGGTTAGAATTCATTGAAAAAATGCTTGAATCCAATTCTATTTGAATCTGTAAATTAACTAATTCAACTTTAATATCCTCGATATCTTTTGGATTTGCAATTTTTAGTGGATCCTTATTGTATGTAAAATTTTGTATAATATATACAGAATCGATTCTGATTTTATCGAAACCAATCAATTCGATGGGTTTCCATATTCCTATATCTGGCAGCTTAGGTCCCCAATCCCAACCAAAAGAATATTGTGCTTTTCTAAGAAATGGAACTCCAGGAATAGCATCAGGAGCCTCTTTTAATCGATGACCATATTTTTCAATTTCTTCACGAGCTCTTTGTGTTGGACTATGAATAATAACTTTTATTCTGTTACCCGTGTTTTTTATGTAATCCTTTACATCAAATTCATAACTACGGAACATATTACTCGTTGTTCCAATATGAATATTATTTAGTTCAATTTCTGAAATTGTATCAATACCATTAAATCGGAGAATTAGATTCTCATACTTTAATAAATCGTCAGAAACATCGAATGTTTTTTCATACTGCCAATCTGATTCATATATCCATGACATTTCATGCTCATGCATCCCATAAAATGGATCTTCAATAAGATTATTTTCAAGTAAAGCTTCATACACCGAGCCGGGTACTGAAGCTAGGATATTGATTGATCTTACTTCATTTTTTAGACTCCATTCACCATTTAATGAAATTTTTCCTTTTTTTTTCATTATTGTCATCTTTTTTAAGAGATATAATTTAAAAAAAACATATCTTGTAAATTATGTATATATAATCAAATTACTTAGATAAAAAAAAGTTAGATAAAGTCTTAGATAATATGCGAATTACTTTTAAATATAGTTTTTCATCATTATACCGGATATCATCTGAAAATTCTATTTGCATTGATTTGGAAAAATTATAATTTTCGGCACCATATTTTTGAGTTATATATCCACCAGTTAGAACATATTCTTTTTGCCTTGGCCATACAGGTGCAGCAAAAATATTATTATTATGTAATTCTTCTATAATTAAATTTCTAATATTTTTATGTTTCTCATTTTTGGGCTGACCTTTATGAAATAATGTTTGTAAATTTTTCGTACCAATTACAATCTCTACATTCATAAAGCCGGGGGGTCTCTTGGACTTTTCAAAACCGTGAATATCAATTAGATATGAAACTTTCCAATTTTGAAAATTATATAAAAGTAATTTTTTCAGATTTTCATGAAAATCATTATATACTTTTTCAGATAATTTAGAATCGGCTGGGTATGCTTCGCTAGGCGGTCTATTAAAGTCTATTCGACTTCTATGAACATTTGAAAAGACTAATGAGGGAGTTATTTGGGTTTTAAATTTTTCTTGACTATAATATTTAATTGATTCTTTTAACTTTAATGCAATTTGGATTGTATTTTTATCTATTCCTTTTATTCCCGATTCTCTCTCGTGTAAGATGTCTTCGAATTTATTTGTACCCCCATGGGGAACTGATAAAATTAGAGGGATATTTCCTTTATTACAAATTATAAATATATTTTTATTCATCATGGAATAATTGATTTTTCAAATAGAAGTGAGTTATTATCAATTAAAGTTTCTTTAGATAGATATAATTTAGTTCAAAATTTATAAATAAATGAAATATTTACAATTAGTTAAACAAATATTTTAAAAAAAAAGGTTTTGAAATTTTATGAAAAAATTTGATGAGATTATAAATAAAATTATTGAACATTTACTTGAGTCAAAGTTGGCCGAAAAAAAAGAATTTATTGATGATGTAAGCGGGAAAAAGTATTTCATTCTTTTAACTCCGGATGCTTTGGATAAGGAATTTGTATGCATAATAGCACTTGGTTATCCCGAGAAAGCAGGAGTTTGGTCCAACACATTATTAGGAAAGAATTTGATAGATAAATCAAGCATGGAGCCCTATTTTCGAGCTTTTAACGAGAAAAATTGGGGATTAGTTGTCATTAATCCACATTTTTTTAGACCCGATCGAACTGGAAGTAAATATTTATATCAACTTGATGTTATTTTGGATCTAATTAATTCAAATTCGAAATTAGGGATTATTGGTTTTTCAATGGGTGGACATCAATTTATTGAATTTTTAGGAAGTAATAAAACTTTACTAAGTCGTATTGTGGGCATAGTTCTTATTGATCCAGCGGTTTTTAAAAGCATTGATAAAAATTTAATAAAAGATATGAAGGAGAAAACAATAATATTCGCTGCAAAAGATATAAAAGATATTAAAAGTTTGGGAAATATTGCCGCAAATATGTTTGATTTACCAGCAATAAAGATAGATGGAATTCATGGGGAAATTCCGAATAAATCTTTAGACAAAATAATTGAATTTTACAAACAAGCTTTGTAAATATGAAAAAACATTCTCGAATATAAAGATTCGTTTTTACGCCGTAAATAAGAAAATCCAAGGATAAAACAAAAATTGGGACGAATTTATCTCATTTTTATTTTGAAAATCGAAAGGCATTTAATATTAAATCGATTTTAACGATTAATACATCAGATCAAAAAACTAAATTTTTACAAATAGTTAAATATTATTTAATAAACCCTTAATTATCATTTAGAGGTTAATAATTATGGCTGAAAAAGAAAATAATTCAGAAGAAAAATTAAAGCGTGAGTTGGGATTGGGAGCCGTTGTATTTTTCATTTTTGGGTATGTTGTAGGTGCAGGAATTTTAATTCAAACTGGTGTAACTGCAGGAGAAACAGGACCAGCATTATGGTTGGCTTTTATTATTGCAGGCATTCCTAATGCAATAATGGCGATAATTATTTGTTATATAGTCTCTGCTTTCCCAGTTAGTGGTGGCGCTTGGGTTTATTCTTCCCGCTTAGCATCGCCATTTGCTGGATATATAGTAGCAGTTTCAATATTATTAAATATTGTAGGAGCATTAGCACTGTTAGCATTAGGATTTGGAACTTATTTTGAAATGTATATTCCGGAAAGCGCGTATATTATATCAATAATTATTTTAATTATATTTTTTCTTGTAAATCTTTTTGGAGTAAAGTTTGCTAGCTGGGTTCAAATAATTTTAGCAATATTAGGAGATTTTCTTGTAATATTTATATTCATAATTTTTGGCTTACCTAATGTAAATCCGGCTAATTTGGTTGATGCAGAAGGGGGACTTTTTCCAACCGGTATCATGGGAATTTTTATAGGTGCGATAATTTTAAGTTTTTCATATGCAGGATTTCAAGCTGTTATAGAGATTGGTGGAGAAATTAAAAATCCAAGAAAAAATATTCCTATAGCGATAATTTTAAGTATAATTCTAATAACAGTTGTATATATTTTAATTTCTATTGTAATGACAGGTGTTATGAATTGGCAAACTTTAGGTGAAACAGAAGGTACACTAATTGATGTTGGTGCATTATTTTTTCCTCCGTTTTTTCTAAATATCTTAAATATTATGATTTTAATTGCAATAGCATCTACAATTCATGGAATTATTTTAGCTTATTCAAGAGATTTATACGCCGCTGCTCGAGATCACATTCTTCCTTCAATTTTTGCAAAAGTTCATAAAAAATATGGTACTCCGTATTGGGCGTTGATATTTTTTACAATTGGTTCTTGTTTATTTCTAGTTTTACAGGCAAGTATTATAGATTTATCAATCTTTATTAGTTTTGCAATGACGATCCCAAGTTTAATTATTGCATATATTCCTCTCAATTTGGAGAAAAAATACCCAGAATTAGTCGAAAAATCAAAATTTAAACTTTCAAAAAAAACAGTAATAACATTGACGATTTTTAATCTCAGTTATTCTGTTTTTAGCATGATCATTATGATTGGATATTCTCCCATAATAGTTATT
Organism: Promethearchaeia archaeon; assembly: GCA_029856045.1. Lineage (GTDB taxonomy): Archaea > Asgardarchaeota > Lokiarchaeia > Sigyniarchaeales > SOKP01 > 6H3-1. Next base: position 4,255 of record JAHQWG010000030.1, on the reverse strand, counting down.
GCTGTTGCTATATTTTATGGATTATCAATTATTTACTACTTCTATAGAGTCAAAATGCTTAAAAAGAAAGGCATCGATATAAAAGAGATTTGTAAATCAATTCCCGAAGAAGTTCTTGAAGTTTAAGAAAAATATCAAATTTTATTTTATTTTATTTATCTCTTTTTTTTTATAATTAAACATATATATTTAATTATTTAAATACAATTTTGATTGTATTTTTATCTGTTCCTTTTATACCATCTTTTTTTTCAAGTAAGATATCCTCGAATTTATTTATACCTCCATGCGGGACAGATAAGATTAATGGAATATTTCCTTTACGATAAATAATAAATTCATTTTTATTCATTATAAAACAATTGAATTTTCAAATAGAAGTGAGTTATTCTCAATTAAAGTTTCTTTAGATAGATATAATTTAGTTCAAAATTTATAAATAAATGAAATTAAAAAATATAAAAAATATAAAGTTGATCTGATTATGATTATTGGAATTCCAAAAGAAATTAAAGCTGGTGAAGGAAGAGTCAGTTTAACTCCAGCTAATGTTGAACATTTAGTTCAAATGGGCCATAATGTAAATATAGAACACGAAGCTGGCAAGATCGCAGGTTTTCCAGATAATGAATATATTGAAGCTGGTGGGAAAATTTTTGATTCGAAAAAGAAAGTATATTCGGAATCAGAAATAGTTGTGAAAGTAAAGGACCCATTTGCCGAAGAATTTAATTATTTTAACCCAGGACCTATTCTATTCTCATTTTTACATTTAGCAGCAAATAGAGAATTAACTCAAACATTAGTTAATGGTAAATCTACAACATTAGCATTTGAATCAGTTGAATTAGAAAATGGCCAATTACCAATTTTAATACCAATGTCAGAAGTTGCAGGAAGAATCGGGGCAATAATTGGTTCAAATCTATTATCCATAAAAAATAAAGGTTCTGGAGTATTATTAGGAGGAGCTTCTGGTGTTCATCCCGGATATGTTGTAGTTTTAGGAGGAGGAACTGCTGGTAAGAATGCAGCAATAACAGCAGCTGGATTAGGAGCTCAGGTGATAGTTTTAGAGAAAAATAATAAAACAATTAGAGATTTAAACGATATTTTACCAAAGGAAATCACAGTAATAAAATCAAATTTGAAAAACTTAAGAGAGTATGTAAAATTAGCCGATCTCTTAATAGGAACTGTCCTAATTCCAAATACTAAAGCTCCAAGAATAATATCTAGAGAAATGGTAAAAAACATGAGACTTGGTTCTGTAATCGTAGATATTTCTATAGATCAAGGTGGATGTATTGAAACAAGCCGTCCAACAAGTCATGATAATCCCACTTTTGTTGAAGAAGGAGTTACTCATTATTGTGTGACTAATATGCCGGGAGCATATCCTAGAACTGCAACTGAAGCATTGTCTGAAAATTTATTCCCATATCTAGTTGATTTAATTTCAGATGAAGATATTAACAAAGTATTAAAAAATAACGCTCCATTGAGAAAAAGTGTAAATACTTTCAAAGGAAATGTAGTTTTAAAACCAGTAGCAGATGAATTTGGATATCCATATAAGCCAATAGAAGAACTTTTATGATAAAATATAACCATTTTCTTCTTTTTTTATCATTCCTTTTTGTATAAGACGATCAAAATGATTTTGAATTATAAAATCCTCCGAGACGACAAGATAGTTTGCGAATTCTCCTTTATAATCTTTATATACTACACGTTTCTTAATCAAATCTTGAGTAGTTTTAGGTATATTCTCACTTAAAAGGTTAAGCACTTTATTATCTCTTTCATAAATAATGTTCAAATAGCGTTTTAAAGCGTCTGCTATTATTTCTCTTCCGGTAAATAGACCATTATGTCCTGATATGGCATAATCAATATTTAAATTCATAATTTTTTTTATAGATTGTTCGAATTCATTAACGTTTGCATCTTTACAGAGATACATTGGTCCCAAGCCTGATAAATCAATATCTGCTAAAAAAATAATTTTACTTTTAGGTTCAAAAAAGCTACAATGACCAGCAGTATGTCCTGGTGTATGAATTACTCGGACACTTAAATCATCTTTTATAGGAATTAAATCATTGTCTCGTATTATTTTAATATCATTTAAAGGCTCAATTTTTAAAAACTGCATAATTGGATAAAATTCTTCTTCAGCTGGAGTTCCTTTAACCCCATACAAATCTATGAATAAATCTAAATCTCTAAGAGGAGGAATATCCAGATTATGGCAATAATATTCATGTTTTTTAAATAGAGCGCAACCTGACACATGGTCTTCATGCCAGTGGCTAAGATAGGTCTTTTGGATCTTAAATTCTCTCTTCAATTTCCTTATTAGTCTATGACCGATTCCATTATCAAAAAGGAGTGCAGAATGATTATTTTTATCTGTTTTGACTAAAAAAGAGTTGGAATAAGGATATTTTGCTCGATTATTACCATAAACAATATAAAATTCTGGAAATTCTTCCGATATTTGAGAATAAAATTGCAACATATCTGTTAATCATTAAGAACTATAAAATAATGAAAAAAGATTAATATTTAAAAATTTTTAAGAATAATTTGAAATACTACAAGTTTTATTATAAGCTAACATTATTAAGAATTAATTGTCTCAATATAGGACAATTTAAGTAAATTGCTTTAGGTTTTTAAGAATGGTAAATGGAACTGTCAAATGGTTTAATAGCCGAAAAGGCTATGGTTTTATTACTTATGAGGAAGGTTCTGAAGAAAAGGACGTCTTTGTTCATTTTAGCTCTATTGTATCTGAAGAGGGTAATTTTAAAACCTTATATGAAGGAGATAAAGTTGAATTTAATGTAACAGAGGGACAAAAGGGTCCACAGGCTAGTGACGTAGTGGTGACTGAAAGAGCACCACAAACTAGTAGGTATTAAAACAAATGTAATTTTTGTTATTGATTAAAAAAAGTAATAAAAATTAAAATTTAATTAACGAGAATATAAGAAAATTAGATAAATAAAAAAGAAGAAATAGAACAAAGAATAATCTGCATTACTAATCTTCTTTAATTTTTATTTTTTATTTCTCAGCAATAAACAACCCGTAATTTAGATACTCTGAATAATATTCGACTTTTATGTTTTTAAAATTAAATTTGTTTAATAACTCAGTCCAATAATGTTTAGGTTTGAAAACAAAACTAAAAAATAAAAATACTAAATACATTCTGACATCTCTAAACATTTCAAACGCGATAAATTTTCCACCAGGTTTGAGAACTCTAAATATCTCCTTCATAGCCATTTCCTTATTTTTATCCCCATGTACGTCGTGAAGCACTGAACCTGAAGTAACAATATCAAATTCATTGTCTGGAAATTCAAGTTTTAAAAGATTTCCATGTTTAAATTCTGTTTTATCAAACACTTTTTCAATTTTTGCATTTCTATATGCAGGATCTGGGGAATAACCACTTGATCCCTTAAAAAGATCAATACCCACAACTTTTCCAGTGTTTAATAACTTCGCAACTTTTATTGCAACACGACCTTTTCCACATCCTACATCTAGAACATGTTCATTTCCTTGTATATTTTTTTCAAAAACTTCATACCAGAAATCATTTTTTTCCTCGGGTTTAAGCATGAAATAATAAAATGGAATATAAGAAAGACCTGTATACAAACATATGAATGCAAGAGGTATTCCTCCTAAAAACAAAATTATATTAAATGGAAAATAAACTTGACTGCCAATTAGCGCAATCACTATTCCAATAATCCCTATAATAACCATATATATAGAATATTTCACTGCTACAAGGCCATAATTCGGCTTATTTTCATCTTTTCCATCAATTTTTTTTTTCATAAATTCCTCATTTAAACTTGCCACCTTATTATTCATTATTCTTTGCCACCTTCTCCTTGATCTTCATTCATTTAACTTTCTATTCCTTCGTTAGGTTCCTCTTTCAGAGCCCCAAGTATTTTTAATGCGTACTTTTTCATTCCTTCAATTTTTGAGATTCCAATTCCTTTATTAAGATCACCAACTACTAGCAATCGATCTCCTGCCTTAATATTGAATAACCGTCTAGCTTCTTTTGGTATAACTATCTGTCCTCTTTCTCCAACTTTAACCATTCCGAAAATATATTTATCTTTATAAATTTTAGCCATCATATACACCTATTACTTTTCATTTAGAATTTTCAATCTTGGATGAAAATAACCTTGGAAACCATTTTCCAACTCTC
>JAHQWG010000029.1 GCA_029856045.1 Promethearchaeia archaeon | reverse complement strand
CCTCAAGAGCATTATGAATTTAGAAAAAGAAATGAGTTCTACACAAAAACAGCAAGGGAACTGTTTGATAGAGAGGTGGAGACTAGAAGAAGAGAAATTCAAATGTCTTAAATTTAGAATTTATTTTATCATATTTAAATGTGATGTGAAAATTAATTTTTGGTATTTTGTTGAGACTTGTTAATTTTATCACATTGTTAATTTTATTGTTAGATAGTTTAAGATTTAATAAAGCAGAAGAATTCTCCATCTTTAACTAAATCGCCTTCAAAATCTTTATCGTGCTTTGTAAGGATTTCCCAAACGGAATGAATTAGAATTTTATAAATATATTAAAAATTATAATGTAAAACCTTTTAATGAATTAGTACATTGTAAATTTTGTAATATTAGCATATTTTAAAGTTGTATAATAATGAAGATCTTTTGTTTAATAAATTTATCAGCATCCAAAAAACAAATGCAAAATTTTAATATAAGGGATTTATGATAACGAATGATAAGAAGTTAAGAGTCAATAGGAGGACATTATGTTGGATGCGAGAATTGCAACAATCGGTAACTTCGCATCTTCTATTAGAATTTTTAAGCACATCGTGCAAAAATACGGTGTTTATACAATTGATGATATAACAAATTTTTTAAAAAGAGATAAATTTGAAATTATTTATAGAGAAAGCCCTAAAAGAGGGGTATTTTCGGGATGTCATAATATAATTTTTCAGAAAAATATAAGTGAAGATATAAAAAAATAGAATAATAGGATAACGATGATTTCACGAAAATTATCAATATCTGGATATTACAATTCTTTAAAATTTTTAGTTAAAAATACGAATTTTTATTATATTTTATGTAAAATATCAAAAATTAAAGGAAAATTCGCTTTATTTAAATTATTGAAGTGAACATGAATAATTTGGATAAAATTTTAGATATTTATAGACAAGATTATTACGTGTGTCCTAAGTGTCTTGGAAGGCTTTTCGCTGTTTTAGGTTCCGGACTTACAAATAGGATAAGGGGTGAGTCATTATTATTAGCCTTAACCTTAGAACTCCACAGAAAAATATTATCAAATGAGGAAGATATTTCAAATGAAGGTTTAGATGGAATAAAAATCCTTGCTGAAAAAGCTAATTACATAATTGCTCAAAATATCTTAAGTAACAAAAGTATCAATTTTCCACAGTTTGATGATTCAAAAAAATGTTATTTATGCCAGGGTATTTTTGATAATTTAAATCAATATGCATCAAAAGCAATGGTAGAATCTCAAGGAGTTGAGTTTGAAAATTTTTTGGTTGGTTGTAGTTGCGATTTTATTATCAACAAAGAAGATAAATTTAAATCGGAATTTAACCTAACATATTCTGAATCCTTTAAAAATCATTTCAACCGAGAAGTAGGAAAACTTATAGAAAAAGGGATTACAAGACCAGTTGAATTTAAAAATCCTGAAATATTATTTATTTTTAACCTCTCTTATGAGAAATTTAATTTATCTCTCCAAATTAACCCTCTTTTTATTTATGGTAGATATAGAAAATTTGAGCGAGGGATACCTCAAACTCATTGGCTCTGCAGAAATTGTAGAGGTCAAGGTTGTGAAGAGTGTAATGGAACAGGTAAGCAGTATCCAACGAGTGTAGAAGAGAAGATCTCTGATTTATTTGTAGAATATTCAAAAGCATCAGATTCAAAATTTCACGGAGCAGGACGGGAAGATATCGACGCTAGAATGTTAGGAAGTGGTAGACCCTTTGTTTTACAATTAATTCAGCCCAAGATAAGAAAACTTGACCTACGAAAATTGGAAAAGAAAGTTAATAAAAAAAATAAAAAGAAAGTTGAGATTTTTAATTTAAAATTTAGCACTCGCAGAAAAATGATTAATTTAAAGGCCAATGCAGAGTTCTCAAAAAAGATTTATCGAGCTTTTGTAGAGTTTGATGAAGATATTAATCAATCAATTTTTAAAGAGAAATTAAATAAGTTAAAAGAGCAATTGGAAAATAAAATAATATTACAAAAAACACCACAAAGAGTATTGCATAGAAGGGCAGATTTAACTCGTAAAAAAAAAGTATTTGAAATTATTGGCTCCTTAATTGATTCGAAACATGCTAATTTTAATATAAAAACTATTGGTGGAACATACATAAAAGAGTTAATTAATGGCGATGGGGGAAGGACAACACCGTCTTTAACTGAAATATTTGGTTTCCAATGTATATGTAAAGAATTGGATGTATTAAATGTAGAATATTAAGCAAGAAAAAAGATCTAATAAAAGATAAAAGAATAAATTTGATTCTATATTCTACATTATATTAAATTACTTCAGTTGAGAACTTATTCGTGCAATCTGAAAAAAATTTGGAGCGATATACATATGATTTTAAGCCTATGATCCAGATTGTTATACTTAATAGTTTAGGTTTCTTTTTTTTAGAATTTATTCTTCAATACTTTGCAAGTCAACAATTAAATGCCACCGGTACGCAAATTGGATTGATATTTTCCGTTCTAGTTATTGGAAACCTGACGAGTTCTTTTTTTACTGGTATTTTAACTGATCGAATTAAATCAAAAACAAAATTAATTTTACTTGGTTCATTTGGGCGAGGTTTATCTTATTTTATAATATATATAGCGATCATTTTTTTTTCTTTAATTGGTTTGGGGATTGGTACATTTACATTGGGCTTCTTTGCAGGTATTTTTTGGATTCCATTTGATACACTTATAGCAGAAAAATCAAATAAAAATCATCGTTCTCATGCATATGGTAAACGGGATTCTGCAGTTGGAAAGGGTTTACTTATTGGAGCCATAATAGGATTTACAATTTTTAGTTGGGGGTTCCTAAGTACCAATAATTCTTTTATCACATATTGTCCGATTCTAATATTTGGGATTGCAAATTTTTTTGCAGGAATTCAATTCGTCCGCAAAGTGGATGAATCAATTAAATTTTCGGATAATTCAACAATATCTAATAAATCTACAACAGAAGAAATCTCTACAGCTGTTTTATCTAAACCACTATTAATTGGTTCAATTTTTTTATTAATCGTTCTACTCTTGAGTAAAGTTAATGGCTCACTTGCAAAACCATTTTTGAATATTTATTTATTAGAAGCAATAGAAAGCGACCCTACTATTGTAGTTCTGGCGTATTTGCCAAGTGGGATTATTTCCATGTTTTTAGCTCCGAAATTGGGTGAAGTGGTAGATAAAATTCATCCAGTAATTGGAATAACTATTGCCAGTGTAATTGGTTCAATTATTACATGGTTTTTAATTAATACAACGAATATATGGATTTTTGCTATTCTTTTAATATTTGATACCACCATAGTAGGAACAGCCAGTTTAGTTTTGATGAATTTATTGAGTAGAATTACTGTAAAACATCGAGGAAAAACTATGGGATTTCAATTATTTTTTGTTAGTTTGGGAGGTATTATCGGTCCAATTATAGGCGGTATTACATGGGACATTTTGGGAATAAAATGGCCGTTTATAATTTCTATATTTGTTGAATTATGTTTAATCCCATTTTATTGGATTGCGGTTTATTTAATAAAGCCACATTTAGCGGAAACTTATGATTTTAAATTAGAAATGGAAACACAAACAATTTAATTATTTTAAAAAATGATTAAATTGAGTAAAATAAATAAATAACCTTAATTTTATTAAAATATCAAATTAGATTTTTGAATTTTGGATTTGTATATTAATCAAAAGCCGTATTATGACATTACATAAAGGATATAGAAATAAAACTCGAAGTCTTCATAGAAAGAATGTGAGAAAACGGGGATTAGGTTCAGTAGAAAAATATCTAATTGATTTTGAAATTGGAAAAAAAGTTGACATTATAACGAATTCAGGTGCCCATAAACGGGGTATGCCACATCGCCGATATCATGGGAAAACAGGCACTATTATAGGAAAGCGTGGTCGGTGCTACGAGGTTCAGCTAAGAATTGGAAACGCTAAAAAAATGATTATTTTAGGGAAAGACCATCTGCGCCTTAGTACAGGCACTCAATCTTAAGTTGAGTGAAACAATAATTTATCCATAAAAGTAATTTTAAAGGGGTATTAAAAATTAGTCGAAAATTAATAGAAGAAAAAATTCTTTCAATTCCGGAAGTTAAAGAATTAATGAAAAAATTTAAAAAAATAATTATTGATTCAGGAACAACGGAAGAGATGTCCCATTTCCAGCAAATAACATTAGAATATGTTTCGAAATTTTCGAAATTTTCTGAGAAGCAAACTTTAGAGATAATAAAAATGCTTTCGGAGAATTATAATATCGAACATGTTTTTGCTGTGAATGTAGTGAATATAGATCCGCAGACCGTGCCAGAATTAAAAACTATCTTCGAAAAAAGCTCAGAAGGGAAAAATTTTGATTTAGATAAATTACAAGAAATTTTATATAAAATAAGTGAAATTAAGTCAAAATAGGTTTGGTGGTTTCTTCTCCATCTCCTCCGTCTCTTTAAACCTCATCAACCTTGGCAAATATGTTTTTTTTTCTAATATTTTAGATCCATTCAAATTAAGATTTAAATATTTAAATAGTTTATAGAAAATTATTGTAAAATTAATGAATTATAACTTAAAGAAATTTTAAAAAATATTTCTTGATAAACTAATTTAGGCGAAATTTCAAAAGGGTTAAGTTGATTTATATTGAATAATAGGGATTTGGGCTATTCGAGAAGAGGTAAATCTCCTAGAGGGAGAGAAAAAGGGAAAAGTCAATTTATAAAGAAAGATAGATTAATTCAAATCCTTGATATTCTTTTGCATGGCCACTTCTCAAATGATGTGCCAATGCATAAACAGAGACCCATTGTTCAATTAATAAGTCTCGAAGATTTCGTTCTTTATGAAGTAGAATTTATTAGAGATTCGGATTTAAAAGTTCAAGATAAGGGGATTTATGGAGATTTCAGAGAATCTCACAAATTAGGAAAAGTAACAAAAAAAATTGATCACAATGATTTAACTCCTACATCTAAAGCTTTATTACATTCAGTTCTAGAGGAAAGAATTAAAGAACAAGCTGAAGAATATATATATTTTTTTAATAATTCCGTTTCAATAACACCAAGACTACACCAACTTCAATTAATTCCAGGAATAGGCAACAAATTAATGTGGGAAATAATTAAAGCAAGAAATATAAAAAAATTTGAATCTTTCGAAGATATGTCTCAAAGAACAAGTATCTCAGACCCAGTTCATCTTTTAGTAAAATTAATTATTAAAGAATTAACTCGAGATGTGAAATATTATATATTCTCAAAAACCCAACGATATGAACAAGTTAGAACTGATTCTAGAAGGCAATACTCACCAAGATATGAGAAACGTCGTTCTCAATTAAGACGTGAAAAATTTCAGAAATAAAACATTTATTTTCAATTTATTATACAAAAAAATAATATTTAAAATTCTCACTTATAATCATTATTCTGTTTTTACTATAAACTTCTCTAAAATGGCAATATAAAAAATGTTGAGTTTAAATCAAGAAAATTCAAACTGGGATCCGTTTAAACCTAAAATAATTTTAAAGAGATTAAATATTATTCCAAAAAAGAGATTAGGACAAAACTTTTTAACAGATAAAAATATGGCAAATCGATTAATTTTAGAGGCAAAATTGTCAAAAAATCATGATGAGATTTTAGAAATAGGGGCTGGACTAGGAGGATTAACTTTTATTTTAATTCAAAATGCTAAAAAAGTACATGCAGTAGAATATGATTTCAAACTTTATAACTTCTTGAAGAAATATGTTTCAAACAAGGAGAATTTAAATTTAATTTATGGAAATTTTTTAAAAATTGAAATTCCTTTTTATAATAAGGTTGTTTCAAATATTCCATATACAATGACAGGCCCTATTATTTCAAAAATTCTTATGAAGGATGAAATTCCTGAAGTATATATGATTATTGAAGAACGATTAGCTAAGAGAATAGTTGCTAAACCAAATGATAAAAATTATAGCCGTTTGAGTGTATCCGTGAATACGTTTGTAAAACCTACAATAATTAAAGAAGTCTCACCACATTGCTTTTATCCTGTTCCAAAAATCAAATTAGCTATGATTAAACTTATACCTCATCAAAAGATTGATATTTTTTTAAAAGATAAGAATAATAGGAAATCATATTTAGATTTATTAAGAGGGATTTTTCCTTATAAGAATAAAAACATTTCAAAAGCTTTATATTTATATCTTAGAATTTTTAAGGTTGGAAGAAATGAAATATACAATCTATTAGAAGATAATCAGAAAGAGAAAAAAGTGAGAGCATTTTCAAAAGATGACCTGTTAAAAATTGCAAAATTAATTAAGCTAAAAGAGTTGTGGGATAAGGATTAGAAAGGATAATTCCAATACAATTTCTATGGATGACATTTCTAAGGAATTAAACTTAGATTTTAATAAAAATGTATATAAGCCTTCAGATGATACTTACTTATTTTTGAAATATTTCAAGCAATTTATTAACAAAGATAATATTGATGGAATAAAATTAAATAAAATTTCATATATTCTCGATATGGGCACGGGCACAGGAATAATTGCCATTTTTTTTGCAAAATATTTCAAATTCAATTTAGGTTTGAATATTAAGATTTACGCCTCTGATATCCTCTTAGATGCAATTAAACTTTCGAAAAAAAATGCCAAAAAAAATGGTTTAGAGAATGAAATCGTCTTTATTCACTCTAATCTTTTTAATAATTTTCCAACTTCATTGGAACATAAATTTAATATTATTTTTTTCAACCCACCTTATTTACCTTCCGAGTCAATTTTTAAAAAAAAAAATGAAAAAAAAATTTTTTATAGCTGGGACGGCGGGAAAAAAGGAATTGAAATATTTGAAAATTTTTTAATTCAATCTATAGAATTTTTATCTCCTATGGAAAAATCTTTTATCTATTTCTTATTTTCAAGTAATTCAGCTCTTGATGTACTTTATGCAAAAATAGAAAAATTGGGGTTTGAACTAAAAATTTTAAAAAAAGCTCATTTTTTTTTTGAGGATATTATTTTACATCGTATTACAAGGATTTAATTTTAAAAAGGTCGTCGATTTCTTCTTTTTTCAAAAAAAGATATGCCATATTTGTGTAATAGTGTTTTCAATGAATTAAAGATTAAATTTATCTCATTAGATTTAAAGACAGACCTTTGGTGAGATTCTATTTGAGGGATCGGAATTCCATAATTTCTATTAAGATTTGAAAGTGGGTATATTATGGATGCAATTAAATCTGCTTTTTTCGAAATATCATTTATATCATGGCTCTCATCCATAAAAAATTCCAATCTTAATGGATTATCATAAGGGACATTTTTTAGGTAAAATGCAAAAAAATCTACAGGAAAGTAATTTGGGATATTCTTCTTAATATTAGTATGTCTTATCTTATCAATATCAGTATTACATCTAAAAACACAACTTCTTTCTCCTACATTTAATACTCTCGAAAAGAGATCATAATCTGAAAAATAATTCATTATTTCACGATAATTAATTTTTAAGAACTCATGAAGTATTTTTTTTCCAGAAATTAACATTTGGATAGTTTGAGTAAGTGTATTAGTTAAAGCTGACGTTCGAGTGTCTTTAATTGAGCCGATTAATGTGATACCCCTCTCTTGACATTTTTTATAGAGGTTTCTATATTCTCTAAGAACTCGGTCATATCTTTTAGAAATTTCATAATTTTGTGAAAATAATAAATTGATAGGAGTAACAAGGATTGAACCATCTAAAATTATTAAATCAATATATTCATCATTATTTTTTAGCAAAGAATTTAATTGATTTATTTCCATGAATGTTTGCTCTAAAGACCCTGTTAGATCAATGCCATTTTCATTAATATTGAAATAATTAGTTTGAATAGAATAATTATTATAGCCGCTAACATCAGGATAATATTTAATTTCTGCAGAATGTTGGCTTGTAAAGAAATATTTTACCACGATAGATTTCAAGAAGATTAAATCAATACCTTGGAATTTTTTTGTAACAAGACTTCCATCAACTGCTGCAATCTTTAACCCCTTAATACTTGTAGGTTTCACTGGTTTTACCAAGGACATCTCTTTAATACGATAACTGTAAAATTTTATGTATTCAGAAAAATCAAGATTTGGTAGTTGATTTCGAATAAGTTGTGCAAAAGATTGCTTAGTCTTCTCAATACTTGAAAATTCTTTAGCAATTTTGGTTAAATCATCAGTTAAGCACCGTTCTTTGGTTGTACCAATTGATATTTCTCGTTTGGAGTAGCCTTTTGAATGATTCTTTTTAATCATACCTTGTTCTATCATTGGTTACTTTAACATGAAATTAAATATAATTTAAAGGGAGAGAGAGAGCTAATTTAACAAATTATAAATTAAAAAAAATTTATTAAATTCTTAATTACCTCGTAAAAACGAGATTCTGCTGTATTCCAATGTCGCTAAATTTAGGGCAAGAACCAATTATTTTGATTTTTTTAACATTATTTGAAATATTTTTCATTGTTATACCGGCTTTAATCGCAAAATTTCCAGATAAGTGTTCTTTCAAAGATGAATTATTGGAAATGGGTTTTACAAAAAGTCAACAAAAATTTAGAAAACAAAGTTACAAAATTTTGGTTGGATTCTCAATAGGAGGTTTTTTTTTGCTGATGGCAGATTATCTTATAATATTTTTTAAATATATAATAACAGAAAATCTATTTGGTTCTGAATTTTTACAAAAGGCAGAAGAAGGAGCAATAGATACAACTCCAGTTTCCCCAAATATGTTGGAAATGTTTATTATTCTTATTCTTCAAATATTAATTATCGCTCCTTGTGAGGAAGGGTTTTTTCGAGGTTTTATTGCTAAGAGAGTCTATAAGAAAAACCATAGAATTATAGCAGTATTTCTATCATCTTTCTGTTTTGCCCTATATCATGTCCCTCCATTTCTTGTCCCATTCCAAACAATATTTACATATTTTGGATATTTTTTCATCTTTGGTATGATCCTAGCATTATTATTTAAGAATTTTAATTATTCACTTATTCCCGTTGTAGTGACACATGCAACTTTTAATACTTTACTATTTTTATTTTAATTAAACTCTAAGAAAGAATGAATAAGAACATTTGAATTCAAAAGGGAATAAAAATTTGTCAGAAATATAGAACATCAATATCATTATTCTAATAATAAAAAAAATTTATTAACTCGATAAGCAATATAAATAATGTATAAAGAATATATAATCAAAATAATTTTCTCATTATTGATTATATTTGCATTGTTTAAAAAAAATACGGAAAGATTAATGGAATCAGACTATACATTTAAAGTCCTTATGCTAGGGGATGCATCGGTCGGAAAAACTTCACTAACATTAAGATATATCTCAGGATTTTTTGTAGAGGATCTAAGGCTCACTATTGGAGTGGATTTCTTTTCTAAATCAGTTTTTTTTAACGGGGAACGGATAAAACTTCAACTTTGGGATTTTGGGGGTGAAGAAAGATTCAGATTTCTACTCCCACAATACGCTAAAGGAGCTAGTGGGGCATTTATTCTATATGACATAACACATCCTGCTAGTCTATCACATTTACCTGACTGGAGTTATATTGTACGAGAAAATGCAGGAGATGTTCCTTTAATGTTGGTTGGTTCAAAAGCTGATTTATCTGAATATCGATCTGTGAAAAGAGAGGATGGTATAAATGCTGCAAAGAGATACAACATGAGATCGTTTGTCGAGTTAAGTTCAAAGACTGGTCAAAACGTAGAAAAAGCATTCGAAGTTTTAGCTCAAATCCTTCTTGAAGAAAGTAAGAAAAAACATGCAAAAATGGATTTTTAATTAAAGAACGCTTTAATTAACTTTTTTTTAAATTCATCTCATCATTCTTATTCATTAGTCCAATTAAATCTTTAAAGATAAAAATGATTTAAAATAGAGATAATATAAAAAAAAAAAATTTAGAATAGACTACCAATTCCCGCGGGCTCTTCTTCAACTTCTTCCTTCTCAGGTTCTTTCTCTTTCTTCGAAGGTTTTTTCTTGTCTTCAACTGGTGCAGTTGAGACTCCTACCGGCATCGTACTTGCGTTCTTGATGATCGCATCCAAATCTGTTGATTTAAGTCCTATAACTAACTTTTTAAGCTGTTCTGGATCTACTTCTGCACCTGCGGCTTTTAAAACTTTATCAAGATTCGTTTCAGTTATTGCTTTATTTCCCTTTGCCTTGAAAATTAATAGGGCTGCATATATTGACTCCATAGTTATTTCCTCCTTTATTTAAATTTTAATATTATTATTTTTTTCATTTTTTTTATTTTTTATATAAATTTTATAAAATTATCCAAATAGACTTCCTAATCCTTCTGGTGGTTGGTCTTCATCTTTCTTTTCTGGTTCTTCTTCCACTTCTTCAACATGTTCTTCTTCAATTTGTAATGTTTTTTCTTCAAAAATTTGTGAAAAGACAATATTTGCGTTTAAAGCTGCTTTTTTCGTACAATATTCAACTGCATCATTTATTATAAACGGTAATTCGCATGCAACGTCTAAAGCTTGCCGGATGCCTAATGAGAATTGATGTTTAATGTCTTCAACGTCCAAATTCAATATTGAGTCAGGAATGATTTCTTCATTATCCCACGCACAATAAAATTTAATATTTACTTCAATAGGCTTAATATTTAACTTTCTTAAAACAACTGCTTCTTTTAATGAAATTGCATCACCTTTATAATGGGTTATTTTATCAGAAGTAATCCAAATTGTATCATTTTTGATCTTAGTTGGCAATTTTAAAACTAAATGGAGTTCTGTAATTGCTTGTCCAGTAGGCAGTCCCGTATCTCCTTCATGTACAATTATATCTTCTTGTGCAATATCACCATCTTTAGCAAACCTTGTCATCCTGTTTTCATCAAATAAACGTTTTAATGCGAAAGGATCTGCATTTGTAAAGATAAAGCCAGATTGACCCAAAATTTTCTCTCCAAATTTTATAAGATTTTTCTTTTTTGACTTTTTTTCATATTTATCTAATGCCCTTAATAATAAAGATTTTTTAGACATCCTTATTAGCGCTTTATCTCTAAGCTTCAAACGAATTAATTGAATTAAATTATCAGGCATATTTGATAAGTCAACTAATCCCAAAACCTTGTAATTTTCCATAAGGGTTGCTAAATCGTCAACTGCGTCTTTTTTCCATTGATGTATTTCTTTTTTCAGTATCATTTTTACTCACCTATTTTTACTGGTTTTCCCATTGTTGTTTTGATATAAATTGATTTAACTCCATTCCATTTATTTGGTAATTGATCTGCAATGTGTTTAATTACAGACAATATGTTTTCAATAATTTTATCTTCACCCATTGATTTTTTTGCAACTTTTAATTGAATGAGAGGTTGCTTCCTCATCTTTAATCTAACAATTCTTCTATGTCTTTCTAGAATATCATTTATATCATCTTGTTCTCTTATTATACCATATCCTTTAGGAGATGGTTTGGGCATTTTTCCAAGAGGTCCCAAGAATCTCGCTAAATATCTAGCAACTAACCTCATCAATTTTTGTTCTGCTATGAAAAATGTATATCTTTTTACAAATTTTTTCTTCTCTTTTTTATCAGTCTTATCAAGTTGTTCGAGTGCTTCCTCATCAAAAACATCATAACCCAACTTTTTTGCTTTTAATTGAATATCTCCAGTTGCAATAAAACATACTGGAACTTTATCTTCATGTAATATTTTGTGTGGAAGTATAAATTCTTCATCAATCCTATTTTTTGGATCATTTAAATTTAAATCTTTTAAATTCATTATTAAATCAATTGACTCATCAAATTTTCTCACTTTATCTTTAAATCCTTCTTTTCTTTTTATAGAATAGTCAATGGTTTGGCTTACAGCGGATTTTATTAAGTTATTATCAACTTTCATTTTCTTCACTCCTTAAATTTATTATCATATTCTCCAGTATCAATCTTATTTTGAATTTCTTTTGGATTTTGGCCATCTACTAATAATCCTATAGATAAACACGTTCCTAAAATTGATTTGGTCATGCCTTTTAAGGATTTAGCCAGTAATTTATCCTTTTTCATGTTGACCACATTCATAACTTGATCAAAAGTGATATCTCCAATATTTTCTGTACCTGCAGCGTCTGAACCTTTTTCTGCTCCGGCTTCTTTAAGTAGTAAGCTAGATGTTGATGGAGTTTCAACAATCACCTCAAAACTTTTATCAGTAGGATTTAAAATAATTCTAACCGGAACATTGAGTCCCTTAAATGCCATCGTTTTTTCATTTATTATATCCACTACATCTTTAATATTAATTCCCGTGGGTCCAACAAGAGGTCCAATAGGAGGACCCCCACTCGCTTTTCCTCCTGTTACAAGAGCTTTAAATTCTAATTTTTCCGACAATTTTAAAAACCACCAGAAGTATTCATCTGAATAAATTTTATTGATTAAATTTTTTCTTATTACTTTTATTTCTAATATTTATGCTATTAGAACCGATCACTATCGTCCTAAGTATAAGGTAAAATTTATTTTTTAACTTAGTAAGAGAAAAAATATCTCTTAACATAAAAAATTTTTGTTTCAAAAATGTTTTATATAAAACTAATGTATATAATAATATTATGGCTCAAATCGAGAATACTAAAAGAAAAAATAATCAAGATAAAATTATATTAGGTGTTGCTGCTCCTGTTTTTATCCTTGGATTAGTTTCATTATTTACCGATATATCATCTGAAATGATTACTTCGATTTTACCTCTTTTTATTTTGTCTGTGGGTGGAAATGTACTCATATTGGGATTAATACAAGGAATTACAGAAGCAACAGCAAATATTTTAAAAGGTTTTTCAGGTTGGTGGTCAGATAAAATTAGAAGAAAGAAGCCGTTTATTGTTGCAGGTTATTCTTTATCAAACCTTACAAAACCACTTATGGGGTTTTCAAATTCTTGGGAACCAGTATTAGGATTAAAATTTATTGAACGTGTAGGTAAAGGACTTAGAACATCTCCTCGAGATGCATTAATTTCATTCTATGGTGAAAAAGATAAAGGAAAATCTTTTGGTATTCATCGTGCAATGGACACCTCCGGTGCTGTCATAGGCTCTTTATTAACCTCAATTTGTCTGTTTATTGCACTTTCTTTTAACCAAATTATATTTTTATCTATTATTCCAGGATTTATTGCAATAATTTTAATCTTAACAATTAAGGAAATAAAAGACCAAACTATTCCTTCAGGAAAGGAACAATTAAAAAAAAGACAAGTTGAAAAAATTGACAAATTATTTCTTAAATTCATCATTATTTTAGGAGTTATGGAATTCGCTAGTTTAGATGTGGCTTTTCTCATCATTCGAGGATCAGAACTTATGCCCGTTGATTTTGTCTTTTTAGTTCCTATCTTTTATCTCTTATTTAACATTGTTTACGTTATATTTTCCCCAGTTGCTGGAAAACTTTCAGATAAAATAGGAAGAAAAAAAGTAATCGTTATTGGATTAATTCTACTTGTCAGTGTTTGCATAGTTTCAGCATTTCCTATACAAGTTAGTATTTTTAGTATATTAATAGTTGCAATTTTGTTTGGAATCTATGGACTTTATCGTGGGTTTGTTGATCCTGTTGCTCGTGCATATGTTGGAGATTTAACCGGTAAAGACAAACGAGGGAGAGGCTATGGATATTATTATTTATCTATAGGTTTAATCTCACTTCCTGAGTCGATATTATTCGGATTGGTTTATGATCTATATGGATATTTCTGGGCTTTTACTTATATTACGCTTCTACTAATAGTATGCATTATAATCTTCATAAAGACTGACTTCTCAAAAATAATTTCAAAATAAAAAATTCTTAATTTTTGTATTTGTCCCGTAAAATTAAGATATTTTATACCTTTTTAGACAAAGTTATGTCATTTACGTGTTAGATATATTTAAAAATATAAATTTATATAAATGTTAATGAGGTTGAGTTTTTTCAACATGGAGAATACTTTTATAAACAGAAACGAGCATTCAAAGGAACCGATAAAGGAACAAGTTGATGATGATATGATAACTGTTCGTGCTCTTTTATCATGTCCAAATTGTGGTTATCAGAGATCCTTTAATAATACTTTTAAAAGAAGTTCTATAGAATTATTAACTGTCTCATTAAAAATATTCGAGTGGCTTACATGCGATTGTGGAACGCTAATAGATTTGACCCTAGAATTTGGAATGTGAGATATTGTTATTTTTAAAGATTTATTATTTTAAATTTTAATTTCACCGAATACTCCGCCTCCTCCAGTTAATATTTCAATATTCCCTGTTCTAAAAGAGCTAATTACTTTCGCAATTTCTTTATTAACTTCACTTATCTTTTTAATAGGTAGATCGATTAAGATTGAAAACTCAGTCCCAAGTTTATCTATAAAATCATCATAAATTTTCTCTACAGTTTTAGATTTTGAGCTTTTGATATTTAGTACTTTTCTTATGATCTCTACTAAAGGAATTATATCAATATAGGGTGGCCGATGAGATGGATGTCTTGGCTGCTCATAGTCTGAGATCATTTCAATTCGTTCAAATACACCCAATTTTATCTTATAATTTTTTTTTAATTCATTTTTACATGCAGGACAAATTACTTTTCCTTTATCGACTTCTTTTTGATAATTTTTCCTTGCTATTATTGGATTTCTTGCGAAATATGTAATATAATTAGCATCTATTTTGTAATTATTGAGAAGAGTAAAAGATCTAGTTTTGTCTTCTTTAAAAATTATCCTTCTTCTACACTTATTACAAAACATATTATAATATTTTCCTAATCTTGGATCTAATCCAACATTTAGAATAATTTTACGCCCTCTTTGTCTTTTTATGGCTAGATCAATTTCTTCGAAATTTGGCTTTTCAATTTCAAATCTATTAAATTCTCTTCCAAGTGAGGTTGGACCCTCCGAATGAGCATCACTATTGCTTAAAAAACTTATATCTCTAAGACCTTTCATTCGATCTGCAATATAAGTATCTGCAGATAATCCCAATTCTAAAAATGAGACCTTTTTTAGAGAATCTTGATAACATTCTTCTAGATTAGCATACTTATTTTGCCTGAAAATCGCTTTAAATGGCGTAAAGGCATGAGCAGGGCCAATTAAACCTCCGGCAGCATCAACTTCATCAACAAGATCAGGGGGACTTAAATTAACTCTAGGACGACCTCCCCATTCATTCATAAGATTTTTCGAAAAAGGCTTTAATTTTTTTTGAAGTTCTCTGGCAGCTTCAAAATTTGGAAGCAAAACAACCTCATGAATATTCTCCTTATCTTCTATCTCTGTTTGCAAAATAAAATTAACATTTTTATATAAAAAAATTCCATCTTTCTCTTTTTGAAGGTTATTTTCCATATATTTTAACCAAGTTGGTTGAAGAATATCTCCAGTAGCAATAATATCTATTCCTTTTTTTTTACAAGTTTCCACCATTGTATCTAAATTCAAATTTTTCGAAACTGAAATAGAATGAGGGCTATGGATATGCAGATCAACGTTAAAAGGTTTCATTTGGATATTAGACTAGTTGGAAGTTTTTAATTTTTATTATTTAATTGGCAATCAGATTTATTTTAGATGATATCTACAAATAATTAATTAACCATTTAATTAAGAAATATAATAATTTTGAGCTTATATCCGAAAATAGAAATTTTTTCGTTCAATTGTTTTCTTTTTAAACTTATTAATTTGATATTCATCGATATTATTATTCTTAAGATATAACAAGATTAAATTTTTAAGTGTATCTATCCCTTTGATTTCAGTAATTTGATTGTTGGTTAAATTTAGATTTTCCAGATTTATAAGTGTCTCTAATCCTTTAATTTCCACAATTTTATTATAACTAAGTTCTAATTTTTGTAAATTTATTAGTTTTTCAAGTCCTTTTATCTCTGTAATTTGGTTATTATCTAAAAAGAGCCAGTTCAAATTGATGAGATTATCTAACCCTTTTATTTCGGAAATTTTATTTTTATCAAGTCTTAAATACTTTAAATTAGTAAAAGTCTCAAGTCCTTTAATCTCCGAAATTTCATTTCCATCTAGACGCAAAAATATTAACTTTGTGAGTTTTTCAAGTCCTTTAATCTCCGTTATATCATGGATACCTTTATTTGATAAATCTAATTTCTTTTCAGAGACTTCAATTTCCTTATCTTTATAAATAATAATCTCTTTTTTTACTTCCACTAACTCTCTTATCTTTTCTTGTCTAATTTTTGATTGACAAAATTCCACAAATTTTTGGGGATTATTAACATATCCCATATTATCTATACCCCCTAAAGTTTCTAATGTGTTTGGAGGTATATTATTGTTAGATAATATCAATTCTCTTAAATTCTCAAGGTTTTCAAACCCTCTTATATCAATAATTCTATTATTTCTAAGAGTGAGATTCTCTAATTTTTTGAGGGTTTCTAAACCTTTAATCTCTGAAATTTGATTATATTTAAGATCTAATATCCATAATTCAGTAAGAGAATCAAGTCCTTTTATTTCGGAAATTTGATTATCACTAAGATATAATTTTTTTAACTTTGAAAGGGATTCGAGCCCAGAAATTTCAGAAATACTATTTTCTCTTAAATTTAAATAATCCAAATTCATTAGTGTTTCTAACCCTTCAATCATAGGGATTTGGTTTCCTGCAAGACTTAAATATCTAAGTTTTGAGAGCAAATTAAGGTCTTTAATTTTTTTAATTTGATTAAAATCAAGGTCAAGTACTTCTAAATTTATAAGCGTATTTAATGATTTAATTTCAGAGATTTGATTATATTTCAATTCTAACCTCCATAAATTCATAAGTGTTTCAAATTCCTTTATCTCACGAATTTTATTATTATTTAAATTTAGAATTTGCAAATTCTGGAGCGATTTAAGCCCTTTAATTTCAGGAATTTGATTAGAACTTAAATCTAATTCTATTAACATAGTTAGTTCATCAAATTCTTTAATCTCAGTAATTTGATTATCGTAAAGAATTAATTTTTTTAGAAATAGAAGAGATCTAATCCCTATTATTTCGGCAATTTGATTAGAACTAAGATCCAATTCTTCCAAATTAATAAGCCAATTAAGTCCCGTAATTTTAAAAAGATGATTATCATGTAATATTAATTTTTTTAAATTCTTGAATTGATATAAACCTTTAATCTCTATGATCTTATTGGAACTCAGATCTAGATCCTCCAAACTAATGAGGTTTTCAAGTCCTTTAATCAAAGAAATTTGATTACCCCATAGATATAATTTTTTTATATTTATTAGCATTTCAAGTCCTTTTATCTCTGAAATTTTATTAGAACTGAGATCCAATTCTTCTAATTCAATAAATTTCTCAAGTCCTTCAATCTCAGAAATTTGATTAGAACCAAGATTTAAAGTTTTTAATTTTATTAACTTTTCAAATCCTTGAATTTTTGAAATCTGATTATCACTAAGGATTAGGTGTTTTAATTTTTGAGGTGTGTGTAACCCTTTAATCTCAGAAATTTGATTTCTATTTAGATTTAGTTCTTGCAAATTTAGAAGAGTGTCTAAACCACTTATTTCTGAAATTTTATTCAAGGATAAATTTAAACTTTTTAGATTTAATAAAGTTTTAAGACCTTTAATTTTAGAAATTTCATTTCCGCTTAAATATAATTGTTCTAGATTCGTAAATATCTCTAACCCGTAAATCTCCGAAATTTGATTAAATCTAAGATCAAGTATCTTTAATCTTGTTAGTGTATCCAATCCCTTAATATCTAAAATATTTTTAATACCTTTGGCAGATAAATCTAATTTTCCATCCTTTAATTCAATTCTTTCACCACTAAATTCAACAAACTCCATTAAACTCACAAAATTTTGAAATTTATCTGAATTAATAAAATAAAATTTCTAGTATTGCCTAGATTTTTTTATTTTTTTTTTTTTAATTTATATTTAAATTAAATAAGAGTATTTATATCAACTTTGTTTTTAAAATATTTTCTTTTATAATCACATTATTGAAATAACTCTCTTGATTATCATATTCTTGGATTTTTTTCAAGATTTCTTCAAGCTCTTCAAAAGCATACAATCTACTATTCTTATAAGAACTTTCATAATCTTCAAATCGATTTTTTAATTGGAGAAAATGTTCTAAAAGCCAATCATCTTGCTCATCTTGGAGTAGTTTTAAACGTTTATTGATTCTTTTTTTAGAAATATGAAATGGAACAGTTCGAAGATGGTCTACAATAAGGAATTCATTTGGAGGTAAAAAAATTTGATTTTTTAAAATAAATCTATGAAATCCAGCGACTGTTTTTAATTTTTCATAGGTTTTTATATTGTGAGGAGTGAAATTGATGATATAATCTTTATAAAATGGATCCCCATAAAGTTTTTGGATATAACCTTTATAGCTTCCTAATCGAACATTTCTTAATATATAATCTAACTCTAAATTTTGATTTATAAGATCAGGCGGAAGTTGCCAATCAATAAAGACTGTTCTAATTAAATCGTTATGACACTCTTTTAAGAACTTTTTTAGATTCTTATCATTAGGAGCCCGTATAAACTCATCAATGTCTGGAAAAATCCACCAACTATCTTCGTCCGATTGTATTTGATTATTGATTGCGTATTCTAATATATAATTACAGAAATTTGATGCATTAATATAACTTGTGTGTCTAAAGCGCTTATCAGAAAGAGCGAGAATTATATCTTTATGCTTACTTTGCCAAGCGCTAATAATATTTAAGGTATTATCATAAGAACTAGAATCAAAAATATGAATCTCATCTACTCCTAGATTTAAATAATATTCTAGAAAGGTGTTAATGAAATATTCCTCATTTAAAACCCTGGTGGCAAGTTTCAGTTTCATTTTTTAACTAATCTTTAAAATCCTTTATTATTTAACTGTATCAATTTAGAAGGGCAAAAAATTGCATAAAACTTTATATTAATTAGGGTCAAACTAATATTTATAGAGTTGTTTTAAAATGAGTGAAATCAAAATTAATTGGAACGGACACGTAAAGAAGTATCAAAATGCTATGAATGAGCTTAATCTCGATTTTTGCGTGCTCACACGTATAAAGTCCATAACATATCTTACTGGAGCATTCGTCCCATGGCGCAGTGCAATATTTCTACCTAAAGAAGGAGCTGGGGAGCCAATTCTCTATACAGTACTCTTGGATGTGGAGCGATGCAGAGCTGAGGGACAACTACAAACTGAAGGATGGGGTCCAATGAAGGGTTTTTATCTTGAGAAAAAAATCCAATCTGCCGCTAAAAAGGCAAAAGTATATAATCCAAAAGGTAGTCCCCCCAGAATCGGTGTTGAGCTTGGTCAAGATATTTGTATTAGTGGTGGAATGCTTCAATATGGAGAAGCTGAACTTCTAAAGAAAGCATTTCCAGGATGTGAATTTGTGGATTTTAATGATAAAACTGAGCGAATCCAGTTCATTAAGGAACCCGAAGAGATCGCAATGTTGCGGAAAGCAAGTGAGATCACAGATGTGGGACAAGAGGCTGTGAAGAAAGCATTAACTGAACGTCCTACGGGGAAAGTTTTTACAGAAAATGAGATTGCTGGAATTGGAACTCTTGCAATGAGAAAAGCGGGCAGCAATTGGGAATGGACATTTACTGGGGGTGAGGAAATCGGTTCAGGGTATCGTGCTGCTTACATAATGGGCGGATGCACCCCGGCAACGAATAAGGAGGTGAAAGAAAGTGAATCTCTGTTAGTTGACTTACACAGTGAATACGGTTGTTATCTTGGAGATTTAAGCCATAATTATGTCCTTGGGAAATGCCCTCCGGAATTAAAAGCATTTAATGACGTATATGAGCAACTTTGCTACACGCTCATAGACAATATGTATCCAGGCAATACATTTGATGAATGCTATCAAGCAGTTCGAAATGTTGCTGAGAAGGAGGGATTTGGAAATGACCTCTTTTTTGGCTTGGGCCACGGTCTCGGATGCATCGGCTCAGAAAGTTGGCCTGTTGTTGTACCCGGAAAAGAATGGGGACCTATGGTTTTTGAGGAAGGTATGGTTGAGGTTGCCGCTGTCGTATTTAATAATCCAAAGATTGGAGGATTGCGGTTAGAATCACCTACCCTTGTTACAAGCAAAGGTGCAGATGTCCTACCTAAAACACCTTTTGAAGTTGATTATGTTTAAACCATTTTTTTAATATTATTTTTTCTTAATTACTGCCTTTAGAATATATGTAAAATCAATTTTAAATTTTTTAGATATACTTCCTATTAAAAAAAAAAAATGTAAAATTAGATGGTTTAATTCATTTTAACGTAATGGATATTTTGCTTCTCGTTTTTCGAAAAAAGCTGACGCACCTTCATTAATATCTTTTGAAGAGAAACATACAATTTGACTGCTATTCTCTAATTGAAGCATTGTTTCCAAACTAGGCGAATCTAGGGATAAATTGAGTACTTGTTTTGTCATTCGTAATCCTAAAGGACTTTTTCTTAATAGGTCTCTTGCTAATTCAAGTGCAGTATCTAATAATTTATCCTTTTCGACTAACCTGAGATAACCAATTTTTTCAGCTTCTTTGGCATCTATTGTTCTTCCTGTATACAATATTTCTGCAGCTCTTGACATTCCAATAAGTCGTGGAAGGAAATAACTTGTTGCAACATCTCCACCTGAAAGGCCTAACTTGATTGCAGCATTATTAAATCTTGCGCCTTCACTTGCAATTCGGATATCACACGCCATAGTTAATGCAAACCCACCCCCTGAAGCAGGTCCATGAATTATTGCTATGATTGGTTGTGTTATTTTTCGCATTTTAACAACTATTTGAGTTATGCGCCATTGGTAATACATCTTTCCTTTTATTACTTCAGGGACGTCTAAATAATAAAATCTCTTATATTGTTCTGGTTTTCTTTTAGACCTTAAAATGTTTCCATCTTTTAAATCCGAACCTGCACAAAATACCCTACCTGCTGCTTTTAATATAACAACACGGCAATCAAGATTTATCATAAGATGGTCAAATAACTCATGTAAATCCTCCACCATTTGAAAATTTATGGCATTTAGATTATCTGGTCTATTTAGTGTTAAAATCCCAATTCCATCCTCTTGTAATTCAAATTTTATAGTCTCAAAATTCATTATTTAAACACCTTTTTATAAAAATATTAGTAAAATTTGTATTAAATCTTTATAATTAATAATCAACCATATTTTTCATTTTATTTTCAATAATATTTTTCCCCAACCTTACGATTGATAAATTTCTTACAATAAGAGATATAAAAAATTAGCAATTTTTCTATAAAATTCTAAAATTAATTGATATTTTAAAATAATACAAATTTTAGAGACATTATTTTATCTCCAATAAATTAATACTTAAGAAATGATATTTTTTATTAGATTTTTCTTCTTATTTAAAAATAAATCTCTATAAAAATTATTTCTAAGTATTGCTACAAAATTATCGAGCATTATTCAATAAGTAGAGTAATAAGGTAATCAAAAATGGAACTTGAAAAGTTAATAGGTCAAAAAATAACTTTAATCGGCACTGCTAAGGATGCTAAAGGTGGGGCCGTGATAATCACCACAGATGAACATGTAATATTCATTAAGGGTCTTGATTCCTGGTCATCAGAGCTGCTAGACAAGCATGTATTGGTGAGCGGGTTGCTCAAGCAAGAGAAATTTATTCCCGATCCCGTATTAAATAAGAATGGGGGCATTAGTTCTGGGGCAATCGGGGAACAGTTAGTTTTAGAGGAGGCAGAATATATTAAAACTGCTTAATTTCCATAAAACATTTGTGTATTATTATCGCCTTGATAATTACATGAATAAATTGAAGTTAAAATATAAATGCAGTGGATAATTTAAAGCGTAGAGTATTCACAAATGCCATTTTGGCTGACGAGATAAATGCCTAGTTTATTTTTTTAAATATTTTTTATCGCTTATTGATTTCTTCTTTTTTTTAGTCTTCTAAGATGTTTTCACTTGAGCTTTTATAAAAACAATAAACATTATAACCGAGATGGAACATTCGCAAAAGATTTTTCAATTAAGTCCTTTGCAGAATTAAATTGATCAGTCTGACAGTTCCAATTATTTAAAATTGAATTGTATTTCTCCTCAAATGAATCTGTGAAATTATTGATACAATTAGTTAAAAATTTTGAGGTTTTATCAGTAATTAATCCAACTAAAACATTTTTGGATTTTTTAAGAATCAAAACTCCTTCTGTTAATAAAATATATTTTATTTCGCCCCTTTTTAGAATTTTTATTGCATTATTTAGTGCATGTAGCAGACCTGAGTAAATAGATTCATCCACCTTAGTTTCCACCCAATTGTAATTAAACAATGGAACACCCGATTTCCCGTGGAGAACGATTAATCTATAGACTTTAAATGGTAATATATAAAGGATTTTTGGTTCTTTTACCCATGAAAATATAGAAATTAGCATGCCAATTCCAGTAAAAAATATACCGATTGGAGCCGTTAATAGATATTTAGCACTCCAAATAAAATAACCACTTAGTAGAAGTAGCGTCCCACAAAAAAAGGTTAATGATGATTTTCTTAACATTTTGGGTGCTTTTATAGAGATTCTTAAAGCCCAATAAAAATAGAACAACGCATTTAACAATAAAACAAAATTTGCAACAAACATAAATATTCCCGATGTTTTAATAGATGGATATCCGAATCCTTCATAGTATGTAATGGAATCCTCTTGCCAAACTAAGATAAGTACCATCCCACTCAATATACTTAATAATGCAGTATTAATAGGACTTACTGATTCGCGAGATGTAAAGTCAATAAATAAAAATAAAAAGATAGTACTAATTGTACCTGCGAAACAACTCGCTCGATAAAGGTCTAAATTTAAGAAGAGAAATGAGAAACTTGTAAAAAAGAAGAAAATGGAAATACTTAATATTGAAAAAAAATAGTAAAAGTGGGTCTTATTTTTTTTTGAAAGGATATTCAATCCAATTATGATGGTTCCTATTGAGCAAAATATGGCTCCTATGAGATACAAATAAAATTCTGGGGAGTAATTTAATGCCATAATATACTTCAATTAACCGTAAATTTGAAATTATATAGTTTTAAATATTTTCAAAAAGTCTTTTTTTCCTATTATATATTGGAAATAGTAAATATAAATCTTAAAAAGAATTGAAAAAATATCAGTTTGTGTTATTGCAACACAACATTTTATCTTCCTTATATTCACCCAAAATAATTCTAAAATATTCATTTTTCTTCTTAGATAATACTTTCTCGAGTTTTCCCTCTATATATACCTTCTCTTGATCTATAGCTTGCTCACAAAACCGACCTCTAAATGAACTTATTTCTTGAATTTGATTTAACTTAATTTCTTTCGAAAAAGGTATCAATTCTAATAATCTTAAAGGCTCAATTTTATAGGAACAAGGTGTAAAAATTGAATCAGAAGAATCCAAAATTTCAGCTTTGAGTTTTATTCTGCCATAATTTTTATAAATATAATCAGAAAATTTTCCCTGCCAATCTTGAGGACTCTTAATGTATCTAATAAAGAAATCAGTTTCTTGAAATTTACCTTGGTGTAATTTATGCTTTTCGCTTCTCATAAAATTTTCAAAAGAAATGCCAGAACTGCCCGCCCTAAATTCGTAATGTTTTTTGAATTCTTCTAAGTTATATTTTCGAACCGGAATCTTTTCATTTAAATAAATTTTTTTCAATTCTTCTTGTATCTTTTTACTGATATCAGTTCCATATATAATCACATCTATGTCGGAATTCTCCCCATCTAGCCCAACCATAATGGAACCAGTGATACCAATGTCGTCACTTGTTATTTGAGTATTATTTATAAGTATATCACAAAAATCGAGAGCTTTTCGTTGATTCTGCGTTAAATTATCAGATTTTTTTAAGTTCTTATAGCAATTTTTAGGTTTAAAAATCTGTTTAATTTCTTTCATTTTTACTCCTTGCAATTCCATATCAATTTGATTAGAATAAAAAACAAAATCAGGAAAATTTTTTCTCAGGAACTCATATCTCTGTTCTAAATCATATATTTTTGAATATCTTGTATTATTTCTTAATCTATCTCCATTTGAATCGGGATAATATCTTAAAAAGCAAATAATTTTATCTTTAGGATGAAGCAACCCTTTAACATCAAAGATCAAACCCTTTTTTTTGGTTTCAATGAAATCCCCTTCAATAGCAATTGATGTCATATTAATTTACTTCACTTGAATAAAACTATTATATAGCTTAATCTCATATTTAATAAATAAATGATTTGTTAAGATTTTTTTTTATTGTTGATAAATAAAAAAAGTGATAAAAATGACAGACCACGCAATAATTTACAATCCAATTAGCGCGGGTGGAAAAGCAAAAGCAGATATTGATCAAGCTTGCCGATATCTCGATGAATTAGGTGTTTCATATAAATTATTTGAATCTGAATATGCTGAGCACGCAATAGAATTGGCTACACAATTGGCAAAAGATGGCTACCGCGTTATAGGTGCAGGCGGTGATGGAACATGTAATGAAGTCTTCAACGGTGTCATTACTTCTGATACAGGATCCTTATGCGGATTTATTCCTATGGGAAGTGGAAATGATATTCCTGGAGCAATAGGAATTCCACCAGATATTAAAAGAGCATGTGAAATAATTGCTGAAGGCCATACTGGAAAGTCCGATATCGGTTTGGCAATTACTGATGAGGGAGCTAAACGCTACTTCATAGGAATTGGAAGTCAGGGATTTGATGCTGAAGCTGCAAGGCGAGCTAATGAAAGTAAAAAAAAGAATTATGTAATTGCTGTGTTAAAGACACTAATTCGTTGGAA
This sequence comes from Promethearchaeia archaeon, assembly GCA_029856045.1. Classification (GTDB taxonomy): domain Archaea; phylum Asgardarchaeota; class Lokiarchaeia; order Sigyniarchaeales; family SOKP01; genus 6H3-1. Next base: position 5,816 of record JAHQWG010000029.1, on the reverse strand, counting down.
AAACAGAGAAATCAAAGTTATAATGGATACTGATAAATATGAGGGTGAATCTACCCTTGCTGCAGTTGGAAACGGTCCATCCTATGGTGGATGGATGTATATGTGTGCGAAGGCTCGGGTTGATGATGGTCTATTCTATATCAATGTTTGTAATCTTAGTAAACTAGTTCTATTAAGGAATTTCAAAAAAATGTATTCAGCGTCACACATTCCGAGGCCGGATATATATGAGTTTGAGAGTAAAAAAGTTAGAATAGAGATGTTAAATCCTGAAGATGAAGCTTTTCTTTGTCAAGTAGACGGTGAAGTATTAGGAGAGATTCCTGTTACATATGAAGCGTTAAAAGATGGGTATGAGTTCATCCAACCCGAAATTGATGAAGTCGCAGAAGCATTTAAAGAGAAGCATGGAAGATATTTTTATGAATTTAAATAAATATTAATTTTTTTTATTTTTTTAATAATGACCTTAATTTTTCAGATTTTCAATGTTTTTTTTAATTCTCCTATTGTTGTATTCAGTTCAGCGAAAACATCATAGCTGTGAATGCTTTCAAAACTTGTAATCTCAAATTTTACTCGAAATTCATCCTTTAAATTTAGAAAATCCTTTTTAATAAAATTTTTAGCCATTTCCCTTACGGCATCTTCTGCAAATAATGGTTTAAGATGAGCAACTCGAACCAATTCCGCTTCTTCAGGTCTTTTCAAGACAGAACTTATCTTACCACTCATAGAGTTTTCAATTACATTTATCAAATCAATTATATCTATAGAGTTAGTATCTACATCATCAATCTCAACCGTAATTGTTCCTTTCGCTCTTTGATTGTGTGATGAAACAGGAAGGATGTTTAGTAAATTTTTTAAATCATTCTCTGGAATCTTGATATCTTTTCTTGCTTTAACAAAATCTTCTACAAATTCTCTGCTCATCTCCATACTACAGGGGCATACAGTAAGACCAACTGCACTAACTCCAATGAAATATTTATATTTAACTTCTCCATTATCTTGTTTTATTCCATTAGCTACAGTTTTTATATAATAAGATTTTTGGACATTATTTTTCTCAGTTTCTCTTACTTGAATAACAATATCGCCCTCAAGCTCCACATGAACTTTTAAAGTGTATTTATGCTTTTTTAATAATTTTTTTATAATCCGATCAGCGACTACTTCTATAGTTGGAGTGGGCTTAAATATAACTTCATTAATTACTTCTTCAATTGTTTCAGAAGTTCTACTCATATGAATACCTCTCTGTTTTGCTGGGAGACTAATTAAAGCTGATATTTTTGGGTAGAATGAGTATTTGTAATTGCCTCTTACTATGTCTATTTTTTTTCTGAGTCCAATTATGCCAACTTTATCAATAGCTATGTCTAAAGGAGAATAGGAATCTTGTAAATCTTTTCGAAATTCATTAGAAATAATTATCACTTAATTTTTTATTTTCCTTTTAAATATTTATAATTAAAAATAATTTAATAACATTAAATATGGTAATTAAAAAGATATTTTCTGATTTTTGTTTAGTAGGTGAAGATTTAGATTTAAAAAAGAATGTTATTATCGAAATATCAAGAAATGGCATAATAAAAGGAATAAATGAATCAGAGAAGATCAATAATAGAAACCCTTTAGGTAAAGGTAAGACAATTTTACTTCCTGGTTTTATAAACAGTCATATACATATTGCAGACAGTATTGGGAAAGAATTTGGTTTAAATAAGCCAATTAATGATGTTGTAAGTGGTCCTGATAGTCTAAAATACAAACTATTAAGAGAGGTTGATGAAAATCTTATAATTAAAGGTATTAGAGAAGCAGTTAATGAAATGTTATCTAATGGAATAACATTATTTATTGATTTTCGAGAATTTGGAATTAAAGGCATTAAGTTATTAAAAAAGGCATTAAAAGATTCCCCAATTAAATTCAAAATACTAGGCCGACAGCATGAAAATGATGATATATCTGAAATTTATAACCTCGCAGATGGTATTGGTTTTCCATCAAGTTCAAAAATTGATGGAGATTTCATCAAAAATATTCTAAATAAAAATTCACCTACTAATAAAATTATTGCAACTCATATATCTGAGGTTAAAAGGGAGAATATTATACTCGAAAACATTTTATCTGATGATTTTATTGATGTTTTCGTTCATGGGACACATTTTACTAAACAAGACTTGTTAAAAATAAAGAAACATAATAAAAAAATTGTTATTTGCCCTCAAAGTAATGGTTATTTTGGGATGGGAATACCTCCATTAAAAGAAATGTTAGAGATGAAATTAGAAATTTCTATTGGTACTGATAATTTAATGGCGATTAGACCAGATTTATTTGAAGAAATGAGATATTTATATAAAGTTTCAAAAATAAGGAATCCTAGTTATGTCATAAAATCGAGAGATTTACTAAAAATGGTAACAATTAACGCCGCAAAAAATTTTAGATTAGATAAGGAGATAGGATCAATTTCAGTAGGAAAATATGCTGATTTTTTTTTAATAAATCTTGATGATTCAAACTTTTTTTCAATAAACCATAAAAATTTAATAGATTTAAGTGTTCATAGAACGACTAGTTTTAATATTAAGAAAGTATATATTAAAGGGAGAGTAGTTTTTGAAAAATAAACCATATGTTTTATTGAGTTGTGCTATGAGTATTGATGGAAAAATTGCCACATATACTGGTGATAATGAACTTTCTGATGAAGAGGATTGGAAACTAATTCATAAACTTAGGACCGAATGTGATGCGGTAATGGTTGGAAAAAATACGATCTTAAAAGATGATCCCAAATTACACATAAAATTTTACGAACCAACAAGATTGATTCGGGTTATTGTTGACAGTTCCTTTTCTATTCCATTAACTTCAAAGGTATTTACTTATAAACTAAAGACTTATCCCACAATAATCGCAATAACAGATCATGCTTTAAGGCCAAAAATAGAAAAGGCAAAACTGAAAAATATTAGATTTATTAACACTGGTTCTGAAAAACAAGTTAATTTAAAAAAATTAATGGAAGAATTATACCAGCATGGGATTAAAAAAATTTTACTAGAAGGAGGAGGAGCTCTCAATTGGAGTATGATAAAAGAATGCTTAGTTGACGAGATTAGAATTTTCATTGCTCCTATAATAGTTGGTGGGAAAAACGCTGTTTCACTCGTTGAGGGACGAGGAGCAGAGAGAATTATTGATGGCTTTAAATTTAAACTGCAAAACGTTTTGAAAAGAGATAATTATGTGATTCTTAATTACTTTAAGGCATAGGTGTGAATTTAATAAAGACAATAGATCAATTAGAAAAATTGACTCTAAGAGAAATAATACAAAAAGTAAGGGAAATTAAAAATGAGTTGCCACAAAATGAAAGAAAGATTATAACATTTTCAAAAAATTTCACTATCCCGCTCTCAAATTATTGCATAAATAATTGCTCTTATTGCTACTTCAATCATAGGATGAAAGCTCAAAATGAAATTATTGTGCTATTTGATTTAAAAAAAATTAAAAAACTAATGACTAAAGCTCATCAACTTGATTGTAAGGAAGCTCTTATAATATCTGGAGAACATCCAGATCAGTTCCAAATAGTTAAAAAAGGATTAAAATTGAGAGGTTTTGAAGGATTTTTCGATTATCTGTTATATATTTGTAAATTATTATTATCTAAAAAACTTTTACCCCACACAAATGTAGGATATCTTAGTTATGATAAATTAGAACAAATAAAAGATTATAATGCGAGTATGGGACTTATGCTTGAAAGTTCCCAGCCTAGATTATTTAAAAAAGGTGAGGTTCATAATGAAAGTCCTGGTAAAAAACCAGATAAAAGGATTGAATTTATTAAAAATGCCGGGAAATTAAAAATACCTTTTACTACGGGTCTTCTTTTAGGTATAGGGGAAAATATGATTGATCGGATAAAAGATTTATTTCTTATAAAGGAATTGAATGATGAATATGAACATATCCAAGAAATAATAATACAAAATTTTGTCTCAAAACCGAATATAAGATATAATCCGAAAACACCAATTGGTATAAAAGATATTATAAAGACAACTGGAATTGCCAAAATAATTGTAGAGAATTCGATAAAAATTCAGATTCCGCCAAACTTAATTCCTGGTTATGAAAAACAATTTTTAAAAGTTGGAATAGATGATTTTGGAGGTATTTCTCCATTTACAAGAGACGAAATAAATCCTTATAAACCATGGCCAAAAATTGAACATTTAAAAAAGATTTGTAAAGCTGAAGGGTTCGATTTGAAAGAGAGACTACCAATCTATGATAAATTTATTAGAAAAAAAAATTTCATATCCTCACAAATTAATAATGTGATAGAGTTTTATTGTAATAATATCTCATAATTATCAATTTAATCATGGTAGAGTTAAAACAATTATGTAATTCAAAAATTGAAAGGATTCTCGATAAAGCATTAAATTCCCAGCAAATAACCAAAAATGAAGGACTAGAGTTATTAAAATGTTCCGGAAATGATTTTTTAGCGCTACAATTAGTTGCAAATTATCTATGTTCTCTGAAAAAAGAAAATATTGTAACTTTCGTAATTAACCGGAACATTAATTTCACAAATATATGTACTAGTAGCTGTAAATTCTGTTCATTTAATGTATCGAAAAATCATAAAGAAGCTTATCTATTATCACTTGAAGAAATTAAAGAAAAAGTTCTTGAAGCAAAAGATAAAAAGTGTACAGAAGTATGCATTCAAGGAGGGTTAAATCCAAAAGTTGACTTTCAATTTTATTTAGATATTTTAAAAGTGGTAAAAAGTACCGCCCCTGAGATTCATGCACATGCTTTTTCACCACAAGAAATTTTTTATATGACACAATTAAATGGTTTAACTCTCGAAGATACGCTGAAAGAATTAAAAAAAGCTGGCTTGGACTCAATACCAGGGACTGCAGCAGAAATATTAAATGATGAAATAAGAAAAATTATATGCCCTAAAAAAATAACCACAGAGCAATGGATTGAAATTATTTCTACTGCACATAAATTAGAAATTCCAACAACATCTACAATAATGTATGGTCATATAGAAAGCTTAGAAGATAGAATGATACATTTAGAAATAATAAGAAACATTCAAAAAAAGACCGAAGGAATAACAGAATTCGTTCTTCTGCCATATATTAAAGAAAATCCAATACTTTCAAAAATTAGGAAATATCCATTAAAACCAACTTATGGTATGGATGATTTGAAGTTGTTTTGCGTTGCAAGAATCTTTTTTAATAATTATATTGATAACATTCAATGTTCGTGGGTTAAGTTAGGACCAAGGTTTGCTCAAATCTCATTAAATTATGGAGTAAATGATTTTTCTGGAACGTTATTGGAAGAAAATATTTCTCGAAGCGCAGGAGCCCACTATGGTGAATATTTAAAACCTGAGGAAATCATCAATATAATTAAATCCGCTGGAAAACGCCCAGCTCAAAGAGATACTGTTTATAATATATTAAAATATTATTGATTTCTTTCGATTAATTGTCATGAATGTATAATTTATCAGATTTTTCTGAGAAAATTTAAATATAAAATTAGATTTAGGTAACAGCAATAAAACACTTTGTTTAATTTTAAATTTAATTTTAAAGATATTTCGCTTGAGAGAGGTTTAATAAATTGATTATAGATATGCATGTGCATCCTTTCTGTAAAGAGAGTATGTGGGATGATTTGGAAAAAATCGCAGATGTAATGTGGGGTCTAGATCCAAAAAAACGCCGACTCATGCGCCC
>JAHQWG010000016.1 GCA_029856045.1 Promethearchaeia archaeon | reverse complement strand
TACTTATAGCAGATTGGAGATTATTGAAAATTGGTTCACCTACACCGGCAGGAAAATTATCCACGATACATTTTACAATACCTCCTACTGAATTCTTTTCCTCTTTCATTTGAAGAATTAATTCACTGATTTTCTGAGAATTATCACTATCCAACACCCCAACATCAGATTTATCCCTAAGAATTTTTAACTTTTTGAGATCATATTCTTTATTATCTATAATTCCACCAATTTCTATAGTATAAGCGATAATTTCGATATTATTTAAAGATAATATTTGTTTTGCTATGGCTCCCGCCATTACAAAACCCGCTGTTATTCTTCCGGAAAATCGCCCCCCGCCGCGATAATCCGCAAAATCACCATATCGCATCAATCTAGAAAAGTCTGCATGAGATGGTCTCAATATATTCTTCATTTTCTCATATTTAGAAGAATCTACATCTTTATTTTTGACAATTAGGCAGATGGGGGCACCAGTTGTAAAATTATTAAATATACCCGAAAGTATTTCGACTTCATCTTCTTCGGAACGGGATGTTGTTAACTCCGATTGACCGGGACGCCTTCTTTCCAATTCTTTCTGAATTAGCTCTTTACTGATTTTCAAGCCAGTAGGGCAGCCATCTATAATTACGCCAATTAGTTCGCCATGACTTTCTCCAAATGAGGTGATTTTAAAAATAGTACCTATAGAATTTCCAGCCATATTTTCTATTAAAGCATTATTAAATTTAAATTAGAAAAGTTAAAAATAGTGCAAAAATTAAACAAAATAATTTTTTTATCTTTTTTCCCTGTATTACTGTTTAAAGGCTTAAAGAAATGAATGATAATAATATGAAATTTCAGAAAATTACAGAATATATATTTGCTCCTTTTAACACATTTGTTTTTTTAGATGTTGATGAGATTAGATTTAAATACGATTCTTTCTTAAAGAATCGAATTATTGAAGAAATTGGTAAAATTCCGATAAATATAAACGGCAAACAATACAAAATTCAATGGGAAGCTAAAACTACAGAAAAACTTCATAGAGCGAAGGGAGTTTTTACCCCAGTAAGTAAAGAAGGTTCTTATCTTCTGGGTTGGCTAATTAGTGATAAAACAGAGGATTGTTTTATGCCAATAGAAGAAGAAGTTGCTGGGATATTTCCTGAGAATTCTTTAAAATTTACAAATGTTAAATTTTATATAGATACAGCTGGGGTAGGGTGCTGTAGTGTAGATGTTGAAATTGAAAAGAGGGAAGGTATTAAAATTTTACAATTAGAAAAAATATCGGAAAAGCTAAATAAACTATATAAAAAATATTTTGAAGAAATTTGTTATAAAATTTCTTTAAAATATGCTCAGACAATAAAGAAATTAAATATTCCGAATTTTACATTTGATTTTTTTCCAGAACCAAGTACATTTAGTGATGATGAAAAATCTGAACATATATTACCTTGGACACACCGAATTTATCATATAAACGACGATCACCTTTTTGAGTTGGAAAATCCGGGTGATCCATTTAAATTTTTAGTTACACCTGCAAAAAAAATGGATGTAAATGATTTTTCAATCTACGATAATAGATATATCTACTTTGGTTGGGGCCATTCAATAATCCTTACATCTAATAAGAAAAGTAAATTTTCTCAAACCACTTATAAGGTTTACGATGATTATGTTCGCTTAATTGAAATTGCACAGACACATTGGAGATCTTTAGAAATATTAATTAATTTAGTCGATTACGCTGTGGTTTGGTTCAATTTCCATTTTAAAGAAATGAAATTAAAAAGGATTAAAAGGGCAATATACAACATTCGGGAGTTTAATAGGTCAATTAACAGAGTTTTAGATACTTTTAGTGGAATAAAAATAACTTTTGATACTGAAAAAAGAAATTTACTTCAAGAATTAAATGATCGTTGGCACACTTCTGAAATATTTGAAAAACTTCAAGAAAAATTAAATATGATTGAAAACTTTCTTCAAGATCTATTTCAGAGACAAAAGGAAAAAGTAGATGATTCTATAAACGCAATTGTATTGTTGTTTACTATTATTAGTCTTGTTGATATTTTTGGAACGATTTTTGATATCTTAACTTTAGATCTTGCACTCAGTGCAATACTTCAACTAATCGTTCTTATAACTGGTACAATAGGATTAGGATTGATAATAATCTTTTACCTAAAGATGTCTGAAAAACGTTAAACCCACTTAAATTATTTTAATTTTTTTTTTAATTTTAAGCAATTTTTGGATAAACAGAAAGTCTAAAGATGGTTATTCCCATTAATTTTCCATGGTTTTGCCAAAAGAATCAACATCTTATATTTTATTAAACCATTATCTAATAAATTTTTTATATCATAATTACCTACTAATAAACTATGTCTGAATCTATAGAACTTGAAAAATGTCCGTATTGTGGAAGGCGATATAGGAGATTGAATTCCCATCTACCTTATTGTAGACTCAACCCAGATTATGAAAAGAAGAAGTCAGTTAGGAAGAAAAAAGAAGAAGATTTGGAATCTTATATTGAGGAAAAAATATTGGGAGAAACCAGGGGAGAGACAAAAATTGAAAAGGAAAAAGTTGAAAAACCAAAGAAAGCCAAGAAGAAATACCTTAAAAAAATTACAATTGACTTCTGGTTAACAGATTTACACGGTCCGGAAATTGGAATATTCCAAAAACAGAGACTTATGGCTAAATCCCGTCAATTTCCTAAAAACTTAGATCTTTGTGGTTCTGTGAAGGAAGATAATGATACTGTGGGATTTTTTGGTTTTATGAAGAAAGATTGGGAAGAGCAAGAAGATAATCCTTGTAAAAAGAGATTAGTAATCAAATGGTTTGACTCCGACTCGATTGCTTGGCAAGGTACGATAGAGGAAATGGTTTTAAATAGTTTAAAAGCTACATTTGGTGCAGAATATTCACTTCCTGAATTTAAAGTGATGGTTTCAGATTATAAATATATCGTTGATTTAGCTAAGCAAAATCTGCGATTCCCAAAGAGATTATTTGGAGAAATTCATACATTTCCACTTTTAATAAATGAGAAGAAAAAGGAATGGGAAATTTTTACATTTGATGAAGATGTGCTATCTATTGGTAGTGATTGGGATATTTTTGATGGACAGGATAATTTGATTGCAAAAATTGATGAGAAAGTTGTTAATGTAGGGGGAAAGTATGTTGTCAAATTTTACAAGGAAAAAGCATATGAAAATGAAGCATTAAAGAGTATTATATTATTATTTGCAATGATGCTCAAATTTTTGGACCCAATTAAAAACAAATTACAAAGAACTAGAAAATTACTTAAAGACGGGAAAATTTCTTTGAATGTTTCTGCTCAAGAAACAAAATTATATCGGAACCCTAGGGCTCTAAGGCGATAGAATCTAACATTAAAATAAAATCTCGGAAGAGCGAAAAATAATGGCCAGAAAAAAGATATTAAAATATAGAGGAACTTTAATCAAGAGAGATATTTCAAAATGGGCAAAAAATGATGATAAGATCCAAAAATTATGGGAAAAGATTAAAGATACTTTATTTTTTCTTATAGACGAGAAGGAAGCAACTATATTAAATACTAAGCTTGAGGAAATATACCGCAAATTTAAAGGAAGAAGAGTAGAAATTGTAATACAGGAGACTAAGTCTAAACCAAAGATTAAAATTCCAGATTTGGATAAAGAATATGATACAACTGAGACTATATTACAAAAATTGAAATTATTTATTCAAGATGATGAATGAATTAAACTATTTTTTTTTGCTTTTGTTGTAGTAAATTGAAATTATAGTATATATTAAAAAATCTTAATTACTTTTTTTATACTTAATAAAATTATGGACTTAGAAATATTTCCAATCAAAACTTTAAGCGGCAAAATTAAAGTTCCTCCCTCAAAAAGTTATTCTCATAGAGCATTTTTTATTGCAGGGTTAACTGAGTCAATTTCAGTTATAAATAATCCTCTAACAGTAGGAGATGTGGAGGTAACAATCAATGCTCTTAAAAGCTTAGGAGTCAAAATTCTAAAAGAAAAGGAGAATAAATTTTTAATAGATTTTCATAAAGCCAAACTTATTGCTCCCGAAAAGCCGATAGATTGTAGAAATTCTGGTACAACTTTTAGGATCCTATGTGTTCTGGGATTATTAACGGAAAATGGAATTCGACTATCAGGGGAATTTTTAAAAAAAAAACGTCCAATCTTACCATTATTAGAAGCAATAAGACAATTAGGTGCAGAAATTGAGGTTAGTGAGGATGAAATTAGTATCAAACCCGTAAATGTAACTCCTAAAAAAATAAAACTTCCGGGAGATGTCAGTTCTCAATTTATAACAGCATTACTACTTATTACACCACTATTGAAATGTAAAGGTAGTGATGCTACGATTATAGAGTTAACTTCCCCGCTTACATCTCATCCATATATCTATTTAACATTGGATATGTTGGATCAAGCTGGAATAACAATTAAGCAAGAAATTTCAGAAAGTTTAATGGGAAATTTAGTAATTCCATGTTCTCAGTACTATCGTGGTCAAATATATGATATTCCTGGAGATTTCTCATCGGCAGCTTATATTTTAGGAGCTGCAGCATTAGTGGAGAATGAACTTGAAGTTATTTTTAATAATCTGGATAGTACTAGTCCTCAAGGTGATAGAGAAATAATTACATATTTAAGCGAGCTGGGAGCCAAAATATTGATAAATCCTCATGAGAAGATGGTTAAAATAAAAAGGGGAATAAATAGAAATTCTTCAGAAGACATTTCAATTGATTGCAGAGAAACTCCTGATTTATTTCCAATTCTAGCAGTAATGGGTTGTTTCACTAATAAAGTTATGAAATTATATAATATCAAGAATCTTAGGAGTAAAGAATCGGATAGAGTTTCTGGGATATCACGAGAATTGAAAAAAATGGGAGCAAATTTAGAAGAAAAAGAAGATGAATTAATTTTAAAAAAGAATACAAAATTAAACGGGGCAGATTTAAATCATGGTGATGATCATCGAATAGCCATGGCATTAATTATTGCCGCAATGTTTGCAGAATCAAACTCCCATATCTCAAATGTAGAGATCATTGAAGATTCTTATCCAACATTTATAGAGGATTTGCAAAAATTAGGAGCACACTTTAAAATAAAATAGAATAATTATCGGAAAGATTTTTGGCGTCTTGCTCTCGCTCCCTTCCCTCCGAATTTCTTTGACTCTTTCCTTCGACTGTCTCCACTTAATAATGAACTATCATATTCTTTAAATAAATTGGCAGTGTTTTTGCGTCTTAAATATTTATAAATCACTCTTGCTAAAGCCATTCTAATAGCATCAGTTTGAGCCATTATTCCACCAGATTTAACTTTTACTTTAATATCAACTTCTTTAAGTTTTGGTTCATCAAGGATTTTAAATAATTCTTTAATCCGTTCTTTAGCAATACTCGGTTTGTGTGCTTCTAGTGGAACAGAATTTATATTAACTATTCCCTTTCCTTCGGTATTTAAAACAGCTCGAGCAATTGCAGTTTTTCTTTTACCTGATGCATTAATATATTTAACCATTTATTTAAATCTCAACCTCTTTATTTTTCCATCCAATTCGAGAGCATATAGTTTCAAGATGAATAAATTTATTTTGCAATCGAGAAACGTCGGCATTTTGTATATCAAGCGGAGTTAATTTTTGATATCGATGTTTAAATCGTTCAGGAACATCTGAAATATAAACATGAATTCTCGCTAATGCATCCCGACCTCTTCTATTTCTTGGGAGCATGCCCCAAACAATTTTTCTAAAAAAACGATCCGGACGTCTCGGCCAAAAAGGACCGCGCCTAGGATTTGTAGCAGTATGAATATTAAGCTTCTCTAGATATTTCTTTTGAATTTGATCTTTTTTGCCTGAAATCACACAGTCTTTTGCATTAATGACGATAATATATTCCCCTAAGAGCGCCCTTTTTGCGATTTGAGTGCAAGCTCTTCCAAGTATTTTATCTTTTACATCTATTAATTTATATTCAACCATTATGGATTCATTTTTTGCATTTAAACAATTATTTTCACGTTGGAACCGCTAGGATTCTTCTCTAATAACTCTTCAATAGATATAATTTTACTTTCAGTTGATGAATTTTCGACAATTTTTTTAGCTGATTTCGAAGCCTTTAAACATGCAATTATTACCGTGTGGTCCAGACTTCCCATACCAAGAATTTTCCCGGGAACAATAATTAAATCTCCGTTTTTAGTCTTATTATTAATCTTATAGAGATTTATTTCTACTTTATTCTTTTTTGGCTTAGTAATTCTTTTAGAAACATCCTTCCAGATCCTTCTCTTAGTTTTCCAGAGAGTTCGAGCTATTTTCCTAGTATAATAATCACTTGGACCGGTTGGTTTATGAGACATAATATTATTCCCTTAAAATTTATGAACTTTAATATTTAGCATTATTTTTTAAATTTATGAATATATATCTTTGGTAATCAGATTATTTCTATTTCTAATTTTTCTAATTGATCTTTAAAATCATCAATTTTTTCTTTAAATATTTCCCAACCTTTTTTCATAATAGTATCTAATGGGAGAACTCCATCAGATTCAATTGAAAAAATAAACTTATTATCATCATATTCGACATTAATAGCCCCTTCAGGACATTCACGTGAACATGATTCACACAAATCGCAATATTTCCAAAAATCTGGAATTAATTTAGGACTGCTTACTTCAGTTCCAACTTTGAATAAGTTTTTTGGGCAATATTGTGAAGCTATACATTTTTGAACACATTTTTTACATTTATTTTCATCAATTTTAATTTTAGGATAAAATTTGTATCCAATAGCCGCAACACTTTGGAATTTAGCGTGGTCTTTAGCCCTTCCTAATAATGCAAATGCTTCAAATGTTAATGAAGAACCATGTTCTAATTTTACAATTGGTATATTAGGACTTACTGGGACAATTTTTGGATCATTTGAGATTAAATCTCCCGAGGTGACGAGAATGATTTCACCTGTATCGTTTTTTATATCACATGTCAACGTAACTGAACATAATGAGCACCCGGCACCTCCACAAGAACATTCTTGTTGAAAATTATAATTTTTTAGGTCTGTAATTATTGGAATCATTGCAAGTCTATGTGTAAGAATTTCATCGTAAAGTGGACTATCATTCCTTAACATTATTACTTCATCAATTGCCATTACAGGAACTTCAATTAAGATTATTCTCCTGAAGGCATTAGCCATTTCAATCGATGTCGAAAGTACAAAACGATAAAGACGATCGTCCTTTTCTATAATTTCAATACTCATATTATAAGTATTGTAAAAGTGGCAATAAAGATAAAATTTGTGGTTTTTTTACTAATTTATTCATTTAAGCTTCTGTTGAACTGACTTAAAATGCGAAAAAAAAATGTAAAAATTATTTTTTTCTTTACTGGGTCAAAAATAAGAATCGTTCTAAATAATACAACCAGACTTGACCAAAATTTGTATTAAAAAATATATCACTTGCATGTCCCGCTAGGGGAAATAATAAATTACAGCATGTTACTCCCACATTGTCGCACCTACTTTTAATTTCAATAGAATTAGAAACATCAACAAGTTTATCACCTGTACCTTGGTAAATCAGACATGGAGGGTCATTAGAATCGATATTCGCGGTTGGTGAATATTTATCGAATAGTTCGGGGTCAGTTTCAGGACTACCTGGTAAAAGTCCACTCGCTCCAGCCCAAGAAATACTACTTGGAGGATATAGCGGAATTATTCCTTTTATATTTATGTTTTCACTAAAAGTTCCATTAAAATAATCCTCATTATAACCAAATCCAGTAACACAGGTTAAATGACCTCCTGCAGAACCTCCCATAATATAAACACTTTCAAGATTTGCATTATATTCTGCAGCATAATTGTTTTCTAAGAGTTTCGTGAAAATTCCAATTTGATTAACCATATCAATAAAAGTATAATTCCCAATAACGTTTTCTGGTGTAATAATTGCCAATGCACCTAATGAACCTGTATCTCTTAAGCCATACTGAATATCAAATACTACATATCCCTGAGCTGCAAGATATTTATTTACAACTGGCATATTGCCAGTACTTTTATCTCCCGCAACCCAAGATCCTCCGTGAATTTTTATGATTGTGCTCCTATTCCCCGGTAAATTTTCATCAGGTTCCTTAGGCATATATACATCGAAATATAGGGAAACTTTCTCATCAGGATCTTCATAATATAGTACATTTTCTATGATCTGGCATTCTTTATGTGGAACTCCTAAAAATTGTTGTGGAATATTAAAAGGCGAAGGCATAAAAAACGGTTTAACATCATCTGGAATTGTCGATTCCCAATTTTCACCAAATCCTGCGTTAAATTCGACATTTGCATTAGAAATTGAGACCGGTGTTAAAAGAAGTGGTACTGAGTTTAATCCTGCAATTAAAAAGCCAATTATCATAATCGCAAAATATATTTTTGGATGATTTTTTTTACCTGTTAATTTTAATAAAATAAATGTTGCAGCAATCACGATGAATAAGAGAAATTCTCCAATTTGTGCCATAAACCAATTAGCAACTCGAGAAATTGCATCCGTCCCGCCCACATATATCTGAAAAACGGAAAAAATCCCTATGATAAATGCTAAAGCGCAGAGAATTGCTAAAATGATCTTTACAATCCCTAATTTATTCAAGATTCCATACATCTCGATTCTCTAGATACTTAATATCAAGATAAGCTAAATACATCCCAAAAAGAGCCATACCGAAAAACCCAATGTAAGTTATAAGACCAAGTATTGTAAACATAGCCATATCCGCAGTGTGAACTATACTTAATAAACCGGTGTTTATTAATAAGAAAATCCAAGCTAAAACATAAAATGCAAGACAGTAATAACAGAAATGATTGATTTTTTTACCAATCTTGTCAGTCTTTATGAGAATTAGATCATTAATAAAAACTAGCCCAAAAGTCCCAAACCAAGCGATTATAATTATAATTCCGAGAATATCCCACAGTATTGTGTAAATTGGGTAAGTAAAATATATGATCCCAAGAATTATTGTTATAAAATTTATTAGTAGAATAAAAAAGTTGTAAATTTTAAATTGTTCTTTTTTTAATTTCATTTCAAATAACCAACTTTTTTTAATTACAATTAAAAATTCAACTACTATTTTAAAATTTCTTTTTTATTTCGGTTTAGAACTCTTCAATTTCACAGCTATTAAAGAAATTCTCTATTAACAATAATCGAAAAAAAAATTGAAAAAAAAAGTTTAATATAACTTGTAATATTCATATGCTTCATTGGGTGATTGGAAACAATATTTTACTTCTTGAAAATCTTTCCGAAACTCTTTAATCTCTTCTTTTACTTTTTTTGGGTCTTTTTTATCGATGAGAACTTGTTTTATAAATACAGCTATTTGGTCCATTTCCTTTTCTTTCATTCCCAAACGGGTAATTTCTGATGTTCCTATACGTAATCCTCCAGGATTCTGGTAATGCCTTCCTTGCATAATATCCCATGGAAGAAGATTTCGATTGAGAATAATATTGGCTCTTTCTAAAAGTTTTTCAATATCTCCACCTAAGCCTACTGTTTTTTCAAAACTAGTAATATCTACAACAATTTGATGTGAAGCAGTAAAATCATTTTCTTTTTGAAGAACATTGATCCCTTTATCATATAATTTTTTACCTAATGCCTTCGCATTCTTTATTACTTGTCCACAATATTCTTTACCAAATTCAATCATTTCAGCTAATGTTACGGCTAACCCAGCAACGTTATGTAGATGATGATTTGACAATAATGCCGGAAATGCTGAGAATTTCAAATTTTCAACAAGATTTTCATCATCAGCTACAACCATACCATGTTGAGGTCCAGGAAGTGTTTTATGAGTGCTTAAACTCATTACTTCAGCTCCTTCGCGTAGTGGGTCTTGAAAGAATCCAGCACCAATCAATCCAGCAACATGTGCGGCATCGTATGCAACATGAGCTCCTATTTCTTTTGCGACTTCACTTAACTCCTTTACCGGGTGTGGAAATAAGAAAACAGATCCTCCAAAAAGAATTAATTCGGGCTTAAATTCTCTCATTAACTCAGCAGAACCATCTATGTCTAGATTCATCTTGTCTTGATCAAATTTAAAATATTCAATCTCTAATCCTCGAACAGTTCCTGCTGTTCCATTGATTTGCATACCTGATTTGGTAAACATGGGTGCGTGACTGATATGACCACCCTTAGGAATTGGCATTACCATCATTTTCCCATTGTTACGAGATGTAAATGCATTATATAACGCTAAATTAGCAACTACACCAGATATTGGTCTTACATCAGCAAATTTTACTTTAAAAAACTTTCTGGCAAGCTCCATACATAAATCTTCAATTTCATCAATGTATTTACAGCCAGCATAAACACGTTGTCCACTCCAACCCTCTGCATATCTGTGAGAGAAGTCGCAAGTACATGCTTCCTTCACAGCAGGGCTTGTAATATTTTCAGAAGCAATCAGAGGGATGGAATTTTGAAATAACTCATGATGAGTTTGCAAAATATTTCTTATATTTTCAATTGTTTTTTTCAAAAATAACTCAATTCCTTCGTTTTTTTAAATGGATAAATAATTTTTTAAGAATAAGTAAAACTGAAATTAAAGTTTATCCTTAAAATTTTTAATTATCAAACTCACAATTTTATTAAATAAATTCCAATTATGGGTAATTTCTTAAAAAAAGATGCAAATTGCCTAAAAGAATATTTTTATTATTCTTTAGATCCTTTCTCTAATAAGAGGCGTGCTTCAAACATACTCAACCTTTCCCCCTTCTTTTGTTTTTCAATAGCAGTAGCTAAATTTTTTTTAATAATTTCATTTTCTATTGTTTTTCTTTCCATTTGTTTCTTATAAGCGTAGGGTTTTTTTGGTTTCCTAACTCTCTTCTTTTGATTTAGCATTTTTATAAATAATTCATGGTATTCATCCGCTTTTACTTTATTGTTGATTAATTCTTCTTCTTTAATCTTCCTCTGATCATTAGTGTAATCTATTTCTTTATAGAGTGTTACCATTTTCTCATGGTATTCTTGAGATTCTTTTGATAAAACGTCAAAATTTTCTTTAATATTATCCAGCTCGATTTCAATAGATTCAATATCCTTTTCGATTTGAAATAATTCGTCGTTTTCTTCCATATATTTTAATAATTCCTTCCCTTTTTCCCCTAATTCAGTAATTCGTTCAATTATACGATTCTCTTCTTTAATGGTTAATTGATCAGTTTCAATACTTCTTTCTAAATATTCAGTTTCTGCTTCATATTTTTTTATTAATGAATAATTATTACCATTAGCTTTGTCTTTATTTTTCAGATTATTTCTTTTATTTTTAAGTTCCTTGATTTTATCTATTAATTCATACTTCTTTTTTTTTATCGATTTTATCTTTTGATTTATTTCGTCTCTATTTTTCCTTAAATCTTTTGCCTCTTTTCTGTATTGTTCAATCTCTTTATTTGTTGAATTAAGATATTTAAATAGTTCTTTGGTTTTAATATTGTGTTCGTCGCGAAGTCTTTTGTAGTCCTCTGCTTGAGACTGAATTTCACCGAATGAGAGTTGTTGCGACTGCTTACGAGAATTGTTTTTACTCATTTATTAAAATACCTTTAATCAGAAAAAGAAAAAATTTGCATTCTCTATTGTGAAAGAATTTTCCATTATTTTTTAAATTTTACAAATTATTATTTGAGAATAAAATTATTAGAACAAATCAATCAATAAAATATCTCCAATGGTTGTGACTTTGTTAAAATTTACAATTAATTTTTTTTTATCTTCTATTTTTTTAGCCAATTTAATTTGTATATCCTCAATTTTACCAGATTGGGGATTATAATTGAGATCAATAACCTTACCGATGATGTTTCCGGTGGTAATATCATAACATTGAAGGCCTAATAAATTTGAAGCCTTAATGACTTTGATATTTTTGATGTTTTCCATATATTGACTTAATAGTGAATTTGAATTTTATTTTCAATTCTATAAGTATAGATTGAGTATATGATTATTAAAATATTGAAAAAATTTAAACCATTACAAAACCTAACAATTAAATAATATAAAAATAAAATAATAAATCGACCTAAATTTGAATATAATTAAGGATTCTGACCATATCTTACTTATGTATGATAGAAAAAGGAAATGGTTATTAAAAGTTCGACAAGGTGAGAATTTTGCTACTCATAAGGGAAAAGTCTATTTTGATGACATAATTGGAAAACAATATGGAACTTGTATCTTCACAAAGCCTCAAGGGTTTAAAATGAGAGTTTTTAAGCCACTGCCAAGTGATTTTATTATCAAAATGGGGAGAACTACACAAATTCTTTATCCCGAAGATTGTGGATTAATTTTGATGTATACTGGGATTGGTCCCGGATCTTTAGTTTTAGAAGCAGGAACAGGCTCTGGAGCTTTAACATGTATCTTAGGTAATTATATTAAACCTAATGGTCATGTTTATTCGTATGATATAAGAGAGAAATCATTAAAACAAGCAAGAAATAATGTTCAAAAAGCTCACTTAGAAGATTTTGTTTCGATTGAATATGGCGATATTTTAATAGATGTTGACCACAGTGATCTTGATGCTATTGTTTTAGATCTTGCAACTCCATGGTTAGCGGTTAAAAAAGTGAAGAGTTTTCTGAGATTGAGCGGAGTTCTATGTTCATTTTCTCCTACGATAGAACAAGTTAAAAAAACCGTATTAGCCTTGGAAGAAGAGGATTTTTATGACATAAATACCTTTGAATTAATTAAAAGAAAAATTATTGTAAAAGAAAATGCAACCAGACCAACAACAAGAATGGTTGGTCATACTGGATATTTAACATTTGCTCGAAGGATTCAAGAAATTGAAAACCCTTATCAAGCAAAAAAACCCGAAAAAGCAGAAAAGGTCGATTTATCAGATTTACCAATAAAATCTATATAATTTTATTTAAATAATAAAAGGTTGTAGTTATGGAAGTAACTTATGAAGAATTTATGAAACTAGATCTTCGAATAGG
The DNA here is from genome assembly GCA_029856045.1 of Promethearchaeia archaeon. Classification (GTDB taxonomy): domain Archaea; phylum Asgardarchaeota; class Lokiarchaeia; order Sigyniarchaeales; family SOKP01; genus 6H3-1. The sequence goes on along the minus strand of JAHQWG010000016.1, from coordinate 551,144 downwards.
TCTAATTAAAGAATGTGAAAGAATCCCCAAATCGAGAAATTTATTAACAATGATGATTGATTGTGGGGAAGACCAACATCGTCAAATAGTTGCAGGCATGGCTCAAAATTATACTCCCGAAGAGCTTATCGGTCAAAAAGTCGTGGTACTCCTGAATTTAAAACCGAGAAAATTAATGGGAGTTCAATCTAATGGCATGGTATTAGCGGCAGATGTGGAAGATAAACCATTTCTACTTAAATTAGAGGAAGATAAAAAAGATTTAGTTCCGCCTGGAAGCAAAATTAGATGAAAATTCAAAAACCTTTCTTTTGAACTCCCATTTTCCACTCTTTCTTTTTTTTAAAGCGTGAAGTTTTAAAATTAAATTTCCCTATTCCACTTCCTTGAAGTATTTCCTCATATCTTCTTAAAATATCTTCTAATATTTCTCTTGTATCTCGATTAAAAACTTGTTTTGGCTCATTTAATAATCTTAAAACTTCTTTTTTTTTCGAATCTAATGTAAGAACTAAATTATCTAGAGGAATATGATAAGAGCGTACAAACCAACCACCTTTCTCATCATGCGCTGTAAGCTTAAGAATATTTGAAGACAATTTTTTTATTTTAAAATCAAATAATTTCTTACCTGTTTTGACTAAGATATTCAAATAATAAGGTAGGTCATTCTTAGGATTTGTTATTTTACTTAAAAATTCCTTGAGTTTATCTTCGCTCAAAATCCAATCAAAATTAATTTTATTAAATATACTTATTGATTAAATTAATATTACAAACTAATTAAATTAATATTATAAATAAATTCAATAGGTGTATGTTTAAATGACTGTTCAAACTAAAACATTCTCAATTCGAACAAAAAGCTATTGTGATGTAATTAATATTACGGAACAAGTTAGTAAAACTGTAAAAGAAAGCTCTATAGAAAATGGAATCGTAAATATTCATGTCGCTGGCTCTACTGGAGCCATCTCAACTGTAGAATATGAACCTGGATTAGTTAAACATGATATAGAAGAATTTTTAGAAAGGATTATTCCATATGATCAGAACTATAAGCATCATAATACTTGGGGTGATCATAACGGAGCAGGGCATTTGAGAAGTTTCCTCTTAAAGACTTCAATCACAGTTCCAATTAACAATAGAAGACTACTACTGGGAACGTGGCAGCAACTAATTTTTATAGAGTGTGATGAGAAAAGTCGACAGAGAAAAATTTACATTACAATAATTGGGGAATAACTAATTTTCTCTATAAAGGAAAAAAAAAATTAATTAAGTTTTTCAATCATTTTTTCTAATTCGGTCATGACTAACTTAAAATCACTTCGACGCCTGATTAATTCCAGATTTTCACCTATTTCTTGAACAGATTTTTTCATTTTTTCTAATTGACTCTTATAGGAGTGGTCTTTAACGAGCACATTTTTCATTAAAAATATTTGATATTGAAGTGATTCTAAAAAGCTATTTGTAGAATAACTCACCCATAACCACCTTTTATTTTTTTTTACTTATTAAATTTTGAGTTATAGAACATTTCTCAACTCTATTTATAAAAGAACAAAATATTTGGATGTCTTGCACATAATACGATATATTATTTGGGTATTACGATATAAATAGAAAATTAAAAATAATATGGAAAAGACAAATTATTTATGAATGAAATTGAGGAGTTATTTAATTTCTGGAAAGATCTTAATATAAAAGTAGGAGAGAAATTAGGGTCATTCGAAATGACTGAGGTAAAAAAGCTTAGAATGGAACAAAGCAAGACTGAAGATGCAGTTTATGAGATATTAAAAGAGAAGGCTACTCCAGAGGTTGCAAAAATATTACCAGAAAGGTGCGGGGATATGGAAATCGGCATTAATATTAGAGATAATGAGTTTTATTTTGTTATGGAAGACCCAGATCCCGAGAGTGAAAAGTTAACGGCGATTGTTTTTGGAATTGATGAAAAGATTAAGGTTGTTAAGGATTTTGATATTGATGATTATGATTGATGATTAGAATTATTTAAAATGATAATAATATAAAGCAATTTTTTTATATATGATTTAAAACTAGAATATTATTTTTAAAGGTAAAATATTTTGAGTGAAAGTAAAGATAATTTTGTTAAAATCATTTTTTCAGGCTTGGACAATGCGGGTAAGACGAGTATTCTCACTGCTTTAGAGAGGAAATATAATTTTGAAAAGGAAGTATCGGAATTAAAACCAACAATTAGAGTAAATTATCAGAGCACAAAATTTTTGGGAAATGACGTAAAATTTTGGGATATGGGTGGTCAGAGTAAGTATCGTGAGCTATATAAGGCGAAAGCAGTATTTTATTTTGCGGATACTGATTTATTGGTTTATTTAATAGATATTCAGGATAAACCCAGAATCCCCCAATCACTAGAATATTTAGGTGAGATTCTAAAATTTTTTTCAGATAATGATATGGACGTTCCTATAATTGTAACATTTCATAAATTTGATCCCGACATAAAAATTGATGATAAGTTAATAAATTGGGTTATGGAATTAAAACAAAAGATTTCAGATGATTTTCCTAATTTTAAAATTTTATATCAACAGACATCCATTTATGATATAATTTCCATAGTGCAATTAGTTTCATATGGACTCTCTCTATTTGATGAGAAATTTTTTGATCTATCAGAGTTATTAGAAAAATATGTAGAGGTTTTAAATTGTTTATCACTAATTCTATTTGACAAAAATGGAATAATTATAAGTGAATTTTATAATGATGAGATAAGTGCAGAAATGTATGTTGAGTTTCTAGAAGAAATTAGAGAACATCTCTTTTTATTGAAAAGAATGGAAGAGGAAAACACTTTAATGAACGAACTTACAGATATGGAGGGGAATATTATTTCCTATTTACACAGAATCGAAGTGGGGAATGAGAATTTTTTCATATCAAGTCTTTTTGATAAAGATTCAAAAGATAAGTTTGAAAAAGAATTTGTAAATTTAAAAGATGAAACTATTGCAATTTTAAAAGAGATAACATAGTTATTATTTTATTCTATATTTAAAAGCTCTCTAGCTCTGTCAATTAATTTTTCTTTCTTTTTCCTATGATCCTCAATAAATTTCAAAACCTTCTCAACGCATTGTTTCTTATGATCTCCACACATTAATTGGCCTGAGACACATTTTTTATAGATTTCTTCTAATTTTGCATCATCTTCTTCAAAATGATACATTTCAATTTTATAGATCATACAAATGTCAGGTTGACCACCTAATTGTTCTTGCTCCTTTTTATCTTTACGCCCACCAGTAAACGCACCTTTTATTTTCTTTTCAATAGATTCTAAGGATTCGTTGAAATCAAAATAGCTATTCGGATTTCTCTTAGCCATTTTTTCAGAGCCATCAAGCCCTTGAAGTAATTTATGATATGTGGCTCCTGGCACAAAAAAGTTTTTATAATAACGTCGTGTTAAATCTCTGGTTAGTCTAAGATGAGGGTCTTGATCAATTCCGACGGGAACAATTGTAGGTTGGGGTCCATCTAACACTTGTGGTAAAACAATATCACCAACTTGAATCAACGCCGCTAAATATAATCCAAAAGGTTTTTCTCCATAGATAGCATTTAGCATATTTTGTGTTACTAATCTTCCTACTTTAAACGCTACATCCTTTACTATTCTTTCTTCAGATTGACGCCAAATATAGGCTTTTTTTGGGTCAGGATCTAAACCTAATGCCAAGATATCTGCAATGTTATCAACGGCATCTTGCTCAGCTTCTTTATAAGGGATTCCATTATCTTCATAAGATTCAATATCGGCTACACAATAATACGCTCGGGCGCCCATTTTTTGGAATTCTATAATTTCTAATGCAGTTGTGAGCGTTCCTAGATGAAAAGGACCACTAGGTTTAATTCCTGACATGACTGCCCAATGTTTTTTATTATCTATAGCTTTAAATATTTCATCCATATCACGATGTCCAAAAATTATTTTTCTCCTAAAAAATCGATTTGCGCTCATTTTTTCCTTATCCGTAAAACTAACTTCTTGAATACCAAATTCTTTAATTAATCGCTCATAGTCTTCATCATAAAGGACGGATGAGCCCCATGGATCAATTCTGAAATCATCAGGCAATTTTTCTCAAGCTTTTCATTTATAAGTTTTTTAAAATCTGAATAATTGATTGATAGAAGATAATAAAAAATAAAAAAATTGTTTTTAACTACTTTATTCTCTTTGAAAATTTTTATATTTTTAACTTTTTGCTTTAAGTTTTTTAATTCAATTGCAATTAATTGAAGAATATTTTAATAAATCTAACCAATTAAATATATACAAATATTTTTTGAAATATAATTAAATTATTTTTAAAAACACTCACATGAAAGTAAAAACCGATGATTTGGATTATGAGATAATTTCATTACTCCAAAAGGATGGTAGGAAACCATATAAGGAGATTGCCAATGACGTAGGAGTTTCAATTGGAACAATACACAATCGGATTTCAAAATTAAAAAAAAAGGAAATAATTAATGGCTTTTCAATAATTTTAAATAATGAAAAATTAGGTTATAATCTCTGTTTTTTAATTTTACTCAGAATTGATGGAAAACATGTTGTTGAAGTGCTTGAGGAATTAAGTGATAGAAAAGAGATTTTAACTTGTTTTAATATTACAGGAAAGCAAAGTGCTGCTTTAATTTGTCGATTCGAAAATTTGGAAGATGTGCAAAATTTTATTCGGGAGTTGAATAAAAATAAATATATTCTTCGTACAGTTTCAAATATGGTACTAAAGGAGTATAAAAATTCATCAAATGTTCTATTATGATAATTTAATATAATGTTTAAAAGAGATTATCAATTCAATACAAGTTTAAATATCAGAATGTTATAAAGTTTTAATATATACTTTTATTTATAGCAATTTAAATATATTTAAAAAAAGATGTGAAAATTTTATGGCAAAAGCACCAAAATTCTGTCCCGAGTGCGGAGCGGAATTGGGTGAAAATAAAATATGTGAAAAATGCGGATATGAAACTTCTCAAACTGTAAAAAAGGAAGCAAAGACCCAACCAACTCCAAGTGGCGAAGGTAATCCCAATTGGGAAAACATAGAATCATTTGTTACTATTCTTGGGAAATGGGCATGGGTAATTGTAATTATAAATGGACTGATCTACATCTTTTCGGGAATATGGGGCTTAATTTGGACAATTCCTGCTATACCATATGGAGCTACATTAGGCATATCTACGATCTGGAATATAATTGGCGGAATAGTTGTAATAATACTCGCTATCATCATTGTAAAACCAAGATTTTCAAGTAAATGTGCTGCCAAGGATTGGGATTATCTGCTAAATGATGTCTTGACACTCGGAAATTTTAGAATTCCATGGATGTTAATTTGGGGAATAATAATTGAAATATTCGGAAATTGGTGGGGCGGTCTTCCAATTATTATTCCGGCATTATTATTAATTTTTATGGGTCCAAAACCTTATGACTGGACAACTGATTAAAATCTCAAAATAAAAAAGAAAAATATTAATTTTTTTTTTTTTTCATTTCATTTTAATCATTTTATAAGTAAAAAGTTTCAAAGTTTACCCAGAAAGCAACCAGTTGAAGATTAAAATAAAAACTTGTTTGCTTTTTTTATAAGAAGTACTAAAATTCTTATCGACAAAAAATTTTTAATTTAAGGTGCATTTTAGAAATTAAAAATAATATCATAGCAATATATAGAAATAAATTATAATTTATTAGAGGAATTCAAAAAAATGGGACAACAAATTATTATATTAAGAGAAGGAACTGAAGAATCTGGCAAGAGAAATGCTTTAAAAGCAAACGTTAATGCTATTATGGCGGTTTCTGAATCAATAAAATCAACATATGGTCCAAAAGGTATGGATAAAATGATTGTGGAGTCGCTGGGAGACATTAAAATTACGAATGATGGATTTACTATTCTTGATAGCATAGATATTGAAAATGCTTCAGCAAAAATGGCAGTTGATTTATCAAAAGTGCAAAATGAAAAGATGGGCGATGGAACAACAAGTGTTGTGATATTTGCTGGTGATTTATTAAGAAGGGCTTTAGAGTTAATAGAAAGAGGGGTACATCCATCGATTATAATTAAAGGTTTTAATCTCGCGTTAAAAAGAACTTTAAAGGAATTTGAAGAAATTGGACGAGATATTTCAGAAGATGATGAAAAATCACTTATTAATATTGTTAAAACAACCTTAAATACAAAAAGTATTACTGGCTTGAATGAATATTTCGCTAAAATAGTTCTAGGTGCAGTTAAAATAATTAAAGAGGAAGGAGATATTTTTACAAAAGTTGAAAATATAGGCATTGTAAAGGAAAAGGGAAAATCTTTACAAGAATCAGAATTAATCAATGGAATCTATATACAAAAAGAAAAAATCAACGTAGGTATGCCAGATATCATTAATGATGCCAAGATCGCAGTTATAAAGAAGTCATTAGAAGTGAAGAAAACAGAATTTGGAGCGGAAATCCAAATTTATAAACCTGAGGATATTCAAAAATTCATTAACCAAGAAGTAGAATTTATGAAAGGTTATGCTGAGACATTTTCCAATTTAGGAGTTAATTTAGTGATTAATGAGAATTCGATTGATGATAAGGTCGCAGATTATTTAAGTGAAGCAGGTATTGCTGCCATTAAGTCTGTTAAATCATCTGATGTTAAAGCAATTGTCAAAGCTACAGGGGCAAAAAAACTGGAAAAGATTGATGATTTAACTGAGGATGATTTAGGATTTGCCGGGAGAGTAGAATTTACTAAATTAGGGGAAAATGATTATTGCTTTATTACAAAATGTAAAAATCCAAAAGCAGCGACTTTACTATTACGCGGTGGATTAGAACATAGCATAAATGAGGCAGAAATTGCAGTTAAAAGTGCAATTAAGGTTTTAGCTAAACTTCTAGATACTAAGAAAATTGTTGGTGGTGGTGGAGCTTTTGAAATGGAACTTGCAAAAAGGATTAGAGATTTTGCCATTAATGCAGGAGGTAAAGAACAAATTGCTATTCAAGTATATGCTGATGCAATAGAGGAACTTCCAAAAACATTAGTAAGGAATGCTGGAATGGATGAAATCAATGTAATCGGCGAGTTAAGTGCTGCACATGCCAAGCTGGGAAATGAGTTCATCGGTATTGATATTTCAGATGGGAAAATCGGAGATAACTTTAAAAAAGGAATAATTGAACCTGCAGCAATAAAATCACAATTGTTCAAGGGTGCAACAGAATTAGCCATCTTAATTCTTAGGATTGACAATATTATATCTTCTAAAAAAATGGAAGGACCAGGAGCAGGAGGTATGCCACCTGGTGGAATGTAAAATTTTTTATTTTTTTTCTTTTTTATTAAAAATTTAGGTTAATTAGAATAGTAATTTGGCGGAATAATATTCAAATTAAATTTCTGTTTTATTTCAAGAATTTCCTTTTTTTGGGATTTTAATAATCTCCAGAAAAATTTAGGTATTTGAATTTCTTCTTGATACATTTTTTCCATTCGATCATATTTCTCTAACCATTTAGAAACGCGAATTGAGAATTGATAATTGTAATCTTCTTCTTTATATTTTTGATTTAGAACAGTTCGGAAGAGTTCTTTTAAATCTTCATATTTTGGAATAAATCCTATGGGTGTTTTTATTGCATTAAATTCACCATGACACCTACCCTCTGCCCATAAAACCCAAACTTTCTTATCAAGCATTCCATTACAATATTTACCATCTTTTTTTAAGAAATAATTTGTGGCAAAAATTTTTGGACAATGAGTTAATCGATTTCCAAATTTTCGATGATTTTCAAGGTATAACCCTAAAGGAATAACCATAAAATCTAAGTTAGCCATCGGACTCGCTTTTCTTACCCCAACCTTTCCAAGAGTTGCAGAAGTAGATTCAGACTCAATAATTGCGCCATAAAATACTCCATGCTCCCAATTAAGACTTTCAAGAATTGGTACCGATGTATCTGAATCTCTACCCCCATATAAAATACCGCTCACTCTGATTCCGTCTGGATCATTTAATGCGGGATCAAAATTTTCAAGCTCTTTTATTCTCATTGTATAACGAGCGTTAGGATGCGCAAGAGGAATTTTATTTCCTTCTTTATCTTTCTTTCCTTCAAACCATTCACCAGAGTGGTTAGTTCCCGATTTTAACGGTTTTCGACCATCACCAAGCCAATATGGAGTTCCATCATTAATTAACACATTAGAAAAAATTAATTCTCTTGGTGATTTTAAGGCTTTAAAAATTAATGGATCATCAATCTCATTAACATCTCTTATAATTCCAAAAATTCCTGACTCTATATTGACTGCACGAGTATATCCTTCATTATCTTCTCTAATGTAAGCAATATCATCTCCAACAATTTGTTGTCCGGGAATCATTGCAGTAGATGTTTTCCCACATGCACTTGGATAAGCACCAGTAAAATAAGTTATGCGATTTTTCCTCTCAGGTTTTACACCCATAATAAACATATGCTCTGTTAACCAATCCTCATGATTTGCTTTATATATTCCAAGTCTTAATGCTAACTTCTTCAAACCTATGCTATTACCTGCATATTGATTATTTACAGATAAAACACGACTTTCTTTTAAGTCAATATAGATTCTTCTATCATCGATATTTTTTGAAACATTTTTTTCTAAAGGTCCCGCTGAGTGAATAAAATAAAAAAAGTCTTCAGATCCTTTAAGACGTTTAAACTCTTCATATCCTGTTCTATATAAGAGATCTTCAGAATGAGCAACATAAAATGAATCTGTTAATTGGAGAGCACATATTGAAAAACGAGAATTTGTTGGACCAAGACAAAAAAAACGAACAAGAACTTCCTTACCTCTCATTAAACCATCCATAATCTGAAATATTTCATCTAATCCTTCTTCTCTACTTTTTGTATTAATTACTTTACTTAATTTAGTTCCTTTCCGTATTAATACAGCAGTATTTCCTACATCTCTGGCTTGGTCATAATACCCATCATAATGGATTGTATGACCTTCCATAGTCAACTTTTCTTCTTCCCCCTCCCTAAGCGCACCTTGGCGGACATATTCAATTTCTTTTGGATTATCAGTAATTACTGTAACTTTCGCTGGTTTTAATAAATCTACAAATTCATTTACAATTTTAAATATTTTTGGGTTCTTAAGAGCACCCAATTTTTGGAGATCTTCTTCAGATAAAAGGGTTTTTGTTGTTTCAGTTAGGTTATCTAAATCAAAGTCTTTCATTACATTTAGGTGAATATTGCAAAATATATAAAATAAATGATTTTTCTCAGAAAGGAGGATTTGGTAAAGTTTATAAAACCTACTTTCAATTTCGGAGAAAGAATCGATTAAAAATAAAGAATTTAATTTTTTTCAAGCTTTAAATCTCCATTAAATTTTCATAGATTAGGAAAAAAAGAAAAAAAAGAGTTTAATCCTTAATTACTTCTATTAATTTCGGAAATATGCGCGGATAATGAACAGCCATACAATGAACGCCACCTAATAATTCTTTTTTCTTGAGCTCTGTTATGAAAGGGTTGAAAAATTCATAGTTAGCTTGGTCATACATTTCTTTTTGCTTGGATTTGTCCGTTTTATAATCATTTTTGATGGATTTCCATTTCGCAAGAATGTCCTTAGGTACATCAACTCCAGGAACAAAAGTATCAAAACCTTTTGCCATAGCGTACGACTTCATTGGAAAGATGCCCAATAACACTGGAATGTTATATTTTTTAAGTGCGGTAAGAAATTCTATTGTTTTTTCGAGATCATACGCAACTTGGGTTTGAATAAATTCGCATCCCGCCTCTACCTTACGCCCAATTTTCAAGACTTCCGCCTCCATGGGGTTCGAATTGGGGTTTGCAGCAGCCCCAACATGAAACTTTGGAGGAGACTCGATCTCGTAACCGTTTATTGTGCCCTTGTCGACCATTTCCCTCACAAGCATGCATAATGTTGCGGAATCAAGGTCAAAAACTGGTTTGCTTTCAGGCATGTCACCCATGTTAGGATGATCCCCAGTGAGTGAGAGGATATTTCTTAACCCCAAAGCGTGTCCGCCCATGATCATGCCAGCAATGCCAAGCTTGTTAACATCTCTAACGGTTAATTGCCAAATAACCTCAATATTTGCTTCCTTTTGGATGATATGAGAAGCTGCCAATGAATTAATTGTAACGATCCCTAAAGGACTATCAGTTACATTTGCAGCTACCACATAAGGCGCCATTTCCTTAGCTTCCTGAATTGTATGAGAGAGGTCACAAGTTTTTTCTGGCTCCAATTCTCCAGTTAAAATAAATTCTCCTTTAGCTAACATTTCGCCCAATTTTGAATAAACTTTTTTTTCTGCCATTTTTTTCTAACCTCCTACCTAAATACTACACTTTTTTGATGACCTCTATCAGCCCAATTGAAAGCAGGTCTAAGCTGTCCAAATAAATCCAAACGCCCAATTTTTTTCAAACGCTCATATATTAAAATCCACCCGCAATCCTTTTCGTATTTTCCTACTTCGCACTTGCCATCGAGTTGACCGCCACAAGGACCGTTCATTAGACCTTTTGCGCAAGAGGTTACTGGACATATTCCACCGGTGTAATTTAACAAACAATCACCACAACCAGCACATTTTACGTGAAAACGACCGATACGTTCGGTTTCAGCAATTCCATGCGTATTTAAACCTATAAAGATTGGCTTAGCAATGTTTTTTCTATCAAACAAATCAAGCATTGCTTGAAGACCAGCTCCACAAGATAAAATGAGAAATGCATCAACTTTATCTAAGGCCTCTTGTGGAACATTCCTCCAATCTTGAAGATCCTGTCTAAAATCGCAAGGTTCTTTAAACTCTTGATGATAAACTACGTTTTTTCCTGCATTTTTGAGATTTTCCAACATTTCATTTACAGATTTTTCATCTGAACATTGAGAAGTAACAGAACATGTACCACAATATATCAACATAATATTGTTATAGCTTTTTAGTGCATCTTCAATTTCTTCAAAATCTTTTTTAGTTGTAACAATCATATTTACGACAATATTCTTTTTCTTTTTATAATTATAATAGAATAACTATGTAGGAAAATAAAATAGTCAATTTAAGTTTTTTGATAATTTTAATTTTAAGTTACGATAATAAAATGATCAATTTTGGAAAAGATCAAATAATATCTTATTTCAAAAACTCAAAAAAGAGTCATATTTGAAATTAATTTTTATATCATTGATAATATACATTTAATAATTCTAATATTAAACATATCATTCTAGCAATTAACAGATCAACCTTGAGATTAATAAATCAATCTTTAAAATAATTTAAAAATTATGTCGAGGATTTTAAATTTTATTTTTAGATCTCGCCATTAAATTTATCATAAAAGATCAAATTAGAGCATATTTTTTTTCTCATTTTAATAAGTCAATAATATACTTTTTATTAATTATATACAAAAATAGGAAAAAGAATTACTAAAAAAATCGAAATTTTACAAAAAAAAGAATAAATTTTAAATATAACTAACGATCTTGTATAAAATTAAGTACTTAATTAATTTAATTTAGTATTAACTATTAAATAATTTGATTTAATTTTAAAAAACCTTGAAAAAAATTGAGTTATTATGAAAAGCAGTAATATTTTAGTTATTGGTGGTGGAATTTCGGGAATAAGTGCATCTTTAGATTTAGCCGAACAAGGATATCGCGTGATATTAGTGGAGAAATCTCCTTCTGTCGGAGGAAGAATGGCTCAATTGGATAAAACATTTCCTACTTTAGACTGTTCTATTTGCATTTTAGCTCCTAAAATGGTTGAAGTTGCGCGACATCCTAATATTGAACTTTTAACATATTCAGAAGTTAGTGAAGTTTCGGGGAAAGTTGGAGATTTTAAAGTGAAAGTAATAAAAAAAGCACGATATGTAGATGTAGATAAATGCACAGGCTGTGAAGAGTGTTCTGAGAAATGTCCAATGAGAAAAATACCTAATGAATTTGAAGAAGGTATGGGAGATAGAAGAGCTATATACATTCCATTTCCTCAGGCGGTTCCACGAAAAGCAACAGTTGACCCTGAAAAGTGTTTATGGTTGACAAAAAATGCTTGTAAACTATGTCTTGATGTATGTACTGCAGATGCAATCGATTTTGAACAAAAAGATGAAATTATTGAATATGGTATAGCTTCGATTATTGTTGCAACAGGTTTTGATTTAATTGATCCGAGTATTTTAGCTCGATATCACTACGGTGAATATAAAAATATTATTACTGGAATGCAGTTTGAACGATTATTAAGCGCTTCTGGACCTACTGGAGGTGAGATAATTCGAATATCTGATAAAAAGCACGCAAAAAATCTAGCATTTATTGCATGCGTAGGTTCAAGAAATGTAGATATCTGTGCATATTGTTCTAAATTCTGTTGTATGTATATGGTCAAGGAATCCGTTGTTGCAAGAGAGCATGCTGCAGATGTTTCTGCAACAATATTCTTTAATGATACAAGAACTATTGGAAAAAATCAAGAGGAATTTATTGAACGTGCAAAAGAGGAATATGGAGTTAAATATAATCGGGGAATTCCCGGAGATATAAGAGAAGACCCAATCACTCATGACTTAATAGTTAAATACGCAAACTTAGATACTGGTGAAGTAGAAGAAAAAACGTTTGATTTAGTTATTTTGGCTAACGCGGTAATTCCAAGAAAAGATGCTAAAGAATTAGCCAAAATACTTGGAATTGAAATTAATGATTTGGGATTCTTTAAAACAGCAAATTCATTAGAAGATTTGAAATCTACTATCCCAGGTATATTTATTACAGGTTCATGTCAAAGTCCAGATGATATTGCAAATTCAGTAGCGAAAGCCAGTGGTGCTGCAGCTTTAGCTGCACAGTATGCAATTCCAATCCCTGAAGAGGAAAAAGTATTAGAATTGCCCCCGTTAAGATATATTTCTCCATTTGATGAACCGAAAATTGGGGTTTTTGTATGTGAATGTGGCACAAATATCGGGGGATATATGAATATTGAAGAAATTGTAGAATATGTAAAGACGCTTCCTAATGTTGTTTTTGCAATGTATAATATGTATAGTTGTTCTGAAAAAACACAAGAGATAATAAAAGAAAAAATTGTAGAAGAAAATTTAAATCGAGTCATTGTAGCCGCTTGTACTCCTAGAACTCACGAACCCTTATTTCAAAATACATTACTTGAAGTTGGGTTAAATCCGTATTTGTTTAATTTCGTGAGTATTCGGGAACTTGATTCTTGGGTTCATATGAATGATATGGCAAAAGCGACTGATAAGGCTAAAGATTTAATAAGAATGGGGGTCGCAAGAGCTAGAAATTTACGTGCAGAGTATAAAATTAAGGGAGAAGTAGTACGTGAAGCGTTAGTTATTGGTGGTGGTATAAGTGGAATGAGTGCAGCTTTAGAAATAGCAAAACACGGTTTAAAAGTTCATTTAGTCGAAAAAGAGGATAAGTTGGGAGGTCAATTGAATCTTATATACAAAATAAATTTTGATAGAATTGATTCCAGAGAATTTATTTCAAAAGTTATCAAGGAGGTTAATGAGGATAAGAAAAATATCAATGTATATTTATCTTCAAATGTCATTGATGTAAAGGGATCAATCGGTAAGTTTACAGTCACAATTGAAGATTCAGATAAAAAACGTACAGAGGTCAATGTTGGTGCTATTATAGTTTCAACTGGTGCTTCAGAATATAAACCTACGGATTGGTATAATTACGGGAAAGATCCAAGGGTTTTTACGCAATTAGAATTATCAGAGAAATTACGCAATAATGAATTAAAAGATGGAGAAACTTTGGTATTCATTCACTGTGTCGGTTCAAGACAAGAAACGGGAAGGACTTATTGTTCTCTCATATGTTGTAGTGAATCTATACGTCATGCATTGTATGTGAAAGAAAATTATCCTAATTCGAATATTTTTGTATTATATCGTGATATTAGAATTGGAACTGAGGAAGAGCAATATTATTGGAAAGCGAGAGAAAATATTAATTATCTTCGATTTTCAGAATATCCTGAGTTGGATTTTAATGATGATAATATAACTGTAAAAGTACATGATATGTTAACTCAAACAAATTTGCATATTAAGGCTGATAAAGTCGTTTTATCTGCACCATTAATTCCAAACGAAGGAAATAAAAGATTGGCAGAGTTATTAAAAGTTCCACTTGATGAACATGGATTCTTTTTTGAAGCACATATCAAATTAAGACCAATTGATTTTGCAACGGATGGAATATTCTTATGTGGTACTGCACATGGTCCAAAGGGTATTGCTGATTCGATTAGTCAAGGACGAGCTGCAGCATCTCATGCATTAATTCCATTAATAACAGGAGAAGTAGAAAATGAGCCCATTATTTCTCATGTGAATCCTGCGTTATGTATTGGTTGTAATAGATGTGCTGAAGTTTGCAGTTTTGGTGCAATAGGAGTTCCTCTTGATGGTAGTAAGATGATTTCTGAAGTAAATCCACTATTATGCAAAGGGTGTGGTGATTGTTCTGCAGAATGTCCAGCAGATGCAATTACAATGAGCCACTTTAGTGACGAACAAATTGAGCCCATGATCATTGAAGCTGTGAAAGGCGATTTTGTAGATGAACGCCCAAGAATTGTAGCTTTTCTCTGTAATTGGTGTAGTTATGCAGGTGCAGATACATGCGGAGTGAGTAGATTTCAATACCCAACAAATGTCAGACCAATAAGAGTAATGTGTTCTGGACGCCTTCCTAAAAGTTTCATTTTACAAGCATTTTTGAACGGAGCTGATGGGGTATTTATTGGTGGGTGTCACATTGGTGATTGCCATTATATTGCGGGAAATTATGATACATTAAGGAGAGTTAATGAGATTAAAAATATAATTACAAAATTAGGTATTGACACTGAAAGACTCCGGCTTGAATGGATTTCAGCGAGTGAAGGTAAAATATTTGCAGAGGTTATGAAAGAATTTATAAATAAAGTTAAAGAAATAGGTCCTTTAACACCGGAGGTGAAGGCATAAAATGGAAAAAACACAAGAAATAATTAAATCAACAGATTTAATTTCTGATTTAAGATACCAGATTAGTAATCAGATTGGCGCTAAATCTCTTTTAGCATGCATTCAATGTGGTATCTGTAGTAGTAGCTGTACAGTATCGGAGTATATAGATTTACAGCCCCATAGAGTTGTTGCTTGTCTATTGCTGGGTTTAAAAGATAAAATCCTTAATAGTAACGCAATATGGTATTGCTCTTTATGTCATCGCTGTACCGAACGGTGTCCAAAAAATGTAGATTATTCATTTATACTAGCATTGTTACGAAATATGGCTGTAAAGGAGGGAAATATGCCACCAGAATATGAAATAACCATAAATAATCTCCTAGAACATGGATTCACGGTCCCTTATGCTGGAATGATGAAAAAATCTATTGATAGAAACAGAGAAAAATTTAATTTACCAGAGATTGTTACACCAAATTTAGAAGAAATTGAATTTATTGTTAAAGAGACAGGGCTAAAAAAAATTCTTGAAGATGCTAAGAAAGGAAAAAAAAAGGAGGTTAAGACATAATGGATTATGCATTTTTCTTAGGATGTATGATACCTTTAAGATCTCCACAATTAGAAGCAGCAGCTAGAAAGGATTGTGAGATTTTAGGCATAGGATTAAAAGAGATGCACGGAGCAAGTTGTTGCCCAGATCCTGTTGCCATCCAATCGTTAGGAATAGAAACATGGTTAACAATAGGTGCAAGGAATCTTTGTATTGCAGAAAAGATGGGATTGAATGTGATGACTATTTGTTCAGGATGTTTTGAAACATTAAAAACCGTTCATGTGATGTTAAAAAGAGATAAAAGATACTTTGACATGGTTAATGAAATTTTAGGTAAAATTGGTTATGAATTTAGAGGAACATCTAAGGTATATCATATCACAGAAATTCTTTCGGATAAAAAAATGTTAGAAAAAATAAAGGATTCGGTAAAAGTTCCATTGGAAGGCATAACATTAGCTTCACATCCAGGATGTCATTTAATTCGACCAAGTAAAATTTTGGAATTCGATGATCCCGAACGTCCTGAAGTGATGGATAAAATTTTAAAGACATTAGGTGCTGAGGTTAAACAATATGCTGAAAAAGTCACTTGTTGCGGTTATTGTGCAAGGTTAAATGAAGATATTGGAGATAACTTATGCGAGATAAAATTTAATGATTTGGTTAAAAATCAAATAGATGCTCTAATAACAGTCTGCCCAGCATGTACAAGTCAATATGATTTACATGGAAGAAAAATTGCACGAAAATCAGATAAACCGATGGAGATTCCAGTTATCCATTTACCAGAGATTATGGCTCTAGCATTTGGAATCAATCCAAAAAGTGAAAATATGGACATAATGAAAAGAGCAATTAAACCAAGAAAATTACTGGAAAAATTGAAAATAGAAATTTAAATTATTTAATTTGTTTTATAAGTAAAAAAATTTAATCAAAAAAGATAATATATTTTAAAATATTAAGTTGTGAGAAAAAACTAAAAATGTGTAGATAGATGATAATTACAAAACTAAAAGATATTGATGAGATCTATGAAATGATTAAACCATATTCAAAGATCCTCATTGCAGGTTGTGATGGTTGTTGTCAACCTCCAAGAAGTATAAACGAAGCAAAAGTTTTAGGCCAAATGTTGGAACTTAAATCAAAAATGAATGGTAAAAAATTGACATGGAAAGCAATGACAGTACTACGACAATGTGATGACAGAATTGCAGGCTCAACAGTTAGACCCTATCTAGATGAATATGAGGCAATTGTATCACTTGCATGTGGATTAGGTGTTTCTATGCTCAATAGGATTTTTGAGGATACACTTACCTTTCCAGCTCAAGATAGTATGTTTGGAGCTTCTGAAAATCACGGGGATAATCGTTATGAACAATATTGTGATACTTGTGGAGAATGTTTGCTTGGTGAAACAGCGGGAATTTGTCCAGTAGCTAGTTGCGCGAAAGGGCTCCATAATGGTCCATGCGGTGGACAAGTTGACGGTTTTTGCGAAGTAGGAGGATATAAATATCCTTGTGCATGGATACAAATTTACGAACGATTAAAAAAGTTTAATAGGTTGGACCTTTTTAATAAATTTAGGCCCCCAAAGGATTATCGATTAATGACATCACCTGGTCATTTGGAGTTAATCCAAGAATATACCAATGCAATAGAAGAAGAGGAGGTGGAGAAGTAAAATGGGAGATCGTCCAGCTTTCAGTAATCTGATGAAGGAAATAAAAACTGGCAAATTTGTCTTTACTGGAGAGCTTGAACCAACCAAAATGGTTGATATAAGTGAAATCATTCACTCGGCAGAAGCTATGAAAGAATATGTTGTGGCAGCTAATGTTACTGACGGTCCACAAGGAATGGCATATATTAATAGTTTAATCCCATCATATCTAGTTCAAGAAAAGGTTGGTCTTGAAACAGTATATCAGATGACTGTTCGTGATAGAAATCGTATTGCATTATTTGGGGATATCTTAGCTGCCGCTTGTGTAGGAATTAAAAATGTACTTGCTCTAACTGGTGATCACAGTGCCTTAGGTGATAATCCCGGCGCGAAGTCCGTATATGATTTGGATTCTACCCAATTTGTTTATCTACTAGGTAAAATGATTGATGAGAATACGGATATATATGGAAATGAAATTGAAACTGGAAAAGTTGAGATGAATGTAGGGATTGCAGCCAATCCAAATGCAAGTCCCAGAGAAGCAGAAATTCTTAAGGTCGGAAGAAAAGTAGCAGTTGGTGCAGATTATATACAAACTCAAACTGCATTTGATATAGATGATGCAAAAGATTTTATTAAAGAATTGTCACGATATAATTGTCCAATTTTATTAGGATTATTCCCATTAAAAAATTACGGTATTGCTTCGTACTTCGACAAATTTATACCAGGAGTGTCAGTTCCAGAAGATTTACTAAAAAATTTAAAGCATGTGAAGAAAAACATTAAGGATAAAAAGGAAAGAAAAGTAAAAATCGATGAGATAAACCTTGAATTCTTTGTTCCATTTATTCGTGAGATTAAGAAATCTACAGCCGCGGCAGGAATTCATTGTATGGCAGTCCATTATGAACGCTTATTTGAGCCCTTACTGAAGGAATTTAGATAAAACTAATAAAAATTAAAAGATTAAAGCAAACAGAGCGTTTATTTCGAAGATGAAAAAATTAGATAAAACTGATAGAAAAATAATCACAATGCTAATGGAAGATTCCAGAAGACCATATAGAGAGATTGCGGATGAAGTGGGTCTCTCGGAATCCACAGTGAGAAAGAGAGTCATTAAACTTCAAGAAGAAGGAGTCATTGATAAATTCACAATTATGTTAGCTGAAGATCTTGATGAAAAAAAAATCAGTGCATTTCTGACGCTAATCCCTAAATCTGAGAATTTAAAAGATTTAATAAGAGATATAAGACCATATCCAGAATTGGCTGAGATTTTCTCTTTAGCGGGAAGATGTGGGTTATTAATTAAAGTAAATGTCTCGGATTTAGCAGAATTAGATGCTTTAGTCGAATCATTCAAGGCAAGAGGAGATATAGAACAAGTCGAAAGTGTTTGTGTGGTTCTACGCTCTATAAAGGAAGATAGAAATTTTTAGTAAAGATTTTAAAATTTTTTATTTTTTATTTTTATTCCATTATTAAACTTTATAGAAAAAATAATTATTTTTTAAGATTTGTCAATATTATGGAAAAATGGTTAAAATCAGAAGGAGAAAATATTCTTAAGCAAGTAGGAATTAGGAAAGGACAAAAGGTATTGGATTTTGGGTGTGGTTCAGGAATATATTCAATAATTGCGTCAAAAATTGTCGGTTCTACTGGTAAAATTTTTGCTCTTGATAAGAATGGAGAAAAAATAAAGGAATTAAGAAGAAAGATCAATTCTTTAAAAATAAAAAATATTGAAATTATTGTGACTACTGGTGAGATTCCAGTTTCCTTGGAAAATAATTCGCTCAATGTTATTTTAATTTATGATGTGTTTCACCTTTTAAATAAAGAGGACCGGCATTTGTTTTTACAAGAAGTTAATCGTCTTTTAAAGATAGGAGGTTTTCTATCTTATTATATAACTCATACTAAAGAGTACGATGTAGATTTAGAAGAAGTTAATAATCAATTAATTAAAAACAATATTGTTTTTAAAAGGAAATTTCAGGTACCTATGGCTCATTGGGGTTCAATTGAAGATGGTTTAATATTCAATTATTATAAGATTTAAACCATGTTTTATTTTCGTATTGTTTTTGCAAAATAATAGATTTAATTTATCTTGAATATTAATTACATTTGAATTCTGAATTTTTATTAATTCTATATTTGGTGAAAAATAGATCAACCTAAATGATTTAGCAACTGAAAGAGAAGAGTTAGTTCTTATAGAATTTCTGGATCCTCCAGAGAAAAATAACCAAGAGATATTTCTTCAACAAATTGAAAAAATCATAAATTCTGTTGATGGTATAGCAATAATAGATGAAAATGTAGAAAATCGGTTTTTATTAGCTCCACTTTCTACTATTGAATTGCTTATTAAAGATTATAAAAATCTCATATATGAGATTAATTTAGATAATAGAGATATTAATGTGGCTATTTCAAATATTTATACTGCGAATGAGTTAGGTGTAAAAACAGTATTATTTTTTTCTGAAAAGGATGATTATGAAGATTTACTTGATATAGTATCAGAAATCAAATCGGATTTAACAAGCGACATCTCAAATATTTGTTTTGGTTTATCTTTTGATGAGATTACCGAAGATACAATGTTCTTTAGCGATTTAAAAATTGCAGGATTTGATTTTATCCTTTTACCTGAAAATTATGAACCCTCGATTTTCATTCCTTTCATCCAAGAGGCGAAATCATTAGATTTATCAGTATTTATCAAACTTGGAGTTTTTTTAGATGCGCAACAGGTAAAATTTGCTCAAAAATTTTTGAATTTAAATATTCCAGATGAATTATTAAAAGATATGAAAGATTCAGAAAATCAATTAAATGTCAGTTTAAAATTTGCAAAAGAATATTTAAATTTTTTAAGTATTCTTGAGATCGATGGTTTATTTTTAATTCTTCCTGATGAGAAAAATCTATTAATTAAAAAATACCTATTTAACAATTCCAATTAATTCATTATAAAAAAAATAATATAAAGTTTAAAATGGAGTTATCTCAAATTTATCAATTACAGGAACATGCATTAGGGATAAGTTCTTTAGCTTATGATGAAGAAAAGGGGATTTTATATAGTGGATCATTAGATAAAACGATAAAAATTTGGGATTTAAATATAAATAAAGATAATTCTATTGGAACACCAAAACTATTAAATTCTATCAATGCACATAAGAAATGGATAACCGATATACTGTTTATTAAGAAATATTCGACTCTTTTTTCATCTAGCTTAGATAAGACTATAAAAATCTGGGAGAATAAGGCAAATACATTGTATTGTGATTTATCTTTAGAAAGTCATTTAGATTATGTTCAAAAACTTTTTTATCTTGAAAAATCGAATCAATTAATTTCGACTGGATTTGATTGTCAAATTATATTTTGGGATCTTAAATATTTCCACATCTTATCAAGTATTGATGAATATAATTCTCCTATTCTTTCAATTTCTTGCACAGAAAACGAATTAACGTTATTTTTAGGAACTTTTGACTCTAAAATAATACTATGGGACTTGAAAATGAATGAAGAGAAAATGTTTCTAAGAGGAGAAGGTCCAATTATGGATCTTAAATTTATATCGAATCAAAATCTCCTAGTTGGAATTGATAATTATGGAGGGATATTTGGCTGGGATATCAACAATATTAAATTATTATTTTCCAAACAACTTGAAGAACCTTTAAATTCGTTAGAGATATTTCAAAATGATGGAAGATTTTTTTTAATATTAGGAGGTACCAATTTATATATTTATTCAATTTCACCAGTTCAAGAAATATTGAAAATTCCTGCTCATGAGGATAAAATTGAATCAATAAAATTAATTAAAATTGAACAATACAAAACTCAAGCTCCTAAATATTATATAATAAGCGGGAGTTTAGACAAAACAATTAAAATTTGGCAATTAAAAAATGTTTAAATAGTTAGAGTTAAAATTAGTTTTTCCTTAATTTTCTTTTCTTGATGATATGATAAAACCATATCAAAAACAGTACCTGTAGATATTTGTGCAGGACTTGTGGGTTGAATATTCAAAACTTCGAAATCAATATGTCTTCTAAAACCAATATTAATAGAGATTATATCATTTTTTACCAATGGCATGTCTAAAAGCTTTTTTCTAATATATTTAATTATTTTTTTTGTGGATTTAAAATCCAAACCTACTGGAGTTATCTTGACATATTTAGCAGTCTTTTTAGGAAAAGTTTGAATTCGTATGAAATCATTTAGATTAATGCCATACTTATTTCTTATCTTATATGGAATGCATATAATATTATCTTTATGTTCATATGATATTTTTTTAATCTTGCATACAGTTACCCTTTTTTTTCCAAAAATTTTAACAAAATCACCTTTATTAAGATTAATTTGCTCAGAACTTTTTATTTTAAGTTCACACAAGATAGAAGATGAAAATGTATCAAATCTAACAGGTGAAACTAAAGCTGACATTTGTTCATTAAATCCCTGAAACATTTCAATACTCCTTTAATTTTTTAAATAGTAGATCTAAAATTAAAGATAAAAATGTAAAAGAAATTAAAAAAATTTTGTTTATTATTAGAGAATTTCTCTCATTTCACTTGCTAAGTCTTTTGCATCTTGCTCAGATGATTCTAAAATTTTGAGAAGTCCATCAGTATCAACTAATAATCCTGCTTCAATTAATCTTTCTAACCCAATAGTTGAGTTAAGTCTTTCTACTCGCTGTAAATGAAATATAGTTTTACCTAAGTTGCTTTTTAACTTTCCTTTTTCACTATTTAAAAGCATATCTAAGATTTCAGGACAAACTCGTTCGCAAGTGTTTTTTGAAACATATCTAACCAAATTGAAAATTTTAACTTTCTGAATTTCAGTTAAAACACTTTCAATTTTTGGTTCAACTTTTTGACTCATATTTTTTTCACTCATAATTTTTTTTATTATTTAAAATTATTAACAACAATCAAGTATTTAAAGCTTTTGGAGCAGAAAATTGATTGATTTTAGATAAATCATGAAATTTCTTAATTTTTATTCCTTTTTCATTCACATTTTTTACTTTTTCATTTCCATAATTTAATTTTTTTGTATAAGAATTTCGTATTTTTGAAAATCCACATATCAAACAGGTTTACCTTACAAAATAAGATTGAATACTAATAAAATCGTTGAATTATAACTTGATACATCGTTAAATGGGAAAATAAGAATATTCAAATTGAATTTAATAGAAATTGTCATAATGGGAAAATTGTGGTATTGAAAAATTATTCCAAAAAAATTTCAATATATATGAAATTATTCCCAAATTAGTCAAAAAAGTAAGGAAAGAGAAATGAAATCGGAATGAAGAATATTCTTTTTAGATTTTTTTAAAACCATTTTTCCTAAAAATTGCATAAATGTTAGTTTTTTTATTGATCAAGATCAAAAATATTCATTGATGTTTTTAAAAATGGTAATATATGAAACTAGAAAAACAATTTATAATTTCAATTATACTTTATTTTAAGGAATACAATAGAAGAAAAATCAATTTATATAATTATAACTAGTTTAATAAATTCATTCTGGTAGATTTATAATCTTAAAAAATTTAAATTGATATTGATAATAATATTTAAATCCCCTTAAAAAGAGAGAAATATATGAATAAAAAAATGAGTAAAATAATAAAATTAGAACAAATTAAAGAAATTTTGAAATCAATTGATCCGATACAAAAAATTGAAGAAGGATTTGTTGCTTATTCTCAGGGTAAAGTAGTAGTACCCCCGATTGGTGAAATGATTTTTGAGAATCCTCCGGGCGATTGCCATATTAAATACGGATACATTAAAGGAGATGATTATTATATTATTAAAATTGCTGCTGGGTTTTACGATAATCCAAAAATAGGGCTTCCTGGATATAGTGGGCTTATGCTGTTGTTTAGTCAAAAAACAGGAGAATTAGTTTGCATCTTACTTGATGAGGGGCATCTTACCAATGTGAGAACTGCGGCTGCGGGTGCAGTTGTAGCTAAATATATGGCTCCAAAAAAGGTTCATCGAATAGGAATTATTGGTCCTGGCGTTCAGGGAAGAATGCAGCTACAATATTTAAAAACTATTATAGATTGTAAGGATGTTATTGCCTGTGGGATAACGCAACAGGAATTAGATGCATATAAAAAAGATATGGACCTATTAGGTTATAATATTAAAACGACTTTAAATACAGAGGATGTAACTTCGACTTGTAATTTTGTCGTCACATGCACACCTTCAAAGACTCCGTTGATATATGCGGATCAAATTCAGAAAGGTACTCATATCACAGCTATGGGATCGGATACTCCCGAAAAACAAGAGTTAGATTCTGCAATCTTAAAAAAAGCAGATAGGGTAATAGTTGACAGCATCGATCAGTCTCAATCACGTGGGGAATGTTTTCGTGCAATTAAAAATGGTATGATTAATAAGGAAGATTTAATTGAATTAGGAGTTATGATTTCTAATAAAACATTGCAACGTGCTTCAGATGAAGAAATTACCGTTGCAGATTTAACCGGAGTGGCTGTTCAAGATATTCAAATTTCAAAAGCAATATATGAATCTTTACCATCTACTAGTTAGGAGTGATAAAATTTTATAATAAATCAAATTGATAAAAAAGAGAAAATTTCATGAAATTAGAAGAATTTATGCTTGAAAGAACCCAATCATTATGGGAAAATACAGTTAAATACAATTTGACTGAAAGTGGTGTTCACCCTTATTCACTAAAAGAGTTATTAAACGAGGATGAATTAGAAAAAATACTTTCCATGCGACTTGGATATGGTCAGACAAATGGTCCCGTAGAATTAAGAAAAACAATCAGTTCTTTATATCTGGGGGCAGATATAGATAATGTTTTAGTGACAAATGGTTCTGCTGAAGCAAATTTTTTAACTATTTGGAGCCTTTTAGAACCAAATGATGAATTAATATTCATGTTGCCAAACTACATGCAAATTTTTGGACTTGCTCGTTCTTTTGGGGTCAAAATTAAACCCTTTCATCTAAAAGAAGATTTGAATTGGCAACCTGATATCGAAGAATTAAAATCTCAAATAACACCCAAAACAAAAATGATAGCCATCTGCAATCCGAATAATCCCACAGGGGCTGTATTAAGTGAAGAAGCAATGAAATCTATTGTTTATTTAGCGAGAAAGGCAAATGTTTGGTTATATGTTGATGAAATATACCGTGGTGCAGAATTAAGTGGTAAGGAAACACCTACTTTTTGGGGACAATATGAAAAAGTTATTGTAAACGGCGGACTCGCTAAAGCCTATGCGCTTCAAGGTTTAAGGATTGGTTGGTTGGTTGGACTAAAAAAGTTTATTGAGAAAGCATGGAGTTATAGTGATTATACAACTATTGCTACAAATCTTATTAGCCAACGTGTTGCAACTTTAGTTTTGCAACCCGAATTAAGAAAGAAAGTATTAAGTCGTAATCGGAAATTATTGAGTGGAAATCTAGGTACATTAGTGGAATGGGTTAAAAATCATAAGGAGCTCTTTCATTTCATACCCCCGCATGCAGGAGGTATGGCATTTTTGCGGTATAATATAAAAATCAATTCCACAGAGCTCTCCACTAAACTCAGGGAAGAAAAGGATGTTTTTGTTGTAGCCGGCGACTGTTTCGGGATGGACAACTATATACGCCTTGGTATTGGTTCTGAAAAAAAATATTTTTTAGCTGGTTTAGACCTAATTGATGAATTGTTGCGAGAAATTAGTTGAATTATTATAAAGAAGATGGAGAAAGAATTTTCATTTTTATTTATTTAATTCTAGCTTATTTCTATTTGCATTTTTTATTCTTGAAAAAAAATCTTTTGGAGGAGTTGCGTTAAATAAAAAGATATCTGTTACTGTTTTTTCCCAATCATCGTATTGGGATTTTAAGCATTTTTATCTAGATTTATACTCAAAATATATGATAATGCAATCTAATATTTTATAATACTGTTGCAATTAATGAATTAACGTTTTATACTACATCTTGTTGGTGAGCAATAAAAATTTTGAGATTAAAGATAATTCACAGTTAATAAATAAAGAACGAAATCTTTATATATTTATATAATATTTATATAAAAAAAATTAAATTTAATAAAATAAATTAAAATAAAATAAAAAGAAATGAAATAAAATGAGGAAAGGAATTACAGCAATAGTGATAATAGTCTGCGTTGTGGCAGGGTTCGCAGCTGGATGGCTTTTTTCCCCATTTCTTGCTGGGGTAACACGCGTATCGCTAGTTGATCAGATTAAGGCGCGAGGTTATATCATTGTTGGAACTAGTTCTGATTGGCCACCCTTCGAGATTTACAATACAACAACAGAAGAGTTGGAAGGCTTCGACATTGACATATCAGAATTGGTTGCAGCAGAACTCAATGTTACTATCCAATGGAAAGACATGGATTTTGACTTGCTGGTTGGTGCTTGTACTGGAGGCACAATCGATATGATTGCAGCCGCAATAATGGTCACTCCAAAACGCGCAGAGGTTCTCGCGCATTCCGTGCCCTACATTCGTGTAAACGAATTAATCATTGTTAGGGGTGATTCAAGCCTTACAATTACTAAATTAGAGGATTTAGCAGCTCTTCCCGACAAATCGGTCGGTTGTCAAGCGGGGACCACCCAAGAGGAAGAGTTAACAGACGCTAATGTAGATTATGCGTCATACGTTAGCGCACTTTTAATGCTCGCCGACTTAGACGCTGGTGGTATCGATGTAGCATTCATAGACGAGCCAGTCTTAGGCCAGTATTCGGCATACGGCTTCAAGTCCATTTTTATAGTACCAGCTGAGCCTACAGCATTATGGTGTAAATGGGAAGAACCAGAATTGATGGCGACAATCAATAAAGCCCTGCTTGAAGCCTTTAAAGACGGGACGATGGATACTCTCATCGCAAAGTGGTTTTAGGGGGTGAGTGATGGTGGAGACGCCAGATCTCCCTTCTATTTTTTTTTATATTCTTGTGAATGGATTGCCTACAACCTTATTACTCACTGCCCTAGGTCTGTTGGGGGGGTTTGTGCTAGGTCTATCGCTGGCAATAATGCGTGTCTACGGCGGTATAGAACTCGGTTGGATAGCGAGCGCTTACGAGAAAGTGTTGCGCGGCATCCCACTTCTGATTTTGATAAGCATCTTCGTCTTTGGAATACCGGGTATATTTTGGTTTATAGACCCTCTTATGAGACCGTTTTTCGGCGTAATTTTGGCGCTTGGCCTTCGCAGTGGGGCTTACCAATCTCAACTTTTTCGCGGGGCTATCTTATCCGTGGACCCAGGGCAGATGATGGCTGCTCGTGCACTAGGTATGAACCAGTTTCAAGCTTTTCGACACATTGTGTTGCCCCAAGCCCTACGGTTGGCAATACCCAGCTGGTCTAATGAATATGCGGTGGTCATCAAGGATTCGTCCTACGCCTATGGATTTGGAATTATTGAGATGCTAAAGGTGGCATTTCGTGTATCTGCTAATTATCCGCTGCTCTGGGCTCCAACGATGGTTGTTGTTGCGATTATATACTTTATCTTTACTTTCCCTATAACAAAGATGTTTGGCGAACGACAAACCAAGAAACTTAAGAAGTTGGGAATGGGAGGGGATTAGATATCGTTAAATCTGTGATACGTATAGTTGATGGTTGGAAGTCATATGGGGATTTACAGGTCCTTAAGGGAGTCTCATTCGAGGTGGGGGAGCAAGAGGTCAAGGTCATCTTTGGGCCAAGTGGCTCTGGCAAGAGCACGTTGCTTCGTTGCATAAATATGCTGGACCCACTAGACAAGGGTGAAGTATATCTCCACGAACAGAATCTTATAGCACCTGGAGTCAATCCTAATATGATGCGGGCGAGAATCGGCATGGTATTCCAGCATTTTAACTTGTTTGCCCACCTCAAAGCGATAGATAATGTCAGTATTGGTCTTCGCCGGGTAAAAAAGTTACCAAAGGAAGAGGCTCGAGCAAAGGCATTAGAGATGTTGGGTCGTGTCAAAATGGCGAAGTGGGCAGACCACTATCCTGCACAATTATCTGGTGGTCAACAACAACGTGTGGGTATTGCACGTGCTTTGTCCATGAAGCCAGATGTAATTTTATTTGATGAGCCTACATCTGCCTTGGATCCCGAACTGATCGGCGAAGTGCTTCAAGTGATGTTAGACATCGCTAAATCTGGTACTACAATGATAGTCGTAACTCACGAAATGGGATTTGCTAAAGCCGTAGCATCAGAAATGCTCTTCCTCGATAATGGAATCATTGTAGAACGGGGGACCCCCCAGCACTTCTTCGTCTCGCCCAAATCCGAGCGGGTGAAACACTTTCTCAAACAGCTTGATATTTTATACGGAAGCCATAAAGAACTTCTGAAGCGTTCAAACGAGGAGGAAAGCAAGTGATGTTCCAAGTACTCCCTCAACCGATAGAGGACATTCTCCGCGTACTGGAATACTGGGATCATATCCTCGCAGGGTTCCTGACTACGATGGAATTGTATGGAGGGGCACTTGTGATGGGTTTTTTCCTTGGTCTTCTGCTCGCTCTTCTCCGCCAGTATGGAGGGATAATTCTTTCACGGATTGCTACTGGGTACATTGAAATTATACGTGGTACACCCTTACTCGCGCAGTTGTTCTTCATCTACTTTCTCCCCTACAGCATGAATTCTATTTTGGAGGCACAAGGTCTTTCCCCCATACCCATTGGGAAGTGGAATATCCAGACCGACATCATAATCCTAGACCGGATTATTACTTACACCATCTTTGATCACCGAATGCTTGTCGGTCTCCTCACGTTAGGTCTTAATAGTGCAGCCTATCAGGCTGAATACATCCGTGGAGCCATTAAGTCTGTTGGAACTGGACAATTATTGGCTGCCCAATCGCTGGGTATGTCTCGCCTGGCTGCCATTCGTCATGTCGTGTTACCGCAGGCTCTGCGTCGTGTTATTCCTGCGTGGTCCAACGAAGCTGCTTATCTTCCGAAGTACACCGTTGTTGTATTTTTCATTGGAGTGGTGGACCTCTTTGGCGAGGCACATTTTATCGTTGCAAATACATTTCGCACACTCACCACATATGTTTTTATCGCTCTCATTTTTCTAGCTCTGATCACAATTGTCTCCAAGGCACTGGACTTCATCCACAAACGGACAAGTATTCCTGGAGTATAGTTAGTCAAATAATCTATGTATTATTGAGTAAAATGAGCACACGGAGTTTCTAGTTATCAAGGTAATCTTAAAAGTATTTCTAAATTTTAATATTTTTTTTTATAACGTTAGATAAAACAAGTAGTAATAGGTTTGAAGATAGGTTATACCCAAATTTTATTATTAAATTAAAACCTGTAGTAAAGGGATTAATTTGCCGATAACTTGACTTTCCATGATTTGTATCTGTAAAAAAATTTATAAGAAGTAAAATTGTTAGAGTTAATTATTAAGAAATAACTAAATTCATAATCAGATGGTGGTTTCATATATCTGAAATAATTAATCTAAAAAAAATAAAGGATGCGCAAAAGAGAATCAACGAGTTTGTCAAGAGAACACCTCTTGTCTATTCAGAGTTTTTTAGTGAGCTATGTAATGGCACAATCTATCTCAAGTTGGAGAATCAACAAATTACCAACTCTTTCAAGATACGAGGAGCATTTAACCTAATGATGCAATTAAGTACAGAAGAGAGGTCTCGTGGTGTTGTTACCGCTTCATCAGGGAATCATGCATTGGCAGTATCCTTAGCTGCAAAACATTTAGGTATCTTTGCCATAATTGTAGTTCCAACGAATGTATCAAAAGCCAAGCTAAACAAGATGAAGGAGTATGATATCAAAGTTATTCAAGAAGGAGACTTTGAAGAGATCTATACAAAAGCAAGAGAGATATCTATAAGCAAAAATATACCCTACATCAGTTCATACAATGATCTGGAGGTTATAGCGGGTCAAGGAACAATAGGTCTTGAGATTTATGAAGAGATTGGACGGGTAGATTTAATTATTGTTCCTGTTGGTGGAGGAAGCTTAATTTCTGGAATTGCCATCGCAGTAAAATCTTTGAACCCTAATGTCGAGATAATAGGGGTTCAAACGGAGGGAGCTTCCACAATGTATGAATCTTGGAAAGCTAGAAAAGTGGTAAAAGTTGAAGAGTATCATACATTAGCGGAAGGCTTATTGGGTGGTCTTGATCCCGAAGCTATCACCTTGGAATTGGTACAAAAGTATGTAGATGAGTTGGTCTTAGTCAAGGAGAAAAGTATCGAAGAAGCAATCCGCCTTTTATGGAAGAAAGAGGGGCAGATCGTTGAAGGAGCGGGAGCAACGGTCATTGCCCACATCCTTGAAGAAAAGCGGAAATTCGCAAAAAAGAATGTGGTGGCCGTGGTGAGTGGAGGAAATATTGAAAACTCCTTGTTTCAGGAGATTTTAAGAACAGAACAGACTAGTAAAGATTGAAAAACCCTTAAATTATTATTAACTAAGATAAAATCTCTTTCAATTCGTTCCGCCTAGTGCAGGAGGTCTGGCGTTCTTGCGATATAATATGAAAATCAATTCCACAGAACTCTCTAATAAACTCAGAGAAGAGAAGGATGTTTTCATAGTGGCAGGAGACTGTTTCGGGATGGATAGTTATATCCGCATCGGTATTGGTACCAAAAAGGAACACTTATTAGCTGGTTTAGACTTAATTGATGAATTATTACGAGAAATTAGTTGAATTATTATTACTTTTTTTTAATAAAAAAAAATTAAAATTTAAAATTTGCTTTTTTAATTCTTGAAAAAAAGTCTTTTGGAGGAGTTGCGTTAAATAAAAAGATATCCGTTGTCGTTTTTCTAAATTTTGAATCGTTTTCAGCCAATTTAAAAATTATATTTAGATTAATGCCCCCTTGTTCATAAAAAAAATCTGCAAGCGAGCGCTTTAATTTAAAACTCCTAATTATTTTTTTTATATTTGCATTAAACTTGTATTTTTTTAGTGCCTTTTCGGAGAAATCCTCTATTTTAAAAGCATTAATCGCTGTTTCAGCTGCAACCTTTCCAGATACTACACAAGCATGTAGCCCTTCTCCACTTATTGGAGATGTAAAACCTGCAGCATCACCCACGATCATTAAATTATTTCCATATAAGCTTTTCTCTAACACTCCTGTACTTGGTAAAGGATAGGAACTCATCCAAATTTGTTTATAATCTGATTTAAATAATAGCTTTTTTACTTTCGGTTCTTTTAAGAAATCATTATAAAGTTTATTTAGATTATGATTATAATTATCTTCATAGAATGTGATAACGCCAATGTTGAAACGTTTTTGATCAATAGGAAAAATCCAGCCATAACCATAAAATGGTTTGTAAAAAAAATATACGGTATTAATATCCATTGAATTTTCCCCTTCCATTATCGCACATTTTGATATACCTAATTCTTCGGTTTTCCAACGTTTTCTTAAACCAGATTTTATTGCTAATTTAGAACTCATCCCATCAGCAATGATAATCACTTTTCCAAAATATTCTTTCATCCCTGAAGAGGTTTTTGTTTTAATTCCAATTTTCTGTTGGTTTTTAGTTATAAAATCAAATGAAAGATTTTTATCAAAGAGTTCTGCACCAGCGTTAACTGCTACTTCTCTCATCAAATTATCTAATTCCAATCGATCAATTACTACTGAGTAATCCTCAAACCCTTTATATTTATATTCCAATTTATGAAAATCAGCGGAATACATCTTAATTGTATGTTTTTTATGAAGATTCAAGCTTCTTAATTGGGGGTAATATTTAAAAAGCCTTACACTTGAACCTCCGCCACCAGGTTTTCGCCAATTAATATCTTTTTCAATTAGGGCTACTTTAAAACCATTTTTAGCCAAGATTTCGGCACACTTTGACCCTGCTGGTCCTGCTCCTGAAACTATTACATCAAACATATTTTTTTTCTTTTTTCTTAATTATATATTTATATTTTAGAAAAAAACGTATAAATATTAAATAAAAAAATTCTATAGAATCCATTTATCAAATAAGTTAGATAAAGAATTTTTTTAAATATCTAAATTTAACTTTTATTAAATTATCCAATTATTTAACAGAAGTAAAATAATGGCGGGAAGTAAAACTCAATTAGTAAAAAAATTTAAGATTCGAATAAAAGAAGTAGTAAGAGAAATGGGAACTCAAGAGATTAACATAGATGAAAGAGAAATTAATAAATTCTGTGAGTTGATTGATGATAATAATCCAATTTACCTAGATGATGCAGTAGCAATAAAAAAGGGTTATCAAGGTAGATTAATTCCACCGGGTTATTTTATGAGCATAACTAACAGGGCAATAAATCAATTCTTTATTATAATAGGACCTGAATTTTATCAAAAATTAGCTATTGGAGTTATACATACAAGTTCGGAAGTTGAATTTTATAGTCCAATGTTATTGAATAAAAAATATAAAGTAAAAATTGATTTAACGGAACCGGTTAAAAAAACAGGTAAAAAAGGAACTTATTATTCTGTTATTTTTAAAACATCTGTTTTAGGCGAGAATGATACAATTTATGCGATAGATAATCATGAATTTTTTATTAAATTGGCTGGTGATAGATGAAATTGAAAAGTAAAAATCCAAATGATATTGAAATTGGCCAAGAAATACCTCCGTTTAAAGCAAAAATTGAAAAAAAAGTATACGGAAAGTATAATAGATTGATTCATGAGATTAATCCTCTTCATTTTAATTTAAATTATGCTAAAAAATTGGGTTTTGATAATATTGTTATTGCTGGTAATTTTTTATTTTCTTTTATAACCAAGTGGATAATTGATTGGGTTGTTGATATAAAATTAATAAAAAATATTACCATGCAATTTGGAAAACCCGTTTATATTGATGAGGAAATAGTTTGTAAGGGAAAAGTTGTGGAGATCCAGAATATTGGTAATAAAAAGATAATAATCTGCAAGTATTTAGTTGAAAAATTAAGTGGGGAAACAGTAATGAATGGTATTATAAATCTTATTTTTATAAAAAATAGATAAAATGAAATAACTAAATTAAAAAATATATTAAAAATTTTATAGAAATTTGGCTAATAGTAAAAATAGCATAAGAATTTATTTTTTTTTGCTTCTTCTCCGACGCATATATATAAAACTTACGAGTATTATTACACTAATTGCACTTACTGCTACTATTATTTGAACTATAATTATGAAACCCCTTTCTAGATATTCTATCTCTAACTCAGGGCAATAATCTGATTCCCTCGAATAAAAACCAGTTTCTTCATGATATGCTTTCAATACTATTGTTAATTTTTCCCCTGGTATAATAACTTCGGTTATCTTCCAAGTTCCCCAAGTATCAGGACTGTAAACACCATCTATTGAGATTGTTTCTTGGGAGAACTCAGGTTTGTTATTCCAATTGATATCAGTTTCTATCCAAGTAATATTTTCTGATTTGCAAACTCCAATAGAATTAGGGGAAAGAAGGTCATATTTTATAAGACCTCGACCGATATATTTTGATTTTAGTTTTAAAGTTCCCAAATTTATATAAGCATCATTAGGAAGATCAGAAAGATCAAACATAATGAAGCTGAAAGCTATTTTATCTGTATAGTTGGCAATCATTAGGTAATCTAAATTTCCATAATTATTTTCTTGATAATGATCTCTGACATATGAATCGGCAACTGGATAGAAGGATTTATTTACTTGGGCATTCACAGGTATATAAAAAACCAACAAGAATTGGAATATTATTAAAATGAAAGTTAGATTAATTTTTATATATTTTTTCAATTTTCCAACCTTTTTACATATGTTTAAGGACTTTTTTATTGTTATTCTAGTTTTATTAAACCAATTAGATAATTATTATAAGAGGTATTTATAGCTTTTTCAAAATTAAACATAATTTATTACGCTTTTTTTTTAAAATACAAAAGAAATATATCCATTTTGAAGTAAGTATTTTGTAAAGAAGTCTTTTCTTCTCAAACAAAAGGGTTCTTGATATTTTTTTTTTATTGTTAATTGAGTATTTAAAGTAAAAATGAAATAACTGAATTAAAAAATATATCAAAAGTTTTTTGAAATTTGATTAATATAAAAACTTTTTTTATGGAATTATTGGGGCAATTTTGCTACCGCACGCACCCATCCTCCGCTAGCACCAGTTATTTTTATAGGAAAGCAATAAATTATAGCTCCAACGGGAGGAACCTTGTCTAAGTTTGTTAGTTTTTCCATTTGGAAGTATCCTAATTCGATACCAGCAAAATGACCCTCCCAAATAATGCTTGGGTTTGGTTTTTCTTCTTTAACTGATTTCTTCCATTTTTATAAGAAAGCGATTAATTTATGATTTAAAACTCTATTCAAATTAAATAATGATGAAAATAAATTATCTAATATTAAAAACTTAATCTACATATAGTTTTAAAAAAATTTATTACAAATAGTTAAATAAAATAAAAAATAAAAAGTAAAAAATAAAAAATAAAAAGAGAGCCTTGAATATACTAAATATATTAAAATTCACTTCTTTAAAATATGATGTCATAATATGAGTAATACTGTTATTGAAAAATCTACTGTTATTGAAATTCAGAATATCAAAAAGCATTTTAAAGATATTAAAGCAGTTGATGGTGTGTCTTTAAATATCCAGAAAGGAGAATTGTTTAGCATTCTAGGTCCAAATGGTGCTGGAAAATCAACATTAGCTCGACTATTAACAACTGTTCTGACACCAACATCGGGTGATGCAACAATTAAGGGACATAGTATTAAAACAGGGAAAAGTAGTATTATTAAGTTAATTGGCGTCTGTCCTCAAGAAATTGTAATTTATGACATATTAACAGCTGAAGAAAATGTTATTTTCGTCGCTCAAATGCACGATATTCCTTTTAAGAAGGCAAAAGAGAAAGCTAAAACCTTGTTAGAAAAATTGGATATTGGTGGTCGAAAGATTTGGGCGAAAAAATTTTCAGGCGGCATGAAACGTCGTTTAAACCTGATAATGGCTCTAGTTCATGAACCTGAAATTCTCTTTCTTGATGAACCCACAGCTGGATTAGATCCTCAAGCAAGGCGAATTGTTTGGGATTTTATTCGTGATTTAAAGAATAAGGGTGTTACAATTGTTCTCATGACACACGACATGATCGAGGCTGATTCTCTCAGTGATCATGTTGCAATTATAGATCACGGGAAAATTATTGCTCAAGGTTCACCAACTGAGTTAAAAGAAAAGCATGGAAGTGAAAATGTGATAGAAATTACTTTTTCTGAGAAAGAGGATTTGAATATCGTCAAAAATCAGTGTGATAATATATCATCCGTAAATAATTATAATGTAATTGGTGAAAGAACTCTTTTGATTTCGTTTAAGGGTGGTATGAAGAATTTTATAGAAATTTTCCAAAAACTAATTCTCGTTGAAAATATTAATGATGTCGAAACCATGAATTTCCGTCAAAACACTCTCGAAGATGTATTTCTAAATTTAACTGGAAGGAGGTTGAGAGATTAAATGGATATATTAGATAAAAAGATGATTGTTATTGCTATCAAGAATTTAAAAGATTCATTCCGTCGCTGGGAATATTACCTTTTTTCCCTCGGATTTCCAATTATGTTTACATTCTTGTTCTATTTCATTCTTGGCAGTCAAGGAATTTCTAATGGTTTATCGTCCTTTGATTATGGTTTTCCTGGGATGATAATATATGCAACGAGCGTTGGAACCGTAAGTGCGGCAATTGGATTTGCATCAGATAAAAGTTCAGGTATGCTCGAGAGATTAGATACAATGCCAACGGGTAGGAAGAATGTCTTCCTCGGATCTTTAATCTCTGAATCTATAACATTGACGCTTCAAATAATCATTATGTTCGTCCTAGGGTATGTTATTCTTGGAGTTTACTTCAATAATTTGTTAGGTTTATTGATAGGGTTTTTGGTTTCGCTTTTATTTGGTATTTCTGCGGTTGGTATGGGTATTATAATCGCTAGCGTTTCAAAAACCCCACAAATCGCAAATGGTTTTTCGTTGATGTATTATTTACCAATCCTTTTCATTTCAGGTTCCCTTATGCCATTTGAAAGTCCAATAGTTTATTTTACACCTCCATATTGGGCAAAACAAGTTTATATGCAAATCACAGTGATGGGTCATGGGTTAGAAGAGCAATTATATAGTAGCTCCTTGATTGGATATACTGCCGAGGCAATTCCAATCCCTATCTGGGGTGGAGTTCTAATTATTTTTGGATTTACTCTTATATTCATAATCCTAGGAATTATAATTTTTCAGAAAAAAACCAAATTTTAATTTCCCTTTTTTTTTTAATTCCCATTATAATGGGTATTCTATTCGATTACAGAATTTCGAAATGTGATCAAATTATAATGATCATGAATTTTTTATTAAATTGGCTGGTGATAGATGAAATTGAAAAGTAAAAATCCAAATGATATTGAAATTGACCAAGAAATACCTCCGTTTAAAGTAAAAATGAAATAACTGAATTAAAAAATATATCAAAAGTTTTTTGAAATTTGATTAATATAAAAACTTTTTTTATGGAATTATTGGGGCAATGTTGCTACCGCACGCACCCATCCTCCGCTAGCACCAGTTATTTTTATAGGAAAGCAATAAATTGTAGCTCCAACGGGAGAAACCTTATCTAAGTTTGTTAGTTTTTCCATTTGGAAGTATCCTAATTCGATACCAGCAAAATGACCCTCCCAAATAATGCTTGGGTTTGGTTTTTTTTCTTTAACTGATTTCTTCCATTTTTTCGCTGTAATCAAAAACGGAGCGTCCCAACTCCAAGCATCGATTCCAACTACGTGAACGCCTTGTCTAATAATATGTAATGTTGCTTCTTTTCCAACGCCTACTCCATGATTAATATATTCTCTAGTCCCGAAATATTTCGGAGCATTAGTATGAACACAAAGGATATCTCCTTCCTGTAATTTATGATTTATTTGATTTAATTTGTGATCTATATCCTCAGATGTCATTACATAACCTTCTTCAAAATTAGTACAATCAAGAACAATTAAAGGTCCTACACACCATTCCAATGGAATTTCATCGATTGTCATTGCCTTTCTTTCCCCAATCTCTCTATCTTGCACAGGAGCATAATGCCATGGAGCGTCCATATGGGATCCGCTATGAGTTGATAGAGTAATTGATTCGGTAACCCATCCTTTTCCATCGGGTAAGTGCTCTTCAGGTTTCAGTTTTGGAAATGCGAAAGCCATTTCTTCAGCCCCTCTAATATGATCACCATATTCAATTTTAGGCGTCGTGAGTGGAGGATCACATAAAGTATCATTAGCTATGGGGATTGATAAATCAATATATTTAACTTTTTTTGGCATTTTTTAACTACCTTTGTCATTATTTAATTTAGTGTAATTGAATGATAAATTAATTTTTAAAAATTTTCTAAGTAGTTAAAATAATATTTTAAAATATTTATTAATTAGATTAAAAAAAAAAATAACTTTAAATAGGAGTGAGAAAAAATACAGACCCCCAAAAACTTTGAGAATGTGAGAAAAGATTTAGAAATCATTTCCGAAAAAACAAGATATAAAATTCTTCTAACTCTCTTCGCAAGTGAACAATCTTTATCTTTCAGCCAATTAAAAAAATTGTTATCATCTGTCCAAGAAAATAAATTAAATTATCATCTAAAAATACTAAGAGAAAAGAACTTCATTAGAAATGAAAAGAGAAAAGAATATAAGCGTAATGAACTACGCTCTTTCTATTCTTTAAATAAAAAGACTATACATTTACTTGGAACCCTAGGATTATCAAATGTAAAAGCAGAATTCCAAGCTCTTTTTAAAAAATTAACATAATTTTTTACTCCTAACTTAATACATCATTTCAACCCAATTTTCTAGTTCAAGGAATAGCTTCTTTAGGTTATCAATCTTTTCCTCAGGTGCATCCCAATAACCTCTTTGGTCCGCTTGGAGCATATTTTTTATAATATCCATCATAGCAAACCTATTATTTTCAATCAAAGCCTCTCGTATTTCTTCATTTTCGAAGTATTGTTCATATGATTTATCCCAAATCCAATTATCCACACTATGTGTTGTTGCAGCCAAACCTAATATGTTTTCAACTTTTTCTGCAATTTTTTGTCCTCCATGGTATTTATGAACTAACAACCCTTTAATCCAGCGAGGATTTAAAGTTCTTGTAATTGCCCCTTCTTTTATGCTTTTTTCTATGGCGTCAACTTTAATTTTTTTACTGGAGGTATCCGCAATATAGATATTAGCCTTTTTACCACTTAGTTCTTCATAGGTTCTGGCTAATCCACCGGTAAATTCATAATAATGGTCTAAATCCGTTATATGATATTCACTTGAATCCCGAATTTGACTCATAAGGTTTATTTTTCTTATATTTTCAGAAAATGCCTTGACACTCCTCTTTACTTTTTGATTTCGCATATATGCATAGCTCATATTATTAAGGTAATCATCGATTAGTTCTTTTTCATTTTCCCATTGACCAGCAGAAATAATATTAGTTAAATTTGTATTATATTTGCCTGGAGGTGGACCAAAAACTCTTGCTTCTGGATTTTCAGCACCTTGCTCTTTTAATTCCATTGCTGATTTCTTTACATAATTTTGCTCTAAAGGTTCATCCAAATCAACAACCAATTCAACTGCATGATTTATTAAATCTAAAATGTATGGGAATGTGTCTCGAAAGATGCCACAAATAGTTGTTATAACGTTAATTCGAGGATGATTCAATTCTTCAAGCGGTATTACCTCGAGTTCAGTAGTCCAAATTGATTTATTTTTAACAGCTCTCACGCCTAAGTAATTAAATATTTGCCCGACTGTCTCACCACCGGTTTTCATGGTTTCAAAAGCCCATAAAACTACACTTACAGTTTGAGGCCATTTATTATTTTCTTTTTTATAATTTTGAATCAATTTTTCAGCGATTTCCCCTCCACGCCGATAAGCAGTTGTATTAGGTATAAGTCGCGGATCAAAGCCAAAAGAATTTCTACCTGTTGGAAAAATGTGAGGTGATCTTATTGGGTCTCCTCCAAGTCCCGGTTCGATATAACCCCCTTCTAATGCATGGATAATGTTACTCATTTCCATTGAATTATCCATTCTATCCAAGAGATTTCCTATCCATTCAATCATTAAATTGTGGTCTTCTTGAGTTAAATCATATTCAGTTTCCAATTCCTTACTAATTTTTTTAACTACATTCTTATTAATCTCAACAAATAAGGATAATTTTCTAATAATATCCATTAGATACTCTTTGATATTCTCCGATTGCTCTCTTTCATTAGTTCCAAATTTTGAAACAATATTTTCGATAGCAGGAGGTATTTCACCAGAATTTATCAGAATCATTCGTATTAAATCGAACTTTTCTTCCAAATTATAATTTTTTCCTAAAACATGCAATCCCATTGGGATTATTGAGATTTTATATCTATACAAGAGATCTTCAAGCTCTGAAATACTCCTGTATTCTAAATTTAAGTCTTTTGCAATTTCGTCTATTTCTTTTTCTAGATCTCGAATTCTTTCTGATTTAACTGATTCAACGGAGCTAGAAGAACCTAATGAAAACTGATTTTGATATTCTACGATTAAAGATTCGAGTCTTTCAAGATCTTCATATAAATCAGAATTTTTAAAAGAAGGTCCTGCATGATTAATTATTAGTGCATTTGCCCTTCTTTTCGCAATGGCTGATTCGCTTGTATTAGTTATATGATAATAATATATGTTCGGTAAGGACCCTAATAAATTAAGATTATAATCATTAAAGCTTCCAGCACATTCCTTTCCTGGTAAAAATTCTTCTGTTCCATGAGTTCCAATGTGAATTATCGCGTCAGCTTTTATTATATCTTCAATATATCTATAAAAGGCGAGATATTGATGATGAGGAGGTAAATTTTTATTGTGATAATCATTAGGATCACCTGAAACAGTGCTTCTGGAAGGCTGTAAACAGATATAAATATTTTTAAGTTGAGTAATTGGCAATTTTATGCTTGAATTTTCAACCATGATCTTTCCAATTGGTTCACCCCAAAATTCTATGATTTCTTGTTGAAGCTTATTAGACAAACTATTAAAATACTCTAAATATTTGCCTTTACTTAAGAGTGTACCATTAAAATTATCTACACTTGTATATTTTGGACTATTAACAGAACCATTTTTGAGAAAAATTTCTGCAAGGTTTTTATCTTCGGGCAAACTTTCTATAGCATATCCTTCTTTTTTTAAAGTGTTTAATAAATTTCTCAATGACTCTGAAACATCTAAATATGCAGCATTTCCTATTTTATCTTCTCCTGGGGGGTAATTATAGATAATAATTGCAATTTTTTTTTCGGAATTTAATTTTTCTCGTAAATTAAGCCATTTTCTTATTCTTTCAGTTGTGAATTTAATATTTTCTGTTAATGGTGCCACTTCTAAGACATCTGAATGTATCTCTTCTGAATAACCTAAATTTTTCATGCATCCAACTGTTAGCATTTCGAATCGTCCGTCCAATTCGGGCATTACCACCGCAATGATTTGATTAATTGGAATAATTCCTTCTTGTGAATTTTGATATTCCTCGTAAGACATATCAAATTGAATAATTGGATTGAAATGTGGTATATCCATTTTTTTGAATAATTCCAATGTAACTGAGCCATCACCTCCCAAAGGTCCGCCATTTAGTTGAAAATATTGAAGATTTATGATTAGGCTAACAATTTTTAATCCTTTTTTAAAAAAGAATTTCTCATGTGCTTCCACATTAGTCAAAATATCTGAAAACACGGGAATTATATTATAATCTGATAAATAATTAGTAAATTCCTCAACAATAGGTAATGATTGTTCAAAATAAAGACCTCCATAATAAAAAAGGCCAATTGTTTGTTTATTCGCGTTTAAAGGTTTTTCAATTAAGTAATCATCTAATTTATCAAAATATTTATTCATTTTAACATCATAAATTCCATATGATGGAATTTTTGCCGGTTTAGATACATCTAAATCCTTGTGTCCTAAATAATGTTTTAAAAGAAATAAAATCATATTTTTATGATTTGATGCCATCCCTGCAAAGCCATAAGTCCAATAATTCATCATAAGAACCCAATAACGCGCGTGCCTAAGTGATTTAATTGGCAATATTCTTCCTAAGAACCTCATCATTTCGGTCATTTTTTGCCCAAACCTTACCGCGGTAGTCAAATCGGGTATCTCATCGGTTCCATATTCTGTGCTTTTAGGAGCAGGTATTTTTCGCGCCAAAAAGGGACCCATTTGAGTAAGCCTCCTTATTTCACTGTTTCCTCCGACAAGCGCAACAATAGTTTTTTCTTGGAAGAGTTCAGGGTTTTCTCTTTCCATTTTATCGTATGTTTCAACTAAAATCTCAACAGTAGGGCAATTTCCACGAATGTCAATAAGCATAACCTCTGATTCATAGATTTTTTTGATAAAGTCTTCTTTTTTGACTTTTCCAGAATCTACATCATTTAAAAAATAACTCTTAAATTCAAAAATTTTGCCTAATTCATTATAGATTTCTTGAATACCATCAGTTATATGTTTCATAAAAATACTAGCTGAAATAAGTGTAATTTTTGGGATTTTTCTATCAATATTAATTTTTTTTCCCATAATAATGCACTAAAAAAAGTTAAATATTTTCAAAAATTCCTTCAATGGTTAAAATTTCATTTAAATCTTCCTGATCTAGATGATCTATATGGTAATATACGGCGTTTGCAACATTTGCTAATTTTTTAGAGAAATCCAATTTTACATCTGAAAATTCTGTATCCATAACAATTAAATTTATTTCTTGTTGAGCAATTTCCTTACCAATTTTTAATACATCTTCAATTGCATCTTTAAAATAGACGTTGCCTCTTGCATCAGTTAATAATATAATTAAAGGGATATAACCACTTTTTTTTCGAATTTCTTCTTTAGCTACATCCAACGCCTTTAGCAATCCTGCTGCTAGAGGTGTAGTCCCTCCTGTCGGAATATCTTTTAATAACTTATAAGCTAAGTCAGTACTTCTGGTGGGTGGTAAAATAGTTTCAGCCCTATCTTGACGAAACACAATAAGAGAAACTTTATCACGATGAATATAGTTAGTTTGTAAAATAGAATAAATTGCTCCTTTAACAGTTTCCATTCGGTCCTTAATACCCATAGATCCTGAAGCATCTACACAGAAAATAATTAAATAACTAGATTTTCCCATTCTTTTTTTAATGTGAATGTGCTCTCCTTTTATTTCTAATTTATTACCATTTTTAAAAGCGTCCAATGCAGCTTCATTTAATGTCTCATTGAAGGCAATATCCGTAGAATTAGGCATATTTATTTCTCTTTTTTTCTCAGAACCTACATATTTCCCATGAGGGCTATATGTTGGGTGTATAACTCTTTTTCCAGAAGTATTCATAACCTCTCTTATTTTTTTATTCTTTATGATTTGATCGGCTATAACATTTTCTTTAATTTCAAATGTTTCTTCCCGTAAATTATAAGTTTGATTATCATTCTGTATATTATTTAACAGATTGTTATCAATTTGATTAGGCTCCACTTCTAACTGTTTTTTTTCTTGTTGGA
This sequence comes from Promethearchaeia archaeon, assembly GCA_029856045.1. Lineage (GTDB taxonomy): Archaea > Asgardarchaeota > Lokiarchaeia > Sigyniarchaeales > SOKP01 > 6H3-1. The sequence goes on along the minus strand of JAHQWG010000016.1, from coordinate 508,908 downwards.
TATCATTTGATTCTTTTTTTACTTCATCTTCTTTATTATCAAATAAGTTTTCGAGTTCGCTCTCATCTAATGTTTTATCTTCAAAGGGTAATCGTCTTAAGCGATGTGATAAAGCTAATTTTGCTGCGGTCTTAATATCATCATCCTCTACAAATTTTCGACCATGGAATGCAGCAATTGATTTAGCAGTTCTACTTATTGTAATATCTGCTCTATGACCGTCAACTTTTAATTTTACACAGATCTTACTTGTTTGTTTTAGCTGGTTATCTGAAATTTCTACTGAGTGTAAAATTTTTCGAGCATTTACTATTTTATTTTTTAATTCTTTTTGCTTTTTTTTGAATTTTTTATAGAATAAATTAGGATCATTTTGATATTCTTCTGCATATTTCGTGATGAGAACCCTCTTATCGATATCTTCAATTCTTTCCACATCAATGCTTAATCCAAAACGATCTAGAAGCTGAGGTCTTAAATTTCCTTCTTCAGGATTCATCGTACCTACCAAAATAAAAGTTGATGGGTGATGAAGGCTTATTCCTTCCCTTTCAATTATATTAATTCCCATTGCTGCACTATCTAACAGAACATCAGCTACATTATCGGCAAGAAGATTAACTTCATCAATATATAATATATTCCTATTTGCTTCTGCTAAAATTCCGGGCTCTAAAGCTTTTAAACCTTCCTCTAAAGCTTTCTTAATATCTATTGTGCCTATAACTCTATCTTCAGTAGCATTAATTGGAAGATTTATCACTTGCATTTTTCGAAATTCTGTATCTTTTTCCTTTAAATTTTCAGCAATTATTCTGTCCTGACATGCATGGCATGCTTCTTTTAAATTGTAAGGATTGCAATTAAATGGACAATCTTTTATAACTTCAATTTCTGGGAGTAGATCTGCTAATGCCCTTACTGCCGTAGATTTTCCAGTTCCTTTTGTGCCTTTTATTAAAACTCCACTGATTTTTGGATTTATAGCATTTAATAACAAAGCTAATTTCATTAAATCTTGTCCAACAATAGCAGTAAAAGGATATGCTTTATAATGTGTCATTTTAATAGTTTAAACATAAGTTTTCTTTTTCCCTTGAGTAAAAAAACATTTCAATATCTAGTATGACTTTTTTAGAATTTAGTATTATCATTAATAAAAAAGACCTATAGCTTAAAAAGATTTTACTTATTGTGTATAAACTATAGAATTAAAAAAATATAGTAAAAATTCATATAATTATATATTTAATCTTAAAGAATTTTAGAACTCTAATAGATCGTATAGATTTTTTTAGTATCATATGAAGATATTTTCAATATTTTAAAAGGAATAAAATAAATAAAATGCAAATATGACTTTAAAACCCTGTCAAAAACAAAACTTTGGTCAATATTTTACCTCTACTTCTATTACCGAGTTTATGGTAAATTTAGTTATGAAAGTGTTTAAAGAGGATAATAACTTGGATGATTTTAAAGTTTTAAATTTATCTCTTTTAGAACCTGCTGCTGGCGATGGTGCTTTTCTTAAAACACTCATCGAATATGGTTATAAAAACATTACAGCGTTTGAGATTGATAAGTATTATTATAATCTGCTAAAAAAAAAATTTGGAGATAATATAAAATTAAAAAATTCTAATTTTTTAGAATCAAATGAAGATGAAAAATATGATTTAATAATAGGAAACCCTCCATATCTTGGACAAAATTATGCTTCAGAAATATTCCAAGGTTATATTCGTAAATATCCAATTTGTAAAGAGTTTTTTTGTGGAAATATGGATTTATTTTACTGGTTTCTTCATTTAGGTATTCGAAAATTAAGACCTGGAGGTTTATTATGCTTCATTACAACGAATTATTGGATAAAAAAGGGAGAAAAAACAGGTGTAGCAAAATTAAAACCCCATATTATAGAAGAATGCTTTCTCAAAACTTATGTAGATTTAACAAATTTGAAAGTTTTTAAAGACGCTCCGGGGCAGCATAATTGTATTTTCATCTTACAAAAGAAAAACAACGAGGAAAAAAGAAATAAAACGGAGAAAAAAATTAGAATTATTCAATTCAAGAAACACTCGAAATTTCAAAATTGTAATTCTATTTTTCAATTTGTTGATTTTAATTCTATATCATATGATAGCGCGATAACAAATCAATGTTTGAAAAAAAATGGGAGTTGGAATCTTCTTTTTCCTGAGGACGTAAAAGTAATTATAGATAAAATCGAAAATACATGTAAAAATGATAGTGGGAGAATTATATATCTAAAAGATTTTTTTCAAATAAGAAATGGTATAATTTCCATTAAAGATAATATATTTATTTTAAAGGAAAATGAGAATATTATTAGAAAAAATGGAGATTTTTTCCTCAAAATTGAAAAAGATCATTTAAAACTAAATGAATTTGAAAAAAATCGCTTGAAGAAAATATATAAAGGGAGATCTATTCATCAGTATGGTTTTAATGAAGATGAATATTTAGGATGGATGATATTTTTTGATAAGAATGAAATTGAATCTGATAATTTTGACCCAGATAAAAAATACCCGGTTTTAATGAGATATTTATATCAATTTGAAGATGACCTGAAAAATACCTTAATTAAATGCAAAGAATCTCCAGGAAATTGGTTATTTCCGAGACGTGGTTTTAAAATTCATAACTTGAGAAATGAAAGTGGAATTGAATACTTAGAACCTTATTATGAAAACCAACTAAAAATATTTTTTTCTTATATTTCAAAGGAAAATATTTTTGGATTTACAAAAAACCCTTTTTATGCAACATCAGATACCTATTTTTTACACAATGATGGAAAGAAAGCGGATTATCTTTTTTTAATTGCTTATTTAAATTCTAAATTGATGAGGTTCATTTTTTATGCAAAAGGATTAGAAATTAAAAGATCCAAAAGTAAACTTGAAAATGAGATACCCATTATTAGTTTTGAGAATCTTAAAACTCAAAAAAAAAGGGATATTTATAAAACTATTCGGAAACTTTCAAGAGATTTAATTGCTAATTCCTTGCAAGATTTAGGGAAAATAGAATTATATAAAAGAGATATTGATAAATTAATTTTTACTTTATTTGATTTAAATGAAAAAATAATAGAAGAACTTATTTCTAAATATTATTCCGTATAACGAACTTCAAAGTTAGTTAATTTTAAATATTAATTTATCGCAAATCTTATTATTAGAATTAATCAAAATCAATAATTTTTTTTTTTGAATTGATCAAAAATGAGTAAAAATTCTAACGAAAAAAGTCCCTATGCTTCAAAAATATGGTTAAAATCTTATGATGAGCATGTAAAGCCAGAGATTGATTTAGAGTTAATGTCTTTGGCTGATATGATGAAGAAAACAGCAAGACAATTTCCAAAGAGCCTTTGTTACGATTTTCAAGGAGATTGTAAAACATTTCAGGAAGCAGAAAAATTAATTATTAGTTTTGCTAATTTTCTTGTAGAGAATGGCGTTAAAAAGGGCGATAGAGTTGTAATAAATCTACCTAATTGCCCTCAATATATTATAGCCTTATTTGGAACCTTTTATGCTGGATGTGTTCAAAGTGGGATGAATTTTCTCTTGAAATCAAATGAAATAGCTTATCAATTAAAAGACAGCGGAGCAGTTGCTCTAATAACAATGGATTCTTTTTATGAAGAAAATGTGCGTGAAGCTCTTTCTATGGGAGGGACAGATGTTAAAATCGTGATAACAACAAATATTGCAGATACTTTAGATTTAGAGCCAGAAATGAAAGAAAAATTAATAAAAATCGGTAAAATTCCTTGTGGTGAAGTCGTACCAATAGAAGGTATAAAATTTTTTACCTTTAAAGAAATTTTAGCAAATTATTCAAGTGAAAAAACTCCTGAAATTAAAATTGATCCAAAAAAAGACATCGCATTACTTCAATATACAGGCGGAACCACCGGTCCTCCAAAGGGAGCAATACTTACACATGAAAATATGATATCGATGATGCAACTGGTTTATCATTGGTTTGAACCAGTTGCTAATCCAGGAGATGATTATTATATTTCTGGATTTCCTTTCTTTCATTTAGCGGGATTACAATTCAATTTACAGACAGTATATAACGCAGCAGCTCAAATCTTAGTAGCTAATCCCAGGGATACGGCTTATATTGCAAATAAAATGAAAGAATATGAAGGTAAAATTTCCTTAGCATATAACGTTCCCACTCTTTATTTGATGCTTTTAACCAATCGAAAATTTAAAAAGTTAGATTTCAGTTCTATCAAAGGTTTTATTTCTGGCGCAGCTCCTTTTGCAACAGAAAGTATCAATGAATTTGAAGGGTTAGTTGGTAAAGGCAAAGTTTTAGAAGCTTATGGTATGACAGAGGCATCTCCCGGTGTTACTATGAACCCTTATCTTGGGGAAAAAAAAATTGGAACTGTTGGTGTTCCTCTTCCAAATACAGAAGTAAAATTAGTAGATGTTAGTGATAGAGAAAAAGAAGTACCTATTGGTAAGGCTGGTGAGATTGTTATAAGGGGCCCCCAAATTTTTAAGGGTTATTGGAATAAACCAGAGGAGACAAGAAATGCTCTAAAAGAGGGTTGGTTTTATTCTGGAGATGTAGGGGTAATGGACGAGGATGGTTATATAAGAATAGTTGACCGTACAAAAGATATGATAATAGTTAGCGGCTATAAAGTTTTCAGTGTTGAGGTTGACGATAAAATAAATAAACATCCAGCAATTGAACTTGCATCTACCGTTGGCATTCCTGACCCAGATCGTCCAGGCTCTGAAATAGTAAAATTATTTGTACTTCTAAAAGAAGGATATAAAGACTCTGAAGAAATAAAAGTAGATATTTTAAAATTTGCGGAAGATAATTTAGCCAAATATAAGGTACCTAGGATAATAAAAATTCTTGAACAGATGCCTTTAACTTCCGTGGGTAAAGTAGATAAGAAAGTCTTAAGAAAAATGTAATTCTTCTTTTATTTTTCTAAAATTTTCATTATATATCTAATACTTCTATGTGATACTACGTAAGTTCTTTATATTGTAGGTGATTTTAATTATTTCACTTATAATAAAGCATTCACTAAAAGTTGAAATAGAGAAATTGTTTTTTTTAGCCCAAATGTTTTTCAAACAATAACACACCGGAGAGATCGCCGTCATAATATGAGAATCCAATTTCTTTAATTATTGCTGTAATTTTAGGATGACAAAAAACCATGATTTTTTCAAAATCTTTAGTTTGAAGCTCATTTTGAATAATATGTTGTAATAACTCGCGAACTGCTGTTGGTTCTCCATACACAATCATCCAAATTTCATTATTTTTTGGATCTTCTTGAAAGTGTGTTCTTTTAAATTCAATTATTTGTAAAATTGCTCTAGAATTTTTTATCCAATGCCAGTTATTATTCACAAGATATTCTAATTTTAAGGGGATATAGGACCAACCAACACACAATTCATCTCCTGGACCATTTGGTATAATTCTATAAATTTTTAATGCTTCTTTTGCTGAGATATTCTCAACTTCTGAAGAGGGTTTGTTAATTAGCTTGAGAGTCTTTATATCTGATTCAAGGATATCCATTATCTCCTTTTTTTGAAATCCAAATTTTTTAGCAAGCGAAATTGAACCAAAATTTTTAGACCAAGTACTATATTGAGCGGTTTTTGCCTTAATTTGTTTAGCATATTCTAATGCATATTTTATCATCGCCTTGCCAATCCCCTGGTGTTGAAGTAAAAATTTTACTCGCCCACCTTCCAACCACACTAAATCTTTTGACAATATTTTAATCCTCCCAAATCCAATTAAATTATTTTTTTCTTCATCTTTAAAAGCTCCGTAATTCATACATTCCTTTTGTTGAAGCCACTCTTCTATAACATTTGGGATATAATCATCACCTTCCCAGATATATTTGCTAATATCTTTGATAGCAGGAATATCTTCAATTTTTAATGCTCGGAAATATATCTCCATCTAAGTCACTCCAAAGATAAAATAATTAATAGTAAATATTTAGTTTTCTATATTGATATTATTAAAATTCATCAAAAAAACTTATAACCATTATTTATTGCTACTTCTTTAAAGTATAATTTCATTTTTAAAATATGATCTAATAAAATAACTGAAATTTATTATGACATTTTCAATTGTGGCATATGACCCAAAAAATAATGAATGGGGTGTTGCAGTTCAATCAAAATTTGTTGCTGTAGGAGCAATAGTCCCATTTGCAAAGGCAGGTGTTGGAGCAATTGCAACTCAAGCTTATGCTAATACCAGTTATGGTCCTAAGGGATTATCTTTACTTATAGAGGGTCTCACAGCTGAAGAAACGATTGAAAAATTGATTGAGCATGATGATTTAAAAGAACAAAGACAGGTAGGTGTTGCAGATTCTTATGGTAACACAGCATCATTTACAGGAAAAGAATGCTTTGATTGGGCTGGACATATAATCGGAAAAAACCATGCATGCCAAGGAAATATTTTGGCTTCAGAAAAGGTCGTATCAGCAATGTCAAAGGCATTTCTGGAGACTAAGGGTGATTTGATAGAAAAACTATTAGCCACATTAGAAGCCGGACAAGAACAGGGTGGTGATAAGAGAGGTCGAGAATCAGCTGCAATTCTAATAGTAAAAGAAAAAGGAGCATATGATGGAGGTACAGATAGATATATTGACATTCGAGTTGATGAGCACCCTAATCCTATCCGTGAGCTGCGAAAAGTATTTGAGATTTATGATATGTGCTTGCTTCAAAGAGATGATCCCAACGACATTATCAAGTTAGAGGGAGAAGTACTGAAAATCGTAAAAGAGATACTAAAAGGCGATAGATTCTATGAAGGAGAAATCACTGGAGATTATGATAATAAAACAAAGAAAGCTTTAAAAAACTGGTTACATACCAATAACTTCGAAGTAAAAGAAAGAGAAGATGATTATATGTGGGGTTCTGTTTATAGATTTATACTAGAATTGAAGGAAAAAAAATAAGACGCTATTGACATTTTCTTCTTAAAATTATAATCATTTTTCGAAGATTTATATTTTTTTAAAAGCTCTCTCTCTGAATTTTTATTAAAAATTCATGCTGAATTGTAGAAATATTTATATAATCTTGATTTTTTTGTAATTGAACTTAAATTAATTGACCCAATTTATCCTTTTAGAATTTTTCTAAATATAATCATAAGATTTAAATATATAGTTGATTATTTGATAATTAGTGATTGTCAATCCTTTATTGACAATGAGAATTTGAAAAATAAAAAAATGGAGGTAAACAACTATGAATGATGATATATTTGATGAGAATTATAAGAGATTTACGAAAAGACTTCGTAATTTAGTTGAAGGTTTTTCAGATTTTTTTGATAAAAATTTCGGTTTTATGGATTTCTCAGAGTTTCCGAGTATAGATTTTAATAATGATCTTAATTTCAAGAATAATGATACCAAGTCGTATTCTATATCATATAATTATCAGACGGGAATGGATAAGCCTGAGATCAGAGTACAGGGTGATGTTGATGATGAGACACTTTCTAAATTCTTAAAAGGGATTCCGAAATTCATTACAGAACGACCTACGATAAAGGGAATATCATTAGTACCTGAAAGTAAGGAAGAGAGAAGAGAGTTAAAAGCCAGTCAAAAAATGAAAGAAGATATCGAACCATATATAGAAATTACGGATTTTGAAGATCAAATTGAAATTTGTTTAGAGCTTCCAGGCGTTGAAAAGGAAGATCTTAAGTTGAATTTTGATGAGAAAGGAGAAGAATTAACAGTAGAGGCTAAGAGAGATGGTAGAAAGTTTTATAAGGAAATTAAATTGCCTATAAATCTTGATATCAATGATTATACTTTAGAATTAAAGAATGGTATTGCATCTTTAAAGTTGAAACGTAAAAAATAGAAGTAAAATTAAAAAATTTGAGAAAAAATAGGAAAATTATTTTTTTTTATAATTAATATTTATTTAAATCTTAACAAGAAATTTAATTAAATTAATCTAAAAGATCATATTATAGGTGAAAATTTTGAGTTCAATATCAAATAAAAATAAAGCGAAGGATTATCTAAGGATTGCTGATGCATTAAAAGAAGATGTTGGTCGTGGGATTTTACGTATAGATCCAATGATAGCTAGAAAACACAATTTAGGAACAGGAGATGTAATTGAAGTTTATAATGAATATAAGGACAAGAGAACATCTGGATTATTATATCCTGGCCGAAAAGAAGATGTTGGATCGAGTATCATTAGATTAGACAGTTCATTAAGGAGAAATCTTAGCGCTTCTATTGATGATTGGGTTATTATAAGAAAAATAGAAGCGAAACTCGCAGAGAGTATAACATTTGCTTCAATTGGAAGGCCCGTAGTTATAAGGGATTCAAAAGCATTAGCCAATTTATTAGATAATCGTGTAGTTACAAAAGGAGATATCATTAGTTTTTATGCAATGGGACAAAGATTTGATTTTATGATTATGAAATTTACTCCTCAAGCTGAGGCAGTTAGAATTCATTCTAGAACCAAAATTATAGTTTCAGAGAAGACCATAGAGGAGGTCGAGGCTGCTGAGAAACAACAAGTAACCTATGAAGATATCGGTGGGTTAAATGAAGAGATTAGAAAAATTAGAGAAATGATTGAGTTACCGATGAGACATCCAGAATTATTTAAAAGAGCGGGCATATCTCCACCAAAAGGAGTTCTATTGCATGGACCACCAGGAACGGGTAAAACGTTATTAGCAAGAGCAGTTGCTTATGAAACAGATGCACATTTCATAACTATTTCAGGTCCAGAGATAATGAGTAAATTTTATGGGCAAAGTGAAGAAAATTTGAGAAATATATTTGAAGACGCGAAAAAAAATGCTCCTTCGATTATTTTTATTGATGAATTAGATTCTATTGCTCCCAAGAGAGGGGAAGTTACTGGGGAAGTTGAGAGAAGGGTTGTTGCTCAATTGTTATCTCTTATGGATGGTTTAGAATCAAGAGGAGAAATAATTGTTATTGGAGCTACAAATAGAGTGAACGATATTGACGAAGCATTAAGGCGTCCTGGAAGGTTTGATAGAGAAATCGTTATTGGTGTTCCAAATAGAGATGGACGGTATGAGATCTTGCAAATTCATACAAGAGGAATGCCCTTATATAAGGATGTTGACTTAGAAGAATTAGCAGATAGAACCCATGGATTTGTGGGAGCAGATATTGAAGCATTAGCTAAAGAATCAGCTATGTTAAGTTTAAGACGTATTCTACCCGAAATAGATATGGAGAAACCAATACCAGCAGAGATTTTAGATAAAATTCAGATTACGATGGAGAATTTTAATCAAGCACTCACTAGTATTGAACCATCGGCATTAAGGGAAGTATTAATATCTACGCCTAAAGAAACTTGGGATGATGTTGGCGGATTAGAAGATGCAAAACAGCAATTAAAAGAGATTATTGAATGGCCACTTAAATATCCAAACTTATATAAGCATATGAATTCAAAACCACCAAATGGAATATTACTATTTGGCCCACCTGGAACAGGCAAAACATTATTAGCAAGAGCTTTAGCTCACGAGAGTGAAGTAAATTTTATTTCCGTAAAAGGTCCTGAATTTTTATCAAAATGGGTTGGAGAGAGCGAAAAAGCCGTTAGAGAGACCTTTAGAAAGGCAAGAATGGCAGCTCCTTGTATAGTATTTTTCGATGAAATCGATGCAATTGCGGGTATAAGAGGTATGCATATAGGTTCTCAGGTAACTGAACAAGTGATTTCTCAACTTTTAACTGAAATGGATGGTTTAGAAGAATTAAGGGACGTTGTATTAGTTGCAGCCACGAACAGACCAGATATGTTAGACCCAGCTCTATTAAGAGCAGGTAGATTTGGGAGACATGTTCAAATTGATTTACCGGATAAGGAAGCGCTTATTGAAATCTTTAAAATCCATTTAAAAGAAAAGCCAACTGGTGAAGATGTAAATCTAGAAGAATTAGCGGAAAAATTAGATGGTTATACTGGTGCAGATGTTCAAGCTATAAGTGAAGAAGCTACATTACTGGCCATTAGAGAAGCAGTTTTACAAAAGCAAATATTTAATGAAGAACTGGAAAAAATCGAAACTATTAATATTGAAAAAAAACATTTTGAAGAAGCTATTAATAAAATTTTAAAGCGGGCAGATGAACATACGAAATCTTATATGAGATCTAAGAAAACGGCGGGTCCAGAAGAATCTTTATATGGATAAAATTATAAAAGAGATTGGAGGAGAAAGATAGTGTCTAAAATAATAAAAAATAAAATTAAAAGAAATCTTGATGATTTCTTAGAAATTATCGGAAACCCAACAAGAAGATCTATTTTGAGTAAAATTTCAAAAGTTCCATTATCAATTGCAGAATTAGCAAAAGTGCTAAATATATCTAGACAAGCGGTTCATTCTCAAATAGAGGTGCTTAAAATCTTTGATCTCATAGAGGAGGTTGATATTCTAAATAAAAGGGGCAAAGGATATAAAATAAAAGATAATATATCACTGAGTATTGATATTTCCCCTAATTATTTTAATATTAAACACAATTTAGAAAAAGAAAGTGAAAATTTAATTAAGACACAATTTTCAGAAATTTGTGCTGATTTAGAGGGATTAAAAGATGAATCGGAAAAAATTCATTATTTAGGTTCAGAAATTAAAAAAATAGATAAGCAACTAAGAGATTTTGATGAAAAAAGAAATCAACTGATTATACGAAAAGAATGTTTATTAAGACAAATTAAGAAAAATTTAGAAAAAAGTTACAAAGACGAATTAGGAGAATATAAAAATCAAAGTACGGAAATTTTAACAACTTTCTTTTTCAATACAGATAAATTTTTTGGGAGATTCAGTATTGAAGAACTAATTGATGAGATGTTTTTTCAAGAGATTCCTAGGATTCAGAGAGCCCAAAATAAGTTATCTGTTAAAATCTTACTTGAAGACATGTCAAAACTGATGGATTTTCTATGGAAAGAAGATGAAAATGATTGGTTTTTTGATTTTTAATTAGAAAAAAAATTAGTTTTACTTATTCGATGCTACTAAAAACATAATTTTAAGAAGCTTATTTAGTGCGGCTAATTAAAAATTTATAGAAGTGAAATTTTTATTTAGTAAATATTATATTTTAATTGGAACTGGTAAATTTCATAAACGATTGGACTCTGATTATAATTTCGAGATCTAACGATAAAGAAGCTAAAGATTTAAATGCTCATGAAGAGCAAATCGATGATATATTAAAAGCCTCAGATGTTGAAGGCGCAAACTTAGTTTTTTCTTGGAAATTTAAAGATGTTAATAAAAAATTAATTTATGATTTGAATAAATGTGTTGGATGCAGTTTTTGTAAATTAGTTTGCCCCACAGACGCAATTGAATTAGGTCCAGTTCCCGAAATCGCACAAGGTATTATAGAAAATGCACCTTATATCATAATTGATTATGATAAATGTTGTTATTGCATGTTATGTCCTGTTGTTTGTATAAATGATGTATATGAAACGACTATAAAACCTGAAGAACAAATAATTTTAGCCCAGTATCCAAAACTTAAACCTTTTTATAAGATTGATTTTGAGAAATGCATTAAGGACACTAAAAATGAGATATGTAACTTATGTTTAAAAGTCAGGGAAGGAAATTTTATTAAAGATTTTTTAAAAATTCAAAAAGAATGTCCAACAAAATGCTTTAAAATAGAATCTCCGATTAAAGGAGAGGTTATAATTAAACAAAATATGCTTCATCGATGCGATCCGACAGGTTGCAAGGCCTGTGTTAATATCTGTCCGACTGAATCCTTTTTTATTCCTGAAACTGCCGAGGATGTTAAAAAATATGGGAAAATTGCAGTGAAAGATGATGATTGTATATATTGTGGAGCATGCCAAAACAGTTGTCCTGAAGATCTAATAATAGTTAAACGTTTTGACATTGAAATCGAGGACCCAAAAGATTCTGAGAATTTTCCATGGATACAAGGGTGGGGAAGAAATATCAAGAGAATTTTAAGAGAGAAGTTATTGGATAAAAAAAAGCAGATAACGATTCCTTTTCCTGAAGAAGAACAAATCATTCCTTCTGAAGAAGATTATTCTTTAGAGAAGATCCCGCAATTATCTGAAGCTGACAAGAAAATATTCCAAAAATTAAATGATCGAGTTCAATCATTATTATCGAATCAAAAAATTCGTTATTGGATAAAAGACCGAAAGATTGAAAAAATAAAGCAAGAATTAAAAAAAGGAAAAAAAAAGTAGCTCCCGATTTGAATAAAGAAAAGGGAAACTAAAGTTTATTTAATTAAATTATTTTCTAAGATATAGATATGTCTTATTTTTCTTCGAATCCATTTGAATCAGAGGAAAATCATGAGGGAGATATTGATACCATAACTTGGATTAGAGAGCAAATGCTAGCAGATATTGAAAGAATACAAGAAATATTATTTGAAGATACATATGCTGTTAATCAAGACTATGAAGCCTTATCTGATGAAGAAAAGAAAATTTGTGATAATTTCTTAGAATTTTATTCTATTTGTCCTATTTGTAAAGGAGAAAATCATAAAGATGATTTAATGAGATTTTATTTTGAAGAAACTGAATTTGCGAAAAAATTAAAAGAAAATTTGTTAAAATTAATGCATAAACCAAAAAATTATAAAAATAAAATTATTATAGGGATTCCTTGCTGTCAATGCTTTAAAAAGATTAATCCTTCGGTTTGATCTATGCGTGATAGCTTCACTACCTTTAAGCGTTGCAGTATAATTTTGTATAAACTTTCTCATATTCGTTTATAGATTGAAAATATTTTGTAATATTTGTAGATGGCATTTTTCCATTTAATATAATACAATTTAATTTATTTTTTTTTATCAGGTTTAATAAGTAAGAATCTATTGGCGTAGATTTTTTTTTAAATATAGGTATTCCAGTAATTCTGTTAATTTTTATGGGATTGAATAATTGATCGTTTTTTTGTAATTTTTGAAAATCATTTATTGATAAATTCTTTATTATTTTTTTACCGTCTTTGAGATAAATTCCATCCATATCTTTAATTAAAAAACATTTTAAGAGATTCAATTTACTGGCTATAAAATATGAAATCGAATCTGAAGTAGTATTCCAGTTATGGGGAAGCTCATCATTTCTTTTTAGATATTTAAAGGTTGGAAAATTAATTATTTTAAACTGTCCAGATGACGACACTAACCTTGTTAATTCAATGAATGAATCAGTAAGAGTAAAATCTTTATTGAGATCTTGAATTTTTATAGCATTCAGATCCATAATTTTAATTGCTTGCCAATGCGCAACCTCATCATTGATTTCTCCTCTTTTATAGGATTTTCGAATTTGATCAACATTAGAGCCCCCTCCAGCTATTAAAATTATTGATTTTATCGATGGTTTAATTTCTTTAATGGCACGTAATTGGGAGATAGTATTATCTAAATCAGGCTTGTGATCGATTATTTTTCCTCCGATTTTAAATAAAAGAACATCATCAATCATCTATAAATATCAACATTTTTTATATAAATAGATTTAATGCCCCCGCAACAGCAATAGCGGAGGATATCACGTTATCTGGAAACTTGATTACGTCTGAAAAGCTTACTATATTATTATATCCCAAATTTTTTAGCGCAGTATTTATTAAAAATTTCTCACCTAAACCCGTTGTAATAAATAATGGATTTTGCGTTAAATCTGGCAGTCTATAAGATGTTTGTTCTATAAACAACTGAATTTCACTCATAATAATTTTAAGTTGAGTTTGATATATATAGTTAGCAATTATATTCAACTCATCTTTTGTTAATTGCTCTAAATCACCGCATATAATACGTGAAAGCCGAGCATAGCAATTATAAAAGGATTTTGAGCGATTATCTGCAGTATCACAAGAATATTCCTGTTCGGTAATATGCCCCAAAATACGATGAACATCTGCAATTAATGCAAACTTTTCAAATGAAATTCTACAATTTTTCCTCTTAAATGGAACAAAATGAGTTATTGAGGGAATGGTAGCTCTTAAAGCACCAGTATAAATTAATTCGTGATTCATTATTCTTGAAACATCATCTTTACCAATTGTTTGAGGTTTTCCATCTTTTATAGGGATAAGGTCAATAGTTGTTGAACCAGCATCAATTAAAATACAGTCCGGTTTATATGAGCCGAGAAATAGAGCTGTTGCAACCCAATTTGCTCCAGCAACATTTAGATAATTTTCCAACGCGTCTTGAACTTTAAAGAATACATTTTGATTGTTGATCACCATGATTTTATCTGACTCGAAGACTTTTTTTAGCACCTCTAAGATGGTTTGAATCCCTTCCTTTTTAGTCTGGAAAGCGTCAGATAACTCGGCCGTAATAGTAACTGCAATTTTATTTATATCATTGAAATCAATATTACTCTCTCCTAACAGTTGTGTGCTTAAATTTCTTAGCATTTTAGGGAATTCTTTTATATTTTTTTCCCAAAATGGGTAATACCTAATAGCAGTGCGAATTTTGTTTAACTTTTTATTATCAAATTCCACTAACGCAGCTTTAGAATTTGCCCCTCCAATGTCAAGTCCTAGCAAATATGTCTTGTCTGTCATATATATTTTTAACTATTCTCATAAAATATTATAATTTTTTAAAGACTTAGTGAAATTAAAAAAAGAATCATCATCTAGATATATAAAGTCTCGGTAATTTGAATCTTGCTCTTAATATATTGGATTAATCTTTTTAATGATGGGTCAATGGCTTTTTCTTCTTCAATAAACTTACAGTAGGTTAAACTGTTATTATAAATTTGATAAAGAATAATTAAATTTACTTGTTCAATATATTTTTGATCATTTTCTCGTTTTTGAAATTTTGGTAAATTAAAGTTGAATTTTGTATGTATCTTTTGAAGAGGGTAAGATTTCACTAAATCTAGGGATTGGTCTAATTCTAAAAATTCAAAAATATTTTCTTCAATTTTATATAATTTTTCCAAACCTAATTTTTTTCCAATTTCTTGTAATCTCTTTTCGAGAATATCATATGTTATGGTTCCGTTTAAAAATAATTTGAAAATCTCTAAAATCTCATGTTTTAAGTTCTCACATTCATATGTGAAATCATTAGATAATGATTTTTTTAAAAGAATTATTGGTATTTCAATTACCTGTTGTTTAAACCATTCAGTTATAATATTTACATTATTAGATGGAATTAAGGAAGAAACTTGATGGTAATTAATAACTTCATGCGAGAGAATTTCCTTCATTATAGGAATAATTGTCTCAAAATCATCAGAAGATACTAACCACTCAAAGAAACTAGCTAATTGAATCATAATTAAATTAATTATTTTTTCGTTATCAGTAATACTACTCAATTTTTCTCTTATCGATTCTAGTAGTTCTGCAATTTTCAAAGATGAATCTTTAACTAATGCTGATCTAAGTAGCTCTGTAAATTCCATTCTGCATTGATATATATCTGCTAATGAAAGATCAGATGCATAAACGAGTAAAGAAGTTGCTTGTTTTAATACGATTAAATCGAAATAGGAAATTAAGATGTATTCATTGATAATATTATTAAAATCATGTAAAATATTCTCGAGTTCTTCACCTTTATATACTGACTTTATATCATTTACGTTTTTTAAGAAGTAACTATCTAATTGATTAGCAAATTTTGATAATAAATCAATAATATAATCTATAATAGCACTTGGGAGATTAGATTTCTTTAATATTTTCAAAATATTGTCGTAATTGACTTTATAATGTAAAGCTCCCTTCACAAAAACCTTACCAACAGATTTTTTTAATTCATTATAAGGAATATTAATTGATAATCCACTAAATAATGGTTTAATGACATCCCATATAACAAAATTAAAAAAATTTGTGTAAAGTGATTTAATTTCTAATTGCATTGTTTTATAGATAAATATAGGTATTTTGTATTAACGAAAATACATTTATTTTTCTCATATATATAGCTTTACCTTATTTTTTTTTAAAAAAATAGACAAAAATCAATAATATCTTAAATATGAAGAGTAAGATTATATCAACTTATTTATTACGAATTCAAGTAGTTCCTTTACATTTTTTCCATTTAAAGCATTAATTAGAAAAAAATCATCTTCATTTAAATTTAATTTATTCTTTATAAATTGAACTTCCTCCTCATTAGCTAGATCCATTTTATTTAAAACGATGATAATTGGAATTTTGCCATCTTTAGAGAAATTATTACAAATTTCATAATATAAATCCACCTGACAATCAATATCATATCCACAAGCTGGAGTAGGGTCAAATATGAAGACTATTAAATCAGAAATCAAGTTAAGAGCTAATATTGCTTGCAGTTCAATCTTATTTCTTTTTGACATAGGTCTATCTAAGATTCCGGGGGTATCAATTATTTGGAGTTTCATCTTATCATAATTTTTTTCTACTATATGATGTCCGATAATAATTTTCTTCGTAGTGAAAGGATATGGTTGAATTTCTGGTTTTACTGTGGAAATTAAACTTACAAGACTACTTTTTCCCACATTAGGATAGCCAGCAATAACAATTGAAGGAATTTCATAATCAATAGAAGGGATTCTTCTTAATTCTCCTCTAATTTCATTTAAATAGTCGAGATTATGCTTTTGTTTGTTTATTATTGAAGATATTCTTCCAAATACTTCTCGTCTATATTTCACAGCTTCTTTGGGTATTTCTGTTTTTTTAATTCGAGTTTTATATTCTCTTTCAATTTTACTTAAGATAGGCAATATACCATTTAATTTCCCTAGAGTTAGTCTTAATTCATCAGTATTAACGATTAATGAAGCCAATTCTCGATAGAATTCGGGTATTTCCTCAATAATCGGAACCATTTTAATAATTTTTAATATTCTATCTATAATTTCTTTGATTGCGACTTGAATTCTTTTAATTTCCTTTTTTCTTGCTTTTAATATTTTAGGTGCATTTTTAGATACTTGAGCACTGCTTTTCATAGCTCTACTAAAAGCAATATCTAGGAGTTCTAAAGATGTCGGTACACGATAAAAATTTGCGAAAGGATTATTCATTATATCTAAAATGTTAAAGAACACAAAGAATAAATTTTTTTTTATAAATTGGACTTTAATCTTTCAGTCAATTTATTTATTTTCTCTTTAATTCCTACAATTTTATTTTCAAAATTAAATTGTTCTAAAGAATTTATATCAGTTGTTAATTCCAAGATTATTTGATACCTATCAAAACTTCTTTTCACATTTCCTTGTATCTCATCATTATCTGCTTTTCTTTCGAGCATTTCGATTTTTACAAGTTTATTTTTAATTTCTTCCGGTACTTCTTTTTTTATGGTTAGATTATTGGATTTATGCTCCATTTCTTGCTTAATATTGACAAAATCAGAGTTTACGTGATTGTTGTTTTCAAACCCAATAACGTTTTGAAGCCGTTTAATTGTTTTTTCTAACATCTTAATTTTTCCATCCCACCTTAATTTGAGATAGATATCTACAGCCTCTTCAAAAAATAAGATGGCTTCTCCGTAATTCTTTTTTCTCATCTCTATTTTTGCTTTATTTTCAAATTCTTCAGCTTGTGATTCAAGAAGTGCTATGGAATCTACTATCTTTATCACCTATACCTCAATCCTTCAAAAATTTACTCTAAATTGGGAAAATTTTTAAGAGATTTAATTTAACCCAGTTAGAAATTTTTGCTAATAATATAAATAGAAAATAAGTTTTAAATATTTTCTTCAAAAATAAAATAATATAGTATTTTTTAAATTTCATTATGTTCAAATTTGAGTAGAGAAGAATTATGCCTAAAAAATATAGAGCGAGCGTAATTGGAGCTACTGGAATGGCGGGACAACAGTTTATGGAAGCACTAATAGGACACTCTTGGTTTGAAATCATGTCATTGCATGGACACGCCTCGATTGGCAAAAAATTTGGGGAATCAATCAGGGGCTTTACGAGTTATAAATATCCAGAGGAAATAAAAGAAATGACAGTTACGGATATTAAAGATTTAGATCTAAATTCAATTGACATTGTTTTTTCTGCAATTCCTTCAGGGTATGCTCGAGAGATTGAGGGTGAAATTGCAACAAGTAAACCTGTGGTAAGTACAGCAGCTACTTATAGATATGAAGAAGATGTTCCAATATTTTTACCTATTGTTAATGGAGAGCATTATAGAATTTTAGATATACAAAAAAAGAAACGTGGGTGGAAAGGTTTTATTGTTCCTGGTCCTAATTGCACAGCTATCGGATTGGCAATTTCATTATATCCTATTTTAAAAAAATATGGTATTAAAAGTGTTCATATGGTTTCCATGCAAGCAATTACAGGAGCAGGTTATCCTGGCGTTCCCAGTTATGATATAGTTGCAAATATTGTTCCTCATATAGAGAGGGAAGAAAAAAAAGTAATGAGAGAGATTAAAAAGATTTTTGGTACAATAATTGAGGATAAAATACAAAATATTGAATTTTTAATCGATTGTAAGTGTAATCGAGTACCCTCAATAAATGGTCATATGGAAAGTGTTTTTATAGAAACTGTAAATGAATTTGAGGATATTGAAGAAGTTAAACAAACATTGAGAGATTTTGAAGGACAAACAGCCGGTCTAGATTTGCCAAATGCTCCTGAACACCCAATAAAGGTTTTTGATGACCCTTACCGACCTCAACCCAGAATTGACCTTGAGAATAAAGGGAATGAGAAAGCAGGGATGATTACTTACGTCGGAGGACTTGAAAAAACGAATTTTCCTAATGGTATAAAATTTACCGTTTTAAGTCATAACACAGAATTAGGAGCTGGGAGGGGAGGGGTTTTATCAGCTGAATATTTAATTGCTAAGAAATACATATAATTTTTTAAAAAAAAAAATATTAAAATAATGCAAAGTAAATTTAAATTAAATTTTGTTCTATAATAAAAGGTGTAAAAAAAATGATAATGCAAACTTTTTTAGATGACTTAATTAATTGGTTTATTACTAATTTTTGGACATTAATATTCATTTTCGCAACAATAATTGTTGGATATATTATTTACAAAATCTTAAAAAGACAAATTACCAAAAGAACAGAACATGGAAAGATAGATGAGCGTACAGGAAAATTAATCTTGAAATTCTTTAAATATATTTTCATAATTATAATTGTACTAATGATCTTTTCTCAATTTACCGAAGCCATTGGTTTAATTGCTGGTTTTTTAACTCTATCGCTTGGAACAATAATTGGATTTGCATCTATGAACACTCTAGGAAACGTTATAGCTGGTCTTATTATAATGTCTAGCAAACCTTTTGTTAAGGGAGATCGAATAATATTTGATGACTCACTGACGGATGTAATTGAGATCAAATTAATTTATACAGTATTGATTGATTTGGATGGAGTAAAAATTTCTGTTCCTAATCAGAAATTATTAACAGAATCGATTAAATCTTTAGGTAAGACTAAAGTGATTAGAAGACAAGTAGTAATTTCAGCAGGATATGATGAAGACCCTAATAAAGTCGAAAGGGCATTATTGGAGGCAGCAGTAACCGTTCCTGCTATATTAAAGGAGCCTAAACCATATGTTATGATGACAAATTTTTTAAATTTCGCCGTTGAATACAGATTGTACGTTTATATTAGAGAAATTAAAAGAATTAAAAGAATTGAAGGAAATCTATATAGAGCGGTTTTTGATACATTCAAAAAATACGATATAGACATAAGTACGCCAGAAATTTTACGCCAAATTCAGTAATACAGTTAATTTTTAACTATTTTAAATATTTTCCCCTTTTTTTCCTTTTGTAAAATTAACTTACAATTTATCTTTAATTATTGTTTTTAATATCATTCCTATTAATCAATGGTATAATTAATTAATAATTTTTTTGGGTCCAGCGTTTATCCTAATAATGAATGAAACAAGGAAATAGTTACTAAGAAAAGGAAAAGCAAAATATATCGATTTAAAATCATAATTTGGAATAGATATTAAAAAAATATAAATGTTTTAAAGAATTTAAACAATAAATTTTTAACAATTCTATTATCAAATTACATATTTAGCATAATAAGGTGAATCAAAATAATCATCAGTACAATTATTATTTCCTCTTGTTTTATTGGTGTAATTATTCTTATCTTGACAGATAAGTTAAATCGAGCCATTGCTTCTCTTGCGGGTGCAATAATCACATATTTTGTATTAATTTTTATTGAAGGGTTAGATTTCTCAATAATTGTTGATCTTTTGTTTAGTTCTCAAGATGAAGGTTATGTGAATTTACATTCATTGGTATTAATTATTGGAATGATGATTATTGTTCAAATTTCACATGAAGCAGGTACATTTCAATTTCTTGCAATAAGATTAATTAAATTATCAAGGGGGAAACCTGTATTATTATTGATTCTATTTTGTATAATAACAATTTTAATTTCAGCAATATTAAATAATATTTTGACTGTTATTATTCTTATTCCACTTACAATCACAGTATCACGTATTTTAAATATTAATCCATCTCCTTATATATTAACTCAAGCTGTTTTAGTAAATATTGGTGGCACATTCTTTTCAATTTCCTCTATTCCTAATATATTAATAACAACTTATGCTGGAATATCATTCTTGGAATTTTTCTTGAATGTGGGTTTAATATCTTTGATTATTTTCCCATTTACTTCACTCTTTTTTATTTTTTTATTTAAAAAAGAATTGAGTTTTCCAGAAGAAGGTTTTAAAGTTTTAAAGGAATTTAATATTTGGAATTTTGTACAAAATAAGAGGTTATTATTCCAATCTATTATATCAATTATAACTTTAATTATTTTGTTTATTTTTGTTCCATCTTCTTTAATTACATCTGATATGATTGCGTTAAGTATCGCAATCATATTAATAATAATAAGTGGATTGGACCCAAAAGAATTGATCAAAAAAATTGACTTCGAACTAATTTTCTATTTGTTAGGGATTTTTATTATTTCAGGAGGGCTAGAAATAACGGGGATTGTTAGCTCTTTCGGAATAATATTATCAAACTTAGGAGCTGGGAATTTATTTTTACAGATAATAATGGTCTTGTGGATTTCCGCCTTTTTAAGTAGCTCCATTGACAATATTCCAATAACGAAAGTATTAACCCCTGTTATAGGTAGTATGTCGGAAGGTGTTTCTTTAATAGATAAAAACCAATTGTTTTATAGTCTCTCCATAGGTGCTAATTGGGGAGATAATTTAACTCCATTGGGAGATAATATTCTTGTTATTAATCTTGCTGAACAAAATAATCGTCCTATTAGTTTTAAACAATTTTTTAAATTAGGATTTTGCACTACAATTTATCAATTGATAATAGTAACAATTTATTTCACATTAATATTTCAATTTATAATTGGGATGGTAATCATTATAACCATTTCAATAATGATTGCAATTTTTTATTTGCTTCAAAAATATGGACCCAATAGCATGAAAATAAAAATAGATAAAATTATAACTAAATTTAAAAACATAATAATTAAGTGAAAAAAATGGTATTTAAAAATATTAAACGGATTCAAACCGCTTTACCTGAAGTCTTACATATTGTAATGTTTTATAACAATGGAATAATTTTCCAAACTACGTTTGAACAAGATATAAATATACCTAAATTAGGTGAAAATATTGCTAAGATGTTAAGTCACGTGCAAAAACTCTATGAAATATGTAATTTTGATTTAGTCGATTATAAAAAATTGATTTTCGAAACTGAAAATATATCTCTCATTATCATAAAACTTGGAGAGAATAGTAATTTAGGCCTCTTTTTCAAGAAAGAAGAAGATAAAGATTTAAAATTAAATGCTATTAAACGTTACTTATCAAGAATTGAAGAATTAATCGATATGGATAAAGCAGAATTGGAAATGAAAAGCTTTGAAGAAAAAGAAGAAGACAATAAAAAATAAAAAGATAAAATTGTTTTCTTTCATAACCAGTTTTTTTTCTTAAAAAAAATTATCATTATAACTGTTATAATAACCATTATTAGCCAAATTAAGGGATAACCTAAAGTGGATTCAATTTCTGGCATATATTTAAAATTCATCCCGTAAACGCCTGCAAGAAAAGTTAAAGGTATAAATATTGTAGAAATTATTGTTAAAACCTTCATAATTTCATTCATTTTATTGCTTATACTTGAAAGATAAATGTCAAGCATTCCAGAAATTATATCTCGGTAACTTTCTATTGTATCAATAATTTGTATTGTGTGATCGTAAACATCTCGCATATAAATTTTCGTTGTATTTTTTATAATAGGGACTTCTATTCTCTGTAATTTATTTATGACTTCTCTTAAAGGCCAAACTGATTTACGAAGTGTGATGATCTCTCTTTTTAAATTATGAATTGATTGTAGAGTTACAGGTGACGGATTTGTTATAAGTTCTTCTTCCATATCTTCTATTATATCTCCAATATTTTCCAAGATTATGAAATAATTATCAATAATATAATCAATTAAAGTATAAGTAAGGTAATCTGAACCCATTTTCCTAATCTGTCCTTTTCTTGTTTTTAATCTTTCCAGAATTGGATCAAACATATCTAACTCACGTTCCTGAAAACTTATTACATAATTTGGACCTAAAATTAAACTAACTTGCTCACTAAGTATCTCTCTTTTTTCTTGATCCCAATTCAACATTTTTATGGTAATAAAGAGGTACCTTTCAAAATCATCAACTTTAGGTCGTTGTTCTGGATTCATAACATCTTCAAGAAGAAGAGGATGGAGTTCAAATTGGTTTCCAATTTCCTCTACAATATCTTTAAGACTAATATTGTCGACATTAATCCATCTAACTGTTGATTTTTCTAAATTTATTAATTCTTGATCGATTTTTGAAACTTCTTTCATTTGAAAATTTTTTTCATTATAGTCAATTACAGTGATTTTAACCTTTCTTGATATTTTCTCTCCTGTGTATTCAAGAGTACCGGGTGGCAAACCACTTTTTTTTGATATTTTTTTAATTAATTTGGGCATTTTTAAAAAGTATTTTTAAATTACTTTAAATTGTGATATATTTAAATAATATAATTGTTTTTAAAAAAATTATTTAACTATATTGATAATCTATAACAAAAACAAACGATCTCGAGATTATTTTACTAATTTTATTTTTTATATTTTTCCCAATTGTTTAATGGATTAATATATAACAGGAAAAATTTGGTTTTTCTACAATTTTGTAAGAATTTAGATATGTAAGTAAAGAGATAATTTTGCTAATAAATTTTTATAAAAGATATCTTTAATTCTAAAATAATGCTTTTATTATTTTTAATTAGAAAGAATAAATAACGTAGTACAATTTTTCTATAAAGAGAAAAGAAAAAACGGATTCGGATTTGATATTATAGTATATTTCTTAGATTGATTTGTCGTGTATATTATATAGAATAGAAAAATTTTATAAATTTCACAAGTTAAACAAATTTCATTTATTTTTTTAGAGAAAAAATTCTAAATATTTTAATCTTATTATTTATTGATTTATTTTTAGAGAAGATAATAAATTTGCTACATTTTCAGAAATATCAAATAATATTAGAATATCACTATATCCTAACATAAATGCAGAACCTTCTGCTTTACTTCTACGATATAATAATTTTATTTTTGGACCCTTCTTAATCTTTATAATAGTCCAAATTTTTATAAATGCAATTATTATAAATACATAGCCAAAAAGATATCTAGATGTAATAATTCCTAAAATTAATAATAATATTGCTCCTATGTATGTTATATCCCTGGGATGTATAGATCTCTTTATTTTTTTTATAGCTTTTAGATAAGATAACCGACCATAGCTATGGAACCACCCTTCTTGTATTGATTTTCTCTTATATCTTAATTTTTGTATAAAATCTTTCCAATTGATTGGATTGAAAGGCCAAATACCTATATTAATAAGATCAAAGAGCATGTTCCAACTATTGAAAGTTTCAATTTGCCTTAAATATAAATATCTATTCGATATAAGAATTTCCATTGCTGATCTTTTTTTCTTAAGATAATCTATAATTAATTTTATCAGAAGTAAGAAAAACTGTATTTGCATGATAATTCCAAAAATATTTAAATTTAGATCCAAAAGTTGTTCTGTCGTTAAGTCATTTAAGAAATTTGAAAATTCGGGGTAAAATATGTTAGTAATCTTAAGAATTATTGATAAAAAGAAGTATCCTTCTACAGTTATAATTCCATTTTCTCTCAGTGTTGTTTGTACGATTAGAATTAAAACCAAAAAACCAAATCCTCTAATGTAATGTCTAATCGATAAAAAAGAAGTTATTAATATTGACCAGATGGGGAAAAATAAACCTAATACAAAATTATTAAAATAATTTCCTTCAGCAGGTATATCAAAAAGAAAATATTGGATTAAACCATAAATAAAACCACCAAAGATTAAAGCTGCAGAATTTAAAAAATAAAAGTTAAATTTCGATTCTTTATTTAAAGCATTCACATATGTCCAATTATTTAATAAAATAGATTCTTCTTTTTTAATAATAATTTTATCTTCATCACGATTGACCCATTCTTTTTTCTTTATTAAATCTTTTTCAGCAATTTGAAATAATTTTGGTTTTTCTTTATCAACTTTCTTTCTATTTAGAAGAAGTTGTTTTCTTATTTCCGAAGTAGTTAAAATTTCAGGTAAAGGAGATTTCAATCTTATGAAAAATATACAAATTTCACAGAATAAAACCCAACAATATATTAAAAGCAGAATTTGAAAAATAAAAGAAAAATCAAAAACAAGATTTAATTCAAAGAAGTCAAAAATAAAAATAATTGGCAATTTTCCTGCCTGAAAAATAATAAAGAAAATAAAAAGTATAAAAAAAATTTTTATCAAAACCATAATGAATCCTTCAACATAGGCATCAATTGCTTCATAAAATAAAAATAAAAAGACCATAAGAAAGATTTCAATATAGGTCATCTCGATTCCTAAAATTATAAATTTAAAACTTTTTGTAAAATCATCAACTATTGGCATAATATTGCTAAGCAATCTTATGAAAATTATTATTGCTAGGAAAATTAATAGAATTAAGCCTCCAATAATGGCAATAACTTTACCTTTTTTAATATTAAGATAGAATAATTTCATTTTTCCCTTATTTAATATTCATAAGTTCTTTATTATAAAATTTAAATCAATTTTCAAATCTAAAGTGGTAATAACAAACCCACATCTTCCATTTACATAAAGCGAAACACTTAGCTGAAAATTTTTAATCAATTCTTTAAAATATGCTAAAACTGTTTCATTAACAATATGATTATTTTCTAAAAGAGTTATGGTAAGATCAATAAGAATATCATATGTGATATTTGCGATTGCATTAATTAGATTAGCGAGTGATATTTCCAGAATCAATGGTTCATTAAAACTTAAAATATTAGTAATACTTTTTAAAAACCTTGCTGATTTATTCTCTAATAAAAAATCACCATAAACAGTAATATTATTAATTGATGCCCATCCTTGGTTTGTGAGATTTATAAATGCTGGTTTATAGTATTCTTCTGGAATTAATTCAGTAAAAGCATAATGCCACATTTCTCGAAAGAAATCGATAATTAAGTTATCCAAAGAACCATTTAGATAAGCATTATAAATTTCTTGAACTGATGTAACTGAGCTATTTAACCGAGATTCAATCTGATACATTAAAGTTTCATTTTCAAGAACCTTTTCGGAAGCAGTAGTTAAATTAATCGGGTTTTCCTTCATATAAGCAAATTTAGCTTCAAAAAAATCATTCAAATTAGTTACTTTCAGTTCTTGTTTAGTATAATTACTTAAATCGTATGAAATTTGAATGTTGCGAATAGAAAGAACCCAATGGAACTGAATAATAATAAGAAAAAAAATAACAATAATAAATAACGGATATTTAACAGTTTGAAATAGATTAATTCCTTTAAGTTTTTTATGAGATTTTACAGCCAAATTTTATTCCTTTTCAAAAATTTTTTTATTTTGGATATAATGTGAAATTTTTCTGCATAATAAGTTAAAATCTAAGTCGTTTTATAATTTTTTATTAAGGAGATTAAATATATATAAATTTATATTTTCAAATTAAAAAATTTTAGAAATATTGCAATTTTTAAAATTAAATTAGAGATAATTTTTTTTTAATCAACTCTTTAAATCCTATTATATAGGATAAACAATAATCTAAATTACTTCTTTTAAATAGTGAATAAATTTTTTTGATGAGATATTTTCCCTTTTTAAATCAAGAATTTTGAGAAAGGTCTCTATTATTGGATAATTTTCAAGCTCTTCTTCTATTTGTTCGAGAATTTTACCTACTTTTTTTACTCCAATAAAATTTGATAGTGAAAAAATTACTTCTTTTTGTCTTTACTTTTAGATTTTTTTTTCCCCATTATACATCTAGAAACAATTAAATTGTACTACTATTTCAATTCATTTAAATTAATATCGCCAATAGTAAAAAAAACATAATACAATAGAGAAAGAATAACTTAAAAAATTAACTGGTCAGAATTCTTTTAAAACATATAAGGATATAAATTTATTATCTTTTTTTGACAATACAAGTATATAATTTTGACTAAATGGTAAATTAAGACTTGAATTCGTTTAAAAGATATTAGAGATCTAAAAAATTCATAATAAAGAGCGATGTTTTGATTAAAGCTAAATTTAAATTGAGAGTATTTAATAAAAAAAAGAGGTATGTAAGATTTTCAAAGTTATTAAGAGCTTAATTAATCGTAGGGGGAGATTTTGTAATTAATGAAAATCAAAAGAAAGAAAATTCCAGCTGGAGGTAAAAACAAGAGTGTAAAAATACCAGTAATTTCGTGAATTCTATAAAATAATTCAAGCATTATTACACCAATATTTACAATAAAAGCACCAGTTAAAGCCATTATGTAACTTCCTCCTTCAAATATTTTCCAAGTGGTAAAAGCATATAGCATTAATCCACCAACGATAATAATTATAGCCCAGATTGGAACATTCACCGATTGGAACAGTTCAGGTATTTTTATTGCAGATTCAACCATCAATGAGAAGAATGAACCAGAGACCAACATAAGACCAACATTTAAAGCTCTCTTATTTTCTAAATCGTCTCTTCCATTATAATAAGCGATAATCATCATTGTAAAAAAAGTTGTCGTTGGAAAAATAAAATAAATACTAATCCAATTAGCCCACAAAGGTTGAGCTACTGCAAAATAAATAATAATGAATATTTCTCCGATTATCACAATAAATGTTCCAATAAATTCTAAGTAGTATTTATCTGTGAGAAATATTCCTGTTAGATATGTAATTAAACCAGCGATGACAATGTAAAATCCATAGATCCATAAAGTTTCATAAGTTAGAGGAAAAATTATTATTATATTTATTAAAATAATAATTAAAACAATTATGTTTATTAAACCAGAAATTATCAATACTCTCTTTTTATCCATTGAACGAGTTCACCAATTTGTAATAATTAAATAAAATTAAAAATAATTTGAATTTGCTAATTTAAAAAATTTGTGATCCTAAAATATAATATTTCCTAAAAAAGATTTCTCTTATTAAAGCCTGGATTTTCGAAGAAGCGTCATATATTGTTCAAATTCGAGTTCTTATCCTAACTTTTTAATTATTTCTGCAGTATCTTAATAAATTCTATTTTTATTAATTAAATTCAACTTTTTTAAAAAAATTTTTCCTTTATTTTTTTCTAATTTTAATTTTTAAATAGTAAGTAATCTTACTTATTAAATGCAATATTTAAGAATAAGTATAATTTTTAAAAAATTTGGCACAGAAAAATTAAAAATAAATATTTTTAGTTATAAGAGGTGGTGAAATTATGGTTGAAGTTGAAAATGTAGAAAGAATGGCTAGCGAAAATTCAGCATTGGCAAGAGAAATAAAAGATCTTGCGCAGAAGTTGAAATCTGCAGCAAAATTAGAATTTGAACGAGCAAAAGCGCGAGAGCACTTGTGTAAAAAGGAAATAGAATTAGCAGAAGCTAGAGAAACATTGGCAGAAAAAAATAAAAATTTAGTAGAGAGAAAAAATAAGGTTAAAGATATTCTAAAGTTTACAGAGGGTGAATTAAATAGTCAAAAAAAAACTGCAATTTATTTCGAACAAGTTGCGAAAGTCCAAAAGAAAATTGCAGAAACCAACCGAAAAATCGCTGAATCTGAGGAAAGTATTTCAAAAGATAGAGGAAAATTAGCTGATGAGAAAATGGATGTAGCAAAAGGACGAGAAAATTTAGCTAAAAAACAGCTAGCTTATGTAAAAGCTGTGAAAGCGAAAAAACCACAAGAACAGATATTAAAAGCCGAAAGTGAATATTTAAAGCTACATAAAGAATTATTAGCCGAGAAAAAAGATGTATTGGATAAAGAAAAAAACATTAAAGAAAATGAAGATAAATTAGCTGATTTAAGAAAGCGACTTTCTCAAAACATTTCCGAACGAGAAAAAATTAGACATGCTGGATTACCTTCCGAGATGTCTTAAAAAAATTAATATGAATTAATTTTACAAAATTTTTTTTAATTAAAATATAATATTTTATTTTTTTTCTTCTTTAAATATAATATTTATATTAATTTAGAATTCAAACTTATCAATTAAAATAGGTAATAAAGTTCTCATCTTTAAATTTAGATATATCTTTCTATTTGGATAAAGATTAAAGTAAAGAGGATTTCGAAATTTTCTTAGAGTGATTAAATTAGAAAAGGGATTAAATCTATGCTGATTTAACAAGAAATTTTGAATTATTAATTTAATTAATGATTTATCAATACTAATTACAGAAGAAATATATCCAAATCTTGAGGAAGTTTCATTCCTGATATTTTTTAAGGAATTATTTTGATTTTCTGAAATAACATCGGATTTGTTAAGTAATTGAATGTTTTTTAATTTTCCATTAAATGTTTTTATTAAGTAGGCATTTGATAATGTTTCTTTTAAAGATTCTTGCTTTTTGGATTTATCTATTTTTATTGATTGAAAATCAGTAATAATTATTATAATTTTATTTAATAATCCCAAAATTGAATTTTGTACATTAATAATTAATTCTGGAATAGCCCAGTAGCTTAATTTTTTTAAATTTACGTTATATCCAACTAACCGGCTAAAGAATTTTATAAAGAAATTATAAATAATTGGTCTTGGATAAGAGTACCAATTAATTTCATAGCTTTTATAAGCATAAAGTAATTTCTGAAGTAGAAATGAAAAGCGTCCCTGTTCGAAGGGAATATCACTCTCAATTAAATCATCTAAATAATATAAAAATTGCTGAAAGTTAAAATGGTATATAGATTTAATTTTAAATTTTTTTAATAATTTTTTTAAAAGGGTTTTTTGGTTTATTGTATTAAAATCATAATCAAAACCTTCAAGATCTAATAATTTAATGTCAAAATTCGAAGTTGATTTCCTAATTAAAACTAAAAAGTGCAAATTTTCTTGAGTAAATAATATACCACTATTAAATTTAGGGAATAACTCATAAATGGAGATAAAAATTTTACTAGAGTCAATAAAATTTAAAAATTTTACTAATTGTTTAAGAAATATCATGAAAGATGGTTCAGGATAAATATATAACATGTTTTTATTTATGAGATTATAGAATGTATGGCACAGATTAATCAAATAAGTTTTTAGATCAACACTATTTATGTTGCTAGTTAATGAATTTATTTTATCTATTGCCTTTTCTGTGTAAATTCTTAACCCAGAAATTGTGATACCTTCTTTCTCCCTTAAATTATTCTGACATTTGTTAAAAATTTCTCCCAAATTATTTAAATTTTGGTCTTTAAGGAATCCGTTATTATAGTCAATTTTTTTTACTTGGTAATGATTTCCATTTTTATAAGTTAAATGTAAATAGCTTTTCTCAATTTTTTTTTGATCATTTGAGATTATAATATCTAAAACATTTTGTTTATCATTAACAAAATCCGGATAAATATGTGAAACTAATTTATATAATAAAGACAGGTCTATTTCTAATGGTGTGACCGGAATTCTTACTTTTATTTGAGATTTATCAAAATCCTTTTTTTCTTTAATTTTAGCATTGAAATCTAAAATTTTCAACCAATTTTCTTTAAATATCTTATTAAGACTCATCAAATTCAACTGTTTTTTTAGTTTTATTCAATTTTTTCATATAGAAATTTAGTGTAGGAAGATTATTTTTTTTAAAATATTTTAAAAAACGATTCAATGTGTCTTGTATATTTGGAGGGCATCCAGGGATTTCTAAAATTCTTTTATTCTTTTTTTCCATAATGGCTTTTTTTAGAAATAGAGTCTTTATATCTCTTCCCTCTTTTTCAATAGTTCGAAATTCTCTTTTTTCAGTTGTCTTTATTGCGCAATCTCCGTATAGTATTATATTATTAGGCGAATCAGGTTCCAATGGATTTGCTCCAAAAAGATACGAGCATTGTGGTAAATAGTTCAAATCTTTTAACAAAAAAGTTTTCAAAAAATTTAATAGATAATATGATTGCAAAAAGCATCCACTACAAATCTGACCTTTTTTGATATTAAATTTTTGTACGTAAATATCTTCTATTCTTTTTTTACACTGTTTAAAGGTTAAATTAATTTCTTCAAGATTTTCACCCAAGAGATTTATTTTTTCCAAATCTAAAATACCAATATTTTTTTCAATCCAATGAGAGATTAAGAAATTTTTTTCAGGATTAAGTCCTAGAATTTTTAATGTTGTATAGTCTGTTGCTATTGCTTCATTTCCACATACAATATATTTTGAAGGATTAATTTTAGAATCTTTGTAAATGAATGGGCCTGCTCCTTCCATAAAGTGGAAAAGATCATTTATTACTAAATTTGGTTTTTTGATATCGTAAATATCAAAAATTCTTGAAATCAATTTTTTTTTGTATTGATCTGTAATAATATAATCTTTTTCTGCATTTTCTTTAGCAAAAATTTTCCTAAATTTGAACGGAATACATGAAAATAGATTTAATAAAGATAAATGAATATTAAATAAAGGATGGACATTTACTTGATTTAAGCAAATAAATTTATCAATATTTAAGATTATTTTGGGATACTGAATAATAAAATCTTGAACCTCAACCTCCTTAAAACTATCTTTCTGAAGTTTTAATTTCTCCTCGTTTGATATTTTTAATTTATCACTATTATCTAAAAAAACTAATTCACCGCCATAATATTCGAGAAATTCTTTTAGCCCTAATTCATCAGAAACATCTTTAATTGAAAGATTTTCATATGGAAATGAGCCAATATAAACTTTTTTAGCCCCGGCTGTTTTACAAAGTTTAATTATTTCAATAAGTGTATTAAAATTAACATTAGAAGGAAATCCAGTAATCGAAGTTAAGTTAATTTTTATAAAAACAGTTTCGTCTTTTTCTATAAATTTAGAGATCCCACCAAGATTATTGATCCCTTTTATAACAGCGTCTTTTGGGTTATCACCCGTAGTTATAGAGACACTAACTTCATTGTTCATTTTAATTTAATCTAGATTTTATTTTATTAAAGCTTTTCAATATATTAGAATAAATTTTCCACCTTTCATTATAAATTCTTTTTAAAGATTTTCGATCAATTGACCTACTTTCAATTGATTTTGATATTGACCGTATGCCTTACCCTGACTAATTAATTGTCTCAAAATTTTTTGCAGTCGATTTGAAACTTTTCCGGCGGGCTCATTTTCAAATTTAGAACCAGGTAAAGGCATAAAAGTGTGTGAATGAATTTTAATATTATTTTTATTAAGAACATATTTAAAAAAATTGATGTTTTTGTCAATATCTTCTGAAGTTTCTGAGGGAAGTCCAAAAATAAAATCTAGATGACAATTAAATCCATATTCCTTTAAAATGTCTATAGCATTCAAGACATCTTCAAATGTGTGACCTCGGTTAATATATTGTAATAATCGATTTGAAGCCGTTTGAGCTCCAATAACAAAATATTTATTTGAAATGTATGGTAGACAAGCGTCTATAATTTCACGTGTTACAAATTCAGGTCTAACTTCACTTGGAAATGTACCAAAATAGATCTCATTTAAACCTTCAATTTTATAAAGTTTACCTAATAATTCTTTCACCTTCCCTGGATTTGGGTTTAGAGATTTTGATCCATAAGCAAAAGAATTCGATGAAAGAAACCATATTTTATCATATTTCACTTCAACTGCTTTTTCTATAGTTTTAAATATTGTCTTAATAGATTTATGCTTCATATTGTTATAGAAATTTCCATATTGACAAAATTTACAACAGAATGGACACCCACGAGAAATTTCTACTGGACCAAATAATCTGTGTTTGAAAGATATCGATGAGTAATTGTCTAAATTTAAACGTTCCGAACTTTCTTTTGAACATAATTTGCTATTATAGTAATAATATATTCCACCTTTACCTCGATAATCATCATAAGATTCATCTAAATAATCTTTTTGATGGATCCAATTTATAATTCTCGGAAAATTATACTCTCCTTCTCCCTGAATAACAATATCTACGCCTGTATTTAACACTTCTATAGGTCTTGCGCTTGGATGAGGGCCACCAGCAATTATTATAGGTGATTTCTCTATATGTTCTTTAAATAATTTTTTAATTTTAAATATTTTATCTGAAAATCCAAGAAACTGCTCAGAGAATAGTGAATATAATAAAATAATATGTTTATAATTGGAATAATTCTGCCAATTTTGTTCATTTTTAAGAAATTTAAATAAATTTTGGTTGATTATTTTTATTTCAAAATTATCAGAAAAATCAGAGAAAGAATCTAATGAGCCCATTAAAGCAGCATAGGAATAAGTATTAGGTTTTGAATAATTAAATAAAATTAAAGATTTTTTTTCCAAACTCATTTAATATTTTTTACTCCAAGTTGATTTGTAAAAGTAAAGTTAATTTGATGTGCACCTGCTGGAGTTTTTTTTTCATTGTTTCCAAAATTAGAATCTCAAAAAAATACTATAGACAGGTGCATTGATATAAAATTTAATTAGTTATTTTAATATTTGGGTAAAAAAAATAATCAAAAATTGACTTAAATCAAAAATTAAATATCATAATTTAATAAATTGAATTTAAGTCCCTTGTGAGTGCTTTTTTAACATGTCTTTATTAGTTTTATTCAAGCGTACTGCTAGTTCAGCAACTACCGCATCTAAATAGGTAAAAGCAATTTGTTCAAACGCTGTTCCTTCTGGAGTAAGAATTGCTTCGAGCTCATCCTCTTTTGCTTCTTGATCTCTTTTTGTTCTTCCTAATAATTTGATTGTTAAATCCCCCATTCTGCCAATAGTGGTATCAGGATATGATGTTATTACAATTATTGCGTGTGGAATTACAGAATTTACATAAGACCCCAAAAGACTTTGAACTACTGAAGTAGTCCCTGATCCTGACAGAACAATTAATATATCTTTCTTTTTCATAGCAGGAATGCTTTGTAAATTAGAAACCATAAACGCTTTCCCTCCCAAATGGACTAATCGCGTTGCAAAACATTGTAATATCATAGCACTCCTGCCTGATGCTAATAAGAAGAAATGTCTTTTGGTTTTTATTCCTTCATATATAATATCTATGAAAGACTTTGTAAATTTCCAATTATCGGAAAGATGATTTATATTTTTATTTATATTTTCAACAATTAACTTCATCGAATCAAATAAATATTGCTTAGTTTTGCCATTTTTTTCGTGTTCTTCAGCTATTTTTTTCTTTTCTAATTCTTCTTTCAGAACCATATTTATCAAAATAGTTGGATTTGATTGTGATAATT
The DNA here is from genome assembly GCA_029856045.1 of Promethearchaeia archaeon. Lineage (GTDB taxonomy): Archaea > Asgardarchaeota > Lokiarchaeia > Sigyniarchaeales > SOKP01 > 6H3-1. Next base: position 474,802 of record JAHQWG010000016.1, on the reverse strand, counting down.
AAATTAATTTTTTGTATTATTTAATAATTTTTAAGAATGCTTTAAAACTGCTATATATTTAATAATCTTACAAATTTTTAATTTAAATCACACTATCAAAGTAAATGTATTATTACTTATGTTTGAAAGAGCAAAAATTATTTATAAGCTGATCTTCTACAAGAAAAATTAAATTGAATAAATTTAATTGAATTTAAAATTTATTAAATATTTATTAAAAATGCTAAGATCCATTGTATTTAACATTCATATGAAGATTTATGGAAAATCTTAAAAAAAAAACAAATATTACTAATATTGGCTATAGATTTTAATTTTAAGTCCTTTAAAATAAGAATTTTTAATGAAATATCACATTCAATTTCAATATATAACCTAAAAATTTTTTCTATTATTCTTAATAAAAGTTTTTAACTTTGCATTTTCCTTCTTTAAGTAATTTTTATTGGCTTTATTCTAAGAAAATTTTACCAAAATATAATTTCCAATTTTTGTCGATTTTTACTTTATGTTTTTAAAAATATCCTTCTTGGCAAAAGGTTTAAATATACGAATGCTTATAATTTAAACTAAGTCTCTAATAAAAATTAAATTAAAAAAAATTAAAAACTGAAATTTTAGAAAAAAAAATTGGAGGAATAAAATTATGGCAAAAAAGAAACACTCTTTCGCCTGGAGTCCAGTTAGGAGATTAATGAAAAAGCAAGGTGCAACCATTGTTGCGAGAGATGCAGTAGATCTCTTGATTGAAAATTTAGAAAATACAGCTACCGCTATTACTAAACAAGCTATCACATTCTGTAATCATGCAGGAAGAAAGAAAGTAACAAAGGATGATTTGCTTTTAGCAATCAAATATTTCTAACTCGAGTTCCAGATTAGTAAATATCATTTTTTTTATTTTTTTTTTTTTTCTCTTGGATTAATTTATCTAACTATACTTATCGGTATAATAAATATAGTGAGTTATATAAAATATAATATTAATTCAATCTATATATTATTTTGACAAGAGAAAAATATTTGATCAAAGGTAGGCTAGGCTTTAGATTTATTAAATATTTGGAAAAGAAATTTAAGGTAAATTATATATTAAATTAATAAGTTCTAATTTAATAATGAGAATAAGGATTAAATAAGAAAAAAAGCGAAGGGAAATGAGCATGGAATTCATGGTTCCAGGAGCGGCTTCGGTCGCAATAAAATGCAAAGATGGGGTGGTTTTAGGTAATGATCGACGGGCTACTTTAGGTTATACTGTTACTAATAAATCAACCAAAAAGGTATTTCCATTAACCGATCATATTGGCCTTTCAGCATATGGGTTAATTGGAGATTTTCAGATTTTGGTGAAAATTATGAAAGCTAGAGCAAATTTATATCAATACGAAGCTGGTTCAAGAATTTCTACAAAAAGTATGGGTAAAATGTTAAGTAATTATCTGTATTATCGGAAAATGTTTCCATTATTTACAAATGTTGTTATAGCTGGAGTAGATCTTGATGGACCAAAGCTTTATACATTAGATGCAATCGGATCTTTGATGCCTGATGACTACGGAGTAGGGGGTACGAGTATGCTGATGATGGTCGGAATGCTTGAATCAGAATATAACTCAGAAATTACAATTGTAAAAGGTGAAAAATTAATAGAAAAAATAATACGTTCTGCGATAGCAAGAGATGCAATGTCAGGTAATGGTATTGATATTTTAACAATAACTGATGCAGGATATAAGGAAAAATATTTCGAGTTAAATGAATTAGGCGAATAGATATTATTAACTTATTTTAGAATAAAAAAGACTATTTAATGTTATTTAATAGTAACAAATTTATTTTTAATGATGTAAAAGGGTTTACAAAACAAAAAATTGAAGAAATAAAAAAACAAATAATTGATTTTGAGAAAAAAAGATCAACTAAATTAGAATTTACAAACTTTATTTCCTCAAAATTTAATTTAGAAGATTTTAATAGTATTTCTGAATACTTAATAAATTTAGAAGATTTCTTTAGCAATTATTTCGATATTGGGAATTTAAATAAACTATTTTATTTTCTATCAGAAATTTTAGGGGAATTAATACGAATTAAGCGGAGGATTAGAATTATCTTCTTAGACATGAGAAATGTAAGAGGGATAATTAAAAATAAGAAACTATTTGAGAAAATATTTAAAAAAATTAAATATTCAAGAGATCAATGCGAAAATCTTATTGATTTTATTCAAGCTAATAAGCAAAAGTTCCAATCCAAATTTAAAAATGAAATTTATATATTTATTGAAAGTTCGATACTTAAGAAAATTGCTTTTATTTCCAAAAAACTTCCACTTGATCTTGAAATTTGGGAGCCAATAAAAGAATTATATGAAATCACAAAAAAGCACGGCGAAATCCCTTTTATTAATGAAGGTCGTGAAAATAATAGTGTTTTTTATATACATGATATAATTTCTGATTTTAAAGAATCTAGTAACTTCAAATCCGTGCTTATTTATGATTATTTATATCTATGTTATTCAATAGGAATCTTTTATATTAGTAAAATTGAAAAATTTAAAGATTCTACAGAGAAAGCAGAGATTAAAAAGAAATTACGTTCATTTTTTATTGAGTTATTAAAGGATTTCATAACTGATTTGCTTTTACAAAGGAATGAAATTTATGATGAGATAAAAATTATTACTAAGAGAGAATTAAATAAAATTTTAGAAGAGTTAAAGCAAGGTGATATTAATAATTTCATTTCTAAAACAATATTTAAGATTTTTGAAAAAATTGAAACTTATTATCAAGAGAAGATTGAAGAACAAGATTGTACAGCCCAGTTGAACTTAAAAAAACGCCAGATAGTAAAGCTATTAGATGATATTGTAGATTGGATTTTAGAATTTGAAAATTATTTGAAACCTTATGATGAGGTCACATTAAATATAAGAAAAACGATAAATAATATAAATTCAGAAATTCAGCGCAGGGTGGAAATCTTTGAGAATTCTGCTCAATCTATATATGAAGAGAATGTAAAAGCTGAAGTAAAAACTCTTATTGATAATAATATGGCAAAATTAAATCATATGCTGGATTTTTATCAACAAGAAACCTCTAAGACTATAAATCAGGAGTTTCCTGAATTAGAAAATATAAAAAATATGCTGAGAAAATATACGGTAGAAACTACTAAAATCCAAAAAGAGATTACAAAAATATTTGAAGATATTAGAAAGAGAGGAGTTAGTCCATACAGTCTTATAAAAAAATGGGAAAAAAATTTTACTGAAAAAACAAATCAAATGAAATTTGCACTATACTTATTAATTTCTAAACTTTTTATTTCATTTAAAGAAATACTTGGAGAAGAAGAAATACTTTTTAGTACGATAAAAAATATTGGATTACATGAACATGAGATTCCACTGAATTATCGTTTTACAACACTTTTTCCAGAAAAATTATCTGATGATGAATTAAAGGAAAGAATTCAATCAATTGATTCCCAAATAAAAAAATCAAATCGAGAAAAAAGACTTTATCAAGAAGAAATGTCAAAATTGGAAGAAATTCTATCCTCTCGTATTAAATTACGGGAAGGAATTTCAGTCTCTGATGTCCACTGCACTGTATGCCATAAATATATTAATATTGCGAAAGAAAATATTATTGTGTGTCCATTCTGCGGCAGTGTGTTTCATTATCTATGCGTTGCTTATTGGCTTTCAAAATTTAATTCTTGTCCTATGTGTAGTAATCAATTCCTAGACCCCAATTTAGGTTTATTTGAAGATCAAGAAGGAGAATAAAATAATCTTTACTAAATCTTTTTTATAATTTTAACATAGCCTTTAAAAAAAAGGGGGCTAAACTTATTTTGGATAAGAAGGGCAAATTAGCTAACATTCTCTCCCCAGCATATCGATCTCTACTTGTATCATAATTAGTGAGAGCTTCAATGTCCTCGATTTGATATGCTTCATAAATATATCTTCTTAGTTTTTTATCTTTAAAAATCGATTTTGTATAAGAATCCCAAATTAATTGCATATTAGAACCAGCATTATAGAAGATATATTCTGAACCTTTTCCATTTTTAAAAAAATTTGTAAAAACACGAGTGATTTCGTTATCATACTGTTTAAGAGATAGTTGGTTAAAATCACTATTATTTTCCATTAACGATTTAATTATATATGATGCAACCTCTGCTGATACCAACCCACATAAAATTCCCTCCCAGAAAAATGGGGTAACTAAACCTGCAGCTTCACCCAAAACTAGCATTCTATCACGAGAAAATGATTTAATTGGGTGTTTTGAGATTTTTGCTACAATTGCTTTAGAATCCCGTGTTAATCCTTTAATAAATGGTTGAATTTTTTTATAATTATTAATAATATTATTTAATTTTAAACCGAGTTCTTGAATTGGCTGATTATCTCCTAAGAAACCTATAGATAGTCTCTCTATTCCCTTATTTATAAATAGTGGGCCATTACGACTTATTTTCATATTAATATGAAAGAGATAATTTACATCCAAATTTTCATTTAATTTATCTTCATCTCCATAGAAGTGTGTATAAATACCTACAAACTCATCTGGTGTTTCAAATCCCACTGATCGTTGTAAATCTAAAGCTCGAGACCCTGTTGCAAAAACTAATAATTTACATGAATAAGTTTGACCACTATTAGTAATTATTTCTAAATGGTCATTATACTTATTTATTTTTATTACTTTTTGTTTATCTTTAAAGATACCACCTTTTTCTTCGAATTTTTGAATTAATCTATCTAGTAATTTTTCTAAATAAACTACTTTACCCAAAGGGCGACCAAATTCTTCAGAATTAATAATTCCATTGAATGTACTTCCCATATAATTAGTTTTGAGATGATATTTTGGGAATAACTCTTCATTTGACCACTCAGATTCTTCAATATAAGATTTATTATGAAATGGAAATATATTTGTCGATTTTGGGCGCTGAGTTATATCTTGAGCATCAAGAAGTAGTGTTTTTGCAAATTTTGCAATCTTATAAGCAAATGAAGTCCCAGTGATACCCGCTCCAATGATAACGATTTCGAAATTCATTTTAATCTTGAATTATATTCTAATAATTTAAATAAAATTTTTGAAAATATTTAAGCAATTTCATATTTTTATAATTATTTGGATTGAATATTCTTAATTTTCTTATTCTTGCCCCCAAAATATTTATTGTCTGAAGAAAAATCGCAAAAAATTTGAAAAGGAATCATTATATATTAATTTTTAAGGGGATCTTAAATTAATTTAATAATAAATGTCATAATTAGTAATTATACCAAAAAATAATAAATTAGAATAATAGAATATGTAGACAATATTATAAAAAATATTTATAAGTAAAAAGAATTAAAGATATAATTACAAATAAAAAATATTTAAAAAGGATTGATTGATATGGTTACAGTTAATTTTTGGTTAACGGGAACAAGTGCGTTATTTGTTGTAATTTTTGGTGTAATAGTTGGACTAATTGCCCTTATTAAATCAATAAAAACGAAACAAAAACTTCTTAGGAATTTTGGATTCATGGCGATTTTAATGGGACTCTTACTTCTCGGTCCAGCTACGGATTTTTGGTTTGTGCTTTTAACTGGGAATAACATTGATTATTATTTGTATTGCGTTTTAAGTTACATGTGGGTAGCTCCAGGAATAGTTTTTATTATGTGGATTGGGGGCGAACTTATTGCTAAAAAGGCAAAGTGGTATCTTGTTGGTATTTATACTGTTATTGGCATTATCTTTGAATATTTTCTATTCTTTCAACATAGTGGATCATTTAAGCCATTTGTAGATCCACTTGGTGAGGATATAATAGATGCATCTTTCAATACGGCGTCTCTTACATTCATTATAATTGCAGTTTTTATTGTATCTGTCTTGTTATTTGATGGGGTAGGAGCATTACGAAAGGCAATACAATTAACTGGCGAATTAAGGAAGAAATTTATATATTTAACAATTGGATTTTTTTTGTTTTGTATCGCTGCTGTGATGGACGCATTATTAGAGCCTGGAATAATTTTATTTCTTGCAAGATTCGGATTTATAGCAGATAATGTTTTCTTATATATCGGAATTAAATAAAAAACTCTAAAGCAGAATTTAAAAAATAATTTTCTAATTTTTTTTTATATGAGTAAAACAAATTTACCTAGTAGAATAATTGTAATTCGAATTTTAACCCACATTTTTGAATGATATTTTTAAATGAAAACAATAAGAAATAAAATTTCAAATAAGAAATCAGAGATTTTAAGAAAGGATAACTACCGATTTCTAGTTTAATAACGCTTCTGGATTTTTTATTATTATAATTGGTTTCATTATGGCATTTTTTTTATTTTTTTAATATAGAAACATTTAAATATTCTTGACTCATAATATTCTATATTGATAATATTCTGTAATTAGAATATTAAATCAACATTTAAATATATAAATCAATAAAATAAAGGGAAAAAATATAAGCGAAATTAATAAAAAATCCTTGATATTGGCAATTATTCTTGGACTTTTGGCGTGGTTCTGGGCATTTATGATTGTAGGGTCAGCATTTTTTGACTATACCACTAATCAACCCATTGCAAATCCTAATATTGGGGTTTATGTGACAATGATATTTATTAATGCGATAGTGAGTATAGTAATATTTGCATTATATATTTGGAAATATGAACAAAATAATCCTATTATAGCTAATAAATGGGCGATTGATGCAATTATTCTTGGTGTAATCATTTGTGGAATGAATTTCTTATTAGATGCATTATTTTTCGGCATTATGGGAAGGAATTTGCTATCCTATTTCTGGATCGAAACAACCACAGGATACTTCTATCCAGCTATAATAATTGAGACATATATTCTTGCTTTTCTTATTTATGGGAGAAAATTTCATAAATATTAATTTTTTTTTTAAGAAAATTATAAAATGAAAATCTGAAAAAAATGAATGAAAAGTTAATTATTGAAAATTATAGGCATATTGGCGGTATTCATTGTTGGACCACGTCTCTAAGGAATCTATTTGCGTATCATAACTTAGAATTTTCCGAAGAAATGATTTTTGGTCTAGGTGCTGGAGTTGGTTTTATGTATTGGTATATGAAAATGATGCTCGCACCGTTTATTGGTACTAGGTATGGGAAGACTAATTCTTTAATAAAAACTTGCCAGCGGATTGGCGGCGACGCAACAATTTTTGAGACTACTAGTATCAAAAGAGGTTATGAAGAATTGATAAATGTTTTGCGCGAGGGAGAACCCGTATTTGTATTCGCGGACATGGCATATCTTCCTTATCTTGCTCTTCCAGGAGTTGCTCATTCAATTGTTGTTTATGGTCTTGATGAGAAAGAAGATAAAGTTTATGTTTCTGATGCTGCAAAAACACCATTAATAATTTCTATTGAAGATTTAAAAAAGGCGCGAAGTTCGAAGTATCCACCTTACGCTCCTAAACATAAAATCCTAAAAATAAAATATCCTATAAAACTCAAAAATTTAAAAAGTGGAATAACAGATGCAATTAAGGAATGTATAGATAATTATTTATATCCTCCAATAAAAAATATTGGTCAACTGGGTATTAAGAAGTGGGCAGGTCTTGTTTTATCTTGGCCGAAACAATTTAAAGGATTAAATTTATTTGGGTGTCTTCTCAATACTTATATCTTTATTGAAGAAAGTGGTTCAGGAGGTGGGGGATATCGCAATACATATGCGCAATTTTTAAAAGAATCGAGTTTAATATTAGATGAACCAAAATTAATGGATGCTGTTAAATTATTTGAAGAAGCTGGAAAATATTGGAGTGAACTCGCTATTGCAGCTCTTCCCGATTCATGGCCTTTGCTTAAAAAGTCACGAGAATTGGCGGTTGAAAAAAATAAAATTTTTGAAGAACAAAAGCCAGGGGCATTGAAAAAAATGAGGGAAATTACTAAAAAATCAGAAAAAGTTATGATAGAAGCTGCAGAAAAGTTAGATAATTCAGAGGAAGAGGATATTGAATTACTATTAAGAGATATCAAAGATAAGATAATGCAAGTGTATGAAAAAGATAAAATTGCGTTTTCAACACTGAATAATATTGTGGGGTAATAAAATGGAAAGAGATTTTAGAAACGAATACGAATTAAATCATCGAGCGTTTGTAATATTGGGTTTAGTTTCCGAGACACCAAGCCATGCTTATAGTATTAATCAAAGAATAGATGAGAGAGGAATGAGAGATTGGACCGAAATTGGAACCTCATCAATATATAAAATTATTAATAAGTTGGAGGAGGATAAATTGGTTGAATCGTATATTGAAGAAGTTGATAATAGAATTCGAAAAATCTATAGAATAACAGATTTTGGGTTTGTCATCTTAAAAAATAAGGTTTACAAAGTTATAAGTGAATTTAAGGGTCGAAGAGATCATGATTATGATATAGCACTTTCAATGTATCCATTATTATCTAAAGAGGAATTGATAAGAGCTTTTAAAAATTCAGTTGAAATTATAAAAAATGATATTGAAATGCTGAATAAAAAAGAAAAGATATCAAGACAACAATCAATGACACAATGGGGCATGTATCCATTGAATATTAAAGCTCTTTTCGTTCGCCCTATAAAAATGATGGAAACTCATATTGAATTTATAAATTGGATGTTAGAAAAAATCGAGGAGGAAAAGACACCATGGTCAGACTAATGGTTGAGAACTTCAGTCATAAAGTTGGATTTCACTGCGAATCGTCCGCAATGAGAGATTTATTTGAATTTTACGGATTTCCGATGTCAGAAGCAATGGCTTTCGGGCTCGATGCAACAATGGGATTTGGTTTTTATGATAAAACAAACAAGTTATCAACTTTAGATGGCGTAGTTAATGAGATCCCTTTCTTTGTGGGAGGAAAACAAGGAAAAATTGAGCCAAATTCTTTAGCATGTAGAGTTTTAGGAATTAAGTTGAGGAAGCAATCATTCTCAAGTGCAGATAAAGCGTGGCAAGAATCGAAAATTCTATTAAGCAAGAATATACCATTAATTCTCAAGGTTGATATTGGCTACTTACCTTTCTATGAGCACGAACAAGAAATACATTTTGGTGGACATGCGATAACATTAGGCGGATATGACGAAGAAAAAGGAGTTGCATATGTAGGTGATACCGAATTTGAAGGATTTCAAGAAGTTCCAATTGAAATTTTAAAGGAGGGAAGAAGTTCTAGAGAGGGGGATTCATTCATGTTTCCAGAAAATACGCAATTTTCTATGGAAAGGCGCCCAGATGGAAAACATCCACCACTGGCAGCAGGAGTTAAACTTGCAATACAAGAAGTTGTTAATAATATGTTAAGACCTTCCATAAATAATATCGGTATTCAAGGTTTAAACTTATTTGCCAATTCTATTCCCAAGTGGGGCGAAACTTTGAAAGGCAGTATTAAAAATCCATATAATGGTAAAATTATTTCCCTAGCGAGATTAATGTTTGAATTAACTCATGGTTACATCGAAACATGGGGTACAGGGGGGAGTGCTTTTCGTAAGTTATACAAGGAATTCTTGGAAGAACTAATAGATCATCCAGAGCTTAAAGAAGGACCTAAAGCGTGGAATAAAGAAGAATTTAGGATACTCGAGGAATCCTTGCCATTAATTAATAATTCTGCTCAAAATTGGACGCTTATTGCAGAAACATTAAAAAATGCGGCGGACAAATATGAAAGTGAATGCCTAAATCATGTAGATTTCAATGAACTAGGCAATACAGCTTTGTATATTTTAAGTAATGAGAAAGATTTGTTTAAAAAATTATCAAAAATTAAATTATAAAAGTGATCTAATATGAAAAGTGAATATTTAGTTGGTCATTGTGGGATATATTGTGGAGCATGTAGAACCTACTTGGTATTAAAAAAAGATTTATTAAAAATTAAAGGTTATAAAAGAGGATGTAAAGGTTGTATCCTTCAAAATAAGAAATGTGCTTTTATAGTACGAGATTGTCCGCAATTAAGAAAGAAAGAAATTGAATATTGTTTTGAATGTGAAAAATTTCCCTGCCAAAATTTGAAGAGAATGGATAATATATACCTTACAAGGTATAATGTTAGTTTATTAGAAAATTTAAAGAAAATAAAAGAAGTAGGAGTTAATAAATGGGTTGGGGAACAAGCAATTCTATATACTTGTCCAGAATGTGGAGGGGAAATTTGTGTTCATGATTCTGAATGTTATGACTGCGGTTATAAATATAATCCAAATATAACTTAAAACAAATTAAAAAGAATAATAGAATAAATTGGAAAGAAAAAATGGTGACTAAAGTAGATTTTAAGAATAAATATAAAAAATTGTATAAACCAGACACAAATGAGGTTGTAGTTCTTGAAGTTCCAGTTTTTCAATTCCTAATGATAGATGGAATGGGTTCACCTGGTGATTCAAAAGAATACTTAGATGCACTTGCCGTTCTTTACCCCGTAGCATTTAAAACTAAATTTCTTAGCAAAGCAAAAGGTAAAGATTACGTAGTTCCCCCTTTAGAAGGACTCTGGTGGGCTGATGACATGAGAGATTTTAGAGCAGGGCACAGAGATAAATGGAAGTGGACAATGATAATAATGCAACCTGATTGGATTACTCAAAAAATGATTGACGAAGCCATTAAAATTACTATGGAAAAAAAGCCTCAGATTCCTACTGTGATATCTAATCTTCGACTTGAAAAGTACAAAGAGGGAAAATGCGCTCAAATCTTGCATATTGGATCGTTCACAGATGAAGGACCAACAATTGATAAAATTCATGAGTTTATCGAGAAACAGGGTGGTAAATTTGACGGAAATAAGCAAAAACATCACGAGATTTATCTAAGTGATCCTAGAAAAATTGCTCCAGAAAAGCTGAGAACCGTTATAAGGCAACCGTTTATCTAAAAGAAAAAAATGTAGAAAGAGGGATAAAAAGTGGATAAAATAGAAATAAATGGTGCTCAAATTCATAATCTTAATAATATAGATTTTTCGATATCAAAAAACAAAATTGTATTAATAACTGGAGTAATGGCTCTAGAAAGTCGAGTTTAGCCTTTGATACTATATTTGATGAGGAATAAAGGAGATATATGCAAGCAGATGGTTATCCTTCAGGGTGAAGTGATGAAGTACCATTTGATATATTTAATAGGCTGAACTCCATAATTGCTGTGGAGTGGAAGAGCACGATTGATATTAAAATAATAATGAATTTTTGTTTTTTCCTTAATTTACTCTTAATTTTTGATGATTTTACCACATTGAATTTAGTTCTCAATTGTTAGTTTTAAACTCTTAAAATATTAATATAAACATTTAAAGGATTAAAATTTAAATCTAAAATCTTAAAATAATCTTAAAATTTAAAAATTTTCGAATACAAATATAAATATAACTTCTTAAAGTCAATAAGAATTTAAAATCTTAGTCAAAAAATTATAATAGATTGTTATGAGCTTAAAAAGACGATATCATCCAAATTTGCAAAATATTGCTTTTATTGGCAATTATATACCACGCCAATGTGGTATTGCAACTTTCACAAACGATCTCTTGCAAGCAATTTCAAATGAGTTACGACAAAGTACATGCTGGGCAATTGCTATGAATGATAAGCCTCAAGGTTATTCTTATCCTAAACAAGTTCGTTTTGAATTAAATGTTAATCGATTGGCAGATTATCAATTAGCTGCTGAGTTTCTCAATGTTAATGACATTGATGTCGTTTGTTTACAACATGAATTTGGGATTTATGGAGGGGATTACGGAAGCCATATTTTAGCATTACTTCGTAATTTGCACATGCCGATTGTGTCGACATTGCATACTCTTCAACCAAATCCTCAGCCAAGAATTCGAAAGATAATTAAAACAATAGATAAAGTATCAGATCGATTAATTGTTATGAGCCATCATGCCAAAACACTTTTAAAAGAAATCTATAAGATATCTGCAGAAAAAATTAATGTAATTCATCACGGTATCCCAGATGTTCCATTTATTGATCCAAATTTTTTTAAAGACCAATTTGGAGTTGAAGGTAAGAATGTAATTTTAACCTTTGGTCTGATTAATCCTGGCAAGGGGATAGAGATAATGATTAATGCATTACCTAAAATTATCCAAAAACATCCGGATGTGATATATATCGTCCTTGGGGCAACTCATCCAAATATAAAGAAAGAACAAGGCGAATTATATCGCCATTCTCTTCAGATAAGAGCCAGAGAGCTTGGTGTGGAAGATCATATAGTTTTCTATAATAGATTTGTAGAATTAAAGGAGTTATGTGAATTTTTAGGAACTGCGGATATTTATGTTACTCCATATTTAAACAAGGAGCAAATCGTTTCTGGCACACTTGCATATGCTCTTGGAACGGGTAAAGCTATAATTTCTACACCTTACTGGTATGCTGAGGAAATTTTAGCTGACGGAAAGGGAATAATCGTACCCTTCAAAGATCCAGATAGTATGGCTGATCAAATTGTTAAATTATTGGATAACGAAATTGAGAGACATACTATGCGTAAAAAAGCCTATTTATTTTCTAGGGATATGATTTGGAGGGAAGTTGCTCGAAATTATATTGAGATATTTGCGGAAGTTGTTGAAAAACGGTTATCGCGACCAAAAACTATTGTTAGGATGAAATCCTTACGATCTGCTTCATTCGAAATGCCTCAACCTAAATTTGATCATCTTTATAGGTTGACAGATGATGTTGGCATTTTACAGCATGCTAATTTTATTGTACCCAATCGCAAACATGGTTATTGCACAGATGATAATGCAAGGGCATTAATTGTAATACTTTTAGCTCAAGATTTGTCATTTGAAGATGATTTATTAGAGAATCTTGATTGTCGTTATCTAAGTTTTTTACTACACGCTTTTAATGATAAAAATAGCCGATTTCGAAATTTTTTAGGTTATGATCGTAAATGGCTTGAAGATAAAGGCTCTGAAGATTGTCATGGTCGGGCTATCTGGGGTTTAGGAATTACTGTAGCATTAGCAAAAATAAAAGAGTTTGGAGATCAAGCTTTGACTATCTTTAATAGAGCTGTATCAGTTCTTTCAGACTTTAATTCTCCCAGAGCTTTAGCTTTTGGTCTGGTAGGAATTCATGCTTATCTGGCAAGATTTGGAGGTGATAGTAAAATAAAACGATTTAGAGAAAAAATAGCCAATCGTTTATTTGATTTTTACTGTTCAAATGCTAGTGATGAGTGGTTGTGGATAGAAGACATTTTAACTTATGATAATGGAAAAATTCCACAAGCTTTGGTAATGTCTGGACAATGGCTACAGCGAGGAGATATGGTTGAAGCTGGATTAAGGTCATTAGAGTGGTTAATTAAAATTCAAACGAATCATAAAGGACAGCTTACTCCAATCGGTAATTCTGGATGGCATCCTCGAAACGGAGAAAAAGCGAGATTTGATCAACAACCTCTTGAGGCTCAGAGTATACTTGAAGCGTGTGTTGAGGCGTTTAAAATTACTCAAGATAAAAAATGGATCATGGAAGCACGTCGTTGTATAGAATGGTTTTTAGGTAGAAATGATTTGAATACTCCGCTTTATAACTATAAAACTGGAGGGTGTTATGATGCTATAACATCTACTGGTCCTAATATAAATCAAGGAGCTGAATCAACATTAGCTTGGTTATTATCCCTTTTAAATATGTATTCATTAGATAATTTAACTGAAATTGATTTAACAGAAAAAGTGGGTGAGTAATAGAAAAATGTCTAATCAACCAATTGTTATGATAAGTTCTTATCCACCACGACTTTGTGGGATCGCAACTTTTGCTGAGGAAGCAAGAGAATTCATCCAAAAAGCTAATCCTAATAGGGATGTAATGGTAATTAGCCACACAGATGGAGAAGGAGAAGGTGTTTTTCCTTTAATTGAGATAAACAGATACGATTGGTATGAACCTGTAGTGGAAAAAATCAATGAATTGGACCCATATGCAATTCATTTACAACACGAATATGGGCTGTATGAATACAAGGATAAACGTGGTATAGGTGATAGAAATGAAGGTTTTCTTAATCTTCTTGAGGCTATTGATCATTATCCCCTTGTAGTTGAACCGCATACAATTCATGGACGAATTAATGATTTTGAAGCAGAATTTATTTATGAAATGTGTGAGAGAAGCGATATTGTTTTTTTTAAGTGTCATTATCAAAAGTGGAGATTGGACTGGTCTTTTAGACAAAGAGGTTGGGAAACCCCAAAAAACATTATGGTGGTGCCACATGGTGCACGACCTGATAAAAGGTGGGGGATTGACGAAATTCATAATTTAAAAATTGAATTGGGTTTAAATTCTTTAAATTTGTCAGATCATCTTGTGGGAATGATTGGATGGATACAAACCAATAAACGATGGGATATTCTACTTTCAATGTGGGATGATATTCATGAAGAAATTATAAAAAATTGTGGTCAGAAATGGGATTTATTTGCTGCAGGTACTTTACGTGATCCAAACCATCAACATGATTATGAAATGTGGAAGTCTGATGTTCTTAAGCTTCAAGACAAGGGGATTGCACATTATTACGAATTTATCCCAAGAGGTGATATCTATTATAAAGTGATGGCAATCTGCGATTTCATTATATTACCAACAATAGACGAAACACAATCTGGAACATTAGCAAGAATAATAGCTTTGAATAAACCCTATGCCACAACAGCTCCAATGGAAGGATTAACTGCACAAACTTTGGAAAGTGGTGGTGGTTTATTATTTACGACAAAAAAAATGCTTAAGGAAAATGTGATTCGATTAGCATGTGATGAGAATCTTCGAATGACGTTTGGTGAAAATTTAAAGCGCTACCTTGAGGAGGTTGTTTCATGGGAAATAATTGCTAACAAGTATAATCAGGCTTACGATTTAGCACGAAATGCTAAAATCTCTAAAAAACCAATAATAATAGAACCCGAATTTTAAAGGTTGATAAAAATAAAAAATAATATGATAAAAGAACTTTTTCAACGTTATCCACATAATCCAATTATCTCCATCAATGATATTCCTTATATGGCAAATTCAGTATTCAATGCTGGTGCAATAAAATTAGACAACAAAATTTTTTTATTAATGCGAGTTGAAGATAGACGAGGAATATCACATCTAACATTGGCTCGAAGTAAAGATGGTATAAATGATTGGCAAATTGATAATCAACCAACTTTAACACCCAATCCAGATAAATACCCTGAAGAAATTTGGGGTATTGAAGATCCCAGAGTTGTCTTTTTAGAGGAAAAAAGAATTATGGCTATTACATACACAGCTTACTCCAAGGATGGCCCTTTAATTTCATTAATTACTACTACTGACTTCCAAAATTTTATTCGTTATGGCCCTGTGATGCCACCAGAAAATAAAGATGCTGCATTGTTTCCAATTCGCTTTAATGGACGTTGGTCAATGATTCATCGGCCAGTTTCATACATGTTAACAGAAAAAGCTAATATTTGGATCTCATTTTCTCCGGATCTTAAACATTGGGGGGATCATCAGGTCCTTATTAGTGCTAGGAAAGGTAGCTGGTGGGATGCAAAAAAAATTGGTTTATCACCTCCACCTTTAAGAACTGATGAGGGTTGGTTAATTCTTTATCATGGGGTAAAAACTACTGTCAGTGGTGTCATATATCGATTGGGACTGGCACTATTAGATCTAAAAGATCCTCGCAACTTAATCGCGAGATCTGACGAATGGGTTTTTTCTCCAAAAGAATCTTACGAGACATATGGTGATGTAGATAAAATTGTTTTTCCCTGCGGTTGGATCCAAAAAAATGATGATATCTTACTTTATTATGGATGTGCTGATAGTTGTATTGCTTTAGCAACAGCTAGTATCTCAGAACTTCTTGAATGGCTTAAAAAACATAATTCATTATCAGGAGGGAAACAATGCACGTAGCAATGCTTTCACCAATTGCGTGGCGAACACCTCCTCGATCTTATGGTCCATGGGAATATATAGTCTCTTTATTAACAGAAGGGCTTGTTGAGAAAGGAATTGAAGTTACCTTATTTGCGACAAAGAATTCTATCACTAAAGCACATCTTGTGAGTGTCTGCCCTCAGGGTTATGAAGAAGATAATGAATTAATACCAAAGGTTTGGGAATGTTTACATATATCTGAAATGTTCGAAAGAGGAAATGATTTTGATATCATTCACAATCATTTTGATTATCTTCCTTTAACATATATGAAAATGGCATCAACCCCAGTCGTAACAACAATCCATGGCTTTTCTTCTCCCAAAATTTTACCAGTTTATAAAAAATACAACAATCAAAGCTATTATGTTTCCATTAGCAATGCTGCTAGGGATCCTAATCTTGATTATATCGCTACGGTTTATCACGGTATAGATTTAAACCAATTTACTTTTAATTCTGAACCTGAAAATTATTTATTATTTTTTGGTCGTATTCATCAGGATAAAGGTCCTAAAGAAGCTATCGAAATCACTCGAAAAGTTGGAATGAAATTAATTTTCGCAGGGATTATCCAGGATAAAGGTTATTATAAAGAAAATATCGAACCTTTTCTTGATAATGATTTAATAAAATACGTCGGTATTGCTGGTCCAAAAAAGAGGAATGAATTATTAGGAGGCGCTTTTGCTTTATTGCACCCTATTAATGTTCAAGAGGCATTCGGTCTGTCGGTTGTGGAATCAATGGCGTGCGGAACGCCTGTAATTGCTTTTAATAAGGGGAGTATGCCTGAAGTAATCGCAGACGGAAAAACCGGATTTTTAGTCGATTCTATTGAAGAGGCTGTTAATGCATTAAAAAAAGTTAATAAAATTGATCGTTCAGAATGTCGTAGATGGGTTGAAAAAAAATTTAATGTCGAAAGGATGGTGGACGATTATATTAGCGTCTATGAATCAATCTTAAAAAAAGAAAAAAAACAAATCTAATTTTTAAATTGGAAGAGTTTAAAACTAAAAAATAGATGGATTGCAATTCTCTATAGAACCACACCTGTATCCCAAACTTTATCAATTAATCTCGGGAATTCATGTACTTGAATTAATTTTGAAAGAATAAATTAATAAATTGAATTCCCATATTTTATATTAAATATTTCTTAGAGAAATTTTAGATCTTCTCAAATATACTTAAAAAATAAAATCGCTTTAAATCGAATAAAATCTAAAAAATATCTTAAAGCAGTTTAGATTTACTATATATATGCATAAAATCATACTTAAAATTGAAACATTTATATAGTCAATCTCTTTTTTGTTATAAGAAACTAGGATTATTATAAAAATTATAATAATAATAGTTGAAATTTTTTCTGTATCTTTTTTTATACACCATTAGGGAATAATATTGTGAGGGGTATCAATATTATTGAGGATATTAATATGTGAATTAATGCAAAAATTGCTCCATTTTTCAATAATCTCTTATAGGTAAGATTTTTAACGTTATTTTCTTGTGCTATTTTTAGGGTTAACACATCACACATAGCACCTTGAGGTAAAATATTTCCACCTAGATTTACAGCAACTAATAATGAAAAAACTAAAGGAATTGAGGGAAAATTAAAATTACTAATTAGATTATCAATTATAGGCAAAAAAATTAACATTATAGGTGTATTTGCTAATAATCCCGAGAGGAAACTCACTAATAATAACATCATTATACTCACAATAATTGGATTAAAATTTTGTAAAGATTGTAATTGAAAAATATTAAATATTCCGATTTCCCGCATACACCCAATAACGATAAACATGGCGATAAAGAAAAAAATGATCTCCCAATTAATTTTTTTTAATACTTCTTTTAACGGAACTTCCCCATGTCTATTGTTAACTAAGACTAATATCATTGATGAGATTAGTGCAATAATATACATCTGAGATATAAAAATAAATGAAATTATCGTCCCGAAAAAAACTAAAGTGTTGAAATAAAATAATTTTTTATTAGTTATTACAATAGATGGGTTTAAAATCTCTAATAATAATTCTTTCCTTGCAATTTCAATTTTTGGTTCTTTTCTAAGAATAAAGTAATCAACTAAAAATATCGTTAAAAAAAGAACGATAAAAGAAAATCCCCAATAGTATGTGATAAAAAATTTTGTATCTAATTGAAAATGCTGGGAAATTATTATATTTTCTCCAGAAGAAAATGGAGTAAAAAGGCTACCTATATTAATAACGATTGTTAAAGCTAGTAAATAAGTCCCAGCTTTTATTTTTAAAAAGTTACAAATCCTAATTATTACAGGTACAAGAATAATTGCTACAATTACATCTGAGATAATTGCTGCTAAAAATGCACCAGTTAAACAAATTGTATATAAGAAAAAATGCTGGTTGCCTTTCGAGAGCCTAAACATTCTAATAGCAAAATATTCTATAATATTGGATTCTCGAGCGATTTGGGTTATTATTTGCATACTTAAAATCAGAATTAATGCTTCAATTTCAACAAATTCTATGAAATTCTCAATTGTTAGAGAATTAGAAACTCCAACGATCAAAGCACATATTATCATTCCTAATAGCGAAATACTCACAAAATCCCATTTTTCTTTAGTATATGAAACAATAATAATCATAAAGATTATAAAAATTAGAATTTGAGAAAGGATTTTCATATTATTATAAATAAATTCCAAAAATATAAATTTTAGGATAAAAAAAGAATTATTTTTTGATTATCTCTTGCTTTATGAATTAAAAATTTCAAGTGTTTAAAAGAATCACTCTAAATCGAAAAATTTTCCCTTACTGCACATTTATTTTCTAATTTTTAAAAAATATCTTCCTTTAAAATTGATTTAAATAGTATCTTGATTAAATTGGTGGATGTTTTAAGATTATTATTTTATTTAAAACAATTTTTATTTTATTTATATATCATAATTCTCAGAGTTTTATATTTTGGTTCACTTTTAATTAGAATTAAAAAAAAGGATTCGATGGGAAAATTATTGAAATTATAGAAGATAAACGAATTAACCAAAAAGATAGAATTAATCATTTATCTTTTTTATAATAAATACCCAGATTGCGGAAAGAATTTTTAATTGTTTTATCTACTGTTTCTTTTAATAATCCTCACGAAAAAAAAAAATATTTTGAACAAAGTAAGAGATAAAGAAGATAAATCGGAAAATATTGCATTTAGATTAAAAGAAGAGATTGTAATATCATTCTGTGAAAGCTATAATCGCAGAAAACAAGTAAAAATTTTCAATATTTATCGAGATATATTTCTCAAATTTAGATTATTTAAGCATTCAGCATAAAATATATCATGAATGATATTTTAATTTTTTAAAAATGATAATATTTATATATTCTTATGATATAATATTCTATGATTGGAATATATTTATTACAAATATTATGCAATTTAATTCAATTAAAAATAAAATTATTAGATGAAAGTGATTTTGATAAAATATGGATGAAATTAAGATCATTGGGGCAAGAATACATAATTTAAAAAATATTGATGTTTCGATACCAAAAAATAAAATTGTACTAATAACAGGAGTTAGTGGCTCTGGAAAGTCAAGCTTAGCATTTGATACCATATTTAATGAGGGATTAAGGAGATATATGCAAGCAGTTGGTTATCCACCACGAGGGAGTGATGAGGCACCATTCGATATGATTACTGGATTGAGTCCTACAATCGCTGTAGAACAGAGAACAACGAGAATTTCTAATCCTAGAAGCACAGTTGGTACTAAGACTATTATATATAATCTATTAAGAATGCTTTATGCAATAGAAGGTGTAATAACTTGTCCTATTTGCAAGGAACCAGTCGAAAAGCCAGCATTAGAGTGTGACATATGTGGTATGCAGGTTGAACCGCTACAAATAAAACATTTTAGTTTCAATGAAGCTTCGGGAATGTGTTTGGAATGCAAAGGGAGGGGATATATTATGCATTTTACCGAAGATTTAATTGTTAAAGACCCAAACTTAAACTTAATTGAGATTACAAAAGCTGGATCTGGATGTTTTGCTGATCAGCTCCACTGGGTAGAACAATTGGGAGATATATTCAATTTTAATATCGATACTCCTTATAAAGACCTACCAGAGGAGATTAAGCATTTATTCTTATATGGAAGCAATAAGAAACTAAATTTTAGATGGGAATCCAAAACATTCTCGGGAGTATTGAGAGCAAGAAAATTTGAAGGAATAATACCCCATATTGAACGAGCTATAACTTCTGGTACAAGTGATTATAGGAGGAGAAAAATTACTAAGTATTACATGAAAAAGGAAATTTGTTCTGAATGTAGTGGGTATAGGATAAACGATCGTTCTCGAGAGATTAAAATAAACGAAAAACATATAGGTGAATTGGCAATGATGACTATTACTGAGTTGATAGAGTTCTTGGAGGGACTAAATAATTCCCATATAAAAGTATCTGAAGGTCGTGGTCTTAAAAATTTGATATTAAAAAAGTTAAAAAGTATTGTGGATGTTGGACTTCCATATATTCACTTAAACCGGGAATTACCAACACTCTCCGGGGGAGAAATAAGTAGGTTAGCTTTAATGAACCATCTTGATTCTGGGTTAGATTCATTAGTATATATTTTGGACGAACCTACGATGGGTCTTCATGAAATAGAGAAGAATAATCTCATTAAAGCGCTAAATTCACTTAAAGATTTGGGAAATACAATTATTGTAGTCGAACACGATAAAAAGCTAATATCCATCGCTGATGAGATAATCGATATGGGTCCTGGAGCGGGAAATGAAGGTGGAGAAATTGTATATCAGGGAATTTTAGAAGGTGTTATAAAGTCCAAACGATCGATTACTGGCAAATATCTACGTGGTGAACTGAAAATTCCTAATAAGAAGCCTGATGAAAGAAGGAAAATTTCAAAAAATAATCCCAAAATAACTCTTAAAAATGTTAATACACATAATTTAAAAAATGTTAAAATAGACATTCCATTAGGTGTAATGATAGGAATTGCAGGCGTATCAGGAAGTGGTAAAAGTTCACTTATTACAGATACATTAATTCCCTTAATAACACCTTATTTTGAAAGACAGAATAGCAATAAAAATATAGGGGCATTAAAGGAAGTTGAAAATGGGTTAGAGGGAGATTTAACCACTTCTGGAGATTTAATCGGGTGGCAAGATATCGATGAAGTTATTATTGTAAATCAAAAACCTCTCAGTCGCGTTAGAACTTCCTTCCCAGCAAGTTACATAGGTATATGGGATAAAATAAGAAATTTATTTGCAAAACAACCACTATCTAAAAGGAAAAAATATAAAGCTGGACATTTTAGTTTCAATTCCGACAAGGGACGGTGCCCAGCTTGTAAAGGTAATGGATATCAGGATCTACAAATTTCGCTGTTCCTGCCTGGATTATCGATTCTATGCAATGAATGTAAAGGTAAAAGGTACAAACCAGAAATTCTCGATGTGAAATACAAGGGAAAGACAATTACAGAAGTGTTAAATTTAACAGTTAAGGAAGCATTAGAAGTCTTTAAAGATCAAACTAAAATCGCTTCAATCTTAGAGATTTTAGATAGAATAGGTATGGGATATATAACATTGGGACAATCTTCACTAACTCTAAGTGGCGGTGAAGCCCAAAGAGTTAAATTGGCTAAAGAACTTGGGAAAGAGAAAAAAGCACACTCTCTATTTATTTTGGATGAACCAAGCACCGGACTGCATTCTCACGATGTTTCTAAATTATTGACCTTACTTGAAGAATTAGTTGAAAAGGGAAATACCGTAATTATAATAGAACACGATCTAGATATTTTATCCTTCACCGATTGGATTGTAGAACTTGGACCAGGAGGAGGACCAGAAGGTGGGGAAATTATCGCTGAAGGATCACCTGAAGATTTAAAAAATAACTCGCATTCCATATTAGGTCCTTATCTAAACTAAATTTGATGAAGAAAAAATGAAAGAGTGGCAAAAACAATTAAAATTTGATCCCTTGCCTTATTTGAATTCCTCAGGTAATGTAGCGATTCAATATTTTGTTGACAGAGATTTACTAGAAAGGGAAGTGGAGCCAATCGAAAGTTTATGGAATCAACAATATGCTCAAAAAATAATAAAAAAACAATTAGACGACGGATCGTGGAAACATCCTAGGAAACCTCATAAGTATCCCGAGAATATGAATTTATTTGCTACTTTTAAAAGTTTAAGAGAACTAGTGCCTAAATATGGGTTTAATAAGAAACATAAATGTATCCAAAAAGCCGCAGAATATGTTTTTAGTTGCCAAACAGAAGAGGGTGATATTAGAGGGATATATTGTAATCAATACATGACGAATTACATGGGTGCGTTGATGGAACTGTTAAATATGGCGGGTTATCACGATGATCCTAGGATGGAGCGGGGCTTTCAGTGGCTATTCTCGATGCGTCATACAGATGGAGGATGGGGGTTAGCAATGTTAACAATTCATTCTACTTGGGAAGAAGTTTATGCTTTACCCGATCCTGTTCCTCCAGATAAATCGAAGCCCTCCTCTCATTGGTTGACAGGAATGGTGTTACGCACGTTTGCCGCTCACCCAAAATACAGAAAGAGGGAAGAAGCGAGGGAAGCTGGAAAACTTCTAATATCACGCTTTTTTCAAAAAGACAAATATTCCTCTCGGGGGGATAAAAGTTATTGGTTTAAATTTTATTATCCATTTTTTTGGACCGACCTTTTATCATCATTAGATTCTGTATCTTTACTTGGATTTTGCAAAGATGAGCCGCAAATTGACAAAGCTCTCCAATGGTTTAAAGATAAGCAACAAAATAACGGGCTTTGGGATTTAAAAATAATGATGGGAGCTCGAGATAAAGATACGCATCTATGGCTAAACCTGGCAATATGTCGCGTTTTTAAAAGATTTTATGATGTATAAGAAAATTACTCAGAAAGAAGCTTAAGAATATTTGGGCAAACGGAAAATATTTTTTAATCAGGTTTGAATTTTTAAAAAACCAGAAGCTTCTCTTCCGCGGATTGAGAAATTAGCATCAAGATAAATGGTTAATGCATGTAATGGATGTTTATTATGTGCATGACAATGCACAATTGATAATGGCCATCTTTTGATTTTAGATAAATCAATTTTTGTAATGTCAATATCTTTACCGTAGATGTATTTTTTACAGAGAGGACAGACACATAATAATTTACTTGATAAAAAAGTTTGAGTCTTTTTATCCAACTCTATCATTTAATAAAACCTTTTTTGGAATTTATTTTGATAATGTGATTAAATTTCCAAATTTGTACAAACATAGTATCAATTCAATCTATATAAACTACTAAATTTTCAATTTTATTCAAAATTTGAAAAAATATTTTGAGTTATATAGTTGGTGGATTTATAAGTGGGTTAATTGCTAAATATAGACCAAACACGACCATAAATAGCCCACAAAGAATCAGAATAATGTTAAATACTTTATTATTAAAAGATTTCCCTCCAAAATATACAAACGCAGAAATTGCGAAATACCAGATTAAATCACCCATTTCATGTCCAAAAAAGAATAATAAAATGTTAATGGGTTGATCAAATCTTACTTCGTAATTTACCATAAAGCTTAAACCAATTACTGCCCACCAGAGCCACCAATATGGGTTGCTCATAGAGACCAAAATTCCTCCTAAAATACTATTTTTTTTATAACCTTTAATATCTATTGTATTTTCTTCTTTAATTTCTATATTGAACTTATTTTTTAGCACATCTTTAATAACCATTATACCAAAAAAACATAGAATTGAGCCCCCAATTAAGCCGATTAAGATTAGAACGGTGATATTTTGAAGAAAAAATGAAACTCCAGTTAAAAGTAATAGAATTAAAATAAATTCTAAGATAGCATGCCCAACGACAACCAAAATTCCGATTAAATACCCCTTTTTTTCACTTTTAAGAGTTTTATAAATTGTAAAAGTTAGTAGGGGTCCAGGAGACATTGCTCCAGTTAAAGCTACTAAAAATGAAAATATAAATAATTCGAAAAGATTCATGAATTTGTTATTATCCTCACTTTTTTATCTTATTCGTGATATTAAACGATCTCGATTTAGCTGTTTTCCCCCCAAATAAATCATCAATAAATCTAATAATCCGAGAAAACCTGATAAAATAAGTGTATTTATAACATCTAATACGAAAACATTAAACATTTGTAGGAAAAATAAGGAGATTACAGGAAGTATGACTATTACCGCCACATTTTGGGCAGATTTGGCATCTTTTGCTCTTGACGAGTTTATTATCATTAATATTACGGAAAAAAAAGACAATAATGTTGAAAATAGAAACATTAATAGATACCAGTCAAATCCAATGATATTAAACCCTATTAGATCATAAGTCATAAAATATATCAATATTTGAAATGCTCCAAAAGCACCCCATGATGCTAAAATTGCAGGAATAAATGCAGTAAAAACTTTACCTAAAATCAATTCTTTATCAGTTATCGGTAGTATTAAAAGGCTTTCAATTGTTTTTCTTTCCTTTTCTCCTGCAAAAGAATCAGAGGCTATTACCATAGTCAAGATCATGGGAGTGAATAAGAAAAGTGGTTTCATTATAAAGTTAATATTATAATAGATAATAATTTTTAATACGGCATTTTCTTGACCTTGAAAGAAAGGAATTAAGTCTTCAAGACCTTCACCATTATTATATTCTTCTGGTGGGATGATTAAAGAAGATCCAATAAGTAGAATTGGAAAAATAATTGAAAAAAGTATAGGTAATATAATAATAGGCAATAAAATTTCTTTATTCTTATAGATTTCTTGCCAATCTTTTTTAAAAATGTATAAGGAATTTTTTATTTTCATTTTTATTTCTCCCCTGATGGTTGATTAATTTTCGAATCTTCCATTAATTTTACATAAATATCTTCTAAGCTATGTTCAATAGGTTCAACTGATATTATTTTTCCACCCAATTCTACAATTTTTTCAACAATAATGGGAGTAAATTCTTCCAAATTTTTTAAATGGATTCTAATACAACCGTTAATTAGAAATATTTCTTTTATAAAATCAAATTTTGATAATCGAGATATAATTTCATCGGATAGTTTTTTCAATTTAATTTCTAAAATTCTAAATTCCCACAAATTTTTGCTAATTTCATCTGATGTACCAATCCGTTTTATCCTACCTTTATCGATAATCCCCACTCTATCACAAACCTTTTGTACTTCTTCTAAATTGTGAGAATTAATAAATATCGTTCGATTTTTTGATTTTAATTTTAAAATTAATTCTCTTACTTTTACAGCAGCAATTGGATCTAATCCCGCAGTAGGCTCATCAAAAAAAAGAATCTTAGGGTCGTGAATTAGGGTCCTAGCTAAAGCCAGCCTTTGTTTGAGTCCTTTTGATAATTCACCAGCGTACATCTCAATTCTATCTAACATCTCGAATTGTTCTAAAATATCTCCAATCCTTTCATTGATATTTTGAATATCATAAAATTTTCCAAAAAATTCTAGATTCTGTTTAACAGTTAGATTTTCATAATTCCCATGATTTTCTGTTAAAAATCCAATAATACTTCTAATATTTTCTTGATCTTCTAATATACTCATACCATTGATAATTGCGTTTCCAAGAGTTGGTTTTAATAAACAGGCTAAAATTCTTACAGTTGTTGTTTTTCCCGCACCATTTGGTCCCAAAAAACCGAAAATTTCACCAGAATTTACTGAAAAATTGATGGTATCAACAGCTAAGACTTCAGTTTTCTCTTTTTTATTTATAAATTTTTTACTTAAATTTTCTACATGGATAATTTCGGTCATAATGTCAGTTTCATTAAAAATTTCAAATTTAATAATTAAGTCTAAAATCCTTAAGTAGAAAAGATATATAATGCTTTATAATTTTTTTTAAATTTAGATTAGAACGAATATTTTAGATTTTTTTTTGAGAATTTAAAAAGAACTTGAAGATCTAATACTTTTTTTTAAATTTCGTGCATAAATTTTATACACTCCAATTTTAAGTTAAAAGAAATAGAATATATTAAAAATTAATATTTCTTAATTAAACTATAAACTAATAGAGAGAAAAACTTTCTAATTATGGATTATAAGGATTTTATCGCTGGACAAACAGAACAAAATTTTTGGTTTCGAGGTAAAAAGGATTTAATCAATGTATTAATGAATAAAGTTAAAGGAAAGACATTAAAAATTTTAGATATTGGAGCAGGAACAGGCATAGATCTTAAAATATTGAATAAATATGGAGATGTTTATGTTATAGATATAAATCAAAAGGCTCTTGATCTAATTCCTGAAAATCTATATGTAGAAAAAAAATTGTGTGATATAACGAATATATCTTATCCTGATGATTATTTTGATGTTGTTTGTTCTTTTGATGTTTTTGAACATATTGAAGAAGACTTTAAGGTCATATCAGAAGTAAGAAGAGTACTAAAGAAAGGAGGGTATTTAGTTTTTACAGTACCTGCATTTCAATTTATTTTTAGTTCTCATGACAAGGCTTTAAACCATTTCAGAAGATATAATGAGAGAACCATTTTAAATCTCTTAAAAGATTTTAAAAAAATTAAATTAAGTTATTGGAATTCATTATTATTTTTACCAGTATCACTAATGAGAATAATGAAAAAAAAATCAGAACCGAAATTGGATTTTTTTAATCTACCATATTTACTCGAAAAAATTTTTGTGAGATTTCTTAAAATAGAAAATGCAATGATAAATTCTGGTTTTAAATTACCATTTGGGCTTTCTTTAGTAGGATATTGTATAAAATAAGTTACTCCCATTTTTTTACTTTCATTTTAAAAACAATAAATTTGTAAAAGACAAATTGAACTATAAAGTGAACTATTGTTCCACCAAAACTTGCATAAATATAATTTAATCCCATAATAACCTCGAGAAAAATCGCAGATAATGAATAAATCGTTCCTGCAATAATTCCTAACCCTAAATATAGGAAATATCGAAGTAATGTTATTTTCGTGAATCGTTTTTTCTTAAATGTAAAAAGTTTATTTAATATAAAACTGTTAGTAGTTCCTACAAGATAAGCAAATGGATAACCCCAAAAGCCTCGACCTATTGTGGAATCAAGCAGCCAGAGAACAAAAATAGAGACTAGTGTATTACTTACACCAACAATTAAAAATTTTATTAATTGCTGAAACCATGGATCAAACAGTTTCCATCGAAATTTGATTAGATTTACTGCCATCTTTTTTGTATCCCCAAGGAGATTAAACTTTGACCATTGTTCATCTAAATCTTCCCAATGAACAGGTATTTCTACAATTTTTAAATTTCTCCTTTGCGCTTTTACTAAAATTTCTGTATCCCAAAACCAACCAGAACTCTCAATATCATTGAGTGAGGTCAAGAATGATTCTCTTCGAAAACCTTTAAATCCACATTGATGATCTCTAAGCTTTGACCTAAAAAAAGTTCTAACCATTGTATTATAGAGGGTACTGAAAACGCGACGTTTAAAACCTCTTTTGCACTCAGAATCTTCTAATTTTCTAGAGCCAATCACAACATCAGCTCCTTTCTCTAAATGTTCGATAACTTCCGGTACATGTTTTAAATCAGTTGCAATATCACAATCCATAAAAATAACATAAGATGTTTCAACCATTTCGAAGGCTTGATGTATAGCTTTACCTTTTCCAATAGCTTCTGGGTAGTCATAATGAATTAAATTTGAATCTTTTTTTTTTAATTCCTTAATAATATCAACTGTTTTATCTGTGCATCCATTAGTTGCAAAAACGATTTGAATATCCAAATCACTTTTAGAGAGATATTCATATAATTGATCATATGATTTTTCAACCCGCTTTTCTTCATTCCACATTGGAACTACAATTGAAGTCTTCAAAAATTTATGCCATTCTGTTGTATTTGTTGTAAAATTAAAAAATCATGTTTTTATTTTATTAATTCATAAATTAAAAAACGAATCAAATAATTTGTATAAGAAAAATCTTATAAAAATTATTATCAATCATAAACCGATTATATTTTTCCTTCTTATAACTATTTGGTAAGCTTTTTAATTAAAAACATTTAAGAATAATTTATTTTAATTTAAAAAATTTATATTTTTTATTAAATTAAATTATCTACGATTTAGGTGGAATATAAATGGAAAATGAAATTAAATTGGAAGAAAAATCATTTTTAGAAAAATTGTTAGATTATAAGGCTCCAATTTTTATATTTACGGGAATTGCAATAAGAATATTCATGTTAATCTACTATTATTATGTACACGTTATAGATCCATCAAGAGGTTGGGGAGATGTTGAATTAAATTTCATTCCTTTGTATGTATATCCACCATTATCTATGATTTTATTAGAGATTTTTATTGTATTATCATTTGGATCTGTTGAAGTGTTTGCTTTTTGGGCATTTCTTTTTGATATGTTAATTACCTTGATGTTTTATTTTGTTATTAAGAGTTTTAAAATACCAAAAAAAGAATATGTATTTGGTTTGTTTTTAATAAATCCCTTTTTATTTTTAAATAATGTATTTAGTTTAGATAATTGTGGGTACCATATTACGGACTCTTTCTTTTTTATCTTTTTATTTTTATCGTTGATATTTTATCCCAAGAAAGAAATAAAGTATCGATATATATTTTACTTTTTTCTATCATTATCAATTGTTTCAAAATGGTATCCTTTACCTGCTGTAGCTTTTTTCTTTCTAAAATATCTTTTTGAAAAAGATTGGAGAGAAATGAAAATTTTTTTAATATCAGTTGTTCCGATATTATTTAGCTTTTTAATTTTACCCTTTTTATTCTGGGAAAATTATATTAATATTTATCTTTATTGGGAGAATACCGGTGTGGGATTTGCTCCTATTTATATCAAGATTCTTCCAATTGCAATTATATCTATTTTCTTTTTAATATTCAGATTAAAAAAAGCCGATCCTATAGAAATAACATTTGTTTCCATTGTTGCAATGGTCTCATTTATGTTTTTTAGTGTTCCTTTTATTAGATATTTCCAACCTTTAATTTTTTATGGGATTTTAAAAACTAAAGAATTCTTTACAATTAATTTAGATCTAAAATTTATTAAAAGAAGGGTTATTTTTGATAATAATCTATTAGTATTTTATTTATCAATCGCAGCTTGTGGTTTGGCTTATTTAATGATAATTTTTGTTTTGAACCCTTTTTGGTATTGACCTAATTAAAAAATTTTTCCTTTCAAAACGCTTTTTTTATCGAGAGAGAGAGATAATAACTGAATAGTAGGTTTTTTAAATTAGAATAAAAATTTAAATTCTTGGCTTAAAGATCAAAGAATTTTCCTAATTTTAGCGTGGGGGGAATAAAGAACCTACTGCATAAATAATAATAATCAAAACAATAAGAATAGGTATTATAAATATTAAAAACTGATAACTTGCTTTTATACTTGCTCTAGAAAATTCTCTCACTCCTTCTTTAAATTCTTGTTTTTGTTGTTCTCTCCAGTTATCATAGTCCCCTTTAATTTTTTGCAATTTGTTTTCCCAATCAAGTTTATTTTTTTCTTGCTTATGCTTAAATTCATCTTGCCAAGTATTAATTTGTGTATCCCATTTACTTTTCAAATTTTTAAAGAATTGATTAAATTTATTTTTATTTTCTTCTGATTGTTCTAAAAAAGATTTGGATTGCTCTTCCGTAGTTTTTTTTAAAGCTCCAAATCCGTTTTGAATACCAGATATAAAATTATTCCATTCTCCTTCAAAATTTTTTGAAATATCTACCTTCGTAAAGTCTCCTGATTTCGCACCTGCTTCTTGGTCTTTTTGTTTAACATCACTTGTTTCAATCTCTTCACTAACTTTCTTTATTTCAAAAAGATTATTAAAGTTTTCAGTAATTTTATCAAACTGTTCTTTTATCTTTTTATTTAATTCATCTAAATCTTGATTTTCCATAAGAATAATTTAGATTTGCATATATTTAAAAATACGCACTTTCAAAAATAAGCATATTTTACTTATTTGTTTTTCTTTTCATTTTCTTCACAGAACCATAAAGGATTTTCTATTTAAAAAAAAATTTATAACTTTGCTCTTACTAAGAATAGCTAATTATGGAATTTGAAACAATTAAAAATACTCCAATTTATAAGGCATTTTCTGAAGTTGGAAAAAGGATTTTCTTACCAAGAAGTATTTTTTATTGGACTGAAAGAGCAAAAAAAGAAGCAGAAATAAGTGGAACAATCGGAGCAGTATTTGGTTTTGAAAAAGATTTTATTGAGGCTGGAGGAGATCGATGGGTTCCTTGTTATCTACAAAATATAAAACAATTTTTCAATACTGATATTACTAATGTCGTACCTTATGCCTCTATTCCTGGCTTAACTGATAGTAGAAAGAGATGGAAAGATTGGGTTATTAAAAAATCGCAATTAGATGATAACAAAAAGAAATCATTAAAAGATCTCGAAAAATATCTGACTTTAACACTATTTACACCTGGGATTACTCATGGGATTTTTACATGTTGTAGCATGTTCTTAAATCAGAATGAATACATCATTTTGCCAAATAAACGTTGGGGAAATTATGATAATATCATAGAAAAAAACATTGGTGCAAAAATAAAATCTTTTAACTATTTCTCAGAAGATAGTATTGATTTAAAAAGCTTAGAAAAAGCAATGCAAGATGTATTAAGGGTACAAGATAAAATAATTTTAATTCTGAATATTCCAAACAATCCTACGGGATATATTCCAACTAGAAAGGAGGGTATTGATTTAATAAATTTATTTAAAAAAATAGTAGTCCAAAATAAAAAACCGTTAATTATTTTTTGTGATGATGCCTATGAAGGATATACTTTTGATATAAACGCAATAAAAACCTCATTATTTTATGATCTATTTCAATTGGATGAAAATATCATTCCAATCAAGTTAGATGGAATAACTAAAGAATTATTAATGTATGGAGGGAGAATAGGGGCACTAACTATAGGAATACATAAAAATTGGATCAAAACTGATCTTGAATTAGAACAGTTAAAAGTTGAAATAGAAAATAAATTTTCAGGTTTTATAAGAAGCACAATCTCAAATTCAAATATTTTATACCAAACTATTCTTAACTCTTTACTCTCAAGTCAAGAAATTGAAAAGACCCTACAGCATCGTAAAAAAATAGAAAAAATGTTGGAAAAAAGGTATATTTTACTTAACCAAGAATTGAATACAATTAAAAGTGACCAATTTTCGATTGATCCTAATCGCGGTGGTTTCTTTCTATTTGTCAATTTAAAGTCCATCAACGCGACTGATTTTGCTGAATTGTTGCTAAAAAAATACAAAATTGGAGTAATTCCCATAGAAAAAACTAATGAAGGAATTAACGGCTTCAGAATCGCATATAGCTCAATAGATATTAGAAAGATTCCAGAATTTGTCTTAAGAATCAAAAAAGCTATTAGTGAATATCAATAAGTCCTTGAGATTTACTATAACACAATTATCTTTTTAATTTTAAACGCATTTTTTTGATATAAATTTATATATTGAAAGAAACATAAGAAAAATATAAGTTAAAATTTATGAGGTATTTTTTATATGAAAATTTGTATGGTTGCTAAGGGTGAATTAAAAGAGCAGAATAAGCCAGTATTCAGTTCTGGCGACACTTATATTGTTGATGA
The DNA here is from genome assembly GCA_029856045.1 of Promethearchaeia archaeon. Classification (GTDB taxonomy): domain Archaea; phylum Asgardarchaeota; class Lokiarchaeia; order Sigyniarchaeales; family SOKP01; genus 6H3-1. The sequence goes on along the minus strand of JAHQWG010000016.1, from coordinate 442,893 downwards.
TGAAAAAACCATTTATATATGGCTTGGTAAATATTGCTCGGTAGATGAAAAAACATTTGCAGCAATGAAAGCTAGAGAATTGGATGAGCAAAGAAGTGGTGCTGCAAAAATTATAACTCTTGATCAAGGTCAAGAGATAAAAGAGTTTTTACAACTTGTTGGAGGAATGAAAATAGTAGATAAAAATTTAGCAAAAACTATGCTCAAAGATGTAGATACTGGTGATTGGTCAGGTGCGGGAGAACATGTAAATACACTCTATAGAGTCTCTTCTGAAGAGTTTGAAGATATAAATACCATGAAATTTATACAAGTACCGTTTAAAAAAGAGAGTTTAAATTCTGAAGATTGTTTTATTGCAGATTTAGGCGATAAAATGTACATTTGGCAAGGTGCGAGTTCTAATGTCAGAGAAAAAGTAAAAGCCGGACAATGGGCAAGAAATTTTGATGCTGAAAGAGCAGGATCACAAAATGAAGTTATTTTTGAAGAAGGTGACGATTTAGAATTTATGAAAATTTTCGAAGCAAAAGTTGAAACCTCTGTCGATGAACATGTCCAATTTTCAGCAGAATCTGCATTAGAGAAAGAAGAGATATCTGAGCCGATGAAGGAACCTGAGCCTGAACCGATAAAGGAACTTGAGCCTGAACCAGTAAAGGAGCCTGAAATGGTAATAGAACCCATAAAAGAACCCCCAACCCCAACTGCAATGGATGTTGAAACTGGGATTTTAAGAATAGAGAAACCCACTGGAAGAAGAAAGTGTCCAAAATGTGGAAATGAAAATAAATTTAAAATTCACGAAAGTGTTGACAAGACCAATATAATAATGGATTACCCAAGGGTTTATGGCCATAAATATCGTTGTGGAGAATGCGGAACTGAATGGTCTGAGAAGTAGCCTTAAGAAATAGCATTCTGCAATAAAGTTTTTTATTTATTTCAAATTTCTTTTTATTTTTTTAATTAAGATAAATGTCATTAATCCCATAAAGATTAATATGTAAACCAATATGATTTTGATATAAATATTGCATATTTATACAAAATAAAAAATAATGACCAAAATGTCTGAAGAAAATAAAGAACCAGAAAAAGAAACTGAACCAGAAACCACCCCTCCAAGAGAAGAGTTCTCTGACATTTTAACTATTCCAAAACCAGAGGGACGCCGAAAATGCCCTAAATGTGGTGAGGAACTTAAGCACATGATCCATGAATCCGTCGATAAAGAAGTGATCGTTCTCGATTACCCTCGAATTTGGGGGAAGAGGTATTCTTGTGGGAGTTGTGGCTGTGTGTGGAGAGAAAAGTAGTAAAATCTTAAATCCTTTTTATTCATTTTCTTTTTTATTAAAAATCATTTAAGTACTACCTCTACGTAGAACTTTAATTTTCTTTTTTAACTCAATAATTTCGTCTTTTAGTTTTCCAGATTCCTGTTCCATGCGAGAATTTTCCATTTTAAGGATTTGGATGTTATCCAGATAACCATTCTCTTTAACCTTTAATGCTTCTAATTCTTTCTCGAAATTAATTTTTAAATTTTCTATTTCAATATCTTTTTTTACAGCCTCTTTTTGAGATAATTCGAGTTTTTGTTCAACTCTTTTCACGATTTCTTCTTTTGCCATGCTTGATTTAGTGATTTCTACATTTTCTCTTTCTCGTTTAATAAGTTGCTCTTCAAATTCTTTAATTTTATTTTGCAAAGATTTGGATTTTTCAAGTTGTAGATTCAAGTGAGCTATTTCCCCTTTAAGAAAATCAATTTCTTCACCTTTTTCCGCCAATCTTTCGTGAAATTTTTCTGTTTCTTTAACTTTTCCCATTAATTCTTGAATTTCTTCTTTTGCTTTATTGAGAGAGTTTTCCTTATCAAAAAGAGCTTTTTCTTTTTGTGTTATAATCTCATCTTTCTTGTCTATAAGTACTTTTAATTTATCATACTTGGATTTTTGAATTGTGTCTTTCTCAAGATATTGAATTTGTTGATGAAGTTCTTGAATTTGAGTATCTCGTTGTTTTATTTTTTCTTGGAATTCACTGATACCATTTTTTCCTAATTCAAATTCCTTAATTTTTGCTTCAAGTTGCTTGATTAAATTTTCCTTTTCATTTAATTGGCTAATATTTAAGGAAAACTCATTAATTTGCTTATCTTTTTCAATCAATAGATCATTTTGCTCCCCAACCTTTAAGTCCAAGGAAATGATTTTTTCTCTTTGTTCTTTTAGTTTTTTGCTGATATCATCTCTTTCCACCGTTAATTTAGAAATAATTTCATCTTTTCCATTAATTTTTGACTCAAAATCGTTGGGGATTTCAGGTTTTTCAGCTGTAGATAAGCTTGAATCCAACTGTTCAATATAATTTTTGAGCATTAAATTTTGTTCTTCTAATTTTTTTTTTTTTTTCAGTAAGAATTTAACTTGATCTTCTAAAGAAGATGGCATTTCTTCCTTGCTTTCTATGCCTTCCTCTTCCTCTATCCAACCTAATGCGGATAGAGCATCTGAAAGTGAATCATCTTTTTCTTTTTTTTCCATAATGTATTATCAACGAAAGGGAGATATTTCATTCATTATTGAGTTTATCTATGTTAAAAATATAAATTGTTTATCTATATATTCTTTTTCTTAAAATTCTAAGAATTTAAATAATAATGGAAAGGAAATATTAAAATAATATTAGATATTTTCGCAATATAGATATATAAAAAATTGGAAGGAAAAAAATATAGTATCATGCAAATTCGTGCATTTACGGAGAAAGATACAGATGAAGTTACTAATCTTATGAAACAATTATGTTCAATAATAAATCAAGAATTTGACGAGGAAAGATGGAAACACTCATTAATAGCGGAATTCAAGAAAGATGTTAAGAATGAAATGATAGTTGCGATTAACGAGAGGGAAAACAAGGTTGCAGGGATGGCTTTGGCTTCTATTAGAAAAACAAATTTTGGATTTTTATTTGGAAATATTTCAAACTTAATAGTTGATCCAAATTATAGAGGAGAAGGTTTAGGGGAAGAATTAATAAGGTACTCAATAGATTTTTTTAGAAAGAACCATATTAACTCTGTAAGAATCATTGTTAAAAAGGAGTTAGATGAAAACGTAAGGAGTTTATTTACTAAATTTGGATTTGAAGAAATTTTTAAAGTGGTTGAATTAAAAATATGATAGTTATATTTTTATCTTCTAATTTATTATTTTAAAGTAATTCAAAAATATTTTTTGATACAACATGATAAAGAAATACAAAAAAGGGCAATCTATTTTATTGGCTGGACCTTCTAAAGCAGCATTATTAGAGGGAGAAGTTGAGATTTTTGGAAAAGTTATAAAGGTTAAAGAGAAAAGAGAAAAAATCGATCTTTTAGAACCGAATATAAAAGATCCTAATGTAATAATTATATCAACCGGTATAAGGTATCCTTTATTATTTTTGGAAGATTCTGAGATTGAAATTTATGTGGCGAATGAAGACCAGGTTATTAAATTGGAGGATAATTCGATTCCAGAAAGTTGGATTAGAATTTCTAATAAAATTATTGAAGATATGAAAAAATTAACTAGTACTACCCCAGCAAAAATAATGGTATTAGGTCTTAGCAGCGGGAAAACGACACTTATTAAATATTTAGCCAATAAACTTTTAGCAGAGGGGTTAAAGGGAGGATATTTAGATTCAGATTTAGGTCAGCAGCAGATGTATATTCCTACAACGATTAATATTGGAATGATAGATTCATATATTTTATCAACTCAAGATTTTATTTCTAAAGACACAAAATTTATTGGTTCTACTTTTCCAAAAGCTGATTTGAAATTTATCTTACCCCACTATTCTAAAGAATTAATTGAAGAATTTTCCAAGGAAAATAAAGAAACTAGGTTCATTCTTATTGATACAGATGGCTGGATCAAGACAGAAACTGGTATACTTTATAAAAAATTTTTTTGTTCTATGATTCAACCAGATTATGTTATCATATTTAAAGACAAGGAAGTAGAAGAGTTAGAGGAAATTGAGAAAGATATAAAAAAACTCAGTTCAAAACCTAAAATCTTTTCAATAGAAGCAGTTAATAACTATTATTTTGAAAGAACTAAAGAGGATCGCCGGTTTTTAAGACAAAGGCAATTTGCTATGGTTTTTGAAAAATTTCGCAAAATTACTGTCCCTTTTAATGAGATAATTCTGATTAAAGAGGATTATGACTTGGAAAATGAGAAAATTATCGAAAAACAATTATATTTAGAAGAATTGGTAAAATTACCTTATCATTATGTAATTGTTGCTTTAAAAACCGAAGAGAACGAACAAATTAATATAGGGCTTCTTTTTAATATAAATACTGAGAAACGATATTTTCTTTTGTATTCGGATTTTAGTTATAAGGAGCAAATTAAAATTAAAAAGATTGTGATTGGCAGCTTAAGACTTTCTGTGAAGGGGAATTATCAAGGGTATTTATATCTCTAATCCGTGAGTCTTTCTTATATAATTATCGTCAAGATTTAATTGAATCATTTTTCTAAGCTTGATCTAGGTAGATAGGTACTACTAGATCGCACCCGATTTTTTCTAACTCGGTTTTTATACTGGTGGGCTCTCTTTCGTCAACAATGATGTAAGGTCTGTAAATTTTCTCCTTCTAAATGTTATTTTTTAAATCGATTATTCTGATCAACTAAAAAACAAATAGAAATGAAATAATAAAAGGAAAAAAAATTAAATGTTAATTACTTGTGTCCTGTCTACTAACTCTATTAAGTTCAATATTTCAATCTATAATTTTGTACATGTTATAGACGACTAAGCCGACATAACCTAAAGCGGTCAAAACCGTAAACCATTCTAATATAGGGGTAACAATAAAGAACACGAAAAGTAAATTAATTACAGCAACACCGATCCCATAGTATCCAATTGGTTTAATAAAATCGGGATGATTAAATAATACAATGCTTCCTAAAACCAAGACTATGAGGTTTAAAGTGAAAAATGTGTATGACCAATTACTATGTTCAGGTTGAAAATTTTCAGAAAAGATCCCGATCATTATTTCAGTAAATCCAGAAGAACATCCGATTATTTGGGTGATGATTAATAAGAATTTTTGCCATTTCTCTTCTCTATACCATTTATGTAACCCTATATAAAACGGAAATAAAGCACTTCCAGTTAGAATACAACCGATATTAAAGAATATAGCACCATTAGGGCTATAGCCAGAATTGCCAAGATCACTCAACCAATTATCAATAGGATTCAAGGGTAGTGGAAATAAAGTAATAGCAATAAAAGTAAAGATACAATAGAATAGGATAACTAAGATACCTGAAATACAACTTAGTGACATTTTTAATTTCATTGCACGCTTTAACCAATTTTTATTTTCTTTTTTTAATGGCATTTTTTAATAGACAAATCTTTACAGATTGACAAATATCTCAACATTTAAATTTTTATTTGAAGAAAAACTTGGATAGAAAGTTCTTAAAAGAAAACGAATTTTAAGAGATAAGATCTTAATTTTTTGGTGAAGAAAATTGAAATTAGATGAGTCAGATTTAATTGAGTTGGGTAAATATTTTGGTGTAAATCTAATATCATTTAAATTACTGAGAGAATCACAAGATGATAAATACGCCGATAAAATCAGAGAAAGGGCATTAAAAAAATTAAAGAAGTCAAAAGAACATTATTTAATTGAGAAAGAAATGTTTTATGCTGGTGCTATTGATTTTATGGTGGAAAAAAATAATGGGCGTAAGAGATTTTTCATACTTGAGACGAATGGAGGCTCGTCAAGAGGTCTTTCAATCATAACACCTAAACAACAAGGATTGTTATATGATGGATATTTACAAGCCATAAAAAATTCCTTAAAAAACAATAAAAGAGAAGATAGTAAGCTCTTTATTTTAGTTGGCACGCCTATTGATGATGCGCTGCTTCATGAAAAGATTTTTCTATTAGAATATTTGAAAAAAAAAATATTAGAAATAGGATATAGCGTCAATATTTATACTGAATTAAATTTTAAAGGATTTTTTACTGAAGACGTGGCATTTTTTATCACAGATTATAAAAATATAGCCTTGAATATCTCATTTAGAGATAATTGGGTTATGTATAAAGATCAAAAAGTAAATTTATTAATCGGAGATGGAATTGCTCGTAGGATAAAAGATGAAGATTTTAAACGATTAGTAAGAGAAGATTTTCGAAAAATAAATACAGCTATTGTTAATCCGATTTTTTTAATTACAGATGATAAATCTTTAACTTATTTAGCTGAATATTTTGCTAAAAGTAAGTTAGAAAAATATCGAGTAAAATATCTGATGTTTAGTAAAGGAATGAATGAAGAGGATTTATTGAAAAAAATGGATTTTGTTGTTAAAAATTATAATACAAATTTTATTATTAAACCAAGTGGTGGATCTGGTGGAGCAGGTATTATTCCTATTAGTTCTGATGAAGATCCCTCGAATTTTAGAAATATTATTAAGAAAAGTAAAGATGAATTTTTCGGAAAATTCCTTAAAATTCGAGATCCATATCCCTATACGATTATGGAAATGGCAAATTTTTCCTTAATTGATTGGAGAAATGGAAATCACACTTTTGATATTAGAATTTATTTGAGTCAAAAAGAAGGGAAAATAATTCCAATTGGTGGTTTAGTTAGAATTGCACGTAATTCTTATGGAGGGACATTGAATAAACAGGAATTTGTGGTTAATTTAAGTGGTTACGATGGAAAAATTGAGGCAGATCGTGCATTAGCAATATCACCAAGTACTAGGGACATATTAAACCTCTCTGATGAGGATTTTGTTGATATGTTTTGTATTGGCTGTGTGCTCTTCAAAAGTATTACTGAAACTTATAATAAAATTATTAATTTTTCAGATTGGAGTAAAATAATTGAATAATTCAAATTATTATATAGATAAGGATATATTAAACAAACTTTTAATTCCACAAGAAAGAGAAAAATTATTAAATGAAATTTTTAATAAATTGGAATTATTTAATAAATCCGATTTTGTTGAGCTTGAATATTTAAAAATATCAGATGGTAAGATACCAGTTTTAACTATTAATCAGCCAAAAAGTTTAGACCAACTAAGAAAACTATATATAATGGTCGCATCTCAACATAATGAGTATTGCGGGCTTTTTGGGCAAATATCTTATCTATTTGAATTAACCTCTACCAAAAATAAGGACCTTATATCCAATGAACTAAAAAATTCTATGATAATTTTATTTCCATTAATGAACCCTTATGGCTTCTTAAACCCCCGATCTGATAATAAATCCGGTTATTATTTGAGAAATGGTGACAATTTAAATAGATATTGGAGGAAGACTTTTATTCCCAATTTTAGGGAGAAAGATGAGGATAATAACCCATATATTATTCCGGAAAATGCTTTAGTCTTTAAAAATTTTATTCAGAAATATTGGGAGAGGGATCTCGAGATATATTTAATCGATTTTCATGAAACATCATTATTAAGAAGATTTACAGAGGATATGGTTAAAAATTTAAATGCTTTCTATAAATTAGAGCATTATTATAAAATGTGGATTGTTGAATATCTCGTAAAAAGAGAAGATTTACCTAAAAGAGAACCGTTATTTGTGAAACCCCATAAAGATTTAGATCACCACCATTTTAATATTACTATTAACCAAGGGGAACAGTTAAGAGATAATTTAAGAGAAGCTTGGAAGAAAAATAAAGACAAATTGCCTTTTGCTTACATTTATAATTACAAGAGTGGTGATTTTTGCAGATCAATCGCAAAAAAAGTTCAAAATCAATTGAAAGATTTCATGTGGGATATAAGACAACCAGCATTTCTTCATCCGGAAGATCATGGATGTTTTGTATGTTTGGGACATTCTACTCGAAGACCAAAAACATTTATATTTGAATTAGAACTTGATAAACAATTTTTCAACCTTTTTGAAGAAATTGAAAAATGTAAAAGTAGTCAAGTCTATTTTGATAAAAAAATTGACAATTTTAATAAAATAATAGATATTGTAAAAGAAACGATGAAAACGGCAGTAAAATTTAATTTTTAAAGAAATTTAACGCCAAAGTTACAAGTGTTAATTCATTTTTTTTTAGTACGTGCCCTCCCTTATTAAAAACTAATGTGTTATTATCATTTAAACACAGAATTTCCTTGTTTTTAATAAAATTCTTAAATTTTACAACTCTATCGTTTTTTGTATGAACTAACATCACTTTTTTAGTAAATTCTTTCCATTCAACCTCAGAACCTGAAAAAATTTGATCTTTATATTTTTTAATCACATGATAAGGAGATATTGTTAAATTGGTCTCTTCACTAGGAAATTGGTGTATTCCTTTAAAGAAATATCGAAGCCACACAATTGGATTAAAACGAGGAATATTTTCTCTAAAGTCAGCAATCGCAGATACTGCAAATATTTTTTTAATTTCTTCTAAAGGAAAACCTCCACATAAAATGGTCAACGCACCAATACTAAATCCTGCTGTATAAATCTCTTTATTGCCCAATTTATCATTATTTTGAATCCATCTCACAATATGTAAAAAATCATTAATTCTATTCTTAATATCAGCTTTTTTTCCTACTTTTTTAGATTCACCAGTACCACGAGCGTCATAAGCAAGAACTGGATAACCAAAATTTACGATTGGAAGGAAAAAATATTCTAAATCTTCTTTTAAATCTGAAAATCCCTGGGATATTATGATTATGGGTTTATTTTGAGATAAATGAGTTGAATTAGAAATTTTCAATTGATATATTGCACCAGATAAAGATCCCCCATCAACAGAAATGCTTATTTTTTCCACATGTATATTTTTTAAGTTAATATTATTCCATCTATCAAACCATATATCACGGAAACTCCAATAAACTTCAAATGGAATTAATACAAATAGAAAAGTAATAAGGGATAATATAAAACATGTATAAAAAGGGTTTTTCCAAGATGCATTGATATAAAAGATAAAAGCAGAAAAGAAAAAATCCACAGTAATTAATATTATTCTTTTAAGATTTTTCGAAAGCATTGTTCCTTAAATTATTTTAACTTAAAAAAAACATAAATAATAGCTATAAAAAAAAAATAAATTCTGAAGAATCTTTTTTTAATTTTTTTAAAGTTGGTTTAAATTAACATTATAGATTTCTATTTGTTGGCTTTATCCGGCGGACAACCATAGTCAGTTCTAATTTTACAATTTCTCTTTGAACTACTTCCCGAACAATTTACGCAAATTGTATCTTTCAACATTTTTTCAATTTCACTTGCTGAACGCCCAGATATCTCTTTATCTGTTTCATTTGCCAGCATCTCATCTTCAATTTTACTCAGATCCTCATAGGTTTGCTCTTCTAAATCATCGTCCCAGTCTTCTAAATTTATTTCATCTTGATCTGGAATGTCATCAATTTTTTCTTTTTCTTTTACATTTTTTTTTTTACCCATAATATATCATTAATTTTTTACTATGAAATAAATTTTATTTTTAGATTTTATAATCATATTTTAAATTTAAATAAAATAGAAATCTGAAAAATTATACATCTTCAAGCTTTATAATATCCTTTAATTGGTTATAAGCTATGCAATTCTTTCTCTCTTGTTCAGAGCATATTTTAACTTTCCAACATCGATATTCATCACATAAGTAAGCGGGACATTTTTTCCTCTTTTGCTCTAAGCAGTTTTTTATTCTCCAGCATTGAAAAGATGTTTCATAAAATTTGTGAAATTTTTTAGGAAGTTGAGTATAGTCAAAATTTGTCTTTTTCAAATGGTCATCTAATGAGATTGAGTTATAGGTGTTCCAAAATAATAGAACTTTTTCTTTGTTTTCGGGTTGTTGTGCAAAATCAATCATCTTTGCTAATGTTTTTCCAGTATAAGTTGTCTCAATTTTGAAATCTTTCTGTTTTCCTTCTAATTCGTAAGTTTTATCAACAGCTGCCTGACCACGCTTAGTTTTAACACCGTAATTTGAGCCATAATAACCTATCTCTAAATCAAAATCATTTTCATTTATTACGATATCAGGAATAGATTTATCATATTTACGCATAAGTTTAATAACCTTATTTGCAGTTCTTGCAATATTTTTAGTATTTATTACGATTGCATCAGCTACTCTAACTGGTCTAATTTTTGTTTTTAATCCAACAATTTTACATCCAGCAATTAAACCTGCCGCAGTCCCCGTAGAACCACATGGTACAAAGATATAATCTGGCACAGGTATCTCTCCAGCATCTATTTGTTTTTTTAATTCAAAAACTGCATTTACAAAACCTAATGTTCCGAGGGAAGAACCAATGCCCAACAGAGGTGAAGCTCCAATAAGCATTAGATAATAGTTTCGTTTAAACAATCTTACTCCAAGCAGTCTAAGTATTAATCTATAAACACCTTTTACAAATATAATCTTTGCACCAAGATGATGATATAATAATAATGATCGCTGAACATGCCACGTTAATGGTTGAGGAAATAAATATAATCGAGTTTTTAAACCAAATTGATTTCCAACAAATACAGCCGCTAATCCATGGTTTGTACCTATTCCTCCCGCGGTTGCAACGATTTTTTTTCCTGTTTTTAAAATTTTACCATAAACAAATTCGTATTTTCGGATTTTATTTCCTCCATAGAAATCTGTACTTTTATCGTCTCTTTTAATCCATAAATAATTATGGCCTAAATTATTTCCTAAATTTTCCATTTTTTGAACAGGAGTCGGATAATTTCCAATAGCAATCCAAGGAATATTATCCTTTAATTTTGGAAACCTTTCAAAAATAATTGGTATTTCTCTAACCATATTAAAAAGTTTGATTTAACTATATAAAGGCTTTCCTTTTAATCAAGTAAATTTACATTTTTGGAAATGAGATGTTTTAAAGTATGAATTTACTCCATTTAATATAATTCATATTATGATTTAAAATAAATAACTTTATAATCATAAGTTCATTTTTTTGTATTCAAACAAATTTCTTTAATTAAAAATTTAAAAGTGGAAATTAAAATGAGTGAAAAAGAAAAAGATTCAAATGAATTACTAAATATATTAATGATCATTTTGGGTATCATTTTTGTACTGAAAGCGGTTCTGGAGTTCATGGCATGGGGCGGCATATATGTTCCATCTTGGTTAAGTGATTGGGCAACAAATCCTGATGCAGAAGCAGCTCTCGCCATTTTAGGTGGTCAAGGGATAATATCGGCTGTCCTTGGTTTTTGGTGCCTTATCGCAGGTATAAGGATGTTTTCAGAAGAAGAATGGGCTCTTGGCGCGGCTTTGGTTGTTCTTAGCATAATGGCCTTAATGGGTGTTTCTGCTATAATCCGTTGGATTACAGTTCCTGGTGTTTTTGATATTTTATATTGGCCGAATTGGGTAACAATTGCTGCGACAATAATAGGTGGCGTAGGGTTCTTCTGGCTTTTATTCACAAGAAAGAGATACGATTAGATTTTGGAAATTTAAAATTAAAAAATCTTTTTTTTATTTTTTTTTCTTTTCAATAAACAATTAAAAATTCTACATAATTATATTTTCATATTTTTATAATAACACTTTAAATTTTTCAAGATGATTCATTTAATAATGAGAACAAACATAGTTTTTATTATCGATTAGAGTTTAAAGATAAGAGTGACATTGAGAGCAAATAAATTTCAAAGAAACATTTTTAATTATTTAGGGGAAGATAATGATAATGATGTTTCACTTCGAAATTTTATAAGAAGGAAAAACAAAAAAGTAAAGAAAATCGTCGGTGTCCCACACCCTTTTATTAAATGGGCAGGTGGAAAAAAACAATTATTAGAACAAATAAATAAATATCTTCCAAAAAATTTTAATAAATATTTAGAACCATTTATTGGAGGAGGAGCATTGTTTTTTTACTTATTACCTAATAAAGCAATCCTAATTGATAATAATGAAGAATTAATAAATTGTTATAGAGTAATTCAGAATAAAATTGGAGAATTAATTAATTCTTTAAAAAAACATAAAAACGAAAAAGATTACTTTTATAAAATCCGAAGTATTGACAGAAACCTTGTGGAATTTAAAAAGCTCTCAGATGTTGAAAGAGCATCTCGTATGATTTATCTGAATAGATCTTGTTTTAATGGGTTATATAGAGTCAATAGTAAAGGAGAGTTTAATGTTCCTTTTGGTAAATATGAAAATCCTAAATTTTGTGACAAAGAAAATTTATTAGCAGTAAATACGGTATTAAAAGATATTCAGATTATTAATGGAGATTTTAAGGAATGTTTAGAATTAGCTGAAAAGGATGATTTTATCTATTTTGACCCTCCATATCAACCAATTTCGGCCACTGCTAATTTTACTAGTTATACCAAAGAGAATTTTAATAAAGAAGATCAAGTTAGATTGTTTAAAGTTTATGAAGAGTTAGATAATCGTGGATGTAAAGTTATGTTAAGTAATTCGTATAATGAATTTATTTTAGATTTGTATAAAAAATATGATTTAAAAACAGTTCATGCAAAAAGAGCTATAAATTCAGATGCTTCGGGTAGGGGGCAAATTAAAGAGGTTTTAATTATAAACTATTAAAAATAGAAGAATCTCTTCAAATTTTAACTTAATCTTCATGCATTTTCAATTAGTTTAATCCACTTATGATTTAGGATTAGAGTCATTTCATTATTAAGCTTATTTGAATTTGAGTAAAAATTATAAAGATTTACAATCTGGTCCAATATATTTTTCGATTTAAATGTAATTAATTGTCTAAAATTATTTGATTTTATTTTGCGATAAGGAAATATTTCCATTATATCAGGAAAGATATTTCCATTTTTCATAATTTTTAAAATCTCATTGCAATAAATATTATCTTTCTGAATAATTTCGGAGAAATATAGATAATAGACCATACAATCAATTAATTTCTTAAAGAACTTAACAATATTATTAAGAGATTCCTCTTGAATACAGTTGCATTGTTGATCCTGAGTAATTTCATATTTTAATTGATGTAGAAAGTGAAGTAATTTTCCTAGTTTTGAGAAAATTTGGGGAATGTTTGAAGGAAGGGGGATTCTCTTTAAAAAACTTCCATTAAAGCGTAGGTATCCAGAAGCCATATGTAAGGAGCTGAAAAGTGATTTAAAAATATAATCTACACATTTAGAGTTCATAATAACTGAGAGAGAAAATATCTTTTCTACTGAGAGATCTTCTCCCAAAAGCATATAAGCCCCTGTTATATTAATAAAATAACCAAGATCGCAAAATACTGTCATTTCTTTCGCAATTTCTTTAAAAATCAATTTAGGTTTCTGAAGATCACTCCAAAATCTATTAAAAGTTTTATCATAAGGAAAAAATGACATAAATAAACGTCTATTGGCAATTTTTATTTCTTTATTAAATTTAATATGGAATTTTCCAATATTGCTCGTCCCGATCAATATAAGGTCCTTTTCATTATGTCTTTTATTCACAATAAGGTCCAGATATTTTGCCCAATTCGTAAAAGTGAATGGTCTATAGATGAATTTTGAATTTATATAGATTTCTTCAAGTGATTTAAAATTGGATATAAGGTAATTTATAATATTAAAATCACCAACAATCGGAATTACTAAGGATGGAATTAGATTAATGTTGGATTGTATAATTTTTTTACTAAGAAATCTTTTAAATAGAAAATCTTCGATGATTTCAAATTTTTGAGCATTTTTAATTGAGATTATATGTTCAGAATTCAATAAATTTTTTGATTTTAGGAAAGAAATAATTATTGGATAGATTGAGGCATTTTTAAATATTTTTAATGAAGAAATATCTACTATTTCAAGAATTTTTGTTTGATTTATAAGTAGATTTCTAATTTTTAGACCATAATCAGCTGAAAGAAATTTATTTGTTATAATGAAAGAGCAATATCCTTTATTTTTCAATAATTGATATGCTTGTTCTATAAATAAAATAGAAATATCATATAATTTATAAGCAGATTCATATTTTTGCTTTAGAATTTGCTTATTAAAGGAGGATTTCATTTTTTTATTTTCAATATATGGAGGATTTCCTAATATAATATCGAATTTTTTAAAATCAACGACTTTATCTTCAATCAAAAAATTGCCGAGAATTATATTATTTTTGAATAAATCATGTTTTTGGGTTGCTTTTCTATTATAAACCCAGTTTATTAGGCGTAATTGACATAATTCAATGGCTTGTGTGTCCAAATCTACGCCAAATAAATTGCGTTCAATAATTGATTTTTTTATGTTAAATTGGTCTTCAGCGGGATTTAAGATCTTAAATAGTTGAAAGAGGATATTAGCCATTGATATTAAAAATCGGCCAGTTCCACAAGCGGGATCGAGTATTCTTATTGATTTAAGTAAATCTTTTAATACTTTTGTTAAATTATTATTAGCTTTTAATAATGATTTTAGTGATGAAAAATTTGGTTCTTTAATAAGATCGAGATATTTAGAGATTTCCTGTTGTCTTAATATAGTGTTTATATGATATTGAATACTTTTTAAACAAATATATCTGCATATTATTTCTGGAGTATAAACAGTTCCTTTAAGTTTCCCACTCTTTTTATTATTAGAAAGTTGGTTTTCAAAATCTTCGATTTTTTTTTGAATTTCATCGAAGTTTTCAAATATTGTTTTTTCCATCTAAAATTAATTGATTTTTTTATAAAATAAATCTTTTTTAATAATTTCAACTATAAGATAATTAAATTAAAAAGGTTCAAAATGAGATAAAACCGGCACCTGTTATGGTGGAAATTCCTAACCAAGAAATTGCAAAAAAGATAATGGAAGATCTAAAAGAAAATGAAAGTTATAGGAAAACTGCAAAAGATTGGGAAGGAGCTATTACAATAGAGTTTTTATCTGATGGTAATAAATTAAAAAAAAATTATGATTTATGGCACGGAAAAGTTAGAAGTGTGGAGTTCATTGGTGGACCATCCGAAAAACCTTTTGAATGTTATATTTCGGCAAATGAGACTAATTGGAGAAGATTATTTAAAGGAGAAATAGACCCGACTATTGCGATGAGGATGGGCAAATTTAAATTTCAAGGTAATTTGGATAAGTTAATGTGTAATACAAAAGTAACACCCTACATTTTGAAATTTCTAACAAAACATCTCAAGGATTGGTGATTCTTTCAAAAAAATTTGTCTTATTATTTAATTTTATTAAAAAAATGAAAAAAAAAATGGTAATAAAAGGTATTAGAGATAAAGTTGCAATAATTGGTGTTGGTGCAACAAAATATGGAGAATTATGGGATGAAAATCAATTTTCTTTATTGATTAAATCTACCGATGAAGCAATGGCAGATGCTGGAGTGAAAAGAGATGAGATTGAAGCAGTTTGGATGGGAATATATTATTATTTTACTGGACTTTCAGGTGGAACTTTTGCTGATGCTTTAAAACTGTGGGGAATACCTATTACAAGAGTAGAAAATTATTGTGCTTCAGGTATGGATGCATTTAGAAATGCATGTAATGCTGTCGCTTCAGGTGTTAATGATGTAGTTTTAGCATGCGGTGTTGAAAAAATATTGGATGAGGGTTCCCGAGGTTTACCTGGATTTCGAAAATTTGGTCATCCAATTTATCCAAGACCTTCTGCCCCTGCGATATTTTCACTGGCAGCTACACGTAGTTTTAAAGATTATGGATGGACCAAGGAAGATTTAGCGAGAGTTGCAGTAAAAAATCATGATAATGGAGCACATCATCCTAAAGCCCATTTTAGAAGGCCAGTTTCATTAGAAACTGTTTTAAACGCTCCAATGATTGCAGATCCTTTGGGTCGATACGATTGTTGTGCTATTTCAGATGGTTCAGCAGCATTGATATTAACGAGTCCAGAGCTTGCACCGAGTTATGCCCATGGAGATGATTATATTTTAGTAAAAGCTAATGCATTAGCTGTTTATACAGGAATGCCTTGGTATTGGCCGAACTTCGATTTCACTTCATTTCCAGCGACCAGAAAAGCAGCTGAATTAGCATATAAAGAAGCAGGAATAACAAATCCTCGTAAAGAAATTGATTGCGCTGAAGTCCACGATTGTTTTACAATTACTGAATTATTAAATTGCCAAGATCTTCAATTTTGTGAAAGAGGACAAGCAGCTGAAGAATTGAAGAATGGTACGTTTAACTGGGATGGAGAAACTGCGATTAATCCATCTGGTGGTCTTAAAAGTTTTGGTCATCCGATTGGTTCTACAGGTTGCCGTATGCTCTATGAAGTAACCAAACAAATTCAAGGAAGAGCAGATGGAAGACAGGTTCCAGACGCAGAGATTGGGCTAGCCCATAATTTGGGTGGCGCCTACACTGTATGTTCCGTTACAATCTTAAGTCAAAATAAATAGAATAATATTTTCATCATACATTATCTTTTAAGGTAATTTAAAATAGTGTTTTTTATATTGAAGTCATAAAGAAATGGCAAATAAAAATGAAAAATATCAATATAGGTTTTGATGAATCTCATAATAATAAATTAAAAATTGAAGAGACCGCATTTGCAGACTTTTTGGAGTTTTTACTTGATTCAAATTTTAAGATTGGAAAAATCGAGGCTGGTGTAACTTATGAAAAGTTATCAACATATGATGTTTTTATTATTGGGGTTCCTACAGAATCTTTAATCGAAACGGATGAAATTACTGATTTAGTTAAATATGTTCATGATGGAGGAAGCTTATTAATTCTAAATGATCAAGGTGGCGATTATGAGAATCAAAATAATTTATCAGAACTAACAAAAAATTTTGGTATAACATTTAATAATGATACTTTATATGATGGGCGATATTTTTCTATTGAGAATTCCCGGCCAGTAATAAGGGATTTTAAAAGTCATTTTATCACACGAGATATTTCAAGCATTATTCATTCTAATGGCTGCACATTATCAATTGATAAATCAATTGAAAAAGACAATATTGATGTTGATTATATTGCCTATTCTTCCAAAGATACTTCATGGCATGAATACTTCAATGGAAGTGATTGGGTTGAGGAACCAGTAAGTGAATTACCAGTAATTGCAGTAGGACATTATGGTTCAGGTAAGATTGTAGCTTTAGCAAATATGTCTTTGTTTTCAAGCTTACATGATTCTTATGGAATAAATGCTGAAGATAATTTTAAATTGATCTCAAATATTGTTTCCTGGCTATTAAACAAGGCCGAATCGGAAGAAACAAGGGAAATGCAACCTATTTATTTAACTACGCCTATAGACCAAGATATGTTCTATTGGATGAAAGAGCAGGTTGGAAAGAAAAAATGGAACAATATTGGGGATGTAATTAATTTTGCGTTAAGAGTACTTAAAATAAGGATGAAACGAGAGATTGAGGAAGAAGAATAGCAAAATAGAAATTCAACTGTTTAAATAAAATAAAAACCATAAATCGTTATTTTTAAATCAGATTAATATGTAATCACGTTAAATTTGAGTCATTTTTAAAAATGATAAAAAAAATACTTCAATCACCTTTTTCTGCAAAAAAGATTAGCTTTAATGACTTTATTGATATTATTGAAAAGAGCAAGATTATATTTGAAAAGGAACCTTATGTATTAAAATTGAATGCATCATCTCCCCAAGAAAAAATTCTCATCATAGGAGATATCCATGGAAACCTTCCCTCTTTAATTAAAATCAAAGAAAAAATAGATGAAATAAAACCTGAAATGATTCTTTTTTTGGGAGATATTGTTGACCGAGGACCTTATCAATTAGAATGCCTATGCTTTATTTTATGTTTAAAAATTACAGAGCCAGAACGTTATTTTTTGCTAAAGGGAAACCATGAGACTATTGAAGTTAACCGATATTATGGATTTTTGGATGTTCTTATGAATAAATTTGGTGATACAGAACGTATTAAATATCTTTTAGAATTATACAACTCCCTCTCCATTTGTGCCATAATTAATAAAAAAATATTTTGTGTGCATGGGGGAATTCCTGAAGATATTGAAATTATCAATAAATTAAAAAAATTGGATAAAAAACCAAATTTGATGAGTGATCCTGAAATCTCTAATGAAGTTTTTCAAATGATATGGAATGATCCTATAGAACTTGAAGCATTTCCTTATTTTGTAGACAATTTCAGAGGTGAGGGAATAAAACAATATGGTTATAAAGCATTTGAAGAATTTATGGAGCATTATGGTTTTAAATCTTTAATTAGATCACATGAAATATTTCCTCCTCAAGGTTATCAATACTTCTTTAATGGTAGATTATTAACGATTTTTTCCTCAAATAATTATCGAGGTCAATTTTCACCTAATCAAGCGACGATGGCTTTAATTGAGGGCACGAGCGTCAAGTTACTCATAATACAATGATTTTTTTTATAAAATTCCTTAATCAAACTTAATTAATTAGGTTAATTTGAAAATGAAAGCAATTAAATGCCAAGTAATATCAGATTATAAATCTGCTTTTTCTGATCCATTAATAATTGTTAAAGGTGAGATTTTAACAATTGGTGTGAAAGAAACCGAGTGGAAAGAATGGCAATGGTGTATTAACCAATTTGGTAAAGGAGGATGGGTTCCAGAAAAATATATTGAGAAGTTAAATGATAAAAAATGTAAGGCTCTCAGAAATTATAATGCAACTGAACTTACCGTAAAGATTGGAGAAGAATTAATAATAAGATATGAAGTAAGCGGTTGGGTTTGGGTTACCAACAAGAGAGGTAAAAGTGGTTGGGTGCCATTAGAAAATATACAAATAATTCAAAATTAATTTTATGAGAAATTAAAGAATTAATTCTGGGAATTTTTCAATTAGTTCTGGGTATTTCTTTATCTCATTTTTCCATCTATCTTCTGCATCAATATCTAATATTATATTATACTGCTTAATTGTTTTTTCTGTTGGAACATAAATATCTGCGCTTATTTCTATATCATTTTTAAGAAAAACCTTAGTTGCAATTCGAGAATAAAGTCCTAATTTTACTCCTTCAAAAGTGTCGAGTTGAATTAATTGATCAAAATTAACATCAAATTTCAAACCCCAAAATTTTGCATTTTTATCTGGCAAAACGTATGGAAACCAATTCCCTGGGGGTAATATTCTTCGATAATTTTTGATTAAACATACTTCAACATTTTTATAATTTTTCCATAGATTATTAGTGATAAATGTTCCATATGCTACTAAAGTAGTCAACGGTTGAGAGTGTGAATTGTTTTTCATATTGTTCCAAATAAGAGTAAACTTTAAAATTTTCCAAATTTAATTAAAAATGAGTTAAAATTTTTAGAGAAATTATTTAAATCTATAATATTTCAGACGCATCTGGTTTAATGAACAATAGATTATTACCTCTTATGAAGATCTCAGAATATTTGGCTACAGCTGTTCCATCCATAAATTCTGTGGCATCTTCTATTATCATATTCATATAAGAGTCAATTTCTTTCATTTTACCTCGGTATTCCGTTCCGTCTTTTAATCTTAGTAGAATAACGGAATTTACTGCCTTTTCTAGAATTTTGAGTGGGTCTCGTTCCATTTTATTAATTTACCTGATAATTTTTCTCTTTGATTAAAAACAATATTAAATATAATTATATACTTTTAAAAAATACTCTTAAATTAAAATCTTTTTAGTTTTTTTACGTTATAAATTTCAATTAGAATGAGAATTTTGAAAGCAAAAAAATTGGATAAGAAGAAAAAGATTATTGAGGATTATAATTCTTCTGCCAAAATTTATGATAACCGATATAAAATAATTCAAAATTATAAATTCAAGCTATTAATTGAAAATCTTGTTTTCAAAAGCGGAATTTATCTAGATGCAGGTTGTGGAACAAATTTATTTTTAGATTACCTCAATAAAGAAAAGATTACAAGAAATATTAGATTAATTGGTTTAGACATATCTTTTAATATGCTAAAGAGTGCAAAAGAAAAACAAAAAAAATCTTGTTTAATCTTAGGAGATATTGAAAATCTTCCATTTAAAAGGAATCTTTTTACAGGTTTTATTTCGATTACCACATTTCAAAATCTAGCTAATATTAATAAAGGTATTGAAGAGTTGATTCGGGTTTTTAAAAGTAACGGATTATTAGCCATTACGATTTTAAAAAAAAACTTCAGTTTAAATGAAGTTAAAAAATTATTTCAATCACATTTTCAGGATTTAAATTATATTCATGATAATAAATGCGAAGATTGGATTATTTTAAGAGATAATCGATTTTAAAATTTCTTCAGCATTACTCTCTACATTAAATCTCTTTTTAAAAAATGAACATATATTTTCAATATCCCTTTTTAAAATTGATAATCCATTAGGATGGCTCTTGGGGACCCACTGTGGCCAATCTATTATTAAAATATCGCCTTCAGAATTTATTAAGACATTAAATTCTCCGAGATCTCCATGAATTATACCCGCATTTTTATAAATAATACTTATTTGATTAATTATATCTTCAAAAATAAATACCGGATCTTCTATATCGATGAGATTATTAAGTTCTGTTCCTTCAATAAATTCCATTATTATAATATGACGATTGATACCAATCGGTTTTGGAATATTAAGTCCTAATGGAGCTATTTTTGAAAGGGCTTCATATTCTCGCATAGCAGCAAGTCGATTAATGTAAAGCCAGGAAAAATGGCGTCTTTCACCGACAAATATTCTCAATTGTTTTACTTTTCGGAAACTTGTCCGACCTATTCTAAAAATTTTCATAGTCATTTCTTCATTATCATCGTTTATGCACTTATATACATCTGCTTCTTTTCCTTTCCCAATCTCTACCCCGAGTTGAGAGATTATTCCTTGTCCAACTAAAATATGAAAAGCAAGCATATCATACCCAATTGAATTTAATTTATAACTGATCTCACCTGTCGAATCACGAATTATTAAATTATTTTTATGAACTTTATTGAGACGGAATAAAACTTCCTCCATTTTCAATTTAGAAAAAAAACAGATATCACTCATTTTTACGGAGGCAGCTCTTCTCATACCCCGTTCAATCGCTCTTAATACGCGGAAATCTTCCTTTTCCATTGATTTTATAATTTTAGCTACTTCCAAACCTTAGTTTCTCTTTAATTATGTTAGATAATATAATCAATTAAAATAATACTTATAAAACAATTTATTGTTAAGTTGTGGACAATTATTTATTTAAGAGATTTTTATCATTAAAAATTGCAATAAATTATGCTTCTTATAAGATTTAGAAATTAAAGATTACATATTTATTAAAAAAATAAATATTTTCTCTTTAAATATATGAAATTTGCGTTTCTTTTCCCAGTATCTAAAGTTATTTCTATTTTCTTAATTATTATAATCATAGCGTAATGTTTAAATAGTTTTAACTTAAAATTAGTTAACAAAAAAAAAATTAATTTTTACAATCAAGCGTTTATCTATTAATTCTATAATTTTTATTTAGAATTTAAAATGTCAGTGTAATATAAAGTGAAAAATAAAAATGGCAGAAATTTATGTACCAATAGATTATAGCAATCTTTCTGAAGTTATTCCAGAAGAAGATGATATATTATACAGTACATTAAGCAAAGTAACCAGAATTGTATGGTGCGGAACCCAAAAATGGAAATCTCATATTATAATTACAAAATCAGGATTTGCGATGACTCTTCCTACAAAAAGAAAAATAGGATTAACTTTTAATCCGTGGAATACAGTTCATGAAATAAAATTAAAATCTTTCAATAAATGTGTATTTAAATTTGGTGCATCGTACATTAATGCGTTGGAGTTTAAAGTTATTAGAAATTCAAATTTTGAATCAAAAAATTCTTTAAAACAACGTGCAAATAAATTTGGTAGTTACTGTAAACAACTTTGGTTAAGGTCTCAAAAAAACGAGAGAAAAAAAGTATAATGTTTGCATTTTTATTAGTTATATTTTAAGTGAAACAATAAAATGATAAATATACCAGAATTATTAAATAAGTGCTATAGGTGTAAAAAATCAAATGTCAATTTAATAGAAATATCGATTATGAAAAATTTAGGTAAAGAAAATATTCAATCTTATCAAATTAATTTTTCTGTTTGTGAATCCTGTATTAAAAAATACAATGAATTTTTAAGCATTTCAAACAAATATCGAATAAGTACAATTTTTTTTTTTTGTATTTTTATAATAACATTAATTACATTTATAGCGACAATTCTAATAAATTACTTAATATCAGTTTCTATAATCATTATTTTTTTAATTAGCGGAAGTATTAGGCTTAAATATTATTTAAATATTGAAAATCACCCGGAGAATTTAGATAAATATATAGAGATACAAGAAACTGGAATAATCGTTATTAAAGATCCATTAAATCAAAAAAATCCATTTAAAATTAATATTATAAAATCCAAAGAAGCTATTTTTGAAGAAACCCAAAAGAAAAGTTTAGAAATATGTCCAAACTGTGGGGCAAAACAAAAGACATATACAGGTTTCTGTAGCGTTTGTGGAAAAAATTTAAAAGTAATTAAAGATGCATCATCTGATTAATATAATATTCAGAAGGAATATAAATGGTAAGTATTCAAGGTAATAGATGTATATTTACGTGTTGGTGTATTGTAATTATTTCAGCATTTTCTCTTTTACCCTTTTTTACATTTGACTCAATATTATTGTTTGTTTTTATAGTTCTAATTGCATTTATTATTACTGTAATTTTTCTTAGAGAAGATATTAAGCAAATAATTCAGGAAAATCGTCAAAAATATATAATTTGCCCAAGATGTAAAATACTTGTCAAAAAAAATGAAAAATTCTGCCCTAAATGTGGTAAAAGTATTTAATATCTAAATTTAGGGCCGTTAGTTTTCAAATTATTTGATAATTCAAAATAATTTAGTATTTATAAACCTATTCTTGAATTCAAGAAATCACATTATAAGAAATATGGAAATGGTAAAATGGAATTATAATTGAATTATTATAAGTACCTCGAATAATAAATTGAAATTAAACAGTTTAAGATTCAGAAATCTTGAATTGAGAAGTAATATGGCTATTAATAAATGTTATAATTTTTTATTTTCTCTCAATTTAGAATATTTATATATCCAGAAAATGGAGTATATAGTAGGGCATACAAAAATTATAATTCCAATAAAATTTATTAATAAAAATATTCTTAAATCATTTTGGGAAATTAAATAGATTGTTGTAGTCGAGCCAGATTGAAATAAGAAAAGAAATATTCCTTGGGAGATATATATTAGAAAGCCTATGGACATTATAACTCCAATTGCTGCTATTATAATTAATATAAGGCGGTTTATTATCAAGGATAGAACTTGATTTCCAATAGAAAAAAGGAGAAAAATGATAATTAAAATTTGAGAAGTTAAAATCCACCTATCATATATTTGTGCATTAATTTGTAAGCTTCCATTTGTTTGAACCCATAATAATGACGATAATAGGTTAAGATAATATATAAATGAGAGAATAGTCCCAATTAGTCCTAGTATCAGATAAAGTTTTAAATAAATGGTTCTCTTTAAGATTATTTTCTCTTTTTTACCATATTTTTTCAATAAGTTCATTAATTGCTTTTGAATTTCTGGTGGAATAGTATCTTTTAAAATTTCAAGTTTAAAATTTTGATACTTCTCTTGTATTAATGATAGTGATTTAAGACCAAACTCCTTCTTTTTCTTCTTTGATTTTGGACCTTGCCATAAATACACAATTTTATTCTTCTCGTCTAAAAATATTGCAAGATCATGAAGTAAAAGGGTGGTTTCTTCTTCAATCCAATTTTCTAAATTTTCATCAAAAATGAATATTTTCATGTATAGGATTTGTAATTAAATTGTTATAATTAAAATTTTAAAGAAATTGTGTAGTTATATTTTTACTTTTAATATATTCCCATGATTGATTAATATATCGTTTATATTCTTCTATTTGTTCATTGCTTAATCTTTTAAATCTCTTTTGAACGGATAAATACAGTTCAATTGGTTTTCTCTTTGCTGGATCTAAAAGTCTTTTACTTGGATTAGATAATAAGAACTTTCCATTTTCAATCTCATATAATGGCCAAAATCCCGTTTCAACAGCTAATTTTCCTATTTTAATCGTATCTTTTGTGGAAAAACCCCAACCTGGTGGGCAAGGAGATAAAATATGGATATATTTTGTTCCCTTAATTTCCTTAGCTCTTTTAAATTTTGCATAAATATCTAATGGATAAGCTGCGCAAGAAGTTGCAACATAAGGAATATCATGGGCTTCTAAAATTTTTGGCATATTTTTTTTATGTTCTGTTTTTCCATATATTGGAGTTGTTGTAGTAATTGAACCATAAGGAGTTGATCCAGAACGCTGAACACCAGTATTCATATAAGCTTCATTATCATAGCAAGCATAAATAAAATTAGTTTTTCTTTCAGCTGCTCCGCTTAAACCTTGAATTCCAATATCCGTAGTCCCTCCATCACCCGCGAATGCAACACAAGTAACCTTATCATCTTTTCCCATAGCTTCCAAGGCTGCCTCGATTCCACTTGCGCTTGCTGCTACAGTAGCGAAGGGTGTATTAAGCACTGATATTTTATCAACACTTGTAAATCCTTGCATCCCATGCAACACCGTAAGACATGAGGCAGGAACTGTAATAATTGTATTGGGACCTAGAGCTTTTAAAGCTGTGCGATAAATAAGTGATAATCCACAACCAGAACACATACGATTACCAGGCAGTAAAAATTCTTCTTCAGGAATGTCGTATAATTTAACTTTATCAGCCATTTTTTATTTTACCTCCTTTTGTAAGAAATCTAATTCATCAAGCTTTAATCCAATAAATTCCGTTTGTTCAGAATATTCATTTTTTTTCCCCAAATTAATCGCTCTATAAACTCCCTCGATTAGATCACTAGTAATTATATCTCTACCGCCTAGTCCTACAATGTATCCTTTTATAAATGGTCTGTTTTTCGATTGGTACAATGCACTCTTCAATTCATAACAGAGAATTCCTTCATAACCATAACCGATATCTCTATCGAACACTACTATTAGTTTTGCATCTTTAAAAAGTTCTCGAAGATATTTAGTGGGAAAAGGTCTGAATAATTTTAAACTTATAAGTCCAATTTTTATGCCTTTTTCTCTCAATTTATCGATAACTAAACGTGATTCTGAAGCAACAGAACCAACTGCAAAAATATACATCTCGGCATCTTCTGCTCTATATGTTTTATAAATTCCATTTCCGTAGGAACGACCGAATTTTTCTGCAAATAAATCATGAACTTCTTTAACTTTATTTATAGAATGTTCTATAGAGCGTTGAAGTGAATATCGAAATTCATAATACCCAGGTGCAGTTCCCTCCTCTCTTTTAACGATATGTGGAGTTGTAACAGGACAAACCCCCTTTACAATATTCATATCTCCTAAGTTAAGATGATGCTTCAATGGGGGTAAAAATTCATCAATTTTTTTTTGGGGTTCCAATTTAACTAACATAGAAGTATGGGATAATATATATCCATCATAATTTACAAAAGTTGGGACATAAACACTGGGATCTTCTGCAATTCTATATGCTTGCAGGTTAGTATCATAAATTTCTTGATTATCTTCACAAAACATTTGTATCCATCCAGTATCTCTAACTGTGAATGCATCTTGGTGATCAGTCCATACAGACCATGGTGCTCCAACAGATCTCATAGCAATATTCATAACAATAGGTAAGCGATTTCCTGCCGCCCAACATAAAATCTCATACATTAATAATAATCCGTGAGAAGATGTTGCAGTATACACTCGAACACCTGTGGCAGATGCCGCCACACATGCGGTGAGAGCAGATTGTTCTGATTCTACTCTAACCATACGCGCATTTAACTCCCCATTTTCTATAAAAAATGAAATTTTTTCAACGACTGGACTCTGCGGTGTGATGGGATATGCTGCTACAACTTGAACTCTAGCACCTTTACATGCATTAGCTGCTGCATGATTTCCGGTCATAATTTGATATTCTTCCACGCTTGTCACAATTCACTCTCCTCCACCATTTTTATTGCTTTAGGCGGGCAAACTTCTGCACAAATCCCGCAACCTTTACAATACTCATAATTGATTTTTGGAGGGATCGTTCTGCTTATAATAGGCTCGGGACAATACAGCCAACAAAAATGACAAACATCTTTATTCATTTTCACAACAAGACATTTTTCAAGATCGATTTTTGGCTTGAATCTACTCCAAGAACCTGTTTTACCAGCTTCTCCCACAACTGGTTTCTGAACTGAAGCTAAAATTATTTCATAATCTTTTTTTTCAACCATGTTATTCCCTTTTTATCTTTTTATTTTACGATTTTTTTTTAATAATTGGAATATTAACTTAAATTATAGCCAATATTAATGATTTATTTTAAAAATTGAGGAGCATAGTAAGTTTTGCTGCCTCTTCAGCAAGAGAACTGTTAAATTCTCCCTTTTTTATCCCCATTACTTTTATTATAGCTTTTATCATGGATTCCAAATCAATTGAATCTAAAGCCTTTGTTAAAACCCCTAAAATGGGAGTATTAACAATGGGAATGTCTTCTAAATACAGATCTCTTTCAATACAAAATTTATTGATATTTGCAGATGCAATTTTTATGTTATTAGTGATATTATAATAATTCTTTAATTCTTCGGGTGTTTTTTCAGAATTAATTATTAATATTCCATTTTCTTTAATATTTTTAATAATATCCGGAGTTATGACCGTCTCATCTAAAACAATGGCAATATCTGGACGTTGAATTTGTGCTCGAGTCCAAATTTTTTTATTTTTTGAGATACGAGCAAATGCCTGAACTGGAGCTCCTCTGCGTTCAGCTCCAAATGATGGAAATGCAACAACATCTTTATAGTTTCCGCTTAAATAGGCTGCTTCTACAATAATTTGGGAGGCTAATACGCAACCTTGGCCTCCTCTACCGAAGATAGCAATTTCGGTTATTTCTTCTACATCCGACATTTCTTTCTGGTACTCTTTTTTATATTAAGAAATTTAATAATTTAATGTAATTTCTTTAAGAATAATAAAAAAATAAATTAAAAATTTACTGATAATAATAAATAAAATTAAATTAAAGATATCTAATATTATAAAATTACCAATTAATTGTGATTTGTTATGAAAAATGAAACAGGTTATTTTGAAGGATTTGAACAACGGAAGATGTTTTATCAATATTGGTTACCCGATTCTGGAGAGATTAAGGCATATTTAATAGCAATGCATGGATGGGGTACACATTCAGATAGAATAGCTGTACCTGCTAAATATTTCATCGAAAAAGGTTTTGCAGTATATTCATTTGATTTAAGGGGACATTGGAGAAATGCAGGAGATCTGAAAGGACATATAAAATCTTTAAACCATATCCAGCAAGATATTCAAATCTTTTTTGATTTGATTAAGAAAGAGGCAGGAGAAAAAAAAGTTTTTTTAATAGGGCATTCATTTGGAGGAGCATTATCTTTAATATATGCGATAGAGCATCCTGAACTTCCTGGAGTTTTGGTATCATCTCCAGAACTAGGGTTAGCATTAAAATTGAATCTTACTCAAAAAATTGCTAAAGCCATTTTCCCACTATTAGTGAAAATTGCTCCAAAAGCACAAGTAGCTATTGAGTTAGTGCAGGAAGATTTAACCAATGATCCAGAGATTTTGAAAGAGCATATTGAAGATCAGGAGAAGTTGGTTGCGATTACGACAACAACTTATGGCGTAATGGAAAAAGGTATGAAATATCCACTTAAAAATGTTAATAAATTGAAAGTTCCTTGTTTAATAATGCAAGCTGGCAACGATAAAATCGTCGATCTTGAAAAGACAAAAGAATTTTACGAGAAATTAGAAATTGAGGACAAAAAATTCATTTCATATGAGGGATTTTTACACGAATTGTGGAATGAGAAAGAGCGGCATAAAGTTTTTAAGGATATGGAAGAATGGTTGAATAACCATCTATAATTTATTAAATATATTTTTTCTTATTTTATTTTTTAACTTTTACTTCGCACCTTAAGAAAATATATTAAACATGTTTTTCTAACCAATCACTAAGATCTTTTAAGACCTTTTCCCGATCTTCTTCTACTTCATTATAAACCTCGTGATATAAACCATCGTAAATAATAATGGTTTTATCTTCCATTTTAAATATGTCTTTAAGAATTTCTGTTCCTGCGGTTAATTTATCTTCTGAGCCACATTGAACTAATAATGGAAGTTTAAAAGTATTCACAAATGTTTGAACTTCATTGAAATATTTTAACACCTCAAAGCTAAGTCTCATAGAAATTTTATCTTTATGAACATAGGGGTCTTGTTCGTAATTTCTTACTACTTCAGGGTCGTGGCTGAGTAATTTTGCATCAAGTCCTGTACTTATTTTCATATGTGGCGCAATTTTTGAGAAGAGTTTAGCAATAAATTTTAAAAATCTACTTACTTTTCTGCCAGCTTTTGTACCTGTGCCCGAAAGGATAAGACCATTTAACAAATTTTCATATTTCTTTGTGAAATATACCGCAATAAATGAACCCATAGAGTGACCCAGCATAAAAATTGGTAAATTAGGATGTTGTTTTTTTATTATTTCATATAACAATTTTTCATCTTCTACATACTGATCAAGAGAATCTGCATAATTTCTTTTTCCTTCGGATTTACCTTGACCTCTACGATCATCAGCATAAATTGCATAATCAATTGGAACTAACTCATTTACAACATTCAAATATCTATCAGAATGACTACCAAATCCATGTACAATCTGAATAACAGCCTTAGGAGTTTCTGGAAACCATGCTTGATAATATATTTTTAATCCTTTAATACCCTCAAATTCACTTTCTAAATGCTTCATAAAATAACTTTCTTCTATTAATCATTTTTTAATTAAAAAGAATTAAAATCTAAAAAAAAGCTTTGTATTATGTTATCATCTTAATAAAAATCATTAAAATTTAACGGAGATATTTTATTTAAATTAAGAAATTATATTTTAATTAGGTAAATAATTAAGGAAATTAGTGATATACTTCTCAATGAGTTCTTACAAGGACTTAAACCCCAATAAACTTACGCCTATGATGCGTCATTGGTACGATATTAAATCCAAATATTCAAATCAGTTGGTTGCATATCGGATGGGAGATTTTTTTGAGTTCTTTTATGATGATGCAATTAGAATTTCAAAATTATTAGGTATTACGCTCACAAGAAGAACATTTGGAGGAAAAGACTCTTATCCATTAGCTGGTGTTCCACATCACTCTGGAAATTATTTTAAAAATCTTGTGAATTTAGGAGAAACTGTTGTTATTGTGGAGCAGCTAGAGGACCCAGCAGATGCGAGGGGAAGAATTGTCAAGCGAGGTGTAGTGAGGATAATGTCACCTGGAACAATTATCGAATCGGATATGCTTAAAACAAATGAGAATAATTACATTTCTTCGATTTTTAAAGGTAAAAAAGGCTATGGGATTGCATTTGCCGATTTATCAACTGGAGAATTTTCAACCACTCAATTTGAATCAAAAGAAGGTATTGCTGAGGAAGATCTTTTAGCGATTTTTTCTCGATATAGTCCAGTTGAGTTAATTGTTCCCTCTAATCTTTATCAAGATGAGGATTTCATAATAAAAATTAAAGATATTAGTAAATGTATAATAAAAGAATTTCAAGATTATGTTTTTGAATATGAAAATGGATATTCCATAATTGTTAAGCATTTTAATTTGAGTAATCTTGAACCTTTTGATTTAGAATATTTACAAATAGCAGTGCAAGCCTCTGGTGGCTTACTAGCATTTTTAAAGGAAACTCAAAGAGATATTATACCAAATATTTTTCAAATTAAGGTTATTAAACAAAAGGACGTATTAAATTTAGATTATTCTACTCAGAGAAATTTAGAACTATTAAGGAATATTAGGGACCGAGGAAAAGATGCAACTCTTTTTTCCATTTTTAATCATACTCAAACGCCTATGGGTGGTCGTTTATTAGCTAAAATTATTGTAGAACCACTTATAAATAAAGATCAAATTAACCAACGATTAGAAATCGTTCAAAAATTTAAGGATGATGTTTTTTTAAGGTCTGATCTTCGGGATAGACTTGAGAAAATGGGGGATCTTGAGCGAATTATTAATAAGATTAATTATTCTCGTTCTGCAAATGCGAGAGATTTATTAAATTTGAAAAATTCACTCGAAATAATTCCAGAAATTATAGATTTGTTGAAAAAAGGAAAAACTCCAGAATTAGAAAGTTTTTTAAAAAAAATTAAAGATTTTTCAGTAATTCGAGACTTAATTAAGAATTCCATTGCAGAAAATCCTCCAACTACCATAAAAGAAGGTGGAATAATTAAAGAAGGTTATAATCAAATAGTCGATGAATATCGAGACATAATCAATAATGGAAAAAGTTGGATGTTAAAATTTGAGAAATCGTTAAAACGACGTTTTGCAATACAAACAGGGATTAAGGTATCGCATAATAACATTTTAGGATATTTTATAGAAATTACTAATGCTACAAAATCCAAAATTAGAAATTTTCCCGAAGAATTTATATCAAGGTCGTCTATAAAAAATGCTGTAAGATATAAAAGTAAAGAACTCAATGAATGGGAGGAAAAAATTATAACAGCTGAGGAATCAATTAATGATTTGGAGTATCAACTGTTTTCAGAAATAAGAGAGAAAGTAATTATGCACACTGTTGATATTGGAAACGTTTCTGAATCAATTGCAATGATTGATGTATTATGTACTTTTGCTGAAATTGCAGAAAAATATGATTATTGCAGACCGATTATACGAGATGATGATAAGATAATTATTAAAGATGGGCGTCATCCTATTGTCGAACAGATTAATTTTTCAGAACCATTTATACCAAATGATTGCTATATGGATACGGAGAAAGAACAAATCTTGATAATCACAGGACCGAATATGGCAGGAAAATCAACATTTTTAAGACAAGTGGCATTAATTTGTTTGATTGCACAAATGGGGAGTTTTGTCCCAGCAAAATCGGCGGAAATTGGGATTATTGACAGAATTTTTACAAGAATTGGAGCCTCAGACGACCTTGCGAGACGATTAAGCACTTTCATGATAGAAATGAACGAAACTGCAAAAATCCTTAATTATTCTACTCCAAAAAGCCTTATAATCATTGACGAGTTAGGGAGGGGGACATCATCCTCAGATGGAGGTGCAATAGCAATAGCAACTTTAGAAAAATTACATTCCATGAAAGTAAAAACTTTATTTTCTACGCATTTTCATCAGCTTACCGAAATTAAACTTCCTCGAGTAAAAAATTATCATTTAGATATAAAGGAAGATGAGGAAAGTAATATAACATTTATTAGAAAAGTTCAAGAAGGAAGTACAGATAAATCGTATGGCATACATATTGCACGACTTGCTGGTATTCCAGAAGATACGATTGTAAGAGCTTTTAAGGTTCTTGAACAGATAGAAAAAAATGATACTTTTAGAGAAACAATTAGAAATGGAAATAATATAAAAAAGGAGACTCCTAGACTTAGGAAAAAAGAAATAAAAAAATCTGGAAAAACTGTACAAACATCATTTTTTAAGCCAATTTTGAAAATAAAACATGAAATAAATGAAGAATATAAAAGATTATTTGAGATTATTAATAATATCGATATTAACAATATTACTCCACTAAAAGCAATAGAGAAATTGAGTGAAATAAAGAAAAAAATAGAAGATATTGAATCTAATGATTAATAGAGGTAATTATTTATGCGGCGAATAAAAAAAATAATTGATTTCGAAAAAATTGCTGCAGGAGAAGTTGTTGAACGCCCTGCTTCTGTTGTTAAAGAATTGGTGGAAAATTCGATTGATGCAGGCGCAAAGAACATCAAGATTATCATTAAAAATGCTGGAAAAAGTTTAATTCAAGTAATTGATGATGGGTGCGGTATTGAAAAAGAGGATGTAGAAATCGCTTTTGATCGTTATACAAGCGGAAAAATTGAGAAATTTGAAGATTTAGATACTCTAACAACATTAGGATTTCGGGGAGAAGCTCTTAGTAGTATCGCAGTAGTTTCACAAGTAGAATTAATAACACACACTAAAAATGATGATTTAAGTCCGACCATCGTAATTCATGGCGGGGCGGTTATTGAAAAAAAGGAAATTTCAGCTCCTGTCGGAACGAATATTAAAGTAAAAAATCTATTCTATAATATTCCTGCGAGACAAAAATTTTTAAAAACTAACAGGGTGGAACTTGGTCATATTACCGATGTAATCACTAGATATGTCTTAGGTTATCCTCAAATTCATTTTGTTTATCAACACAATGATTTAGATATTCTTAATTGTCCATCTTCAGATGATTTAAAAGATATGGTTTTCCATATATATGGAAAAGAAACTGCGAAAAAAATGTATCCAATCGATTATATCCATCCGGATGGGCTATTTGCATTGTCCGGCTTGCTAGGCGACCCAGAAATTTCGAAAAAAAAAAGAAATAGTTCCAGTTTATTTCTTAATAAGAGATATGTTGTATCTGATAAATTTTTTGAAGTAATTAAGGATGCGTATAAAGGTTTCTTAATGGTTGGGAGGTTTCCATTCTTTATTTTAAATTTGGATATAAATCCTGCTTTTGTAGACTTTAATATTCATCCCCAAAAGATGACTGTTCGCTTTAATAATGAAAAAATTTTATTTCCATTCATAGAAAATGCATTAAAGGCTCATTTGGATGAGTTATTCCTACCAAAAAAGGAGGAAATAATTACACAACCGTTGGAAACATTTATTGACAAAGAGAAAGAGGAAATTCAATCTGATTTAAAAAATATTACAGTTAATATAGATGATCAATCTATAATAGCGAAAGAACAACTATTAAATTTTCAATCTGGTTCAAACATTATCGATTCAGCAAAATCGAAGGAAATGATACAAACTAAACTAACGTCCGAGGGTAAATTTGAAGAAAAATTTGAAATTATCACGAAAACTCTACCTAAGATGCGATTTATCTCCAGAACAGGACAATTGAGTAATCATATATATGTGCTATTTGAAAGTAAGGATGAGAATGGTAACCCGGCAATATTGATTATAGACCAACATGCAGCTTCTGAACGTATTATGAAAGAAAAGTTTTTAAATCAATATAGAGGTTCGAAAGTTCAAAAACAGCAATTAATTTCTCCCTTAAAAATTAATATCTCTCCAGCTGAATCCTTTTTTTTAAAAGAACATTTAAACGAAATAAATAAATTTGGATTCGAATTAGAAAAATTTGGAGGGAATACTTTTATTTTAAGGGCGATACCAGCAATTTTTGAAAAGCTCCCCAAACTAGATGTGCTTAAAGATATGATCGAGGAAATCGCATATATGGGAAAACAGCAAAGTTTCTCCGAATCTGAAGAGGGGATTATCAATTATCTTGCATGTCATAAAAGCATTCGGGGAGGGGATTATCTCACAACGAAAGACATTAGAAGGTTGGTTATAGATCTATCAAAATGCAAAGACCCATATCATTGCGCACATGGAAGGCCCACGTTTAGAGTAATTTCCTTTAGAGAGCTTGATAAGATGTTTAAAAGAATAGTATAAATATAAAAAAAGTGTTTGTAGAGAACGTTTAACTTTCACGCCTTTGAAATCAAAATTGTTTCTACACGTTGAATTCCTTCAATTTGAACCCAATCTTCTTCAATTGAGTCGGCTGAACCCATTTCTTCTGGGAATTTTACCTGTACTCTCAATTTTTCCAATCCAAAAGCGATCGGGATTTGATCATATTTTACAAGTGAAGCATCTTCAGGAAGTCTTTTTTTTAATTCTTCTACGATTTTATTAAAATCAGCATCAATACCCTCTGGAATTACCTCAATTATTCCAACATAAAATTTTCCCATTTCCTTATAACCTTCTTAAAATTTAAATATTATATGAGTAAGTTTGATAAATTTTAATGTTACATAATAAATATTATTTATAGTTAATTAAGGGCCAAGAAAATCGCATTTAATGCAAGTGTAACTGTTACCCGCTTCTCTACATTTTTCACAACGCCAAATTGTTACGTCTCCGCAATTTGGACATGGGAAATGAACCGCGTTTTCATATGGAGTAATTTTTCTACCGCAACATGAACATTGTTCCATAATCATTTAAAAAAATTATCTATAACTTTAATATTTTATTTTTTTGAATCTATTTATAACGACATAAATAATTTCGCAAGCTTTAAGTCCCTTTCCCTCGTATCACCTGGATATCACACCCTCGCTTTAATGCACGAGTTTATGGACTGTGCACCAAATTGATCAAATACTTCTTTGCTTTCATATTCAAGTAGACGAATTTTTGACGCCTCGAGTTCCGAATTAAGTATTAAATTTATATTTACATCAATAAAGATTATTCTAATAAACTATAATCTAGATTGGAAGAGATTAGAATCTATTTATTAATATTATTAAAGTTTTTTTTAACTAAATAGTTTTTAAACTATTCTAATTACCAATCTTGTTGCTATTTGCGACTAATGCGTTTACAATTCGTGGTAAGACTTCACGGGGAAAAATGTGCCCCATTCCATCCAAGATCAATAATTCTGCTCCAGGTATCGTTGCTGCGATATCTTTGCCCGCTTCAACAAGGTTAAATGGATCTTCACTCCCATGAATAACAAGCGTAGGCGCTCGTATTGCTGAAATTTTGGGTTTAATATTGCCAGGAACAGCCATTGCTGCTAATTGGCGCGCTACCCCTTCAGGATAATAACTGCGATCATACTCCTTTGTTCTATACTCTCTTGATTGATCTTCATCATAAGCAAAAGTGCCGTGAATGAGACTATCGCGCTTGACCATTTCTTCAATATATGCCTCGCGCTCTGAAGAAACAGGTGCAAAGAATTGCATTAAGATTTCTGGCTTCGAAGGAGGTAGTTCGGGATTTGCAGTTGTGCTCATAATTACTGTGAGAGATAGCACCCGAGATGGATGGGTATATGCTATAATCTGTGCTATCATTCCACCCATAGAAGCACCGAAAACGTGTGCTTTATCAATATTCAGAGCATCCAAGACACCAATGGCATCACCAGCCATATCCTCTAAAGTGTATGGTAATTTGGGTATTTCTCCACTGGCATAGACAGCATTAATCTCCATAAAGTCCGGCATACCTGCATCTTCAAGTTTTGTTGACAAGCCAATATCTCGGTTGTCGAATCTTATGACAAAAAAGCCACGATTTGCAAAACTTTCGCACATCTCATCCGACCAAGCAAGCATCTGGCTTCCCAGTCCGGCTATCAATAACAACGGTTTTGAAATTGGGTCCCCGATTGTCTCATATTCAATCTCTATATTATTTACCTTTGCTTTTGGCATCGTAGATCTTCCTTATTTTTATTATTAATCTTATTAAGTATGAAATGAGATTAATAATTAAAAAATATAGGTCTTCAATTTTTTCTGGATTTTCGATTATTACATGCCGAACATAAATTATGATTTAATATTTAAATTCTAACAAAACTATTTTTATTATATTATCTGTGCTCTAAAAATGTAGTAATATTTATTTAATTTATATGATATATTGGTTTAATTATGCCTATAAATAAAGTAAAAAAATATTTTAAACTGATAGAGGCCTGGGTCTGGTGTGATATATGTCAAGAAATGGTCCCTTTGACGATTGATAAAGAAGAAATTCACAATGGTCTTCAAACTGGTATTTATACTAAGCGCTATCCACATGTTAATTCAAAACCGGATCTCGATAATCCAGATGATAGATCTGGGGAAGAACATAATATCCATATTTATATAAATGATAAATATGAGATCACAGGAGCCAAAGCATTTTTTGGTGAAGCTCCAGCTACTGAATCTTACGGTGGTGTAGGTGCTCGAATTCCAATAGTTGTTAAAGAAGTTTCAGAGATTTCAATACAATTTGGAATGCTCACTCCCGAAGAATATAAAGTTTTGAAGATTTGTGATGGAAACAGCTCGTTAGAACAGGTTGCCGCGATTGCTGAAAAGTCTGTTGAAGAAATAGAACAAATGATGGAAAAGTTACGCAAAAAAGGGTTAGTAAAGGTAATTATACGTGCATAATTTTATTTATCGCTGTTCTTCTAAGACATAAAGGCAAGATTTTTTTACTACATTGTTTTAAAAAGAATATTTTAATCCTTTCATTCTTTACTTTATTTAAATATGAACAACACAATCAAGGCTTTAATTTTTGATCTTGGCAACGTTATTGTTAATCTGAATATGAGAGATTTTTACAAGAAAATACTCCCAGTATCAGACAATAAAGAGATTAATATTTATAAAGATCTATGGGAGCCAATCGAAAAATTTGATAAGGGCTTATTTTCTAAAGAAGATTTTTATTGGGAAGCGAAAAAAAGATTTCAATTTCAAGATGTAGGTAAAGAAGAATTTTTTAATATGTTCAATAGCATTTTTGATTCACTTAACTATAAGCTTCTTGATTTTATAAAAAAAATAAAACAAGATAAGAAGTATAATGTTTTTGCTCTTTCAAATACCAACCCCTTGCATGTAGAATTTCTTGCAAAAAATATAATAGACTTCCGAGAACATTTTAACCAAGTTTTTTACTCATATGAACTTGGAATGATAAAACCAGACCCTAAAATATTTTTATATATATTAGAGCATATAAATTATAAGCCGAGTGAATGCATTTTCATTGATGATAACAGAAAAAATGTTAAAGTGGCTGAACAAATTGGAATGATTGGAATCCTATTTCGCAATGAAACTAAGTTTTTAGAAGAGATAAAGGAAGTTCTTTCAATTATAAAGATAAATAAAAAATAACTTGGATTTTCTTCTAATTTTATTTCTTTTATAGTTTTTATTTTTCTGGAGTAGGAGGTGTTTCTTTTTTGGATTCTTGCTTTTTCTTTGTAGGTTTCTTGGGTTTTTCCTTTTTACTCTCTTTAATTTTTTCGCCCATTTTCTGGAATTTTTGATAAAAGATTAGTATTAAAACAAATACTGCCACTACTATAAGTAAAATATAACTTGACATCTTGAAAGCTGTGTCGCTTGAACCAGTACTAACAGAAATAGAGGTATATAAAAATTTTATAACGAAATTGATACCTCCGAGTATAAAGCCTAAGAGTAATGATACAAGAAGGAATCTAGGAAGTAATATTTTTTTAGTTGGATCTCGAAAATCTGTGTCTGCTATATCAATTTTCATAAAGCTATATTTAAAATATAAAATATTCCATATAAAAATAAGAATCATAAATGTAGCAATAGTCAATGCGACATCAAATAAGAGTCGTTGTACTGTAGGATCTGCAATAGGGAATCCAATAGTTAAAATTATTCCAACGATATAGAGATAATTAAGAGCATTATAATATATCTTTTCCGTGAGATTCTCCTCATCTTTCTTTTCAATTGTTATCAATATTGCTAGAACAAGAGAAATCACTCCCATTAATGAACCTATAGTAATAAACATAACATCGTGATATATATTTCCTAAGATTAAAACAGTTCCACCCACAAATAAGCAAAGATTTTCGAAAAATGTTTTTACACTCATATTTTATTCACTTGATTTTGGTTTTTAATCACTTTATTTAATTGAATTCAGATAATTAAATAATTTTTATTTATCAACAATTTAAAGTTTTTTATGGATTGGATTAATAACATCTAATTTAGATTGAAATATTGTTATATCCATTGTTTTAGAAAAGTAATCTTAAAATATTAGAGAATCTCCATTAGAATGGAGTTAAAAGTTACTTGCTTTAAACCCATGTTATTAATAAAATAATTAAAGAGGGGTTTTTTATTTCCTAATATGGACGTTGAAGAAAAATTTAACTTAATTAAAAGAGGGACTGAAGAAGTACTTACTGATGACGATTTAAAACTTTATCTTGGAACAGGGATCCCCCTAAATCACTATATTGGCTTCGAAGTTTCGGGAAAGATTCATTTAGGAACTGGGCTTATCTGTATGGGTAAAATTAAAGATTTTTTGGATGCTGGAATAAAATGCTCAATTTTCCTAGCTGATTGGCATAGTTATATCAACGACAAATTGGGAGGTGATATGGAAAAAATTAAGGAAGTTGCAGTTGGATATTTTAAAGAAGGGTTAAAGGCAAGCTTACTGTGCGTTGGAGCTGACCCAGATAAGGTTGATTTCGCGCTTGGCACAGAGTTATATCATTACAACGATAATTATTGGGAAACAGTCATCGATGTTTGTAAAAATACAACTTTAAACCGAATGCAAAGGAGCATTACAATAATGGGGAGGAAAATGGGAGAAAATATTGATTTCGCAAAATTATTATACCCAGCTATGCAAGTTGCTGATATTTTTATCCAAAATATTAATTTTGCTCACGCCGGTTATGACCAAAGAAAAGCTCATGTGATTGCTCGAGACGTTGCAATGAAAATGAAGAAGAATAACCTAGTGAATACAACTGGCGATAAAATTAAGCCTATTTGCGTCCATCATCATTTAATCTTAGGGTTACAAAAACCACTAATATGGCCAGTTTCAGATGAATTTCAACTGCAAGAATTATGGGCTCAAATGAAAATGAGCAAATCGGTACCAAAATCAGCTGTCTTCATTCATGATAGCCCTCAAGAAATAAAAAATAAAATACAATCTGCATTCTGTCCTGAAGGTAATATAACATTTAATCCAATTTTAGATTGGGCAAAATCAATTTTCTTCAGAGAAAAAGACTCTCATTTTCTGATCGAGAGGTCTGCGCAATATGGTGGCGATATAGAATTTTTTTCCTACCAAGAATTGGAAGATGCATTTTTAGATAAAAAAATTCATCCTCTCGACCTAAAAAATGGCATTGCAAATAAGATAATTGATATTTTGAGTCCAGCTCGAGAGCATTTTGAAAAACCTAAAATTAAAAAAATGAGAGAAGAGTTAGAGCAGTTGATGATTACTCGTTAAGTTTTTAATATTAAAAACTATGTTTCTTTCTCTCATTATCATTAAAAGTTATGCATAACAACAATGTATTATGATTAAATCACTTTTGTGATTCCTATTCTAATCCGTATACCTGTCTTGGAGTAAGATATTCTGGGAATTTATCTATTAACGCTAAACGAGCAAGATAGCACATATGACATTCATCAACATATTTATCTTCATGTTTAATATCATATTCCTTAACTAATTGGGTAGGACCTCCTCTAATTAAAGGTCCGCAGATTGGATGTGAATCAGCATTATATTTCTTGATCAACTGTGATAAGGGTGTTTCCCACATATTACCTAAACTCAATCCTTGGCATAGATGGACGTTTCCAAATGAATCAACGTGAACTCTCCCAGGATCTCTTAAATCTTCATAAGGGCATTGGTTAAATTCTTCCCACCATCTTAGAGGTAATCCTTCAATTAACTTTTCGACAGCCCTTCCTCTAAACATAGCACCTCCACCGATAACTGGTGTTCCTTTTTCCTGTTCCTTGTTCATTTCAACTTCAACAGTAGGTTCCTCAATAGATATCGAACTCATAGGCAAATTCAGTTTCTTCCCAGCTTTGAAAGCTATTTTAGCGGGATTTTCTTTATCTTCTTTAAAATGAAATAAGTCATCACTAACGCTGAAATCCGAAACTTCAAGATCTCGGATTATTTTAAGCCAAAGTGAGGCATCTTCAATAGATGTTGCCCAATATGAATTTGTAACTATGCCAACCTTAAATCCTCTATTACGTGCAATCTTGATCCCCTCAACCATAAGCGGATAGTAAAGAAATGGTTCACCACCTTCAAAATAAATCCGTTCTATCGTCCCAATTTTGGTTGCCTCATCAAGAACGTTCCTTATTTGCTTAAGTGTAAATGTTCCCTCTGAATTCGGTCCACAATACAAAAAACAGTGATCACATTCAAAATTGCAGGCATAGGTCAGAAGAAAATGAATTCCTGTTAACATAACTTACTTCCTTTTAATTAGTTAAAGTTTATTTTTTCTCATTGTCATATATTGAGAAATTATCATTAATATTTCTAGTATTTAGAAATTCATTAAATATTAACATTTAAATTTTTTTAGATTTTTTTATCTAATAATTGAGATATTTGTATTAACATAAATCAATAAACTCTAAGAATTTTTTCAATATGTGGTAATAATTTCCTCATCTCTGAACCATAAAGCATTCATTTAATATCGAATCAGATAAAAACATATAAATATAAAAAATAGCATATATAAATTAACTTTAAGTTAATTAATAAAAAAATGTGAAAATATCCACTTAAAAAATATAAAATTATAAAGCCAAAAATATATGTAATTTTATATTAAGAATAAAAATAAATATTAAATAAAAATAAATTGGTAAAATACAATGTCTGAAGAAGATTTTCTTTCCGCTAAAGCCTTGGTCGTAGATAATGGAACTGGTATTTCAAAGAATGGTTTTGCTGGAGAAGATCAGCCACGATCCGTGTTTCCAACGCTTATAGGATATCCTAAATATGAAAGTATAATGACGGATGTAGAGCACTATACTAGAGAGTATTATATTGGGGAAGAAGCATTACAACTCAAAGGTGTCCTCAAATTAATGTTTCCTGTCGAACATGGTATTATTGAAGACTGGACCGCTATGGAAAAAATATGGCATTATACCTTTTATACTGATCTTCGTATCGATCCTAGCGAACATCCAGTGCTTTTAACCGAAGCACCATTAAACCCAAGACCGAATAGAGAAAAAATGGCTGAAATTATGTTTGAAACCTTTAATGTCCCTGCGTTATATGTTGCTATGCAAGCAGTGTTATCTCTTTATGCCTCTGGTCGTACCACTGGATGCGTTATAGATATTGGAGATGGTGTTTCACACGTTGTCCCAATATTCGAAGGATTCGCATTAAGCCATGCAATTCAAAGAATTGACCTTGCAGGTAGAGATATTACTAATTACCTACAAAGATTATTAAGACAAAAAGGTTATGCATTTACAACTTCTGCTGAAAAAGAAATTGTACGAGACATTAAAGAGAAATTATGCTATGTAGCTGTCGATCCAGAAAAGGAAATGATGCTTTCCAAGAAAGTAGCAGGTATGGAAAAATCCTATATGTTACCCGATGGGGAAACAATTAATGTTGGAGTTGAGAGATTCCTTGCACCAGAATGTTTCTTTAATCCATCTGTAATTGGAAAAGAATTAGAACCTCTGGATGATATCATAGTGAGTTCAATTTCTGAATGTGATGTCGATTTAAGAAGAGATCTCTATGGAAATATCGTTCTTTCCGGTGGTTCTACAATGTATCCAGGGTTAAAAGAACGATTGACTAAGGAGATAAAAGAACAAATTCCTGAAAGCGTTGACGTTAAAATTATAGCGCCCCCAGAACGAATGTACAGTGTATGGATTGGTGGCTCCATTTTGGCGTCGCTCAAAACATTTCACAGAATGTGGGTGACTCGTCGAGAATATAAAGAGATGGGACCTCAAGTAATACATCGATGTTTCTAAAAAATCGAAAAAAATTCTTTTTTTTCTACCTTTTTTTATTTAAAATTCATATTTAATAAAATAGATTTTTTCCAATTAATTTTATATTCTTTCTATGAATTTTGACTAATCTCTTAGAATCTTTATTTATTTCTGTCAAATTGATGATAAAACACTTTAATCGATAATAAAATAGAAGTAATTTAAAATTTTTTGTTTAGTTTCTCAATTTTTTTTAAATGTGTAGGATAGCAATAAAATAAAAAAATAATCATATTACTAAAGAATATAGAGCCAAAATTTAATCAAAAAAAAAATAAATTTGAGGATAAAAATGGCATATGATGAAGCTGAGATTAGGAAAGAATATAAAGCGTTATTTGAGAATTCTTTAGATTTAATTTATGCTCATGATTTAAAAGGAAATTTTTTTGATGCAAATGACATTGCGTTAGAAACGCTTGGATATAAAATAGAAGATATTCCAAATCTCTCATTTAAAGATTTAATTGATAAGGATCAAATAGCAAATGCATTTAACACTATTAAAGAACTTAAAGAAAAGGGAAAACAATCTAAGCGTACCAAATTTAAGCTTAAAGTAAAAAATGGTGATTTTATATATGTTGAAACCTATGGAATTCCATTAAAAAAAAATGGAGAAATTTTTGGCATTTTGGGTTTTGCAACTGATATTACCGAAAGAATGAACACAGAGAAAAAAATAAAAGAATCAGAATCAAAATTCAGAATAATTACTGAACAAATATTAATGGGAATTGTTATTCTTCAAGATGATGTTTTAAAATATGTTAATAGTACTTTAGCAAAAATGGGAGAATATTCTCCTCAAGAGATAATAGGATGGTCAATTAACGATTTTATTAAACTCCTACATCCAGAAGATTTACCATTTATAATGAAACAAGCAAAAAAGAAACAGATGGGAGATTTAGATCTTGAATCTCGTTATTCTTGTAGAATATTTACAAAATCTGGAAAATTAAAATGGGTTGATGTATATTCTAAATCAATTTTATATCAAGGAAAGCCTGCAGATTTTATAACTCTAATAGATATTACTGAAAAAGAGAAAGCGAAGCAATCAATCAAGCGTAAATTAGAATTTGAAAGAATTATATCTAGAATATCTTCTCGGTTTGTTGGTACTTCAAATATTAATGATGCTATTAATATTTCGCTTTGTGATATGGGCATGTTAAGTAAAGCAAGCCGTAGCTATCTTTTTTTATTTTCTGAAGATAATAAAACTATGAATAATTCACATGAATGGTGTACGGAAGGAGTATCTTCACAAATTGATACCCTTCAAGATCTACCTTTAGAAATGTTTCCATGGTGGATGGATAAACTCAAGAAAGGTGAATATATTCACATCACAGATGTTTTAAAAATTCCTTTAGAAGCAGCAACCGAAAAAGAAATTCTTAAAATTCAAGATGTTAAATCGCTTCTAGTTTTTCCTTTAACTATTGGGGAAAAACTCTCAGGATTTATTGGATTTGATAACGTTAGAGATACTGGAGCATGGAATGATGATGATTTTGCTTTACTCCAAATTTTTTCTGAAATTATTGGAAATTCGCTAAAACGTAAAAAAATAGAACAAGCATTAAAAGAATCGGAAGAATCTTTAAAAAAATTAAATGAAGAATTAGAATTAAAGGTAAGCAAAAGAACTCAAGAATTGAAAAAATCTGAAAAGAAATATAGAGAAATTCTTGAAAATATTAAAGAAGCTTATTTTGAATTAGATCTTAAGGGAAATATTACTTTTTTCAATAATATGACATGTGAATTTACAGGATGTTCAGCAGATGAATTAATAGGAATGAATTATCTCGAATTTACAGATAAGGAGAAAGTAGAAGAAGTTTTTGAAAAATTCAATTCAGTCTATGAATATGAACTTCCTCAATCTATTTTTGAATCTGAAATTATAAGTAAAAATGGAAAAAAAAGATTTATCGAAAGTTCTTTTTATTTAAAAATGGATTCTAAAGGAAGTAAAATTGGTTTTTCTGGTCTTGCTCGGGATATTAATGAAAGAAAAAAATCAGAACAAAAATTAAAAGAATCTGAAGAAAAATATCGCCATTTATTTAACAATTCGCCTTTTTCGATTTTATTAGCGGATACAAAAGGAAACATTATGGAATGTAATTCTACTATTGAAAAATTATATGGAATTAAAAAAGAAGAGATTATTGGTAAAAATTATAAAGAAATTTTATCATTATTTAAGATAACTGAACTCAAAACCTTTTTCGAAGACAGAATTAAAAGGATATTAGAAGATATAAACCCCCCTCCAATCGAAATTCCTTGTTATATTAAAGATGATTCTTTAGTATGGGTAATTTTGCACAATTTTTTGGTCACCTTAAGTGAGAAAAGATTTATCCAAATTATACTTCAAGATATTACAGATAGGAAAATAGCTGAGAAGGAATTAAAAAAATTAAATAGAGAATTGGAATATAAGGTAGTTGAAAGGACTAAAGAATTGGAAAAATCTGAAAAAAAATTTAGGCGTATTTTTGAGTCAATTCCAGATTTGTTCTTTCTTGTTGATGAGAAAACTACCATAATAGATTATCGTGGAAAAAGGGAAGATTTTTTTATTCCTCCTGAACAGTTTCTTAGTAAAAAACTGAGTGATATATTACCTTTTAAACTTGGAAAAATGGTTAAAGAATATGTATCAAAGACTATAAGTTCGAAACAACCACGAATTTTAGAATATAGTCTTCCTATAAAAGATGAAGTTCAGTATTATGAAGCACGATTTCTCTTTTTTACTAAAAATCGAGTTGCAATTTTCATACGAGATATTACCGAACGCAAATTAGCAGAAGATAAATTAAAAGAATCAGAAGAAAAATATAGAACTCTTTTTGATGAAGCACCTATAGGAATCTTGACTTGTGATGTCAATGGAACAATTCTTAATGTGAATAAAAATGCCGTTGAACTTCTTGGTTCTCCTTCTAAAGAAGCCACTAAACAGATTAATCTTTTAACCTTTCCTCTATTAATGAGGGCTGGTATTTCGGGTGATTTTGAAAAATGTATAAATGAAGGTCGACAAATCAGTTCTGAACGCCCATATATTACGAAATGGGAGAAATTTGTATTTCTAAGATATAAATTAGTCCCAACA
This sequence comes from Promethearchaeia archaeon, assembly GCA_029856045.1. Taxonomy (GTDB): domain Archaea; phylum Asgardarchaeota; class Lokiarchaeia; order Sigyniarchaeales; family SOKP01; genus 6H3-1. The sequence continues at coordinate 397,895 of JAHQWG010000016.1, read as the reverse complement.
TTAGATCAAGAAGGGAAAACTATTCGGATATTGAGTGCTTTTGACGATATTAGCAAGTTAAAGCAGGCGGAAGAAAAATTAAGAAAACAGAATATTGAATTAAAGAGATTGGATGAGTTAAAAAACGATTTTATTACTATTGCAGCTCATGAATTGAAAACTCCTATGATTTCTATCACTGGATATACAGATTATATTTTAACTCACCATAAAGATTTGGATTTTGAAATCAGGAAAGATGTATTACTTATCCAAAAAAATTCTCAACGATTAAATCTTTTAATAGAGCAATTGTTAGATGTAATGATAATTGATGCAAAAAAAATGGAAGTAACTCTAGAGAAAAAGAATTTATATGATATTATTGAAAATTGCCTTGAAGAGCTAAGTTTTGAATTGAAGGAGAAAAACATAAACATCATAATAGATGTTCAAAAAGATTTATATCTGAGAGTTGACGCAAATAGAATTTATGAGGTCTTTTCTAATTTATTCTCAAATGCTGTAAAATACACTCTGAATGATGGTAATATTAAGATCTCAGCCAAAAAGGTAAAAGACCAATTTTTATTTAAAATTAGAAATGAGGGTAAAGGGTTAAGTATTCGTGATATTAGAAGATTATTTAAAAAGTTTGAAGTAATTGAGAAAGAGAGTGCTGATCATATCGATAGAAAAAAGGGGTTAGGACTTGGGCTCTATATTTCAAAAGGGATTGTGGAAGCACATGGTGGAAAAATATGGGGAACTTCAAAAGGAAAGGATAAAGGAGCTGAATTTTATTTTACCTTACCTATAATAGAAACCTAAAAAATTTTTATTCTATTATTTCTTTAATCATTTTTGAATAATGAGTTTAATAAGATAAATTGTATCTATTTAATGGTTTTTTCTTTATCCTTTAAATAATCTTCAATAAAAATTTCCATTAAAACCTCATCGTAAAATTGATCATTCATATAAAATTGCTTTTTTCTAACTCCAATTTTTTTGAATCCTAATTTATTATATAAATTTATAGCTTTAGAGTTAGTGGAAAAACAAGATAAAATAATTTTTGCCTTATCTTTTATTTTTTTTGACTCACGTATTGCATAATCAATTAATATCTCTCCAAGTCCTAATCCCCTAAAATCTTCTCTTATAATGATTCCTAAAATTCCGACATGATGTGCCGCTGCATCCCATTCGGGATCTGTGATTTCACATTGCCCTGCGATATTATCTGGAGGTTTTGCATTAGGAATTTGAGCTACAACACATAAATCTCTTCCCAATTTTATATCTTCATACCACGATTCCTTTTCAACATCACACACCTTTTCGAATATTGGTAAATAGATTCCTTCATCTATAACAGTATTAAAATTTTTCCAAACACCATCAACATCTTCAAGGTTTGCATGTTTTAAAATAATAGAACATCTATTTGGCAATGTTATTTTTTTTTTCATATTTTTTCATTAGAGATATTTTAAATTTTAAAAATTAAGATAATTTTAATATAATAAAAATTAAAATTTTTTAATTGTTATTAAAAGGTTTGAAAAATTTGCATTATTTTGAAAAAGATGAAAAAGAGAAGAATAAAGAGAACGATAAAGAAAAATTAAAGAAACATGGATTTATGGATAATACAATAAGGAAAGAGAAGAAAAATCAAGATATAAAGAAAAAAATTCCAGTAGCCAAAGATTTAGTTAAATTATCTCATGTTGAGATAAAAAAACAAGAAGTTGATGAGGATGTTCAAGATTTATCTAAAGTATTAAAAGATCGACTTTTGGAGCATGATCAGTTTGAAAAGTTATCTAACGAAGAGTTAACCATACTTGAATCAATAATGGATAAAAGAATGTTTTTAACACGCATAGCAATAATTGCAAATCAGAGTAGAATTCCTTTAGGAATTGAACCGTTTACAAAAGATGATCTTTTAAACATTTTAAATGGTTTAATAAAGAAAGGTTATGTGATTAAGGAAAGAATTGCAGAAAATGATGTTTACTACCTAACAGAGAGAGGAAAATACAGAGTTCAGTAATTTTGTTTTAAATGATCAATTAAAAAAAAATAATTAACTTTTCTTAATAACTAGCCAGTTAATGGGAATATCTTGATATTCTTCATTTGGAAGTCTTCTACGTAAAGTTAAGGGGAGGATACCGGATTCTAGTTCTAACTGAGCAATTTTGATTGGATCTATAACTTCCTTGGGTCGAATAATAAGAATTGGCGCTCCAAACGATATCTGTAAAGCTCTAGCTCCTACTATTCTTGCTTTTTCAAATCTTGTAAGAAAAATTGAACCTATTTTGATTTTTTTACGTACATCTTTATATTTTTTACGTAATTTTCCGACTTCATTAGGGGTGGACAAAAAATGAGACCTCAAATAGGTTAATATTAAATTTAAAAATAAATCAAATTTATCTTTTTTGGTTTATTATTTTTTTATATATTTAATTTTTTATTTATAGGCGAGTAGCATAGCCCGGTTAGCGCGCTACGCTCACAATTACTTTAATTTTAGATTAATGGGCAGACCGTAGAGATCGGGGATTCGAATTCCCCCTCGCCTAATCATTATTAGTGAGTTATTATGAAATATTTTTTAGATCCTCATTCTTTTTATATTAATCGAGTAGAGTGTAATTTTTTTTATTTTATAAATAAGGAATTATCAGTAGCAAAATAGCAAAAAAGAGTCGGCTATGTAATATGGAGTAAATCAAATGAATGATAATGTAATCTATATAGACCATCCACTTATAAAAGAAAATAAAGTTATTAGAAGAGCATATCAAGAAAACGTATTTATAAGTTGTATTAATTCTAATTGTTTAGTAATTATTCCTACTGGATTAGGGAAAACAATTATTGCTTTAATGCTTGCCATTTATAATTTATCGAAATTTGAAGATTTAAAAGTAATATTTCTTGCTCCAACCAAACCGCTGGTAAATCAGCATAGGAATTTGTTTATAGAATCGACAAGAATTCCTGAAGAAAAATTGGTAATGTTTACAGGTGCGATATCTCCTGCTAATAGGAAAAAAGAATGGGATAACACGCGAGTATTATTTGCCACACCACAAGTTCTTCAAAATGATATAATTTCAAATAACTATTCTCTCAGTAATGTTTCTTTAATCATTTTTGATGAATGTCATAGAGCAGTAGGGAATTATGCTTATACGTTTATTGCTCAAAAATATATGAGTCTTGATGGAAATAGACAAATCTTAGGAATAACGGCAAGTCCGGGGGCGACTGAAGAGAAAATTAATATAATAAAAGAGAATTTATTTATCGATAAAATCGAGATTAGGACAGAGAAGGATGAAGATGTTAAACCTTATATTCAAAAAGTTGATATTATATGGATGAAAGTTGATTTACCTGAAGATTTCTTAGAAATTTTAAATATTTTAGAAAAGAAATTAAAAGAAACTTATAAATTCTTAAAAAATCAGAACTTAATTGAAAGCGAAGTAATCAGAAATATATCCCGTCTTAAAATACTGGGATTAAATAAAGAAATTGATCTAAAGATTTCTCAAACAACTGATGATAATGAGAAATTCGCTATGTTTAATGCAAAAAAGATGGTAGCAAATGCTTTACGCTTATCCCATATGATTGAATTACTGGAGACACAGGGTCTTAAAGCTCTAGAGCATTATTTTACCAAAAATGAGGAAAATATTCAAAATAATAAGAGTTCAAAATCACTTAATGAGTTATTTCAAAATCGAGATTTCAAAAAAGCCATTAATTTAACACGAAAGCTAATCTCAGAAGGAATAATTCATCCAAAGATGAAGAAATTAAAGGAATTATTATCTGAACAAATTTCTTTAAATGAGAATTCGAGGATTTTAGTTTTTTCACAATATCGAGACTCAGTTAATAATATAATTAATTATTTCGGTGAAGATGACGTTATTCAAATTCATAAATTTGTAGGTCAACAAACGAAAGGACGAGATAAGGGTCTGTCTCAGAAAAATCAATTAGAAATACTTGATAAGTTTAAAGAAGGAATTTATAATGTATTAGTCTCGACTAATGTTGGTGAAGAAGGACTTGACATACCAGAATGTGATTTAGTAATTTTTTATGATATGACTCCAAGTGTCGTTCGATCAATTCAAAGACGTGGGCGTACGGGAAGGCAAAAAGCAGGAAAAATAGTAATATTGATCGCAAAGGACACCCGAGATGAAGGTTATTATTGGGCGGAATTAGCAAAAGAAAAAAAAATGAAAGAGAGTTTGATAAGAATGAAAAATTTAAAGTATGAAAAGAAAAAGGATTTAATGGATTTTATCAAAGATATTGAACAAAAAAAAAATAATGGTTTGGAAAATTCCTTAGATTCAGAATCGGTTACTCCAATAAGAGGAGCAGAAAAATATACTATTTATGTGGATAATCGTGAAACAGCCTCTTCAGTAGTTAGAACTTTATCTTTATATGGAGTTCAAATAAAGCTCCAGAATTTGGAAGTAGCGGATTATATCATTTCAAAAAAGGTCGGGGTTGAACGAAAAAGCACTAAAGATTTTTCAGATTCAATAAAAGATGGACGTTTTTTTAAAGAATTAAAAGACTTATCACAAAATTTTTATCGACCAATTTTAATTCTCGAAGGTGAAAATCCAATTATTTCTTCAAATCTAAGCGAAAATGCTATATATGGTGCTTTTTTTTCTGTAATGATTAACATGGGTATTTACATCTATCAAACAAAGGATTCTCGAGAAACTGCTAAAACACTTTACTATTTAGCTAAGAAAGAACAATCTGAAAAAAAGCAAGAATTTAAATTAAGATTTGAAAAAGCACCATTAAAAATATCTCGTTTATTAGAATTTATTGTTGCTGGAGTTCCGGGGATTAATTATTTAAGAGCAAAAAGTTTGTTATCAAAATTCCATAAAATAAAGGAAATTTTCAATGCTGATATTGGAGACCTAATGGAAACTCCAAATATTGGAAAGAAATTAGCACAGGAAATATATAAAATCGCAAATTTTAAGTATCAAAATGATAAAGTGGAATCAAAATAGTTATAATTCAAATTATAGATATTTCTATTAAATTTATCAATTTTAATAAAAAATAATATATTAATTGATTTTATTTATTTATAACGAAATTGTATTAAAAAAAGAAAATTAAAATTTCACATTGATTAAATTTAAGATAGTGGTTGCGGGAGCAAAAGCAGTAGGTAAAACAAGCCTAATCAGAAGATTCTGTACTGGGAAATTTAATATAGGGACGCAATCAACAATAGGGGTTGATTTTGAGACGAAGAAAGTTGTAGTTGAAGATAGTATTATTTTATTAAATATCTGGGATTTTGCAGGAGAAGAGAAATTTCGAACCCTTTTTCCGTCATATGTTAGCGGTGCATCGGGGGCATTAATTTTATATGACATTACGAATAGAGAATCATTGGATGATTTAATTGATTGGCTTGAGATTATTGATAATAGCCCAAATCCTCCTAATACTAAATTATTAATTGGATCCAAACTTGATTTGGAAGAAATTAGACAGATTTCTAACAAAGATATTTCGGATTTTTATAATAGATATAATTTTCAAGGAAAAGTAATTGAATGTAGTTCTAAAACGGGATACCATGTTGAATCAATCTTTGTAATGCTGGGTAAAGAGATTTTAAAAAATTCTTTAATGAAATGCAAATTTTGTGGAAATTATTATCCAAAAGAGCTAATTTATTGCCAATTTTGTGGAGAAAAAAAAGATAATTCAATTTAATTTTTTAGCCTAAAGCTTTTTTTATTTCAAAACATTTTTATTAACAATTTAAGGGAAAATTTCGGGACTTTATATGTATGATCATGAAAACGAAATTCAAGAGATAATTAAACGCTTAGAAAAAGAAAGTATTAAATTTAAAGATAAAATAATTTTAGTAACTGGAGGCGCTGGTTTTTTAGGTTCGTGGGTTTGCGATGTGCTTGTAGAGCAAGGGGCATATTGTATTTGTTTAGATAATTTATCTTCAGGTAGTTTTGACAATATAAATCATCTAATGAATACAAAAAATTTTAGATTTCTGAATCATGATATTTCAAAACCGATATATTTCGGACTTACTAATCATCCTATAGGTATTTGTGTAGGAGATATCGAAAAAATAGATATAATAATGCATATGGCTTCGAGAGCATCGCCATTCGAATTTACTAAATTTCCCATATCGATTTTAAAAAGTAATACTTTAGGAACAATGAATGCCTTGGGTATAGCAAAAGCACATAACGCAATATTCTTTTACACTAGCACAAGTGAAATCTATGGAAATCCTCCAGACAGTGCAGTACCAACACCCGAAACATACTTTGGACATGTAAATCCTGTTGGACCTCGTAGTTGTTATGATGAGTCAAAAAGAGCAGGTGAGGCATTTATTAAAGCATATGAATTGCAACATAAAATACAAGCTAAAATAATTAGGATTTTTAATACTTATGGTCCGAGGATTCGCTATGGTGCTTTATTTGGACGCGTTATTCCCAATTTTATTCATCAAGCACTTAAAGATGAAGATATTACTGTGTTTGGTGATGGATCACAAACTAGATCATTTACATATGTTGTAGATGAAGTTGAAGGATTGTTAAAAGCAGTTCATTTTAATGCTGCAAATGGAGAAGTTATCAATTTAGGAAATGATAATGAATTAACAATATTAGAACTTGCCGAACTCATTATTGAACTTACGAATTCTAATTCAAAAATTACTTATAAAACATTACCCATTGATGATCCCGTAAGGAGATGTCCTGTTTTAGAAAAAGCAGAAAGACTTATAAAATGGAAACCGACTACTCCATTAAAAGAAGGATTAAGGAAAACAATTGAATGGTTTAAAAGCATTGAAAATGAAGAATAAAGAAAATATAAAAGAGGAAAATTCTCTTAATAATTCAAATCAAGAACGGAAAAATCTTGTAAAAATCACCAGAATTATTTTATTAATTGGAATCATTCTAACTTCTTGTTTTATTATTTATGAAATAATTAAGGTCGAACCAGGTTATTATACCTACGGCTTATTAAATTCAGATGGATATGCCCAAGATTATCCCACGCAAGTAAAGAAAAGTAAAAATATTACCTTATACGCAACTGTAGGTAATTATTTAAAGACAGATTTTTCTTTTTCAATCCATATCCTTAAAGGAAATAATAATACTTGGATTAATAAAGACTCGGGATCCAATGGTACCTTAATTAGGAAATTACCAAATATTACACTTCAACATGGCAATGAATGGATTTCTGATGCTCAAAATATTTCTTTTTCTAATGTGGGCTTAAATAAAACAATTATTTTTGAATTATGGAAAATTGAAAATAATTTAGAGATTTATGTTGATATTCTATTTATTAAACTTAAAGTAACAGAAATTTAGATATTTAGATCTAATTTATTTGGATCCAGAAATTTGAACATTACTTATTTTTACATAAGGAGCATTTTTTGAGCCATAAACTTCAAGTTTATTGGACACTTTCTCTATTCTATTAAAAAGATCCAAGATATTAATTCCTACCATTGTTTCATTCAGAGATTCTTGAATTTCTCCATTTCGGATAATATTTCCATTCAAAATTAATCCACTAAAATCACCTGTTGCTAAATTGGGAGAATCACCAGTATAATCTAAGAGAATTCCAATTTTTATATCTTCAAATAATTCTTGCGTTTTATAATCTCCGGGATTGAAGTATAAGTTAGTTGAACCGATATTAGGTGTTGAGGAAAAAGAATTTCTCTGCGCGTTTCCAGTACTTTCCACATTATCTTTTCCAGCGGTAAAACTATTATGAAGTAAAGATAAAAATACTCCATTTTCAAAGATTTTTTTATTTTGACATGGGACACCTTCAGCATCAAATTCTGAAGACCCTACAGCTCCATTAATTAAACCATTATCTTCAATATTTAACAAATCTGAACCAATCTTCTTATTTAATTTTCCTACAAGAAAGCTTCTGTTGTACTGAAATGTATCAGCATTTATTGCTGAAGCAATTGGATTTAATATTAAACTGATTACTCCTTTTGGAGTTAATATAAGAGGGACGTTCATCGTTTCAATTTTAATCCTATTTAAATTCATTTTAGCCATTTGGAGTGTTTTATTTACAACTTTAATTGCGTCTAAATCCTTGTATTTTCTTTCTATTTGCCAATGAAAGCCATTTCCAGTCTCATTTTTCCCATTATTTTTAACTACAATCGATGATGTTAAAGAAGCCGCTGTTTCTTTAGAAGATATTTCAATTCCATTTGAATTAAATACGTAATAATAAGTATAAAGAGAGGAAAAATCCCCAGATTGAGTTACAACTTGAGAATCGTCAGAGGAAATTTTTATCATATCTTTAATTAAATCGAACGGTGTTTCAAATTCAAGATCTTTTATGTTTTTGTCATAAATTCCTGTTACTTTGGAATTAGATTTTTTAGGAAACGGTAAATCCTTAAATTCATCATTTGGAGGACCTACTTTCATCATCTTTACAGCATTATTTATGGTTTTTTCGATTATTTTACTAGAAATATCATTAGCATATGCAAAACCTAATGAACCCCGTTTATCAAAAACTCTTACCGAAAATCCACAACTTTCAGATTTATTACAGTCTTTAATCGAATTTTTTTCTAATCCTATTTCAAAAGCATCTGTTTTTTGAACGTAAATTTCAGAACATTTTACTTTGTCATATTTTTCAGTTATTCTTAATCCAAACTTGCCTCTATTAAAAAGAACGTTATTTTCTTTTGGAAAATTATTTTTTGTTATCATTTTTATTGTAAACCTCCCATAACTACATCTTCAACACGCAGGTAAGGACCCCCAGTACAATTTCTAACACGTTGTCCTCCTTTTCCACAAACACCATCACTATATTCTATTTTATTACCAATAGCTGAAACCCTATTTAAAATCTCAAGGATTAAACCTGATAATCCAACATCTCGCATTAATTCAGTTTTTTCTCCATTTTCAATTTTATAACAATTCCGAGTTTTAAATTGGAAATTTCCTGTTGCCGGGTTTGTATATCCATATTTCCAATTTTCACAGAGAACACCATTTTTTGTGTCTTCGATCATTTCATTTAATTTCCAATCATGTTCTTTAAGGTATGTAACCCCCATCCTTGCTTGCGGTTTAGATGAATATGATGAAGCACGACCATGCCCATTAGGAGATACATTCATTCTACTTGCACTCTCCAAATCATGAAGGTATGTTTTTAAAACGCCATTTTCTACTAATTGAACTGGTTTTGCAGCTATACCTTCATCATCAAATTTATAGGAGCCAAATAGAGCCATATCACTTGGAGTTGGATCATCAATAATAGAAATATTTTCAGATGCAACTTTTTCTCCTAATTTTTCTTCTAAAATGCTTTCTTTGGCAATAACTAAATCTGCTTCGCATGCATGTCCAAATGCTTCATGAATAAACACTCCTGTTAATTTTGGGTCCATAATAACTGTGAATTTTCCTCCTTTAACTGGTTTAGCTGATAATAATTTAATTGCTTTTTTCGCTGATTTAATTCCTATTTTATCAGCTTTTTTAGTTAATTCATACCCTCCAATGCCACCAATTGATTCAAAATTTCTCTGCAAATTTCCGTTTTCCTTAGCATAAACAATAGAAAAAATTCTCAAAATTGAAATAGATTGCTCAATTGAACTTCCAAATGAATTAATAAGAAGAGAATTTATTATTCCATCAGTATATAAAGAATTTGTATTGATAACTCTTGGATCAAAATCATGTGCATCCTTTTCAATTTGTAAAGCAAAATCTATTTTTTGTTCAATGTCTACATCCTTGAGAGGTGTTTTTAATTTGGTTGTATATTTATCTCTAATTAAATCATATTCTTTAATTTTAAATTTGAATTTTGAATATCGTTCAGCAAAGAGAGCTAATTTTATGGCCTCATTTAATCCTTCTATTATTGAGCTATCAGATATATTTTGTTTTACAGAAAACCCCCAACCTCCATTGATAAAAGCTCTGATGCCTGCACCTTTTATATTTGAATATGATACTTCTTTATTTTTTCCATTAGTAAATTCTAATAATGTTCCAGAACTAGATGCTACTCTAATGTCCCAAAATTCAATTCTTTTTTTAGTAGCTAATTTTGTTAATTTGGAAATTAAATTGCTTTCCAAAGGTTTAGGAGACTCCATGTTAAATTATCAATACAATTTCTGTTTTTAAAATTTTGCCTTTGTTTAATTTAATTTACATTTACATTCTTTATATATTTAATAAATCGATTAAGAAGTGATTTTTTTAAGATTTAGAACAAAAAAATTAATGAAACTTTGTTAATTCTTTATCTTTTGATTTTAGACGTTGAATTAATAAAATTGCTTCTTTTATGGAACATTTTTGAAAAAATTTTGAAGCTTTTTCAAAGGAAAATGATTTATGACATTTGATGCATTTTTTTCTCTTAATAATTTTTGTAGTATAATACCATTCTCCACAATTGATGCATCTAAAGAAGAAATATTTCGTTCTATAAACCATTTTATTATTAATAGAACAGAGATGTTTAATAATTTAAAAAGAGTAATGGATTTATAATTTTCCAAATTATTTTTTTGAAACTGTTAAAAGTAATATATAATCTGCGACTTCTTCAATCGAATCCGATATTGCCTCTAAAATATTAAGTGTATTGGCAATTAAAAAACCAGTAAAAATGTTTATTTTAAAGTCAGTTTTTTGAAGACTTTCTCTCAGTTTAAGATTTAAAATATCAACTTCATGTTCTAATTTATTGATGTGAATAGCAATATCTTTAACTTTTTCTCGGGACTCAATCAGAGCAGTTAGGAGACCATCCAAAAGTTCTGCACATTCTACGGTTGTATCAATTATTTGAAGCATATAATCTTTTGATTCTTGACTGCAATTTTCCCAAAATTCTCTTGATATTACACTAATACGCCTACCAACCCCATTTGAACAATTTGCGATATTATCGATTCTTTTAACTAAATGAGAGAGATCCATACGGATATTAGGATTTAATTCACCTTTTGAAATATCTTCTAATATTTCTCTCCTAATAGCATCAGCATCACTCTCAATTTGATCTACATTTTTAAATATTTCTTCTGCTTTATCATAATCACTTTCAATTAAAAGAGCATACAAACCTTTTTTTAATTCAAATACACATTGTTGAGCCGTTTTTGCATGAGTATTTGCTTTTTTTATTGCATTTTCAGCGGTTCGTTGCTTGAAATATTCAATTAGATAACCCATTTTTTCCCCTTTTTTTTCCTTTTCACATTTTTAATATAAATAAACTCTTTCATAAATAATTTTATCACTCAATTAAATCATTTTCCTTTTTATATTAAGCTTACTGATAAAAATCCAAAATATATAATACCGCCAAGAATACCGGCTATGAAAAAAGTTAAAACCCAGTAAATTGTCATTTTCCCTAAACCTTTATAATCCACTTCACGTTTTTGACCTGCGTTTAAACCTAAAATACAAAATACAATAACATGACTGTGTGAAATTGGTAAAGACATTAAGGTGCATATCATTAAAATTATCGATGATGATATTTGAATGATAAAACTCTCGCATGGTCGTGCATCAGTCATTTGGCTGGCTAAATTTTTTATTACATATCTTCCTGCAATAAAAATTCCCAGAAAGACAAAAATTCCACAAATCACAACGAAAAAATCTTTTTCTGCTAAAGTTAATGAACCATTACTGCAAAGTGCATGAAAAATTCCAATACATTCTGCAGAATTAGCCCCAACCCAAATTTCAGCAAAAACAACTGCAATTAGTAATAACCATGAAAAATTTTTTTCTGATTTTTCAATTTGATTCATACCTTTTAAACGTGATAAAAAAAATTTGGAGATAATTTTGAAAAAAATAAAAGTAAAGAGAAAACCAAATAATGGAGATAAGAACCAACTTATGACAACACTATTTAATTTTTCATAATTGAGAGCGGTTGTTGGGTCAACGTCCCCCTGAAAAAGAGAAAAAACAATTATTACCCCAAATATACTTCCTATGGTACTATGTGTAGAGCTCAAAGGTATTCCAGAGAAACTCCCAATAATCAACCAAATTATACTACTTATCAAAACAGATAATAACATAAAAGTAGTATATTCTATCCCCTCCCCGAGAATATTTTCTCCAACCATTTTACCCACCCCTCCACTTAAAAAAATCATCCCAGCTCCAGTAGCAATTCCCCCTATAATTAATGCTATTTTAAATTTAGTAATATTAGCACCAACTAAGGCAGATAGAGTTTCGTCGTTAGCACCAATAGAAAATGCCAGGGATAAACCCATAATTATTAAAATTATGACTAATATTGAAGTTAATTCCAAAAAATTGATCCTCCAATTAGGCTGATTATTCAAAAATTAAGTATTTAGTTGCTAAAAATTGCAGATATCCTGCGAAATTTTCTGCCTCATCAGCTAAAAATACGATACCCTCAATTAAATCCTTTAAATATAAAAATGTTCGACTGATAAAATCCATTTCATAATTATATAAATTACTTAAAAGTTCCCATGCCTTATTCCTAAGGTCTAAATGTTCATTTTTTATTTTTTGAGACACTTCATATGAATGTTCTAAATCTTTTCCAATCGATTTTACGGCTGAAGCTAAATCAAGAAAGACGGTTTTTAGTAATTCAAGAATTTCTTTTATATTATTCTTAAATTGCTCATCTGGAAATACAACTCGGTAAAGAAGCATTTTTCGTGCTAAAATCTCGCCCAGGTCTCTAATTTTATTAATTCTATTAAATACTAATACTCTATCTGCTTTAGAGAACATCATCTTGCTTTTCCAGATTTTTGATTCAAATACTCTCTTAATTTCTTCTTCTTTTTTGTTCTCAATAACGTATTTTAAATCTTTTTCAAACTCTTCAAAATTCTCAATGATAAGGTGATCAATTGCTCTAATAAGTTTCATATTTTGTTTTGTAGTTTTATTCATGAAATATTGAGTTATCTCGTCAATTTTCATTTTTTTAAGTTCTTTCTTAGGCAACTCCCTTAACCATTTTCCTTTAATATTTTCATAACTTCTTATAAAATATAATCTAAATTCGAATTAAAATATTTATTAAGTTATTACGACGTAAATAATTATCATTTTTTTTAAAGCGTAATATTTAATTAAATTAAAAGAAAAATAGAAATTTTTCGTGGAAATAAAATGGAAAATCCATTCATTCGATATAATACACCAATATCACAAATCTTTAGTGAAGAAAGTAAATTGCAATATTGGTTAAAAGTGGAGGCTGCGTTAGCTAAAGCTCATGCAAAATTAGGAAATATTCCAGCCAATGCAGCAGAGGAAATTGAACGTAAAGCCAAGATTCAATTTGTAAAGGTTGAGAGAGTTAAAGAAATTGATAAAGAGATTCATCATGATCTAATGGCAATGGTTAAAGCACTTGAAGAACAGTGTGAAGGGAATGCCGGAAATTATATCCATTTAGGTGCTACTAGTTATGATACAGAGGATACTGCAACAGCCCTTCAAATAAAAGAAGCATTAAATTATTTGGAAGAATCAATTTTGAAAATTTTAAAAACTTTAACAAATCTTGCAGAACAGAAAAAAGAATTAATTTGTATAGGTCGAACTCACGGCCAACATGCTACACCAACTACATTCGGTATGAGATTTGGGATTTGGGCTTATGAATTTAGTAGGCATTTAGATCGTCTTAAACAAGTGAGAGAGAGAATTCAATATGGAAAGATGTCTGGTGCAGTTGGAACAATGGCAAGTTTTGGAGATAAAGGATTTGAAATACAACAAGAAGTTATGCAACAATTAAAACTAAACCCGGTGTTAATTGCAAATCAAGTTATACAGAGAGATAGAATCGCTGAAGCCATATTACTAACTGCATTAATAGCAGGTACTTGTAGTAAAATTGCAAGAGAATTTAGAATCCTCCAGAGAACTGAAATTGGAGAAATGTATGAACCATTCAAGAAAGATACACAAGTTGGGAGCTCTACAATGCCACATAAGCGGAACCCTTATAAATCTGAAAGAATATGTAGTTTGGGAAGGGTAATTAAATCTAATGCGATTGTTGCATTAGATAATATGGTATTAGAGGATGAGAGGGATATGACAAATTCTGCCTCAGAAAGAGTAATAATCCCTGAAAACTTCATCTTTTTAGATTTTGTTCTTTCCCAATTGGAACAGAATTTAAGAAATTTGGAAATAAATGAACAAAATATTAAAAAAAACCTTCATTTAACAAGGGGTGCCATATTAGCAGAAAGGATAATGGTTGAACTTGTTAAAAGAGGAATTGGAAGGCAAGATGCTCATGAATTGTTAAGAAAAATGATTATTAAAGCGAGAAAAGAGGATAAATCACTTAAAGAAGTCTTCATGGAAATTCATGAAGTAAAATCAAAATTTTCAAATAAAGAATTGGATGAATTATTAACTCCAGAAAAATATTTAGGAACTGCCATAACCCAAGTTGAAAAACTCATAAAATATTTAAGAGAAAAGTATAAGATCACAAAATAAATTTAGTCAATAAAACATTTGATGAATATGGACGATAAAGAGCCGAGTATTTATTCGAAACTGGGAGTTTCAGCTGAAAAAAAAGAACTGCACCAAGCAATAAAAGATATTGATAAGGGTTTATATCCTGGAGCTTTTTGCAAAATAGTAGAGGATATTGCTGGTAGAGAAGATTATTGTTCGATATTTCATTCAGATAGTGCTGGAACAAAAGCAAATCTTGCGTATCTATATTATAAAGAGACAGGGGATATTTCCGTTTTTAAAGATGTAGTCCAAGATGCAATAGTTATGAATATTGATGACTTATTATGCGTGGGAGTAAATGATAAAATCATATTATCAAATACAATTGGACGAAATAAAAAATTAATTACTGGTCAAATCCTTTCAACATTAATTAACGAGATAGAAAATTTTTCTCGAAAATTGACAACATTTGGACTACCCATTATTACATGTGGTGGAGAAACTGAAGATATAGGGGATATCATAAAAACCTTGGTTGTAAGTGTTACCGTTTTTACTACTTTGAGAAAAAAGGATGTAATTGATGCAAGTAATATTCAACACAATGATTATATTGTTGGATTAGCCAGTTATGGAAAATGCAATTACGAAAAAGAATATAATAGTGGTATTGGTAGTAATGGATTGACCCTCGCAAGACACGGAACGTTGAACCATGAATATTATGATAAATATCCTGAATGTTACGACGAAAAAATGGATGAGAATAGTGTTTTTTTCGGAAAATATAAGATAAGTGATAAAGTTGATGGATTACCTATATCAATTGGGAGAGCTCTTTTATCTCCTACGAGAACTTATACGCCAATTCTATTAGATGTATTTCATAACAATAGAGAAAAAATTCACGGTATTATCCATAATACAGGTGGGGGGCAAACTAAGTGCCTTAATTTTGGAAAAAGTATAAAATACATAAAAAATGACTTATTTGAAGTTCCTCCGATTTTTAAAATAATACAAGATTCATCAAATGCTAGCTGGAAAGAAATGTTTCAAGTTTTCAATATGGGACATCGTCTGGAAATAATGACTGATCAGGATTCAGCTGAAAATATTATAAAAATATCCAAGGGTTTTGGAATAGATGCAAAGATTATTGGTCATTGCGAAAAGGTAAAAGAACGTAATAATTTAGAGATAATTTCTCCTTATGGAGATTTTCATTACGAACAAATCTAATTTTTAGATTATCATTCATAATATCAAATTTTATTGTTGAATACTTTTTTTAAAAGTAAATTTCAAAATCTAATAATGAAATATTAAATACCTATGGAGATGAATTATATTTAAAATATTTTAAGAAAAAGTGAAATATAATGGAAAGGATTGACAATTTTTTCAAAAAATTTCATGGAGGTTATTTTGTATTTATAGGGGTAACAATTTTTCTAATAGGACTTATTACTGCCATAGTAGTAGAACCTAATTTTAGCTTATTTATTCATCACATCAGCGATATGGGAGCCCCAACTAACATTAATTACATAATATTTAATATTTGCTGGATTATTACAGGTTTTTTTGTGATTATTTTCTTCATAGATTTTACTCGTTATTTACAAAATAAAGGTGCAAATACTAAGGGGACTTGGCTATGTTTTATTTTAGGCTCCGTTTCAGCATTTAGCATGATTTTATTAGCAATATTCAACAAAATTGATTCTCCAGATATGCATTTAAACTCAGAATATGTTTTCTTTTTTACGGGAATATTATATCTAATAATATATGCAATCTTAGAATTCAAAATTCCAGAATTTTCAAAACTACAAGCAATTTCGAACCTTATAGTAGCATTTCTTTTTGCTTTATATCTAATATTATTGATTTTAAACAAGATAAATCCTGGATTATGTCCGGAATTTCAAAGTTTTGCAGAATGGTTATTTCTCTTTGGAAACTTAGCGTGGTTTATTGAGAATGGAATTTTAACTCTTAAAAGGTAAAAATAATTCGAAATAGTTAAAAATATTAAATCCTCTTTTTTCTCTTATTGTATAACTCTATCTTTAAATACGAATCTAAATAGATAAAAAATACCTAATATATAATAGAATTAATTAAAATTAATTTAAGATAGAACCCATATTGACCGAAACTAATAGAAGAATTGAAATTCTTAATAATAGAATTTATTTTTTAATCGAATTATTTATTGTTTTTATAGGAATTACAATCTTTAACTTTATTTTTAATGCAATAAGATCATTATTTCAAACATCCACATTAATTGACACCTATTTCTATCATTTATTCAAATTAGTTGCAGCTTTAATCGCAGTTCCAATATTTTTATTTGTAGTCAATATTATTTTACAGCCAAAACAACAAAAATTAATTGTAGAATCTGATATATCCTCCTCAAAACAACAATTATTATTGCTAAAGATTAAAAAAAGGAATTTTAAATATCAACTACTATGGGGTTTCTTATTACTTTTTATTGTATATATTCCATTCAGTTTATTCAGTTATTTACTTCCCGGTTATTTAGAATTTGAATCGGATGTTATTTTTAATAATACACTTGGTTCATATTTAGGTGAAGAAGTATTTATTTTTCTCATTTCAGCAATAATTATACAATTTCTCTCATCTTTTAAAGAAGAGTGGATCTATCGTGGTCTTTTCATTAATCGTGGAGAACAATATCTTGGTAAATTTTCCGCTATTATAATTTCCTCTATTTTTTTTGGCTTAAGTCACTTCGCGTATATATTTTCTCCTAATTTTCCTGGACATAACCCACTCTATCCGATTTTTTGGGGAATTATTGCCACAATTATTGGTTTTATTACTGCATCTTTTCTTACTCGTAAAAAATGGCTTTTTCCATTAATTTTTGCTCATACTATATCAAATATTATTGCAGCCGTTACTTTATGGTATTTCATCCGAGGTGGATCATTTTTTGATTTATTACTTCTTCTATATATGCCATTAATAGTTATTGGAATTATTTTTGGTATTTTTCAGTTTTCTCGTGTTAAAAAGGGAATTAATTATATTTTTAAAGATATTAAAAATTATTTTAATAAAAACCAAAAATTAGATGAGACAAAAATGGATAGAAATGTTAGAATTATTTTTGATATTATAGTTATTCTAATAATCTGGTTGATGAGTTTCCTATTTATTATTTAGGATAAAAAAGGAATAGTTCAAAAAAAAATGGTTAATTTTGGTAAAATTTGGAATAATCTCTGATACGCATGTAGAAGAAACATGGGATCCTAAAAAAATTGATAATTTTATTAATGTATTGGGAAGATATTTATCAAACGTGGATGTGATTATTCACGCAGGAGATGTAGTTACTGAATTATTTTTAGAGCGATTAAAAGAGATTGCCCCAGTTCATTGTGTAGCAAGTAATATGGATAAAATTAAAGAATTACCCAAGGAAAAATTGCTCGAGGTTGAAGGACAAAGGATTGGGATAATTCATGAGATCCCTATAAATGAATTAGATCAATATATTGAAAGTAGGAATCTTAATATATTAATAACCGGACATACTCATATTCCTTCCATTAAAGGGTTGGAATCAAAATGCATGATATTAAATCCTGGTTCTATTGCTTATCCTCGAGCACCACCAAAAAAACCAGGATTTCAAGAACCAGTCGCTAAACCAACACTAATTATTTTAAATATTGAAAATGGGTTAGCATCTGCCTATTTAATTTCATTACCTTTTAAGAAAAAAAAATAGAATTTACACAATAAGTATATAAAAACTTATATAATTGTTAAATACATATAATTAATATCGTAAAAATTTTAACAAATTAAATGAGAATAGAGGTTTTAGAAATTCCGGGTCGTTTAGATCTTATATTAAAAGAATTAAATGAAAATGCTGGATTTAGAGCTTCTTTATTTAGCACATCAGCGGGTTTAGTCCTCGCATCTCAGAGAGAACCCGATGTAGATGAAGCTGTTGTTGCAGCCATGGGAAGTCTTCTTAGTGATACTGCAAGTAAAGTAGGGGAAGAATTATCACTCAATTCCGAGTTGGAATCAATTAAAGTTCTTTTTAAGGAATTTTTAATAATCTGTCGTAATATTGAAATAGAAAAAACACTATTTATTTTAGCAGTTCTTGCGCCCGTTCCCGAATCTCAAGAGATTGAGAAATATTATGACCAATTACTTGACTGGGCAGAAGAAAACGCCCTACCAGAATTAAAAAGTCTTGCAAGTATTTAATTATCTTCAAATTTATATTATTCTTTTTCTTATATTCTCTATTTTCTTTACAAAATCAAATGCAAATTTGGATACTTGGTTTTCAAATCCCCAGAAAAAGTGGTCTGCATTATTTATTATTTTATATTCCTTAGGTGGTTTCATATCCTTAAAGTGTTTTAAAAAATTGCGAAAATTTGCGATATTATCCATATTACCTTGAATGAATAACTTCGGTTTAGAAGTTTGAGCTAAATTTTTGAACATAATAAATAAATCAAACGGAAATGCAATGGCAACATATCCCATAATATTTTTAAAAGTATTAACTTGTGAACATCCAATTGCAGCCCCATAAGAATACCCAACAATGAAGATTTTTTCAAATTCTTCTTTTTCAATTAAAAATTTTATACATGTTCTAATGTCTTCTTGCTCTCCTATATCTTGACCATAAGATCCTGTAGATTTTCCCACTCCTCTAAAATTGAATCTTAAAGTTGGAATATTTTCATTAGAAAATGTGGAAAAAAGAGAAGATATAACATTGTTTGACATGTTTCCTCCATATAAGCTGTGGGGATGAGCTAGAAGAACGCATATATTTACTTTATCATTATCTGGGTTAAAAAATTCAGTCTCAAGATTAATATTTGTATTAGGTACAGGAATTTTTATTTCTTTAAGCATAAACTAAAATATCTCTGAATGTTTTTAAAAGATTAGTGATTAACAAATCTACAATAAGATTCTATATGTGGAATTATGATGAACAAAATAATAATTAGAAAAAAAATTCAAGAATTTCTAGAAGAAGATTGCTTATTTCAAGATATTTCTTCAGAAATGATTCCAGATGATAAGGAAATTAAAGCCAAAATTATTGCTAAAAGTTTAGGATATATATCGGGATTAAAAGAGATTGAGATTTTATTTGAATTTTTAAATGTTAAAATTACAACATTTAAAAAAGATGGAGATAAAGTTGTTGAGAATGATATAATTTGTGAATTGTCTGGAAATGTTCATGATGTTTTATTTGGTGAAAGAACGTCATTAAATCTTTTAACACGCATGAGTGCTATCACATCATCAACAAGAGATCTTGTTAATATAACCAAGAAAATAAATAAACATATAAGAATTGCTTGTACTAGAAAAACGACTCCATATTTTAGAATTTTTGAAAAGAGGGCTGTAAAATTAGGAGGAGGGGAGACTCATCGCTGGAATCTTGATGATATGATTTTGATTAAAGATACTCATCTAAAATATTTTTCAGGTGATATTAAGAAAATTCTTAAAAAAGCTCGTGAATTAGCAAGTTTTACCAAAAAGATTGAAATTGAAGTAGAAAACATTGAAGATATTTTAATTGCTGCAAAAAATGGAGCAGATATTATAATGTTAGATAACATGAAACCAGCAGAGATTGAAGAAGCGATAAAAGCATTAGAAATGGAGGGTTTAAGAAAGAAGGTTTTATTAGAAGCTTCTGGGTCGATCAATAAGGAAAATATTGAAGATTACGTCAAAACTGGAGTGGATATAATAAGTTTAGGAGCTTTAACTCAGTTTCCTCATAAACACGTAGATTTCTCTTTAAAGTTTATTTAAAAGATTATTCAATTATTATTTCATGTATTGTTGAGGTTATATCTTTAATTCTTATAAGTTCATTATAAAAATCTTTAATTGTATCAACTTCTCCGACAGTTAAGATGATTTCAATTTTTTTTGAAGCTATCCTCCAATCCATCATTGTTTTAATTAAACTTCTGTATTTATCGCATATCTCAGATACCTCAGATAATAATCCAACTTCTATTGGATAAATAAGATTTATGGTCATCATCTTATACCCCTTTAGATCGTCAAATTTTTCATAGTTATCAATAAATTCAATAATGGAATCTCTTATAGCCTTACTCTTTGATGTATATCCACGCTTATTTTTAACCTTATTAAAACGATCCAATAAATCTTCGTCTAACTGAAGTGAAATGATTGGCATAATTATATAAAAATGATTATACTAATAAAAATAATAGGTGATTATTTTTGTATCAATTGGAGAAAATGAGTGAAAATTGTTTTTATCTAAAAACAATTGGGAAATTTCCACCTGTTGAAGCTAAAAGATTTGTAAATGATTTTAAAGAGCAAACAAAAAGATTGAAAAAGTTCCGTTTTCTTGTAGATATTAGTGACGCCAATTTATTGGATGGTAATTCAATAAATATTATTTTAGATTTATTAAAAGAAAATAATAAAAGATTGGAAAAATCAGCCTTTGTTATTACTGATAATCCACCTTTAGATGTTGAATTTCAATATTTATTAGAAAAGGCGGCATCTCCGAAAAGGAAGATTGTTACGACTCTTGATGAAGCCAAAAAGTGGTTAGGAATTAATGATATTGTAATTAAAAAAGATTAAATTACTTTTAAAATGATTTTACCTCGAGGAGTGAGTTCTTCAAAAATAATTCCCTCAAATTTGTAAATTTTAGTATCTTTATTTTTCCAAGAATCCGTTGGAAGCCATGCTTTCATACAGGTATGTTCAAGAAATGTTTTTACATCCCAATTTCTTCCATCATCTACGGGAACTTGGGGTAAAAGCAATCCTCTTCGCATTCCATGCTCAACAATCAAACCATCTCTTCCTATTTTAATTTTTTCCAAGTATTCATTAGGTTCATTAACTTCTATCAATTCGGGAGGAGTTAATACAGTTAATTCTATTACGATGTTACCCATTTCTTCGAGAGTAACATTGGGAAAACGGGGATCTTCAATTGCCGAAGAAATCGAAACATCGTGAATTGCTTTTATAAGTGGAAAAATAGGCTCGGGATACCCAATACAACCCCTAAGCCTTTTTTCATTAGCCTCCAATTTATTCAGAGTAACAAAGACACCATATTTCCCGGAATATTTTTTTTCAATGCTTTCATCTGGAATAATTTTTTTAGAAGTTCTTAAATATGTTTCAATATTTTCTCGAGCAAATTTAATTAAAGTAATTCCATCTTCAACAGTTATTTTTTCTTGGACCATTTTTACCATTTTAACTTTTATACTACTTAGTATTTAATATTATTTCTTTTATGAATAATTTGACCTCTTTTATTACTCAAAACATTTTCTCCATCATATATTTCTTGACCTCTTAGATATACTCCGGAGATTTTAACTGTAGTTTTGAACCCTTTGAATGGAGAAAATTTTGCATTACTGTAAAATTTTTCAGGATCAATTGTATAAGGATCTACTTTTTCCACCAGATAAAAATCAGCATCAAGTCCTTCTTTAATAAAACCTTTATATTTCAAACCGAATAATTTAGCTGGCATTTCAGAAGAACACTTAATAAAAGTTTTCAATTGTAAATCAGAATTAAGTACTTTTTCTAATAATAGAAGAGGATATGTTTCAAAACCCGGAAAACCAGATGGAGCTTCAATAAAGGGTCTCGATTTTTCTTCAATAGTATGAGGAGCATGATCTGTTCCAATCAAATCAATATTTCCATTTTCTAAATTTTGATAAATGTAATTTCTATCAAGCTCATCTCTAAGAGGAGGTAAAACTTTTGCATAACTATCTTTCTCAAATTTCATATCGTTATTAAGAAGGAGGTGATGAGGTGTAACTTCAAAAGAAAAATTTAATAAACTCACTTCAAATCTTGCATTAAGAAGGATATATAAAGCCTCTTTTGAACTCACATGACAAAAATGGATATGGGGATACACAGAAATGTTTTTATTGTTAATAATAAAACGTTCATAATGTTTTTGAAAATAGTCAATAAAATTCTTTTCAATATCGCCTGAATAAATCTCATTAAAAAGTTTCAAAGGCGCTCTTTTTTGAATTATGCCATTTTCAAATTTTCCATTGACCTCTGAATTTTTTATTGGCATTTGAGGGTGAATGAATAATGGAATATTATATTTTGAGGTAAGATACAACATTTGTTCAATATTTTTAGGATTTATCCAATCGATTTTGGAAAGAGGTGAATGAGGATATATCTTAAAACCCATTACGCCCAAATTTATAATTTTTTCAAATTCTTCTTGATTTATTTTTTCAGGAACCCCTGCAATAAAGCCTATATCAATAAAAATATTATTTCTTGCCGCATCCATCCATTTTTCTACATCATGAGAAGTGATTGCTGGAGGGATTGTATTTGGCATATCAAATGCAGTTGTAATTCCTGACGCAGCCGCTGCTCTAGTTCCCGTAATAAAAGTTTCTTTCTCAGATTGACCTAGGTCTCTAAGATGCGAATGAACATCTATTATGCCAGGTAATAATATTTTCTTTTTACAATCAATAATATCATTATCTGTTATATCTTCAAAATGGGCATCATTTTCTTGGCTATGGAAAATTATTTTCTTGAATTTCCCATCTGAAATATAAATGGAGCCCAGCTTCAATTCTTCATCTGAATATATTCTCGCATTTTTAAGTATCATAGTTTATTTTATCGAAATAATGGTTAATATATAAAATTTTATCCCAACAAGGTAAGTTTTCAATTTTTTTATTTAATCCTTCTAAAATATTGATTTTTGTTAAACATATTAAATAGGGTAAATAATAATTAAATTTTCTTGGATCATAATTTAAAAAACATATAAAAATTGAATTTCTATTATCTTCAATCTTTGCCGTATTAAATAATACTTCGATATCTTTTAGTTGCTCTTCCTGAAATGAATTTAGAACATATATATTTTGTGAGTTTTCTTGACTTTCGATAAATTCTTTAAATCTAACCTTCTTAATAAAGATACCAGGCGTAGATTTTATGAACATCATAGGAGAAATAGTTTTTTTGTAATAACTCATTTTTAATGCCTTTTCTAAAAGAAGAGATTGAGACCGCTCATCTGGACCAAGGTATTTTAAAGTTTTTCCTTCAAATTTAATTAAAATTTCACTCTCTTCAATATAAATATAAAAATTTATGTACTTTCTAATTTTATACGCTAAGAAAAATGCTTCTTTTAAGCATAAGCAAAGTTGGATAACAATTTTAGGAGTATTTCCAAGATCTATATCATGCTTTGAATAGTCTGGAATATTTTTGGTAATAATTAAAAAATTCGGCAAGTTAAGATTTTAATTATGAATTATCGATTATTATTTTTTTTTATTCCCATTTTTACATTTAGTTATTTGGATTTTATGATAGTGAGAAATGATGAAAAATTTACGTTTATTTATTGAAAACATTTGAAATTAAAGAAAAAATTAGATTTTTCTCGTTTATTGATAATGTATCTAATTCTTTACCCAAGGAATGAAAACGATCTGGAGGAGCATCATTAAAAAGTGCTAAAAAAATAATTATTGCATTTTGCATTATTTTATCCTTCTGTTCAGTACTAAATGAAGAATTAGAGCTGCGTAAAAAATTAAATACTTCTATAATGCTTAGATCTTTTAAAAAATCTAAATCTTTATTACTATTATTATGATATAGGAAAAAAAAATCAATTATTTTATAATAAATTTCTTTCTCTGAAACACCACTATCTATATTAATCATTCAAATTAAAAACCCAATCAAAATTATTTCTATTTCCAATCCCAAATAGAAAATCTTATGTCTTAAATAGAAAATTAGTTAGAATTATTAAAATAATTCGATTTTTATCAAATTTTGTACTTTAAAAACATACAAAAAATTTTTAAATTTTTTTAAAAAATTAAAATTTAAAATCCTTAGGCATTTCAAAACCAGGAGGCAATCCTGGAAACCCACCTCGACCTTTCTTAGCCTTTTTTCTAAGTTTCATAAACTTTTTCATCATTGATTTCATTTGATTATATTGATCTAGCATTTTATTAATTGTAGTGTATGATGTACCACTCCCAATTGCAATTCTACGTTTTCTGGATTTTTTTATGATTTTAGGATTTTCTTTTTCATCCTTTGTCATTGAATTTAAAACAACTTCCCATTGATCTAAATTTTGTTCGGCCATGTCCTTTGCCTCATCAGGAATATTGCCTATACCCATCATTCCTAAGAGTTTCCCGAATCTACCCATCTTTTTTATCGCTTTTAGCTGGATATAAAGATCTTCTAATGTAAATTTCCCTCGCATCATTCGCTTAACCATTTCTGGATCTGGTTCAGCCATTGCATCTTGAACTTTTTGAACTAAACCCTCTAAATCAGGTATTCCAAGTAGTGTCCCGACAAATCTAGTTGGCTCAAATAGTTCAAATTGATCAATTTTTTCTCCTATTCCAATAAATTTTATTGGAGCGTTTGTTGCAGCAACTGCCGACAATGCTCCACCACCTTTTGCAGTTCCATCTAATTTTGTGACTATTATAGAACCTACTCGAGTTGCCTTAGAAAATTCCAAAGCTTGATTATATGCTTGTTGTCCAAGTGTTCCATCAATAACTAAAATAACTTCATCTGGTTTAACTAATTTTTCAATATTTTCAATCTCCTTCATCAATTCTTTTTCTTCTTTATGACGTCCTGCTGTATCAACAATTATTATATTGTAATTCTCCTTTAAGGCTTGTTTGGTTTGTCTTAGAACGAGTTTTATTGGGTTTTTTTCAATTGGATTTCCATAAACCTTTACATTTATTGGATTACATAACTGTTCTAGTTGTTCAAATGCTCCAGGGCGGAAATTATCTCCGCAAACTACGCCTATTGTATAACCCTTACTTTTATAATAATTTGCTAGTTTGCCTACTGTGGTGGTTTTTCCACTTCCCTGAATACCAACCATGAGAATTATATTTAGCTTATTGGGTTTAATCAGTATAGGAGTTGATTTCCCTCCAAGAATCTTAACCAACTCATCGTGTATTATTTTAATTATGAAATCCCTTCTCCTTATAGAACTACTTAACTTCGTGTTCAGTGCTTCCTTTTTGATATTTTCTGTAGCTTCGAAAACAATTTCCACTTTTACATCAGAAGAAAGTAAAGCCCTTTGCAGCTCTTGAATTAAAGCATCGATTGCATCCTTATCGACCTTAGGGAGTCGACGAATCTTCCTTATCGCACTATCTAAAGATTTTCCAAGAGCCTCTAGTACCATATCTTATCGCATAAATTAAACTATTCTTTAATCTGGTTGCGACATTTCAGCAGTGGGAGTCCAGCACTTCGTTGCGCCACGACCGGATTATTTTATTTTAAATTTTATTTTAAATATTATTTTATAATAAATATATTATTATGTTTATTTTTTTCCTAAACAGATTTTTTACTAAGGAATAAAGGAAAGAAAAAAAATAAATTTAAATTTTAATTTTAATATTTTTTCTGTCAAGTAGAACTGCAATTCCCGCTAATATAGCAATTGGCAATATTCCGACTAGAATTAAAGCAAGTAATGAATTAGCAACTAGAAAATCTTTAGGAATAATACCAACAAATAGCCCCACAAATAATGTTAATATGAAAATTAACAATATATTTTTCCCCATTTCACTCAAAATCGGTATCTTAAAATCAAGCTGCTCTAAACTGTAGAAAACTGTGATCATAAAAGCGGAAGTAGCTATTGCAAGTAAAGCAAGAGATGTTGTTACATCGTGATGTTCAGCCGGTTGAATCCAATCCAAACAATAAAATGCAACAATAGCAATGGTAGCTCCAGGTAATATTCTCTTTTTAAAAGCAACACGGGGATTATCAGGGTCCATTTTATACCATTGTGAGAAACATGTTGCAATGATAGCAATTGAAGCATGATTCAATGAGATAAAGGGGAATACAACATCACCAGTAGATGGTCCATAATGCTCAAAAAAAGGCAATGCAAATAGTATAGAATGGAGAATCATCATCGCTATTCCAACATATAACCGCTTATCAGCATCTCTTACTAAATATACTGCTAAATAGGCAGCAAATGTACCGATTGCTAGATTTGCCAGAGTTCCATTCCAGAATACATTTTTTATCCAAGTAGTTCCCCCATTTAAGAGGTCTCCGCCAATAAGTCCATCATCGAGGAAAGATAGAATATATAAAATTACTACTCGAATTATACCATGTTTCCAGGCTTCTTTTGCACCTTTTTTTTCCAATCTACCTGAAAATGCAAGATATGCTACATAACCCATACAAAACATGAATATCTGTTGCCCAATATCGATAATTGTTATAATCGCTGGATAAAATTTGGCGTATTGAAAACCATGGTTAAGTAGTGGTGGACCAACCATGATATCACCCGCAATTGCATCTCCGGAGAGTTCCCATGTTATCACTGAGATAATCAAAAAAATTATAATCAAACCCCTGAATTGATCAAGCCATTCATATCGTTTGTGGGTTAGCTCCTCTCTCCCAAGAATTCTTTTCATTAAGTCTCCTTCTTTAGGTTTTTCTTCTGACATAGTAATACACTTTCAAATTTTTTTTTGAGTTCTCAAATTTATTTAGTAATAATAAATTTAAGTAAATGAGAATTAACCAAAGAGAATTTAATACTTTCTAAATACTCACTTTAAATTTATTATGTAAATTTAATAGATGCGAATCTATTTCATAAAAAAATTAAAAAGCGATATCATTATAAATATTTTATGAGTAAATCCCTTAGAATTCAAAATCTTATTGAAAAGCTCAAAAAATCACCACATAATAAGATTGCAATGGATTTAGATCGAGCTCTTCTTATGAGTAATGAATCTATAGAATACAAAAAAAAATTCTTTGCAGAAGCTTTTAATTTAGTTCCTATAGATTCTGAATTAGAAGCAATTATTAATATGTGGGCAGTAGCATGCATGCTTGAAGATACCTTAACAGTAGTAAAGAAGATTACGGCATTAAGATCGATGATAAAGGATCCCTATGTAAAATTGGAATGGATAGAGAACTGGATTAGAATTGTTTGGGAAAGAAAGAAAGCGCCTTTGGATATGTTAAATTTTATTGCTATTGATTTAAGAAATCTAAAAGGAATTTCCAAAGACCTAAAAGAAATGCTTTTTAAAGATTTATAAATAAAAAGTAAGTTTAAAAGATTAACAAAAACAAAAAAAAATATTAAATATGATAAATTAACGAAGGAAATAATAAAAAATTAAAAAATAGTATTAAAAATGTCAATAAGAAAAACTGAAATTCAAAAATTAAAAGCTGGGTCTTATCTTATTGAGGATGAAGAGCCTTGTTTAATTAAATCTATTGAAAAAAGTAAATCCGGTAAACATGGACATGCAAAAATGAGGGTTGTGTGCGTAGGTCTCTTTGATGGAAATAAACGTTCTTTAACAATTCCATCTGGACATATGGTCGACACTCCTGATATTTTTAAAGGAACAGCTCATATAAATTTTATAGAAGACAATTCATTGCAGATTATGAATAGTGAGAGTTATGAGTCATTTGATATTGAATGGCCTAAGGAACAAGACTTAATTAATAAACTCAAGGAATTACAACAAGATGAAGATAAAATGAGCCATTCAATAATTGAATATTGGGATTTATTGGGTAAAAAATTAATCAAACGGATAAGTACTGAATAATTTAAGCAACTAAATCTATTTTATTTCAAACTAAAACTATATTTTCTTTCTGAAATATCTATTTCATAAGAAGTTTTTTAAGGTATTTTTAATTAATATTGCAAAAAATAACAGAGGCGTATGTAGAAGTGGGACAAAAAGAAGATGCAATTGCGATCACATCTCGTATGGATTCAATTGAATCGATTAATTTAGCAAGAAGAATTATGAGTTTCTTATTTGAGAAGGGCGAAAGAGTTTTCTTAGAAAAAAGGATATGCAATAGATTAGGTAGAGAAGATTTAGGAATGGAACTTAATCAAATGACAGAAAATAAAATCAAGTTCGTCATTTCAGTAGGAGGTGATGGATCGATTTTACGTGTGTTTCATGGATTACCTAAAAAAGAAACGCCTCCAGTATATGGTTGTGCAAAAACTGGAACTTCAATCGCCTTCTTAAGTGAAGGTAATGAAAAGACAGTATATAATGATCTAGAAAAAATTTTAAATAGAAAATATTTGGTAGAAGAGTGCTCTCGATTATCTACTTTTTTGTCTACATCTCCTAATTCAAATATTCAATTGGATGAGGCAATAAATGAGGTGTTATTAATTTCTACAAGACAGTCTAAAGTGATGCAAATATCTGTTAAAGTGAATGGTGAATTTCTCTCAAATGCATATCTAGATGGATTGATATTATCAACACCCACAGGAAGCACTGCTTATGCATTCTCAGCTGGAGGAGCAATTTTAGCTCCAAGCATGGAGGTTATCCAATTAGTCCCCATAAACCCATATGCACGTTCAGGATTAGTTCCGATGATTTTTCCAAAAGATTCAGAATTTGAAATAACTTTATTAAGAGCACATTTAAATGGAACCTTAATTATTGATGGACGCCGCGTAATAACAAAAGTATATCCAAAAAATAAAATTCGGGTTAAGATGTCAGAAGAAACTTTCAAGCTAATAAGACTCTCAAGTAATATTGGTAAAAGTTATTTTTATAGGTTACAAAAGATATTACCGAGAATTCGGCTGCCTTCAAAATAGTGTGATTTAAAAGGTTCAAATAGATTATTACATTTGATAATTGTTTGAATAAGATTTTAACTGGACGATTGTTATATGGGAGTTAAAATAAGTGAGCTAGTAAGGGAAGCAAAAAGAATTATCACTTTTGAGAATTTATTCAATAAGAAGATTGCGATTGATGCTTTCAATACTTTATACCAGTTCCTTGCTATAATTAGGCAGCAAGATGGTACTCCCTTAAAGGATTATCAAGGAAATATTACTTCACATTTATCTGGGTTATTTTATAGAACAATTAATTTTCTTGAAGCAAATATTCACCCAATTTATGTTTTTGATGGAAAACCTTCAAATTTAAAGTTGGAAATTATAAGAGAGAGAAAAGAGAGAAAATTAGAAGCAAAAGGAAGAATGGAAGAAGCACAATTAAAGGGAGATTTAGTAGAAGCGAGAAAATTTGCACAAGCTACATCCAAATTAGATGAAAAGATGATTGAGGATAGTAAAATTCTTCTTAATTATTTAGGTGTTCCAGTTGTTCAAGCTCCTTCAGAGGGCGAGGCGCAAATTGCTTATATGGTAAATAATGGAGATGTATGGGCATCTGCTTCTCAAGATTATGACACATTGTTATTTGGAGCTAAAAGATTACTTAGGAATTTTGCAGTTACTAGATCAAGGAAGGTAAGAGAAACATCAGTAAATTTGGATATTGAATGGATATTATTGTCCAAACTATTAGAAAATTTAAATATTAAAAGAGAGCAGCTTATTGAGATGGGGATTTTAATTGGAACTGATTTTTACGAGGGAGTAACAGGAATTGGTGAAAAAACGGCTTATAGTTTAATAAAAAAACATAATTCGATAGAAGAGATAGTAGCAAAAAAAGTAAAAATTAGGGGTCAAATAATAGAACTAGATCTCGATTTAATTGAAAAGGTTAAGGATTTATTTCTAAATCCCTCAATTGAGGAGAATTATCAATCATTAGATAAAGGAAAACCAAATTTTGATAAAATTGAAGATTTTTTAATTAATAAACACAATTTTTCAGAATCTCGGGTTAAAAATGCCCTTGAAAGATTAAAAAAAATAGAATCTGCAAAAAAGCAAACATCTTTAGAACAATTTTTTAAATGAACATATGTATTTAATAAATCAAAAAACTTTTAGTATTTGTTAATTTCTTTATTTTTAAGGAGAAACAAATTAAGATTTTTAAAAAGAAAGGGACTGAAAATTATGGATGAATCTAAAGACGATGATTTTGAGGAGGATGAGGAAGAGGAGGAAGAAGAAGAGATTGAGGAATCTTATGGAAAAGTACATTTGAGAATTCAAAAAGCCAAAAAGCGTGATATCGGAAGAAACATTATAAGAATTGACCATGAAGTTATGGAACGGTTGAATATTAAAACAGGTGATGTTGTTGCAATTAAAGGTAAAACAGAAAGTGCAGGCATAGCATGGCCAAGTTATCCTCAAGATTCAGGTCTGAATATAGTTAGGATTGACTCAAGGCTTCGTAAAAACACTGGAGCAAGTATTGATGATGTAGTTGAGCTACGAAAAGTGAATATTAAAATTGCGAAAAATGTAATTTTAGCTCCTAGCGAAGTTAAGATCAGATCAAATCCACGATTTGAAAGTTTTGTCAAGAGGAAATTAGATAATTATCCAATTAACATTAACGATACTATTTTTATCTCAATTGGAATTTCGAGAGAAATTACCTTTAAAGTAATTCGAACAAATCCTAAAGGAATCTGTATCATAAATAATGAGCAGACGATTCTTCATATAAGCGAAAAAATTAGCGAAGAGGAAAAAATGGGGGTTTCTTACGTAACTTATGAAGATGTTGGTGGTTTAGATAAAGAAATTACCCGTGTGAGAGAAATGGTTGAACTACCTCTTCGACATCCATCATTATTTAAAAGATTAGGGATTGATCCACCAAAAGGTGTATTACTTCGTGGTCCTCCCGGTTGTGGGAAGACATTATTGGCGAAAGCAGTAGCCAATGAAAGTGAAGCACATTTTATATCAATTAATGGACCTGAAATTATGAGTAAATTTTATGGTGAATCTGAGAAAAGATTACGAAAACTATTTCAAGAAGCGGAAGAAAAAGCTCCCGGGATTATATTTATTGATGAGATTGATGCAATAGCTCCAAAAAGAGAGACAGTTACAGGTGAAGTAGAACGAAGAGTTGTTGCTCAAATGTTAGCTTTAATGGATGGATTACATGCTAGAGGTAAAGTAATTGTCATTGGGGCTACAAATCGCCCCAATAGTTTAGATCCTGCTTTAAGAAGACCAGGACGATTTGATAGAGAAATTGAGATTAAAGTCCCTGATGAGAAAGGACGTTATGAAATATTTTTAATACATACAAGAAATATGCCACTTGCAAAAGGAGTCAATTTAAAAGAATTATCTAGAAATACTCATGGATTTGTAGGAGCTGATGTATCTGCAGTATGTCGTGAAGCGGCAATGGCAGCATTGCGAAGATATTTACCTCATATAGATTTAGAATCTGAAGAAATTGACCCAGAATTACTAGAACAAATAGAAGTGATTGAAGAAGATTTTAATAGTGCTTTAAAAGAGGTCACACCTTCAGGAATTAGAGAGGTATTCATTGAAGTACCACGAGTTAAGTGGGATGAAGTTGGTGGTTTAGATAATGTAAAACAACGATTAATAGAATCTATAGATTGGCCATTATCTAACCCAAAAGTTTTTGAGAGAATGGGTATTAAGCCACCCCGTGGCATATTATTATTTGGACCCCCAGGTTGTGGAAAAACTCTTTTAGCAAGAGCAGTAGCTACTGAAACTAAAGCCAATTTTATTTCTATTAAGGGACCGGAATTATTATCCAAATGGGTTGGAGAAAGTGAGAAAGCGATAAGGGAAATCTTTAGAAAAGCCAAATTAGCTTCACCATGTATCATATTTTTCGATGAATTAGATTCAATCGCCCCTCGACGGGGTGGACATTATGGAGATTCAGGAGTCACTGAACGTGTTATTTCTCAATTTCTAACTGAATTAGACGGATTAGAACAAATGCAAGATATTATTGTAATTGCTGCAACAAACAGGCCAGATATCCTAGATCCAGCCTTAATTCGTCCTGGGAGAATTGATAGATTATTATTTATTCCAGCACCAACAAAAGAAGATAGAAGATTAATATTTAAAATTTTTCTCAAAGATATTCCTCTTGCGTCTGATGTTAAAATTGATGAATTATTAGAAATAACCAATAATTTTACAGGTGCAGATATAGAATCCTTTTGCAGAGAAGCAGCAATGGTTGCACTTAGAGAAAATATTAATAAAAGAAAAGTATCCAAGGATCATTTCAAAGAAGCATTAGAATCCATACATCCTACAATTACGGATGAGATCGTTAAATTTTACCAAGAATTTGAGAAGATTCTAAGAAGAGGTAGCATTGGTAAAAAGCCGGAAGAGCAATTTTTTGTTTAATTTCCAAATAGATATTTTTTATAAAAATTTATAATAATTAATTAAAAAGATATTTTAAAAAGTGTGATATATAAAAATGAAATCAGGAATTTGGAGCGCTAAACCAGTAATCAATGAGATAATCGACATTATTGTATCTCAAAAAGGAGAAATTATGGATCAAAGGCTTTTAGAGTTGTTAAAAAAAAGTTATTCATATTTAAATATGGTCATTCTGAATGAATATTTATTGAAGTTAGAAACGATGGGAGTAATATATCTACAGAAAGTATCAAAAACGAAAAGAATGATTACGTTACAGAAAAACAATAATGTATTAAATAAAGAAGTGTTAGAAAATATGTTTTAATTAATTTTTCTCCTTCTCATGAAGATTCCACCAGTGACTAGACATTTCTATTAATGAGTGTGATTTGGTTGGATCGCTAATACGTTGGCGTACTTCAATAAATGTAGGATAATTTACTGCATTTCCAACAATCAATAATTCTCCCACTGCTAAGCTGGAAATCATTTCAGTATATGATTTTGTAATGGATTCATCTGATTCCTGAATATGTTTTAAATCATAAGGGTTAGAGATTTTCAATATTAATTTAGAATTACATTGGGATAAAGCAGTAGAACTCAATCGTTTTGGACGCTGGGAGATCAAATTCAAACACGCCATAAATTTCCTTCCTTCTCGAGCGATTGTTTCAATTATCCATTTAGATATTGCCTTTGATTGTGCCGCTTCAGGACAAAATTGATGAGATTCTTCTATAATTAGCAGAAAAGGAGGAATTTTGTTTTTCTTTCGGAAATAAAAGAGTTGGCTCGCAATGTAATCAACTATAATCTGTTTTTTGCGAATAGAGGTCTCAGATTGTAAATTGAAGATTGTTAAATTTCCAGTTTTTAATAGATGCTCAATTGGAGGATTCTCTTGGGAGCCAAAGAGTCGTAGGTAATCTAATTCATCTAACCATCCAATTAAGGCTTGTTGAGTGCTTTTATTAATCTCATCATCATTTTCAATATTATCAATAATGTCTTTGATTGTATATGATTTGCTTTGTTTTTGATTTCTAATTTTTGTTAAAATTTTATTTAATTCTCTTACTTGAGCAGCTGAAATATTTTCTTGATACTTTTTAAAAGATTTAGCAAATAATTTTGGCACAGAAATCTGAAAATAAGAAGAATCTTGAATGTTTACTCGATTTTTGAATTTCTTAATATTATGAAAATAAACATATTCACCATGGACGTCAATTAAAATAATTGCTGGAACCCCGCTCTCTTTATCCCTTAAAAGCAACTCTTCTAACAGAACAGAGGTTAAATAACTTTTACCTGCTCCCGAAATTGCTAAAGTTGCAAAATGTTTATTCAAAAGTCTATTGATGTCGATTTTTGTATCAAAATTCGCAATTTTTACGCTACCTAAATTTAAACCATTTTGATTGTTGAATCCCAAGAACTCACTCAGAATTTCTTTACTACATAGATAAACTTCAGCTCCTGGTTTAGCAGGAAACAACATCCGTTTAATACTAGATATTTTTGTTTTTGTTTCATCTTTAAAGGATATTATTCCCAAACACTTATTAATAGCAATTCCATATTCAAAATTTTCAGATGGAAACATTCCTTTAATAACATTTGGATTATTTTCATTATAATCTTTTACAGTTTGAACATTAGAAAAATACTCATTTTCTAAAATTATTTTTTCAACAACTCCGATTAGCCACCCCTCAGCAGTTTGAGTTATACAAAATAAACCCTTTTTAACAACAGATTTTTGCTTACCCTTAGATAAAACAAAAGCGTAATTTGACACATTTGGTACATCCATCTGGGGTATAGAAAATACTGTTCCAATTTTATTTGACAAGTTAGATCTTTAAATCTCTTTTTTTAAAAATATAGTACAATGAGATTTATTTAAATAACAATAGTGTGAAAGTTTTTAAGAGAATAAAAAAATAATTAAAAAAAATCTTTAATATTTTATTCAGTCTCTTCGATATTGTATAATAACTTAAGAATAAGATAATAACCATGGTCAATAAAGTATTTAAATAGTATAATAAGTACAATCAATGACAAAGATACTAATCCAATTAATAAAATTCGTTGTCCTCCAGTAAGCGAGTCTAAAAAGGCTATTAAACCTTGGAATTCACCTCCACTAAGAAGAAGGACCTCAAGAAGACTATAAAGGATACCAACTATAACAAAACAAATACTTATTAAAACACCAAATACAATTACTTTTACACCCACTTTTCCTCGATATTTGTCTAAAATCTGCTTTTTTTCTTTAAATAAAATTTTTAGAATTTTTTTATTGCCCTTTTTATATAATGCATAAAAAGCTACTAATAAAAAAAACAAACCGGCAAATAAACTGCCTAAAACAGCAATTTGCAGCCCAAATCCTAATGCTAGGAATTCTTCCAGTTTTCCAGTTGGTATAAATATATCTGCTAAAGTATATACCGCACCACCAATGCATATAATTATTGATATTGTTAGAAATACGAAAAAAATTTTTCCTATAGTTATTTGACGCTTTAGATATTTATCGATTTCCTCTGGTTCTTGAAATTTTTCGTTTTTTGATACTTCCATTTTAATCTCAACCAAATTTAATTAAATATCTAACAGAAAAATAATGAAGTAATTATATAAAATTATTTATTTTCATATAATTAAATCATTTGATTAAACAGTAACATTATTCTTGTTTTTCTTCCTTTTTTTTTTTGTATAAATTTAAATCGAAAAATTTTCGATACATATTGGAGTTCTCCAAATTACTATAAAAAATATTATAAAAATTAAATATTGATTCGTAAATTTGATTATTTTCTTTATTCGGATACCATTTATCACTAATTTTACAAATATCATTTGCAGCTTTTGCAATATCAGGAAAAATTCCAGCGCCAGAAGCGGCTAGTATTGCTGCACCTAAAGCCGTAGCCTCCTCCAATTCTGGTCTAAATGTTGGTATTCCAACAATATCGGCTATAATACTATTCCATAAATTCGATCGGGAACCACCACCAGTAACTCTTAATTCTTTTGATTCAAAGTTCAGTTCATTAAAAATTTGAATGTTTTTCTTAACTTCAAAGGCAACACTTTCCATAATTGCGCGATAAATATCAGCTCGTGTATGTCCCAATGTTAATCCAAATAAAATCCCTCTAGCATAAGGATTCCAGTAAGGAGCTCCTGCTCCTGCAAAGTGGGGGACCATTATCAATCCATTTGCCCCTACGGGACTTTCTTCTGCCATTTTTGTCATTAAATCATACGGATCTTTTCCAGATTCAGTTTTTTCACGCTCCTCAAAACCAATTTGATCTCTAGCCCAACGAAAAACAGCTCCAGTTGAAAAAATACTTGCTTCTTGAACCCACGAACCTGGAACTGCGTGACAACTGCACAATACTCGCTTTTTGGGGTCGAATTGAGGTTCTTCTAAATAAGCAAGAATAAAAGAGCCAGTCCCGGTAGTACATTTAATTCGGCCAGGTTCAACTACCCCAACACCTAATGCAGCTGCTTGTTGATCGCCTGCTCCGGTAATTACAAGCGTTTTTTTATCAAAACTAGTATCATTTGCTGTTAATTCACCTATATCAATACCACTTTCTACAGGTGTAGGCATTTTATCAAGATCAATTCCAAGTAAGGATGCAATCTCATCTGACCATTTTAAGGTATTGATGTCAAATAGCATCGTTCTTGAAGCATTAGAAAAATCAGTATAAAATTGTCCAGTTAATTTATATAAAATATAATCATGAACCAATAGAAATTTATGTGTTTTATTATAAATTTCTTGTTTTTTGTTCTTAAACCATAGAATTTTTGAGGCAGAAAAATATGGATCTATTGTTAAACCCGTTATTTTATAGATTTTATCAATTCCAACCTTTTTTTTAATTATCTCACATTCATTTGTTGTTCTTCTATCTTGCCACACTATTGCATTATATAAAGAATTTCCTTCTACATCAATGGGAACAATAGTTTCACGCTGATTGGTGATTGAAATACTTACAATTTCCTGTGGGTTTATTGAAACCTTTTCAATTGCATTTTTTATTGTAATTTTTAATTTTTCATACCATTGATCTGCCGATTGCTCAACCATTAATGGTGATGGGAAATAGCTCTCCCATTCTTCATAATAGCTTGACACTATGGAACCCATAACATCAAAAATAATTGTTCGGCATCCAGACGTTCCCAAATCTAGAGCTGCGACATACATAATTCTTGAGTCTTAAATATTGTTATTTAATAAATATTATTTGTATAAATCTTATAATATAAAAAAATTTTTAAGATTCATTTAAGATTTTTAAATAATTTAATCATTCATACTCAAAATTAGGAACTATTATTAATTTTTTAAGTGTTTTATATTTGAATCGAACTTTTATATGGGGGCATAGAGGGGCGGGGATTTATTCAGTTGAAAATACAATCGATTCCTTTCGAAAAGCTGTTGAGATGGGGGTTGATGGGATTGAAACGGATGCTCATCTTTCTAAAGATGGACATATAGTTCTCTTTCACGATTATTTCGTGGAAAAAGATGGTAAAAAGATTGAGATAAATAAATTGACTTTAAAACAAATTAAAGAAATTCGCCTTGAAGAAAATAAAAAAATTCCTACCTTAGGTGAAGTATTTGATATATTTAAAAGTAAAAATATTAAGTATAGTATCGATTTAAAAGATAATAATGTTGGTTTTAAAATAATTAGACTTGCCAGAGAATATAATATACTTGAGAAAGTAGAGTTAGTTGGAAATTATTTTTACCTTTTTTCTAAAATAAGAAAAATAGAGAAAGAAGCAAAATTAATTTATTCGATATCAGAAAGACACCCAATTATAGAAGAAAAAGATTTAAAATTCAATAAGATGAATAAATTAAAAATCTACGGTTTCAATATCAGAAATATTCAAGCTAAAATGAACTTTTTTAAGCAAATCAAAAATGCTGGATTTAGTTTTTATATTTGGGGTGTAGATACTCAATTTTATATGAAAAGATTTTTAAAAATGAATTATAATGGTAAAAACGTGGATGCGATTTATACTAATTATCCCGATATACTTCTTGAATTTAGGGATAAAATTCAAAGAGAATAGAATTTAAGAGTTTGAAAAAATATTAACTCTTTTTTTTTATCTCATATCCACATTTAGGACATATAAATGGAATAAAACCAATCTCATAACCATGTAATCCTTCTATAAGATTACCACATCTAGGACATCTGGGTTTAAATGTTGGAAACCATTGGCCATCAATGTTTTTTAAAGTTTTCCAGTAATCCATTATTTGCTGGATTTTTCCCTTTTCAATGCCCTCCATCTCTAATCCTTTAATAATCGAATCACCTCTCGGTTTTAAAAAAACTACAAATTTCATCTTATCTGGTGAATTTATTAAAGATAGTGTTGGTAATATACTATTCAATTTCATCCGATCGAAGAAGGATGCCAATTCCATTGGACCAATCGCTGCTAATATGCCCTTTCCTTCTTTATCAATTTGGATTAACAATTGATACCCACGTTTCTTAAAGTCAAAACCCCATAGAAAAAACCAATTAGATATATCATATTCTTCCTTTTCTGGTCCAATAACTCTTTTAATAGAATCCTGTGAAAAATAATGTGGTTTTTTCTTAATACTCTCTTCAAGATCCTCAAAAAACTTGTTTTCGATCTTTGGAAATTTTCCAAGTATATACTTCAAGGAAATTAAATTCACGTCTGATGATATTTTTACATCTAGGGGATTCCAAGTATTAAATAGTGATACTTTGAAGTAATACATATTATTAAATAAAAATAAATTTACATTTAAATTACTCTAATAAAAATATATATTTCAATTATAATTATTTAATGTGAAATTTTATGGCTATAAAAAAGGTAGGGATTTTGACAGGCGGCGGAGACGCTCCAGGTTTGAATTCAGTTATTTATGGGATACTATTGAAAG
Organism: Promethearchaeia archaeon; assembly: GCA_029856045.1. Lineage (GTDB taxonomy): Archaea > Asgardarchaeota > Lokiarchaeia > Sigyniarchaeales > SOKP01 > 6H3-1. The sequence goes on along the minus strand of JAHQWG010000016.1, from coordinate 358,879 downwards.
CATTTGATTCTGGAATTGAATGTATTGGAATTAAAAAGGGATGGAAAGGTTTTATGGAGAATATTAAAGAACCTCTTAATATAGCTGAGTTAGATGATTTACACACTGTAGGAGGAACTTTAATTTATACATCAAGATTTAATCCTTATAAAGCAATACATAAAATATCGAACCAGAAGGAAAAAGAAGAATTAGCAAAAAAAATTGCAACTGAGATGGCATCGAAATTTAAAGATTTAGATATTGATGCCCTTATTGCCATAGGTGGCGATGATACATTAGGAGTTGCTGCTGCAATGTTTAAATATTCCAATGCAAAAGTTATTGGAGTTCCTAAAACAATTGATAATGATTTATTAGGAACACATTATACATTCGGATTCTGGAGTGCAGTTCAACTAGCTTCGAATGTAATGGACAATCTTACAACCACTGCCAGATCCCACCAGAGAGTATTTATTGTTGAAGTTATGGGAAGAGATGCTGGTTTTTTAACTATGTATAGTGGAATTTCAACTGGTGCAGATATTATTTTAATTCCTGAAACTCCTTTTGATTTAGAATTGGATCTAATCGATGTGCTTAAAAATAGAGTAAGAAGTGGCTATAAATATCATCTTATTGCTTGTTCTGAAGGAGCTTATCCAAGCAAAGAATCATTATCAAGAGATTTTAAGACAATTACGAAAGAAACAATAGATAATTTACCCAAAGATGAATACGGCAATTCTTTATTATCATCTTTAAAAATTAGTAAAATATTAGTCCAAGAATTAAACTTGCGAGACGATTTAAAAGAAGAATTTCAGAAAAATGGTGTGGATTTTGAATGTAGAAGTGTTGTGTTAGGACATACAATGAGAGCAGGAACTCCCAATGCATTTGATCGAATCTTAGGATTAAGGTTTGGTTTAGGTGCTATGAAACAGGTGATTAAAGAAGATTTTGGTAAAATGGTGTCACTTCAAGGAAATAAGATTCTAACCATACCTCTTGAAGAAGGTGCACGGAAAAAGTATATAAAAAAAGATAGCGATAAAATAGAATTAAGGGATTTATTAGTTAAAGTTCGCTATAAATCAAAACAGTAAAAAGTTTAATCTTTTTTAAAAATATTCAATTTTTAATGACTTTTTATTAACGGGCACGATATAACTCCCTCCTAATTCATCAGTTATTATTAATGTGAATTTAAATTCCCCATTAATGGCCCTATCTATATTTTCAAGGATTTTATTCACTTTTTGATTTTCTTCAGATAACCCTTTTTTAAAAAATAAAACAGCATCTTTCATTCTAGATAATACACCCTCAATATTTGTAATATAAAAGTCTGCTGCAGGACCTGGCTCAATTTCCATTTCTAATTCAGGGATTTCTAATATACCTGAAGAGGCCCTAAAAACTTTTGATTTTAAGTCTTCTTTCTCATTAACGTTTAAAAAAAATTTACCTGGTTTAATGGGTGTTTCTACTGGAATAAGATCATTTTTCTTAAAATCGCACTTATTGCATTCGAATTTCATGATGAGATATTTATCTCCATCTGGAAGTTCATGAATATGCTTACTTAAAATGAGTCTTCCTTTTTTACAGACAGGACAATCAAAGCCTAAATCCTTTCCAGAGTCATCTTTTTTAATCTTTGCCATATATAATTATAATTATAATTTTATTATGAAATATTTTATTAAAAATAAAAACAAATATTTTGAACACTTTAAAATTATACATTACAATGGAGCATTGAAAAATGATAGAGAAAAAAATTATTGAAATTGCCTTTAACGGGAGGGGGGGTCAAACTGCTATTACCGCTTCCCAGTTACTGTCAGAAATGGCATATGAAAGTGGTTTTAAAGATGCAATAGCTATACCAATAATTGGTGCCGAACGAAGGGGTGCTCCAATACAAGCTTTTTCTAGAATATCTAGGGATGCTCAAATTAGATCTTATAGTAGTGTAACTGACCCGGATTTTATATTTATTTTTGATACTACTCTATTAAAGATTCCCAGAGTGTTTGCTACTATTAAAGAGGGAGTGATTTTAATCATTAATACCGATCATAAAATTGAATTTAATAATAATTTGCCAAAAAATGTTAAAATTTATATGGTTGATGCAACTGGCATTTCTTTAAAGCATGAATTAGCAATAGAGGGGTTTCCAATTTTAAATATCCCAATGTTGGGAGCATTTGCTAAGGTATCTGGGTTTTATGGCCTAGATATTATGGAAAAAGTTATTAAAAAAAAATTTGGTTCAAGAGCTGAGAAAAATATGAAAACAGCTAGAGATGCATTTGAAATGGTTAAGGAGATGATTTAATTATGTGGAAAATAATAGCGGAAAGTAAAGATAAAAGACCTAAACTTCAAAATTATAAAAATTGGAAGGAATTAACCCCAATTCCCATATCATTTCCTTGTTATGGAAGTATGGGAGAGACTGGAGATTGGAGGGTTTTTAGACCTGTAATAGATAAAAAAAAATGTACTAAATGTGGTTTTTGCTGGATGTATTGTCCAGAAGGAGTTGTACAAAAGAGTGAAGATGAATTTTTCATAATAGACTATACTTATTGTAAAGGTTGTGGAATTTGTGCAAAAGAATGTCCTGTTAAAGCAATAGAAATGAAAAGGGAGAGTGAATTTGAATAATGAGTCAAAAAGAACAGGAAATTAAGTTTATTACAGGTAATGTTGCAGCAGCTTATGCAGCACGCTCAGCAAAGGTTCAAGTTATAAGTGCTTATCCAATTACTCCACAAACAACTGTTGTTGAAAAACTTTCAGATTTTGTCGATTCTGGAGATATGCCAGCCCAATATATTAAAGTTGAATCGGAACACTCAGTCATGGCTGCTCTAGTAGGTGCAAGCATTGCTGGAACCAGAACTTTTTCCGCAACAGCAGGACAAGGTCTTTTATATATGAGTGAGATGGTTCATTGGGCAGCTGGTGCGAGATTACCTATAGTAATGACTATTGCATCGCGTGGAATTGCTCCTCCGTGGAATATATGGGCGGATTTTACTGATGTAATTTCACAGAGAGACGCTGGATGGTTAATTTCATTCGCATCTTCACATCAAGAGATTTATGATAGCGTTTTAATGGCCTATAAGATTTGTGAAAATGAGGAAGTTTTACTCCCAATGTTTGTTGCATATGGAGGTTTCGTATTATCACACACATCTAAACCAGTAATTATTGAGCCTGATGATAAATTAGAAAAATTTCTGCCGCCTTTACCTGATGAAAAAGGCTGGCCACATATTTTTATTGATCCAGAAAGACCAATGATGCATGGAAATCTAATTATGCCTTCTGGTTTTTATTATGAATTCAGAATGAAAATTCATGATGAAATGATAAAATCGAGGCATATAATTAAACAAACTGCTTTAGAATTTGAAAAGATCTTTGGAAGAAGTTATGGAAATGGACTTATTCAAGAATATAAGATGGATGATGCGGAAGTAGCATTGATTAATATTGGAGGGCTTGCACTACAAGCAGAGCAGGCAGTAGATGAATTAAGACAGGAGGGTTATAAAGTGGGTTCAGTAAAATTAAGACATTTTAGACCATTTCCTACTGAGGAAATTATAAACATAGCGAAAAAGGTTGATGTTATTGGAGTAGTTGATCGAGATACAGCTTTTGGATCACCAACTGGAGGTGCAGTTAGTTCTGAATGTAAAAGCGCACTTCACGGAACAGGAATTGATACAACTATTCTACCGATTATTACTGGAATTGGAGGGAGAGAAGTATCAGTAGAACAACAGAAGGAAGAATTTAAAAAATTAATAAAATTAAAAGAGACAGGAGAATTTCCACAGGATATGATACATGGGACTCTCTGGGATGGCATTTTGGAGGTAAAATAACAATGGTTAGTTTAAAAGAATTGCAAGAAACAGCTAGAGAAGAATTCTTCTTAGCAGGAAATTCAACGTGTGCTGGTTGTGGATTGGAATTGGCACTTAGATGGGCGATGAAAGCGCTCGGTCCTAAGACCGTTCTGGTTGCTCCGGCAAGCTGCCTTAATGTGGTTGTTGGGTTATGGCCTAAAACTGCCTCAAATTTCCCTTTTATTAATATGGCATTTGCTGCTGCAGCAGCAGCGGCATCTGGTCTAGATGCAGCGTTTAAAGCTAAAGGTTGGGATGATATGACTTCTTTAGTTTTTGCAGGAGATGGTGGAACAACAGATATTGGGATTCAAGGTATAAGTGGTGCAGCAGAAAGAAATTCTAATATTCTTTATGTCTGTTATGATAATGAAGCTTATATGAACACCGGTATTCAAAGAAGCTCGTCTACACCTCATGGGGCTAGAACTACAACGACACCCTTTGGAAAACAACGATTCAAAAAGAATTTACCTGCAATAGTGGCGGCTCATAACGTCCCATATGTAGCTACATGTTGTACTTCTTATCCAATTGATCTTTATGAAAAATTTAAGAAAGCGAAAGAAATTAAAGGATTTAGATATATTCACATTCTTGCCCCCTGTCCCCCTGGTTGGGGTTTTGCTTCTGAAGATACCGTAAAAATAGGAAAATTGGCTGTGGAAACTGGATTTTGGATATTATATGAAGTTGAAAATGGTGAATTTAAATTATCTAAGCCGAGTAAAAAATATTTAGATCATTCGAAACGCAGACCAATTCAAGAGTATTTAGAGATTCAAAAGAGATTTAACACACTTTCTGAGCTTGGTTTAGTTAAATGGCAAGAAAATATAGAAAATGCATGGAAACACATTGAGTTGGAATTAGAATTAAAGGATAAAAGTGAATATTAAAATTAAATCCAAAAAAATCATTCATTAATAATTAAAATTAAAAAGTGAAAAGATGTTTAATGACAAAAAAGTTAGAAAGTCAAAATGGGTAAAAACAGCTCGATTTCTCGGAAGGCAAATGTCTCGACTCAAGATGGGGCAGTCATATTATCAAATCGCAATGTCCACAATCAGTGCTGTTTCTCTTATTTTTATAGCATTTGAAATTACTTTTTGGATATTGATAATAGCATTTCCTATAATACTTCTCGGAGCCTTCTTTATTGGTTATTTTCTAGATATTTACAACATTAATTCTATGGAAATTTTCAAGACTAATGAAATAACGCACCGATTTCTTACAACCAGCGATGAAAAAAATCAAGAATTTCAATTACTACAATTAGAAGTCATGTTAGAAGCATTTAAGGCAATGAGTGAGAACAGAAAGATAGAACCAAAGGTGTTACTAAGAAAGTTTGAGATATATTATGAAAAATGGAAACCACCAGAGAAATAAAGATTTTTTAAAAAGAAATTAAGTTGATTTTTATAATGGGATTACTATTAAAATTGAGCGGAGATAATAAATTGGACCAAATTTTTTTGGAGAAAGCAGCTGATGCAGTAATTGAAGGTAAAATAATTGCATATCCAACAAATACCGTTTATGGTCTCGGTGGTGACCCACAAAATCTTAAAGTGATTAAAAGGATTTTCGAAATGAAATTTAGAGAAAAGGATAAGGGGCTTCCAATTCTAGTTAGCGATATAAAAGAAGCAAAAAAGATCGGAGAATTTAATTTATATGCGAGTCAAATTGCTGAATATTTTTGGCCAGGACAAGTAACTATTATTGTTAAAAAGATTTCAAAATCTATACCTCAAGAATTAACAGGCGGTAAACAAACTGTTGCGATTAGAGTCCCTGAGAACGAGGTAATACTTGCAATTTTAGGAAATCTTAAAAGTAAGGGCGTTTTAGGGGGAATTATCGGAACTTCCGCAAATCTTTCTGATCAAGAGAACATTATAGAAGGAGAATATATACCAAAATTATTATTTGGTCAAATAGATGTAATATTAGATGGTGGAAAGACATTAACACAAATTCCCAGCACAATTGTTGATTGTTCTTCAGCAAAAAAAAAGTCAGAATTGAAATTTTTAAGAATCGGTTCAATTTCTAAGGAAGAAATTTTAAAAATTATTGATGATGGAGGAATTTAATGAAAAATTTTAATATGTTAATATCCACATCAAGAAATAATGAAATAAATGCTAAAGCAGAGCTTTGGTTTTTATTATTTATGATGGGTGATGAATTTCCCTTAATTTTTAGAGTGGAGTTCCCTGGATTATTTATTGCATTTACAAATTTAAATCCCAAAAAATGTATAAAAAAATTAAGGAAAATTATACTAAGAAATCCCTATTTTTTTCAATATGTCTTAAAAATAACTCCTATTGAATATGTTTGTGAAACCGATTTAGATTTAATAAAAATGAAAGTTATTGATAAGTTTCATAAAGCTATAAAAAAAAATGAAACATTTAAAATACAAATTCAAAAAAGAAATTTTGCGACTTCTAAATTAAAAATAATTGAACATATAGCAACTGATCTTCAAAATAAAGTAGATTTAAAAGAGCCAGATAAAATCGTAAATATTGAGATATTGGGGGGTTTTACTGGTATATCATTTATAACAAAAAGTGACATTTTAAGTGTAGCTAAAGAACAAGTTCGTATTATTCAATAGAGACTTTTTCTAGAGACAACAATACCATTTTTTCCAAAATTATCTCTAAGCATATGTTATATAAATCGTTTAAATTATTATTCTCTAGAAAATTATCAGAAATAAATTCCTTTTCATGGGAATGAAAGTAAATTTCAAGCTGATTGATAGAAATATTAAAAAAATTGATAATTTTTTGAAGTTTTGTTAAAGATTTTTCTGTAATCAATGATATTCCCTCAATAGCATTAAGTTTTTCTATAATTCTCCTTTTAATTAAATTAACATTATTTTCATAGCTAGCAATAAAATATCCTATATTTATTGAGGAATCTTGATCTATATCTTCAATTTTAATTCCAAAATAATTGAGCGCATTGGAGATTTGCCTTTTAGTGGAGAGATATAGTAAAAACTCAATATTTTTTTGATTAGATATGTTTATTTTATTATTAAACGCCTTATATGTGTGATAAAATGCTGTAATAATATGTTCTGGAGAAATAACAAACTCAGAATTAAAGATTTGTATAGTAGATGGACTATATTGACGTTCTAACTTAGAAATTAGTGTTAAAAAAAGATTAATAAGATCATCATTATCTTGTAAGTTATATTTTTCTTTCAAATATTTAATACTAATCTTAAGATCATCAAATCCTAAATAGATTTCTTTATTTTCACCTTGAATTTCTATTGAAATTGTTTTTTTTATCAATTTAAATCAGAAATATTTTCTTTTAAATATATTTTACACTTTTAATTTCCAATAGAACCACGTAGGTAAGAATTCTGGGAAGATTTTAACAATAACTCCAAAAATAAATAACGAGATAAGAATAATCGTTAATAACCAATCTTTTTTTGCATATTTGATGGAATAATAATAGGTTCTATTTTTAGTACTTCCAAAAGCTCTGGAATCTAGACTTTCAGCAATGTGAAAGGCTCTTTTTAGTGAGCAGACAATTAATGGAATTAATAAGGGTATTAAATTTCTTGCTTGTGATATTAAACCACCTTGTTCCATTTCATATCCCCTGCTTTTTTGAGCATCAATTATATTTTGAGCTTCAATTGCAATTGTTGGTACAAATCGAAAAGATAATGAAAATGAAAATGCAATATTGTAAGGTACTTTAAGAGAAAGAAGAGAAAGCATGAGATCGTCAGGATGAACTGTTAAAAAGAATAATGAAAATGAACTTACCATAATCATTATACGTATTATCATTGATATGGATCTAGAAAATGTGCTAAAAAGTGTATTGAAAATAATTAGCAATAAAAATAAGAATGTCATTCCCCGAATACTTTTAATCCATTTTTTGAATAATTGTCCAGCGAGAATGAATGGAAATAATGAAAGAAATACAAAAAAAAGAATGAAAATTTCTTCAAATATAATTGCGAGAATACTATAAATGATTGCTAGTAGAAGCTTAGTTCTAGGGTCTAAAATATGAATAATTGTCTTCTTTTGAATAAATTTGAAAGCTTCCATGAATTCAAAGGATATTATGGTTTCCCTCCTTCAGTAATTCCCATTTTATCTTTAAAATATGAACCTAAGAATTGGACCATATTTTCTTTTATATATACGTCCTCAGGGACCTTTATCTTTAAATCTATTAAAAATTTTGATAGTATAATTAATTGGGGTGAAATTAAATAACCAATATTTAGAATTTGATCTTGACTTAGAATTTTATTTGTTGGGCCATCAGCTATAATAAGACCATCAGCCATCAGAATTGTTCTTGGTATATTATCTATTGCAAATTCTATATCGTGGGTTACAATTATTATTGTTTTTCCTTCAGAATGTTTCTCTTTTATTAAATTTCTTATGAATTTTACTCCCTCTGCATCTTGACCAATTGTAGGTTCATCAAACACAATAATTTCGGGATTTCTGCACATTATTGAAGCAATTGCTAATCTTTTTTTTTCTCCACCAGATAAAGTAAAAGGAGTCCGGTTTTGAAATTTTTTTAGTTTAAATTTTTCTAGAGTTAAACTAATTTGGTTTTCAAGCTCAATTTTTGTAAAATTTAAATTTTTAAGTGAAAATCTAATTTCGTCTTCAACGGTATTAGCAAATAATTGGAGATCGGGATTTTGAAATACGATACCTACTTTTTTCGTTAATTTTGACATTAAAACATTATTAACTTCATCATTTTCTATATAAACAACTCCAGTTGTGGGTTTCAATAAACCATTGAATGTCTTTATTAATGTAGATTTACCTGCTCCATTTTTACCCATTATTCCAACAATTTCTCCTGAGTAAATATTAAGGTTGACTCCTTTTAATGCAATAGTCCCGTCGGGATAATGATAAGTCAAATTATTGACCAAGATTTGAAGGTCTTCAAGTTTTTTTTCCATATTATCATTCTCCATATAGTCTATTTTATTGAATTTATCAAATTTTTGGTTTCTTCGATTGAAATTGGCAATTTACCGCTAAATATATTCTGATTCATTAATTGTTGAAAAACTGAAACACATTTTGGAATATTAACTCCTGAATTTAAAAATTTTTCTCCATTTATCACATTATGGGCTTCACCTTGCTCAAGAATTCGCCCTTTATCAACCAATATAATTTCATCGGCTAAAGGAAGTACAATATCCAGTCTATGTTCAATAACTATTATTGTAGATACTTTTTTTTCAAGAAGGATCTTTTTCAATAAGTTAAGAATTTGAATTGCACTTTTTGGGTCTAGAAGTGAAGTTGGTTCATCAAAAATTATAATTTCTGGCTGTAATGCCAGTATTGAGGCAATTGCAACCCTCTGTTGTTCTCCACCACTTATTTCAAATGGTGCTTTTTTTCTAAGATGTTCAATATCTGTGATTTTAATACATTCTTTAATTCTTGAATCCATTTCATCCCAAGGAACACCGATATTTTCCGGACCAAACGCAATTTCTCGTTCTACATTCATAGCTATTAACTGATTCTCAGGATTTTGAAATACTAATCCTACATCTCTTGACAATGTAGATGTTGGAACATTTTTCGTATTTTTTCCTTTTACTAATACATTTCCTTTTATTTCACCGTGATAAAATTGTGGAATCAAACCATTCATTGCTCGGACTAAACTTGTTTTTCCCGAACCTGTAATTCCACACATTAAAATGAATTTGCCTGAGTCTATGTTTATATTGATATCCTTCAATACGAAATCTTCTGAATGATCATAACGGAAGCAAAAATTTTGAAATTCTATAAGATTCAAATCAAAATCAATTATTATTAATTAATTATTTTTCTCTAAGATTATTTTTCTATTAATTTTTTCTTAAAATAACTAAAAATATTTTCTATTGTCTCATCAAGGTTTTTTTTTCCAACGTGAGACGCAGCCCCGTTATGCCCTCCTCCGTTTCCAAGGCTAATCTCGGAAATAGAATTAAATAAATCTCCGAGATGTATCCCAGCTTCTTTTGTTACTTTTTGATTTGCTCTTGCAGTTATTCTAAACGCATCGCTTTTTTTTGAAGGTGAAATTACTAATACTATATCATAACCTAAACTTATTAACGATGTTGCTACACTTGATTCATAATTACTGACTTGAGTTTTACATACTAGCCAATCTCCATATCGAATTAATTTACTTCTTTGACTCCCCTTAATTTTTGCGATTTTTTCAGAAACATCAACTTCCATCTTAAGGATACCCTGGATTATTTCATAATCTAATCCTTTTTGAAGAAGAAAGTTAAATCGACTAAAGGTTTCATTAGTTGCATATTTGAAATTACCTGTATCTGTAAGTATAGCCGCTGCAAATAGATGTAAAATGCATTTATTCAATCTAATATTAAAAAGTCTCATAATGTCAAGAATTATCTCACTAGCAGAAGTGTAATTATCCATGATGATATTGTATTTGTCCAGCGGTTTATTTTTTAAATTATTTCCTTTTCTGTGATGATCTATATATATTAAATTCGATTTAATGTCCCGATAATTAAGATTTAATTCTTTAAATCTAATTTGGTTATAATTATTTGTATCAGTAATGAGTAAAATATCTGGTTTGAAATCAGTATCAGATGTATTTAAAATATTACATTCACATATAGATTCAATTATTTTAATTATTTGTTTATTAGGCTTAGTGCATTTTGGAATTCTTAAATCTATAAGCGAATGATTCAATATTTTATTTAAAAAAAGCTTTAAAGCAAAAGCTGATGCAACTCCATCAACATCTGCTAAACCATGAGTAGTGATGATAATTTTTTTTTCTTTAATATAAGAAATTAAGCTTTTTACTTGCTGATTTAAGTTAAGCTTCATCATTATTAATTTAAGATTGGCTTATTCCTTGATCCTTAAAATCTTTTTCTAATGCTACTTTCAATGTTTCTAATTGGGTCTTTGTTCGTTCTTCTCGTTGGGTTATCGTTTTTAATTTTAGCTCAAGTGAAGCTTTTTGACTTTTTTTCTCATCCAACAGTCTGTCTCTCTCACTTTTTACCATTATGCCCCCAATAGACTTATAAACTTCTTTATCAGAGTCAGTTTTATCTAGTTCTCCGATTGCAAGTTCAGCATCTCTCAATTCACGTTCTAATTCAAATCTTTGTTGAGTAAGAAACTCGAGAGTTCGAATAAGATTATTGTAATTTTGTAATTTATTTTTTAGTTCATCAGAAAGTGAGTTTAAATCGATTGTCATTGTTTAATTTAACCTATTTTTATTTATTATATTACAAATTATTTTAATAACTTTTTAGATTTTTCTAATATTTTTCCAAAATTTATAATATCTGAAACAGCTGCTTGAAAGGCAGTAAAATCAGTTGCTTTTAAATTAAAAATTATGGAATTTTTACCTTTTTCAATATTTAATGATGTTCGTTTTCTTGATAATTGAGATAGTTCAGGAATAAAAGAGTTATAAGAAATATCACGTATTTCATTTTCTTTAAATTCGATTTCAATTCTTGAAATGATTTTTAAATTGTTATTATCCATTATTATTCTTCAATTTCTAATTCTCTTTGTTTTCTTTTTGTAATTCTTTTTGATTCAATCCCCCTTTGTGTCTCCATTTGGTAAGAGCCTCCTGTGAATTCACAGCCGCATTTTTTACAGTACCATATTCCAGTAGATTTTCTCTTGATTGCTGGAGTAATGCATTTAGGACATTTAGGATTAGAGTGTAATTGTTCCTCTATTTTTTTGACTCGTTTTCGAAGTGTTGTACCATATCTGGCTCCATATCTTCCTGTAATGCCAACTTTTTTCGTTTTTGACATAATTTTGTACGTAGTTAAGTAATTAAAATAAAAAAAGAACAATTAAAAAAAAACTTATTTATTTTTTAAATTCTGGTATTGCCATAGATCTAGATCTTTTCGTAGTTTATCCCCAAGTTCTTTAGCTTTTCGGGCTAGAGATTTTATTTCATCTATTGAAAAAGTTGCTAACCCTCCTTTTTGTAAAGAAACTAAGTTTCCATCATCATCAAATGCATAAGTTATTCTTCCATCCATTACTAATTCCTCTGTTAAGTTAGGATCTACGAATACTACATCATCTATTTTTCCAAATGTTACAGATATTGGAAGATTTTTTAATAGTTTCTTTGTATTAAAATAACCTCCATCCCATTCGAATTCAGCTTTTTCCTTGTCCACTATTTTAGCTGTTGGAATTTTTGATGAAACTAGAGCGGTTAATGCACTGATAGCTCCACTATCGATTAAATTTCCTGAATAATTAATAGAATATACATCAATAAAGATAATGTAGACTAATTTATTAGGAATTAAACACAGCATGTCATTTTGTATAGTTTTTGCGCTTCTAATTGGTCTATCTATTAATCTTGCCAATTCTATTGCTCGTTCATCTGGTGGACCTCCTTCAAATGCGCCCCAACTCATTGGAATTAATTCAGCCATTACAGTATAAACCCCTTTATCAGGCATGTCTGGAAATGGAGGTCCTAATTCATATTTAACACCAGTAATGACACATGTTTTACCTAAATGCACCTCTGCAGAACCTTCAGCAGCTTTTACTATATTATTATCTATTTTTATATCACGATATTGATATAAGTCTCTTCCGTCAATTCTTTTATCCCGTTTTAAATTATTCAATATATATTTTCTCTCAGTCGACACAAGTATTTTTGATAAACTCATTCTGTTTGATCTCCTCCATTTTGATTTTTTTGGTTATTTAAATCGATTTTTTCTTCAATATTACTAGTTGGAACTACTTCAGGCTTATAATTTTTTAAATTGTTTCGAACATCAATATATCTCTTTTTTAAAGCTTCTTCTTGCAATTTATGTATCTTTTCTAAAGCTTCCATTATTAGATCAAGTGATCTATCGAATTCTTCGAGATCCATGATTCCATCAAATTGTAATAAAGAAATTTGATTATTGTACCATGTAATTGCACATGGTAAATCAGCTTCTCCCGATTTATCCTCATCTCCACTGCAATCTATAATAAGTTTTCCATCAACTTTACCAGCAGCAACTGCGGTTATTAAACCCCTCATTGGAATCCCAGCATCAACTAATGCGAGGATAGCTACTGTAGTACAGGCACATCTTGTTCCTCCATCTGCTGATATTACTTCAATATATACTTCTACTGCTGAATCTGGGTATAATTCTAAAAACAATACTGGCTCGATTGCATTTTTTATTACCAGTGAGATTTCTTTTTCCCTTCTTCCTGGAGCCGGTCTTTTTCTTTCAGATACACTATAAGTTGTCATCCTATAAAAAGTCCTTAAGATACCCCTATCTGGACGTGCATCATGTCTAGGGTGAACTTCTCTTGGTCCATACACAGCAGCATAAATCTTATTGCCACCCCATTCAATATAAGCACTTCCATCTGCATTTGGAATTACTCCAACTTCCATCTTAATAGATCTTAATTCATTTAAATCTCTACCATCTAACCTTTTACCATCTTCTCCTATTAACTTTTCTGGAGATTCATCCTTAATTAATAAACTCATTAATTTATACCTCTTTTTATTTTTTCATTTATAATAAATTCCTTAATTCTATCTGTTAAACCAGAAGTATGAGCTTCTGTTTCAATTTTGTGGATTGTATCAATTAATAACATTTCATGCTCAAAATTATCCCCCTGTATCCAGATCCTTCCATTTTGAGTTACAAAAATATTACAATTAGTCATATTTTTTAGTAGATTAATCATCGAGCCTTTTCGTCCTATAATTCTTGGTATTTTGGGGGGAGGGATTTCAATAAGTTTTCCTGAATTTCGTTTGCCTAAATATTTCCCTTGAGTTGTTAATTCTGGACGATGTAATCTATCCGCTTGTGTGATTTTTACTATTAGTACATCCCCAACATTGAATTTTTCAGTTGTTTCACGTACTCTGTCAGGTTTTCCTTTTTTAAATTTTTGAGTTCTCTCAACTGTATTACTTGGTTTTAAAATTCCACAATTTCTAGCATTAATATCTAATGTCCATTTTACAGGATTTTTATCTATTATTACGCCAATAACCTTATCTCCCTCAGTAGGAGTATATATTCCACGTAATGGAATAACATTAATATAATTCTTTCTAATAACTTTAAGCCCTACAAATAAAGAGATAATTTTTTTGCCTTGTTTTGTAGTACCTCTTCCTGGAGTAAAATTAGTTAAATCTTCTGATAAAACTTCTCCTGGAATAACTATTTCTTTATCTTTCATTTGAACGTTGTCAATTTCCTCAATATCTTCAATTTCCACAGTCAAATCACCTTCTATTTTTTTTTATTAATTATTTACTAAGAAAAAGTAATAATAAATTCTATGAAAAGATCCATTGCTGATCTTATATTAGATTATTTCAATGGTTTTATTTGTACTCGTCCATGGGTTAATTTATTCATTTTATCTAAAAATTCAGCTTGCAGTCCTGCAGGAAGATCAATAATTGATACCCAGGATCCATCAGATTGCCATTCTTCTTTTTTTATAGCACCATATCTAGCCACCATATTATAACCTTTTGCGGCAAAGGATGAAGGTATTTTTATTGCCAATTGCACTTGTTCGATTCGAATTGGGATGATTGACCGAATTGCTTTTACAATGTCTTCAACTTGCTCTTCAGCATTCTTCATGATATCAATTTTTACTTTAGATTGTTCAATTGCTTTTTCAATTCTCTCTGGAGGATGAGGCTTCTTATTTTGAGGATTAATTGCATTTTTTGCTATTAAATTTATAATTTGTTTCATTTTCTTTTGAGATTCCTCTTCTCTTTGCTTTTGAGTCCATTGAATTTGACCATTTAATAGAATTTCAGCTCCTATTCTCATGGGATCTGTTGTTTGAAGCAAATCTTGCATATCTGAATCAAGGGCTTTCTTACCTCTTTTTAAATCTTCAAAAACAGAAAAACTCTCAAAAATTAAATCTAGATTAATACCTTGAAATTTTAATAGATCATCAATAGTTAACCGTGTTTTAATATCCCCTTTTTTTATTTTTTTTTCAATTTCTTCTCTGATTTTCTTTTTAGCAGCCCATGCTTTTTCAGAATCTAAAAGCATTTCAAATGTTTTATTGCCTTTTTCAATTCTTCCAATGACATGATTTCCTAATTCGATTCTAGCTCTGTCTCTAAGCATTTTCTTTTTTTAAATTAATAAAATTATATCTTTAAAACTTCTAGATATTGCCAATCAAAACTTAGAACAAAATTATTGTGATTTTATTTAGACTTTATTTAATAATTCCTTCTTTTCTTTCTCGTTCATCATCCTAAATAAACGATCGTCCCTCATAATTACTCCAATATCAAATGTATTAAGGTTTAAATCATCACCCATCATCTCGCGTAGAGCTTTTAATGGGAGGAGTAATAATTCTTCATCACTCAAATTATTTTTATAATTTTTTTCTAAAAAAGCTCGAGTTTCTGTAGCTCCACTACCAATTGCTTGAGCTTTATACCCCCAAGACGCCCCCGAAGGGTCGGTTAAATAAATTGAGGGACCATTCGAATCAACACCACCGATTAGAAAAGATACTCCAAATGGTCTTACGCCGGCATTTTGGGTATATGCTTGTTTAAATTCACAAATATGTAATGTTACATCTTTTACAGAGATTTTTTCATCATAACTCAAAATATTTACTTGACTTTGAATTCGTGCTTTATCAATTAAAACACGAGCGTCAGCGGTTAAGCCACTAATCGCAATTCCAATATGATCATCAATCTTGAAAATTTTTTCAGAACCCCACGGTTCTTGAAGTTTAGAAAATTTTTTCTCCACAGCAAATACTACTGACTCATCATTTTTACAAACAATTGCAGTAGTACCTCTGCGTACAGCCTCTATTGCATATTCTACTTGGAATAATCTCCCTTCAGGAGAAAATTGTGTTATTGCCATATCATACCCTTTTCCTGGCTGAGCAAACATATATAATTTTCCTCCAAATTTTAATTTTTAAAATTATTATTAATTTTTCTCAGATTTTTTTATTACTTTTTCTTATTAAGGGATTATATAAATTAAAAAATTTAAAATTTTTTAAAATAAAATATAAAAACATTTTTGATTTTGAAGTTGGGATAAATGTGATTAATATTTATAGTTGATGGAAATTATTTTTCCCATACTTGTTTATTAATCATTATGGACCATTCAATTAGAAGTAAATCTTTACTTTCTTGAATATGAGCAATAAAATATTCACCCTCAGGAGTGATTGACCCACATATACTTCCTTCTCCATGTATATTTTTTGCAGCTAGCTGAATCTCAGCCCATTTTACAATTGGAAAACGATTTCCCATAAAATTTAAAAAGGATTTTTTGTTTTTCCAAGCATATAATATCTCTTTTGCCTCGTTTTCACTTAAACTAAAATTCTCCGATTTAAAAATAATATTTCCTAAGGAATCTAGGAGAAAAATTTCTTTTATTTCATCGTATTCCTCCTTCAATTTATCAACGAGTTGAATAAACTTTGATTCGTTCAAATTAATTCCTCAAAATTATATTAATTTTATACGAAAATTTCTTTAAAAATGTAGGTTTATTTCACTTAAAGATGGTTCAAAAACTTATTTTGGCCGAAAAAATTTATAGTTATGATCCAAATCCTGATTTTAACTCCCTCTTTCACAGGTATTTACAAATGTTATCTAATGAAATAGGAGAATTGGCTGTAAATATCGAAATTGAGGCTTATAGAAAAAAAGAAAAACGTCTTGAAATAAAAATTGAAGGGCAAGATGAGGAATTCTTTAAAAATTTGTTAAAACAAAAAATTGGCTCAACAATTAGGTTTAATGAAATCCATAAAGGAGATGTTTTAAAAGGATATTTAATTGGTGTAAAAAAAGTTGGTTTTGGTATTTTTATTGATTGCAGTATTAGATATCCAACGACCGATGTATTAATTAATCTTCACTCCCTAAGGAATCAATTATGTAGAGGTAAAAAAAACTCACTTAGAAAGATAATAGACTCATTTGGTTTCATTGATAATTTTCCAATCCATGTAAAAGTTGAAGAAATTTCCCAAAGTAAGAAAGAGATTCGGGGACTTATTGCTAAAGACACATTAGAAATGATTAACAATTGGTTTCTAGATAAGTTAGAGAGGGTATTTGTTTCTGGCTCTACTAGAGCTCAAGTAAAAAAAGCAATAGCAATAACAGGACATACCCAAGATGTGATCACAATAAAAAAATTAGGGTTCTTAGAAAATATCATTATTCTTAAAGAAGACACAAACGCACCTGGTATTATTGCTCATATCGGAAAAAAATTAAAATTCTCAAAACTAAGTGCAATCAGACCTCTAAAATTTAGGAACTTATTGAACTAGGTTAGATTTATAGTGAGCCCGGAGGGAATTGAACCCTCGATATCCAGGGTGTAAACCTGGCATCATACCTCTAGATCACGGGCTCCATCTGCTTCTTTTCAAAAAATCTTTAATTAATCTAGACTATATAAAACTAAATAATAAAAAACTTTTATTATTATTACTTAAGAATAGTTTTAAGTTATCTTAAGTTTTAAGAAACGAGAATATTTTCGGTTGCAGCCGTCGCGTAGCCTGGTAGCGCGCTGGACTGCTAATCCAGTGGGGAAACCTGCGTGGGTTCAAATCCCACCGGCTGCGCCAAAACTCCAAAACCATTTATATCTTTATCATAACTCATTGCATTCTAAATTAATGCTATACCAAAAATATACACTTACCATCGTGCAAATATCTTTTTACTTCTTGATAAATAATAGATATAATATCATTAATAATTAAAATATTACATAAAATAAAATAAAAAATTGGGAATATTGAAAAAAATTATTCAGAAATTATTTCGAATACCATTTTATCAATGATGGGTTTTTTTGTTGTCCTTTTATCGTAATACCAACCTATAAATGAACCTTTATCATCGTTGGATTTGAGTTTTGGGCAAATTATAATCATGACACCCATAGAAAGATAGTTAAGAATTTGTTTATCGATCATATGAAGTTTCTCATTTCCTGAAGGATGTGAATGCCACTCCCAAGCTATGTCGATTCCTTCATCTTGTTTAAACTTACGCATATTGTAGATTTTCGCTTTTTTGTATCGCATCCAGCTTCTCGGCCGTTTATGTGCTTTTGACCTCATTTTTTCATTTTCAACATGAATTCTATTAACAATTCCGAAATTTCCTCGTCTATCAGCAAAGACCCAACCACGTAATATATAGGGCAATGCATCAGAGACTTTTTGTATGATATCATCATAAATCTTTTCGGGAATTAAATATCTAAAATTATCTGCCATTGTAATCCTCCATTTACACCTTAGATAATGAAAGATAGAATAAATAATTTTTGAGAGAAATCCAGAATTTTGAATATAATTAGCAATAGATTTTTAAATATATGAGAAATTATTAATTAAAAGTAATATAAAATGAATGTGGTGTGATTTTTGGGAAGTTATGATAAAATGAAAAAAGCATATCAAGCTTCTTCTAAAATAATGGAAAAAAGAATGGAAAAAGAGCGTCCAATGGATTTAGAGGTATTAAAGCAAGTTGAAGAATCATCTATAATCATTGTTGCTGGGAGTTATGATAAAATCGAACTTGTATTGGATCTAATAAAAGTTCCTTATATATTAATTCAGCCAAATGATGTTAATCAGATTAATTTACGTCCTGATCAAATTTTAATTATTAACTGTCCTGGAAATATTGATGATAAAGGGCTGCAGAAAATTGAGCAATTTGTTAAAAAGGGAGGATTCTTATTTACTACAGATTGGGCCTTATTGAATGTTTTAGAAAAAATTTTTCCTGAATACGTAAAGTATAATCAAAGACCTACGGGAGATGATTGTGTAAGTGTTGAAGTTGTAGATAAAAGCAATAAATTTCTCGAAGGTTTATTCCAGGCGGATGCTGACCCCATTTGGTGGTTAGAGAGTTTATCTTATCCAATTATGATAATTAATAAAGAAAAAGTTAAAGTACTTATAGCCAGTAGAGAAATGGAAAAAAAATACGGAGAAGCACCTATTGTAATTACTTTTTCTTATGGAGATGGTGGAACAATCCTACATATGACTAGTCATTACTATTTACAGCGAGCTGAATTACGAACATCAAGACACAAATCAAGTGCGGCAAAATATGTAATGGATGAAATGGGATTTACAGAAGAAGAAGCACAAATTGAAGACATAAAGGATATATCTCTTGGAGAAGCAGAATCTGCATATTCTACAACGCAATTTATAAGTAATGTCATAATAGAACAGCAGAAGAATGCAAAAAAGAGAAAAAAAGAGAAAAAGGATAAATAGAAAAAATACAAAATATTCTTTTTTAAGGACTGGTAATCTTAACACTAATTTCCTTATCAGAGATTTGAAAAAAAAGAAAAATTAATTTAAGTTATTATTAATTTTAAGTAAATGCAGATGTAGCCTAGTGGTAAGACGCTGGCCTTGAGAGCCAGTGCGCGCAAGCGCTCGGGGGTTCAAATCCCTCCATCTGCGTTCAATTGGAAATAAATGGGCTATTAGCGCAGTCAGGTAGCGCAGCGGACTCTTAATCCGTCGGTCGG
The DNA here is from genome assembly GCA_029856045.1 of Promethearchaeia archaeon. Taxonomy (GTDB): domain Archaea; phylum Asgardarchaeota; class Lokiarchaeia; order Sigyniarchaeales; family SOKP01; genus 6H3-1. Next base: position 339,202 of record JAHQWG010000016.1, on the reverse strand, counting down.
GGGTTCGAACAAGAAGGGCATCTCGCTCTTTTTAGGATATCCCCCATAGCCCTCATAAACCGAATTTAATAATACAATCTTTTAAATAACATTCTTAAAGGTTAATATTATGGATCCGATAAAAAAATTGCGCGAACATTTTACTGAAATTGTACGTTTAAAATATATTGCTTACTTATTAGGATGGGATATGCAAGTATATATGCCTCCAGGTGCAAGTCAGGGTCGAGGTGAACAAATTGCTTTGCTTGAGGGAATTATTCACGAAAAATTGGTTTCTGATAAGACAGCAGAAATAATAAAGAAGGCTGAAGGATTATCCAACCCAAGTTTAATTGATGTTGCGATGCTTAGAGAAGCAAGAAGAGAATATGATAGGGCAGTAAGAGTTCCTAACGAATTAGTGAAGGAAATAGCTAAAACAACCACTATTGGGCATAAAACGTGGGAAAAAGCAAGAGCCAAAAACGATTTTAAAATGTTTAAACCAGTATTAGAAAAATTAGTTTCATTAAAACAGCAAGAATCTGATAAAATTGACATTGGACCAACACGTTATGATACAATGCTTGATGAATTTGAGCCGGGTGCTAAATCTGATTGGATTTTAAAAATTTTTAATGATTTAAAATCACATTTGATAAGAATAATTAAAAAGCTTGATTCATCAAGTGATAAACCTAACCAAGAAATTCTTAAAAAATATTATGATCCAGAAAAACAATGGGATTTTAGCGTTGAAGTACTTAAAAAGTTAAATTATAGTTTTGAGTTTGGTCGTCAAGATAAATCAACTCATCCTTTTACAACATCGTTATCATCGACAGATACAAGAATTACTACTCGTATTTGGGAAAAGTTCCTACCAGCATGTCTTTTTGGAACTATTCATGAATGTGGTCATGCATTGTATGAAATGGGCTTTAAGAAGGAAATACATGACACTATACTCGCCGAAGGGACTTCATCTGGAATTCATGAGTCTCAATCAAGATTATGGGAGAATATAGTGGGACGTAGCCGGGAATTTTGGAAATATTGGTATCCAATTTTAAAAAAATATTTTCCAGAAAACCTTAAGAATTTTCCTGAAGAGGAATTTTATCGCTCGATTAATTCAGTTCAACCCTCATTAATTAGAGTTGAAGCTGATGAGGTAACCTATTCTTTACATATAATTCTTAGGTATGAAATTGAGAAGAAGCTCATCGGTGAAGATATTTTGGCTTCAGAATTACCTCAAATATGGAATCGAAAAATGGAGGAGTTATTAGGTATAAAACCCTCTGACGATGCAAATGGCGTTTTACAAGATGTTCATTGGTCAGGAGGAGGTTTTGGTTACTTTCCTACGTATGCTTTGGGAAATCTCTATGGTGCCCAAATCTATTCAAAAGTGTTAGAAAAACAGCCAAATCTTCCAGAAGAATTTGAAAAAGGACACTTTTCAACGTTGCTTTCTTATTTACGAGAAAATATTCATCAGTATGGTAAAATTTATGAACCACGTGATTTATTAAAGAAAGTAACTGGAGAAGATTTAGACTCTAAATATTTCATTGATTATTTAGAGAAAAAATTTTATCCCATCTATAAAATCTAATTTTTAATTTTTTTTTATCCTTTAATAGTAGTAGTATTTATTTGTAAAATAATTTGCATTTTTTTTATTATTATTTTTGAAATGGTCAAATAGTAATGGATGGAGTTTATATAATTCGTCATTTTTTAACCATTTAACGAATGATTTTAAATATTAATAAGACATATATCTTTTTCATTATAAAAAATCAGTAATTTTGGTGAATTGAAATTCCATCTGCGTATGATGAAAAAATTTGGATTAAAAGCTACGATGAAACAGTCAAACCAAGTTTGGAATATTCCACTGAAAGTCTTGGCAAAACTTTTGATGAGGGAATGGCAAAATTTCCTGATCAGCCTGCATGTTGGTTCATGAAGAGAGAAATTACTTTTAAAGAACTTCGAGAGTTTGTTCATAAATTTGCTACATTTTTGCAACAAAATGGATTAAAGAAAGGTGATGTTGTTGCTATTAATTTACCAAATTGTCCTCAATATCTAATTGCACACTTTGGAACGTTATTAGCTGGTGGAGTGGCATCGGGTTGTTCGTTCCTTTTAAGTGAGGAAGAAATCACATATCAGTTAAATGACAGTAAGGCAAAGGTTATTGTAACTTTAGATGCAATTTATGAAAAAGTACTTGAAAAAGTCCTGGATAAAGTACCAAACCTCGAGATTATAATACATATGAATATTTCAGAATATATGGGGCTTTCAAAATTTGTAGTATTCCTTGGGAAATTATTAAAAAAGATTCCAAAAGGCAAAGTGAAACCTTTTCCAGGAAAGAAAGTTATCCCATTTCAAGATGTAATGAATACACTTATTGATGTGAAGGAAGTCTCGATTGACGTAAATAATGATTTAGCACTTTTACAATATACCGGAGGGACAACTGGATACCCAAAGGGGACAGAACTTACACATGCTAATATAATTTCAAACATGACCCAGATCTCAAATTGGGTACCGGTAGAAGTTGGTAAGGATGTATTTTTATCTGCCTTCCCTTATTTTCATTTGGCGGGATTAGCATTTTGTATGATTTCCGTATGGGTCTCAAATCCCCAAGTATTAATTGCAAATCCAAGAGATACTGATCATTTAATCGAAGAAATGATTGATAAAAAACCTACTATTATTTGCAATGTACCGACATTATATCTCATGATAATGAATAATCCAAAAAGAAAAAAGATTCCTAGATCAGTATTAGACAATGTTAAGATTTATGTATCGGGAGCAGCACCATTTCCAGCAGAAGCTATTATCGACTATGAAAAAAAAATGGAAGCTGGAAATAAAGTCTTAGAAGTATACGGCATGACCGAGACTTCACCCATTCTTACAATGAATCCTTATTTTGGGAAAAAAAAAATTGGCACTGTTGGATTACCAGTGTCTGATACTGATATCCGGCTCATTGATATAGAAACAGGTGAACAAGTTGGGATCGGGGAACCTGGGGAAATAATCTGCAGAGGACCACAAGTAACTAGAGGATATTATGAGAAACCTGAAGCAAATGCACAAACAATTATCGATAATTGGTTTCACACAGGTGATGTTGGAGTAATGGATGAAGAGGGATATCTTAAAATTGTAGATCGTACAAAAGATATGTTAATTGTAAGTGGTTATAAAGTATACAGCGTTCATGTTGAAGATATTTTAGTTAAACATCCTGATATTGAACTCGTTGCTATCATTGGGATTAAGGATCCAGACCGACCTGGGAGTGAAATTGTGAAGGCGGTTGTTAAACTTAAAGAAGGTGTTCAATTAACTGATTCAATAAAAGAAGATATAAAGGAATATGGCAATAAAAATCTTTCGAAATACGAGAATCCGAAAATTTGGGAATTTCGAGACGAACTTCCGCTAACTACAGTAGGTAAAGTGTTAAAAAGGGCGCTTCGAGAAGAAACGAAATAATATCCTAGATTTTTAATAAATATAAAATTATTTATTTATTTTATTTTCTACGACCAGATCTTCTTGCTGCAATTAATCCAACTTTCCTTCCTGGAGGAGCATTACGAGAAATTGTGGTTGGACCTCCAGGTCCCTGTTTTGCACCACCTCCGTGAGGATGTGACACCGCATTCATGGCTACACCTCGAGTAATTGGCCACTTTTTAGCTTTAGGTTTTATATAGTGGTATTTATTTCCAGCTTTCACGAATGGTTTTTCAGTTCTACCACCACCCGCGACGATTCCTATCGTACATAAGCAATTATCATTAAATAAACGCTTTTTTTTTGAAGGGAATTGTATTTCTGTTGAGTTTTTTGAGTGTCCTATAATATTTCCTGTAGTTCCTGAAGATCTAATGAATTTTCCTCCATCAAAAGGTGTTGATTCTATGTTAAATACATAAGTTCCAAGAGGGGCGTCCTTAATTGGAATTACATTACCAACTTCAATTTTTCCTCCAGCTCCATGAGTAAATTCGTCACCTACAAAAATACCTTCTGGAGGAAGGAACAAATGAACTTCTCCATCATTATATCTCACTCTAGCAACCGGAGCTCCTCTTCCAGGAGAATGAAGTAATTCGATAATTTTGAATTTCTTTACATCATTTCTGTCTATAATATTACGATAATGGACCGATCCAATATGTTTATGGCTAGGGCTTCGAAAATTTAAGCCTCCACGTCCTTTACGCTGAACTAAAATTCGTTTTCCCATCTAATTACACAACGTTCGTTTATTTTTAATAACTGCTTAAAAATATAAAAAAGTAAAATATTACAAAATTTTTATGTTTTATGTTTATTTTTTTATAATTCATCAGCATTATAATTAAAAGCGATTGGGATCTCTCTTTCTAAAAATTCTCCTGCAATATTTTTTAACAATAAATTTTTTATTTCATCGGGATTTTGAGTTTGCCCTAATACCCATCCGAGTTTTACGTAAGCAACTTCAGGTAACAAGTTTTTACCAGGAATAACTCCTAATTGAGTTAAATTTCTTCCTGTAGAATAAACATCCATTCCTACAAAACCATTAAGACATTGAGAGACCATTAAAATTATTATTCCTTCTTCAATTGCTCTCTTAATTGAATCAAATATATATGTTGAGGTATGGCCTAAACCAGTTCCAGCAAGAACTATTCCTCTATATTTTTTATCTATATAAAAATTAATAATATCATTTGTCATTCCCGGATAGGAATAAATTAATCCAATTTTTTCTTCAAATTTTGAAATTGTTTTGGTTTCAGATTTTGTTCTTTTTTGATAATCGGTTTGAAACATGGTTATTTTTCCATTTTCCACCTTTCCTAAAGGAATATTTCCAATCGTTCTGAATGTGTGTCTATAGGAGGTGTGCATTTTTCTTACACGTGTACCTCTATGAATGAGTCCGTATTTATGAGATGAGGAACCCAACATACATACAACTACTTCTGCTAAGTCAGATTTAGCTGCGACAGTTGCAGCATTAATTAAATTTAATGCAGAATCTGAAGATGGACGATCACTACTTCTTTGACTCCCAACTAATACGACTGGTATGGATAAATCTTTAAGCATAAAAGATAAAGCCGCAGACGTGAAGCTCATAGTATCTGTTCCATGTCCAATAATAATTCCATCGATACCGGCATTTGCTTCCTTTTTTACCTTTTCCGCCAACATTTGCCAATAACTTGGTTTCATATCTTCCGAAAGAATTTCAAAGACAATTTCAGTGTCTAAATTGCAGATATCTGCTAGTTCTGGAACTGCACTGAATAATTCTCCTGGTGTGAAGGCAGGAATAACAGCACCAGTTGTATAATCAAGTCTAGCTGCAACAGTTCCACCAGTACCAAAAAGCTTGATATTTGGTAATTTTTTATTTATAGGAAATGTTTTTTCAGGTATTTTATATTTTCCTTCACGATTACCAAGAATTTTGATTTCTATATCTTTTGATATTTTAACTCCAATATTATAACCATTTTCTAATTTAATTTCGATCAATCCCGGTTCTGAATACTTGGATCGGGGGAGTAAAATACCTTTATATCTGGTAGTTTCTGTTTTTATTTCAATAATTGACCAGATTTTTGCACCAAATTTTTCTAAAATATCTATTGCGTCTTTAGAATATCCAGGATATTTTTCATTATTTTGATTTTTACTCATTTTTTTAACTCCTCTAATTTATTTATAATTGCTTCTTTTAATTTTTCAGCAACAATTTTGCCATCAATCTTTCCTCTTACCTCTTTCATCACTTCTCCCATTAAAGGGCCAAAAGCTCTCATTTCACTTTTTCTAATTAGTTCTACTTCTTTATTGATGATTTTTTGAATTGATTTGATCAAATCATCGTCTGAAAGCTTGATTATTTTTAATTGTTCTTTTGCTTCTTTTAAACTTATATTCGGAGAGTTGGAAAGTTTAATTAGAATATCTTCAATAGCTTCTTTACTAATCTCATTATTTTTTAATGAAGTGAATAGATCAATAAAATGCTTATCAGTAAGATTGTTCACCTTTGTTCCATCCCTTTTTAAGGCTTTTATCGTCTCTAATAATGTAGTAATTATAAGAGTAGGATTTTCTTTATAGATTTTAATCAAGTCTTCAAATAATTTTAATTTTCCTTCAAAAATAAGGTCCTTTATGGATCGTTCTTTAATTTTAAACTCTTCAGAATATCTCTTCATCAAATCCCACGGATATTCTGGCAGAACTTGTTGAATCTTTTTAATTCTATCCTTAGTTATAGTAATTGCTTTAGAATCCGTATCTGGGTATAGGCGAGCACCTCCATGTAATTCTCTAAGAAATTCAGTATTTCCATCTTCCAAGGCTCTTCGTGTTTCGCTAGGAACTCCTTTAAATGCTAATTTAATTCTTTTAATTATTACATCCATTGCTTTTTTAACGTTTTTCTCTTTTCCTAAAACTAATACAAAACAATCAGAATCTTTTGTGTTTAATTTGTTTTTAATAATATCTATTTCTTTATCTGAAAACCCATATTCCCTTAAACTCTCATCAGAATGAATGAGACCTTTAAGTCCGGAGATTATTTTAACTTTATTTGCAATCTCAGTTCCAAATCTTCTATTTGGTTGGAGTTCAATACCAAATATCCCACCAAATCCAGGTAAATTTATTCCAAATAATTTTTTACCTGATTTTATACCATTATTTACAAAACCACACTTAGTACTCTTTAATTCTTTAGAGAGATCAACAATATCTTCTTTGATATCTTCTTTTTTTGCTTCTTTTTTGTTTAATTTATCCGCAATTTCGATTAATGTCAATTGTCGAGATATTTCATTATTAATTAAAGGTTTAAACCAATCTAATTTTTGGACTCCTTTAATTTCAATACGGGTCCCTCTTTCAATACTAATATTTAAATCCTGTCTTATGGAGCCTAAGATAGTTTTTACCTTCCCCGTTCCCCAAAGAAGTAATCCAATACGTTCTGCACAGTCTCGAGCTTCTTGTGGAGTAAAAATATCAGGTTTGGTAGTAATTTCAACAAGAGGAATACCTAATCGATCTAATCGAAAATATTGAATTTTATTTTCTGTTTTGATCTTCCTTGCAGCATCTTCTTCTAAACAAATAAAGTCTAATCCTATTGTTTTTCCACTTCCTAAAATTATTTCTCCATCGGTTGCAACTACTGTAGTTCTTTGAAAACCACATGGGACACTTCCATCAAGATAATTTTTGCGTGAGATATGTAATTCATTGATTATAGTCATTTTTAAAAGAGAGGCAATCATTAGGGCAATATTAATAGCTTCTGGATTACATTCAAATGGAGGGGTTTCATCTAGCTCATAAGTACAAATCAAATCATTGTAGCCTTCATATATAATTGTCATTCCCTTTGAATATTCTGTAAGCATAGCTTCATCATATTCACCCATCTCTCCTAGAACTGGTCTCATATATCTAAGAATCGTAAAATCAAGAGGCCTGCTACCTTGTAATTCACTGGGACATCTACAAAATAATTTAGTTTTTGAATCTAACTGCTGGTGAACCTCTATTCCGCATTTTAACCCAAGTTCTTTATAATTATATCCTGTCATCTTCAATCTTTTAACAGTTATTTTGGAGGTTTATAACTTTTTTAAATTCTATTTATTCATTAAATTTTAACTTTTTATTTTATTATAACTTAATTGAAACATATGGTCCGTCTTTATCATATCCTAATTTTTTGAACCATCGCTTTACTCCAAGACCGCTTATTACCGCTAATTTTTTTGCATCAAACTCCTCTCTTGATATTTTTTCAGCATGTTCTATAAGTTCTTTTCCAAACCCGCGGTGCTGTATTTGAGATTCCTTATTTGGTTTGGAGCCTTTTGGAACTAATTCTCCTACAACTTTTATTTCTCTTACTATCATAGTATTTCCATCATTTAATTCAGGTCTATGAGCGAACTCAGAGGGTTTTCTTAAGCGTAAATATCCAATTAAATAATTTTCATTTTTATTTTCATAAGATAAAAATACTTCAAAACCCATTGATGCTTCATAATCCAATCTATATAGTTTGATATCTTCAAAAGAATTTGTATCAATCACATCATCTCTGTTTGATATACCATATTCACGGCATCGAATGCAATTACAACTGCTATTTAATTGACTTAATCTTTCTTGAACAAGTTGTCTCAAATTACTCTTTTTACAACCCGCCTCTATTAACTGAGCAGGTATATCTCGCATTATTCTTTGTATCCTAACATATGGTGGAAGGTTTCTTTTTACATTTGCAATTAAATCAATAAGTTTATCCAAATCATATGGTTTATATTTTCCTTCCCTCCACCAATTATATAATTCGGTTCCTTTTACAACTAAACAAGGATAAATTTTTAGTAGATCAGGTTTATAATCTGGGTCAGAAAAAAGGACTTCAAACAATTCCAAGTCTTTAGAATAATTTGAACCAGGTAAATTTGGCATTATATGAGTATTTACTTTTAAACCTGCATCTTTTGCCCATCTAATTGCTTCAATACTCTCTTTAGTGGTATGCCCTCGATTTACTAATTTAAAAATATTGTTGAAAACAGTCTGAACTCCGATTTCTACTCTAGTGGCACTATAATCCAACATATAATCAATATATTTTTGAGTACAATAATCAGGACGAGTCTCAATAGTCAATCCAACTAATGTTCGAGATGATTTTTCAGCCATTTGCTTCGCTTTATTAAGAGAAAAAACTTTTTTTTCAATAACTCCTTCTAATGCTCCTTGAATAAACGACTTTTGGTACTCAATATCCGTGGATAAGAATGTTCCTCCCATTATAATTAGCTCTATCTTATCTACAACATGGCCAATTGCTTCTAAATCTTCTATACGACTTTTGACTTGTAAGTAAGGATCGTAATTGTTGTGAATGGACCTCATTGCAGCAGGTTCCAATCCCGTGTATGATTGTGCTACTGGTTTATCAGGTTGTGAATCAGGACCGGGACAATATATACAAGTCCCTGGGCAAGGAAGGGGTTTAGTCATTATTGCAATAATTGTGACTCCAGAAATTGTTCGTGTTATTCTTCTCTTTAATAGATTAGTTAAAAATTCATATTCTGAATCTTTTGCGTATTTTAGAATAGTTGCATTCTTTATAACCTTAAAGTATCTATATCTTTTGCCAATTTTACCTTTAAGTTGTGTTATTTTTGTTTTATTGAAATTTGGATGTTTAAATAAAAAATCAATTATTTCTCGAGCAACTTTTTTTTCAGTTTCAGATGAAGCATCCAAATTTTGTGATTGCATTAAAAATTGACTCTAACTTCTATATCGTATTTTTTTTGCCGCTAAAATCTCTATTATATTTACCAAAATCAGTACAAGTTCTTAAAATTTTTGAATCAAGAACTGGACCTTCCCGACAAACTCTAATACCTGAGGGATCTAATACACATAATCCACACATACCAAATCCACACCGCATCATTCTTTCAAGACTTCCTTGAAAAGTAATATTAAGTTTTTCGCAAATATGAAATAATTCATACATCATTTGTTCTGGTCCGCAACTATTCACTTGATTTATTTTATTTCCTTTTTCTATTTCCTTTTTTATAATTGAATTAAAAAGATCTGTTGCAAATCCTTTATATCCATAACTCCCATCATCCGTTGAGATATAGAAGGTTTCATTTTCTATCAAATAGTTTTCTAAATACTTTTTAAAGATAATTTCTTCCTTACTTTTTACACCTTCTATTACAATTATCTTTATTTTTAGTTTTATTAATTCAGAAATTAATGGTATTAATGGAGCCATTCCAATGCCACCACCAACGACAATGTTTAATTGGTTATTAGAGTTAAATTCAAGAATTTGAAATCCATTACCAAATGGTCCTCGTATTCCTATTAAATCACTCTTTTCTAAATTGAAGAGTGTTTCGGTACATTCTCCTACTTTTTTAACGGTTATACTCCAATCTTTATTATTGTTAAATCCAGATAGGGACATTGGAATTTCATCTATTCCGGGTACCCACACCATTAAAAACTCACCAGGAGTGGGATCTTGATATTGAATCGAGTAATTATTGAGTATTGAATTGATATTAAAAGTAAAAGTTTTAACATCCTTTGACTCTTGGACAATCTCCGATATTTGAACCATTCGCGGTTTTTTAATCATTAAAAATCTGGAACCTCCTGAGTTTCAAATCCGTGTGCATTTCCAACTATATCTGAGAATGATTTATAATTATGAACTTCTAAATATTTTTTAGCGATATTAATAATAGTTGTTATTGCATTGTAATCTTGATATAAAGCGGAACCAATTTGAACAGCAGAAGCGCCAGCCAAGAAAAATTCAATTGCGTCTTCCCCTGTAAATACTCCACCACATCCAAATATAGGAATTCTTACAATTTTATAAAGATTAAATACTTTTTTTACAGCTATAGGATGGATTGCTTTCCCAGAAAGACCACCGCTTCCATGTGATAAAATTGGTCTCTGGGTTTCAATATCAATTACCATTGCATTTACTGTATTAATTGCGGTGATAGCATCTGCACCCGCTTTCTCAGCACTTAATGCAATCTCGCCTATATCTGTTACATTTGGAGATAACTTTACAATTAATGGTATTTTTAACTCTTTTTTAACAGCTGCAACATAATCATAGGTTAATTGTTTATTTTGACAAATAATCGATATTTCAGCATGAGGGCAAGAAATATTTAATTCTATAGCATCTGCACCCGCATCTTGGGCCTTTACTGCTACCTGGGTATAGGTTTCTATTGAATCCCCAAAAACTGAGACAATAGTTGTTATATTATTCCGTTTTAATTCTTTAATCTCTGAAATAAAATTATCTATACCTGGATTTGCAAGACCAACGCTATTAATGAAAGTTCCAGGCAGTATTTCTATAATTGAAGGATTTTTATATCCCTCTCTTAGAATTGGTCCAATTGATTTTGTGACTACTGCTCCTGCTCCCCCTTCAAATATCCGTTTCATACTAGAATAAGAAACACCAAGAATACCAGAAGCCAATATGAATGGTTTCTCGGCAATTTTTTTAAAAAATTCACTCATTTTTATTTTTAAAATTTTTCAATGGTTGATATGTTTATTTTTAATAGGGAACTCATTATTAATAATAAGTATTATTATATTATTTAAAGTTAGTATGAATGAAGGGGACTAAATTATTAAGTGTTATATTGCAGATACTGTGGTTGGGATTTTTATAATTGATGAATTAGAGAGTCCAATTAATTTTCAAGATTTTGATGGAGAAATTAATAAAATAATTGAATTCTATGGACTAATAGGAGAAAATAATCTACCTCAAGAATTTACAAAATTATTAGAAGAGTTATCAGAAAATGGGTATAATGAATTTATTGTTGATAACTCAAATTTAAGTAATTTAATTAATCAGAATTCTAATTTTAATGCAAAACATGAGGTTCCGTGTCCTCTTATTCAATCATTTAAATTAAATTTGAGAAACAGTGTTAATAAATATGGAGTTCAAATAACGGAGGAACAAATAAGAGAACGATCGAAAAAATTAGGGGAAAGTCTTGCAAAAAAATCAATAAGTCGGGCTTCAGGAAAAGATGATATATTAATTATTCAGATGAGTAATACTCTTGATTTATTAAAGAAAACTATAAATTTGTTTAGCACACGTATTAGAGAGTGGTACGGATTACATTTCCCGGAATTAACTGACAAAATTATTGAGGATCATGTAGTATTTAGTAAATTAATTTCAATTATTGGAAGTCGAGAGAATTTTACTAAAGAGAACCTTCAAGATAAATTTTCTTTTAAAGATTATACTTTAAACGAGATCATCACTCAATCTCAAAATTCAATGGGTGCGGAGATTGACCTTGATAATATTCAGAAATATGCCGATTTAATTCTATCTATTGAGTCATATCGAACGCGATTAGAAAATGATTTAGATGAAATAATGAATGGAGCAACCCCTAATTTGACAACGCTTGTAGGAGCATTAATCGGAGCTAAATTAGTGGCTTCTGTCGGGAGCATTAAAAAGTTAGCTATGCTACCAGCCTCAACTATTCAGTTATTGGGAGCAGAAAGGGCATTATTTAGATCCTTAAAATCAAATGCAAAATCTCCGAAGCATGGTATTATATTTCAATGGCATGGAATTCGCTCTGCAAAACCTTGGCACAGGGGGAAAATTTCTCGATTATTATCTGGAAAAATATCAATAGCTGCAAAATTAGATTATTTTTCTGATAAGCTATTAGGAGATCAATTATTAAATGAAGTTAATCAAAAGATTGAAGAGATCAAACGAAAATATCCAAATCCACCAAAAAAGAGCCAAAAAAAGTCTCAGAATTTATCACAAAAGAAAAGAAGTAAAAAGAGAAGATAATTTCTTCAATCTCTAGAGATGTGAATTTTATTTGATTCTGCCGAATATTAGACCTCATCCTAAATTTGTAAATGTATTTATATCGGGTTCTTCTGAAAAATTAAAATTATATACTAAAAATCTGGATAAAGGTAATGTAATTTATGGAGAAAAAATAATTCTAAAAATGGATGAAGAATTTCGATTATGGGATCCATATCGAAGTAAATTAGCAGCTTTAATTTTAAAAGGGGCTCAAAAGATATATTTAGAAAGAAAAACAACCTGCTTATATTTGGGAGCATCTACTGGAACTACAATTTCTCACATTTCTGATATAGTTTCTAATGGATTAATATTCGGTGTTGAAATTTCTGAAAGAAGCTTACGCCAATTAATTCAAAATACTACATCTCGAAAAAATATAATACCTATTCTTGGAAATGCATTAAATCCACAGGAATATTCAATGTTAATTTATAAGCCGGTGGATTTAATTTATCAAGATGTTTCACACCCTGAACAGGCAAATATTGCAATAAGAAATGCTAAATTATATTTAAAAGAAGGCGGAAAGATAATATTATTTATTAAATCGCAATCAATCAAAAGCACCGAAAAGCCAAAAGAGATTTTTAAAAATGAATTAAACACTCTAAAAAATGCAGATTTAAAGGTTTTAGAAAAAATTAGCATAGATTCTTATGCTGGCGGTCATCTTGGGGTTTTTCTGGAAAAATAAATACCTTTTCTAGAGAAACTCACTAATTTTTTTATTATATAATTCTTCTTCTAAAAGTCTTTTTGTGGTATCCCAGCTTTTTCTAATAAAGGGAGGAATAGATTTCTTTTCTTTAATCCACTTTCTAACAAATTCAATAGTTTTTACGTCACTTGAATAACCAGATCCAAGATCACCATATTTAATTTTTAATTCCGAGATTTTTTTATCTCTAATTGTTTTAGCTACAATCGAAGCTGCAGAGACTATTGGAAAAAGATCGTCAGCTTTATGCTTAGAAACAATTTTAAGCCCTTTATAATTTACCCTTTTCTTACAAGAAGTTTTAAATCGTTCTTCATTTACATCTACTGCATCAAGAAATGCTTCATCTGGCTTTAGAGAATTGATAATTTCAACAAATTTTTCCAACTCCAATTCATTCAGAGTTATGTTTTTATTGAGTCTATCATCAATCTCTTTTACCGAAACATCAATAACTTTATATTTTACACAGTTTTCTACAATTAACTTGCATAATTCTGTCCTTCTTCTTGGAGATAATTTTTTAGAATCTTTTACACCAATCTCTTCTAAATATTTTTGTTTGTTTTCATCAAAAAGGACACCACAAATAATCATTGAGCCGATTAAACAACCTCTACCAGCCTCATCTATTCCTAAAATTAATTTAATCATTTTATAATTTTAATTCCTTTACAAAATCTTTGAATTCTTCTTCGTCATCTATTTTTTCAAGATCTTTTATTTGAATAACTGGCATCTTATTAACTGGTAAATTTGACGGTTTGTAATATTCAACAATATGAAGATACTTTTTCTGTAAAATCTGAGACATTTTTGTTAAATCCTTTATTTTTGGCTTATTAATTTTCTGAGTTTTTTGATTAATTGAAAAACAAACGGGATAAAAATCATCAATTTTTTCAAATGATTTTAAATTTTTAGATGTGATAAAAAGATCGTATGGAATAATATTATCTTTAGCCCAGAAAGTAAAAAAACCAATATCTTTTAGAATATCCTCTAAGTGCTCTTGGAATTCAGTCCTATCTATATTAATATCAAGAAATTCTTTAATATTAACATGATATTTCCAATTAAATATATTTATTTTCCTTATAACCGTATCATCAAAAAATTTTTTAATTTTATTTGCGGTTTCAATTGAAGTTCTCATTACTCCTCTTTCATAGGAGCATAATGACCTTTTAGTGATTCCAATCAGATCAGAAAAGTTCTTTCGAGAAACTTCCTTTCCCTCTCGCATAAGTCTTAATCGATTTCCATCTAAGAAAATTGTTCCTCCGCCTCTTTTTGCAAGGATGTAGGGGAAAACTTTTTCTTGTATTATTAACTTGAATGTTTCAAAATTAATGATTGGTAAATTTTTTCTTATATAAATAGAATTATTCTCTAGTTTTGATCTTCGATTTTTTTCTCCGATTATAATAGGAATTGCTTGTACAATTTTAGAAAAAAACTTTAATTCATCCAGTAAATCCTCGCTAATATTATCAATATTAGAAATAATTTTTATAACTATTAGAGACGCATCATTTTTCGCAAGAATGTCAAAACAAAACTTTTCTTTGAGTGATTTTAGTAAATAAATTGTGAAACCATTATTTTCTAATATTAATTTTAATTGAGTTATTACATTTGAATAAAAATTTGGATCATTCATTTAAATAAGAGTTACTCGCTTTTTTTATTTGTATATTTAATATAAAGGACTTATTTAATTTTATTTTATATAAAGTATTTCAAACACTATATATAATATTTAAAAATTTTTAATATCTCCTTACCTTCATCAGTAAGAAATATTTTTTTATTTCGTTTATCATCAGAAATTTTTATGAATTTCCATACCCTTTCCAATGGATTTAAATATCTTTGATTAAGAGCCATATATTCACTTGATTTATTTTTTGTCAAATCAGGGTTTTCCGTGACTAATTGCAACAATCTTTCATCTTTTAAAACATTCAATAAATATTTTTTATATACAAATTTTTTACCTCCAGCCATCATTTTTTCCATTACTTTTAATACCTTAATTAATTCTTTTCGAGGTTTTTGTATGGGAAAGCCTTTTATCGGTAGAAATTTCATCTCGCCAGAATGCTTAGGTCCTCCACCAAAGCTTATTTCTTGAGAAAAGATATAGTATGTTTCTAAATCCCATATCCTTGCTGCTTCTATTGAAGCAATTGCAGTTAATTTAGAACCGGCAGAAATATTAATATAAATTTTACAGTTAGGATTTTGCTCCCTTTCGTTGCTGATTACTTTTGATATTTCTTGAATTATTTGGAAATAATCAGTATAATCAATTAGGTTTGTTATTATTTCTAATGTTGGGACTTCCTTTTTTAAAACTTCAATATTTTTTCCATAAAAGGATTCATACAGATAAGCAGCGTTCAATTTTGTTGGATCAGCCTTAAAGTAGTATAGCTTATTAGGTTTTGAAGTTATTATTGGGAAAGTTATTCTCTCTTCCTCATCAGCATTAAATACAATATGAATTTGTGTTTCGAATATAGCTTTCACCAAGACAATTTTATTTTTTATTCAAAATTAATCTATATAATTTATTAAGTTTAGTAAATTTAATAGTAATCCATTTTTTTCTAAATCTAATACATTTTAATATATTAAAAAAAGGGAGTTTATAATTACAGAAAAGAATTTATTTTATGGATTAAATTGCTTTATATATAAAAAATTACTATTAGAAATGGTTTAACATATGTTAAAGATCGATTTATCAAAATTAGACCCTATTGAGAAATCGGAGTTTCCTGAAATCGTAGAAAGAAAGGGTTTAGGACACCCTGATTCCGTTTGCGATGCAGCTGCAGAAGCTTCATCAAGAGCCTTATGTAAATACTATTTAGAGAATTTCGAACGCTATTATCACCATAATGTGGATAAAGCTGCACTGGTTGGAGGAATATCTAAACCCACTTTTGGAGGAGGTCTTATAATAGAACCTCAATATTTCTTACTTGTAGGGAGAGCTATAAATCAGATTTTGAATGGAAGTGAATTGATATACATTCCCGTGGGACCAATTTGTTTAGAAGCTACTAAACAAGTTGTCCAAGATGTATTTAGAAATTTAGATTTAGTTAAGGATATTCATTTTGATCATGCTGTTCGACCGGGTTCTGTAGATTTAACTGGGCTTTTTGATGAAAGTGATTCTATGAACAGCATACCGATGGCTAATGACACTAGTTTTGGTGTAGGATATGCACCTTTGAGTGATTGTGAAAGAATAACACTTGAAACGGAAAGATTAATTAATTCTGACGCGTTTAAAAACAAATGCAAAGCATCTGGAGAAGATATAAAAGTTATGAGTCATCGAATTGAAAATAAAATTGGAATTACTTTAGCTTGTGCTATGGTTTCTAAATATATAAACGATTCTAATGAATACATTAACTATTGTGAACAAATTAAGGATGCAGTTTTGGATTTAGCTGCTAAAATTATTCCAGAGAAAGAAGTAACTTGTCAAGTAAATGTAGCTGATATTATTAAAAAGAATATAATGTATTTAACCATTACAGGAACTAGTGCAGAATCAGGGGATGATGGTGAAGTAGGACGGGGAAACCGCTGTAATGGCTTAATAACTCCATGTAGAACAATGTCATTAGAGGCTGTAGCAGGAAAGAATCCCATTAATCATGTTGGTAAGATTTATAATGTTCTTGCAAATCACGTTGCGAGAGACATTATCGAAATTGGTCAAGGGGATGTAATTGAGGCACATGTAAAGTTATTAAGCCAAATTGGAAGACCAATTAATGATCCTTGGGTAAATAGTGTTTCTATCATACCTGCAGCAAATGTAGCTTTTTCTCGTATAGAAAATGTAGTAAAAGAAGTTGTAGATAAGAGATTTTCTAAAGAAGCCTTTTTCAAATTACGAGAAAGTTTTGTAGCAGGAAAGGAACAAATTTACTAATTTAAATATATTAGAGCATTAAGAATTTTTTTTATTTTTTTATATTGTTTTTTATAAATTGAATGATACTTTAAAATTAAAATTTATATACAAATTTATATCAGTTATTCTTGTCAAGTTAATAAAGGTAAATATGAATAAATAAATGAAATAATATCAGTAAAGGCTAAAAAGAATATTATAAAAGTTAAAAAAAATTAATTTTAATGGGGATTATGTCATTCAACAATATCAATATTCAGATGGTGTTGGAGAAAACTATAAGGAGTTATTTGAAGAACCTTCATTTGAAGAAATTAAAGATATTTTAAATGATTATGAAAATTTATCATATAAAATATATGTAAGAGCCAGAGAAATTGGATATACACAAATAATTTAAAAAAATTTGGGTGTTTAAAATTAGCTTGGATAAGTGGTTGAAAGAATCATCTAAAAAGAAGCAATCAAAAATTAAAGAAATAAAAATTGATTCGGCAGATGAAGAGCCTAAATCCAATGAAAAGGAAATATTAATTAAAAAAAGTCCTCTAGGTAAGCTTCAAAAATTCAAATTAAAATGTCAGAATAAAAAATGTGGATATCAGAAAACAATGGTTAAAGTAAAATTAACTGAAAAAGATGAATTATGCCCCAAATGTTCCAAAACCATGAAAATAGAGAAATTATAAGTTTTTTAAAAATTAAAGAATTACTCTTCCTTTTTCTTCTTAGTTAACTTCGTTAATATATCCCAGCTTGCCTTACTTTTATCCTCTAAATCAAGTTCCTTTAATTTTTCCCGCTCTTTATCAACTTCTTCTTTACTCATTCCCTCTTCTTCATTTTCACTCATATTAGATACATTGATTTTTTAGTATTCTTATGAAAATATTTGATCTTTTAAATTAATAAAGCTTATTAATATTTTGAATTTGTTTAAATAGTAAAGAGCGATAGGTCTAATTAATACGTTGAATTTCTAAGTTTTAGCAAAAATTTTAGTTCATATTCTATCTTCTTTTTTTTTTTCAAAATTAAAATTTACTAAATCATCTAACTGATATGAAATTTTAAGATTAAATCTAAATAAATTACAACATGACTGAGAGTGTATACGATTGGGATATTTTATATAGAAAAGATCAGTTTTTTAAACCTAAAACGGTATTTCAATCAAAAAAATCAATTAAATATAATAAAAAGATAGGATTATCTCAAAATACTATAGATAAAGCTATTTCTTTTTGGAAAAAACAAAATTTAGAAAAATAAAATCGCGGATTTTTAGATACATTTCTAATTTTAAAATTTTCACAACTAAAAACATAAAATTTTTTATGTTAAAGGACTAAATATTCTAAATAAAAATTAATACTTTTAATTATTTTAGAATTATATAATTTCATCCTTGAATAATTTAATAGTATTTAAGAACATGATTAAATATGCCCAGTTGTGAATTTTGTGGTGATGAATTTCCAGAAGTTTTTGAATGTGAAAAATGCCATAATAGGTATTGTTCCTATCATTTAGAACCTCGAATGCATGACTGTTCTTCAATAATTGGGGTTCCCACGACCTCAGTGGCACCCCCAGTTTTATATAGTACGCCTCAACAACCATCTCAGCCTCAACCTGTTTATAGTTCCACTGTCGCTGATTCAAGCATTCATGATAGGGGCAGAACAGACGGGAGTTTTGTCTGGTATCATCAAGAGAGTCAAATACCAGAAAATGCTTTTGATCCAGATTCTGGTATAACATTTTCGGGAATTTTATGGCAAAAAAAGTCGGAATTTACTCATTTTGTCATCGGAGCAGCATTAATTTATGTAATTGGCTTTATTAGCTTTTTCCGTCTCGAACTAGTTGAATTGGGTTTACTCTGGGCTATATTTATTTTAGCATTTTTTTATACTACAGCCTTTCTATTTCATGAATTAGGTCATCGGCAAGTTGCAAAACATTATAAAATGCAAACAAAGTTTAGATTATTAACATTTGGAATGGTATTAACATCATTTGGTTTAATCATGGGTATTTTTACATTAATGGGAGGGATAAATTTTCCCAGTTTAGCTTTACCCGGCGCTGTAGTTGTTTTGGGATTAGAAGAAATAAGTGACAGAACAGGAAAATGTAAAATGGCTGGTCCACTTGTTAACTTGATCTACGGCTTAATTTTATTTATATCATCATTATATATTCCAATATATCCTTTAAATATGCTTGTTGCCTTAGCTGCATTTTTCAATGCACAATTGGGGCTTTTTAATTTAATTCCAATAGGTATTTTAGATGGGGCTAATATATTTAAGTGGAAAAAAGAAGTCTGGATATTTTTAGTTGTTGCTCTCGGGATACTAGCAATTGTTGTGTTTAGTATAGTATATACCCCGGAACTTCATTTTGCATATTTTGGTAGTTAATAGTATAATTTATTAATGAGTACTTTAAATGGTGAAAAAAATTGGTAAAATGCTCATATTGCGAGGAGGATATTCCTTACCTTCCATTTAAATGTAGATATTGTGGAAATCACTTCTGCAAAAAACATCGCTTGCCTGAGAATCACGAATGTACATTTGAGCTAAAACATGTACCAAAATTTAGTGAAATTCCAATAACTTCCAAAGAAATTTCATTAAAAAAAGATATTTCTCCAGAAAGACTATATAAGGAAGGTGAATATTTAAGTGAGAAGGAGATAAGAAAGATTTTCAAAAAAAGAGAAAAAGAACATAAAAAAAGAATGAAAACAACACCTCTTTCCTTTTTGAGATCAAACCAAATGAATGGAACTAATTTTATCATAATAACACTTGTTATAATGTCTATTATTGCAATTTTTTTACCACAATATCTAAATTTAAGTGGATATGGTGTTTTAAATTATTATTTTCATACATTTTTTACGGCTCTCTTTATTGTTTATGCTGAGGGATTTTTGGGGATATTTTTTTTATTTATTATGATTGTTTTTCTATATAATATGGCTAGAACTATTGAACAAATGTACGGAACCAAATTATTATTGGGATTATATATTTTTTCTGGACTTTTAGCCGGTTTGATTTTTCTTTTATTTAGATTCCTATTAGTGCCCCTTTATCCTTTAAATGAAATTGATTCCATTTATTATTCTATCGGATTAGGATGGAGCGCAATTTTAGGTATAATATCTTTTCTTGTATTTCCTAATTTGAACAGGCAATTTACTTTATTAGTTTTCTTTTTTCCAGTAAGAATGTCAGGAAAAATACTATTAATATTCTTAGTCTTAATAAGATTAATTCCTGGTTTAATATTTGGATTTTTATATGGTCCAATATACATAGTTATCTATTGCAGTGAGTTGGGGGGGATTTTAGCATCATATTTGATATACTATTCTAAATTTCGTTCTCGACAATTCGATTAAATTTTTAGAAATTCACTGCATTTGGAGGAATTTTGGGAGATTACCTTTCCTTTCGATATAACATAAAGTAGAAAAGAATAAATTGTAATAAAACTTAGAATAAATTGTTATGATGCTAAGAAATTATAATCAAGAACTTGGTAATCTATTGGATGCACTTGTAAAAATTCATATATCTGATGATAAATTTTTTGTGGGAACTCTTAAAGGTGTTTCCGATTCTGGTGATATTATAATTGAGAATGCTAAAAACGAGAAAGGAGCAGTAATTCCTAAGGTTATTATGCATTCAGGTGTATGGAAAATGATTACAGTGGAAGAAGAGCCGTTTCCTATGGAAGCATTGGCAGATCGAATTGCTAAAATATTCCCTAAAGGACATGTTGATTATCAAAGTGAATTATCTATAATAAGTATTCTAAATGGGAAAATAAAGGTTAAGGAACAAGATGGAAAAATCGAAGTGATTGGGGAAGGGCCCTCAGCAGAAAGAATACAGAAGATTTCTGAACAATTTGTCCTTGATCTTAAGGAAGGTAAGAGTATTTAATTTGTCTTTTCAAAAATTTCTAAAATTTTTTTTAAATTAATTTCAGAAATTATATTTTTTAAAACACCTTTACCTATAGGAGTAATTTTAATTAGATGATGATCTCTACTCTTTATTTGAGCTAAATAATTATTTTTTATTAAATATTCAACATTTTCCCATACATCTTTTAGAATATTTTTTAACTCGAAATAATTTAAATTTTCACCTATTTCATTATTTAAAGCAACGATTAATGTGAGAATTCCATAAAGAATAGGAGATAAGGCTTTTTCTTTACCTTCAGTTGTTAATATATAATATTTTTCTTCTAGGTACGAGGTTTTAACTAATTCAAATCCAATATTATTTAGATTATTATATACTTTTTTAATAATATTATCAAAATTTTCTGGATTTGAGCACATTTCAATAAGATCTCTTTCCCTTATCATTTTTTTTTCATTAATGAGAAAAATTTTACAAAATTTTTTCACTAAATTATCAATATTGTTTATATTTGGATTGTTCATTGTTCTCTTTCTCAATTAAGTATTATTTATATTATATATTTGAACATTTTTGATATCTTTTGTTAGTTTGAATCCAGAAATTAGAAAAGTTAATGATTTCTCCTTTAAATCTGGACTTTCATTAAAAATAGGCATAATTTTTGTTAAAGTTCTAAAAATAGAACCTTTTTTGTTATAATCCTCAGGTATTATAAGATTTGTGAAAATGATGTTTCTTTTATTTTTAAGACTTTCAATGGTTAAGTAAAAACATATTATAAAAAATACCTTCTCAGGAGTAGTTAAATTATCATAAATGATAGCTTCTTCTTTAAAACGTTTGAAATTTATAATAATCTGACTATTTTTAGCAAAATTTGGTGTCAAATTTAAAAAAAAATCAATAGAGATTTTTAAATTAATCGTTTCCAAAAATTCATTTAGTAATTTTTGGAATTTATATAGCCAAATACCTAATTTCTTTAAAGATTTTATTTTGCTTTCAAGCTCATTACTATCGAATTCTTCCAACTGATTCGAAAAAAAGTTGTCTAAATTGGATTTAAACATCTTTAAATCTTTTATTAAGAGATTATTTTTATTTTTAAAATACTTTTGATTGAAACTTTCAATTTTTATTATTTCATTAGTGATGTTATCAATATTTGATTTGATTAAGCTTATCGGTCTTATATAAGATAGTTCTTTTAAACCAGATTCTGTTAATTCATCCAATTTATTTAAATCAATAACTTCTTCTAATTCTATTCGAAGATTTCTCATTTTTTTCTTATCAATTTCAAGATTTTCTTTTAGGTTATGATAAATTTTATCAAATTCTTTAAATTTCGGCAAATTCTGATTTAATTTATATTGGGAATTTTCAATTTTTTGCTTGATATCATCAATTTTATCTCTTAGAATTTTAGCATTTTTCCTTAGGGTCTCAATTTTTTCATTTTGATCATTGTTTTGGCTCTCTTCTTCTCGAGTAAGAATATTAATCTTATTAAAAATATCCTTTTGTTCTTTTCTAAATTCAATTTGTGTTTTTTTTAAATTCCCAAGTTTGTCTTCAAGCATTTTTTTTTGATTTTTGATGGGTAAAAAATCCTCTTCAAAAAGTTTTAATCTAGTGTTGTATTCTTTAATTGATTCGTTTAATTTATTTAATAGAGTTATTTTAGTAGAAATTTCTGCTGATTTATTTCTTTCTTGGGCAATTTTTAGTTCGGTTTTTAATTTTTTTTTTTCAAGATTGAGCTGGTTTAATCTTAATAGTGAAATACAACTTTCTAAAAAAGAGATATATTTATCTAAAAATTTAATATCTTTTTGAGTTATTTGAGTATATTTTGCTATAAATTCAATAAAATTAATATTGTCAATTAGATTTTTCTGTCCTTTTGAATTATTTTTATATAAAATCAGTAACTTTTCTAAGCTTATTTTTGGAACATCATCAAGAAGGTGGATATAATTGCCCAATTGAAGTTGATTTAAATCCTGAGAAAGAAATTTGCCTTGAATAATATTAAATTTATTTTTAATTTCCACTGAAAAATCTTTTATTTTTATTACAAATGAACCAGAATTAATTAGTTTGAACCTCTTTTATTTTTTTTTTGAATTTTATTTAAGTGTTTTTCAAATTCTTCTTCCTTTTTTTGCTTTCTTTTTCTAATAACTTCTAAAGGATCGATATCAGCTTCATTATTTTCTATTATATCTCTACTAAATATATCTTGTTTTGTGGTTTGGGTTGATTCTTCTTTCTTGTCCTTCTCCTTTTTTTTATCATCAGGAGGGTATTCTTTTTTTTCTAATTTAGATAAAGAATCTAATTTTTTTCTTTTTTTTTTACGTTTTAATCTTTGAAATTCATCTTCGGAAAGAGTAAATAATTTATCATAAGATTTGAATCGTGTCTCTTGTTTTTCTTTTAATATATCAAGTTCATTCTTTTTCTTTTTTGTGTCTAAAGTAATCTTTTGGGTGGCAAATTTAGTTTTAGGAAATCTGGATTCTGAAGTTATCATGAATTCTTTAAAAGAAATTTTGTTTTTTCTGAATTCTTTTTTAAACTCATTGATAATTTTATAGTCGATGTTTTTAGGAATTTTATTTAGTTCAATATTTAATATTCGTTCCCTCTCATTTTGACAAAATTTTTTTATTTTATTTAGGGTTTTTAGAAAATCAGGGTTATTTTTTAATGAATTAACTATTGATTCCCAAAAATCAACATCGAGTGAAAAAATAAAACTTGTTTTTTCTAAAAAAGATGATACTTTCTTGTTTTTAATTAATGAAATACCAACTTTTTTAAGAGAATCTTGAGAAATTTTTTTTTCTGTTAAAATGTTTTTTATTGAAAGAATATATTCAGATAAAAGTAAATCTTTAATTGACAACCAATTTTCTAAGTTAAGTTCAGAGTTTTTGGATAATTTTGAATATATTTCTTCTAATGTGTTATCTAAATCATTAAAGAATTTTATTCTATCATTCTCTATTAGATTGGGTTTTTTAAGTAAATTTTTTAGAGTTTCTTTATAATTGAGATATAATTTATTAATTAAATTTAATTTTCCTCGAATTTTATCAATAGGATTAGTTAATCCTTTTATTCTTTCTGCAGAAAAGATTATGTTCTCTGATTCCATCTTTCGATTTTTTACTTGTATTTTTATATAATCAATAGGAGATTTTTAAAAAAATTAATTATTAAATTTCACGAGGACCTTCCAGATTGTTGTTGTTTATTCTTGATATTTTTTTATCCCTGGAAGATTTCCTTTCAGAAACACTCAAAAAATATTGTTGTTCAACATGGATTTTAGTACCTCCTACTAATTCTAAGGAATGGGTAAAATTTTCATAGGTTAAAATGTCATTTTTTAATGCTTTAAACAGAGCAACTCTCACTCCACGCTCTAAATCTGCACCTGTGTATCCACGCGTTAAAAATAAAATTCCTCTATTCTCGATAATTTTTTTATCATTCCACAATTCATCCAAATCTTGTGAATATTTTTCATTTCTTACTATAGGCTTTAATTTTTCTTCCTTAGATTTTAATAATGCATATTCTTTGTTTAAACTAACAAGAATTACATCATCTACTCCAATTTTTGCGTTACTAATTTTATTAATAAAAGCCTCAATTATTTTCTTCCTGAGATGAAATGTAGGAAAATCAAATTTCAAATGAAATGTGAATCTCCTCCAAATTGCAGAATCTAATTGGTCTTGATGGTTAGTAGCACCTAAAATTGCTAATGGTGTTCCAAAGTAGTTTATTTTATCAATTATTTGTAAGAAAGATATTACAGCTCTTTTAATTTCGCCTACTTCGTGAATATTCGATCTTTCGGATGCAATTGCATCAATTTCATCAAAAAACAATATAAAAGCTCCATTTTCTTCCGCAATCTGAGCTGATAATTCCACAACTTTTCTAATATTTTTAACGGTATCGCCTAATAATGCAGAAACTAATCTGTCAGACTCTACTACACACAATGGGATATCAAATTCCTTTGCAAATGCTCGAGCTAAAGAAGTTTTTCCAGTTCCAGGTGGTCCATATAGGAGGACAGTTAAATTTGGGACTAATTTAGTCTTTTTTAATTTTTCAACAACTTCACTATATTTTTTTAAGGAACTGAAAAAATCTTCAAGCCTTTCCTTTAGAATCTCATTTCCTAAAATATCATCAACATTCTCTATAATTTCATTTGGTAAATAAACCGTTCCATACTTATCAAGCCTTTCTTTAATTTCATCATCTGAATATGTAATTTTTTCTTACACCCCTTCTTTTTTTTTTTTTTTTATTTCTTTTAAATATTCACTTAAATCTAAAATTAATTGCTTAATGCAATCTATGCTAGATCCTGCAAAATTAAAAATTTCTTTTCTGTACTGGACAGAATCTCGTATTTTCATCCTATCTAATTTCAAATAATTATTAAAGCATAGAAGTTTCATCATATAAGGTATTACTTTTTCTTGAGTTTTCAAACCAGTAAAAATAGGATAGAAAATATTATGATCACTTAATTGAGATTTTAAAATCGTTGAAAAAATAATGAACGCAAATGTCATAGAAATCCAATTAATTAATTCTTTAGATAAAAAACCTCGACGGAAAGAAACGAACGCTAGATAACTTAAAATTAAAGTTTCATTACTGAATTGAGGTATTAATCTAATCTTGCCATCAGATTGTTTATTCTCTCTAAGGAAATCAAGTTTAATTAGAACATCTATAAAATCATACTTGGGAGCAAGAAAAATCCCATCTAGAACTCTTAATCCTAAACGTTCACAAATTTTTTCAACTGCTTCTTGCTCTTCATGAGCAATATTATCAATAAATGCTTCAAAAACATCTTCAATCAAGACTACTGGAATTTCTATGTTAGAATCTTCAGGACACGGATAATAATTAGGATCCAAGTTGTATAAAGAGGTTATATTATTAATTATTTGGTATAATTTTGGAGAAATACCGGGAATTTCGAAGAAATCGGGGTTATCCACAGTTTCCCTATAATATGTATGAGGAATCATCATATACCTTTGACATTCATGCCAATTTTTTGATGTTTTATTCAACTTCATGTAAATTTCTTCAAAATTTTTACCTATAGGTAATAAAAGATCTTCTAAATATTTGTAAAGAAGATATAAATATGTGGAATTTAATTTTTTTTGATCTGGGTTTGTAACATTCATTAATATTTCTAAAGCACTTATGCATTCATCAAAAAATTCAATTAGATAATCTTTAATATCTATAGGTTCTAAATCCTCAGCATATTTGTATATAAAATTTTTTATATTTTCAAATACTTCACCTCTATAATATGCCGAGAATTCGGATAAAGCCCTCACTTTCTTCACTAATCGTTTTTCTTCGTCCATTTTAATCTTATCAAAAATCTTTACGTCCATCATCACTTCCAAACTCATATTTTGGACAGTTTTCTTTGTTTCTTTGAGAATTGGAACCAGATGACTTAAATATGTTAAGTATCTAGCTAAAATGTCTGTCCATCTTTCTCTAACCATATTAATTTCCCCCTAAGTATTTAATTTTACTCCCCTGTAGAATAGTCAATCAATACCTCAGCGAAAATATTGGAGATTTCAATGAATATGGGAATTTCCACTCTTGTTAACTGTCCGTATACCCATTTATTTACGTCTTTGATAAGAAACCGTATTTGATTGTGTATCTTTTTTTTAACCTCAGAGGTTTCAACCGATTTTAACCATTCTCCGCCACCCAATCTATATGCTACAATATTTATTAGGGGTTCCAATAAATCCAACAGAATTTCCTTCATCATCCATGATTTTGGAATAATACTCATTGTCTCAGGGTTATAAGTTGGGTCTCTTAAGACTGGATTGGTCTCATTTACCTCCAATTTAGGCATAAGCGAGATCAAAAGAATTAAACTAAATATGCTACAGATGCCGTTTATAGTATATACTCCACCTATTTTCTTTAAATCATCTCTGTGAACTGATATATTGGCTAAAAACAAAGATATGAAAACTGTTTTATCGAATTTTTCTGAAACCCTTTTTTCTCCGAGTACATCATCAGTATCAACATATTCACCTTCTAAAATTTCTAATATTTTTTCGGGAAACGTGTAAAAAGTATAAACTTTTCGCTCGCTTTTCCTTTTATCTTTTTCAACAATTAATTCTTTCGCTTCTAAACCAAATAAATCCACAAGGTCTTGCAAACTTTCTTTTACATATTTGCGTGCTTTATTGGGGTCGGAAAACATTGCATAGAATTGATGATCTACAATTTGAAAATCCGGTCCTTTACTAAATGCCTCAACCATTCTATCAATAACAGTTCCTTGAACATTTAAAGCAATTGTTTTGCTTCTTGATGATATAAAACCATTAATTAATTCATTTATTATAAAATCTTGATCATGAGAGCGTGACTTTAAAATTAGCTCAAATGCTTCAGCTAGATCTTTGGTTTTTGGGAAAAATGCATTTTGAATTTTCTCATTAATTGATTTTATAAAGAGATCTCCGTTATTTTGTGGAAAATAATCTCTCATAACTCGTAATCTCTCAACCAAGGCTTGTTTAGCACCAGGAATATTATCAATATCTCTTTCTTCAAGTTTCTTGAGAGATTTATCAACATTTTTAGAGAATTCAGTCAACAATTTTTCCCATTCAAGATTATCGATTCCACTCATTTATTCAATCACATCATAATCTTTTGTATAAATTTATATCTTATTTAACCCAACCTATTTCTTTCTGAAGCTTTTTTAGAGCATCTATTAGAATAGGGACTTCTGATTTATCAAAAATATTAGGTGAGCCTGTTCCTTTTTTTGTAGTCCAAGATAATTGTCCTCCATCACCGGCTTCATAATATCCGTATTTTAGCAGTTGTTGCAAATTCCTTTCCCAAGCATAGAATCTTAACCATTTCTTATTGGGGTTATCTTTTGAATATATAACAACTATAGCTTTCCATAAACTCATTAACCATTCTATAGTAATACCCGCTACGGGGAGGTAAAAGTTGATAGGAAAATTTGTTGAGAATTCTAATGAGAGATCTTTAGGATCAATATTAAAAATAGGTTCATTATGAGATTCCAAGATGATGATCTCGCCACAGTGTTCACATTCATAATGTGTTTTTCTTTTACTTAATGATAATTTTTTACTACAATTCGGGCAAATTTTATTTTCGAGAATTCTATACTTTAGAATTTTTAGACGCTCATTTTGAATTGCTTTTTCTTCTGTTTCTATTTTTTTTTTTTCAAATCCTTTAAAATTACCCCAATACTCATCAAATGAAGAATTTATTTTTTTTAAGGATTTGATTAAATTATCCAATACTATAGATTCAGTTATTTTGAAAAAGCCTGCATGTGTATTTATTTCCTTTTTCCACCAACTAAGTCTGATATATTTAGAGCTGCTTAAATAGGAGCTATGACAGAGTAATGCTGCCACCCACCTATTTGGAGATTTAGATATTGTAATTCCTTTTTCACAAATTTCATATTTCTTATTTAAACTAGCGTTGTTATGAAAATAATCTCCTTCTTGAATTTCTCCAACAGCAACTTCTTTCTTTTTTTTAATTTCTTTAATCTGTCCTTTAATAATTTTTTTACACTTTGGACATTGAAATATTTCTTGAACGAGTTGTTCCATCTCAACGTTACATACAGGGCAGTTAATAATCGGGCACCTTCCTTATTTATTCATTTATAATTCTAAATCGTTCATAATCTAAATTAAGCAGTTTTATTTCATTTTTTTCAAATTTAGATACTTCTTTTTTGATATTTACTAATTCTTCTCTTAATTCTATCAGTCTATCTTTAATTTGGTTTAAGATATTATCTTCATTGTATGATATTTTAGTAATAAATTCTAAATAGGTATATTTTTTTCCCTTTCCAGAATAGTAATTTTTAATTTTACTTAATTCTTCATCAATTTCATTTAATCTATTCCGTTTTTTAAGTAAATTTATAAGTATAGAATGCCATTTTTTAAAAATTTCATTTTCTTTATCTACTACATCCTCCAGATCAAATTTAGCAGGCAATTTTTTTACCTTTTCTTGCATAAATTCAAGAATGACTTTATTATTGTCTATTGCCTCTTTGATAATTCTGAGATTTGATTTTTTATTTAATAAAGGATCATATAGTTCTAAGAAAATCGAGACTTTTTCTAATAATTCTTTAAACCTGTTATAAAATTCACTAATAGTGATTTCGACCTTTATTGTTTGATATGGATTTCCTAAATCATCTAAAATTTCATATAGATCGTCTGCTAATAAATAATTTTCCTTACCAATTTCAAATAGAAAAGGATGAATTACATCGCTATTTTCGCACATTATACCTTTTAACCTTGAGATGGCATAGTGAAAATTTCGTTTTGTTAGAAATGGAAATTTTTTTGAGATAATAGGAAATAATGTATTTTCTGGAACAATTATCTTATTATCTTCGATTCTTATTGGTTCTAAAGTTTTAATTAAAAAATCATCTTCTTTCTTTTCCAGTTCTTTTAAAGATCTTAAATTTTTAATTATTCCTAAATCTATTAATATTTCGGTCAGTTCTTTATTTGAATATAATTCCAAATCGCTTTTGAGAATTTCATCCAAATTCATTAATCTTTTAAATGAATGGAGCCAAGATTCATCTGATAAATTTTTTAACATATCATTTCGAACTATGTAAAGATATAATAGAATATAGCGCATCTCTACATTTTCAAATACTTTATTTATAAGATTTTTATCTAATTCAATGGATAATTGCTTATGCTGTTCCATTTCTTCCAACCTACTTTAATTTATATGGTATTAAATGATATGATCTAATCAATGTAATCTATTCCAATAAGATAATTAAAAAGAGATAATAAAATTATTATACCATAACATAAAAATTTTTCTGTTTTACGGGAAATGGGTAAATTAAAAAGAGAAAAATTTTTTACTCTTAAAAATTATTAAAAATTAAAAGAAAAATAACAAATATTACAAAGACGGGAAATTTTATGGGTCGAAGGAAGAAAAGAAAGAAGGTTTATCGAAAAATCCGCAAACTGCCAAAAATTTTTACATGCCCTGAGTGCGGGGCTAAATCAGTTAAAATAGAGAAGAAGATCAAACTAATTGCATATTCTATAAAATGTGTTGATTGTGGGCTAGAATGGGAGGTGTACTTACGCTCAGCAAATGATTTATATGATATAAACGGAGAAAATGTAAAAAACTGCTCTATTTGTGGCGGAAAAATAAAGAAAGTTGAATTAAAGGATAAAATTGTCAATTTGGTTGAAGTTAAATGCGGAACTTGCGGATTACAAAAAGAGGTTTTAGCCCGTTCTATTGAAGCTGCTGTAGATTTTTATGGATCATTTATTGATTTATATTTTAAAGATCAAGAATATCATCGTTTAAAGGGAAATATAAAAGAACATGAAAAAGAGAAAAACTGGAGTGAATTAGCTTTAACTTATTCACTTCTATCAGATATTACAAAAATGAAAGCGGCAGAATTATCTAAGGAATATATTTCAACAGGAGAGAAAGAATTACTAGAAGAATCTAATAAATGGAGAGATGAGGCAGCACACTTTATACTTTTAGAAAGAGAATTACGTGAAAAAATAAAACAAGAAGATTATGGTGTTGATTTTAAAGAAGAAATAGAAGGAGAAGAAAAGTTAGCAAAAGATAAAACGCTTGAAGAGGTATTTGATGACCCAGGATTCCTAGAGTGGTAATCTTTTAAAATTTTTCTTTTAATTTAGAAACTCTATTTCTTATTGATTGTTTTGGGCTTTTAACGAAGATAATCTTTTCATTTGGATAAGATTTAAAACAATTCATAATTTCATCTGGGATATTTTCCCAAATTGGTATTTTTACGAAATAATCAAAAAAATGTTCAAATTTCATATTTTTCTTTTTGAAAAAATAAGCCCATCTATAATATGCTATTCGATTGAAGGTTTTTATTAAGTTAACACCCATTAAATTATACTTAGAACTTAAGAATGTTGCGAGATAAGACCACATTTTTTGAGTTTGTGGAATGGATTCGGGATAAACAGAATCTGATAAAGGTCGTATAAAAATCTCATGAATTGTTATAATTGGTATTAATTCATCTACTAATTTTAAAATTTTTTCTCTATAATTAGAATCATTAACGGAAATTGAAGTAATTTTTATCATTTTTCTTTTTGCATAATTAAGATGTCTTTCTTTAAAATATAGCCACATCTTTGCCATGTCATCTCTTAATTCCTCAAGCTTTTTAATGATATTTTCTTCATTGAACTCGATTTTATATTTTTTTCCATATTTTCTTACTAATTTTAACAAGATTGAATCAGATTCTTCTTGTTCTAATTCATCTAAATCATTTTCCTCCTGAGTGTAACTGAGCTTATATTGTTTAGGTGAATGAACTGTATGAGTATATAATGGAGTAGTCCATAATTTTTGTCTAATTTTATCTAAGATATTTTTTTTTAACTCAATATCTTTAACTTTTTGCACGTCTTTAGATAAAGGAATAACTTTACCTTTCCTTAATCTAAATCTTATTTTATCAATAAGTGAAAATTCCTTTAATTTTTCTGTGATTTCCTTTCTTAATTCTTTAATTCTTTGAGTAATAGCGTTATTAGTTGAGATTAATTTTTTGATATAAGGGTAAAAATCAATATCATATTTTTTTTTAATAAAATCATTATCAATAAGTGGGATTTCTTTAACTTCTTGTCCTCTATATTTTATAATACTCATTGCATGATCTCCTATTGAATAAGAAAATACAACATTTTCTAAGGCTTGATTTAAATCATCATAATTTCCGATTAATTTTGGTTTTTTTATTTTATATCCATGTAAAAGTGTGTCAACTCCTTTAAATCCATCTTTAAATTCTGAAATCATCACAGATTCAAATTCTCCAGGATGATGTCTATTTAAATTGAAACGTTTTTCAACAAGAGAATTTGCTTGATTTACTTTGTGAAAAACAGTATAACCCCATTTTAATAATGGATTAAGAAATCTCAATAAACCTATATTATGTTCATAAAATGTGGGATTAAAAATGATTGGAAAACCAAAACCACGAGAAAAATTGTAAATAAACTGAAATACAGACCTTTTTCTTTCATTTGGTAATACCCCTGGAAAATCAAAGTTAAATGCAACTCTTGGAAAAACAGCATCCATCCCAAGATTCATCCATGCCTCAAACAAATGGATTGCATCGGGAAATCGAAAAGCATCATTTTTTTTCATAAATTCTATATTTAAAGAGTCTAATGTGCTCGGAACAGAAAATAACCAATCTGAATTTTCTTTTAATTCTTTTATACTCTTTTTAAATCTTTTTAAAACAATTGGTTTCATTTTCTTTTGAATATCCTTCTTTTTTCCATAGTAATTATTCATCACTCGTAATAATGATACTATTTCTAGAACTTTCCTCTGAGAATCATGTATTACCTTTACTGATTTTGTATTTCCAGTCATATTCTACTTTATAAATTTTGTTAAAATATTAATGAAAATCTTATTTAAAACATTAATGATAACTAAAATCTTATTTAAAATATTAAAACTAATTTAAAGTAATCATTTTTTAATCTTTAAAAAAAATATCTGAAATGAGTAATTATTTCGCGATTTGAAAGAAATAAAACTATATTTTTTATTTTATTTTATCAGTAAAACGAAACAAAATTAAATATTAAATTTTATTATTCGAGAATCAAATTGTATGAAATAGATGTTTCGTTAAGGTTTAAATATATAAAATTATTATATTTTTTTTCTTTTTGAAAATAACTCCTTCAATTCCCCCATGATTGCTCCGCGTAGAGAGACTGGATTAGCTGCTCTCGCTGGTTGAGGTCCAGCAGGTGGGCGTCCCGGAGGTGGTGGAGGTGTTCCTGGCGGAGGTGGTGGAGTTACTGGGGATCGAGCCAGACTTCCAGCTTCTGCCGATACAGCCGTAGCTCCTTGACCAACTTTTGTTTCCAATGAAGTGACCTTTCCTTCAATTGAAGAGATTCTTGAATTTATAACAGTTAAGCTTTGATCTACTAAATTAGGAATTTTTAACAAAATTTGCATTATACTTTCAATAATATCTGCAAGTCCTTTGAGTTTCTCATCAAGTGGTGCTTTCCGGGTTGCAGCTAACATTGAATTAAATTCTTCGGCTATTTTTATCATCCCCTAAGAAAAAAATTTTTCTATTTAATTATAATCGATTAAATATTTATTTTTAATTATTTACCTTTTTATTTTTCAATTATTCTATACTAATATTTTAAATTTAGATATTTTTTTTTTAATTCAGTCAAATCCCATAATAGAATCTTTTAGTTTATTCCATAAAGAATTAACTTCATTCCTCGTTGATTCGATATGTTCAACTTTTTTCAAAAAACGTCCTTTAGATCTGTCAAACTCCTTTTGTATATCTTTAAATTCTTGATCCATCATTTCAAGTTTCTCTCCTTCAATTAATTTATTCTTAGATATTTCGATTTTTAAAGCTTTATTAACAACCGCTTTTCTTTTTGAAGATACCTCCTTTAATGCTTCAGTTAATTCTTGAAATTCTTTATGTAAATATTCTCTTTGTAATCCTAGATCTTTTATAGCGTTAAGAAATTTTTTATTATTTTCAAATATTTGTTCATTATCATGAATTATTTTTTGAATTATTTTCTCATCATCCTCATCGATATTAGACATTTTTTCTCTTGCTAGTACTTTCATTTGTTTATACACATCTCTAGCAGTTCTTAAAAAAATTTCTCGTGCAGAATTTTCTTTGATAATAAGGTTAGATAATCTCATATGAGCTGCTGTAACACTCTTTTGAGAGCCAATCATTTTATTCCAATTCTTTACGAGTTCCACTTCAAATTTTGCTAAATCTATCTCATCCTCGGGTGTCAATATCGTCATTTTGATTTCCCCTTTTTTTTATTGTTTTATTTTTTTATTTTTATTATAATATTTTTTAAAAATTTAAAAATTTACTAATATTTAGGCTAATTCTCAATAATTCCCGTTAATAAATTTTCTTCTCGTTTTGATTTGATGATCTTTGTATCAATTTTCTTTCCAATTAGTGGGATATTTTTTTGGGTTTTATTTAATAGAATTTTGATGCCCCAATTATCATCAAATTTTGCAATGAATTCAGAATCCCATCTACCTATAGAAATTATTTGGCTTTTAACTAAATTTCCCTTTTGAATTGGAAGAGATAGACATTGTCGTTTATGAATTCCAAAATCTTTAGGTCCTAATTTTAATTTCATGTTGTGCTTCTTTTCTAAAGTATTCAACTGTTTGTAAAAAAAACCCCAACTTTTAGGTCTAATTTTTTTTATTCTCCTTCCAGTTTTATAAATTAAGTATTTTTGAATTCCAATTCGAATTTTATTAGGAGTATCTATTTTATCCTGGTAATTCTGTACAAACCGAATTAATTCTTCGATATCTTGATCATTTACCTTAGGAATCCAAACGGGGGCAATAACAAGATCAATTTTGGATTCCATAAGAAAATCAATCATAGTCAAAAGGTGTTGGAGTTGATATCCTTTATAATTACTTAAATATTCTGCTTTATCTTGATCAAGTGTATTTAGACTGATATTAATTTGAGAAAGTCCAGCTTTTTCAAGCTCAATGATGCTTTCTTTACTCAATAATAGCCCATTAGTTTGCATAGAAATTTTGTATATTCCATCTATTAATTTTAATTTTTTAATTAGCTTAATTAAATCCTTATATAGTAAGATTTCTCCGTATGGTGCGATATGTATTTCTATATCGTTTTTTCCCTTGATTTCGATTAGAGGGACAATTTTTTCAATTAAATAATTAACATCGACTATAAAATTAGTGATATAATCTCCAGCACTTACAAAACAATATTTGCAAATAAGATTACACTGAGTTAGAGGTTTGATTTCTAAAATATTTGTACCACGGTCTATTATTCCGATAAAATCTAACCCATATAGGGGAATTTCAGAGCTACTATCCACATAAATTATCTCAGAAGGCATGGTACAAATCTTTTTTTAAATTTAATTTAAATTTTATATCTTAATATAGCAACAATACTTCCGAAACTGATTAATTGTTCTCCAGCAGAATGCTCACTACTAAAAATTTCTATTTTCCCGTTTTTTTTTTCAATTATATTTAATGTATCTTCAAGTTCTGATCGTTTATCAAATGAAAGACCTCTTAATAATTTATCAGAAATTAGTAGTATATCAATCGCACCCATTGAAGCTGCATTTTTTATATGATCCCAACCATAAGATACCAATTTAGTATCTTTCCCTAATTGTTCTATAAATTTATCCATTAGATTAGTTTCATAAACTATTCGTGAAGTTTTTTTAATTTTTTCTAATTCTTTTGATTTTATAACTTCCTTTATTGCGCTGAAGGTTGCGGAACTAGAATTAATGATTTTAATTTTTTGAGCCAAATTTGGACGACTTTTTTCTAATATATCTGCATATTTTTCTTTAAAGCCTCCAGGACCAGTAATAATAATTAAGTTTATATCAATTCGCTCTAAATTATCTGCAATAATTGTGTCAATTTTTCCAAAAAATTCCCCAATTTCTTTATTTCTTAGTGTTTTTTCATATCTTTTTCCAGGGATGTTATGCTTAATACTGGTTATTATTTTTTGACTATAATCCGAAATAATTGCAACCGTTGCTAATCCTGATTCAATAGCGATAATAAGGATTCGAAAGCTTTGAACCTTTGAACTTTTTTCTATTCGACTTAAATCTTGTTTCATCCATTTCTTTTTAATAATAGTTATTATAGAGCCAACAGAAACATTGAAAGTGTGATAAGAGCCAAAAGAAATTAAATCTTCAGGTCCAGATAAAATAATTCCCTTAATCCTCAGACGATTAGAATATTCATGAAATGCTACGTCTTTTACTTCAAGAGTTAAGATCATAGGTTTGCGATCTCCAGAATCACCTTCTCTAAGAATAATACGTCTTGTAGTTCTCGATATAGTTTTATCATCCTTGTAAATTACATTAAATAAGATCCAAAGATCATTTAAACATTCTATTTGAACTTTTAATTCTCCTTTCTTATCGTCGAAATACTTAATTTTCAAAAGAATTTATCAAGCTCCTAAAGGTTAAATTTATTCATCTAGGAATATAATGAATATTTTAAAAAAAAAGTGAGGAAAAAAATAATTAAAATAAGATTATTTCTTTTCTAAAGACTCTTTGACTTTTTCCAGTTCTTGCTTTCTTTTTTCGCGTTCGGCTTTTATCCTGTCTACTTCTGTTTGGTCGACAGGGCTTAATGTTTTACCCTCTTTAATAGCTTTCTTTAACTCATCATCAAGTTGTGGCATTTTCCTTATCCCTATATCT
Organism: Promethearchaeia archaeon; assembly: GCA_029856045.1. GTDB lineage: Archaea > Asgardarchaeota > Lokiarchaeia > Sigyniarchaeales > SOKP01 > 6H3-1. Next base: position 302,520 of record JAHQWG010000016.1, on the reverse strand, counting down.
ATACTTTATATATTATGATAATACAAAATCGGTATATTTATAATTATCTAGATATTTTTAAACCAACTACAACTTAAGTTTCATCAAATTTGATGAGGCTCCAGATTCATAATAGTTATCAATTATTTTGATTACTTTAAAACCATACTTTTCATATAAATGAATTGCGACATCATTGTCAATTTTTACATTTAGAATAATTGATTTAAATTTATTTTTATTTTTTATTTCTTTTAATGTCCTTTTTAATAGAAAGGAGCCTAATCCTTGATGTTGATACTCTTCTATTATTAAAAAATTAATTATATTTGCTTGATTTTTAGAACCCTCAATAGAAATAGAAAATCCAAGGATTTTTTCAGTTTCATTAACTAATTTTATGAACAATAATTTATTATTTAGTAATTTTTTTAGAAGATCCGTAGAAAATGCATCTATTCCAAATATTTTTTCTTCTAAATAAGAGATCTCCTCTATATCTTTATTTGTAACATCTTTTATAATCATCGATAATGTCAATTTCAAGAGCAACTTTACTAATAAATATATCATTCTTTAATAATATTAATTAAGCTTATTGGTGTTTTCTCAGTTATTTGAAAATATTTGTCGCGAAATGGTGTTCCTTCAATAATGTAGCACTCTAATTCGTATTTTTTTAATTCTCCAACAAATTTTTGGTGAATTGGAATATACCATGGTAAATTAATTTTTGATTCTTTAAAAGAAAAGAGACTTTCAGGTAAGTTTAATTTTGATATGACATTATCGCTAAACTCCCTTAGAGATACTGCTGTACCTTCAATTTGTGCATAAATAAGAAGACCTGCATTATTAACTACTTCATAGGGTGCCTTAATACTTCTTGCTCTCCGTTTATATCGATTTTTTAATTGATAATGATCCTTTAAAATAATAGGGCAATAGTGAAGATTTAACTTTGTTTTTTTTGCTACATTTTCAATTAGTTTGAGAGCTGATTCTTCGCTTTTTTTAACAGATGCCATTGTTCCTTCTTTCAATAAAAATCCTTTAGATTTAAGAGATTCACTATTTGGAAAACACATTTCAAATTCATTTAAATTGATAAAATCACAATTAAGATTATCTACAAAATAGATAAATTCTTTTAGAGTTTTCAAATTCTTTTTATCAGGAATTACCGGAACTTCTGCACCCACAGACATACCTTTATATAACGCATATTTAATATTAATCCAATTCTCCTTAGAAGGATGAAATCTTATCTCATCTAATCCTACCAATGATAATTTTTGCGCTAATTGCTCATTAAAATTAATTCCATTGGTATATAGATGTATATGAAAATCAGATCCCATTTCTTTTTTTAAAAAAATTATGTAATCCAGGGTCTGATTTATATTATTAGGGGCAAGAGGTTCTCCACCAGTTATTGAAACACCTTTGGCTTTTACAAGATTAATTTCTTTTAATAAATCTTTAGAATCTTTAACCTGAATTTCATCAGCGTATGTTATTTCTTTATTTTTTCTTTCTTCTGAGATAGGACAATACCAAGAACAATGATCAGGTTTCTGACAAATTCCATTAAGGAATAGAACGACCTTTTGTCCTTTTATACAATATTTACATCCCTTAGGAATCCCACGAATAAAATAAGATTCACCTTTAGTTCTAAATAATTCTGCTCGTGTCAATTTTATTTAACCTCAGTCTTTCATAAGTATCCTTCTCACAAGAGAATTTCGATCACTAATATTCTTTAACACTTTTTCAAAATTATCCTCTAAATTTAATTTTTCATGTAGGAAAACTCCAGTTCTGCCAACTTTATCCCTTCTAGTTAAAACACGTATTCTTTGAAGTATAAATTCCATATCAATATTTAATAATTTCGAAGTAAATAATTCATTATTTTTAAGATCAAGCTCATTATGGCCATATTTGGATGGTATCTTTAATATTAAATTTTTGTCTATGCCTGGAACCCTTTCATTTTTTAAAAGCTGATCTAAATCAAGACAACCACCAAATTGATAGAATTGAAAAGATTTTTTCATGAATTTCGTTAAAGGAACTGTTAAACATTCTTGCTCGGATATATAAATATTTGCCTTGATTGTGTCTCCTGGAGTTGCTTGAATTATGTCCTTAGCAATAATATATTCTCCATTTTTTTCAATAATAATCTCTAATTTATATGTAGGAGTTTTATCGGGAAAAATTATATCTATATCACTACTCTTTTTCACATCTCCCCGTGCTAAACTCCCAAACACCAAAGGGTTTAAACCTTCTTTATAAAACATGGATAAAATCTTTTTTGCTCGATCTCGTTTATGAGTTAATATATCCCAATGGTTTTTATCATAAATAACCTTATTTGAATATTCCATCGAAATCTTTTCTTTTGTCATCGAACATTTTTTAGTTAATACTTATTGTTTTTTAAAAATATTATTTAAAATAAAGCCAATAATGATTGTTTCATAATTTTTTAACGATTTAAAAGAGTTTTCAAGAATTAAAAAATTTTTTTCGTGTATTTTATAATTCTCTTTTAATCTATTAATTTTATTCAATTGATCTTCATTTTTTTTTAAGAATCTCTTTAATGGGATAATAAAATAAAGATTCTTTATGTCAATTATGTCTTGATTTAAAAAGTTCTTTAAAATCTCATAATTCGCTGAAAAATTACTTAATATCAGAAAAAATTTGTCAAAAAGATTTGTTAATGTAGAGATTTTTAAAAAATGATTAGTAAGATTAGGAAAGAGAAAGACAATTTTTTGGTACTTAGGAATATCTCCTAATTTAACAAAATGAATATAAATCGCTTTTGAAATTTTATCAATTAATAACCCACTAATTTTTATCTTAACTAGTTTTTTACCTTCAATTTTCCTAATTTTTTTGAAATCTATAAAAATTACCTTAAGATCGATTGAAGCAAGAGCTTCTGCAAATGGATATGTATTATATCTCCTCTTCTTGAGAATAATCAGAAGATTTGAAGTCTTTTTATCTTTATTATCAGCAACATCAGTGATTATAGATTCAAATAATGTGAATGAAATTTTAAAAATTTCTTGTTCTCCACATTGAATTTCAAAATTCTTGTTTTTTTTTACCATAATCAAAGGATTCGATAAAAAATTTCTCCAACGATGTGTATTCTTAAAAATTTTAACTGAGATTAGGAAAATAATTAATAAGATAATAATAATTGTGCCCCAAAAAAACCAATCAATTTGAAAAATCCAATGAACTTGCATAAGATATATTAAATCTTTATTATTTTATCCATCCAATCTAAATATTTCTTTGATCCTTCTGTAATATCAAAACCTATACATTCAGAAACTTCATAGCTATGTATGCTATTTATAATATCAATTAATTTTTTACTGTTTTCTTTTTTGGTTTTAATGATTAATAAAAGTTCATTGCCTTCCTCAATTTTTTCCTCCCATTCATATATTGAAATCACATTAGAAATGATATTACAGCATGCAATAATTTTTTGTTCTACTAGAAAACGTGCAATTTTCTTTCCTTCTTCAAGATTAGGTACAGTTGAGATGAAAATCATATACGTCATTTTTATAATCTCTTCTTAATATAAGTTTTAAATAATTTAAGAAGTATGAAATTTAAAAATTTTAGGATAAAAAATAGATTTAGTTCAAACTTTGAAAAATTATTAATAATTACTGAATTATTATAAATTCTAGCAATCCAAGCTCATCTAATTCATCAATAATTAACCCTATATCGTTTTCTGGAATACCCGCTTCTTCTGCAATTTTTTCTAAAGTATGAAATCCGTCGCATAGATGGGAAATTTCATATTCTTGTTCTGAAAGCATTCCTTGACTCACAACTTGTTTAGGTAATCTCTTTGAGGTCCATTCAGGTTTGTAAGTTCCTTCAATAGTTGATCTAAAATCTACTTCTTGAAGAATTAACCCTTTTTTGGCTATCTTTTTTTGAGATTTTTCATAATCTTTCTTATATATTTTTAAAATGGGAATTCTAATTGGGACTTCACTTGCCTTTCCAACTTCGAGAATTTTATCAATAATTGTTTCAAATCCTTTAAATATACGAATATCTCCTGTCCAATTATCTTCACCTATGTATTCAGAATATTTTTCCATAAAAACATCTACTATTTCTTCAAGTCTCGCTTGAGCGATTTCTCTAGAATCATTTTTATCAGCTGCAACCACCACTAAGACTCCTGCTTTAAAAACAAGGATTAGGTTGAAGAGTCGCATGTCTACAATCTTGAGTTGCCCCTTACCTTTACTTATCTCGCTTGCGAAATCTTTTAGAGCAGTTAGAAACCCCGAAACTAGATCTTGATTTAATTCAATTGCTCCATATTTCCTATAAATCATGCAGATTCCCGTAAGTTGATGGATTAAATAGAAACTATGAATTATGTTAGATACACCTATAAACTAGAAAATAACTTCATTTATTTTTAAATAATTAATAAAAAATTGTATTTATAATTGTATTTAAAAAAATATTTTATTCATATATTCTTTAAATCTTTATTTTGTGAGGAAATAATGAAGTAATACCATGCTGTACTAAGATTTTTTTAAGATTTTTTTTTCAATAGGGATTAAATTCCTATGAATTAAGAAAAAGATGGATTTTTTTTTTATTTTATAAAGAATTTTTTTATGTTTTTTAATCTTATAAACTTATTATGGACATAAAAAAAATTTCAGAAAATATTTTTTTAATATCTCCTCAAGCAAAATTTTCTAGAATATACGGCGAAACAAAAAAATTTCAAATGAAAGTGCCTGCAATAGTTTATGCAAATGATTTTTTAATGGAAAATATAAGGAAAGATAAAACTCTTGATCAAATAACTAATGTAGCATGTTTAGATGGAATAGTAAAACATGTTATTGCTTTAAGTGATGCACATCAAGGTTATGGCTTCTGTATCGGCGGCGTTGCTGGAACAGATGCAGAAACGGGGGCGGTTTCACCTGGTGGTGTTGGGTATGACATTAATTGCGGGGTCAGACTCCTCCGCACAGATCTAAAAAGGGAAGAAATAAGAAATGCATTACCACATTTGGTTAAATCTCTTTTCAAAAATGTTCCGAGTGGATTGGGTTCCAAAGGAAAATTAAATATTAATTATGATCATTTAGATAAAGCTTTAGAAAATGGTGTGAACTGGGCGATAGAAAATGGATATGGATACCCAGAGGATAGAAAATTTTGTGAAGAAAATGGATGTATGAAGGGAGCCGATTCTAACAAGGTTTCAAGAAGAGCTAAGGAGAGGGGAATCCGCCAAATCGGCTCATTGGGATCTGGAAATCATTTTGTAGAAATTCAGGAAGTAAATGAAATTTATGATGCATCTATTGCAAAAATATTGGGGATAGAAGAAAAAGGGCAAGTTACAGTGATGGTGCACACTGGCTCGAGAGCAATGGGGCATCAAATTGCAACAGATTATTTAAGAATATTTGATAAGGCTATGCAGAAATATGGAATTGTAGTTCCTGATAGGGAGCTTGCTTATCTTAAGGCAGATACACCAGAAGCAAAAGATTATTTAAGTGGGATGGCTTGTGCTGCCAATTTTGCGTGGAATAATCGTCAATTAATTACACATTGGGTTAGGGAATCATTTAAGGAAATTTTAAAAAAAGATCCGATAGAACTTGGATTAAATTTAATATACGATGTTTGTCATAACATTTTAAAAATTGAAGAGCATGAAATTAATGGTAAGAAAATGAAATTAAATATTCACAGAAAAGGTGCAACAAGAGCCTTTCCTCCCGGTCATCCCCAAATTCCCGAAGAATATAAAGCAGTGGGGCAACCGGTTTTGATCCCAGGCACTATGGGTTCAGCAAGTTATTTATGTGTTGGAGGACCAAAGGCTATGGAGTTATCTTTCGGATCAACCGCACATGGAGCTGGTCGGCAATTATCTAGATCAAAAGCGAAGAAAAAATTCTGGGGCGAAAAAATCAAGGATGATCTGGCTAGACATGGAATTACAGTTGAAGCAGCTTCAATGAAAGTTTTAGCAGAAGAAGCACCCGGCGCTTATAAGAATATCGATCAGGTCGTTCAAGTTAGTCATGATCTTGGAATAGTCAAAAAGATTGTAAGATTAGTTCCTATAGGCGTAGTCAAAGGTTAGATATCAAAAATTACTTCAATTATTGTTTTATTTTTTTTTTCTTCAATTTTCATGTATGAATACGTTATTGCTTTAACTTCTATTCCGCTTGAATGCTTTTTCAAATCAAAAAAATCACCTATTACTTGGGCATTTAGCATATATCCATCATGACTTTCATCAATATTAATCACTTTAATCTCGGAAAAAATCAGGTTTTCAGTATCAAAAATATATAAAAATTCACTTAAGAAATCAAATAGTAGGGACTCTTTATCCTCTGCTGTAATTTGAATCGATTTTGAGATTTTCTTATCAATTTTTCTGATGTCTGTAATCGTATCAAATAAACTTAGTGCTGCTTGTGAAAACGCTTCTTTTAGATCTAAACCCCAACAATTAACTTGGACGTCTGAGATATGGTCGAGAAATTTATAGCCTTTTTCACTCATAATTAAAAAAATATTATCAATCTTTTATAAGAAAATTATAATGTAATTTCCTAAAATAATTAGTATTACGGCAATTAAAAATCTCTTACGAAATTTTTCTTTTAATATTAAAACTGAGGCAAGTTGTTGAATTAAAGGTGTGCTTGCAGTTATTGTAGAAGTTAATATTAATCCATTTATTTCAGCCGCTTTATAGAACAATGAATCTGCAAAACCCAAAGATAATGAGCCAGCAATAGCTATATAAATAAAATATTTTACATGGATTCTATTTTCTTTTTTAAATCCTTCATAATATTTGTGTTTAAACATTCCTAGTATGGAAATGAATATTGTTGCGCTTATAATTCGAAAAAAATTTGTAGCAAAAACTTCTCCGTTTGCGAGAATTCTGGCTTGATTGAATGAAATAATTGCTAAAGCCCAGAAGAATGCCGTACACAAAGCTAAAATTACTCCTATGAATAAATCTTCAGATAATTTTTGTTTTACTTCGATTTTATTTTCTAGGTTATTAGAGTTTTTATTTACATTATTTGAGCTTAATATTTCATTCTTAGGGATATCTTTTGAACTTAAAAAAAAAGCACCTATTAAAATAATAATGCCCCCTATCATAATTGAAAATGTGATTATTTCTCCAAAAAAGATTGCTGCGAATGGATAAACAAAAACTAAAGATAATGAACTTAGGGGATAAGCTCGAGAAGCATCAATTTTTTTTAATGAATGAAAATATAGAAGATCTCCAATTGTAACGGTAGCTCCAGAAATAATACAAGCGATAAAATAATCCATTAATTGTTGAAAATTCAATCCAGTGAATATGAAATAATTTCCAAAGAACAAGGATATAACAAAAGTAAAGAGGGAAACAAATAATAACCTAGGTAAAAGAGCTTGCGGAGCTTCTATTTTTTGTAAGCCGAATTTATATACTAAACTGGCAAAAGCCCATGAAAAGATTGCGTCAATTGTCAATAAAATGCCAATAAAATCAGCCATTTAAATAATAAAATATATATCATTATTTATTTCATTATACTTAATTAAATTATAAAAATATTTTATGAAAAATTCAAGATGTTTTAAAAAATGGCGCAACATAGTGATTTGAAGGAATATAAGATCATTCTTTCAGGATTAGATAATGCAGGAAAGTCCAGTTATTTAATTGCGATAAGGAAGAAATATAATTTCTGGGAGAAGATTGAAGACTTAAAACCAACCATTAAGATAGATTATTCTACTTGCATAATCTTAAGAAAACATCAATTGAATTTATGGGATATGGGAGGACAAGAGAAATTTAGAAATATTTACGTAAATCACCCTATATATTTTGAGGATACTGATGCAATATTATATTTAATTGATATCCAAGATGAAATGCGTTTCGAAACTTCTGTTAATTATTTACATGAATTATTAAATATTTTTCGAAACCTGGAATATAATAATGAGATAAATATTTGTTTTCATAAATTCGATCCCAATTATAAAAACCTTGAAGAGTTCAAAGAAAGGAAAAGAATGTTAGTAGATTTAATTCAAAAATCAAATCCTAAAATGAATTTTCGATTTTTCGATACATCTATTTATAATATTTACTCTCTCACAAAAGCATTATCCTCTTCTTTGAATAAAATTCTTTTTTTAGAAAGTGCGGATAATAAATTAAAAGAATTCGCAGAAAATTTCTCTTGCGATTATGTTTTATTATTCTCTCATAAAGGATTGATTATTTCCGATTATTATAAGGATGTAATTGATTTAAAAGAGTATGATATAAAAATAATACCTAAACTAAATGAAGATCTCGAATTTTTTCAAGCTTTAATAAATAATAAAGTTAAAATTGATGAGAAGTTAGATTTTTTCAAGGATAATTTCACATATGTTAAAACCTTCATAATTCATCCAACAAAAGGTGAGAAAAAAACAATACGGTTATTTTTAAGCTTAAAATCAACTAGGGAAGAAGGAAATGTCGATTTAATCAAATCTAATTTACCAACTCTTTTAGAAGAAGTAAAAAAGATAATCTTTTAATCTAATTATTTAAAGATGTTTTCAGCCAAATTTTTCCCATTTTTTAAGTTTTATTACTTTCGATAAAGTAGAACCTCGCTGAATTTCTTCTCTGATTCGGTTTTCTTTTTCTAACACATCAATAGCTCTATTTGCAATTTCCTTTGCTTTATATTTAGGAACTACTACAACTCCGGATTGATCACCAATGATCCAATCTCCAGCCTCAATTTTTTGGTTTCCACATTCAATTGATGTGTTAATTTCTCCCATACCTCGTGGTTCTCCAGCAGTGGGTGTTATATATCTAGCAAATGCGGGGAATTTTATTTCTCTTATATCATCAACATCTCTTATCGCACCATCAATAACTACTGCAGCGATTCCTTTTTGTTTACAACTCCATGATGCAAGTTCACCCCAAACTGCATCTTTTCCTTCACAAGCATCAATAACAATAACTTCTCCTTCTTGTGCAACATCAATAGCTTCCACGGGCTTGGACCAATCTCCGTTATATGCTCGAACTGTAACAGCTTTACCTGCAAATTTTAATGGTTCTTTATCAGTTCCAATCCAAATGGGGAATAATCCTTGCATTTCTCCTTCTCTATGCATCGCATCTGAAACATTTGGCGTGGATACTTTCATAAAAACTTTATATAATTCTTCTTCACTATATTTTTTGAATAAATCAGTTTTGATAGATTTGGCTTCATTGATTGCTTTCAAAATTGTTCTTGCAGATTCTTCAGGACTTTTTGCTTTATATAAAGCACCTCCAACAATTATAATATCTGCTCCAGCTTCTCTTGCTTCATTAGCAGTCTCACTATTTAATCCTCCAGCGGTTGCAACAAGAGTTGTTGGATTTAATCTTTCCGCAACTTTTCTTGTTAATTCGATAGTCTTCTTACCACCATAGATCATTTGCTGGTCAACACCCACATGTACACAAATGATATCCACGCCCATTTCTTCTAATTCTAACGCCCTTTCTATAAATTTTTCTTCATCAATATCAATCAAATCACATCCAATTTTAACACCATATTTCTTACCGGCAAGAATTGCTTCACGGATTGATGTATTATCACTTACTCCTAACATGAGGACAACTCCAGCTCCTGCCTTAGCAGCTATTTCTATTTCTGCAGAACCTCCATCTACAGTCTTCATATCTGCTACAATTGTATGGTTAGGAAACTTCTCTTTTAATTTTCTTACAGCGTTCATGCCTTCGGATTTGATAAGTGGAGTTCCGGCTTCAATCCAATTTACTCCTCCTTTGATTGCTTCTTCTGCTATTTGTAAAGCTCTATGTAAATTTACTAAGTCAAGAGCTATTTGTAATACGGGTGCATTATTTTTTCTTATCATTTTTATAAAAAACCATTTTATTCCATTTAAAAAATAAAGTTATCAATAAAATCTTATCAGTTCTAAATAATAATTTTATTATTTTCAATTTTATGATTTTTAATAAATCAAATATTTTAGTTTTAGTAATTTTATCACTACTTTAAAATACTTTCATTTTGAAAAATATCCAAAAAGAATTAAAAATTAAGAAGGGTGTAGAAAAGAAAAAATTTAATTAAATCAAATTAAAGGAATATTTTTATCTTTGGTTATATTAAAATTAAAATTTAATATAAAGAGACACGAGTTGTGTATAAGATTTCATTTTTTTTTGTAAATAAGAATATTAAAATATAAATTCATACATGTGATATATTACATAGTAAATATCATAGTAAATATTTTTAACATTAAAATGAACGAAATATCATTTAAATTTAATTTTTCTTAAATTGTCGTTTTTTAAGATTATGATTTGTTTAGGAAATAATATTATGTTTTTGGAGGAAGAATTATAAAATGTCAGCTACTGAATATGATTTCCTTTTTAAGGCTATTGTTACAGGCGACGGAGGTGTAGGAAAAACCGCACTTACAATACGTTTTACTAAAGGTTTCTTCGAACAGGATTATAAATTGACGATAGGCGTCGATTTTCATATAAAGACTATAGAGATTCAAACTTTAGAGGGTATTAAAAAATGTAAACTTCAATTATGGGATACTGGAGGTCAGGAACGATTTTCTTCAGTGCGACCAATGTATTATCGAGGAGCATTAGGTGCGTTATTAGTTTTTGATCTAACCAATATTGAAAGTTTCGAACATTTACCAAATTGGATTGAAGAAATTAAATCAAATTCTAAAAGCGATATTCCCATGTTACTTATTGGTAATAAAAGTGATTTAATTAATGAAAGAGCAGTCAGTGAAAGCGATATAGAGTTATTTTCACAAAAATTTAAGTTTTATTATTTAGAAACTAGTGCAAAATCAGGAGAAAATGTGAGTGACTGTTTCGCGATTCTAGCTTATTTAATGATGGGACTTGAAGTTCCACAAGAATTGCTTGGTCAAAAAGAATTATTAAAACCAGGGATGATAGCAATGCACCCAAAATCTATTCCTGAACCTGAACCCGTATTTTCTGCACCATCTGTTCCTGAACCTGAACCTGAACCCGCATTTTCTGCACCACCTGTTCCTGAACCTGAACCCGCATTTTCTGCACCACCTGTTCCTGAACCTGAACCTGAACCTGAACCAGAACCTGAACCCGCATTTTCTGCACCACCTGTTCCTGAACCTGCAATTAAGATGTCTCCGACTCAAGAAATTCCAAAAGATGCTATTTCTCCAGCTGCTTTCGAACAAGAGACTTTTACTCCTAAAGGAGTACCATTTTCAGAAAAAACTCCAAAACCTGTTCCACCTCCTCCTGGTTTTCAACCAATATCTCCTGCACCAAAACCACCTAAACAAGACGAGTCTGAACAACTAATTCCTAAGTCAGAATCACCAAAAGCAGAAAATTATAAACCAATTTTATTTTCAGAATTAGAACCATCAAAAAGCCCTTCCTTAACGCAATATTTACCTCAAGAAAATTCTTCTAAAGGGGATTTTTTTCAAACGTTAAGTGAAGCAAGCAAAAAGAAAGGAGAAATTGAGGGAGCTCCAGAATCAATTGGTAATTTTATTCCATTTATGTCTGAGAAAAAAGAGCCATCTACTCCTATTTCAGATGCAACATTAAGAGTAATTCCCAATGCAGAAGAAATTAAGAAAAAACATAAGGAAAAGAAAAAATCCAAAGAGAAAGAAAAAAAGAGTGAAAAGGAAAAAGTAAGAAAGAAAGAGATGATCATATGTCAGCATTGTGGAGCTGTTCTATCTAAGGCATATAAATTTTGCAATCGTTGCGGAGCAAAGCTTTAATCCATTAGTTTAATTAACTTGTCTCTCTATATCCGCATATTGGACATGAAGTCCAAATAGATTTAATTTTACTTTGGCAATTCGGACACACTTTAAGATTTTCATCAATTTTTCGTTGTGGTTTCCCGAATATAGTTAATTCATTATTTTGAATTTTTGGTTGTTTTGGTTCTTGTAATTTTTGTTTTATGATTTCTTGTTGAGGTGGAGCTTGAACCGAATTATTTTTTTGAGGAATCTTTACAGGTTGAACTTGGCTTTTTTTTATGGGACTACCTTTTTGTGGAACCTTTACGGGATGAAGGGGGCTTCCTTTTTTTACAGGTTGAGGTTGAGATTTATCTTGAAAAATCACTTCTTCTTGAGGGGGTTTGCTTTGTGTTTGTATTTGTGAAAATATTTGTTGAGTTTTTTTTTCAAGTGCATTAATAGTTTTTTTAAGATTTTGACTTTCATAGAGAAATGGTTTATCCAAGACTTCCCCTTCGAATGGTGCTTGTCCAATTTTTTTCTGATCTTTAACTGTGTTTTGTTTTACAGCTGGTTGAGGCTCAACATAATAGGCAAAATATTTTCCGTCATTATTTTCAATGTAAATTTCACCAGAAGCATCTTCTGCTTCAATATAATATATTACTTTTGATCCTAAAGGCATTTCTTCGATTTCTGAAAGATAAAAATCTTGATGTTTTTCCATAGGTACTTGAAACCAAGAATTTCCTCCATCAGCTGTAAATCTAAGTCTTACATAAACAATAGGATTTTCTGGAGATTCATCAGTAATTTTAACTACAATTTTAATTGTTTTTTTAGATGGTATTTTATCAAATTTATTAATATCTGTGGATGTTGATTGTGTCCATGGTGTATGGCATTTTGGACAGCTAGTAAACCAATTAGGGTATTCAAAATTACATTTTGGATTAGAACATGTCTTTGTCCAATACCGTGAAGTTTTTATCTTTGCAGAAAGTTTTTCTTTTTTTTTAGCCATTTTTAATTTTTCAATGGTAGTTCAATGAAAATAAATTTGTAATTCTTATAAATAAAATTTTGTATTTATAAATGATAAATTTCAAAAGATATTATTAAAAAAATAATTTAAAATAGAATAAGCAAGATTAAATATTTGTTTTTGAAAAGGAAAATAAATCAGATCATCTTATTTTTAAAAAGATTAAATATAATTTCTGAAGTATCTGGAAAGTAAGAAAGAAAATACTCTTATTGACTCATGGAAAGAATTAGGTTAATTGAATAATTTTTTCGTGATTAGTTCTAAATCAATGCAAAATTTATCGATATGCTCTTTTTTTACGTGTGGCATAATTACTGCTCGCAATATTTTTAAATTATTAAATAAACCTAGCTTCCATTTTTTTTTTCTTAATTCCTTATCGATGATTTTAATATTTTCACCATTCTCTGTAGTTATTCCGATAATATTCATAATTGGTTTAACAACAACCTTGATGCCGGATATTTCATCGATTCTTTTCATGAAATAAAATGTTGTTTCCATACATTCCTTTACTATATTTTTATATCCTTCCCTTCCTAAATAGTTCCATAAAGCCCAAAACGCGATTGCTGAAGCTCCTATTCGAGTTCCAATAATATTAAAATGTTTGAACCCCCCACCTGCAAGATAAGGGATTTCATATCCAAATTCTTCATAAAATGATGATGGTTTTATTAGAAAACCTCCACTTGGAATAGGAACTAAGCCCATTTTATGAGGATCTGCAGTTATTGATAATACATTTTTTATTGAAAAATCCCAGCTTGGGATTTTATATCCCAATTCTTTTAAAAAAGGAAGGACAAAGCCACCAAATGCGGCATCCACATGTAGAAATAAATTATTTTCTTCTGATATATTTGCGAGTTTATCGATAGGATCAATTAAACCTAATGAAGTTGTTCCAGCTACACCTACAAGACCAATCGTATTTTCGGATATAAGAGATGAAAGATGATTTAAATCCAAGGAAAAATCTTTCTTTAATTTTGCTTTTTTTAGGGCAATTTTTAATAATTCTGCACCTTTATCAAATGAAATATGCGCTGATGCAGGAACAATGAATTCTGGATTTTTTTTATTTTTAAACAAGTTTCTTGCAATTCTCATAGCAATTATATTAGACTCAGTTCCACCAGTTGTTATAGTTCCTAAAACATTCCGACATCCAAATAAACCTCCCATCTCTTGAATTATTTCATTTTCTAGTTCCATTGTTCCTGGGAATAACCCCGGGTCTCCAAGATTTTTAGTAATATATTTTGTATAAATTTCAGTTGCAAATTTCAAGGGTTCAGTGCACATAGAACCCAATATAAATCCAGAATCATAAGTTAAATCTTTGGAGAGTCTTTTTTCCAATTCTTCGATAATTTTTTCTTTTGATTTTTCAATATCTTTCATGTATGTCAATTTCTAATAATAAAGATTTAAATAAAATTAATGAAATTTGTTTAAACGCTTGTACATTTTTTTATTATTATTATAAATAGTGATAAATTCTTGGAATAGATCATCGTAGATCTTTGTGTTTGCGGGATTAGGTTCATAGATATTTGAATATTTAATATATTTTGGAATTTCATCAAAAGTAATGTATCCTAGTCCAACTGATCCAATAAAAGCAGCTCCTCGTGCATTTGCTTCAATTGGATTCTCAACCTGTCTAATTGTTCTATTAAGAACGTCAGCATAAATTTGACACCATATATTGCTATTTGCGCCACCTCCAATTAAATTTATTGGATTTAAGGGGCGTTTAATATTTTTCTCGACATATTGAGATATCCATCTGGAATTATAAGCAACTCCTTCAAATATTGCTCTTATCATATGCTCTCTATGCGTTTCCAATGAGAGATTATGAAGTCCCCCTCTAATTGTATGATCATCAATAGGAGATCGCTCTCCATATAACCATGGAGTAAAAATTAGTTTATTACTTCCAGGTTCCACCTTCTCTACAATTCTATCAAATATTTTATAAACATCCGGAACTTTCTCTTCAAGAAGTAGCTCATCTTGATGATATAATATATTATCTCTCATAAATGAAAGGCATCCTCCAGCAATTTCTTGCTCGTTTGTAAACAAATATCTTCCTGGAATTGCGGAGACTAGGCTGGCCATATTATGAAATAGATCTGTCTTTTTAAATGGTACATGACATACACACCATGATGATGTTCCAAGGTAGATATGTCCTTCATAATCCCTAACTGCTCCTGAACCTACTGCTGCTGAAGAGATGTCTGGGGCACCCATAATAACTTTGACATCCTCATTTAAACCAAACTCATCTGCTACCTCTTTATTAATAGTTCCCAAAATATCAGTTGTTAATTTTAGATCTGGATATTGATCTCTATTAAGTTTTAATTTTTTTATGAGTCCATCATGATAAACAACATTATTAATATCCCTTATATCTGTAATCCAATGAACTTGGATAGAACAAGTAGAAGCGGCGAATTTACCTGTAAGTTTTAAATTAATGTAATCTTGAGGTTCTAGGAATTTAAAGGTTTTATTATAAATATCAGGGTGCTCATTTTTTAAAAATAAAATATGAGCAATGGAATCCTTCCCAGTTGTACTTAGCGCACCTCCAGTTATTTTAACCCATTTTAATGCTTTTATTATATTTAATCCGCCCACTTTTAAAATTCCTTTATAGAATTTTTCTACATAAGGCGCCCCTCTTGTATCCATCCATATAATTGCGTTCATTAAGTGATTTCCATCTTTATCAACTGGAACAGTTCCGCTCCATTGGCTAGTATTACAAAATCCAACTATATCATCAATTGGTACCAAGTTTTTATCCAACACCCTTGTAATAGATTTTTTCATTGCATTCCACCAATCATCTGGGTTCTGCTCGGCTGCTCCCGCACTGGGTAAAAATAATGGAACTTCTTCGAATTCAAAACCAAGAACTTCTCCATGGGTTGATACTATTGCAGCTTTACTTCCAGAAGTCCCATGATCATGAGCAAGGATATATTTTTCTTCATTCATTCTTAGCACATTTTAAGTTCTTATTAAAAATGTTTTTTGCTTAAATTAATATTTTGTCTTAATTTTTTAAATATTATTAAATAAAAAGCACATTGTCAAAGGCTTTTCAAAATTAGTGAAAGTGATTAATGAAATATGAATTATAATGAAATAATGGAAGGAATAAAAGGTTTAGTTAATAATCCTTTAAGGAAATTTAAGCCAGATAAATTAAAAGAAATAGTTAAAAAGTATACAGAAACACATAAAAAATCAAAGGAGTTATATGATAGAGCCCGAAAAATCATTCCGGGTGGTGTGGAGCATAATCTTGCATTTAATTTTCCATTTCCATTAGCATCCAAGAGAGTTGATGGATGTTATATGTGGACTGTTGATGATGTTAAATTAGTAGATTTCCTTATGAATGGGGGTCCAACCATTTTAGGACATAATTATCCACCTCATACAGAAAAGATTATCGAAGTTATTAAAGAAATAGGATCTTGTCATGGAATCACTAATGAATATGAGATTTTAGCTGCAGAAGCTTTACAAAAGCACTTTCCTTCTTGCGAAAATATTAGATGGTTACAATCAGGTACTGAGGCTGACATGTTAGCAATAAGAGTAGCTCGGATTTTTACTGGCAGGAAATGGGTTATTAAAATAGGTGGAGGTTATCATGGATGGAGTGATCAATTAGTTTATGATTTGCATATTCCTGGTACAAAAACTTTAGAATCACATGGAATTCCAAAACCGGTGTTTAAATTTATAGAGTCTGTCAAGCCAAATGATATTGAAGCATTAAAACAATTATTTAAAGAGAAGAAGAAAATAGCGGCAGTATTACTCGAACCTATGGGTCCAGAGAGTGGAGCAAATCCCGTAAGACCTGGATTTAATAAAGAAGTGGAAGAACTGTGTCATGAAAATGGAGCTTTATTGATATTTGATGAAGTTGTTTGTGCTTTTAGATTACATATGGGCGGTGGTCAGGCATATTATGGGATTAATCCCGATATCTCTATATTTGGTAAAATTGTGGGGCATGGATACCCATCTGCTGCCGCAATTGGTGGTCGAGCAGATGTTATGCAATATATCGCTGCAGGAGTGGGCGGTGGTAGAAAAAGGGCATATTGTGGTGGAACTCTTGCTGCAAACCCATTAACTTGTGCAGCAGCATACTGGGCAATAAAATTTGTTGAGGAAACTAATGCTACTGAGAAGGCAGGAAAAATAGGAACTTGGTTGGCAAATGGATTAAATGAAATATTTAAAAAATATAATTTACCATGGATTTCCTATAATTTCAATGCCACGGTTCATATGCATACATCCGCTGTAATGAATTTAGATATGGATAACCCTAAGCATTTTGGTCAAATAAGGGAACGTAAGGAATTTATGGAGCATTTAGGTGCGGCATTAGTTTGCGAAAATATAATTTCAGTTGCGGGGAGTAGATTTTATACTTGTATACAACATACAAATGAAATAGTTGATGAGACCGTAGCGAAAATTGAAAATATCTGTAAAATGATTGAATAAATTAATCAATTATTTTCTTATATTTTAATAAATCTATTTTTGTCTCTAATTTTTATTTGCTTTATTTTTTCGATTAATTTTTCAGCCAAATCAATTTTATAATAATTAGCAGTACATATTATTGCAATAACTAGATCTGCTAATTCCATGCCCAGATCTCCCTTAACCTGATCAGGTTTGGGGGGTTTAATTTTTTCTATAATATTAATTTCACGCGAAACCTCACCCAACTCTTCAAGAATAGCAGCTAACATTGAAAACGGTGGCCAATATCCGCCACCTTCATTGATAATCCAATTATCAATTTCTTTTTGAAGGTTTGAAATGGTCAAATCTTTGAAAAATGAGCTCATATATAATTAAGTTATTGGAATTTTAAAAAAATTAGGTATGATTATAATTTTTTATTAAGAATATAAATAGAATTGGAGAAAAAAGATAAAAAAAATTAAACAAGACCATATCGTTTTCTATCTTTGAATTCTTGTGCCTTACCTTTATTCCAACGGTCCACACGAGAATAATACCCGGTAACCCTTGAATAAACTTCAATATCTTTCCCCTTACCATCACATCTTGGATTACTGCATTCATCATGAACTCCTTGAATAAAAAGTCCGCATTTTGTACAATAAGAAAAATCAAAAGTATAAGCAAAATAAGCTGTATTGGTGTTAAAGGCGATTTTTTTCGTCATTTGCCAAATATCCTCTGGATCAGGTTTTTGCTCGCCCATCCATAAATGAGTAATTACTCCACCTTTAATAATGGGGTGAAATTCAGCTTGTTTTAGGATTCTTTCGAAAAGAGGAATGTCAGCATCATAATTTAGATGACTACTATTTGTATAATATGGAGAATTTTTAGTTCCACAATATATGACTTTGTTTTTATAATGTTTTAGGTCTAAAAGAGCAAATCTAGTTGAACAATGCTCAGCTGGTTGTTCCCATAAGCTAAATTTAATTTTTTGAGTGTTATGGGGATGGTATTTAAATTCTTCCGTTCTGTCTGACAGAAATTGAAGAACTCGTTTTCCAAAATTAAAAGCTGTATCTGATTCATGTAATTCTTGTCCGGTATGATATTGAACCATTTCATTTAATCCCACAAAACCAATTGAGAGGCTTTGTTTTCTCATATCAAGTAATTGGTTTCCATCAACTACACTTGCACAAAGTGGTAATTGCCGATCCTTTAACCTTTGTTCAAGAATATTAAGCTTAATAAGATTTATGTCTTTCATCATGTTAAGACGATCACCCAATATTTCGAATAATTTATCATCATCACCATTTGACTGATAAGCCACCCTGGGTAAATTAACAGAAATACTTTGAAGCGAGCCCATATTCATGTATGATTTTGTCCAATCAAAAGCATCAGGATCATCACATGTTTTTCTCATACCATCGGGAGTTAATATTATTCTACAACATTGGCTGTGTATTTCATCGGGAAGCCAATCAGCGCAAGTATTTAGAAAGTATGGCGTTCCAAATTTAGCAGTTTCTTCCATTAGTTTTAAATAGGCATCTTCATATTTTATCATCCATTCTTTTTTCAATTTTATTTCATGTTTTGGAAATGCAAATAGTTTTCCAAAGCCATCCCCTTCGTAATAGATCTCAGTTAAAGCATTGAATAATTTTAGGGTTTCATCTTTGAAGTCACCATATTTACCAACAACCTTTCCACCTATACCAATTGCGTTTATTTCTTCTAATATTTTAGGCACAGTGGGTGTGCATGATATAGAGGTAAATGGAACTTGACCTCCTCGTGCAGCAAAAATTTGATTTGTTTCAAAAACAAAACATTGGGCCGCCTGTTTTATATCTTTCTCATTTAAACCTGAAATATATGGTGCAATCATTGTAGTGAAATTATCATAACCCTGACCACCACTAAACTCACCCTGTACTATTCCCAACCATTTTGCTGCATGTAACATTGCAACCATAGCAGATTTCGCGGGTCCTGAGCAAGCTGAGTGGCTCCACGTTTTTGTTGGGGGAAGTCCATACTTTAAAATTAATCTTAGGTCCCATTCTTGGCAGAAAGGACGCAAATCGAAATATCTCAGCATATGAACGTGGATATCTCCAGATAAATGTGCATGGGATTGTTCTGTAGTAAGTAATCTTAAGAGTGCGTATTCTTCGGCTAAACTATCAGCACTCCAATTATGAATTGATTCTGGATTAGAAAATTGATTTGCATTTTCTTTAGTTCCTTTATATAAGAGTCGCTCATAATCCATAAGAGGCATACCGATTCTTGTATAAAGTTTTCTTTCATTTTCAAAACCTTGTTCAGACAAAACGGAACATACTAATTCTCTAATATGTGGCCCTGAGAGAAACTTTATAGTTGATGAAATGATTCTTCTAACTACTTTTTCAGTTACTTTTTTCGCTTCTTCTATATCCATGCTAGTTTCTTTGATAATACTTTCTTCAATCTTAATGGGATCAAAATTAACTACATCTCCTTTAGACTGATAGACTTTTGGAAGAAGATTTTTAATATACCAAATGCGATGTTGATTTTTTTTAGCATTTTTTTCTTTCGAATCTTTTAAATCTTTATCTTGTATTGTAATGACCATAATTATTCATTTTTTTAAAATTATTTTTAATACTTGTTTTTAAGGGTTGGATATTTTTTTCCTAAAAGAAAAGAGTTTAGTTCGAAATAAGTGATTCTTTTTGTCGTATTTTGTCGGCACCTCTCCGTTTCCCTCTGTTAGAATAATTTGATACAATTGAATTAATAATTTATTTTTTAGATATAAAAAATTAATGTTTTTTTTATTTTTTAAAAAAATTATTACCACCATAAGAAAATTTATTAATGTGCGCTTAGATATTTATTGATTGATTATATTATGATTTGATATATTAAATTGAGAGATTTCTAAATATTTTAAATTTTTATTATATTATTTTTTATGTCGTTTATTTTGAGAGAGTTTGCTGACTTTCTAATTTTTAAATTCTTTTTGAGAATTGATTTTGAAATTCAGAAAATTATAATAATAGTAAAAATAAAACTGTCATATTTAAAGAAATAAATTTTCTAATTTGATTGTAAAAAAATATGTATTGTTTAGGTGCTTTATATTTTGAGTGAGAAGTTTAAAATCGGGTTAGAAGAGACAAAATTTGTTAAAATGTTAGATGGTATATATAGAAAGACTTTAGTTTTCAATGAAAACATAATGCTTTGCCAATTTTTATTAGAGAAAAATTTTACAATTCCAATTCATACTCATATATCGAGTCAAACAGGTTTTGTTTTAAGAGGAAAGATAAGGTTTGAAATAGAAGAAGGGGGAAAAATGGAGCAATTTATAACAAAAAAGGGAGATTCCTACATTTTTAATTCTAATCAAAAACATGGGGCATTTATATTAGAAGAAGCTGAAGTAATTGAAGCATTTTCCCCTTATAGGGAAGAATATGTCTAAAATAGAAATTTAGATTAAGAACTCAGAGTTACCATTGATATACTGCTAAAGAGAAGACTCCAAACATAGCTAATAGGAATTCTCCAATTAACCAAGACATAAAATATTGTCTCTTTTTTGAGAGATCACTTCTTAATAGATCAACTATGCCAAAACAAAAAACCGTTGTTGTAATGCTAAAGATCATTATAACAACTGAAGTTCTAGAAATCCCTATTTCAATGGCCCCTATTGTTATTATATGGTTTTCATCAATAAAAGCGAGATATAGATTTAAAATAAGCAGAGATCCACCAATTAGGAGCGAGATCCAACCTGTAAATTGAATTATATCTAAAAATTTTTTATCTAAATCGGGTAGCTCAGGTAGCGCAGATGGTTTCTTTTTTTCTTTTTTAGACATTTTCAACGATTAATAGGTTTTATTGAAAATTTATATCATAAAAAATATATTATCTTACTTTAATTTTTGGTAATTAATTAAGGTCTATTTTTCAAAAAAATAATTGCTTGAGCGATATTACCATTAGAATCTTTTAATGCTGCTTCAGCTTCTTTTAATGAAACATTTGCTTGTGCGGCGACAAGTTGTATGTCATTTTCTGTAATTTCTGGCTTTAATTCTTCATCAGTAATTTCTTCCTTTTCAGTTGAATCTGCAATTTGAACTGATTCTACGCTTGAAATACCAATTGTTTTTTCTTCTGCCGTTCCCATAACTTGATATATTTCTTGCCCCATCTGTTTCATTAAGAAGACTTCTGGTTGCTCTATCACCATAGTTTTATCTGCTAACTCAAAAATTACTCTATTCACATCTATTGGGTCCATAGAGATTCCTTGTTGCTCCATTTTTCTTCTCATGGCCCTTGACCCTAAAGATTGCTCTCCTTTTCTTGCAATTTTAGGTTGTGGTCTTTTAGGAACATCTTTCTTTTTTTTCTGAAGATCTTTTGGAACTTTAACCAAAAAAAATCACCAAAAATTCTTTCTGATATTAATTACTACATTTAATGTGAGATATTATTTTATTTATTTCCTTTTCTAATTTTTATTCCAACGCCTTTATCAAATGATAAGAGATAATCAACTGGTAGCTTCAATTTTCCAATTCCTAATAATTTATCATTTTCATTAACAGCAATAACCTCATCATTTGGTCTTAAGTTAGTATCAATCTCTATTATATGTTTACAAAAAACATTCCTCCCCTTTTTTATAAATTCCGAAACATCATTTTGTACAATCACTCTCAATTTAGGAGGAGGTATATGATCAATTATTTTTTGAGCGGAATATAAAGTTAGAGCAAAATACCCGGAAGTTGGTCTTAAAATAAATAAAAGATTATTGTTATGATAAATAAATTTAATTTTTTTTGTTTTCTTGGATCTTTCCATTTTACAATTACTTTCATCATTAAAAAAAAGATTTGTAATTTCTTTACCGAAAATAAAATCTGATAACGATCTAACTTTTCGGAACGCAATTTCTTCGTTCTGCAATATTTAACTACTATATTTTCTGGTATATTTTTATTGAATTATCTTATAGGTTAATATCATTACTTTTTTTTTAAAAAAAGGTTTTTTAATAGATATTATAATATTTCCATTTTATCAATAATATTTCTTATTCTTTCTTTTTTTCCTTCTCTCTCTTTTTTGACTTTATAAAATAGAAATGAATAACAAAATAAAATTTATCACAAAAAAGAAATAATTTTGAAATTAAGAGTAAAGCTTAGATTCCATACTTTTTTCTTTCATTTTTCCTAAAACTTTATTAGTAGCTTCTAAAAAGTCCTTAAAGGATATATTATCTGCTTCTCTCCTAATAGCAAACATACCCGCTTCAGAACATATTGCCTTTATATCTGCTCCTGTAGCTCCTTTTGTCATATCTACTAGACGATTTAAATTAAAGTTAGATTTGTCAATATTCATCCCTCTCATATGAATCTTAAAAATACACTCTCTTCCTTGCCATCCAGGAATTGGAAAATCTATTAATCGATCAAATCTACCAGGTCTTAATAGAGCAGGGTCTAATATATCAGGTCTATTAGTAGCACCAATAATTTTAACATCCCCTCTTTGGTCAAATCCATCCATCTCACTGAGAAGTTGCATTAATGTTCGTTGAACCTCTCTATCTCCCGAAGTGGCAATTTGTAATCGTTTTGATCCAATCGCATCTAATTCATCAATAAAGATAATTGATGGTGCTTTTTCTTTAGCCAGTTGAAATATCTCTCTAACTAAACGTGCACCTTCTCCAATAAACTTTTGAACTAACTCAGAACCAATAATTCTGATAAATCTAGCTTGGGTTTCATGCGCTACAGCCTTTGCTACCAATGTTTTACCAGTACCAGGAGCTCCAAATAATAATACTCCCTTAGGAGGTTCAATTCCAATTCTTTCAAATAATTCTGGTTTCTTTAATGGTAATTCGACGGTTTCTCGAATTTCTTGTATTTGTTCCTCTAAACCTCCAACATCTTCATATGAAATATCTGGAATGGAATCAATCACTTCCATACCTTTAACAAATGGATCTAACTTTGCAGGTAAAATCTCCATAATTGCAAACGTACGTTGATTCAGTGCGACCCTCATACCCGATTCTATTTTTTGGCCTTTAACTTTTCGACTTGAATTAACTACAAAACTTGGACCTGTTGAGCTTTTTACTACCGCTCTTCCCTTTTTTTCATCAAGCACATCAATAACAGTAGCGGTAACTAAAGGCGGTTCTCTAAGTCTATCTATTTCATTTCTTAAACTATGAAGTTCTTGTTCTAATCTTAGTCGTTCTGCGTCTAATAATTGTTTTTCAGTCTCTAGACTTCTTAGTCGTTTTTCAAGGTGTCGTGTATAAGTGACTAAATACTCTCCTTCTTTGAGATCCTCTTTTTTATTTTTTTCTTTAATAGCGGGCATTAATGTTTTTCATTCTTTTTTATTATGACTAAATATATATTTAGAAAATTTAAATTTGATGATTATATAAAATATTATTATCAGATATAAGAAAATGACGATAATGTTATTTAAAATTTATTTAATTGTAATTATTGGATAAAAAGAAATTCAATATCTTGAAATTTTATTACAATAAAAATATTTTTAGTAAATTTATACATAAATTTTTTTTATTTCTAATAATATAAGAAAATATAATGTCCCATAAAAAGCAAAATTATCCAGAATGTTCAATTTGTGGAGGCATAATTTGGGGGAAACCCATTAATATTGTTGTTGAGGGTGTTAAAGTCACAGTGTGTCAATCATGTTCAAATTTAGGACAAAAAACTTCAATAACTTCCTCTTCAAAAACTCAATCAAAAATCTTTTATAAAAAACCGGTAAAGCGTAAATCGGGAATTATCCCTTATATAGCGAAACCAAGTGTAAAAAAAGATGATGAGTCAGATCTACAAATTGTCAGGAATTTCGCGACTAAAATTAAAAAAGCACGAGAAAGATATAAATTAACTCAAGAAAAATTCGCTTTAAAATTACATGAGAAAGAATCTTTAATCCGAAGCCTTGAAAACGGAAAAAGAATCCCAACAATCTCATTAGCTAAAAAGATTGAAAAGACTTACAATATTAAGCTCATTGAAAAAAAGAAAGAAGATGAGAATGACTATAGAAGATATATTCAACAAAAAAAGGCTCCAACGACATTAGGAGATATGATTACAGTAAGGAAGAAGAAGAATTAATATGAGTTAAAAATTTTTTATTGTTTCTTGAAGTGTAACTATTTTTTCCTTTAAGAAATCAATTATTTTTTTGTTTTCATCTGCAACTAAATTACCTCCGCAACCATCAACAGGGCATTTGAAATTTAAATCTACAGCGTCATCAAAAATAAACCGAGTTTCAGGTTTTCTACAATTTTCACAAATAAAAAAATAATTATTTAACTCATATCTTAATCGATCCCTTAATTTACTTATTATTTTTTGCTCTTTTTCAAGTAAAATCTCATTTAGCTTATCAAAATCATGCCACCAATAATAGATAAACCAACCTGTATTCTTATCCCTCACTCTTCTAAATTGAGCTAATTTTGCTGAATATAATTTATATAATGTTTTTCGAACCGTATTTAACTTTAATTTTTCCTCATCATCCGGTTCAAAATCAATATTTATATCTTGAATTCTTTTCTTTATGTTTTCCGTTATTATATCATCGGTTATTTCTTTATTTTTTGAATTCAATAACTCTTTTGCGACTTCAATGCAAATATTGCCTCCAATCACAAATAAAAATGATTTTAATAAGGGTTTAAGTTCAGAGATAAGAAATCACTAACTTTTAGGAAATAAATAATATATTTGTAAATATTTACTAAAATTAAAATTTATTTAAAATATACAATTTCAGTATTGATCGAAAGTGATTTTTAAGTTAATTTAATTATTAAAATTCCTTTAGCTTTATAAAAAATAATTTATACTGAGAAAGTTAATGAATTTTCATATTCCATATCATTATTAATTTCAATAGTTCTCACTAATTTTCCTTCTCTTATTGCTTTAAGTCTTATCAAAATGGTGTTTTTTAGGCCTTTAGGAATGATAATATTATTGAATTTATATATATTAATTAATTTAATTATTTTAATTGTTTCAGGTATTTTATCTTCAAAATCTGGGATTAATTTTTCATATAAAATCTTTTGATTTTTTTTTGTGTTTTTTACTGTACCAATACAAAATTTAGTTAATTTTTCAAATTCTTTATCAGTTATTTTTTTTTTAGATGGTTGCGGTGGTTTTGTTTTACATTTTACAGAAAATCCTTGTTGATCATTAAAATTGATAAAATAATAACTAAATTTATTCAGTTCTTTTATTACCTCAAGAAATCTTGATTTAAAGAATTTTTCTTGAAATGTACCCTTAAAATTTTTAATTTCTCCTGTTGATTTTTTCAATTGCCAATCTAAACCTAACTTTGGAAAAACTGCACTTAAATCTGACCCAGCAAGGATGTCCAATTTCACTTCAATTTCATTATCGGGTATTACGGAAACTACATATTCTTGGATAAAATCCTCATATTCAAAACTCCCAGATAATGTTATTTTATTAGCTGAGAATCTAACTTTCATTACTGGTCCAGTAAATTCTCCTTTAGAATATCTTGTAAAATGTTTGTGGATTTCCTTATAATCTTCTGCTGGATTTTTCAGCATTGAATTTTGAAGTATAGATGTAATAAAATGCAAATAAATTAAACCTCAAATTATTCTTATGAAATAATATAAAATAGAAATTTAAAATATTTGATTTTTATCTTTTATTGAACTTTTAAAGAATAAAAAAAAATTAATATAATTGAAAAATTAAAAATAGATATAATACTTATTTCATATCTTTTTTAATCAATGATGATATAATGATAATTCAAATTTACGTATGGGCTTGGATTTTAATTATAATTGGTATTGGTTTTTTGGGTGTTCTGGTTTTATATGTTAAATATAGTACAGAAGTTTCTATTAAATTATATATTATTACCATAGTTGTTTCTTCAATTAGTTTGGGTTTTGGGATTCACTTCTTCCTAGTTAATTTTGGTATATAAAGTGAAACTTATTTTTAAATAGAAATAATTAGTCAATTTTTATTTTAATTTATTAAAAATAGTATGAAATTTAAAGTTTCAATGGATATTATGTATATATAAATTCTAAAAATAATAGTGAACTTAAATGCTGTTTCAAATAAGTGAAGCTACTATATGGTATATTATTTGGCTTGTGTTAGCAACAGTTATTGTCGCTTTGATTTTATATATCGCTGTAAGATTAGTTGATTCTAAATTACGGGCATCTGATAAGAAATGGATGATTTTATTAATCGCCTTTATTATGGTTTTGATCATTCCACTTGTCGTTGGGGCGATTACTACGGTCTTAGGCGTGATTGGAGATTTATTGGCAGGACTTCGAACCGCAATATATCCATCAGGACAAAATTTTCTAGTACAATTAGCACCTGTTATAGCTTTTCTCTTTTTATTTTTATTAGTGAAATTCTTGATCACTGATTCCTGGGAGCATTCAATATGGATATCTCTGATAACATTCTTTTTCTTGTTTTTAATATACTGTGTCCTCCCTGAGTTATATAATTATACAGGTGTCGGATTGTAACATATCATTTCAAAATTTCCTTTTTTTTTTTTTCCATATTTAGGTGATTCATAATAGAATTTAATTTGGAAAAAAGTCCTAGAATAAAATTTAATTCCTTTTTTGACATGATTGCTCTTTCAAATACGTTTTTAAATGCATAAAATACCTTTTCTTTTTTATGAGTTCTGACTTTTATTTGCTTTATTAAATTTCTTATGATTTTATAAATAATAAGGCGATCTTGCTTATTAGCTAATAATACTGGTTTATTTCCTCTGCCAATATTTATAATATTTATTTTTTTATAAAATTCATATAAAATAATACCTACAGCATGAGAAAGATTTAAAGTAGGATAGGTATTACTAGCTGGAATTCTTAAAAGAATATCAGCCAAACTGATCTCCTCATTTGTTAATCCCCTTGATTCTTTTCCAAATAAAATTGCAATATTGAGAGGTTTTTTTGATAGAGGAAGGGAAAAGTCTTCAGGGAATATTGTTAATCTTCTAAGATTTGTATAACGCATACCACTAGCAGTGGTCGCAATAATTAAATCAAATTTTTTTAAATAATTTTTTAATTCAGAAGTATGATATTTTGGTGGTCCAATCTCAACAATTTCAGAATTTAGAAGAATTTCCTTACCATGCATTGCGAAGCCCCGTGTTTCATAACTAAGGATATGTTCTTCACGCTCAATGGGATTAAAAACAACTAAATTAAAAAAATCAAAATTGCGCATAACCCTTGCGATGCTCCCAATATTGCCAGAATGTTCTGGTTGCACTAAAATTATTGTAAAAGAAAGATTTTTGTAATTTTCATTTACTCTTGTTTCTTGAAAAGAATCACGTTGTCCAAATAATTGTTTTTTATTCATTTATATCACAACTCATTCTCATTTTATAATTTTAAAAATAACCTTAATACTTAAAATTAAAAAAAATTAAAACAGTCTTTTATTCTCTTTTTTTTAGGATTAGATATTACGGAAAATAAAGCAAAAATAAAATTATTAGACTTTATCCTTTAACTTTAATCTAGGGGCTAATCCAAGACTCATCATTTCCTGCACTAATAATTTGAAAGCATAACTACAAACTACTCTTGAAATTTTAGTGCCTTGCCCGCAAATTGGACAATAAGTCATGTCACGATTCCGGTCATATACAGCAAGCAATCCACACCGTTCACATATTAATACAACTGTTTTATCGGATTCATCTAATAATCTCTCTTTAAGAAGTAGAGCACTTCCATGTCCAATAAGACAATCCCTCTCCATTTCGCCAAATCTTAGCCCTCCTTCTCTTGCACGACCTTCTGTTGGTTGTCTGGTCAAAATTTGCACGGGTCCTCGGGCTCTTGCGTGAATTTTATCAGCAACAAGATGATACAATTTTTGATAATAAATTGGTGCACAATAAATACCTACTTCATATTTCTCACCTGTAATACCGTTATATAGTGTCTCCCGCCCGTTAAACTCAAATCCAGCTTTCAATAATAACTCCTGTAACTCAGTAATATTCTTCCACTCAAATGCTGTTGCGTCACCGATTTTTCCAGTAGTACATGCGATTTTCCCGCTAATACCTTCAAAAAGTTGTCCTAATGTCATCCTACTTGGCATTGCATGAGGGTTAATTATCATATCAGGAATTATGCCGTCTGCTGAAAATGGTAAATCTTCTTGAGCTGCAACTAACCCAATAACACCTTTCTGACCATGTCTTGATGAAAATTTATCTCCCAATTCTGGAATCCGAAGATCCCTAACTTTGATTTTTACGAGTTTATTTCCGTCAACTGTTTCAGAAATGATGATAGTGTCTACGATTCCCTTCTCACTGTGCCGCATATTAATTGAAGTTTCTCTGCGATTAGGTTGAGATAAATCGAACTCTCCATAAGACTTTATGAATCTTGGCGGAGAAGTCCTTCCAATTAATACATCGCCACCATCAACTTGAGTTTCTGGTTCGATAATTCCATCGAATTCTGAGAGAAATCTGTATGATTCTGCGGATTTAAAACCCCTAACTCCCCTTTCAGGTATCTCAAATTTATCTAGCTCGCCGCCAGGGTACTTTCTCTCCTCTCCATCATAAGTGCGAAAGAAATGACTGCGTGCAAGACCTCTCTCAATAGATGCTTTATTGATTATTAAAGCGTCTTCAATATTGAATCCTTCATAAGACATCATTGCAATAACAAAGTTTTGACCAGCAGGACGTTTATCAAAACCTATAATATCCATAGGATGAGTTTTAACTAATGGCATCTGAGGGTAATGTAGAGTGTGGCCTCTAGTGTCAAGTCTTATGTGAAGATTTGCTGAGAATAAACCCAATGCTTGTTTTACCATTCCAGCTTCATAAGTATTTCTTGGGGATTGATTATGTTCTGGAAATGGAATAATTGAAGCACATATACCCAAGATTGCAGCAGGTGAGATTTCTAAATGGGTATGTTCTAAAGTTAGATCATCTTGGAACATGGCAATAAGTGCATTTTCTTCTTCTTCAGCATCTAAATATTCAATTACGCCTTTCTCAATTAAATCAGACCATTGATATTTTCCATTCTTCAATTTTTCTATGTCTTCTTCAGTTATTAAAACTTCACTATTCTTTATTACAAATAATGGTCGGGTAGCTCTGCCACCATCACAATTTATTTGGATTTCATTTGAATCATTATAATAAGCAATATTAACGGTTTGGTCAATTTCGCCTCTTCTTCTCTTTTCTCTTATTTGTCTTATTAATGGATTATGTTTTTGATGAATTCCAATTAGTCTTCCATTTAAAAATATTTTAATTTTATTTCCTTTTATGTTTTTTACCTCATCAATTGGGATAACGCCTAAATCAATTAAAATATGTTCTATAATCTCTTCATCCGTCCCTACGGAAATTATTGATGCCAGTGCTAAATTTTTAACTAAGCCACAATTAGGACCTTCTGGTGTTTCGCTGGGACAGATTTTCCCCCATTGTGTAGGATGTAGATCTCGTGCTTCAAAATGGGGTTGACTTCGACTTAAAGGCGAGACGACTCTTCTAAGATGGCTCAGAGAAGCAACATGATTAGTTCGATTCAGTAATTGGCTAACCCCAGCTTTTCCACCAACCCAATTTCCTGTGGCGAGCGCATGCCTAATTCTTTCAGAGATCACATCTGCTCTTACGGCAGTTTTAATATTGGGTGCTCTTCCTCGAACCGCAATTCTTTCTAATTGATATTTAATATCTTTAACTAAATTCAAAAAAGCAACCCTAAATAAAGAAGTAAATAATTCTCCCGCAAGTTTAAGGCGTTTATTTGCATAATGATCTTTATCATCAGGTTCTCTCAATCCTAATGAAAGTTCCATAACTTTCTGACTCATCTGACCAAGGTAATATGCCTTTTTAATTCGATCGCTTTGTTCATTACCAATATGTGGTAATAAATATCTATCCAATACTTGACAAGCTCGTTTAATACGATAATCTTTTGTTTGTCCTACCGCAACTCTTTTTCCTATATAATCTAATGCATTTTGAAGAGATTTTTCTGGATCTTGATGAACTTGTATTTCTGATGCAACATCTATTACTGGAATTAACTCTTTTTGTATCTCCGAATTCTCAGAAATAGCTTCAAAAATTTCACGATCCGATTTAAGTCCTAAAGCACGCATAAGAATTGCTAATGGTATCTTTCCTGGTACAGAAGGAAAAGACACTCTTAAATTTCCATCTTTTTTTCGTTCAATTGTTACAGGTGCTCTAAAACCATTCTTGGTAGAAAAAACTTTTGCTTGGTGGGTTGCGCTTGAGCTTTTACTTGATACTTCTGCTAAAATTCTGTTTGGTGCAAGATCTTCTTGAGTCACTAATACTCTTTCAGTACCATTTATAACAAAATAACCTCCCGGATCAAGTGGATCTTCACCTCTGTTTATGAGCTCTTGAGCCGTCAGTTCTCGAAGGGGACAACGACAACTTTTTAACATAATCGGAAGCTTGCCTATATAAATTTTTATCGTTTCTTGAGGTTCTTCTCTTTGAGTTCTCTCATCAATGGTAATTGGAATCATATCAAGATGAATATCACCAGCGTAACTTAATTCTCTAATTCTAGCTTCCATAGGAGTTATTTCTTTTGTAGCACCGTCAGCCTCCCTAATCATGGGGAGACCAACATGGATTTTATTGAATTTAATTTTAAATCCGGGGATATCAGGTATCACTTGAGAACTCTCTTCTACAATATCTTGCATTTGATGCTCAATAAAATCATTATATGAATCTAAGTGCTGACGGACTAAACCTTTTTCTTTAAATAAATTTTTTAAAATTAACCAAGCATCTTCATTGGTTATTAAATAATTTTCTTCCAAACTCAATATTTCTTCACGCAGTTTATTTTACAATAATCTTGATTTAAGATTTTAGATTTATATATTAACTAGTTTTTTCTTTAGTTACATACCTATAATATTCAATTTCATCTAAGGTTGTGTGGGATTTTCTTAAAATTTTGACAATATCGCCCTCTTTTGCTCCAATTGAAAAAATAGCAGGATCTGAGTTTAAAATGCGAGGTAAGTCAACAACTCTAATCTTATACTTATTTAATAAATCTTTAGTTTGCTCTTTTGTTAATATGATGTGTTTAGGGACTAAGTTGTGCCTTAGGACGTCTAGTTTTTTTTTAGCCAAAAGATATCACTTAATTTAATAGAGAAATAGTCTTATAATTTTTGAAATAATCCTTATCTAAAAAATTTTTCCTTTCCCTAACCTTTTTTTAAAAAAAAGATCCAATAACCACTTCTTTTAAATTTTATTTCTATTTCCATATCGGAGAGTGTATCTGAGAGAATTTCAAATATATTTTTTGCACCAATTGTTCTTCTTATAACAAATTGAAAAGTACCTCCTTTTCTTAAATAATTAGGGATTAAATAACAAAAATTTAAAAACTCTTTTTTGCCTTTTTTTAAAGGAGGATTTGAATAAATCCCATCAAATTTTAAATTTTCAGATTTTATAGGGTCAAAATAAGAATTATTAAAGATTTTGACATTTTTAACATGATTAATTTTAACATTTTCTCTAGCACACCAAATTGCCCTACTGTTTATATCGATCATGTATATGGTACTTTCTGGATTTTCTTTCGCTAATACAATACCTATTGGTCCATATCCACATCCCATATCTAAAAGTAAGGCATTTTTAGGTGGTATTTTCATGTATTTTATAAATGTTTTCGTTCCAAGATCAATTTTTCGATGGCTAAAAATCCCTGAGGAAGTTTTAAATATATACAAATGTCCTCGTAAACTTTCTGAAATTGAATAAGTTTTTAAGATTGAATGAGGGGATTTAGAAAAATAATGAGAATTATTTATATCTTTCATTTTTTGAATTCCGTCCATCGTGGGTAAGTTCTTCTTTTCATAAAGACTCTATTGATTTTTACCATTATACCTGAATTTGCTTTATAAATTTTCATCCCACTTTTTAAGGCTGTTCCAAAAGCAATCAATTCTTTTTTTTGGGTCATGATAGCAACTACAGTACCTTTTTGAATTGAGGCATCAACATATAAGATACCCGGAGATGTTAAATTTGCTCCATGACATAGTGCATCAACAGCACTATCTCTTACGAATATTTTTGGAAAAGATTCAGTGATTATCTCGAGAGGTTGAATAACTTTTCGTAAATAATATTCATCTCCTTCCTCTCTAAAAATTGTGACTGCATCCTTTAAATTTTGTAGGGTAATTAATATTTTATTTTCTTCAAAAACACTAGATTTTGTCCTTCTTAACTCAACCATATGGGCTCCGCTACATAATGCTTCTCCAAGATCAAAACATAATTTTCTAATATAGGTGCCAGCTTGGCAACCAACTCTAAATAAAACATATTGACCTTGAATTTCCAAAATTTTATTATAATAAATTTCCCGAACCCGTAATTTTCTCGCAACAGAGGATTTTAAGGGAGGTCTTTGATATATTTTTCCAGTGAATAATGAAAATAAGTTTCTAATTTGTCTTTCTGAAATGGGAGAATGAAAGAAAATGACACAAACATATTCTTTTTTTGAATTTAATAAGTATGAGACTGCTTTTGTTGATTTACCTATAGCACAAGGCAATATCCCGGTGACTTTCGGGTCGAGAGTCCCACCATGCCCAGTTTTTTGCACTCCTAAGATTTTTCTTACCCAAGTTACCACTTCATGGCTTGTAGGTCCTTTTGGTTTATCAAGATTAATAATTCCATAGTTTATATAGGTTTCGATATCCCGATCTTCAGGTCTACAACTATAATCTTCGTTTATTGGTGATTCTGATTTAATTAAGAGCTGATCTTGAAATTTCATGCTTATTATTGTTTAAATTATAATGATTTAATTAATTTATCGACATGAGAAAGTCTATTTTTTAAATTAGGAGGATGATTTTAAGCGGGCTTGAGGGGAGTTGAACCCCCGACCTGCGGGTTAAAAGCCCGTTGCGCTACCTGACTGCGCCACAAGCCCTCATATTATTTTTTTCTTTAGAAGTTATAGATTTGATTTCAATATAATATTAAACAAAATAAAAATTTTATTAATTACTTTACTTTTCATGCACCGTTATAAAGTGCTCATAGCCAAAATCTTTTAGGACATTTCTTTTATCATCTTTAATAATATAAATTTTATTTTCTGCTATTACTTTTCCTATTGGTATAAGATACCCATTTTGATCTTTAATTAATTGTAAGGCTTTATTAAAATTATTGGGGGCAATTGTGAAAAGATGTATAAATTCTTCCCCACCATTAAATATTAATTTTTCAAAAGGGATATTAAATTTTTCAGAGTATTCTTTAACAATTTTTTCTGTTGGGACATCATTTAGGTTAATTTCAAAACCAAGATTATTATTTGTTTTAGTAAGTTCTTTTAGAGATTTTGCCAATCCGTCAGAAGAATCGATACTAGCAGTCGCTAATTTGTTTTTTGCCAAAATCTTACCTTCTATATGGCTGATTGAGGGATTTAAAACAGAATCGATTGCTATTTTGTAATTTGGATCAGAAAAATCTCCTAATTTATTTAAAATAATATTGAATCCAACTCCAGTAAGACCAAAACAGCCATTTATGCATAAAATATCCCCTATTTTCATTCCTTTTCTGTAGATTATTTTATCTTTTTGTCCGAATCCGAATACAGTTGGGTTAATAATTATTTCATCTTTAGTCTCATTAAGATCTCCTCCTAGATACTTCAAATTAAATCTTTTACAAGTATCAATAATTCCCATCATAAGTTCTTTAAAATCGGTTAGTATCATATCATTTGGAAGTCCTAAAGAGATAATTACTGCCACCGGTGTGATTCCCTTTACTAGTAGATCACTAATATTCATAATAACTGATTTTCGTCCGATATGAAAGGGGGTCATTTGATGGGGAACATCTGAAGTAGAGACGAGCATATCGGTATTAATAACAACGTAATTTTGATTTAGATTACCTTTAATTTTCAAATCCATAAAAAAAGCATCATCATTTTGTATTTTTTCACCGGTGTTTTCAAAAATCAATTGTTCGATAATCTCAATGATTTTCGATTCTCCAAGTTCTTTGAGAGTTAATCCTTTCATTGCCACTCAAATGTATTTTTCTGAAAAAAAATTTATAACTACTATAGAATTATAATTATTTAATTTTTAAAGATATTTATGTAAATGCCTCTGTAGCTTAGCGGTATAGCGTCTGATATGCTTATTAAGCACAGAAATCGTAATCAGAAGGTCGAGAGTTCAAATCTCTCCAGAGGCTTTATTACTATACTTCTTTAACGATAATATATTTATCAATCATTTGGAGTGCAAGCATTTTAAATGCGTCATCTACCCCAGTACCATCTTTCGCAGAAGTTTCAAAATATGAGAGATCCAATTCTTTTGCTAGTGCTTCTCCTTCTTCTTTTGTTACATCTCTCTGGTCTATTAAATCAATTTTATTTCCCACTAAAACTAATGATGTTTTCTTTGAATCTTTTAATATTTCTTCATGCCAATTCTTAATTTTATTAAAAGTATCTCTTCTCGTTACATCAAATACTAATAATCCTGCTTCAGAATTTCGTAGATAAGTTTGGCGAACTCGAGCGAATTGAGCTTGTCCTGCAAGATCCCATATGATGAAACGAACTTTTGTATTCAAATCCATAAATTCACATTCTTTTTTCATAATGTTTGTGCCTATTGTTGCTTTATAACTTTCTTGGAAATTATCATGAACAAATCTCATTACCATAGATGTTTTACCAACACCACCTTCTCCGCCAAGAATTAATTTATAAGCATATTCTTCCGATTTCACGCCAATCTGTTGAATTTTTCCTTCTTTTTTTGTAATTTTTTCTGACCCAACCTTTTTATATAGATTTGGTATAACGGGACTTACCTCTCGACCATCAAATATTCTTGCAATTTTTTCTGCAGCTAAATATGCATAGGGAAAAATGGGATCAATCATTGCAATACCATCCAAGATTGAGATAAAAACAGCATCCTCTCCAGCTTCGCAAAAGATTAGTCTATATTCCTCTGTATCAAATGTTCCTGTCCCAAAATTCCCTGAACTAAATTCTTGTGTAATTCTTTTCAACACAGGCTCGATTAGTGAAGATAAACCACCAACTATTTCCTCATCAATTTTATCTTCTCGAGATTGTGAGGCTAGAACCAGTCCTTCTCTATCCACAATTATTGAAGCTAAAAGATCTTCTCCAACAGTATTAAAATACCATCTTAATAAAGCTTCTAATTTTTTTCTATTTATTGACATGACATGAAATTAATATAATTTTAGTTATATTTGTAAATAAAATAAAAATTAAGTAAAATATAATAGACTTTAATAAAAATTTTTTAGATAAAAATTAATAACATATTCGGATATTAATCTAAATATTCTTTTTTCTTAATAAATTGGAAAAATTTTTAATTTTTTATTAAAATAATTAATTGGACTTTATTTCTTTAAAAAATTCTAAATCGAGAAGGAGTCGCCAAGCATGGTCAAATCTTGGCTTAGGTCAAGAGATTAGAGGTGATGGACCGAGGCTCCATTGGCGTAGGCCTTCGGGGGTTCGAATCCCCCCTCCTTCACCATTTTAATTTTCCAATTTTATGAAAAAATAATTACGAAACAAAACATTGTATTTTCTTCATTTAAGTTTGATCAAAAGTCATTTTCTAATCTATCAATTATATCATTTTGAATTGGTGCTCCAAGATCAGTAAATGTTGCATTATATCCACCTACTTTAACGATTAAATCATTATATTTTTCAGGATGTTTCTGAGCATCTTTAAGAGTCTCTGTTGAAACTACATTTGGTTGAATTTGCATACCTCCTGAATCAAAATAGGATTTTAACAAAAAATATAGCTTATCTACATTTTCCTCCTTTTCAAGATTTTGTGGATGAATTCTAATGTTTACTGCAACTCCATTTGTTGCGTAATCATAATTCAATTTGGCCACAGAATTTAAAATTGCTGTAATTCCATTTTTTTCAACTTTATTTACGGGAGATAAACTATTTGAGATCGGTTCCATAGCTTTTCTTCCATCAGCAGTGGGTCTGGTAAAAAAACCTTCAATAACATGTATACCCATTGAATATGCTCCAGCATTATATCTACCTCCTCTGAGAGGTACATGTTTAACAACTTCAAAGCAAAACAAATCCCATAACTCTTTTGCAAGAGAATCAATACTATCTTTATCATTACCCCATTTATTATAGCTATTAATCAATTTTTGTCGAAATAATTCTTTATCTTTAAAATTAGAATTCATAATTTGAATGAATTCAGGAAGCGAAATTAGGTTTTCTTCATATACTACTTTTTTAATGTTATATAATGAATCGACTAATGTTGCAAAACCATACCCAGTTATGGAAGAAAAGTTATATTTTGCACCTCCACAAACATAATCCTTCCCACTCTCCATACATCCTTTTAATGTAGCTGAAATGAATGGATCTTGAAAATATTTCATTACTTCAAGATCACCCACTTCTGCTATTTTTACTGACTTATTTATATTAAATCTTAATTGATGAATAAAGGCTTCTAGAAGATCTTCAAAAGTCTTAAAGATTGTTGGATCTCCTGTCTGTAATCCATCAACCATTTTTGATATATTACTATACCCATTATTCAGAGTTAATTCCAAAACCCCAGGTAAATTCAGAAACATTCGAGCAGTTGCTTCAAAACTATTACCTTGACCAGTAGGTTCAACGCATCCAATTAGAACATAATCTCGAGCATCTTCTAAAGAATATCCTGCTTTTACCAATGATGGGACTATAATATCATCATTATAGAATGCTATTCCTGAAGTATATTTGAAAACTTTTATTACTTCTTTAAAAAATTTTTTTGGTGTATTTTTGTGTATTCTCACTGATAAGTCCGTAGTAAAAATCTTTAAATTCTTATAAGCTTCAAGAAAGAGATAAGAAAGATCATTTGTAGCATCAGCTCCATTTTTATCCATCCCAGAAATAGTTATTGTTTGAGTATTTTGACCTAGTGCATTGGCAATCATTGTATAATCTGTGGGTAATATTGTAACATTCCAAGTCAATTTTAAATTTAGTTCTTCTATTAATTCTAAAGCAAGTTCGTGAGTAATCTTATTTTTTTTTAAATCTTTTTGATAAAAAGGCCATAAAATTTGATCCAATCTTCCTAAAGCAACAACGCTTCGATTATAAATGATGTTTGCTATATTTTGAGTAAACCAAATATATTGAATTGCTTCATAGAAGGAT
Organism: Promethearchaeia archaeon; assembly: GCA_029856045.1. Lineage (GTDB taxonomy): Archaea > Asgardarchaeota > Lokiarchaeia > Sigyniarchaeales > SOKP01 > 6H3-1. The sequence goes on along the minus strand of JAHQWG010000016.1, from coordinate 264,499 downwards.
TCAGGAGGTTTTTCACCAAATTTTTTCATCATTTCTGCAATAATTTCGAGCTCATTTTTTCGCTGGTCATTTTTTTCGTTATTTACTTTTTTATAAGCAAGGTCTGAATAACGTAATGAAAAATCAATGGCTGCTTTATAATATATCTTCACAGCTTCATAAAAATCGTTTTTTTCTTTATATTTATTATCTTTCTTATCCAAAAGTTTTTGATAAGATTCAGCTTCTTTAATAATTCCAGCATAACCTAGTTTTAGTAGCTTTTCATAACCAGCAGATAAATGACCTTCAGAAGTTCCTACTTGGATAGCGATATTAGGGGCGACAGCAGCTAACTTTCTAGTACTATTGATAAGCTTTTCATCAATCAATCGTTGATATATAATATCACTATATAAAGCCTTTCCCTTCCAAAATGGAACAAGCTCTAATAAATCATCAATTTCATGATCTTCAATTTGGAAAGGTTGAAGTTTTCTTTTTCCGAATTTTAAAATACTACTACGTTTACTAAAATTATCATCATAGGAAAGTAAATCAAGATTGATTTTCTCACCTAAATTTTTACTAGTTTCATTTCCGACAAGCAATTCATCATTTCTAATAAAAATAGTCATGTTCTTTAAAGTGTGTGCAAGTGCCATAGCTCTTTTCAAAATTTCATGGTCTTCTTTATTTTCTTTATATATTTCGGTAAAGAATTTAATACGTTCTATGCATAAATCATAATTACTTGAAAGAAGATCCATTTTTAACTTGATGGTCCTTTTCAGTACGTTTTCAGAGCTCAATCTAAAACCAATACCTTTCTTTAAACACTATTTTTTTGGAAGGATTCTTAATTAAAATATAAATTAAATTTACTGTTTCTTATAATTTTAACATAATTTTGCTTATTTAAAAAATCAATTATAATATTAATTTAGATTTTTTATAATCGTATTTTAATAGAAATGAATAAAAAATTTGATTTAGGATAAGATTAGAAAAAGTCTGATAAATGATGTTGCCTTATTTTTGGATTGTTAGCTACGGATTTTACGTATGACTCAATTAATTCCATTTTTTGTTTAGTATAGTTATCTAGATCAAATTCTTTTATTATTTTTAATGATCGGGGTATATATTTTTCGATCCCACCACGATTCACTGTTAAGATGATATTCCCACCACATTTACATACACCGCCTGTGTATAAAGGTGGTGTTCTATATTTTTCATTACATTTAACACACCTAAAGTTTTGGTTGGTGAATGAGCGCAGGTTTCCAAGAATATCAGGAGTAAAATGTGTTTTTAAAATTCTTCTGGCAACATCTTGGACATTTACAGACTTTATGATTTTTGCCAAATATAATTGAGCATGTATTTTTTCATCTATTGTTTCATATAATTTATAAGCCGTAGTAAGAGGGCCAGCATTAATTGATTCAGTGGGATGAGTGAATCCAAGTTGTTCAAATTGGAGTTCAGATCCGAGACGAGTACTTTCCAATTCCATTTTATCTATTATTTCAATAGGATCCAAATATTTCTCTGTACTTTCATAAAATTCTAAGGGATATCGATAAAGAGTATCAATGTTATGGGCCTCTGAATCAATTTCATTTGGGTCAAGCCTTACTGATATAACAAGTGGTTCATCCATTTTTCCTCCAATTTTACTTGGAAGATAATGCAGTGAAAAATTAAGTAAACAATCCATTAATAGCATCAATCCATCTTCATCCCCATCACAATTTCGACGTTTCGCAGCATGCCAGAAAGGGTGTGCGTAAATAGCCCTAGCTGATGAAAAGCCAATAGCTCTCCCAATTATTCCCGCGGAAGTATGGGGTGCTAAACCTATAAAGATTTGGCCTATTAAATCAGAAATATTCTTAATATTATAAAATGGATTTATATTATAGAAAGTTTTCAATTCGTCATCAAGAAAATTGGCAACTTTTACAAAATATTTTGTACTATGTTCAGATAAAAGAATATCTTGTACTTTTAATTCAAGAATTTGTTCATCGTTTTCAAGAGGTTTCCCATAAATGTCATATAAATAACCAAATTCAATTAGTTTCTTTATAGAAGTACCAATTTCATTTGGTTTGAAGTGTGTCAATGGGAGATCAGTTGCATCATAACGAATTGTGCCATCTTTATATACAAAAACTCCGTGTAATGCTCTCAAGATTCCTTTTTGGAGTGGTTCTGCAACTTTCATTAAATTTGTAAGCCCATATACACCCTTGACATTGGGAAGAGAATGATTTATCTCTTTCATAATTGAATTAATATATTTTTTAAAATTGAATAATGCTGGAGTTGAGTTTTTCAGCATTCCGTTGCAATATGGACAAGATACATTTTTTGCATCAACGAATTTCTTGCAATTAGGGCAAAATTTTTGGAATTTTGTGTGAGTTCCACATGTGTTGCATTTATTAAAAATAGTAATCGTATTACAGTTAGGGCATTTTTTTCTGCAAATATCAATTTTGATCTTACCCAATTCAATTGCTTTTTGAATAGTACGAGAGCTGCCTACTTTTTTACTTAAGGGAAATAATACATGAATTGGAGGTTTCATTTTTTTTTCTTCAGATTTTTCTGGTCGCCCCATCCGGGATCCTATATAATGGTAACACATATTTTTGATTTTCATGGCAGATAATGAATTGAATAAGTCAAAGATATTTGATATTTTAGAGAGATCAATATCTTTTTTAGATTTTAAACCGAAAATTTCCTCATAGATTTTATTTTTTGCCTTGCTAAATACAATTTTATTGTCAATAATTCTATGCGGGATAAAAGCTTTCTCTAGGATAGATTTAATTTCTGGAATTATATCCAAAGTTAAAATTCCATTTTTATAATTATCTATAAAGAACTTTCTTAATGAGATGATTTCTTTTAATGTTAAGTTATTCCAAAAATCAGTATAAACTGGGTGAAGTGGAATATTTAGAATTTTACTAATAGCAATTGCTTCTTCCGCGGATGGTATCTTTTTAAAGAAGTCTTTATGAAAAGTTTTTAATCTCTCTTCCTCAATGGGAAATTTTTTAATTTTTTCTTTATTCTTTTCCAATGAATTCTTTAAATCTAGAGCCCACCATTCTTCACAATATCCAGATGGAAGTAAAATATGATTATTTTCAACGAATTCTCCATAGCCAATAAGAATATCCCCCAAAAATAGAATTTTTTCAATATCTTTATATAATTCATTAGCCATAGATTCGGTTTTTATCTTTACTACGTTTCCATTTTTTAATAAAACAATTGGTGTTTCAATACTAGAAACTGGAACAATAGAGGCACTTTTTCCGGGTCTTTCTATTTTAATTTGAGTGCCAATGGCAATAAAATTATCAAAAAGTGTCATTGTTGCTGGATGCATCCCGCATGCTGCTAATCCACTATTGCGAGACCTCCCGTAACGAATTCGATGGCCTCCAGTTTCTGAGGGATAACTAAAGACTGGCCTTCCAGCGATAATGTCAGTAATAAATTTTTCATCTTTTGCTATTTTTTGATGTTTAGATTTTTTAATTTCTTTATCAAATTTCGATTCACTAGATTTAGATATTTTTATTAACTCATCTAGCCATTCCCATCCAATTAAGTTCATTTGATTGGTAATTTTTTGAAGCTTACTCTTTTTTAAAAGGATTCCGTCATTTAAAACTAAACATGCACCACCTCTAATTCTATTAGTATCTATTCGAGGGAGATCCCGAAAAGCTGATACCTCCTCTTTTTCTGTTGGATCTCCATTTATTTCTACTGGTAAATTTTTAACTGCAAATCTAATTTCCTCATTAGATGCAGGATATTGCAAATTTAAAATTCGATTATAAAGTTTTATTTCTTCCACCATTCGCCCAATTTCTCCCTCAGTTGCCTTATATTTTGGTAGATTTATTTTTTTCCTTACCATATCAGCAAGTAATACGCATAATGCAGTTGTTGTTCCACCAGCGGCTCGTATAGGTCCAGCAAAGTACAAAGATAAATAAGAGTTTCCTAAATTGTCTTTTCGGATAAGAATTCTTGAAATTCCTTCCAATGGAGCTGAAACAACACCTTGTGTTTTAATTGCTAATGCTGCTCTAATTGCTCTATCAACTCTTTCATCCTTTGATTCAATGTTGCCTAATTTTTTATCTAATATTTCTGTTGCAATTTCAAATACAATTTCATCTTCATTTAATCCACTCTCTTTTAACTCTCTAAGACGTTTAGCAATTCCTTTTGGTCCAATTAAAGTTTCTACTCTCCCAGCAAGATCCTTAGCAATAGGAGACTCTACATCTGTTGATGGATCTAACCCCCTACTTTTCGCTTCTTTTGCAATATCATAAATTTGATTTACTCGTTGTTCTAGCTCATTAAAATATTCTTCTTGCCATTTACTTAATACTACCATACTAAACCAAATATTCTTTTTTATAGTTGTAAAACTTGTAATGTAAAATTATATAGTACCATATTATATTTTATACCTATTATTAAGGAGGTATTCAATATCTGTTAAAGCGATATACAGTGCTATTATTTTTCATAAAAAAGAAAAAATCTTATTATATTTCTTTGAATAATTGTAAAAATCAATAAAGTAAAATGGAGTTTTCATTTATTATTTTCTTTTATTTATATCTTAAGAGGTTATTAAAAAAATATAAAAAATATTCAAATAGAATTAAAATTGTTGGATTTAATAAGTTTTTATTTTAAAAAATTTATGGGATTTGCTAATAGGGAATGGAAGAAAACCTTTTACCACATAATCAAACAGAGATAAGAAAGTTCTTGATTAAGAAGTTATTAAAATCTGGTATTAACATATCACCAGAATTATTTAATTTAATTTTGAAGTCAGATGAGCCAAATATTAATATTGATATCTTAATAAAAGAAACAAGTTTCTTACCTTCTTTTAACAATCATATTACAATAGATGAGATACTAAAAATTCCAGAAAATAAAAGACCAAAAATTTTTACAAATTATACTAACCAATATCAAAAAATTAAAAAAATTATAAAAACATCAGAAATTAATAAAGCAGTTGTTGAAATTGAGAAAACTTCAAGCATTTCAGAGGATTTGATTAAAAAAAAAAGTAGCGACATTAAAGCTGAATTTGAAACCACTTGTGAGGAAGAAGATAATGAAATTAAAAAAATAATTTCACCTCCCGAAATTTATCAAAACGATTTGTTTTCAGAAAATTATGATGTTAAATCGGCCTATGAGACGAAAATACAAAATTCTCTTAAAATTGATGATATGAAAGAGAGTAAAGTTGAAATTAATAAAATAAAAATAAATCAAACTTATTCTAGTATAAAAAGCTATAGTCCGTTAGCTAAAGAATATGATGCAAAATATGAGATATTGAAAGATCCAAATGGAAAGATACATACTTCGGGAGAATACGAAGATTTTTTGGAACTTTTTAAAGACAGATTTTGTACATTTAAAAAATTAATGAGAAAACGAGAAAATGTTTCAGCAGCAAATAATATTGCAAATATTTTAAGGTTAAATCAAGTAGGCGAGGTAAAAGTAATAGGATTAATCATAAACATTAAAACAACATCATCTGAAAATAAAATGATACAAATTGAGGATTTAACTGGACGAATAAATCTTTTAATTAAAAATGACTCAATTAATTATGAGTTGTTCCAAAAAACGAATTATTTAGTAAATGATATAATGATTTACGTCGAAGGTTTTTATAGACCTGGGGAAAATAATAGACCTGGAATAATTTTTGTTCGAAATCTTACAGAAATAGATGTACCAGTTTCTTTTAACCCAGAATATTCTGATACTCCTTTATCTATTGCATTAATTTCCGATCTGCATATTGGAAGTAAAAAATTTATTCCAAAATTATGGAAAAGATTCATTAAATTTTTGAATGGAGAGTTTGGAAACCAAAAAACAAGAAATTTTGCAGGTAAAATTAAATATATTATGATAGCAGGAGATTTAATTGATGGAATTGGGATATATCCCAATCAAAAAGAAAATTTAGAAATTTCAGATATTTATAAACAATATGAGAAAGCAGCAGAGTTATTAAGAGAGGTCCCATCATATATTAAGATATTTTATTCACCTGGATCTCATGAGCCCGTGCATAAGGCATTACCTCAACCCGCTGTTCCAAAAAAATATATTGATGGTTTGTTTGATTTAGGTGTTATTTGTGTGGGAGATCCAGTTTTAATTCAAACTGAAGGCGTAAAAACGTTATCATTTCATGGTGACAGTTTAATTGATCTTAATATGTCAATTCCAGGTTTATCTCACGAACACCCCACAAAATCGATGAAAGAAATATTGAGATTTAGACATTTAGCACCTTCATACGGAGGAAAAAATCTAATTGCTCCAGTGAGAAAAGATTGGTTAGTAATTGATACTATTCCTGATATTTTTCATACCGGTCATATTCATGTAAGTGGTTTTGGGAATTATCGTAATATTTTATTAGTAAATAGTGGATGCTTTCAAAATAAAACAAAATATATGGAATCTTTCGGAATCAATCCAACTCCAGGTAGAATTGGTATTGTTGAGCTAGATAAAAGGAAAATAACAGAAATCAATTTAAATAGTAAAGATAATAACTAATTTGTGTAAAAAAAATGATTATTAATAAAACACCTTCAAATCACAAGGAATTGATAATATATATTTGGAGGAGCTTAGATCTTCCTTCAATTGGGAGGGAAGAGCTAATTTATTATATTTCTTTTGAATTATTTCTTTTAAAACCAAATAAATCAGTTCAATTATTCAATGAATTAATAAAAAAAGGTTTTTTAGTTGAAAAAAGTGGAAAAATTTTCCTTTCTAAAGAATTACGAGAAGATTTCATTACTTGGCAAAAAAAAGAGAATGAAAAAGTGAAAAATGCGCTAGAAAATATTAGTTTAAAAGCAATCAGTCTGAAAGATCTTTCTAAAGAAAGAAAAGGTTCATTTAATATGCTTTTAAAAGAATTATCAGATGAAAGTACTCTAAATAGGTCAGTATCAGTTTCTAAAAATTCTTTTACATTTCGTGAACTTAATATTGATCAAGGAATAATAAGAGGAGAGGTTAGTGGTACTAAAGAAAAGCGTTATAAATTTGAAGTTGAATTAAATAAAAAAAAAATCATTCATGATTGCCATGATTATTTAACTCGCAAGAGTAGACAAAAAAAGTTATGTAAACATTTAGTTAAATTATTTTTAATTTTAAATTCAGAAAATGAATCAAAAACTGAAAAGATATTGAAGAATATTATAGAAGAACTCGATAATTGGGAATTTATTTAAAATAGTTTTTTAAAAGTATTTTTCTTTAATTTTGCTTTTCCATTTTGTGCAATAATAGGTTTATAATTAAGAATGTGTTTTATATTTTCAATTTTTTCTAAAATTTTAAATAATTGATCTAATGGTATATCTAATTTTACGATTTTTGAACGACCATAGTAACCCATCGATACAACTTCAGCTTTTATGATACCTGCTAATGCCAGCTCATTTATTAAATCACTTACTCTCCTTCGTGTTAATTTCTTAACACCGGGAATTTTTTCATAAATTTCAAGATATACATCATAAATATCACCAGTAATTATTTTTAAGTTAGGAAGATGTTTTGCAATTAGAAAAATAGAACATAAAACTAATTGAATTTGCTTTGGTAAGCTCTCTATGAATTGTTCCGTATTATCTTGTTCTAAAGATTTTTGAGCTTTATAAACAAATTTTGGTGACACCTTTTTATTATGGCTTCTTTCTGCTAATTCACCTGCTTTCCTAAGTAATTGTAGAGCTTTTCTAGCATCTCCATGTTCTTTTGCCGCAAGTGCTGCACATAATGGAATTGTCTCTTCCGATATCACATTTTTAAAAAAAGCAATTTCACCTCTTTCTTGTAAAATATCTGTCAATTCTTCAGCATTATAGGCAGGAAAGACTAATTCTTCTCCACCAAAACTGCTCAAAACTCGAGGATCAAGAAAACTTTTAAATTTTAAGATATTTGATATTCCAATTAAACAAACTCTACTTTTTTTTAATTGATATTTCTCATTTAATCTAGTTAAATCATATAATATTTCATTTCCGCCTTTTTTTTTAATCAAAATATCGATTTCATCCAGAACAATAAAACATACGGAGTTTCCAACAACATCATCTAACAAATTTAAGAGTTTTTGAAATATTATATCTTTTGGCAAACCTGTTGGCGGGATTTTTTCCTCCGTGGAAAGAGTATTAAAAATATTTGCTAAAATTCTATATGGAGTATTAACTTGCTGACAATTATTATAAATCCACCAAGGTCTATTTATTTGAATTTCGTTACATTTTTCATCAAGTTTCCTGCTAACAAACCTTATGACTGAAGTTTTTCCTGTTCCTGTCTTTCCATAACTTAAAAAATTAAAAGGAACTCCATCTTTTAAAAGGCAAGCTGTAATTTCAGCAATTCTTTTTATCTGTATATCACGATGAGGTAGGTTATTTGGAATATAAGTTGGATTTAAAGCATCCCTATTCTTAAATATTTTAGGACTTTTCAAAAAATCCGTATAAAATTGTGAAATATCAAATTTATAATTCAATTCATTATTTTCTTTCAAAACTTTTCCCCTAGCTAATATAAATTCTAAGATTGAGTTCCAGTTGAAATTAAGCTCAATAAAAAATTTCATCTGGAGAGAATATTTAAATCTTCCTATTAATCAAAAAAAAATTAAGAACTCATTAATATCTTTTAATAGATTTTTAATATTTTTTATTAATTGATTATTATTTTCCAAAATCGTGAAATCTTAATGAATTTTAATTTTTGTTTTTTACTCCAAAGGAAATATTTAGTAAGAAAGAATTATCAATAAACAATAATTATATTTTTGTCGGCAATTGGTTATAAAGAGATATTATTAAACAACGATTATGTAATTAACAAAAGAAATATTAAATCGAAAATTATTTGATATTTTTCAATATTGACAATTTATTAATTTATGTTAATTAAAACATTTATTAATATTAAATTAAATTTAATCAATCATCTCATAGAAGTAATTTTATGCGAAATAAAAGAAATGAACTAAATGAGAAGGAAAAAATAAACAAGAAAATCGCATTTATACTTGCTTTAGTGTGCATTTTTTTAATTTTTATCGATTTTTTAATAATTTCATTAATTTTTTCATGGACTGATTGGGTTGCATTATTAATTTTTTCTTTATTATTTATAGTTCCCGCTTATTTAGCAAATGCAGGCATGGTTTTAATAGGCGGAGGAAAGCCAATTGATGGAGGAAAAAATTTTATTGATGGAAGACGAATTTTTGGACCTGGAAAAACTTGGAAGGGATTTATTAGAGGACCAATTTTAATAGGAATTCCAATTTCTGCAGCAATCTTTCTTCTTTTTATTGTTTTATGGGCTTTTATTGAGCCCATTCCTTCTGAAGGAATTGCTAATGGTGTATATAAATATTATAATAGTATGATTTATTATAGATATTATTTTATTGGTGTTAGACCTGATGATAATTTAATTTTTGGTTATTTAACTATAATTATAAGAATTTTTTTGTGTGCTTATGGTGCAGCTTTTGGAGATTTAATTGGTTCTTTTATTAAAAGAAGATTAAATGTCAGTAGAGGAAATCCATTATGGATTATAGACCAACTTGATTTTGCGATTTTTGCTATGATTATGGCGTCTATTCCTTCGTTTATTTTGCCAGAAATCTTTTTGCCGTTAGATATTTTAATAATAAGTTTTTTACTTATCTTAACTCCATCTGTAGCAATATTAGCCAATACAATAGCTTATTTAATCGGTTTAAAGAACGTTCCTTGGTAAACGCTTTGTAAAAAAATTTCTATTCCCTTAAATATAAACAAGAGATTTTAACTGGGTAAATAAATTCTTCAAATATCTCATTAACAATTTTTATATAATTTCCTGCTTTGCCAACAGCAATGCCTCTCTCTTTAAAGTGGGGGATAAATATGAGCAATTCTAAGTCTCCAGTATTGTTTTTTATTAATAATTCTAGTTTTCGAATATTTACATTTGGAAAGAAAGTATAAATTAAATCAATAATTCGTCTTTTTTGTTTAATAATAAGAACCTTTTTTCCGATCAGAGCATATCTTAATTGTGCTAAATATTTATTTGCTTTCTGAAAAAGATAAGGCTTAACAAAAAAAAAGATATAATTTTTATAATGAATTATATTTTGACAATATATTTTGGTTTTAGACATAAAAAATTTCATATATTCTATTTCTTCATTTCTAATAATACTTCTAACCTTTACTTTTTGATTAAAAAATACGGCCTCCCACCAATTAGAATGATCTAAGTTTTCTGTTATTGACAAAATTATTATCAAATCTATAGCTACAATTATAAAGTCCTTTTTTTTTTAGATGTTTGTTGAAGTAAACTTAGAAAAAAAAAGAAATAAAAATTTGCTGTATTTAAGGTCGATTTGGTTTAAAATCTGGCTCATTCTCTAATTTTTCTAAAATAATTGAAATTTCTTCGATTATACTTTCACTTCCTTCAAGTAATAAAGTGATTGCGCCTTCCATTCCTCCTACTCCACCACTCCCTACATGATAAGCATTAATATTAAAAATTGACTCCAAAACAGTGACTTCATTCATTATTGTACCAGATATTGGCATCATACCAATTTTTAGACTGTTTTTTCCTGGATCATCAATCTCGTGCATACCCAAAATTTCAGATAATTCAACAACATCACCATCTATTAATTTTTCAAGTGTTATTGGAATTAAAAGTTTCAGTCCGAGTGCTTTTATTAATCCTATTAGGCTTCCAATTGATCCTCCAGTTTTACTTCCTAAAAACACACCAACTAGACCATTATAATCTAATGCATTACCACCTTTGAGGATAATATCTCCTTTCTTGAAACGTTGAATACATTTTACACGATCTGTAGCTTCCCTTATTTCCCCATCTTTAAAATGAATTTCTGGCCATGATATGGGATTTACTGAAAGTGATCCAATACCGTTATGATCTTCAGTTGGAATTATTTGTCCTGCAACAAAATCGGGTTTTTTAAAAGAATATTCACTCTTTGAAATTTTTATTAACTCCTCTAGTATATATCCTTGAGTTGTTCCTTTTGTTACAAAAATATTTCCCTTTTGCATTTTTTCTTGAATCATTGGAAGACGTGCTATTAATATCGCAATTAATCTTTTACTTTGAGATGGTTTGAGACAAACTAATTTCTTCATAAATAATGTATTGCAAATTAAAAAAAAAAAGATTTTGATTTAATTATTAAACGATAAGATTTTTCTCCAAAATCCAATTTTCAATAAGAAACTCTTGCTCATGTGTATTTAATTTGGGATCGAAATCGCAATAAATTGTACTCTTGGGGAGCCAAACTTCTTTTCCATTCACAAATATAAGTAACACTGCTTTATCTGTCACTTTTTTAACTCTTGCTTTAATTATTTGTTTAGGAGTATTCTTTTTTTTATCATTATTGCCATTAATCATGTATTGCTCGACAGTAGCTTTCTTGTTTTCGTTATTATTTAAATCATTAATATTTTCAAAAAAAGATTGACTTTCAAAAGATTCATGATAATCTTCAGAATTCTTATCTGATGATTCTTTTTTGTTTAAAGTCGTATTTCCAGAAGTTGCAAATGAAATTTTTTCTTTTATTAAATGTTCAATTAATAATTTTAAAAATTCAGTTTGTGGAAATCTTAAACTTTTTGCATATTCATCAACTCTAATCCACAATAATTCATCCTTTTCATCCCAATTAAAGTTTATTGAAGTCTTCCCTTGTTTAAATGAATGAAAACCACTCCATTTAGGAAGTTTCCTGTAAAGTACGCTTATAATTGTAATCATTTCTTCGATTGAGATTTTTATTGTCTTTCCTTCTCCCTTTGATGGTTTTTCCCATTCATTATTTGCCTTTTTCTTCAGAAACTTAAGAAAGATAAATGGATCTGTTTTCGATCTACTAGATAATATCATTCCAACCTTTTGACCAAAAAAACTTTTATTGTGAACATCTGCCATAAAAATTGAATCCTCAATTATTTCTAATTTTTCCTATTATAATATTGAAATGTCCCCAAAAGATTAGTATAAAAGTTTTTTGTCGGTTGGCATTTATGATATTACTTAAAAAAATTTGATGTTTTCTTGAAATTTATTATTTAGAACAATTATTTTGGGATTATAATTAAATTTTTTGGAAAAAAGATGATTATTGGAATACTAAAATAGAAATAAAAAATAAATTTAGGAATATATTCTTCCAACAGAATCATCTTTACACCATTTCTAATCCTAAATATTCTAAGCCTAAATCTATGATCCACCTTTCATATCCACACACTCGAGCGTTTGAGAACGGCGGGCTGAAAGGGTCGCCCGGAAGCTTCCCTCTTACACCCCCAGTCTCACCAACCCTGTCTTTTACAGGAGCTCTCGTCCCCCTTCCACGGTGCACGTCACCGCACCCCGCTCATCATCGATATGATATCTGCGAAGAGGGAATGGGAGATTATTTTTTGGTTGGGCTTCGCGCTTAGATGCTTTCAGCGCTTATCTCTTGGCGCGTGGCTGCCCGGCGATGCCTTGTCAGACAACCGGTAAACTAGAGGCGCCGGCCTCATGTTCCTCTCGTACTGGTGAGACCTTACCATCAATCTCCCAACATACCTGTCAGATAGAATCCGACCTGTCTCACGACGGTCTAAACCCAGCTCACGTTCCCTTTTAATGGGCGAACAGCCCCACCCTTGGAGGTTATGTGCGCCTCCAGGATAGGAAGAGCCGACATCGAGGAAGCAAGCCGCGAGGTCGATAGGGACTCTTACTCGCGACAACTCTGTTACCCCCGGGGTAACTTTTCTATCACCTCAGCTAGCCACAAAAACCTATACTGAGGATCGCTAGACCAGGCGTTAGCCTCAGGATTCCTCGCTTTGCAGAATCCTGTCAGGCCAGCTTTTGCTCTTATACTCTACAACGGATTTCTGTCCCGTTTGAGCTGACCTTTGGATACTCTAGATATCTTTTCTAGAGTGAGCCGCCCCAGCCAAACTGCCCGCCTGCGGATGTTCAACGCATAAAGCGCCGTTAGTGTTTTAAAATAAAAAAGTCGGTGTTCCATTGTTGCATTCCCACCAACCGGAGTTGATGGTTCGACGCTCCCGACTACGCTCTGTATCTTATTCCAAAACACAACAACAGGTTGCAGTAAAGCTCCACGGGGTCTTCTCGTCCCGACAGGTATCTCTGGACTGTTCTCCAGAGTGTGATTTCATTCGTCAGAAGGCTGGGACAGTGGGGAGAACGTTGGACCCTTCATGCACGTCTAAACTTACTAGACAAGGCGTTTGGCTACCTTAAGAGAGTTATAGTTACTCCCGGCGTTTAGCAGGACTTACTCGCGTTGGACCGCGGATTGATCATACTGCCACTGGCCAGGTTTCAGTTTCTGTAAACACGCTTTCGCGATATCAGAAACCTATGTTTTTATTAAACAGTCGTCCCCCCCTAGTCACTGCGACTTAAAGATCCCTACACACTAATGCATGCAGAAATCTTCAAGCAAGCCTTATCCCAAAGTTACGGCTCTAATTTGCCGATTTCCCTAGCCTCCTTTACTCGAACACGCCTTAGGCTACTCACCTTGGGGCACCTGTGTCGGTTCTGGGTACGGACACGGCGTTCCTTGAATTTTGCCTTTTCATTGAATCCCAGGATCAGCAGAACCCTCCACATTTGGAAGGCTATTCATGCTTTCTGGTGGGTCTCAAATTTACTCTACTCGCCACCATTATATATTTAAATAGAGAGATGTACGACAACTCTACTCCACCTACCTAAAACTGTCAACAAAATTCCGTGCGTTACCGCAAAATGTAGCGCCGTGGTACAGGAATATAAACCTGTTTCTCTTTCGCGCAGAACATTTAAGAATGCACTTAGGACCGACTAACTCTTCGCTGACGACGCATTGCGAAGAAACCCTTGCCCTTTCGGCGGATGGGATTCTAACCCATCTATGCTATTACTATCGCCAGGATCTGCACTCCGGAACGGTCCACTGGAAGTCACCCCCCAGCTTCCGCCCGAACCGGACGCTCCCCTACCGGATCACGAATTCTTCTATTCGTGCCCCTGGGTCTCGGCAGCAGATTTAAGCCCCGTCCATTTTCGGGGCTATTTTTCTCGGCAAATGAGCTGTTACGCACTCGTTAAAGATTGACTGCTTCTATATCCATCTTTTTGCTGTCTTCGAAAAATAACGCCCTTTAGTTTGACACTTAACCTGCATTTTGGGGCCTTAACCCAGGTCTAGGTTGTTCCCTTCTCGGCAATGACCCTTACGGCCACTAACCCGTTTCCCAGTGTCTACAGCGCCGGCAAATTTGGAGTTTAAGAGAAAAGGGGGGAATCTCTTCCCCTTACTTTCCAATTAGTGCTCTACCTCACCGGCAACCTCGACTGAGACCTGGCTGATACCAGCTTCGGGGAGAACCAGCTAAACCCAGTCTAGATTAGCCTTTTGCTCCTATTCTCAGCTCATGAATACGAATTGCACGTCAGTTATCCTGCAGACCTCCATCACCCTTTCGAGTGACTTCATCTTGGCCAAGAATAGATCGACTGGCTTCGGGTTTTACAGCAGAAACTTTAGGCCCTTTCAGACCATTTTTCTAGATGCATCCCTTAGAAGATAATAGAAAATATCCGAAGATTTTTATATAGATCTAATGTGATGATGCATTTGCAAAAATATCGGTTTCCCTATGCCTACGGAGATTATCTCCTTAAGCTCGCTTCTACTATAAACTCCCTGGCCCATGTTTCCAGACGGATGATGCAACTCTGGTCCTCTAGTCTCGAATGTACTGTTGCCAGCATATCTTCGACTAGAATCTATCCTTTCGAGCCGCATCCTTAACAAACTATTTGGTTTCAAGCACTTTTCACAACCCTTCCGGGTTACTTTTCATCGTTTGCTCACGCTACTAATTCGCTATCGGTCTTGGAGAATATTTAGATTTGCCAGTTTGTGTCTGGCACATTCATACGAGAAAACCATCCCGCACTACTCTGGGTATCCAGTATCAACCTTGCAATTTACGGTTACACGGCTATCACGCTTTATAGCTCTTCATTCCAGAAATATTCACCTTCATTACCGAGGTCGTGCTGGACCCGTACTCCACATCTCCCCAACGTTTCCCTTGGGGATTCGGTTTGATCATTTCCGCTTTCGCTCGCCGTTACTTACGGAATCACTATTGTTTTCTTTTCCTCCACCTACTAAAATGTTTTACTTCGGTGGGTTCCCCACCCCTGACGGGGTTTTCATGGATTATTAGGCCATGAAAGGATGTCCCATTCGAGAATCTCAGGATCAAAGTCTACCTGCGACTACCCTGAGCTTATCGCAGCTTGTCACGCTCTTCATCGGTTTCCAAGCCGAGATATCCACCAAATAGTGTAGGCGTATTGGATAATACTCAGAGGAAGATTTAGAGTGCTTATATTTAGGATTAGTTTGTTTTATTTAATTTCTTAAATATTTTTAATACCTAAGACGATTACCTGTTTGGAAGAATATATTCCTATGAGCACAAGATTAAGAGATATATGGAAAGCTTGGAGTTAAAAAAATCAATAATTATCAAAATTCTTAATATTCTAAAGTGTATTTCCAAGTTAATTATTATGTAATTATAAAAATTTTAAATTCCTTGTGCCTAGCTTAAACATCATTTCCCGATAAATCAAATGCCCCGAGATTTTTGATTTTCTTCCATGATATTTGTGCTAGTTATTAGGATATTGCATCCCTTTTTGGGGCGAGGATGAAATAGTTTGCTCCCAATAACTTATAAATTTAATACTAACATAGTATTAAAAGATCTTTGAAATTATAAATTTTATGTTTTTTATATTCTTAAAGAGATAATAAATATTAATTAGGTTTTAATGATTATGGACAAAATTTATGTTGGAACTTCAGGATGGGGTTACTCAGAATGGAAAGGGGTTTTTTATCCTCGTATATTAGAACCAAATGAGTTTTTATTATATTATTCTGAAATATATTATACAACTGAAATTAATACTACGTTTTATCAAATCCCCCTTCAAAAAACAATCAAAAAATGGGTTAAAAATACACCTGATGATTTTATTTTTTCTGCAAAAATTCCCCGAGACGTTACACATCAATTTAAGTTAAATTTGGATAAATGTTCATCTATATTAAAAAAATTTTTAGATGTTATAGAACCATTAATTGATTCAAATAGACTTTTAGCACTTTTATTACAATTACCCCCTTCATTTAATAAAGAGGATAATTTTAAAGATTTAAAAGATTTTATTGAGTATTGGAATCGTTCAGAAAAATACGAACGAGTAATCGAATTTAGGCATAAATCTTGGATGGATGATGAAATTTTTTCATTTTTAAAAGAAAACCAAATAACCTATTGTGGAGTGATAGAACCACTTTTACCTCCTAGAATGGATATAACAAATCCAAATTTGTCTTATATTAGATTTCATGGATATGGGACTAAACCATGGTTTAATTATAATTTTTCGAATACAGAGATTGAAAAATGGGCTAAAGAAATTAAGAAATTATTTGGCAAGGTTAAACAAATTGGTATTTATTTTAATAACCACTTTTCAGGATATGCACCTAAAAATTCATTGGTATTTATGAAGGAGCTGAAAATTAATCCCAGAAATTCTCTCGGGAGTATTAAATTGACTAAAATTAAAAAAAAATCAGGAGCTATTCCTAAAAGTCAAACAGATTTAGAGAAATTTTTTTAAAAAAAAAAGATTATAAAAGTTGGAAAGACTGTTTTTCATGACAGATGGTATTAATATTGGAATTATTGGAGCTGGAGCAATTGGATGTCTTTTCGGAGGGAATATTTCTAAAGTAAAATATAATAATGTCACAATAAATGTGTATTTATATACACGTGAAAGATATAAAAAAGCAATTAGAGATCATGGTTTAATAATCGAACAAGACGGTAAAAAAGAGAACCTATTAAACCTAAATATTTATACTAAACCAAAATATCCAAATCATCTAAATATTGATGATAAATTTCCATTTCAGTATCTCTTTTTAACAACTAAAACTTATGATCTTGAATCTGTAATAGATGAATATTATGAGATTATAAAAAATTCTAAATATTTTATAATACTTCAAAATGGGATAGGAAACGAAGAAATAGTTAAAAAAAAAATCTCACATCTTAAAATTTTGAGAGCAGTCACAAGTAATGGTGCATTAATGGAAAGAGATGGCTATGTAATGCGTACAGGGGAAGGTATCACCAAAATTGGTTTTATAAAAATAGAGAATTCGGAAAAAGAAACGGTTAAAATAAATAAAGAAGATAAGAAAAACCTTGAAACCTTGAAAACTATTCTAAGTTTAGCTAATTTAGAAACAGAAATAGTTGATAATATAGAAAGTGTCTGTTGGGAAAAGATTTTTATCAATGTTGGAATTAATTCATTTGGAGCTTTAACTGGTTTAAGAAATGGAGATTTACTTAAAATTAAAGGGTTAAGGGATATTATGGAACGAGCCGTTATAGAAGCAGTGAAAGTCGCTAAGAAAAAGGGGATTGAACTTAAGGCAAAAAATTATGTTAAAATTATGTTAGAGATTGCTAAAAAAACTGCAATGAATAAAAATTCTATGCTTCAGGATATCTTAAGTGGTAAGAATAAAACTGAAATCTCTTTTATTAATGAAAAAATAGTATCTTATGGAAAACAATTGGGTGTGGATGTTAGTATTAATGAAGTTGTGTCATATTTGATTCATGGATTAGAAAAAGCTAATGATTAATTATTAATTTATTCTTCAATTAAATCTGCTTGAAGAGCCATAAAGTATGCGTTTTCCCCATCTTTGTAATAATTTTTTAATATTCTTTGTTTTTCAAAATGTAGTTTTCTCTGATAAAGATTTATGGCTTTAAAGTTTGATAATCTCACTTCAAGAACAAATTCTTGAACATCAAATTTTTTTACTTGAAGTAAACTTTTTGCTAATAATACCGTTCCGACTCCTCTTCCTTGAAATTTTTTGTCAACTGCTATAGAAACTAAATGTCCTTTCCTTACAACCTTAAGTCCAAAATTAGAAATTCCTTTTTCGATACGCCACATAATATATCCAATGATTTTATTTATCTCTCCTTTTAACTTAGCTACTAAAAAGGTATTCGAAAATGAGTCTAAAATACTTTTATAGAAAAAATAAGGATAATTTTCTGGTAATGTCTCCTTATTTATTTTTTCTACTTTATTTATATCATTTATTTGACATGGAACTACTTCAAAGAAGTTATCTTCTTTATCGTGATATAATGTGTGCAAATAAAATTTATTATCAATAACCATGTTCTTAATATATTTAAAGATTTACTAGATATAAATTTTTTTTTTAATTTAAATAATGATTTTTTTTTTATTTCCATAATATTAGGCTAATACTCTAATATTTTGAAAGTATCTTCTTTTTGTTTTTCTAGATATTCTTTTATTAAATTTAACATAGTGTTAATATTTTTTTTATTATTAAATTTTAATATTATTTCATTTAATCTTTTTTTGGTATACTCCTTTAATTTCTTGGCGATCTCAATCATTTTAGGTACTACTCGGATTATGTTATCTACAATAGTTATATCAGCATTAATGGATGTTCGACTTAATGGATTAAGATCAACTGCAATCACTTTTTTTCCTAATTTCTTCAATGCTTCTGTTCTATCACCATCTTCTAAGGGAACAAATACCACATCTGCGATTTTTATTCCATTAGGGTCAACTCTTCTACGATTACTCATCAATTCTTCAATCTCGACCATTTCGGTTTCGTTTATTCCTAAAATTTCTTCTGCACCTGCCTTTACTAACATATTTTTAATCGCTTCAACTCGTCCTTCTTTTCGATAAAATAAATTTATTTCTAATTTAGAATTGAGCATTTTGGATAACTTAACTAATTCCTTAGAAATTAATACTGCTGTATTTCCATTTACACTTATTATAGGATTTTTTGCAAGTATTAACATAGCTATAGCAGCATTCATTGCTTTTACCGCCGGTGGATTTGTTTTTTCTCCAAGAATGTAATCAAAAGCTTCACCTCTACCATGAGCAATTAATCCGGCTTCTGCAACTACTGAATTTTTCATTCCTTTTATTATTTTGTGTCTTTCTCTAAGAGATTTTGCACGAGGATGTGAATCTGGGATGAAGTCAATATCTTCATTCGGTTGGTTCATCTTAAATATAATAAAATATAAAAAAATATTAATTTTATTACAGATATTTTTTTAGTAAGGTTATTAAATGTCAGAAAGATCAATAAAGAGTCAAGACTTAAAGAGATTTAAGACAAAAAAATTATTAGATTTTTTACGTAAAAAGAAAGGCTTTCATACAGAATTAATTAGTTTATACATCCCCCATGATCGAAAACTTTCAGACGTTACCAATTATCTTAAAAACGAGATTGCTGAAAGTCAAAATATCAAGTCAAAATTAACTCGAAAGAATGTTTTAGATAGCATTGCAAGTTTACAAGGGCAGTTAAAAAATTTTAAAGAAATTCCTGAAAATGGATTTATAATGTTTTCTGGAGCAATACCACAAGGAAATGCTCCAGGTACGGAAAAAAATGAGATCTATTTATTAGAGCCTCCTGAAAAAGTTACTATCTTCAAGTATCATTGTGCTAGTGAATTTTTTTTAGAACCTTTAGAATATATGGTAGAGGAACATGATGTATATGGTTTGATTGTTATTGATAGAGGGGAAGCAGCCGTTGGATATTTGAAAGGAAGTTATATAAAAATTTTAAAGGATTTTACCTCTGGAACACATAGTAAACATAGAGCTGGAGGTCAATCATCGGTAAGATTCTCTCGGCTTATAGAAGAAGGAAAAATAAGATTTATTAGACGCGTTGCTAATTATTGCAACGAGGTTTTTTTAAATATTGATGAATTAAAAGGGATCTTTATTGGTGGTCCAGGTTTTACAAAAAATGAATTTGTAAAGGATGGGAGTTTAGATTATCGACTAAGAGAAGAAATTATAAATACCGTTGATCTCGGCTATGGTGGTAAGGAAGGAATAAGACCTTTAGTTTTAAAAATAAAAGATGATATTAAAAATGTAAAATATATACGCGAAAAAGAAATTGTTCAAAGATTTTTGGGGGAATTAGCAAGAGAAACAGGTAAAGCAGTTTATGGTGAAGAGGAGATTAGAAAAGCTTTAAATTATGGATCATTAGAATATTTAATATTCTCAGAGGATTTAGATCTTATTAATTTAAAAATTGAATGCCAGGCATGTAAATATTCAGAAACAAGAACTGTGAAATTAGAAAAGTTAAAAAAAGTAAAGGAAGAAATTCAAAATACTTCATGTCCAAAATGCCATTCTAGTTTGTTTAATATTACTAAAGAAGAATCATTAATAGAAGAATTAGGCGAATTGGCTGAGACTTCAGGAACAAATATTGAAATTATATCTACAAACACAGAAGATGGGGAGATGATACTACACACTTTTGGTGGGGTTGTAGGAATATTAAGATTTATAATTGATTTTTAAAAATATAATTTTTAAATCAAATTACAGTAATTACTGATTTAAAATTACCGGTCCACTAGGATTTATTTCTAAATCGAAAATTTTAACTTGTGGTTTGTAGGATTCATAAATTTCAATAATATCAATGAATTCTTCAGGAAAACATATAGTAAATATTGATTTTCCTAATTGATTCATACTTGCTTTCACATTTTTCAGTTTATTTAGAGAATTCATTAATTCTTGACATTCAGAAAGATTTAGAAGATTTAAAAAATCTGTTTTCTTTACAAAATTAATGGATTCATCCAAAAAAGTGAAAATATCAGGAGATTTTAATATATTTTTCATAGCTTTCTTTCCAACCTCTTTTATTTTTGAACTTAATAAAGGATCTGATAAAATTGATTTGGTTTGTATTTCACCAAATGTACCACATATTATCTTTAAGTTTTGAGGATAAGAAATTTTTTTTACAAAAAATGGAAATCCTGCTTTTAAAATTATACTAAATCCTCCATGCCATAGACCTGCTACAGTACCTAATCCAGTTTTATTCTCTACTTCTGCAATATGAGCAATTTTTCCAAGATCATCATAGGGTAAATTTAAATCCATAAGAAAATTAATTCCTAATGCTGTACCAATGGCTCCTGAACCGCTTGCTCCATAACCACAACCAACAGGAAGGTCAAATTTGTGATCAATTCTCAATTTCACGTTTTTTTTAAAAAAATCCCTTAGATATGAGTATATATAGTATGTAGTCTGTGCATTCTCAGTTTGCTCTTGTCCATTAATAAAAATTTCAACTTTATTTTCTTTAGAAGATTCTATATCTTGGATTGAGATTCTTGTATATCCAAATGCAGTTAAACAAAAACCTGCTCCTCGAGAACCGATTTTCTCTGGGTTTTTAATTTTAACTCCATTAATTTCATCAACAATTTGAAAAAACCCAGAAATTCTGAGAGGTACTTTAACTAAAATTTCTGATTTATTTACTGACATATATAGAAAGCTTTTTTTATATATTTTCTAATTAATATTACAAGGTTTTAATAATCTAAATAAGTTATTGTGAAATTAATGTCTCTTAAAAGAGTTATAAAAATTGGAGGATCCCTTTTATTTAAAGGAGATAATATTAATTCTATAAAAATTAAAAAGTTTTGCGATTTGATCAGATCTAAAGATAATATTTTAGCCATTGTTTGTGGGGGGGGAAATATTGCTAGAAAATATATTCAAACACTCAAGGAATTTGGCGTAAATGAATCAAAATGTGATTTAATGGGTATTTACATCTCAAGGTTAAATGCTAAATTGATAATTGAAGGACTGGGAAATGCATCTTTTCCTATAGTATTAGAAACAATAGAAGATTTAGCAAAAAATATGTTATTTAATAAAATTTTGGTGCTTGGCGGATTACAACCGGGTCAATCTACTACTTCAGTTGCATTAGAAGTCTCAGAATTTTTAAATGCAGATGAGCTTTTAATTATGACCGATGTTGAAGGCATTTTTAATAAAGATCCAAAGAAATTCCCAGATGCTACAAAGTTTGATGAATTAACAAAAACTGAACTTCAAAATCTTATTCTGGAATCATCTAGCAATAATCAAGCAGCAGCTGGTGAATATCGCATATTTGATGCTGTATCCTTGCAAATATTAAAAAGAAGTAATTTAAATGTAAGAATTTTTTCGGGGAAGGATTTAACCCAGCTAAAAAACATTTTAGATGGAAATCCATCTGGAATTGGTACGGTTATTAAACCTGGTTATAATTGAACAAACCTTTTTAATTTTATTTTATTATTTATCTATAATTATTATTAGGAGTCTAAGTTATTGTCAAGTTGGAAAGAAAAAATACAAAAAAAATACGGTCCCCATGAACATTGTATTGTCTGTGGAAGGGCTATACCAGAAGGTAAGCAATATTGTGGTCAAGGATGTAAGGATTCTGCAAAATCTTATGAGAAAAAAAAGAAAAAAAAATCCAAAATTCAGATGTATTTTTTAATTGGTATGATGGTAGTTATCTTCATTGTCATGTTCCTTTTACAATAGTTCTAAATCAAAAGAAAAGATTATTTAAAATATGCAATATGAGGGATTCCAACCCCCGTAGGCGTACGTCACAGGTTATCTTCTTTTTTCGATTGATCTTGAATTTAAAACTATGTTAAACTAATAATTATTCGTAAGAATTTTTAATGAAAATAAATTATACTATTTAAAAAAGTGCAGAGATAACCAAGCTTAGTAAATATAAATCCTATGAATAAGGTGTTATGACTAAGACTGTTAAAAGTGATTATAAAATAATTTTTATTTATTGAAATATTATTTTATTTAAAAATTCTTCAAGCAGGGATAACCAAGTTGGTCAACGGTGCCGGACTCTTTTGGGAAAAAAACTTTCTCATTAGCTGGACTCAAGATCTAATTAATATGATTTCCGTTGATCTTACTAATTTCAGATGGGATATCCGGTGAGATAGCTCTTCGTGGGTTCGAATCCCACTCCCTGCATTTAAAAAATGAATATTTATTTAAAGGCTCGGATTTTCCGGTAAAAAAAGATTAGCTCGTTAACGATTTTATTGTCTAAATTTAATCGAATGCTTCTTTTTGGATTTTTTGCATGAGTTTTAATTGGTAATTCATCGACAATATTAGATTCTATGAGTGAATCAATAACCCGCTTTGAAGATGAAGTAGATATTCCGGCTTCTTTAGCAATTTTAGAGATAAACTCCCATTCAACCTCTTTTTTTAAAATATTATCGAGAAGAAGTTCAAGAATTTTAATTCGAACCGTATTTCCAAAGATATTTGTAAGAATGAATTTTTTCAATTCAGGAAATCCTCGTAATATAATAAATTTATTAATTTTTTTTTACTTTTATATTCTGATTATTTTAAATAATAATAGCAATGCACTTGGTAATTATTGGCAATGAATGTCCAAATTTTAGTAATGAATTTAAATATCCAACTTCCTAATAGTTTTATACTAATCAATACAAATACTTAACTTCAATAAACTTTTTGTCATTTCCTGTATGTTTATAATCGAAACTTATTGACACAACTAACACTTTATAATAATCTTTAAATATATTAGTTAGTTATGACAATCTAACTAAAAAATGGTATAATAGGGTATGTCAAAACAACCTATAGACGCATCAGCGCACATGGAAGGAGATCCTCAATCAGAACAGTTATTTCCTGTTGAAAGGGAATATGCCCGTTGCGTTACCGCCTTAAACCGCACCGGCATTCTCACGCTTCTTCCGAAATCAGAAAGCATTGGGGTGATTGGAATAGATGGAAAAGAGTATCCAATACCAACCCAAGAACAGGTTGTAGAACTATTTGATCATAATAGAGAGCTTGTAGGTAGAAAAGTTCCACAAGGGTTTGATCGTTTAGAGCTAACACCCATGACAATGCCAACATCCCTTCTTATTGATCGAATGAAAGCAGCTATTCTTAAACACGCAGCAGAAGGAAAGATTTATCAAACCAGACATTCTCCTTCTGATCCTTTAATACCTGTTCGTGTCAATACCGAAAAACATGTCTGGATATGGGATACCTTAAGACAGGCACTAGATACAGACGAGCTTGTATATTTTCCTCAAGAATATTCAAGCAATCATCGGGGACAGACCAAATTAGAAGTAGTCAATAATGGACGTATTTGTGCCGTTCCAGGCTGGTCTGTGGGATTAGTTGAAAGTTTACCCATTATGCCTCAACAAGGCCGAGGAAAGACATTAGGAGGCAGAAGACAATTAGAAATAGGCTCTTCTCCTCGTGATTACTTACGAACATTACAGACGCAAGCTTATCAAGGAGAAACAGGAAAAACACTTGAAGATTTTATTACAAAATTTCTTTTCCACCTCGAAACAACCAATGAAGTAAGTAATGACAGGTATGATAACAATGCCTTATGGTTTCTTGGTCAATATGTAAAATATGTAAAACGTGTAAAAAGTGACCTTGTGCCGACTGGGTGGTGGCATCGAGACTTTGGGCGGGCTCGTTTGGATTCGCACCGTCCAGGCAATAGGCTTTGCACTAGGAGTTGGGGTGGATCCTCCACGGTGAGACTGCTTAGGCCTTAACCTTTATCTTTCTTTATGCTTTTTCTTCTACCTTTTTAGAACCAACCTTTGCTATTCTTATAGACTATTGTTTTAGGTTGATGTTGGAATCTCTTAACATCAGGAGCGTGATGTAACAATAGTATGATATCCCGTTCTAAGCACGACTCATATCCCGCAAATCCGCTTGGAACTTTATGTGATGGAAAAATTCCTCTATTCCCCCTTTCTTTTGGAGTAATTTTTCTTGCTGGAATCCAATCAATACTCATTTATATCCCTACTTTCTAGATTTTTTGGATGATATTTATTAAATTCAAAGAAATTTTGAAGGAGGAATTTGAAGTATCATACTAATTTATTCCTATTGTCATTATTTTTTAAAATTCTCATATTCCTCTAAAATTTGATTGAGCAATGTTATAATTGGCTTAATGAGTTCCTTCTCCTTTTCTTTTTCCTTTAAAAAAAATAATAATATAACTGGTTCTTTTAAATTACTCGCTGCTTTTTCTACAATCATTTTAGATAATAAGTTATGTTCCATTCCAAACAGTTGATACGAAACAGATGTTGATTTTAGAACATCATTTAAAGGTGGTGTGCTTAAAGTAATAGAACCTAATCCAAAATTTTCTTGATCAGATATAAAAAGAACATAGCCTCGATATAATTTTAGTAAAGTAAGATAAATAGTAATATTATCTATTTGAACCTTCTTTTCAGCAATTATATTCATCTTTACTATTCTCTTCTCATTTCTATTTAAATTTATACTGAAAGATTTACTTCTCTTACCGCTTCTTCCACTTCGTACCCTTGATGAACGATAAGGGCTAATGCTTTTACAACTGCCGTTGGATCATCTGCTTGAAACACGTTCCTACCATAAGCAACACCTGAACCTCCTGCGTCTATTGATGCTTTAGTTATCTCTAAAATCCCCCAAAGACCTCGCTTTTCACCTCCAGCAATAATCACGGGAGCCATACATCCTTTCACAACTTCTTTGAAAGAATCAATATCACCAGTCCAGTTTGTTTTTACAATATCTGCACCGAGTTCAGCAGCAACTCTTGCGGCAATTTTAACCACATCAACATCATATTCATCTTTGCCATCTTTTATGATTTTTTCACCTCTAGGATACATCATTGCTAAAAGTGGCATTCCCCATTCTCTGCATTCTCTTGAGAGAGAGCCCAAAGTTTGAAGCATCTCTGGATCTGTATCTGTTCCCAAATTAATATGAATTGAAACACAATCAGCACCCATTTTCAAGGCATCATTAACATTATTAGTCAAAACCTTATAATTTGGATTAGGACTTAAATTAGTTGAACCTGATAAATGAAGTATTAAACCAATATCTTGACCATATTTCCTGTGGGCATATAATGGTATGCCTATATGACCTAAAACAGCATTTGCACCACCCTCAGCAATTTTATTAACTATTTCTCCTAAATTATTCTCTAATCCTTTAACAGGTCCAACAGTTAAGCCGTGATCTAAGGGTATAATGATTGTTTTTCTGGTATTTCTATCCATAATTCTTTCAAGTCTAATTGATTTACCTATATAACCAGACATTATCAACAACTAAATTTTTTATATAAAATATTTTATTCCAATAATATAAGTATTAATGTTTATTGGTTTTAATTAATATTCAATAAAATTAAGATTGTTTTCATTGAAAAAAGAAGAATATTTTAAAAAGACTCTTTGTTGGAATTGTAAATTAGAAATTATTGATAAGAGTATTCAGCGATGCCCAGAATGTAACGCAATTTTATATCCAAATAGTTTTATAAATTGGACCAAGAGTTGGTTATTATTTCTTCTTATTTTATGTATTGTACCGATTTCAATTGCATTAATATTTATTTACTTCTTATAGAGAAGGAATTAAAAGGTATAATATATTATCCATAATTACTCCAATTCTTCAAATACAACATCAGAAACCCGCCGTCGTCTAATATCAAAATCATGATCAACATGAGCTGTTAAACAGTGTCTTTCCTTTCCCTTTCCATGAATATATGAAATGGGAACAACAGGTAATTCTGATTTAAGAACTTTTTTCTTTGGAACAGGAAATGCAATTATTTTATTACATCTATCACATTTAACAAGCATATATTTTATTTCTTTAGTTTCTCCTTTAGTTATTTTTTTTAAGAGTTCGGGAGAAATTTCGGGGGAATCGAGTTTTACTATCTGTTTTGGAGGAGCTACTGGAACTTCTGGGATTTTTAGGTCAGATTTTCCATCTTTAAGAGATTCTAATGATTTTTCTTTTTCTTTTTTTGTTTTTTCCTTTTCATTTTTTTTTGATGAAGTATTAGATTTAATTAAAGATAGAAGTTTTGACGATACTTCGAATTTCTGCTCTGAAGGTAAGATAGGGACAGATGGTTTAAGAGGTTCTTTAATGACCTTTATTTCTTCAATTTTTCTTGTCTGGACTTCTTCCTCTTCATGTTCCTTATCTTCTAAATTAATTATTTTTTTTATAATTCCAGGAAATCTCATTGGAAATAAAACAAATATTAAGTTAACTATAGTTAAAGCTAATAAAATAAAAATAATAAACAAAAAAGAAAGAGTTCCATCATACAATTGTAAAATTCCTATATTATAAATAAAGAATATGGTAAAAAACATAATTAATATATTTGTAATTGACAATTTATTAATATTATCTAAATTTAATAAGTCTCTACGCCATTTCCATGAACTATCAAATGTACGAAATTCTCCAATTTTAGATATAATTTTTTTAGATACAAATAAGGACGAAATTCTTCTTTTAATTTTCCAAAGGGTCTTATTAGGTAATCTTTTTAAGATTTCAATTTTTAAGATTTTGTTATTATTATCTTCTTCATTTTTTGGATCTAATGTATCGAAAATCCTAAAATCTAATTCACCAAATTTCTTAATAATTTTTTCTATAATTTCCTTAGCAAAAATTTCATCAAATTCTTCAGCAAATTCACCTTTCCAAAAACCCCCAATTTCATTTTGAGCATCAAATATAAATATAAAATTATCATAAGACAATTTTTTAGAAGATATGATTTTATTATCTTGAATTATATATAGCTTTATTTGATTTCACCACTTAATTTGTTTTCATTACTATTTATTTAATTTAAGAAACATTGAGATTAAAATAATTTTTTATTTTCATAATAAAAATTTAAAATTAGAAATTGTTAAAAAAGAATTTTAAAGGAAAAAAGAAAATACAAGTATATTCACTTAAAAAATTGTGTTAAATACCAATTATTGACAAATATTGCGTAAATCATTATAAATTTTTGCCAATTCGCTCATGATATTTGCATTATTTTGTTGAAGATAATAACTTAGATATCCCGAAAGCCCATCTTCGGCTTTTATCCAATCAAGAAAAGCCGTAATTTCACTTTTTAGTTGAGGATCAATAGTTTCTCCTCCAGAAACGGGAGCTACTGGTTGGGAAGTTCCTAATCGGGCATTTTCTTCCAAATAGGGGGTTTTTGAACTTAGTTTAGATAAGGTTCGAGCTGTATCCATATAAGCACCATTTATATCCGCTTCGGGTTCGACATATGCAATAATTTTATGCTCATCATCCTTAGCCCCAACAATGTGTCCCTGCCCTTTTATGTTAGTACATACCATTCTTTCAATAGTACATTGTAACATGGAGTATTTTACACCAGAAATCATTACAAACTGAGCATTCATTGAACTCCATGCAGATGAAACTTTACTAATATCTGAGCTAATATCCCAATTATCTGTTGAATAAACAATATCTCGAGCTCCTGTTATAACCGCAATGGCAATTATAGATGGATCTCTTTGCATCAATTCAGATATAATTCCTTCATAATCAATAGACATAAAAATCAATAATTATTTTTTTGTTTGTATTAAAAATAAATTTGTTAAAATATATTAAATTTTTAATTTTTTAATGTAATTATTTTTATATTAACTTGATTTTTTATTGATAATTGTAATCTTACCGAAAGTCGGTTTATAATGATTTTTATTATCATTTTCATTTAAATTTTTGGTTAAATTATAATTGAATATTTCTGACTCCGTCTTAAAATTAAGTTTATTATTATAGAAGCTATGATGAGCTTCATCACTTTTTTTTAACTGTTTTATGTGATCAACAAGTTGATTTTTTTTATTAAAAATTTTTCCGCAAATTGGGCAACCAAAATTATCTTTTTCTATAAAAAAAGGGATTTTTACCTCAATATGATTTTTTTTTTTTAAGTTTTCTATATTTAAGTGTTTTTTACATTTATGTCGGATTAATCGCCCATATATTGGATATTCAAAAAATACCTTAGATCCATGAGAACATTCCCAATAGAACACATCATTTTTACATCTAGGACAAACAGTTTTAAAAGCCCTTAATAAACAATGCTTTCCATGAATACGATTAAAAAAATTTAATGTCATTCAATATTTAAAAACTATAAAAGTTATTTAAATTTTTTGTCGATATTAAATCTTCAAAATCTTTAAAGAAAATTATTAATTTACACAATAACAAAAGCCAAACATTTAAAAGTGTTTATTTCTTTTTTTTGTAATAATAGGTTGATTTCTTGGTTTGAGGGTTAACTTTTTGTGACTACTAAAGATGAAAACGAGATAAATTTTGAGAAATGTCCGGAATGTGGTAATTTCTCGATTATTTCAGATTTATCTAGAGGGGAAATCATTTGTAACACTTGTGGATTAGTAATTAATCAAAGAATTATTGATTCCGGACCAGATTGGAGAGCGTTTTCATCAGAAGAGAAAGCTAAAAAAATTCGAGTTGGAGCTCCTTCTACATTTACACTACACGATAAAGGATTAAGTACAACAATAGATTGGAAAGATAAAGATGCACATGGCAAAAAAATTAGTCCAAAAATGAAAGCAGAAGTTCATAGATTAAGAAAATGGCATACTAGATCACGGATACATAAATCAATTGATAGAAATTTGGCAAATGCTATGAATGAACTAGATAGATATTGTTCTCAATTAAATCTGCCAGGTTCTATTAAAGAATCGGCTGCGATAGTATATAGAAAGATGGCTTATAAGAATTTAATAAGGGGTCGATCGATTGAAGCTATGTTAGCAGCTTCCTTATTCACTACTTGTAGAATAAAGGGTTTACCAAAGACTTTAGACGATTTTATCGAATTTTCTTCTATTACAAAAAAAGAGTTGGGGCGTTGCTATAGATTAATATTAAAAGAATTAAAAATAAGAAATATGAGAGTATCATCACCAATCGACTTTATTCCAAGATTTTGTGCGGATTTGAGTTTATCAGGTAGAACTCAAAATAAAGCTGCAAAAATCCTACAGTTAGCTCAAAAACATTATATTACTGTAGGAAAAGCGCCTACAGGTTTAGCTGCAGCTTCACTTTACATCGCTGCAATTCAAACTGATGAACGTCGCACCCAAAAAGCAATTGCAGATATTGCTGGAATAACAGAAGCAACCGTAAGAACTCGGTATAAAGAGCTAATATTAAAATTAAATTTTAATATTGAACATTAAATCATCCTAATATTTTTAATTAGCCTTGATTCGTTTAATTACCCCAGGTCTTTTTTTATAAAGGATTCTATATCCACAGTGAGAACATTTAATGCCAGGCAATGCCTTTAATTCATCAGGAGTAACTTCTTTATTGCAACCTTTTCTTGCACAATAATACATAACTAAATTCAATAATAATTTATTATTAAAAAATTTTACTCTATTGGATTTAGAAATAAGAAATTCTATAAATATTTTAAATATATAATGATTTCCTTTTTTCTTCGGAATTTTTATCCATTAGGTGGAAATTATCTAAATCACGCTCTAATTTCTCTTTCTTGATTTGTAGATTTTTAGTAATCTCATCAATTTTTTCTAATGTATATTTTCTTTCAATTGGTAAATTAAAGTTATCTTTTAATAAATTAATTAAAGTAATAGACGCCTTCAAGTCTGTAATCTCATCATTAATTACCGCAATATTATCGGTTTCTGCTAAAAATACAATTCCATCAATATTAAATCTGGCTTTTACTAATGTGGGAATTAAACCATTCGCTCCAACGATAACTCCTTTTTTAATCTTTTTACATTTTCCGTCCTTGATAAATTGATCAATAAAATCTTTATTTGTTGTACTAAAAAATATCGAAGGAGATTTTGATGGACTATTAGTTGGAAAAGCTCCGAGAGAAATTATTAATTTTATTCTAAATTTATACATTAGACTTGCTATAAAATCTGATATTTTATAAATTCCCTTGGGATTAAGTGCTTGGGAATCAGCAGTAATTAACAAAAGATCTCTTATATTGTTTGGATCCTTCCAAAACATTATTTCTGCTTTAGGGGCAGATAATATACTATCATCAACGATAGCTCCTGCTGGATAATCATTAAATATAATTTCTAAATATGGTTTTGCCTTTAAGAGACCAATGATTTGATCGATTGCGAACTTGCCTACATCGGCTATGCCAGGCATACCGAGGAGACAAATAGGATCTTTTAATGAATCCAGTGAGAGGTTGATATGCTGAATAATTCTAAAATCTCTCATATTTTTATTTTACCTTTAAAAAAACGATTCTATCTAAAATTAATGCTATAACTATTCTTATTTAAATGATGTAATATCGAAGAGAGTATTCAGATAAGATTTAAAATAACTTTACAAAAATACCAACATAATATTTAAGTATGCAAAATAATGTTTCTAAGATGATATTTAATGAAAGAGTTAAAGTATAGATGCAAAAATTGCGGTACTTGTTGCTCAGAGGTACCTGGGATAATCGAATATCCTACTTATAAAAGGATTCCACTTTATCCAGATGAAGCAGATAAATTAATTGAAATTGCAAAAAAGAATAATGCTTCTTTTAAGATAATTGAAGATTTAGTTTTTCCTGATGAAAAAAATCAAAAAATTTTAGTGGTTACATGGAGAATTAGGTTAGATAATGAAAGAAAGCAATGTCCCTTTCATATTGATAATAAATGCCAAGTCCATGATGTAAAACCTTTGACGTGTCGGGCATATCCATTGGCGATTAAGCAAGAAGATGCGTTTAATTTTAAAATTAGCATAGATCCTTTATGTAAATGGGTCATTGAAAACTATGATAATTTATGCAATATTGATTTTGAGCAAATTAAAAAAATCTTTCCTCACGAATATATATATGCACAAGAACATCTAAATAGAAACAAGAGTATTATGTTAAAATTAAAAGAATTAGAGAGTTCAAATAAGATTAAAATATTTAGGAAAATTTCAAACATAAATTTCAATAAATATCTAAAACAATGGGAAAGGGTTGAAATTAGAGTATGAAAAAAATTATCAGTTTAATCTCCGGAGGATTTGATTCTCCTGTTGCAACCTATTTGATGATAAAACAAGGCTTTCTCCCAGTTTGTGTTTCATTTATTACAAATTATGAAAATATTGATAAATTTAAAGAAAAAATACTTAAAATTGTCAAAATCCTTTCCACTTATATCGAAAAAAATTTAAAAGTCTATTTTATTGATCAAAATTCAAATTTAATATTATTTAAAGAAAATTGTGAAAGAAAACTCACATGTATTTTATGCAAACGATTTATGTATCGAGTAGGTTCTAAGATTGGTCAAATAGAAGGAACAAACTTACTAGTTACGGGTGATATTTTAGGAGAACAAGCGAGTCAAACCCTTGATAATATTTTTTCTTATCAATCAATAGTGAGAAACACTACTATTTTAAGACCACTAATTGGTTTTGATAAATTAGAAGTAATGAAAATTAGTAGAAAGATAGGTTTATATGAAATTTGCTCAGAGAAATCAGATTTTTGCACATATTTTCCAGAATTCCCCGAAACCCATGCCAAAGTTCCAGTAATTGAGGAATCAGAAAAAAATATTCCAATTTTATCATTAATTAATAAATCAATAAAGGAAGCAGAGATATTAGAGATTTAAATCTTAACTTTAAATTGTTTTAAAAATTTACTGAAATCCTTATCATTTAAAGAAACTAACTCAAAATTTTTCAAACTGAAGGAGATTAATTGTGCTAAGATGTGTTTACATAAAGTATTTCTTCTAGTTATAACTACACTCTTGTAGAAATCGATGCAGTCGCAATATAAACTAGGATAAATGAGATGTAAATCATTTTTACTACCAACTACTGCCCATATTTTTCTTCCCGAAGGGGAAAAAGTATATTGGATTATTCCTTTTTTCAAAATTTCTAAGGTTTTTTCGATTTTATCTGGAAAAAGTTCTTTTAATTCCTCTATTATATCCGCCGTTAATTCACTCTTTTCTTCAATTTTTTTTAAAAGGGAATTAAAAGTATATCTCATTAAAAATATCGGGTAGATAAAATTTAAAAATTTTTTCATAATTATTGAAATTTTAAGATTGCTTCTCCAACTATATTTCTTCTAATCTGCGTAAATGATTTGGAAATTCCTTTACAACCGTTGATTCAAAATCTTTTAGAATAGGAAATTTGCATTCTCTTTTAAATCTACAAGATTCACATGATTTTTGTTGGCAATTTGGAAGAATTATTCCTAATTCAGAAAGTATTTCCTTTTTATTTTTAGATTTTGGAACTGAAAGTGCAACCTGTTTGAGATATTTTATTGCTAATTTTTCACGATTTAGTGCAAATGCCAATAGTCCAAAAAACTTCCACGAACTATATCGCTCTAAACTTTCACAATCAATCTGAAAAAAACTATTTAAAGTTTTTAAATGAGAAAGCAATAAGATGAATTCAGGAGTATCCAAAATTTTTAAATCATCCTTAGTAATATCAGAAAAGTTAGTTAATAATTTCTGTTTAAATTTCTCGAACTTAAAATTAGAATATTTAATCAATTGGCCGTAACCAACATTTAATTCTGGTATAAAAAGTTTTATGCAAGGAAAACCTAACCAGTTACAATCTTTCATGTAAATTCGATAACCCTTTTTACCTAGGAAATGAAAAATATAATTAATTTCATCCAATAAATCAATTTTATAAAATTCTTCATATTCAGGGGCTCCATAATCCTCTTTTAAAAATTCTACATATTCAGAAGGGTAAAAGTTATTTTGTGCGTAAGATTCACCAAAATAATCCCTAAGAGGTAAAATCTTCTTTAAATGCGGAAATGTGTTGTATAGGTTAATAATTGAACGACAATATTGGTGATTAAATATACTACGTGTTGTTATACTATTTGCATCTTGTTCAGCTTCGCCGAGGCATCGTTCTACTGCAACATCTAGAGAAGAAGCGACGCCAAAAGTAATTAAGAATCTTTTTGATTTTCTTTTTTCAAAAATAAATAATACTGCAACGGAAGGAATATTCAAATCAAGAGAAGCATCTTTAATTATAATCTGTATGCCTTCTTGCTCGAATTTTTTAATGATATTTTGAATCTGTGAAGATAATTTATGGTTAGGAATTGTTGGCAATTTAATTTGA
The DNA here is from genome assembly GCA_029856045.1 of Promethearchaeia archaeon. GTDB lineage: Archaea > Asgardarchaeota > Lokiarchaeia > Sigyniarchaeales > SOKP01 > 6H3-1. Next base: position 230,077 of record JAHQWG010000016.1, on the reverse strand, counting down.
TTTTTTAAAACCATAAATGAAGAATAACGTTCAATAATTTCACAAAATGCTTGTACAAGTGCTTCCTCGTAGGAATTTCCGCTTGCAAATCCAGTAGTGAATCTATTCACCCTAGTCATTATCCAGGTAATTTTTTTAGAGGTTAAATCTTGATAAGGGCAGTAATATAATAATTCTTTTTCAGAAGGTAGTAATTTCTCTACAAATGGATAGCATTTTTCTTTAAAAAGAGGTAAAAAATCTTGAAAATTGAGTTTTTTCATTTGCTCTGTAATTATTTTAGAATTACTTGGTTCATAATAAGGGATAACCCGAGGTTTGTAAGGATTTTGGGAAAAAAAAAACCCTGCTTGAATTCTTTCAATAAATTCTCCGTAAAGACTAGCCATTGATAACGCAATTGTTAATCCTTTTCCAAAAGCTCTAAATATTATCCTGTTTTTATGGAAAATCTTGCCATGAATAATAAAAATGAAAGATGGGGTTTTAATAAAAGGAAATTGTATAATTTTAAACGAAGAATTTTTGAAGGAAGATAAAAGTATAGAATAAATTCGAAGGATCGTATTATTAGGATGATTTGATTTATCTTTAAATAATTTTGGTAATGATTTAAACTCTTGGAATGGGGAATCTCTTATAGTATGATTTATTTGTTCTTGATTCATATTGTTCGATAAATATTTTGCAAACTTCAAACTTTCTGCTTGAATTATCTCATCTGATCCAAGTTTTTTTGCTTTCACAACATTTTAATTTTAAAAAGTCTTAAAAAGTCCATAGTTTTTTAGTAAAATAAATTTTAATCTCAAGAAAGAAAATTAATTATTAATCAGATTATTAAAAATTGCGGATGTTTATTAATAGTGCGTGTTTTACATTTGCCAACGAGATATTTTCCGGCGATTTCAGGTGCAGAATTATACTTTAAAAGGATTTCTGAGATTTTAATTAAAAATTTCGGTTGTGAAATCGATATATTATGTTCAGATGCTCTTGATTTTTCAGCTTTAAAAAATCCAAAAGGAAAGAAAATATCTCGAAATAATCGAGATTATAACAACATAAATGGTTTGAAGATTAAGCGTTTTCCTATTACTTATGATTTAATAATCGAAAAACAAATCGACATCATAGAGAAGAACAAATATTATCAAGATTTAAACATCTCTCGAGATGTATTGAAAACTTTTCTTAATAATGGTCCTAATATTTGCCAAGTTTTAGATTTTTGTGAAAACGAAATTAAATATTATTATGAATTGATACACACTACTTATTTTCCATATTCTAATATTGTATTAAGTCTTATTTTGGGTAAAATGTGGAGTATTCCAACAATATGCACTCCATTTTTTCACTTTAAAAATCCTAGATATCAAAATTCAAATTTTATTGAACTTCTAAAGAAATTTGATTTGATTATTTGCTGCACTTATTTAGAAAGAAAGTATTTAATAGAAAAGAGGATAAAATCGGATAAAATTGAAGTTGTTCCTATGGGTATAGATTTGAAATATTATGAAAAGTGTAAAAAAATTAATTTTAAAAGGACTTTTTTTGGTAATAACCAACAAAAATTTCCAATGATTTTTTTTTGCGGGAATAAAAATTTTGAAAAAGGAGCAATCTCTCTTCTTAAAGCAATTCCATTAATTTTAAAAAAAAAGAAAAATATAATTTTTACATTTATTGGTCCCAGCACTGAGGCTTTTAATAGAGAGTTAAAAAAGGTTAAAAAACTTAAAAATAAATTTATCGTTAATTTGACACCTTCAAATTTGAAAGGTTATTTTGATACAAAAAAAATATCTGCATTTAGAGAATGTGATATCTATGTTATGCCTTCCCGCTCAGATGCTTTTGGCATATCATTTTTAGAAGCTTGGGTATTCAAGAAACCTGTTATAGGTGCCAATATTGGAAGCACTCCAGAGGTTATTGATAATGGAAAAAATGGGTTATTAGTAGAATTTGATAATACTGAAGAAATTTGCAGTAAAATATTATATCTTTTGAAAAATAAAAAATATGCTAGACAAATTGGCAAAGCAGGATATCAGAAAATAAAGGATAAGAAGTATTTATGGAGTCATGTATCTGAAAAAATATTTAAAATCTATAATAAATTAATCGAATAAAATAATTTTTAATGAAAATGAGATTATGAAAACTATAGCTGGAAATCCGTATTTAAAGAAAGATCAAGGTAAATTTTATTTTGATGAATTAGAATACTCTATTTTGAAAAAAGATTTTAGGACACCTTATTTTGTGTTTTTAGAAAACCGGATTAAAGATAATATAAAAAGTTTTAATGATGTATTTTCTTCACATTTTGAAAGATATGAAGGGTTTTATTCATTTAAAGCAAATTACTTGCATGAAATTTGTAGAATTATTAAAGAGGGAAATTTTGGCGCTGAAATTATTAGTCTACCTGAATTAGAATTAGCATTAAATCTTAATTTTTCTCCTAACAAAATAATTGTAGGGGGGGTATATTTAACCGATCAGTTAATTTTAAAATGTCTAGAGAATAATATAAAAGAAATTATAGCCTATAGTCTCTCAGATATAAAAAGAATTAATGAACTTGCAAAGAGTTGTAATAAAACTCAAAAAATATGTTTAAGAATCAATTCGGGGAAATATGATGCACGTTTAGGTGTTGAAATTAATGAAAGTACAATAGAAAAATTATATCTAATTTTATCTGAGTGCAAAAATATAGAATTAACAACAGTTCTTTCTCATTTTAGTACTCAGATGAATAGTATCGATCTCTTGAAAAAAAATTGTATTTCTTTATTAACAAGTTTAAAGAAATTACGAAAAAAATTCCTTATTGATATAAAAAACATAAATTTTGGTGGAGGGTTTCCTGAAGCTGTCGTATTTAAAAAGGAAAGACTTGAAGATTTTGCACTAAGTGTAAAGAAAATATTACAAGAATTTAATTTTTCTCATTTAAACGTTTATTTTGAGCCAGGACGCTTTCTAGTTGGTGATGCAGGTATTATAATTTCTAAAATAATAAATATTACTGATAATAGATGGATTTTTCTTAATATAGGAAATCATATAGTTCCTAAATTTGCACGTTGCAATTTAAGGTTTTATAATTTGAATAATTTAAACGAATCTTATAATGTTAAAACATCTATCGCGGGTATAATTCCTTCTGATCAAGATGTCCTAGCAAAAGATTATTATTTTACTCCTACTTTAAAGATTGGAGATAAAGTTCTTATTTCTAATGTAGGTGCTTATTGTTTGACGTTTTCTAATAGATTTCCATATAAATTACCTCCTATTTTACTAGTTAAAGGTAAAGAATATAAAACAATATTTAATCCCACAAAACACCAAGACTTTTCACTTTAATTCTGGTACCATCCACGTAATATATTATTTCAAATTTTTGTTTTTTGATTTTTTTTATAACCAGATATATAATATTAAGTGAATTTTTTATGGAAAGTTTCATTAAAGCAGCAAAAAAGAGAGAATTGGTAAAACCTAAAGCTCAAACACTATGTTCAGCCAATATAAAGATTATAGGCACTGGAGGGGCTGGAAATAATACAATACATCGTCTTATGAAAATTGGGATTAGGGGCGCTTCATGTATAACAATTAACACCGATAAACAACATCTAGACGCGGTAGATTCTCATCAAAAAATATTAATTGGCAGAAATTTAACGAGAGGGTTGGGTGCTGGGGGAAATCCATCAATAGGAAAAGCAGCTGCGGAGGAATCAAGAAAAGAATTAACTCATGCATTAAGAGATTCAGATCTCGTTTTTATTGCCTGTGGGGAGGGTGGTGGAACAGGAACTGGAAGTGCTCCTGTAATTGCAGAAATTGCAAAGTTAGAAGGAGCAATTGTAGTTAGTGTTGTCACTTTACCATTTAAATCTGAAAGAGGAAGAATGGAAAAAGCCCTAAAGGGACTTAACATATTAAGACAATATGTAGATACTTTAATCGTTATTGATAATAATAATTTATTAGAAATCGCTCCAGATTTACCTTTACTAGAGGCATTTAGCGTTGCGGATGAGGTTTTAGCTACGATCGTAAAAGGAATTACGGAGACTATTTCATTACCGTCTTTGATTAATTTAGATTTCGCAGATGTTAGAACTATATTGTGTGCTGGTGGTGTAACCATAGTGGGGGTAGGAGAATCAAATAATCCTGAAAACAGAGTTGATGAAGCGATTAACGATGCATTAAATTCCCCCTTATTAGATTTGGATATTCAAGGTGCAAAAGGGGCATTAATACATGTAAGTGGTGGTCCCGATATGACATTAGGGGAAGTAAATAAAGTTGCTGAAATAATTTCAGAAAAAATGGATTCAAAAGATGCGTTAGTAATTTGGGGAGCTCGGATTGCAGATGATCTTGAAGGATATATTCGAGTTATGTTATTACTAACTGGTATTAAATCACCTCAAATAACAGGAACTGGTTATAATCCAAGACCAGCTATATTGGATCCTAAAATTCCTAGATCACGACCTACACTAAGTGATGCAATGTTTAAATTAAATGAAGTTTCTACTGAATAAATCAATCAATTTTTAATTTAATAATTCTTAAAAATAAGAATTATTCTTCATAAAATATTTTTGTTGAGTTTAAATATTGTTCTTTTTATAGTTCTAATGTATGGATACGGAAAATAGTGATAATATTCAAGCTGAAATTGAATATATCATATCTAATTTAAGTATTTGGAATTATATTTTCAAAATAAAAAAAGAATTCTTTTTAGAGGGATATACATTGTTTTTAGAAGAGCAAGATAAAATTTATCCTCGTTTAATTGTTATTCACAAAAAATACAATAATAATAATTTCTCAATTTATTCTTATGAAAGAACATTTAATATTGAGGAGTGTAAAGAGAAATTTATTGAACTTTATTCAATTAAAGAAATTGAGAACGGAGAGGATTTATTAAAAAATTTAAAGAAAATATTCTGTGGCATTGATATATTAAGTTATGCGTCTCAAAAAGATTTAAAAGGATTTTTATAAAACTCACTAAAATTCGGGTTTATATATTTTGCGAAATTCTTCTTTTTTCAACTCCCTATATTTCTTTTCTAGAAAGCTTAACACTACATTTAGTGGAGCTCCAGAGATTATCATTGAGAGTGCTTTTCTAGCAATTTTAACTTCTTCAAATCCTCCAATTAAACTCACTGTTCTCCCATAAACGGACATTGATGCACCAGAAAATTTTTCAATTGATTTTCTCATTTCTCCATTTCGACCAATAATTCTACCTTTCATACGTTTAAGTTTTTTTGGAGATTTACCAATTTTCTCCTCCAAATTTATTACTTCTAAGAATACATCTTCTTTTATTAATTTTAAAGCCTTTTTAGGATTAAACCCTCGACCTATTGCGGAGACTATTTTTTCAGTTAATAAAAAATTAAGAGGATTATAATTTTCATCATTTGGATCAAAATTTTGAATTATATCAACTTCTCCCGTCTTACTATCAATATTTAATTTCGTACCTGTTAAATTTTCTATTTCCTTTTTAATTTCTCCGTTATGTCCAATAAGGATGGGAATGCGAGCCTCAGGGATTTTCATATTATATCAAATTCTTTAACTAATAAAAATAAATCTTTTTATAACTATTAATTATTTTCAACAATATCATAGAATGCTTCTTTTAATGTGGGAGTTTCTATTCCAAATTTTGAGAAAAAATTTATTATATTTTTAAGATCCCGAATTAAATAATCATCAGATTTTGGATGATCTATTGAAACAGCTTGTGAAATGTCGATTACAACGGGTTTTTGTTTAAGCATTAAAATATTAAATTCACTTAAATCTCCATGAACAAGTCTAGCTTTAAATAACCTCTTTATAAATTGATAGATCTCATTAAATAATGCTTGTGGATCATTAATCTTTTTTGTATTTTTCAATAATGGAGCCGGTGTTGGACCTTTTCCAATATATTCTATAATTAAAACATTATTTTTAACATAAATTGGTCGAGGGACAGATAATCCTGCACGATATGCTTGTTTTAAATTTTTAAATTCTTTTTGAGCCCATAAAAATATAATCTGGGAAGGATTTTTACCCACTTTCTTAAAACGCGGATCCCCAATAATATAATTTTTCATCCACCGAGAAGTATTACTATCAATTTTATAAATTTTTATTGCGATTTCCTTTCCTTCTTTATCATAAGCTAAATAAACATTTGCCTCTTTACCTGCATTTATAATTCCAACAAATTCCCCTATTATCTGTTTATCTAATAATTTTCTTAATAAAAAGACAGTTCTCTCATCAAAAACACTATCCACCGCTAACCTAATTGCTGATTGGTTTTTCTTTTTAATTCGTCTTTTATCGATTTTTTTTATTTCCAAATCTTTTGATTCTTCCATATCATATTCTTCGATAAAATCATCTTCTATTTCTTCAAAATCTGTGTTATTTTCTTCCATGTCTAAAAATTTATGAATCTTTTTTTTGTATTTTAACTTTTTTGCTGAAAAAAAATTGATAGTTCTTTATTATTCTATTTCCATGGATATCTATTAAATGTATTTTATTTTTGCCTATTTTATCTACTATATATTTAATGTTTTTGGTAATTACTTCATCTTCCTTTTCAATAGGTAAAAATTTTATTAAAGTTTTTATTCTATATATGTTTTTACCGCGTTGAACATCTCTACTCATCAACTTTTTAGAAGATTTTATTAAAAAATTATATTCTGGTTTTAATAATCGAATGATTTTATTGGTTTGATTTTGTGTGCTTAAAAAAATATCAACACCATTTTTAACATAATCGATTTTAGTAATATATTCAGTAGAATCTTTTTTTGATGCTTGTTCAATATAATTTTTAATCTTTTCTTTTACAATTTCAATTAGATCCAATTGTTCGACGAAAATCACCCTTAACTGAATAATTGCATTAATTTTTTTTTGTTTTATACTAATACAGTTGTCACAGTGACCATATTTTAATTTTATTTTGATTTCTTGAGTATAAATTAAATTTTTATCATATCTATGAACTCCTGTGATTAAAAGATAAATATCCTCGATAACTTTAGCACTTGGAGAAATTTTTTCTTCCAAAATTTTAATAATGAATTTAATATTATCCTTTTTCCCATATGGCTCTAATAAATAATATTTAATAGCTGATTTAACAATCTCTAATACATTTTCTGTAGAAGTAGGTAACCAAATTTTTACTTTAGAGTCCTTAGAAAAACTACCACACTCTAAACATATATTTAAATAAAATATATCTTGAAATTGAAATAATGGCTTATTTTTAAGATAACATCGCAGACAAGTAAATTTTTCGTAAATTTTTTCATTTGTAGAAAATTCTTTTCCACAAAGGGAGCAAAAACGGGTTGGATGGGTTAGTGGCATATTAAAATATCATCTTTAATGCCATAGGTATATTATCAATTTTTTTAATACTTGATTCAAGAATAATTCCACTTTTAATTGCTTTTCTAATGATATTATTACCAATAATATTAAAATTCGAAGTTATAGATAATCTATTTATCGCTTCATCTATATCAATTAGTTTTCCTCCATAGAAGTCATTAGAAATCTTTAATTTAAAATTATCTTCATATAACTCTTTATTAAGAAGATCGTCGTCACAAACTGCAATGATCTCAGTAGTTCCCTGAGTATGAACTTTAAGATAAACTTGCAACTATAGTACACCTAATTTTATTCAATAATTGGAGTTCGTGCTCCACATGCTTGGCAGACTAAATACAATTTCTTATCCTCTTTAGCTATACTAGTATCAGGTTTATTACATATTTTGCATAAAACATATCTATTAATATATTCATTTATTTGACGATTTAGAACATCTTTTTTAGGTCGTCCTTTTAAAAACAATTGACCTCCTCGATCTTCGCCCATCATGCCAATATTTTTCAAAAAAATTGGTAGAAACTGTTTTGCATCTCTATTTATCTTTTGAATAATTTTAGAAAAATTTAAAATTATAGTATTTTTTCCTTCAGGCCTTATTTCAACATCTGGAATGATAAATCGCTCTTTTTGTTTAGCCCCATCGGGAATTTGATCCATTGCTTGTTTTAAATATTTTTTATATTGTTCAAACTCCAACTTTATATTTCCCTTACATTATTTTTTTTTTTTTAATTCTTTAAATACTCCTTAAATATTTTAATTCTCAGAAAAAAAAAAATTTTTCGATTTGCTCTCAATTTTGTAGTTTTTACAACTTGATATAAAATATGTCTAAAATGTCTATTATATCAATTGATAATTATTTTCTTCAACTTGATATATTCTTGATTCAATTTCCAATTCTTTAAGATATTTTTTTAAATCATTTTCATTAAAAACTAATGATTTCTGTAATTCTTCAAACGGAATCCCTTTAATTTCACCGCCTAATTCTTTAATTTTTTCTAGAACTTGTTCTTTTTCATCATCACTTTTAAATAAATGATTCATTTCATATTCTTCAGAAAGCTCATCAATAGGAAAATCATCTTCAATTTTCTTTGGAATTTCCATTAGAACAGTGGTTTTAAGTTTTTTGATTATTTCTGCGTCTCTTAACAGTACAAAATTGGGATTTTCAATATGCTTAATCATTTCGGGAGAAATAGAAAAATAATTTTTCCACTGTCTTATAATGCCCATTACATCAACCAAATCTCCTTTCACAATATGGGAATACTGTTCAGCAACAACACCCCAAAGAATCGCCCTTATTATGCCAGTTCCATCATCCAAATCGAATTCTAACCTTGAATTAAAATCGGTTTTGTCTAAATCTGATTTTTCTTCAATTTTTTGACTAATAATTTCCTTCTTATCCAAAACCGTTGCGTAGATCCTAACTCGTTTATATTTTCCAAAAATTGTAAATAGTATTTTCTCGTTGGGTAAGTATGTTCCTTCAAGAATATGTTTTATCCAGCATCTTAATGCCGGGTACCTTATTAATCTTTGAGTATTATTACTCATCTTAATTCTTAAATTTAATAAATATTATTAATATTTAGAAAAAATCCTAATTTTTATTATTTTTTTTGGAAGTTTCAAATATATATTTTCCCCATTAATAACATAATATTTTACTTTAAAATTACTAATATTAAAAATTTTTTCTTGATTCAATTTATTTCAATCATGAAAAAAACAAAAAGATTTCTATTTAATTTGGATTTAAAATATACATTACTCAATATTGGGGTCTGCTTCAAGGAGATTATTTAAATAAAAAAGCGAATATTAAAATTAATATAATATTTATCTTTATTAACATTTAATCATAAATTAATATAATTTTTAATATAAATAAATACGAGAAGATTAGTAAAGAGTTAAGAATAGAGGGGTGGGCTAGCCTGGTTTATGCTGCAGGGCTCATAATTGGTATCTGCCATTAAGAAACCCTGAGATCGTTGGTTCAAATCCAACCCCCTCTACCATTATTTTCAATTTTTCATGAAAAAAGAGAGAAAAAAAAAATATTAACAAAAGCCTTTTTTTGAAATTAATATTTAAATATACTAATTTAGTTTTTTCAACAGGCTTTAAAATAAATTTAAATTATGTCAATAAATTTAATTGAAATTGTATTAGAAATAGTGTTAAATCCTTTTTTTATAATATCCTCAATATTTTGGATAATTATGCTCATCATTATCATAGTATTCGGAAAAAAAAGAAAAGGATTGATGTATATTTTTATTCCATTATTTGCAATGGTTGGAACAAAACGTTTAAATAAATTTTTGAAGAGAGTATCTCAATGGCACCCAAAATTTTGGCGTATATTTTGGAGTTGTGGATTTTTTGTTTCTTTTTTTTTTATGATTTATGGAATTTGGCTCATATTTTATAATCTAGTATCATTACTAATTAGTCCATCGATTGAAAATGCTCTTATTCCATTGGTTCCTGGGTTAACAATTGATCTTCCAACATTTGCGTACTTAATAATTCCAATACTATTCGTTGTTACCATTCATGAATTTTCTCATGCAATGGCTGCAGGATCAGATAATATTAATGTTTTATCAACAGGAGTTTTTGCAGGAGGGTTATTTTATTTGTTAGGTTTTGGAGCCTATTGTGAAGTTGATGAACACACTTTAAATTCAAAACCAAGTTTATGGAAAACCCGTCTGAGAATTGCAGCAGCAGGCACATATTCAAATGCAATAATGGCTGGTATTGGTATTTTACTCATATTAAATTTTACAGGTTTAATTACTCCTTCTTATGGACCTAGAGTGTTTCAAATTGATTACGTTTCTCAGCCATATGAAGGAGGGTATAATTATAATAATTTAATCGAGGGAGATGTTGTAGTAGCGATAAACGAGACTTTAATTGATGTTGACAATGGTGTTGATTTAGACAATATATTAGTAAATAAAACTCAAATTAAATGTTCAGTTGGAGATTCTCTTAATTTTACGATTTATAATGCAAATTCCAATTCATATTTATATAAGTCTGTTAATTTGGGGATCTACAATTTTATTGGAATTTCTTATGAGAATATTTCAAATGGAGAATTAAAAATAAACCAAGTATATTCCGCCCTTCAAGGAGGAAATAATTACGATAAAAATCTAACTATTGGGACTCTCATTACTAAGATTAATGGAACTCAAGTTGATGTATCCAATAACATAACAATAGATTATATTTTAACTCAAGTCCAACCAGGTGATTATCTAAATCTTACAGCAGATAGCGGAGTATCCTATTTATTGGATGTTGATGCTGTACCTTTAGTTCCCGGGGCATTTATTTTTGAAAATTTGTATATGGGAATCCTTTATGAAGATCTAGGTAATAATGATATACATATTTCAAAGGTTTTTAATAATTTAACTGAATCTGGTATAAATGAGGGGATACTTAAGGAAGGTGATCAAATCCTTGAGGTAGAAGGGATTGGTATACAATCGAACGAACATAGTTTTAAGAATATAATTGATAATTTAACTTTAAATCCTAGTGAACCTATCAATTTTAAAATTAAACGAGACCAAGAAATTTTAGAAATTAATACAAATACGTTAGAAATTCCTACTAAGTCAGTTAAAATTGGCATATTTAGTAATAAGAATTATTGGATACCAAAAAATTTTTTATCAATTTGGTTATCAGGCAACTTTCCTTTTTATTTATTAAGACAACTTTTATGGTTTTTTGTGGTTTCTTTTAGTGTTACCATATTTAATATGTTGCCTATTCCAATTTTTGATGGAGATCGAATAATTAACGAGATTATTAATAAAATAATTGGTGAAAAATATGATTCTATAGAAAAGAAGATAGAAGAATTTTACTATAAAAGAGAGAAAAAAGAGTATCCATTAAATCAATATAGAATAAACAAAATAAATTCATTAAAATTAAAATCTGAAGAAGGAGAAATAATTATTGGCTTAGATAACTATCATTTAATTGATGGAACTGGAGATGGTTTTAAGGATGTTTTGGCTTTAACATTTCCAGAGACATCAAAAATTAAAGAAAAGTCAATTTTTGAAGTTAATTATGAATATCAATTTGATAGTAAGAGTCCAATCAAGAAAAAAATAATAAATTCGATCAGGTTGATTATTACATTAGCTTTTTTAGCTAATATTATTTTATCATTTATGAGATTTGGGGATATTTCAAGTATATTTAATTTTTGATGTAAAATAAGTAAAATATGAAATGTAGTTATTGCGAAAATAATAGTATATATCACAGAAAACATTCTGGTGAAAATTTATGCGGTAATTGTTTTAATAAATCTATTGAGCACCAAATCTATAAAACGATTTCTAAATTTAAAATGTTGAAACCACAAGATAAAATAATCCTAGGTTTATCTGGTGGGAAGGATTCGATGGTACTTTTATGCAATTTAATTACGATACAAAAAAAAATTCCTAATTCTCCTTCGATTATTGCATTAACAATTAATGAAGGTATTTCAGAATATAGAGAGAAGTGTATAATAAAATCTAAAGAATATTGTAAAATAAATAAGGTTGAGCATAAAATTATTTCATTTAAAGAGAAATTGGGAAAAAGTATGGAAGAAATTTTGGAAATTTATAAAAATAATTATGGAGAAATTTATCCGTGTAATATATGTGCAACAATTAGACGCCGATTGCTTAATGACGAAGGAAAGAGATTAGGTGGAACCGTTTTGGTTCTAGGACATAACTTGGATGATGTTTCTCAAACATTCTTAATGAATTTTTTAAGAAAAGATTTTAACAAAATTTCGAGAATGAATCCATTTCTTGAAGAAAATAATATAATATACATGAAAAAGGAAAAACCTTTAATGAAAATTCCCGAAAAGGAAATTCTTCTGTATGCGCAAAACAAAGGATTAAATTTTGTTAATGTTCCTTGCCCTTATAAAATAAAATATCCGATTTTACGTAAAAGAGTGCAATCGTTTCTAAATAATTGTGAAGAATATAGTCCTGAAATAAAATTCAACCTCTTCAAAGGTTTTATAGAATTATCTGATATTTTATGGGGATATAATCAACAATTAAAGGACAAAGAATCGGATTTTAATACTTGTAAAATATGTAATCAACCTTGTGGAAAAAATAGAGAAATTTGCCTTTTTTGTGAGATAAAGGAGAATATTGCTCCTTATTGAAATAAATATTTACTTAATTTTTTTAACTGTTCATAGCCCTTAATTTCATTATCAAATAAAGGGATTTCTATTAAATTAAAATCTTCCTCATAAATATATCTAATCTCTTTTAGGTTTTTCATTTGCATATTACGTCGAGATTGGCAGAATTTACAATCAACAGATTCTGGAAATAATTGGTTAATAATTATATTGGATACAGGGATTTCATATTGATAAAGACCCCTTAATAATCGCTCGGTTTCATAAAGAGCCATAGCTTCCGAGATCATGACGACTATAAATGATGTTTTTGACGGATCCTTTAATTCATCCTTAGCATTTACTATTGAATTTTTTAATTTTTTAAACATTTCAAATGGATCTTCCTCCTTCACTTCAGTTTTTGAGAACATTTTTTTAAACATACCAAATACTTTCCCTAATTTTAAACGAAGAGATATTAATTTTCCAATCCAGCCAGATAAAAGATCTGGTAACGAAAGAAGACGTAAAGTATGCCCTGTTGGAGCTGTATCAAAAACTACCAAATCAAAATCTGATTCCGTCTCAATAAATTCCAAAACTTTTCCAAAAGCCATTGCCTCATCTATTCCTGGAGGATTCATGCTCGCAAAACTCCCAATATCTTCCATAAAAGGCAAAGAATCTCCAAAAGGCATAGAATCAAGTGGATTTACATTCATAGCTGATTGATATTCTTCCAGATTGATTTTTGGATTAATTTCTAAAGCAAATAAATTGATAACATTTTCCACTTGAGTGGTTTCTCCTTGTGGTAATTTTTGATCTAAAGAATCACCTAAAGAATGTGCTGGATCAGTACTAATTATTAATGTTTTTCTACCATGTTCTGCAGCCCAGATAGCTGAAGCAGATGCTAGTGTGGTTTTACCAACGCCACCTTTACCTCCGATAAAGAGGAGTTTGGCAGATTTCAGAAGAGATTTTAGATCTTTATTCAATATAAAAACACCAATTAAAAATATAATTCCAAAGATGGATCAATAAATAAATTCCACCTATGCCATATTTCTTAGTTTTAAGTATTTAAAGAGTACATTTTTATTTATTATTTGGTTTTTCCTCTCAAATTACTCAAAATCTGATTGTAAAATGATAAATATAATCTTCAAGTTTATATAAGCAATAAAATCATAATAAAATTTAATTATTTTATAAAAATAGAATAATTATATTAGAAAAAAATAGATATAAAAAACTCTTGTCAAAAGTTGAAATCTTATGCCAACTTCAAAAGAATTCATTGAAATGGATTTAAAATACGGTGCTCATAATTATCATCCCATCTCTGTAGTTATATCAAAAGCAGAAGGGTGTTGGGTATATGATCCAGAAGGAAAAAAATATCTTGACTGTTTATCAGCATATTCAAGTCAAAATACTGGACATTGTCATCCTGAAATAATAAAAGCATTGAAAGACCAAGCTGATAAAGTAACTCTAACTTCTCGAGCATTCCATAATGACATGATGGGACCATATTTAAAACAGTTATGTGATATTGTTGGGCCACATGTGAATAATCCAAAAAAAACAGGGATAATGGCTTTGCCAATGAATACGGGGGCAGAAGCAGTGGAGACAGGTTTAAAAGTAGCAAGAGCATGGAGTTATATAAAGAAAAAGATACCAAAAGGAGAGGCAAATATTATTGTATGTAATGATAATTTTCACGGAAGAACGATTACTTTAGTAGGATTAAGTACAGATATTCAACATGCAAGATATTTCGATAATTTTGGTCCTTTTACGCCTGGGTTTACAATTATCCCTTATGGAGATGCAGAAAAATTGGAAAATACAATCTTAGAAATTGGTCCAGGAAAAGTGGCAGCATTTTTAGTTGAACCAATCCAAGGAGAGGCGGGAGTGAAAGTCCCTCCAGAGGGATATTTAAGAAAGATAAGAAAGATTTGTTCTAAATATAATATTTTGTTAATGGTTGATGAAATACAGACGGGTTTTTGTAGGACTGGAAAACTTTTCGCGTGTGATCATGAAAATGTCAAACCAGATATGTTTCTACTTGGTAAAGCGCTTGGAGGAGGAGTATATCCAGTTTCAGCAGTTGTAACAACAGCTGAGATAATTGGTCCAGAGATAATAACTCCAGGAACCCATGGAAGTACCTTTGGTGGTAACCCTCTAGCAGCTGCAGTTGCTATGAAATCATTGGATGTTCATATTAATGAAAATCTCGCAGAACGAGCAAGAGAAATTGGTGCTTATTTTATTGATGGATTAAAAAAGATCACAAATAAGAAAACAAAAGTCCCGGTTAAAGAAGTAAGGGGAAAGGGTTTATTAATCGCCATTGAGTTTGAGGGAGAGGCAAGACATTTCGTAGAGAAACTAAAAGAACAGGGAATTCTAGCCAAAGATACTCATTCAACAACTATTCGTTTCGCTCCACCTTTAATAATTACCAAGAAAGAAATTGATTGGGCTTTGAAGATAATTGAAAATGTAATTGTTGATTAAATGTCCTATAATACAATCATTTTTCTCTTTTCAATAGATAATAATAATTAAATTTAATTACTTATTTATATATTTGAGTTCCTGTTTTTCCGTGCAATGCTACTTTGATATTTTCAATTGATGTTATAATTGCTTTTTCTCCACCAGATTCCAAAAAGTTTATAACAGCTTCCATTTTTGGGCCCATATTTCCAGTTGGGAACTGTCCTTCCTTTAGATATTTTTTTACATCTGAAATTGAAAGGTTTAATAGATTCCTTTGATTTGGTTTTTTATAATTCAAGGCAACATATTCAACATCAGTTGCAATTAACAGAATGTCTGCACCAACTTGTTGGCCCAATTTTGCACTAGCAAGATCTTTATCAATAACAGCTTCAACCCCTTGCAATCGTCTACCATCTTTTATCACAGGAATTCCTCCACCACCGCAAGCAATTACAATAAAATTTTCTTGGATTAATTTTTCAATTTCACGCCATTGATAGATTTTGATGGGTTTTGGAGAGGGAACAACTCGTCGCCATCCTTTTGGAGTTTTTACAAACCCAGGTTCTGGTTCTGAATAAGCAGGTCCGATTGGTTTAGTTGGGTGTTTAAATGCTGGATCTTCAGGATCAACTTGTACATATGTCAACACAGTAAGAAATAGTTTTTCAACATCAATATTAAGGCGCATAAGTTCCTCATCCAAGGTTGATTCGATCATATATCCAATTTGTCCTTGGGTTTCAGCTACTAAAATCCCCAAGGGTCTTTTTGTGACTTCATTAGTTGCCTCTTGTTGCAGTAGAAGGTTTCCAACTTGAGGTCCATTTCCATGTGTTATAATGATATTATATTCCTTTGATAATTCGGCAATTTGTCTGATTGGAGTTCGTAAATTTCTAAATTGTTCTTCAGTAGTTCCTTCTTCTCCAAACTTAATTAGCGCGTTTCCACCAAGCGCAACGATTAAAGTTTTCATAATAATTTTTCTCCAAAACTAGGCATTTTTTTTTAAAATTTGTCAAGTAAAAATAATATTATTGCTTTTTGTGCATGCAAGCGATTTTCTGCCTGATCAAAGACTATAGATTGAGGACCGTCAATAATTTCGGCGGTCTGTTCATATCCTCGCATAGCAGGTAGACAATTCATGAAAATTGCTTCAGGTTTTGCTGCTGACATAATAATGGAGGTTACTTGATAGGGCATAAAATCTTTCTTTCTTTCTTCTTCTTGCTCTTCTGGAATTCCATAAGACATCCATGAATCGGTATATACAATATCAGATTCCTTTGCGGCTTCTATGGCATTATCAATTACCCTAACTACAGCTCCAGTATTCCTTGAAAGTTCTGCAACCTCATCTAGTACTTCTTGCTCAGGGGAATACTCTACACCCTTGGGACATGCAACATCCATTCTTAAACCAAATATTGCAGTCATCCTCATAAGGTCATAGGTAACGTTATTATGAGCATCTCCAAAATATGAGATCTTCAAGTTTTTAAGACGATTTTTTTTCTCTTTAATAGTTTGAAAATCGCTAAGGATTTGACAAGGGTGGGCAAAATCATCTAACATATTTATAACGGGAACATCTGAGTGTTTTGCCAGTTCTCGAAGATCCTCCCTTTTAAAAACCCTAGCAGCAATCAAATCAACAAACCTTGAGGTAACTTTTGCTGTATCATGTATATTCTCTTTCTTTCCAAGAGGAGAATCTTTTATTGAATAAAAAATTGCATGACCACCAAGTTGTTCCATTCCTGTTTCAAAAGAAACACGAGTTCTTAAAGATGGTTTCTCAAAAAGCATTAAAAGGGTTTTATTTTTCAAAATAGTATTATAATTTTCCATCTTTGCCTTGATTTCAATTGCTTTGTTAATAATTCTCTCGGACTCCTCTTTTGTGAAATCAGATATCTTTAATAAATGTCTTATCATTTTATCCACCTCTAATTTCATTAATCTTGAATGTTTATTATCATAATTTTTCCACTTTGATTATTAACTTGATTTATACCATAATTTCTTTATTTAAATTTTTACTTTAAATCTTCTGCTTGATAAAAATTTCGATATAATGAAAGATCTTCAAAAATTTCATTATCTTGAGAGTTAATTCTCCCAGTTAAAAGACGACTTAGAAGTTCCCCCACCCCGGGACCAAGCATAAAACCTTGTCCACACATCCCAACAGCATTAATATATCCTTTAAGGTTATTAACAGGTCCAATAATAGGATTTCCATCAAGAGTCATTGGGTATAACCCTCGCCATGTTCGTCTTATTTTTATATTGCGCAAACGAGGTAAAAGTTTAATCATCCTCTTTGAAATTTGCGGTAAAAAGGAACTTGTTTCTCTTCGATCTGTGCCAAATTTGCTTGGATCAGGAGTAAGGCAGAAAATAATTTGTCCTTCTTTATTCTGATAGAAATAATAATTTTTTGAATTCCCAAATTTTGGATCTAAGCAGGGATGTGTATCAACAACCATAGGTGAAAAAAAATTTTTAATAGGTTCAGTAATTCCAGCTTCGTGAGAATCAGGTTGCACGGGTATATCGATTCCAGCCATTTGACCAATATTTTTTGCAAGAGCCCCAGCTGCATTAATTATATTTTTTGTTTTATAGGTGCCCTTTGTAGTTTTAACAGCAGTTACTTTCTTATTATATATTAAAATATCAATAACTTTTTCTTTAAATTTATATTCTGCCCCCCAATTTATTGACTGCTGATAAAAGGAATGTAAGGCTAATAAAGGGGAAGCATTTCCATCTTTAGGGCTAAAAGTTCCTCCCAATAACCCTTGATCATTAATACCAGGTATAAGTACCTTAATTTTTTCCGCATCAACATATTCAATGTTTAAGCCATATTTCTTTTGAAGATCAACAGTGTCTTTTAGCAATTTCTCTTGTTCTTCTGTAATTGCTATAAAAACATAACCCCCTTCAACCCACCAAATATCATCCCCGTACTTCTTTTTCCAAGTAGAAAAGATTTCTATGGATCTTTGGCAAATCCAGATTTTACTTTTTTGTGAATGAGTTGCTCGAATTCCACCAATTGCATGTTTATTGTCGCCTTGAGCAAGAGAAGGTAATACTTCAATAACGAGTGTTTTAAGTCCATCATGAGCTGTGGCTAATGCAGTTGGAACTCCAATACTTCCCGAACCGATTATGATTACATCATATTCGATATTTATCCTCCTCCTTTGTTCGAGCAAAAAGACCCATGGGGACTTCTATTAATAAAGGACGTAATGTTCCGGGGGTAATTTCATCAAGAGATACTCCTTCTTCACTGAAGATGCGATAAATAAGAGGAGTGCATGTTTTGCCTCCACATGCTCCCATTCCAACTTGAGTTAAAGCTTTAAGCTCATTAAAATCAGTTATTCCTTTACGTATCCATTTTCTGATTTCACCAACCGTTACTCGTTCACATCGACATACAATGGTATCATTAGCAAGAGGGTGTTTATAGTAAAGTTCTAAAGGTTCTCTAACAATTGATGGTTGTAATCTAATACCCACGGCACGTTTAGCAATTTTAGATGGTAATTTGATGGATACAAGTTGAGTGAGTGGAAAATCTTTAATAATTCTAGATTTAATTACTTTAAATTGGCCTAATTCGCCATGATTACCAACTATTGTAATTATTTGATCCATCTTTAACTTTTCAGTAGTCATTTCAAATGGAAAAGTAACAATTGGATTGTTTTTATCCTTACGATAATCAATTAAAGTCACTGCTAAACCAGGGCATACAGCTATACATCGTCCACAACCAGTGCATTCTTTCTCCCCTTTAAAATATGGTAATTGCATTATTGAACCGTCAATCGTTTCAATCTGCTTTTGAGGGCATACAGAAGTGCAAGGATTGCATGGGATTTCTTGAATGCAATGGAAAACAGGAAAGATTCCTTCTTCTATATCTGGAACATCTAATTGAACAGGAGGAAGGGGTTTTGATTTCATAATACTTGCTTTTTCTTCAAGTTCATCAACATTATCTATTGTATTAAGTCCCATTTCCTTTAATATTTTAATTCCTTCAATTTTGCCCGTAAAAATTGCTGCAGATGCCTCTGCTATCTCTTGAGCATCACCAGCCACCCAAACTTTCAATTTATATTCCTTAGCTTTATGATAAAATTCATCTACTGGGTTTAAGCCAACTGCAATTAAAATAGCATCAACAGCAAAAGTTATTTCGGTTCCAGGAAGTATATTAAAATTTTTATCTACTTGTCCAATAGTAATAGATTCTACTTTATTATCTCCATTTGCTGATAAAACAGTATGACTTGTATAAATCGGAACATCCAAAAATCTAAGTTTATCTTCATGGACCTTGTATCCACTACATTGGGGTAGTGCTTCAATCAAACCAATAACTTCAATACCAGCTTGGAGTGCATGATATCCTGCAATTAATCCCACATTACCGCCACCTACGATGAAGATACGTTCTGCAGCTTTAATTAAATCCCGATTAACTAAGGTCTGAAATGCACCAGCACCATATACTCCTGGAAGGGTATTACCTGGAAATATTAGCATTTGTTCTCTTGCTCCTGTAGCAATTAAGAGATATTTTGGTTTTACTATAACATATTCTTCATTATTTTTTAAGATACCAATTAAACCATCGCTAAAAACAGCTAAAGCAGTACTGTTAAGCCAAATATCCACATTAGATAAGGAGCGAACTGCCTCACTGAGAATTTCTGCAATATCTATGCCTCGTTTACCTGCATATACATCTTCTTGAGAGCCAAAAAATTTATGAGTTTGAAGGACTAATTTTCCACCAGGTCTGTCTTTATCATCAATTATAATTACTTGAATCCCTTTTTCTCCAAGGATTTGACAAGCTGAAAGACCAGCAGGTCCAGCACCTATTATTAACAATTGAGTTTCTATTATTGGTGGGTCTCCCACTGAGACCAGTTTATCATCATCTGGTAATTCCGGCAAACCCTCACAGCTTTCTATTATCATACCATCATTAAGTGGAGTCATACAAGATTTTACAGGTTTACCATTGACAATAACTGTGCATTGAGCACACTGCCCATTAGAACAAAAAATACCTTGAGGGCTGTTATCTTTTGCATGATGACCAAAAATTTTGATTTTATTCATAAAAAGAGCTGAGGAAATCACCATTCCTTCAAACCCCGTTATTTTTTTTCCATTAAAACTAAAATTAACTAATTTTCTTTTAGGTATCTTAAGGATGGGATGATTAGTTATATTTTCCATCAAAACTCAATTTTCTAATAAGATTTTTTATTCTATATATTTTATTGGTAGGGAAGAATCACAGAAATAACATCATCAAATGCAATTCCTAATTCTTTGGCTTTTTCAATCGTTGGACAACCCTTATTATTCCAGCCACGATGTTTATAAACAGCATCTTGAAGCATTTCATATTGTTTTTCTCGATACTCCCGTAGAATCCTAATTTTTTCCTCTGTTGTTTTTCCCTTAATATTAATTCCAATATCTTTAATTTGATCATCATATCTCTCTAAACGACTCTCATATTCAGTAGGCGTTACAGGACCAACAGCTCTATAGGGTAAATTGGAATCATGTTCTCGAAGACCCTTACCTTGTCGGATATTAAAAATTCTTTGAAAGTTATACACTCGCTCAGACATTCTAATAAGATCCTTAGGAGTAGATTTGCGACCAGTTACAGCTGAGAAATATTGTGAATACCACTCTACATGGTTTGGAATCCTTGCACGGAGAAGTTCTTTAGTTTTTGGGTCTCTAACAGGATATTCAACATTATTTGGAGGTTGAACATCATTCCATGGTAATTTACAGAGTCCATTTAATGAGAACCATGTTCTCCAGAAAGGAAACCAACATAATGCTTTAGCCTTGTCTTCAAATGTTGGAATAGATTTTCTAACCATATCTTCAAATATTAACCATGCCTCATCATGTTGCGGTCCTTTTAGAGTAAGTCCATATCCTCCTTGTTGAGCCAATGATTCTTTGGTAACATATTCAGAGAATTCTAAACCTTTATGTTCCATACCAATATCATGAAGAAATTTAGGATCTGCTCCATATTTCTCAGCAAAAATGTTTTTCATTATATGAATACCTTGTCCTACAATTAAACCAAACCCTTTCCCTTCAGCCATTTGATGGATTAGTTCTAAAGCAGCAAAAGCATTACCAAAATTAAGTTCTAGTCCACTAGTGATTTCTTTATTTAAAATTCCAGCTTCATAACATTCCATAACAAAAGCAATTCCTGTTCCTACAGAGATTGTATCGAGACCGTATGTATCACAGTAGAAATTTGTTTCTAATAACCATTTGGGGTCCCAAACACCCCAATTTGGACCACAACCTGCAATAGTTTCATAATCCGGACCATCTACAATAACTTTTTGATCTTTATAAGGACCAGTTATTACTTTATGTTCCCTACAATAGTGAGAACAACTGAGTGTACAACCAAACCAACAACCATCACTACCAGATTCCCCAGAAAAAATTTTACGCCATGCTTCTCGATTGAGAGGAATTTTATTATCTTTTATTACCTTATGAGACCCAAAACGAAAATTTTCAGTTGGGAGAAGATCATATACATTCATGATCTCTGGGAGATGTCCTGTTCCCACAGATCTCATTTCATTTTGTATTGGATCATATTTAATAATCTCTTGGTTATGTTTTTTACCGATCTTACGAGCTGTATCAAAATCTGCTGGGTTATTTATTTCTAAATCAACTTTGGGAGACCGACAAATTAAAGCTTTGAGATTTTTATCAGCAAAGACAGTTCCAACTCCACCGCGTCCTGCTTGTTTGCATGAAGCCCATTTACGTTTGCGACTATACCAAGAGAAATTTAACATTCCCCATTTAGTATGTTTAGAAGCTGAACCTGTACTTACAACAGAAATTTGAATTTTTTCATTTTCATCTTTTGCATATTTTTCCGTTAATTGTTGCGTGAGTAAATGAGAGTCATTTGAAAGATTTTCAAAATCATTTATTTCTTCAATGCGAATAATTCCATTTATTCCATCAATAAAAATTATAATTTCTTGTTTTGCTTTTCCATGAATTTCCAGTGCATCAAATCCAGAAAATTTCAAATATGGCCCAAAATAACCACCAACATTACTATCAATTATTATTCCTGTTAATGGAGATATTGTTGTGACTATTGATTTTCCAGAACCTGGGTAAAATGTATTACCTCCAAGCGGACCAGATGAGATACAAATTTCATTTTCTGGATCATCCCATTTTACAATTCGATCTTTAGGTAGAGCATTCCACATAAGCCAGAGATCGAATCCTTTGCCACCAATAAATTTATCTTTCATTTCATTGGTAACTGGTTTAATTAAGATTTCATTTTTTGTTAAATTGATATAAAGGGTCCGATTTGTATAACCTCTTGCTATTTTTTTTAATTCATATTTTTTTTCTGCTAAATTCAACATTTTCATTCTATTATTTTCTTCAAATTTGTCTTATAAAAAATATAAAATAATAATTATTAATTAACAATAGGACTTCTATTTGAATTCTGTTCTTTCTCTTTTTTTTTAATTTTTACCGTTTTGTTTTTTTAATAACTTTTGAATGAATTCATCAAGAACTTCCTCAATTGTAGGACTACTTAACGCTTCTATATCATAAGTGACTCTAACTATTGGTTTGTTACTATTAATTAACTTCGCAAGATCAATTGGGCTCCCATTAATAATAAGATCACATTTTGATTTATTAAGCGTTTCTTCCATATCTTTTATTTGTTGATCATTATATCCCATTGCAGGCACAATTTCTTTAATTTGGGGGAATTCTTTAAAAATTTCTATCAATGTACCCGTGAGATAAGGTTTTGGGTCAATAATAACAGCTCCTTTATTTTTTGCCGCGACATACCCTGCTCCATAAGACATACCTCCATGAGTCAGAGTGGGACCATCTTCGACTACAATAACTTTTTTACCTTTTAAGTTATAAGAATTTTCTAATATAACAACAGAATTTGTAAAAATCTTTTTCGCATCAGGATTTAAATCTTGGAGATTTTTCTCAACTTTTTTAACATCTTCTATTTTTGCACTATTCATTTTGTTAATAACAAATGCATCTGCCATCCGTGCGTTTACTTCCCCTGGATAATATTTCGTTTCATGGCCGGGTCTTAGCGGATCTACAACAACAAAAAGTAAATCTGGAATATAGAAAGATATTTCGTTATTACCTCCATCGAAAATAATTATATCTGCTTCTTTTTCTGCTTCCCGAACAATTTTCTCATAATCAACACCAGAATAAATTACCAAACTTTGTTTAATATACGGTTCATATTCTTCTCGCTCTTCAATAGTGCATTTAAATTTATCCAAGTCCTCATAAGTTTCAAAACGCATTACATTTTGTTCAATTAAATTTCCATAAGGCATTGGTTCGCGGATCGCAACAACTTTATAACCTCTATTTTTTAAATAGCGATATACAGCCCTAGATACTTGACTTTTTCCACATCCAGTCCTTACTGCACAAATTGAAATAATTGGTTTATTAGCTTTAATCATAGTATTTCTACCTGAAATTAAACGATAATCTCCTCCTGAAGCAAGAACTCGTGAAGCTTTATGCATGACTTCTTCATGTGAGACATCAGAATATGCAAAAACCACCTCATCTACTTTATGTTTTTTAATTAATTCTTCCAATTTTGCCTCTGTTACCATTAGAATTCCATTAGGATATAATTTCCCTGCAAGTTCAGCTGGATATTTTCTCTCTGCATCTTCAATTGTTCCAATATTCTGTTCTCCCGCAATTGTAAATGCAATCACCTCATATTCCTCATTATCTTTAAAGATAGTGTTAAAAACATGAAAATCCATTCCAAGTGCTCCTATTATAATTATTTTTTTTTTAGGCATTTTTGTTTTCCTTGTTCTTCTTATCGTAAATATTTAAATTTTTAAATAGAGAGTACTTTCATTAAAAAAACATTTTTTAAAATATAATAATTCTTGAAATATTTCTTAATCTATTGATAACTTTTCCATTTTTCCTCTAAATTTGGATGTTGGAGAGTTTCCATTATATATTTTGAGAAATCTTCCCCAGTTGCACCATTTGATCTTCCCGTTATTTCTAACTTCTTCTCATATGTTGCGCATATATCAAGTGCCATTTCTAATTTTTTCGCCTTTTCTATGAAACCTATATGATTAAGTAATAATGCTGAAGCTTTTATTAGACTTGAGGGATCAGCATATTTTAAGCGACCTTCTTCAACCATACGTGGAGCTGATCCATGAATTGCTTCGAACATGGAATATCTCTTACCTATATTAGCACTACCTGCCGTTCCAACGCCACCCTGGATTTGTGCAGCCTCATCGGTAATAATGTCCCCATATAGATTAGGAGCTACTAAAATCTTAAATTGAGATTGACGAGCGGGGTCTATTAATTTTGCAGTCATAATGTCAATATACCAATCGTCCCATTCAATTTCGGGATATTCCTTAGCAATTTTTTCAGCTATGTCAAGAAATTTCCCGTCAGTTGCTTTTACTACATTAGCTTTAGTTACAACTGTGACTCTATTAATATTATTCTTCTTAGCATAATCAAAAGCTAGCCTGATTATACGATCTGCTCCTTGTGTTGTAATTACTTTAAAATCAAATGAGAGATCTTCAGTAATGTTTACCCCTTTGGAGCCCAAAACATAAGCTCCTTCAGTATTTTCTCGGAAAAACATCCAATCAATACCAAGTTCGGGAACTTTCACGGGGCGTACATTTGCAAAAAGATCTAATTCACGGCGCATTGATACATTAGCACTTTCGATGTTAGGCCATTTATCACCCTTTCTAGGAGTCGTTGTAGGACCTTTTAACAGAACATGACATTTTTTAATTTCTTCAAGAATATCTTCTGGTATTGCCTTCATTACTTTTGCTCTATTTTCAATGGTTAATCCTTCAATTTCTCTCAATTCAACTTTTCCTTCTTTTAATTCGTCTTGTAAAAGAAATTCAAATATTTTTTTAGCATGCTTTGAAATTTCAGGACCAATACCATCTCCACCAACAATCCCTATAATAATGGGTTTTAACTTTGAATAATCAATCCAATCTTTTTCACTTTTTAACTTTTCTACTCTTTCTAACTGCTCTTTTACGATTTTTGCGAAATGTTCTTTTGCTTTTTCTATAATTTCATCCATTATCTTTAAACCTCAGATATCATTTTATTTAATATTTTTTTTTATTTTTTACTTAAGATATTTCCAATTTTAATGAAATTTTAATAACTTTGCATTAAATATATAAAAATATAATTCTAATCTGTGAATAATATTTGGTCCCAAGGTTCCCTAAAAAGCCCAGCTCGCTGACGTTTCTGATCGAAAACATGTCCCATCATACCAATAGATCTTCCAAGGACAAAAAGACCATTTAAAGTCTCACTATATATTACATCCTCAATTTCTTCAGTAGTAAAATCTAAATTTTCAAGAAGGTCTAAGAAACAGATACCAATACATCCATCAACATTTAAAATGAGATTATTTTTCTTTGAAGTGGTAATTTTTTCTACATCTAAAGCATAATCAAGATGTGGGTGTTTAGAGAAATTTTTAAATACAAATTCTTTAAGTAGTTGAACACGTACATCGGGATTTTGAACGGATTTAATTCTATGACCTATCCCTGGTATATTTATTTTTGCCGTATTTTTCATATAATTAATAAATTCTAAGGGAGACATTCTTTTCTGTAAAGCTTCTCTAAAATATTTCGCTGCGTTCGAGATAGCACCGCCGAAGCGAGGTCCAATCGTTAATATACCAGAAGCAAGTGAAGACATAAGATCCTTACCCGCTCGAGCAGTGATAATCGCATTATGTGCCCCACTTACAGCTGGACCGTGATCTGCAGTTAATTTAATTACTATTTCAATAAATTGTTGAGCAAATTCTGGTAATTCTCTTTTAAACCATAAAAGACCAATTACATATCCAATTGATTTATTTTCTCTAATAATTTTATCTAATCCTACACCAGCAAAAGTGGGAACATCACCCCGATCGTCCGAAATTGTAACAATAACGTTTGTAGGTCTTCTTACTAAGCCTAAACGCTGGGCTTCGGAAAAGTCCATTGGAACTTTAGGTGGTTCAAATTCATCAAACGGCACGATTTTTCCTTCTTTTTTTAATTTTTCAAATGTTTCTTTAATTTTTTTATCTAAATCTTCATAAGAATCAGGAACAATTGCTCCAGCTTCTCTAAGAGCTTGGTTTTTCGCGTCAGCAGTTTCTTTCTCGCTTCCAGCCATAGCACCGGCATGACCAAATTGTAATCCTTGAGGTAAAATTTTTGCAGCGGTCCCAGTTACCCATATGACCAATGGTTTCTTAATAGATCCATTTTTCAATGCTTCTACAATTGCATACTCATCTGTTCCTCCTATTTCTCCTAGTGCTACCAACATTTTAATTTTGGGATTGGTTTCATAACGTAAAAGGTGATCTATTAAACGCGAACCCGGATAACGGTCACCACCTATAGCTATACCTTCATAGATACCATCAGTGCATTGAGAAATCATAAAATTCATTTCATTACTCATACCACCTGATTTAGAAACAAAACCAATTGAACCTGGGCGATAGAGTTTTGAAAGAATTATATTTTCAAGGGTCCCAGCAGTATTTCCAATTTTGAAATTACCAGCTACTATTCCACCTACTGTTGCAGGACCTATAATAAATTTACTTCTTTCACGTGCGATTCTAATTAAATCGCGGCTTTGTCTTTCTGGAATACCTTCAGCAATTATAACAACTGTTCTTATTGTATCTGACTCAAGAGCTTCCTTGCTAGTGGGATAAGATGATCTAAAAGAAGAGAAATTGATCATCACATCGGCTATTGGATGCTTTTTAGTTGCTAATGCTAGTGTTTTATAAATGGGGATAACAATTTCTTTATTGCCCCAAAAGACTTTATGATAGTCTATGGCTGTCGTCTGAGTTGGTCTAATTATTGCGGCAACTGATGGTTTTTTTCTTTTACAAACAAAATCAAAATCAAGCATGCGCTGGACGGGTCTTGTTTGAAAACCATAAATAATTGCTTGAGTATTTTTATTAAAAAGTTTATAACTTTCCATTTTATTACCTCTTCAAATTTTTATTAAGTGCAATTGATACAACTCGAGTCATATGTGTGTATCGGTCGTAAACTTCAATCGGAACGCCAGTTTCTTTTCCCACTTGCTTCATGAGTTCTAGACCTTGTTTTTCATTAGGACCACCCCTACGAACAAATATTTTAACTTTTGCATTTTTTAATTTATTAGCAGATTTTCTAATTGCGCTAACAATTCCAGTAAAGGTTGCCTTAACATCTGTAAAATTAGCAATTCCACCACCAATAATAAGATATTTCTCTCTTCCTTGGGGATCTGGGTTGGTTGAAATAAGATCAATTATATTTTGAGCATAAATTTCAGTGTGCTCACGAGAAGGATTGCCAGAATATTCACCATAATTACCTAAATCATCTCCATATCCTAGATCAACTATAGTATCCGTATATACAACTGATGCACCCCCACCTGCCACCATAGTCCAAATTTGTCCATCTCTATTTAAAATCTGAAATTTAAGAGAAGCACCTGTTTTTTCATCTAAATCCTTAATAAGAGCTTCTTCTTTTGCCAATTTTTGCCCAATACCAATTGGAAATTCAATTGGGTTATTTGGATTCCCCCAAGTATCCATATGTAAGAATGCAGCAGTATCATCTAATCTAGCTTTTAAATCTAGCGGAACAATTTTTTTATCCTCAGTAATTGCAAAAGGATTAATTTCTAAAAAAGCAAAATCTTGAGCACAATAAACTTGAAAAAGACCTTTAATAAAAGGAATTAATACATCATTAAATTTTCCTAAATTAGGAAGTTTTGTTTCCAAATCGAAAGATTCGATATTTTTCTCAAATGGAATTGAAATATGAATTACTTTATCCCAGTTTTCTTCTACAAAAATACCTCCTTCAAAACTAAAATGAATTATATCATTATACCGATCAGATGTTATTGATATATAGTATTCAGCTTCATGGGGAATGTATGGTTCTATTAATAAACGATTGAGAACACCTTTAACATTTCCTATTATGATTTGCTGATCTAATTTTTCTTCAGCAAATTTCTTTAATTGTTCTAAATTAGCGTCTAGTAATATTAGATTAGCTTTACCCCTCTTTCCAAAAAGTTGGTCTGGTTTTGCCACTAATTTATCTGTTTTTAACCATGGATTTTCTGCTACAAATCTATCAAAATTAGCCAATTTCTCAGGAGTAATTACCGCTAATTTTTCATGGTAATTAAATTCGGGAAAATAATTAGGTAATTGACTCGCTATAAGTTTTTTTGCATCATATTCATATATATTTTTTTGTGCCATATCCAATTAACTCGCATATCTTTTTTTTATAAATGGCAATTTTCCCCCAGCCTTTAATACAATTATTTCCATCTCACTAAGAGAATGGGTAAGAGGGATTTCTAAATTCTTTGTCAGATTTTTCATGATGATCTTTTTACTTTCCAGGGTTTTTAAATTAATATCAAGTTGATCACCTTGATCAATCTTATTATAATCTTCCTTATTTATAAAAGTAAAAGGTGCAATCCCAAAATTAACAAGGTTAGCTAGATGAATACGAGCAAATGATTTTGTTATCACAGCTTTGAGCCCTAGGTATTTAGGAGCGATAGCCGCATGTTCTCTACTTGAACCCTGTCCATAATTATCACCTCCGATAACAAAACCCCCTTCTTTTTGTAGAGATCTATCTGGAAATGTGGGATCTATAATATTAAAAACATATTTGCTTATTTCAGGAATATTACTTCGTAATGGGAGTATTTTTGCACCTGCTGGCATAATATGATCAGTAGTTATGTCATCCTCTACTTTTAATAGAACTTCTCCTGTTAGTTTATCTTGTAAAGGTTCGAATGCAGGTAGAGGTTTGATATTAGGTCCTCGGATGATTTCAATTGAATCACTATCCTCTAAAGGCGATATAATCATATTATCGTTAACTATAAATTTATCTGGCATTTCTATTTTGGGATACTCACCAAACTTTCTCGGATCTGTTATTTTTCCAAATATACTCGACACTGCAGCAGTTTCAGGACTAACTAAATAAACATTGGCACTTTTTGTTCCTGATCTTCCAAGGAAGTTTCTATTAAAGGTCCTAAGAGATATTGCATCAGTTGATGGTGCCTGTCCCATTCCTATGCAAGGACCGCACGTGTTCTCAAGTATCCTTGCTCCTGCTTTTACTAAATTGGATATTTCACCAGAGTTCACGAGATGATCTACGACTTGTCTAGATCCTGGCGAAATTGTTAAGCTAACATGATTATTGATTGTTTTTCCTTTTAAAATATTGGCAACTATTTTAAGATCTCTTAATGAGGAGTTGGTACAGCTTCCTATACAAATTTGATCAACAGACTTCCCCTCAAATTCTTTTACTAGTTTTACATTTCCCGGACTATGCGGTAAAGCAATAAGTGGTTCAATCTCATTCAAATTTATTTCAATAATCTCATCATAAGTAGCATCATCATCGGGTTTTAAAGGATTCCATTGATCTCCTCTCTCTTGGGCTTCTAAGAACTTTTTCGTCGTTTCATCAGAAGGGAATATTGAAGTTGTCGCTCCTGTTTCTGTTCCCATGTTTGTAATGGTTCCTCTTTCAGGAACTGATAAAGTTTTTATTCCCGGACCTGTATATTCCAAAACTTTATTAACAGCCCCTTTAATACCAATTCTACGTAAAACTTCCAAAATAACATCTTTTGCTGATACAAAATCAGGGAGTTTCCCTGTAAGATGAACATTTACGATCTTTGGCATCTTTAAAAAAAAAGGTTCTCCAGCCATAGCAGCGGCAACATCAAGACCACCTGCTCCTATTGCTATCATACCCACCCCACCACCAGTTGGTGTATGACTATCGCTTCCTAATAAAGTCTTTCCAGGTACTGCAAAACGTTCGAGATGGAGCTGATGACATATACCATTTCCTGGACGAGAAAAGTAGATTCCATATTTTGCTGCAATACTTTGTAGATATCTGTGATCATCTGCATTTCTGAAGTCTATTTGTAAAGTGTTGTGATCCACATAACTAACAGATAATTTTGTTCGAACGTGAGGTACTCCCATAGCTTCGAATTGCAAATAAGCCATAGTACCGGTAGCATCTTGAGTTAGGGTTTGGTCGATCCTTATACCAATATTACTACCTTTTTCTAATTTACCATTAACAAGGTGTTTTTTTAAAATCTTTTCTGTTAAAGTGCCTCCCATCACTATCAACTAAATATTTAAATTTTTCTTTTAAATTTACTTTTTAATTGCATTAAGAACGTGAATTTTTACCATTTCTGAACAAAATAAATAACAATATGATTAGAATAACAATCTTAATAAATTTTTCTTTTAGTATTTGGGAACTAACGCCCATTTTTTTCCCGTTATATTTTTAAATATTAATCTGTTATATCTTAAATTTTTTATGAAGAAGATAAAATAATGTGAAAATTAGTGATAATAACTATATTTTTATTTTATTATTGGGCTTAAGATTGCAATTTACAATCAAATTATAATTACTCCTTTGAACCAAGTTTTCGGGATTTGATGGTTGCAGTTTCGACTGCATCAATTAAAATAGATCTAATATTTCCAATTTCTAACATGTGCAATGCATCAATTGTCGTACCTCCAGGAGTAGCTACCATGTCTTTTAGAAGTGCCGGGTGTTTTCCAGTTTTTATAACCAATTTTGCTGCACCTAAAACAGTCTGGGCAGCTAATTGTAAAGATACATCACGTGATAACCCCATTTTAACTCCACCATCAGCTAAAGCCTCAATGATCAAAAATATATATGCAGGACCGCTACCTGATAATCCTGTTACAGCATCAAGATGTCTTTCATCTAATTCTACAACTATCCCTACTGCATTAAAAATTTTTTTTACAAAATTAAGATTTTCTTCATGCATTTTTCCATTATTAGAGATTGCAGATGCCCCACAACCAATTAAAGCAGGTGTATTAGTCATTACTCTTGATAAACCTACATCTTTTTTAAAAAACGTAGAAAGATATTTAATTGGGATTCCTGCTACAATAGAGATTATTATTTGTTGTTCATCAACTACAGATCCAATTTCTTCTAGAACCGTATTTATTACTTGTGGTTTAACTGCGATTAATATATATTTACTCTTATGAGCTAAATCGGTATTATTTTGTGCAATTTCTACATTAAACTGGTTGGAACATTGATTTAGAATATCTTTTTTAATATCATATATTATAATTTTTTGTTTTTCAATAATTTTTGATTTAATTATACCATTTAATAAGGATAATCCAATATTGCCAGTACCAATAATTCCCAATTCTTTTTTAAACATATCCAATATCAATTATAATTTGAATAAAATATTTTTTTAATTGATTTAAGTGGAATATCCAAAAAAAGGTTTTCTATCCATTTTTAGTGATATAAAAATAAGATTTTAGAAAAAGTACAAAGAAAAATGAGAATTTTATGTAAAAATGTCAAAGAATTCTTGAGAACTTATTCCTAGGTCGTCCCAAATATTCTTTGTAAGAATAACTTTAGCAGCATCAATTTTTACTTTTTGAAAACCAAATTTTTCAAAAAATTTCATTCCTTTTTTATTATTTTTAAAGAGTTCTACAAATATTAAAGCAATATTATTTCTTTTTTTAATATTAACAAATTCATTTAGTAAATTATGACCTATTTTCTTCCCTCTAAATGCTGGATTAACATATACAAAATGAATTTGTATAGCCGGTAAAATATCTTTAATAGATTTAACTACATTATTTCTTTCACTTACTAGAACTCCTGCAACATTATTTTCATAATAGCCAATTAGAATAAAAAAGTCATTATTTTCAAATTTTTTCTTAAAATTCTTTATTAGATCAATATATTCTTTGGCACAAAGTTCTATAAAAAAATAGTCACTAGTTTCCGCTACTTTGATTTTTTTATGTGTTCTGTTATTATTCATTGTTATCTTCATTAATTTAATGTTTTCCACAATTTTTCGATAAGATCTTTCTTAATACTTCCATTATTACGATCATTATTTGTACACACAAGTGAACGGACCCCAATAATATCTGGTTTGATTTTTTTAATATCATCAATATCTTTCATTTTTAGGTTTCCTGCTAAAGCAACAGACAGATTATGCTTTTTTACTTCTTTTTTAAATTTAATTAAAGATTCGATACTTAAAAAATCAAATAATCCTTTTCCATCTTTTATAGCAGTATCAAGCATTGCAATATCACACCCGGTTCTTACAGCAATTTCTGGAATTAACATGGGATCAGGAGATGTGTTTATTCTTTTTTGATCAGCATATCCGGCAGCCACCACTAAAATTCTCTTATCATAAGTTTTTACTGCATTAACAACACTTTTCATTAATAGAATTGCTTCTTGCAGGTTTTTAGGTCCCATTATTCCGACCTTAATTACATCTGCACCAGAATAAGCAGCACCTAGTGCCGCTAATGCTGCTGAACAAGGTAAATTTGGAAAATCACCAATTGTTGCACTTAATATTTTGTTACTATTTTTAGGAATTATGCTTTTCATACTCTGAATCATTTTTGGAGTGTTAGCTCCTAAAGATCCTTCAGATGGATTTTTACAATCAATAAATTCTGCATTGGAATTAATTACTTCTAATGCTTCTTCAATATTCCGTGGACTCACGAGTAGTAATATTCGATTACTCTTCATTTTTTAATCCGTTAGAGGAATCTATAATATAAATTACAACTTAATATTAATATAATAAAAATCTTAATTTAATTTTTGTTTTATTACTTAATTTTAAAATTTATTGAAAATAATATAAAATTTTTTTATTTCTTATTTACTTCATTATTTTTAAAACCCTTAAATAACATTAAAAAAAATCAATAGAGATTAATAAAAATTAAAAATAATTAAAAACCCAAATTTAGATTATCTTATTATAAAAAAGAAATGTGATTTAATTTTATGCCTGGAAAAGAAAAAGCAGTTTTAGAAATATCAAAGGAAGTATTTAAAGAGCCATTAGAAATAATAAAGCAAATGACTGAGAATTTTGATAGTATAACGTTTACGAAAGTTATTCAAACCTATGTTATAGAAAATCAAAATATAAATTTAGCATTAGAACGAAATGGTAATATTTTCGCAAAGGGAAAACTTGTGTGGTTGGGAAACAGAAAAGATTCCAGTGAGGGTAGTATATTTTGTTTTGATACAGGTAGTCAGATGAGAACAATTACTCCAACACCTGATAATACAGAAAAGGTAATTTTAGATCCAAGAAAAAATTTAATAAAAATATCAACTACATCCAGGATTAAATGCCCAGTTTGTGAAAAAAGTATAGAAATCTTCGATGAACAGGTGATTTGTCCAATTTGTGGTGCAAAGGCTCATAAAAATCATTTCTTTGAATGGGTAAAGATGAAAAAATCCTGTCCAGTATGTAAAAAAGCACTAGAAATATCTGAAGATAACCAGATTTATATAACAGAATAATTATTTAATCGACCTTAGAGAAGATAATATATAATTTTTAATTTGTTGAGGCTTAATTAATCCTTCATGAATTGCCGTAGCAAGTAAGACTCCTGAAAAATTATATTTTTCAATTTTAAGAATATCATCAAAATCTTTAATACCCCCTCCTATTAAAAGAGAAATCTCTGTGTTATTACGGATTTCGAGAAATTCTCTGGGAATATTTCCTGTTTTTTTGCCTACTCTTGATAAATCTAAAAGAATAGCTTCTGAAACCCCAAATTTTTGAATTTGCTTAATAAATTGAAAAGGGCTAAGATTTTTGATTTCTTGACTATTTGTTAAAAGTAGATTATTTTTTAAATCAATACTTACAATAATATCTCTCTGTTTGAATATATCAAGAGCATTTTCAATAATTTTCATACATAGAATTGTTTCCGTTCCAAGAATTAACTTTTTTATTCCTAATTCATAGAATTTCCAAATATCTTGCTCAGATTTTATTCCAGGATCTAATAATACATCTACATCAAAAGTATTAATGATATTTTTTATTATATCAAGATTTGGAGTATTTTTTATTATAGAATCCAAATCTGCAATGTAGATCTCGGACACTGATAATTTTTCAATATACGCTTCAATTAATTTAATGGGATCTGAAGAATCCTTTATTAAAACTGAAAATAATGGAGTATAAGTTTCCCTTTTGCCAGCAACGGCATGTACAACCATTGAATTTAAGAGATCAATGACAGGTATAATTCTCATTAGAAATAAAAAGCTCTTTTTAATTTAAAAAGATCAATAATGAAAAATTAATAAAATCGTAGGAAAAAAAAATTGACAATTTTTTTTTATTTTTTAAATTTTTTCAAGTTATTTTTTTACTTATTATGATAATAATAATAAATTATTAATTTACAGAAGTAATACCTTTTAAAAGATTTGTAATAATGAAATTTTATTAAAATCATACATTTTTTTAATGAAAATAATAATCAAAAGGATGTTTAAGAGATATGAGCGAAAACGAAGAATATATAAATAAAATTATCCAAAAAACGGGTTTAAGTAAGAAAGAAATACAAAAACGAATGGAAGAAAAAAAAATAGCCTTAAAGGGGTTAATTTCTGATGAAGGAGCTCTTTTTATTGTCGCCAAGGAATTGGGGGTGGAAATACAAAATAAAAATAAAATTACTTCAGAGAAAATAGAAATAAATATCAGTGATATTTCGTTAAATCTGAAAAATCTCTCATTGATCGGAAGAATAAGAGAAATTTATCCAGTTAATAATTTTACAAGAAAGGATGGAACTTTAGGCTTGGTTGGTTCTTTTTTACTTCATGACCCAACCGGAGATATACGTATTGTTCTTTGGGATGAGAAAACAAAAATAATTGAAAATGATTATTTTCAGAAAAATGAATTAGTCAAAATCATTAATGCGAATGTTAAAATAGGGAGATATAATGAAAAAGAAGTCCATATAGGTAGAAATAGTAGAATTATTCTATCTCCTGATGATGTTGATTATAAGAAATATCCAGAAATTAAAGAACAAGTAATTTCTATTAAAGATATTAATTTAAATTTAAGATCAATTACTATCGCTGGAGAAATCTCGCAAATATATCCAAAACATGAATTTAAGAGGAATGATGGTGAAATTGGAAAAGTTCGTTCTCTAATCATTGGTGATTCTACGGGTATAATCACAGTTACTTTTTGGAATCAAGATGAGGAGAAATTATCTGATTACAATATGGGAGATTTTGTTAATATTTCAAATTTATATCCTAAACAAAATAATAGAAATCCAGAAAAAATTGATTTATATTTTGGAAAAACTTCACAAATAAGAAAAGAGAAAATTACAAAAATGGAGAAAAAATTTTTAAAAATTAACCTGCTCCAAAAAAGTCAAGGTTTTGTTAATTTTCAAGGAATTATTACTCAAATTGATAATCTAAAAAAAGTTAAATTAAAAAATAATGAAGAAATATCCCTTTTAAATTTTTTCGTGAGTGATGATACTGACGCAATTAGAGTATCATTATGGAGAGATACAGCAGATAAATTTTCAGATATTCTTAAATTAGGTGATGGTGTATCATTAAAAAATGTTTTAGTTAAATTTAATTCATTTTCTTCAAGAAATGAGGTTTCATTTACGACAACATCAGAGATTGATAAAATTGATTTAGAAATTCAAGATGTTAAAAATATTTCCCAAGATTATTCAGCTCAACGAACAGATAAGACTAAATTTTCGGGAAAATATACAAAAATTTCAGAAATAAATTCTTCTGGGAGATTCGAAGTGAAGGGCTTTATTGCTAAAGAAATTTCTAATATTACTGTTTATAATTCTTGTCCTGATTGTTTCAAAAAAGTTGAGAATTGTACCTGTGATATAAAAAAAGATTTTATTCCCAGAATGATTTTGAATTTAATATTAGATGATGAATCTGGGACAATAAGAGGGAGTTTTATTGGAGATCTGGCAGAAAAAATTTTAGGAGTGAAAACTTCTGATTTAGTTCTTATAAAAGAAACTCCTGAGTTTGAAGATTATTTAAAAAAAATCTCTGAAAAATTATTAGGTAAAGAAATTATTATTAATGGAAAATGCAAGTTTAATGATTTTAGTAATAATTATGAAATAAACGTATATGATTTTAAAGAAGTAGATCCAATACTTGAATTGAAACACATCGTTAAAGAAATTGAAAGTTAATTCAATAATCTATATTTTAATTCATTAATTGGATTTTTTTTTTCCACAAATAATATAAATGAAAACATAATTAGATTAAAATAAAAATCTAATTAAGCTAATCAATTTAATTGTAATTCAATAGTTCATTAAATTAAATAATATGCTAAATTCACCAGAAATATTAGGATTAGGAGAAATTGTAGTAGACTGGGTAGCCCAAATTCCTCATTTTCCTAAGCCAGACGAGAAAATTGATTCTTTTCACCAAGAAATATTTGGTGGTGGAGTAACGGCAAACTTT
Source organism: Promethearchaeia archaeon (assembly GCA_029856045.1). Taxonomy (GTDB): domain Archaea; phylum Asgardarchaeota; class Lokiarchaeia; order Sigyniarchaeales; family SOKP01; genus 6H3-1. The sequence continues at coordinate 193,093 of JAHQWG010000016.1, read as the reverse complement.
TTAGTTGCTACAACAAGATTAGGTGTATTTTCTGGATTTATTGGAGCTGTAGGACAAGATGAGAATGGTGAGTTTTTAATTAAAGATCTTAAAAATGAAGGTGTAGATACAAAATATACTTATAAAAAGGGAGATCTTAAAACACCAGTTAATTTCATCATTGTAGCTTCAAATAGTGGAGAAAAAATAATAATTCAATCTCCTTATATGCAATATTCTCTCTCAATAAAGGATCTAGATAATGATTATATCGCTTCTTCAAAATTATTACATACTACAGCAATTTATCATGAACTAACAGAGGAAGCAATCAAAATTGCAAAGAAAAATAACGTAAAGATTTCTCTTGATCTTGAGTCACAGATTGCTGTAAGGGGATGGAACAAATTAAAAAAAATAATTCAAAATGTAGATGTTTTATTACCTAATAAAGAAGGGGCAATGTCAATAACAAAAACAAATTCTCCCAAGGAAGCTGCGAGTTTTCTTACAAAAAAAGGAATACCTCTCGTGATAATTACACTTGGGAGTCAAGGTGCATTAATATCGACAGAGAATTTTCAAAAAGTAATTTCATCCTATAACATAAATAAAGTAATAGATACTACTGGTGCTGGTGATACTTTTATCGGTGCATTTTCAGTTGCCTATTGGATTAAGGGATGGGATTTGGTTAAAGCATGTAAATATGCAAATGCCGCAGCGGGAATTAAAATTGGTAAGCTTGGGGCTCGAACAGGTATGCCAACACATAAAGAAATTTTAGCTTTTTTAGAAGAGAGGAATGAGAATTTATTTTAAAATAAAGGGTAAAAAAAATGGATATTATTCAGAAAAAGTATGAATTAATCGAAGGATTAAAAAAAGGAAGGTATTTAAATAAGAAATCGGTAATAAACGCGATGTTAAATGTTCCTCGAGAATTATTTCTTTCAGAGGATAATAAAAAAATGGCTTATATTGATACCCCTTTAACAATTGGTTATGGACAAACAATAAGTGCCCCCCATATGAATGCTATGATGTGTGAATATTTAGATCTAAAAGAAGGTAACAATTTACTTGAAATTGGAACTGGTTCTGGATATCATGCAGCGTTATGTGCTTATATCATTGCTCCTGAACATTCAAAAAACCCAGGTCATGTATATACAGTTGAGAGAATTAAAGAACTGGTTGATAATGCTAGAAAAAATATTGAAAAAGCAGGGTTTAGTAAAAAAATTGATGTTATACATTCTGATGGAACCTTAGGATATGAGAAAGAAGCACCCTATGAAAGAATTCTTGTAACAGCCGCCTCATCACTCCCTATACCTCAACCATTTAAAGATCAATTAAAAGTCGGAGGAATTATGTGTATCCCTGCTGGATCAAAGAATTTCTCCCAAGACTTATATTTATATACCAAAATAAAAGAAGATAAATTTAAGGTCGACAAGGTATGTAGTGTTCGTTTCGTACCATTGCTAGGACGTTACTCGTTTTCTGAGTAGTTTATTTATATATTTTGTAATATACGTTAAATGTTAACTTCTAAAAGTTTAATTGATTAAAGTTATATTTATGAAATCATCTGGATTATTAATCATATGATTTATTTCAGAGATTAATTGATTTAAATTAAAGCTCTTTTTTAAATTGAATTCAATTGGCCAAATTCCAATAATGACATCTCCAATTGATTTTACATTACCTATTAATATTCCCTTTTTCATGCTATTTGATTTCAACTTATAGAGAAGAATAAAATAATAAGGGCAATTACTAAATTGAAAGTCTTTTCCTAATTGGAGAACTTCCTTAATATTTTGAAAAAAGAAAATGTTTTCTCTCTTTATTGCTAATTCTTTTATTTTATTTATAGAGGTAGGTTCAATCTTTACTGGTTCTTTTAAAGACAACACTTCAAAAGTTAAATTTAAAATATTTTCCTCCGAATCTAAAATTCCTTTAAATAGAATTTTATAAAACTTTCTAGTATCGTTTTTTATATTTTTTTTTGGCAACATTCCGAATTTCTATATTTTCTTCTGGAAAACCATTATCTATTAAAAATTTTTTTATTTTAAGTCGATGATCACCTTGGAGCTCGATTGTATTGTTTTTTACTGTTCCACCAGAAGCGCAAAATTTTTTTGCCTTTTTTGAGAAATCATTTAAATTTATATCAATATTTCCTAGAAAAGAAACAACAGTAACTTCTCGACCCCATTTCCTTCTTTCAGTATAAATATCAACACGTTGTTCCTCTTGACCTAACGATTCACAAATACATAAATCCTTAGGAAAAGAGCATTTTGGACAGATATTTTGGTCATTAGGTATTGTTCTATACACTACCTTACTTTTTTTAAAAAGGTACTTTTAAAATATAATTATTATTAGAATTAAATCTTATAAAAATCTTTCACTCCAAATTAAGGATCTATTTATATGATGTTAGGCAAAAATAAATAAAATAAAATAAGTAGAATTTTTTTAAATTTATAGAAAAAATTGATAAAAGTGATATCAAATGTCAAGTTCGTGGATATTTAAAGTAATAGTAGCTGGTGCTGGTGGTGTGGGAAAAACAGCACTGGTTACAAGATATTGTACCGGAAAATTTATTGAAGATCATAAGATGACAATCGGAGCTGCATTTTATACTAAGGAAGAGAAATTAGATACAGGTGAAAAATGTAAAATGCAGCTCTGGGATTTTGCAGGAGAAGAAAGGTTTAGAACCATTTTACCTGATTATTGCAAGGGAACAAGTGGTGCTTTTATTTGTTTTGATATCACTGATTATGATACATTTAGACAGCTACCTGAATGGTTAACAATCATTAGAAAAGTTGCTGGTTTTATTCCAATTATTTTATTAGGAATGAAATGGGATCTACCTAATCATGAAATTGATATTGAAACTGCTCAAAAATACTCTGAACAAGCCAAATGTAATCAATCTGTTTTTACTTCTGCAAAGATGGAATTAAACATCAATGAAACATTTCAAGCAATGGCAAAATGGTTGATTTACTATGCTTCTCTTGAAAAATAATTCAAATCTTACCTATTCATCTATTTTGACGTAGAAATTGAGCTTTAAAAATATAAAAATAAAATTTTAAAATTGAAGATATATTTAAGATATCATTAAAAATAATAATTTCATACAGGCCTCAGTAGCTCAGTTTGGTAGGCACCGTTAAATATGGTGTGCTAAAAGCACTCGGCTGTTAAACAATCAAACAGATTGTAAAGACACCGAGCGGTCACATGTTCGATCCATGTCTGGGGCGCTTTTTTTTATTTTGTTTTTTGTTTTTTGTTTTTTTTAATCTTTAAAATGTTATCAATATCTCTATCTTTAAGAAATTGTTTTGCTTCTCTATAATTTTTTGGACCATTTGAACCTAATATATCTTTTATTTTACTGTTTATTGTTGGACCAGTGATGTTATATTTTTTTTCTAAATCCTTCTTTAGGATCTTATTTTTTATATCAGTTAGAAACTCTTTTATATTAGATATTTCCTTATCTTTCCACCTTTTTTCCGCTGCTTTACGCATCTTTTCTTTAAATTCGGGAGATTCTCTTACTTTTTTCTGCTTTTTTTGATATTCTTTATCTTTCCACCTCTTTTCCACCCCTTTACTCACATTTTCTCGATGTTCTGGATCTTTCCACTTATTTTTCATTGATGTACTATGTTTTTCTTTAAATTCGGGAGATTCTCTTACTTTTCTCTGATCTTTTTGATATTTTTTATCTTTCCACTTCTTTTTCATTCCTTTACTCACTCCGTTGATTACTGTTTCTCGATGTTCTGGGTGTTTCCACTTCTTTTTCATTGCTTTACTCACTTCTTTACTTACTTTTCGTTGATGTTCTGGGTCTTTCCACTTCTCTTCCATAGATTTTTTTATTTTTTCTTTTACTTCTGGTCGTAATTTGCCGCCTTCTCCACCATCTCTCATATTATGACCTTTTTTGGGATTCATTGAATTATATTTCTTAATCCAATCCTTTTCTTTCCCATCTAATTCTTTTTGATTATTTGCAGTATCAATTTTTTTAATAGAAAATGCCTTTTCCCCATATTTTCTAATACTATTTAGCAAATGTGTAGAACTATAACTCTTATCTTTAGCCTCTTTTATATGTTCTTTCCATCTTTTTTCCCATTTTTTTCTTGTAGTTTGTCCAATATATACTTTTCCATTTACTGTGTTTGTTGCTTTATAAATATATCCATAAGACTGTTCAAATTCTTTCTTTGGTTCTAAAAATTCATTTGAAACCTTATCTGTAAGGGTTTCTTTCTTGTTTTCCTCTTGCTTTATATTTACATCTATCCTTTTTTCAATCGTTTCCGAAGTCATCTTATTCTCTATTTTTTCATTATTTTTTACCTTTTTAAAATCCGAGTTATCTTTATTTGATATGTTTTCGCTTCCATTCAATTCTTGCTTTTTTTGCTCTTGTTTCTCTTGGTTAGAAAGTAAGTTTTTTAATTCTTTAGCCTTTTCCTTTGAAATTTGCTCTTGTTCTTTCAATTCTTCGTTTTTTTGTTTTTGTTTTAGCTCAGTAATTTTCTTTTCTAATACCTCTCCTTTTTTCGCTCTTAATTTTTCATTGTTTAATCTTTCAGAGTGATAAGATTTATCGTTAAATTCTCTTAATTGTTTCTCAATTTGTTGGTTTTCTTTTGTTAATTCTTTTAATTTATTTTCGTATCCTTCACGCGTTATAATTCCGTTAAAAATTCCCTCTTGTAATTTCTTTTTACTATGATCAATTAAATTGTTATTGTTGTTTCGTCTTTTTTCTAAATCATTAATATTGCTTGTAATATCTTTAATTTCTTTGTGCTTTTCTAAATGTTCCTTTGTCACTTTCTTTTTCTCAATCTCTTTCTCCTTCTCTTTCTTGGGTTCATTAATTTTGTTTTTTTCGCTTGAAATATCTCGCTTATTTTTTGTATCTATATTTTTTGATTTTTTTTCCTTTTTTTTTTCACTTTCTTTACTATCCTTTTCCTTAACTTTTTTTTGTTCTTTTTGTTCTCGGTTAATATCTTTGGATTTTTTCTTTTCTTCTAAAATTTCTTCTGAAGATTTTGAAGTCTCTTTTCTCTTCTCCTCTTCAACTTTTGATTTTTCCACTTTTACTTTTACATCACTATTTTTAATAGGCTCTTTTTTTGTTTTATTTTCTACTTTTTCTGAGGTCTTATCAATTTTTTCTGAATCATTTTTAGATTTAAATACCAATATATTTTCGTTATCATCTTCAACTTTCTTTTTAGCACCAGTACTATCTTTTATGGTTTGTTCTTGAGGTTTCATTTCAAAATTTGGCAAACTTCCTGTAGAGAGAGGTGTGACTCTGGTTTTTTTAACCCTTCTTAAAAAATCCTCATAAGAAACGTGTTTGTTACTTTCTTCAGCCTTATCTACATTAAGAACACCAGAGTGCCTATCAAAAATCTGCTCAGTTTCAATCTCAACTTTCTTTTTACCTGCTTCTATATCTTCTATTAGTTGTTCTGGAGATCTTTCATCAAAATGTGGAAACTTTTTATAAGAGTAAGGCAAAATTCTCGTTTTTTTAACGGTTTTCATAAATTCCTCATATGAAACATAGTTATCACTAACTTCTTTCAAAGTGTCTGATTTTTTTTCACGTTTTTTATCACTTTTAGTATCTCTAAATATATTTCCGCTAATTTCACTCATTTTACTTCAATATGTCAATTTTTACAAATTTTATTTTATTGAATAACTTGAATTAAAAAAATTATAAATTGAAACTATTTAAATGAAAAAAGAGGGTTGGGTACAAAATTCAATGATAGAAAATAATTTTTTAATTAAGTTATAACTTTAAATAAAGAATCTCCATAGTTCTTTGATAAAATCAAAATTATATCACTAACATTTGTAAGTACCCAAAAGCTGCAATATTTTTCGATTTTTTTAAATAATAAGGATTAAAAAATAATATTTTTATGCTCTCGCCGGGATTCGAACCCGGGTCACCAGGGTGAAAGCCTAGCATGCTTAGCCTCAATTTTAAAGTTTGGCCGAGCTACACTACGAGAGCAAATTTTTTTTTTAAATTAATTTATTGAGAAATATTAATAATAAAATTAAAATTTATTCATGAGGTTTTTTCTTAAATAAAAAAAAATAGAATAAAAATTATTATAATATTAATATTTTAATGAAAAAATTATTTTCTATATAATATCATAGGAGGATAATAATAATTTGAAAAATGCAGGGATCGCCAAGCCCGGTCAAAAAATAGTATTGATTAAAGGCGGTGGACTTAGGATTCACTCTCATAGGAGTACGGGGGTTCAAATCCCCCTCCCTGCAAATTAAGGAAAGAAGTATTGCAAAGATTTATCTAAAAGCATTATTGAAATTAAAATAACTTTAAATTTTATAAAAATCAATATAATTTTAATAAAATAATCCACGAGAATTAAAAAAACAGAGAAATAGTTTGTGTGGTTATATTAATGAGTATTAGGGAGTCATTTATTAAATATTTAACTGCGATTTTAAGATCTTCAAAAGAGACTTTAATGGTAATATTGTGTGATGAAAATGGATTATCAATCGCACACATAGGCAGAAAAAGTGACCTTAATTTAGATACTAATATAATTACTGGACTTGCTTCAATAGCTTTTTCTGCAAGTGAAGAAAATTGGAATGATTTGAGAATTAAAGACCAGATAATTTCCTTTTCTTTTTTTGAAAAAGTTTGTTTAATTACAATTAGAATAAATCAAACACTATTAACTATAGTGCATAATTATAAAGGCGAATGGCCTTTAGATCCTGATAATCTTGCAAGTAGTACTTATCACTTAAAAAGAGAAATTGGGAATTTTTTTGGCGGATATCCCAATTCAGAAAAGGATTTAGAAGAATTTTCTAATAAAGTGCGCAGTGCAATTTATTTATTTTCAATGGGAACAGAAATCTCTTTTACTTCATATAATAGTGATAATTACAAGGACTTAGAGAAGTTACAAGCAATTGGAAAGATTTTAGATTCAATTAAAAATCCGGTTTTTTCTAGATACTGTTTGGTGAATCTTTCTGGTTTAACTTTAGATGCAAGAGATGTATCTGACCAATCTTTACCCTTAACAATGGAAGCTTTCTCAGCAAATGCAAATGTTGGTTTCCAAAAAATGTTAGAGGAAGCTCAAAATATTGCTTTGGGACGCCTTTTATCATATATATGTATTTCTGGTCAAGATTCTGAATCTTTTTACGGAATTTTAGCATGTCATTCAGGAACATTACAGTTTTCTAATGAAATTACAAAAGAATCAAATATGCAAAATATTTCTTTTGTTGCTTTATTTCCTTTAACATTTGGTGGAATTCCAGCAATGGGGGAAGCACGAAACATAATATTTTCGATATTAGAAATAATAGGAACTAATGATATCACAGAACAATTAATAAATTCTATAAATATCATTACAGGCTCAAAATTCGAATAAACTTAATTTTTAGTTATACCTTCAAAATTTAATTTCAAAAATTCAGTTCCCCAAGAAAATTTCGAGAGAAGTAATTTTGCGAATGGTTTAAATCCCATAATGTATAAAGCTGCAGCTAATGCTTCAACAGAACTCAATTTCTCCCATTTACCATAATTTACCGGATTTGTTGCGATTTGCGGGGGTAGTTTTCTTTTATTTTTAAATTTTAAATTTGCAATATTTAAAATATTTTTCCAGGAGCAATCAATTACTGTAATTCCATATTTAATCGCCAAATTAGTATCTTTTTCTGATAATAATTTTTCTGTAAAGGGGTCTAAAAGAATAGTATTTTTCATTTTATTCAGAATTTTATTTGAGACTGTTATCAAATTGAACTTTTTCAATTTTATTGAAGTACATTTTGTGGGGTCGCATTCATTAAAATGTAATGCAAAGAGTTTGATTTTGTTCATATGTAAAAAAAGTTGAGATTTTTATTATAAAAAAATAAAAAATTAAAAAAATATATTTAATCCATATCCGGTGGCATTTGTGGACCACCTGCTCCTGCTTTCATTCCACCTGAGGCAGCTATTACATCATCTATTTTTAAAATCATTGATGAGACTTCTGTCGCAGATTGGATAGCTTGCATTAAAACCACTAAAGGTTCAATTACACCTTCTTGGATCATATTGCTTGGTTTTCCAGTTTGAATATTTATACCTATTGCTTTACCATCAGGGGTATCATGTTTCGCCCTTAATTCGACTAATAAATCAACTGGATCAAATCCTGCATTTTCTGCTAAAGTAGTTGGAACAACCTCTAGAGAATAAGCATATGCTTCTATTGCTAATTGCTCTCGACCACCAATAGTTGTGGCAAAATCTTTTAATTGTTTTGATAATTCTATTTCTGAAGATCCACCACCTCCTAAAATATATGGATTATCTACTATATTTCTTACAACGCATAAGGCATCATTTAATGTTCTTTCTGCTTCATCCACAACATGTTCAACACCACCTCGAATCAAGATGCTTACAGCTTTTGGATCTGAACATTCTGAAACAAAAATCATATTGTCAGTACCAACTTTTTTTTCTTCTACCAATCCAGATGTTCCAAGATCTTCGGGAGTAAGTTCAACAAGATTGGTTATAATCTTAGCTTTTGTAGCTCTTGATAATTTTTCCATATCTGAACGTTTTACTCTTCTAATTGCGATTATATTTTCTCTTGCCAAAAGATTCTGAGCTTTATCATCAATTCCTTTTTGACAAAAGATTGCCTTTGCTCCTGAATTAATAATTGCAGAAGTTTTTCTTTTTAACATATTTTCTTCTTCCTCAAGAAAACGAGTTATTTGATCTGGTGATTGAATTTTAATTTCAGCATCGAACTCAGTCTTTTCAATTTCTAAAGGAGCATCGATTAGAGCTATTTTTACATTTTTTAAGATCTTAGGCATCATTGGGTGTACTATTTCTTTATCAATGATCAATCCATTGATTAATTCAGTATCTGACAGACTTCCCCCTTCTTTTTTAATTATTTGAATTTGGTCTATGTCAATTATTTTTAAATCTCCTCTAAGATCAGTAATTTGGAGTATGGATTCCACAGCAATTTCTGCAAAATGCTCCCTCATCCCCGCTATTGATTTACTATTCATCGCTGTTATTGCAGCCTGTTTTAATATTTTTTTATCGGAACTATCTACTTTCTCAGCAATTTCTTTTAAAATATCTTTACTTTTGATTAGAGCTTTTCTATATCCTCTCAAAATAATTGTTGGATGAACGGATTGATCAATCAATTCTTGTGCTGATTTTAAAAGTGATCCTCCTATTATAACACTTGTTGTTGTTCCATCTCCGACTCTTAAATCTTGAGTTTTTGCAATTTCTATCATCATTTTAGCTGCTGGATGCTGAACATCTATTTCATTGAGTATGGTAGCCCCATCATTAGTGATTGTTACATCTCCTAAAGAATCAACTAACATTTTATCCATTCCCTTTGGACCTAATGTCGTTCTTATTGCTTCAGATACAGCTATAGAAGCAGTTATGTTATTCTTCTGTGCATTTCTTCCCTGTTTTCTTTCAGTACCTTCTTTTAAAACAATTACTGGAACTCCTGAGAATTGTACCATTTTTTTTCCCTTTAAAAGTATTAATTTTGATATTTTATATTTATAGAACTCTATGTCATAAAAATATTTCCTTTTTTTAAAGATTTTAAAATGTTTGTGAGATTATTTAGAAAATTTTATAAAAGCAATGTTATAAAAATGTTTTTGCGGTAATTAATCAAAATTTTTGATTGATTTAACATTAACTTATCATTCTTTAATCTATTTAGGATTGGTCTTAAAGAAGAATCAGTTCTGACGCATCTCTACTAATTAAAAGATAAGTCTTTTTAAAAAAAAGATTTTAAATGATTAGTAATCCAGTTGTAAAAGTTCAAAGACGAAATAAAAATAGAAAATTATAGTTTTTCTAAGGCAAGGTTAAATTAAAAGATATTAGAATTTATGGTTTAGTATTTAAATGTAATATCCAAATTTTTTCTTGAAATGGTTAATATTTTTTGGCATTTACTTTATTACGGATTTTTTTTTTTTCTAATTTTCATTAATTTTTTATTTTTCCTTTTAAGAAAAAAAGGATTTAGCATGCCCAACCATAAGAAATCGATAATAATTCTTAATGCAGCCAATATATTTTTTTTAATTCTTTATTTTATATTTCAAAATAATATAAAATCTGAATCAATTTCGCTAAATTTATTTATTTCTCTTATATTAATTGGTATAATTCTTTCATTTACATTACTAATTTTGTCATCTTTTTATCCAGCTAATAGTAAAATTATAGATTTACCGATTCCTGCCAGAAAGGATTCAAAAAAAGGTAAAATAAAAATTGGTCGGTTGGTCAGAAAAAGGAGGAAAAAATTTAATTTTTATTTAACAAAAAAAGACTTAGAAAGACACATATTTATTTGTGGATTTACGGGAACAGGTAAAAGCAATTTTGTACAAAATTTTTTAATAAATTTTAAAAAAAGAGAAAATATTCCATTTTTTTTAGTAGAATTTAAGGGAGAATATAAGTTTCTATGTAAAAGGTTAAAGAATATTTTACTTTTATCCCCTGGAGAAAATTTTTCAATTAATATTTTCAATCCGGAATTTACAAATCCATCTATTCATGCTGAAAGAATATTTGAGATCTTAAAAAGCTCTCAATTTCTCGAATCTAATGTTGAATACACACCACAGATGGAAAAAGTTTTGGTAGAGATCATGACAAATGTTTGTTATAAAGAAAATACAAGAAGTTGGCAAAGTTTTCATAACTTTTGTGAAGAATATTTACTGAAATATGAAAATCAAATCCCTCAATTAAAACAAACGATAATAAGTATAAAGAATAGGATTCGAAGGTTTTCTGAAGGACCTTTAAAAAAAGTTTTTGAAAATAATACATCAATTTCAATAAAAGAAATTTTACAAAGAGATTGTATTTTGGATTTAAGTTCGATTATTCGTCTTGGTGGGGATAAAGAGGATTTATTTTTCTTTTTAAATGTTATACTTAAATATTTATGGGATTATAACTTAGAATCTGGAGAACATCAAGGGATTAAACACATCACTATTATAGAAGACGCACAATATTTTGTACCAAGAAGTATAGTTAAAAAAAGTAAATTAAGTACATATTTAGAGGATATTGCCTTATTACAAAGGGGAACTGGTGAATGTCTTATATGTATTGCAACTCGACCTGATATAAGTGAAGAGATTTTAGCAAATTCAGGTGTCGTTGTAAGTTTTAAAAATTATTATGAAAAGGAAATATTAGGAGAATTATTGTCATTACCAAAAGATCATTATGATTATTTATCTTATTTGAATGAAGGTCAATGTATTGTAAGAGTGAATTCAATTAAAGACCCATTTGTTCTTCAAATTCCTTTTATGGCAGAAAAAAAAAGAAAATTAGAATCAAAGCTAGAAAATCGTAATTCTATTTTATTGAAAAATAGGATCAACCCAATGAAAAAAGTATTAAATTCGAGAAAACAAAGATTAAAATTCAAATCAATTAATTTTAAAAAGTCATTTAGAAATAATAAAAAAGATGTTTTGAAACCCTTTAATAGGAATAATAAAAATTTAGTTGAGTTTAAAAAAGATACGGAGGATAAGTTTTCAAATAACGCTGAAAAAAAAAATATGAAAAATTTTTATGAGAAAAGGAAAATAACAATTAAAAATTTAAAAGAGCGAATTAAAAGTGCTCAAAAATATTATTTGAGTAAATCTTTTGAATATTGTAGACTAGAATGTAAAAACATCATTGAGGAGCTTTTAGAACAAATAGCATGTCGACTAAATTTCAAATTCTATAATATTAATGATTTTCTAGCGAATATTGAAAAAAATCAATTACAAAAGAGTTTTATTATATATTCAGAATTGAAGAAACTCAGTAAAATTATTGAAATAACCGATTCTACAGGAAAAATTTCTGCAGAGGATGCGAATCTCCTTTTAAAATATACCAAAAGAGTATTTTTAAAATTAAATAATTTAAGAAAAAACTTTAATAGTAAAAGCAAAAAATTTCATAATGCGCATGAATATTATTTTAAAGAATTAATAGAGAACATCGATTCAAATGAACTTATCAACGTTGAGATGAAAGGAGAAACAGATAAAAAAAAAATTCCAAATTATATATTATTATTGTCAATTTTTGACAGCACAAAAGGACCTAATCTGTTCTTGAAAATTTCAACTTTGAAATTACCAGATAAACTTCAGTCAATTATCTTTTCTTCTTTTAATAACAATATTGAAAGTAAGATTTTTGCTCAAGAAGGATATAATATCTATAATCAATTATTTCAAATCTCATCTAAATGGAGTAGAGAATTTAAAGAGAATTTATTATTATCTTTAATCTTTAAAGAAACAGAAATTTCAAAAGAAGTTGATGATGCAAAAATTTTTAATATATTAAAGGCTTCAATTAAAGAGATTAAAAAAATTAAACTGATTTTTAAAGGGTTTTATTTTCAAAACAGAACGAGTTATTTTTCCAAAATATCAGTTAATCAAAAGGAAATACTTGAAAATTATAAAATTCTAAAAAAAATTTTTATTAAATTAGACAAAAAAATAAAATCCTTTTTTATATCATTTAAAAATCTTGAATTTTCTTCCAAAAAGGAACAAGATTTTCAACTTTTAAAGCAATTAATTGAAAATTTAATTAACCCAAAAAACCAAAATACTTTAACTAAAGAAAAAATAGTTTCTTAAAATAAGATTCTTTAATTTCTTTACTAATATTTCTTTAAAACGAAGAAAAAACGATTTCAAGAAATTTGGGTATCAATATTTTATTAAGAACTGAATAGATTATAATAAATGGTCATTAAAACATAAATAATGATAACTAAAAAAATTTAAATTATTAAGAAAAAATTAATTTTAATAAATTCATTAAAATGTTATTATCATGCAATCTTATTAAAAAGAAAAATAGAACTTTAATAATTATATTTTTTTAAATTAACTAAAATGCAATAAATTAAATATAAATAAATTAAGTTATAAGTGAAAATATGTGCTAATCGGTGTGGTAGGGAAATTATTTTAGATTATTTATATATAAAGATTCTAATTTAACCCTAAACCTTCTTCCGGTAAAAGTACATTCTTAAATAGTGCTTGTTTAACTCATGCTAAAGTTGGAGATTATCCCTTTACAACTATCGATCCCAATAAAGGAATAGCATATGTTAAAAAACCGTGCGTATGTAAAGAATTGAATGTTAAGGATAATCCTAAGAATTCAAAATGTATAGAACAAATTCGTTTTATTCCTATTCAATTATTAGATGTAGCTGGTTTAGTACCGGGAGCTCATGAGGGGAAGGGGCTTGGGAATAGATTTTTGAGTGATTTAAGCCGAGCAGATGTACTATTACATATTATTGATATTACAGGTTCTTTGGATGCAAATGGAAATACAGTAGAGTCAGGGTCCCATGATCCTTACGAAGATATAATGTTTTTAGAAGATGAAATAAATTTATGGTTTAAAGGAATTATTGAAAGAGAGGATTGGAGAAAATTTTCAATGAGAGTTATTAAGGGGGGGAATGAGCTTATTGAAGCATTATATCAAAGATTATCAGGATTATCAATTAAAAAGGACGATATAGAGAAATCAATTGAAAAATCCAATTTAGATGGAAAGCCAATATCAAAATGGGATAAAGCAGAACTAAATTTTTTTTCAAAAAACCTAAGAGAAATCTCTAAACCGATAATAATAATTGCTAATAAAATTGATAAAGAGATTGGTATGAGAAAACTGGATGAATTAAAGAAAAAATATAAGAAGAAAATTATTCCATGCAGTGCCTTAGCAGAATTCATTCTTAGGGAATATAGTAAGGAAGGTATTATCAAATATATGCCTGGTGATACTGATTTTATTATAATAAAAAAAGAGAATCTAAAAAAAAATGAATTGGAAGCTCTAGAAAAGGTTAGAGAAAAATTATTACGAGGAATTGGAGGTACAGGAGTTCAAAAAACATTAAATTACGCAGTATATTCTTTATTAGACCAAATTACTGTATATCCTGTTGCAAATTTAAATACTTTAACAGATAAAGATGGAAATGTACTCCCTGATGTTTTTTTAATTAGAAAAGGAACAAAATTACGGGAATTTATTAGAGAAAAAATTCACACTGACTTAGCAAAACATTTTATTTACGGGATGGAGGTAAAATCGAAAATGAAATTAGGAGAGAATTATATTTTAAAAGATAATGATGTGATAAAAATTTTTTCAGCAAAATGATTAGAATATCTATTCTGAACGAGATGTTAAGGCAATGTATATTAAAATAAAAATTAATAAAATAACACCTATTAGATTTATAATGAATTCATAATTAGTTCCATCGATCCCAGGAATTTGAATTAACATAATATAATGCCAAATTCTAATACAATTTATAATTTTAATGTTATATTTTATTAAAATCTTTTTAAGTGAAGTTTATATATTTCTATTTTAATTTAATAGAAAAGAAAAATAACATTTTTCTAACAACTCTTATTTGGAAAATGGTGTTTAACAAAAAATGTATAATAAAATCACAAATTATGATGAAATTTATAAAATTTTAGAACATTTATTTAACCCTCAAAGCACAAAATTTAAAATTATTTTAGGAACAGAGGAAGGTTTAATTTTTTTTTCAAACATAAAAACGGGAGAAAAATTAATTGCATCTTTTAAAAAAATTTTAGATATTTTTTATTCTATTAACTATAAACAATTATATTTATTGAAAAAATTAATAATTCAAACGAATAATCTGTATTCAATAATACTTCCTTTAAACATTAATGTTGAAAAATATATTGTTTGGATTGAGTTTCCGAAAGGATTCTCAAGCAGGAAATGTATGATTAAAGCAGAAAATATAATCAAAAAAATAAAAGATCTATTTTATATAAATTCAATAAAAAAAATGGACCTGACGGGAATTGAACCCGTGACCTCTTGAACTCTTGACCTCTTGAATGAAAATCAATCAAGCTGGTGTGCAAGTCAAGCCTAAGTTTGGATACGAGACCGAACCCAATGATCTTCCACTGATCTACAGGCCCATATATTTCATATTATATTAAAATGTTTTTATTATTTAAAATTAATTTTAAAGAGTTTTTTTATTTTAACAAGAAAATTTGAATTAAATTTCTCTAAAAGAATATAAAAAAAATTAAGAAAAGTTAAAAAGGAGGTGATCCAGCCGCAGGTTCCCCTACGGCTACCTTGTTACGACTTCTCCCTCCTCGCGTACCAAAAATTCGATATAACCCAACGGACTAAACCTCATTTTTGACATACTCGGATGGAGCGACGGGCGGTGTGTGCAAGGAGCAGAGACGTATTCACCGTGCGATGATGACACACGATTACTAGGGATTCCACGTTCATGTCAGCGAGTTACAGCCAACAATCCCAACTGAGATATGATTTCGGGATTGGTTTCTCCTTTCGGAGTTACAGCCCATTGTTCATACCATTGCAGCCCGCGTGTGGCCCAGGGGTTTCGGGGCATACTGACCTGCCTTGGCCCGCTCCTTCCTCCATCTTATCGATGGCGGTCCTTTTAGTGTTCCCAACGAAGTCGTAACTTCTTGCTGGCAACTAAAAGCACGGGTCTCGTTCGTTGCCTGACTTAACAGGATACCTCACGGCACGAACTGGCGACGGCCATGCACCTCCTCTCAGCTCGTTAAGTAAGGTCGTCAACCTGACTTTCATTCTGCTGTCTCCCCTGGTAAGTTTCCCGGCGTTGAGTCCAATTGAACCGCAGGCTTCACCCCTTGTGGTGCTCCCCCGCCAATTCCTTTAAGTTTTAGCCTTGCGACCGTACTTCCCAGGCGGCACACTTAATGGTTTCCCTTCGGCACTGATATGGCTCATAGCCATACCAACACCTAGTATGCATCGTTTACGGCCAGGACTACCCGGGTATCTAATCCGGTTCGCTCCCCTGGCTTTCGTCCCTCACTGTCAGGCGCGTTCCAGTCTGACGCCTTCGCCACTGGTGGTCCTCCAAGGATTATAGGATTTCACCCCTACCCCTGAAGTACCTCAGACCTCTCCCGCCCTCTAGTACAACAGTATTCCTAGCATACTAATAGTTAAGCTATTAGATTTTACCAGGAACTTATTATACAAGCTACGGACACTTTAAGCCCAATAAATATCCCGACCACTTGAAGAGCTGGTTTTACCGCGGCGGCTGGCACCAGCCTTGCCCTCTCCTTTCTAGTAAGGTACATTACACACTTACCACAGCTTAAAAATTAAGCACCTTGGGTAACCCCGTCACACTTTCGTGTATTGCGGAGTTTTCGCGCCTGCTGCACCTCGTAAGGCCTGGGTCGTTGTCTCAGTACCCATCTCGGGGCTCCCGCTCTCACGGCCCCTATCGATTATTGGTTTGGTGAGCCATTACCTCACCAACAGCCATAATCGACCGCAATCCTATCCTATGGCAAAATAATAACCATTTTTATTATTCCCTTTTATTGAAAAACTTTTCCAAGCCTTTTCAACTATAAACCATTATCCTCCGTTTCCAGAGGTTATTGTTTTCCATAGGGTAAGTTGATTACGTGTTATTGAGCAGTTTGCCATGGAATATTTTGGTATTCCATTCAACTTGCATGGCTTATTCTCACCCAAGTAGCAGTCGGGTCCGGCAGGATCAACCGGAATTATTAAGTGGAATCGGTTTTTGAAGACTAATTTAAATTACTTTGGCGGATATTTTTATTTTTTTAATTGTACTTTTTTCAGTTTTAATTTAAAATTAAAACCACATTTTTTTTATCGTAATTTGAAAGGAACCCATCATTTTTTGGAAGTTATACCGTCATCCGAGCTCACGCCGATTAATTTACGATTTAAATACATTATTAATAATCAATCTATATATTTTAAATTTTTGCTTTTAATCGCAAATTTTACTTACGTTTTGAGACCAGAAATTACGAGTTTTAAAAAATAATGGAGTTTAAAAATCTATTTTTAAAAAAATGGTTAAATTCCAATTTTTAGGTTATTTAATGACAATTAGAGAAAGAATAGGAAAACATTTGGATCAAATTAAAAATCTAAAAGGAGTAGAAAATGTTGTCTTAACTCAGAGAGATGGTAATCCCATTCAATCAAGTGGGGTTTGGTTTTCAAAAGATGAAATCTTTGGTGTTTCTGCAGCCACAAGTGCAATTTATAATATCGGTATTCATTTACATCCAAAAGAACTAAAATATATATTAATTGAGGGGAAAAAGGCAAAAATTTTAATCGCTCCACTTAAAAACTCATATGATTCTCCACTTAATAAAATTTTAGAAGAACAAGGTATTTTTGAAAATGATAATGAGTTTTTTATAGCAATTACTACACTCCCAACAGTAAATCTTGGAAGTATTTTTTTACAAACAGGAGATAGTCTTATGAAAATTAAACGAACATTGATTACATCAGGTGAATCTTTCAAACCACCTTTGATTGAGTTTAACAACGAACAAATAAAGAAGATGATGGAAGAATTCGATGTAAAAGAAGATTTTTCAAGAAATTTTAAATTATCAGCCTATTCATTAGGGTTTTCTGAAAAGGATTCTTATCAATTAGATGAAATTTTAAAAACTTTTTCTTTTTCGATACCTGATTTAAGATGTTCTTTTCTAACGCTGGAAGGAGGTTTTATCGCTTCAAAAATTATAAAAAAAGAAATTTTTCGGTATAATCCACTTGAAACAACTGCAGCTATGAGTTCCTCATTATTTCAAACATCAAATAGATGCGCTTGGTTGTTGAAGAAAATGCAAATTAATACAATTCTTTTAGATTGTGAAACCAATTTTCAATTTATTTATGGTCTTGATAAAGGAATTTTTAGTTCTCTTATTGATAAAGGAAAATATAAATTAGGCCTACTCAGGTTGATAATACCTCAGTATGCAAATAAATTAAACCAAATTATTAAAAAAGCATTAGTTATTGAAGATTACAAAAAACATTTTGATATTAAAAAGCTTTTAGGAGAGTTAATTATAAAGTAAATAATTAAGGAGGGATTAGGAACTTGCAAATTATTCATTCAATAGATAAGATAGGTGAAAAAAAAATATCCCTTATCTTATATAGTCTTCTTAATAGAATACCGATAATGATATTTGGAGAAAATGAAATTGATGTTGATAATTATTCGGCAGAATTATGTGATCTGATGCATTTTAGAAAAGAATTAATCTATTATACAGATTTTGTATCAGAAATTGAATATCAAAACCTATGTAAAAATGAGGAAATTGATTATAATTCTCAAAGAATTATTATTAGATGCCCTTCAAGTGTTGTTTTAAAAGCTTTAAATAATATTAAAAATTTTAAATCTTGGGTTATTGGAATAGAGATCCAAATAAAAAATCAACAGAAAATTAAAATAATAAAAAAATTGATGCGTGAAAAATATTTTCTATTTCTTTCTATTATGCTAATAAATAACTCGATATCAGTACAGTTAGAAGGTGATAACTCAAGTGATATTAATCTAAAATTAGAAAGGAGAATTCTTAGAAAAAGTTCACAAGATACTGAAAATTCCATAATAAGAATGAAGAGGATTTTATCCCAAAAAACAAACACAACAAATATTGATGATGGTACAATGATTAGCCTTTTGGATTTTTCTATAGAAAAAGAAGAGATCCAAAAAAATATTTTTAAAAAAGAGATCCAAAATTTCTTTTCTGCATCAAAAAGAGCTTTTTTCATTTTAAATCGTTTAAATTTACTATCAACTTTAGGTTTAGATGCAACAATTAGTGGAAAAATCCTTTTAAATACAATAGATTATCAAATCGCGCCAATAGAAAGGATACTTTCATTTATATATTATGAATGGGGTGAAGGGTTTGATCCATTATTAAAAAATGGGAAGCATGTAAAAATTGGAGATCATTTAGAATCCTTATGGGGGTAATATTTTGCTATTTGACTATTGTAACAAAACAATTCAAATTAAAATTGTATATTATGGTCCTGCAATGTCAGGAAAAACTACATCATTAAAAAGCTTATTTAAATATTTTGGAAAACAAGAAATATTAAAATCAATAGAAAGTACAACTGGAAGAACATTATTTTTCGATTTTGGAGTATTGAATTTTCAAGGTTTTGAATGGAATATTAAATTGCTATTATATTCAGCTACGGGGCAAGATTTTTATGCAAGTACACGACCAGCAACATTAATAGGAGTTGATGGAATAATTTTTATTGTAGATTCACAAAATACATGTATAAAACAGAATTTGAGGTCTTGGAATGAATTATATACCTTTTTCTCAAATAAATTTTATGATATGCCTATTATTATTTGTTTAAATAAATGGGATTTGCAAAATAAAATAGAAAAATCAGAATTTTTAAATGAAATTAATTTCAATCTTTTTGAAAAAGTTGATATTCTTAATACCATTGCAACAGATGGTATTGGAATTTTTGAGTCTTTTAAAAAAATGCTTAATTTCATCTTTCCGCAAATAAATATTGTAATCAATTAATTATTTTTTTTAATATAGCAAAAAGGAATAATTAAAATAGAGAATAATGTTTTTAAGATTTTTTTATTTTCTGATACATATTTTTAGAGATTCTTTTGATGTAACCCAGTAAATACCATTGTTTCAAAATGTTTCTACACTCTCTTATATCTGATTCATCCATCTCTAATAAAGACATTAACTGAAAAATTGAAAATTTTTCAGATATATTCTCTTTAACCTTACTATAAAGACCCATAATTAGTGCGATCTATCAACTTAATTAAATAAAAGAATTAATGATTAGTTAAATATTTTTTTGAATATGTTAAATTATAGATTCAATTAGATCTTTTACATTTGTTGCAATTTTATTTGAGATTAGCTCCTTCATTCTAAGCTCATCTATAGATTCTAATAATAAAGATGTTAAATTATTAATTTCTAATATATTATTATTCTTACTTTCTACCGAGATTAAATCTTTCATTGCCTTATATTTATTAAATATTTTAATGAAACGATCTGTAAAAATTGTTTTTATTTTAGATTTTACATTTGCAACATTCCCCTTTTTTTTCCCTTCACTAATTAAAATAGGTAATACAGGCATGTATTTATCTACTTTTTCCGCCTTTTGACTTCGAAAATTGAAAATAAAGATTGGTATTCCAACAATCACATTTTCTGTTTTGATCTCTAGAGTATATTCATGTAAAAATTTTTGTACTTGATCCAACTCCATTTCTTTAATGATTAAAAAATTATTATTGACTTTTTGTTTTAATTTTTGAATTTGTTTTAATATATCTTGAAGATCTACAAATTCTTTATTATAATCTTTCTCATCAGAGTTCATTTTTGCTTGTATTGAATTAATATTGGATTCTATACTAGAAATTATTGAGTTATGGTTTTTTTGAATATTATTTCTTTCTTTTATTAAGTTTCTTTTTAATATAGTTAATTCGTTATCAAATTGTGTTATGGAATTTTCAACTTTTTTACACTCTCTATATGAGTTTTTAATGTTTTCTTTAATTAGAAGTAGATTTTTTCCTTTTGCTGACTGACCTAGTTTTAATATTTCTTTTTTTAATGATTCAATTTCATTAATTATAACAGATGAAGTATCATTAATCTTAAATTTTCCTGAATTTAATAACTCTTCATCAGAATCATGCAGGTCTCTCTCTTTTTCTTCCCTTAATTCTTTATTCAATCTTTCTAACTGTTCTTCTTCCTTTTGGTGATCTATTGTTTTAATTTTATAATTATCAACATCTTTTGAAGTTTTTTCAATCCATTTGTCACACAATTTATTGATTTTTTCATTATATTGATCTAATATTTTAACTTCTGTAAAATTTATAAAATCATAAATTTCTTTACGAATATTGATTTGATTGACACTCTTTGTTATGGGATCTCCAGACAGAATAAAATTCTTCTCTTCAAATGACTTTAAATCAAATTTATTATTGAAAAAGGGTTTAAAAAAATTGATTTCTTCAATACCAAATAAAGCTTCTTGAATAATTATTTTTCGTGAAAAATTTGCCTTACTAGAAAGATATTTAGAATCATATGAGATTAAAGATTTAACAAAAGATTCAGGATCAGAAGCCTTAATAACTGCTTCAGGATTTAATGGAATTTTTTTAAAAGGACCAACAGGAACTTTAGGAGCATTTTGAAATAAATAACTAGTTATACAAGTACGATTTTCACTCAAAGGGATTAATCTCACCGGCCAAAAGCATAAGGAAATTGTTTCAATTGTACCCCATTTTTTTATGATACTACCATTTTCTTCAAATAAGACACATAAAGACAAAGCTATTTCTTCAATAAATGTTCTCCTAGTTTTAGAGGGGACATATTTTATATCTCCCATCATAAATGGTATAATTTTTTCCATAAATTAGATCACATAATTTTTATCAATATTTAACAAATTAATTTTATTTATAATTATTTTAATATTTAAGTTATTGTTATTTGCGATCCCAATTTCATTATAGCAAATTGAAATTTTTTCCCTATCCGAATCAAAAAAAAAACCCAAATTGATTAAAAGTAATTTTATTTTTAAATGAAATTAAAAGATAACTTTTTTTTGTTAAAAAAATAATTATTTTTTTTAAGCCTTTAGTAAAATCTTAGAATTGAAGATGATATTTTCAATTACTATTAGAAATTCTAGTTTTTTATTAAGTTGTATTAATTTATTTATTTATAATTCTATGATGAAACTAGACAAATCTGATGTCATTGGACGAGTGATGAGTTAATAGTTACGCTGAGAATTAGATATCTTTTCTTAAAAGATTAGTTTAAAAAATCTTGAAAAAATAAATTAAGATTTCATAAATAATTTTTAATTAAAATACAAATTAAATTAAAATTTTTTAATTAAAGCAAAAATTGAGTAGTTCAGATTATGAGAGATAATAAATGTGTTGCTTTAAATTTAATTAGAGTAATTTTTAAAGGAATTATGATCAAATAATGAATTTAAAACATAGAAAATTTAATCGTGAGAAAAAAAGATAGGTTTACTCATTATTTTTTTAAGATTAATTATCTAATGGAGCTGTTCCATTTCCATATATATGATACAATGCTGTTCTCCTAGCACATTCATAAAAACTTCGATATACTTCTCTTTTTTTATTATATAATGCACAAGATTCGTAAATTATAGGATTCCAGAGCGTTAATTTATGAGGTGCCTCATACCATAATTCTTCTTCCTTTAAAATTTGTTCAAATTCACTTGCATTTATCGTTTCTGTTAAATCTTTCTTATTTAACATTACCAACAGAGGAATTTCTTTCATTAATGACCCTTTAGCTACTTTTTTTAATTCTTTTAATGATTCAATATTATCTTCGAAAAGATGAGTTTGAGAATCTACAACAAATATTGCTCCATCTGTTCCTTTAAATATTTTTTTTCTTAAAGGAGAAAATCGACTTTGTCCAGCAACTGTATAAACATGATAATAGACTTTTCGTTCTTTTGTAGATTGAAAAATTCCTCTATCAAAATAGAGAGTAGAGCCACTTGCCATAGCAATTTTCGTTAAATTTCCTGTAGGTTCTATGTCTTTTTTTTGTTCTTTTGTAAGACGATATAAAGTATCCACTATAGTAGTTTTACCCGAGCTAGCCATTCCCCAGTATAAAATTTTTATATATATGCGATGATCTGCTGTAACTCTCACCATATAATATCTGCCAAAAATAAAGGTTTTCTCAAAATATTTGTTAATAACTAATTCTAATCAAATTACAAAAATATAATCATTAATATTAATTTTTTTATCAATAATTTCATTATGGATTAGATATTAATAAAAGAATTGTTTTTCACTTTTTAAATTTTTGTTTAAACTTCATTTCGTTTAGATTGTAATCATTGCAAAAGTAGTTTCAAATCTAACTATAAAATTTTTTTAAAAAAACAATAGAGAATCAGAAATCTGATATGTGATACATTGATAATGAGGATTTTAAAAATTTATATATAAATGTCCTAATCGGATATTATAAGTACACCAAATTATTATCTTATCATAAGATTTCCCTTTTAATTTGGATCTAACTATATAGTTGATAACATCACAATACATTATTTGCCTTTTATTTGCTAATTTATTTTTAATTCGATTTATTATTTCATCCAAAAGATTTTTATCTAAATTCATAGATTTTAAGTTTTGTGAAATAAGATTGGCACCTCAAATTATCCTATAACATCAAAAAATTGTGAGATCTGCGTGCCTGTCCATTCAAACATTGAAAAGATTATTTCAATAATAATAATGAAAATTAAGATACTAAATCCAATTAATAATCCATATTCTAATAGAGAGCCAGCGCTTTCATCTTTTAAAAAATTTTTCAATCTAAGAATTATATTTCTGATTTGTATTTTCATTTTATATCACATTTTTTGTTTAAATTTTAAACTTAAAAACTCCGAAAAAAGTAGAAATTTAAATTATTTTTTGTAGAAAACTCTAATATGTATAAAAATCTTAAAAATTGCTTTCTAATCCCAGTATTCTCAGAAAGCTATGATGAAAAACTGTGGAATATTAAAATAAATTGTTTAAACTGCTCTAATTTTCATCTTAATAATTGTTCGCATTTATTTAATAGTAAATGTCGTATTTGTTTGATAAATTGTTTAATAAAATATCAAAATAAAACAATAAGCACAATATTTGACCATCAAAATCATAAAATAATTGAAGATGAATATATTTCATATTTTTTAGATTATATTAAATATTTTAAGCATTTGAATAAAATATTTAAAAAGATTCAAAAGTTAGTCCATAGGGACAGAAAAAAATTTCGATATTTTGAATTAGAGTTAGATTTTGATATAAATTTAAGAAAAATTGATCCTTTCTTTTTATATGAGAAATTAAGGAAACAACTCAAGTTAAATTTAAAGAAAAATAGTCATGATCTTTCTTTTCAAAAATGGTTTTATGAGTTAAATGAAAATATTAAAAAAATCTTATTACTCTTAGATTCTTTGAATCTTATTAAAAATCTAATAAGCACCCAAAAAACATTTGATTTGAATCATTCAAGAGAAAAATTTACTGAAAAAGCAAAAACTCAATGTAAGTTATTCAATTGTGAAAATTTGATTGAAAATAAAATTCTTATAAAAACATATTTTATTGGATCAAGCAAATACTTTCAAATATCAATTTATAATTGGAAATATCATACTGAGAAATTATATCGAGTTGAAATCTTTTTTGAAAATCCTAATAAATCAGATTATTATAAAGAAATAATAAATAAAATTAGTAGCTATTTAAAATCATTAAAAATTGATAAAATTCTCACATTCCAAGAATTGGTTGATTTACTTTTAAAACATTCACTAATTTATTTGAATGAAATTATGCCAAATTTATCAACCAGTGAAAAGCATAAATTGTCTTTTTTTTCATCTATTAATATACTTAACATTAAAAAATTATTACCACTTTTAATTGATGATTATATTGAAGAAATATTTTTAGATCAGCCAAATGATAAAATTTATCTTAATCATCAAATATATGGACGATGTCGTACAGAAATTAGCTTAGATTTGGAAGAAATTGAGAGAATTAAAACCTTTTTGAGATTATATAGTAGAGAAAGGCTTGATATAAACCATCCTAGTGTTAAAACTGTTATAAAAAATAATTATTTTTATTGTAGATTTTCAATTGATATCTTCCCATTACAATTGAATGGATTTTGTTTAGATATAAGAAAATTGAATAAAAATATTTTTTCAATTCCTGATTTAATATTTTATCAAACTTTATCCTCGGAAATTGCTTCCTTCTTATACTTTTGTATTATCAAGAGAATAAATTTAACAGTGACTGGAGAAACAGACACAGGAAAAACAACTCTGATTAATGCATTTGATCTATTAACACCTAAAGAATTTCGAAAGATTTATGTTGAAAATGCTGTTGAATCATTAGATGAATTAAAATTTGATATGCATCAAGTAAAATATAAAACTCAATCATTAGAAAATACTGAAAATTCTCAATTTACAAAAAGTAATTTAATTCAAACCTTATTACATAGAACTCCAGATGTTATATTTTTGGGCGAGATTCTTACAATGGAGGAGTGTAAAGCTTTATTTCATTGTTTAAGCGCAGGATTAAGAGGGTTTCAAACAATTCATTCAAAAGATATTTCCGCATTAATTAATCGGTTCCTATATCATTTTAAAATTGAAAAAATATGTTTGAATGATTTAGATCTAATTATTTTAATGAAAAAATTACCAATTGGTCGAAAAATCGTGGCGATTATAGAAATTAGTGTAAATAACAGAATTTCTGTTGAAAAGATTTTTGATTATAATCCAATGACAAATAATTGGATGAGGAAAAAGAACCTTTATCATACGAATATATTAAAAAAAATAATAAAGTATGAACATCTACCGGAAGAAGATTTTAATCTAATAATAAACCTATTTAAAGAAATTTTTGATTTCCTTTCCAAATTTAGATCCAATAAAATCTCAGATTTAGTTTCAATTTTTAATGTTATTGGATTTTTGGCATCAAAAAATAATTATTTGGAATTAATTCAATTTTGGGAGAAAATCAAGAAGAATTTAAAAAAAGGGGATTTTAAATTTAAAAATTATAATAAAAATATGCTATGACAGAAATTTTAGAGAAATCCCTTATGATTGGATTTGGAATTACAATATTGGTTATTTTTCTTTCTATAATTGCTCCCTTTTTTAAATTTATCGAGAATTACAATCTTGAGTCGGATATTAAAAATAATTTAACAAGTATATCTATTATTAACTCTGGAATAACAAGAACAATTGAAAATCCCTCTTTAAATTTTAGTTGCGTTATTGAGATACCAGAAAATTTTAGTTTATTAGCTTCCGGAAATAGAATAAAGTATACATTTATTGTAAATAATATTGAACATGAATATACTTACGAATTTATTTACCAATTTATAAATTTTTTTTATGAAAACCCAGGTTATCACATTTTAAAAATATATATAATTTCAGAAGTAATTTTCTTAAATTTTTTATAAAAATAAAAGGTGTTATTTTATTAGTTTTCTTGATTTATATTGCAATTTCTGTTTTTTCTTCCGAAATAAAAAAATTCCACAATTTAAAATTAAAAAGCCAAGTTCAAGATATTCAAAAATAATTTTTCTTAAATATAATCTATTAATTAGCGATATAAACAAAGCAACTACTATGGTTTTTTTAACTTTTTATTTCTTATTTTTTATTTTTTCAATTTATTTTAATATCATTTTTAAAATCTTGGAGATGCAGTTTGTAATTCAAATAAGTTGCCTATTTTCTTTTATTTCTTCTATAATAATTACTTACATATTTAATATATATTTATACAAAAGATTAAAAAATGAAGAGTTAAATATTAATGCTTACTTAAAATTAATAATTTTAGATTTTGCTCTCATTAATTCCCTTTTTACATCAATTTCCGATAAATGTATTAATTTTATTGAATCTATTTCTAAATATAATTATCCAGTTTCTAATTTTTTTAAATCAATTATAAAAAAAATTCAATTTGGCAAAAACCCAGAAAATGAGTTAGAAAATTTAAATATCATTTCAAAAAATTTTCAAAGTTTTGTAAATGACTTAATCTCTAATAATTTTGAAGACACTAATTTGGTTAAAATAAATGAATACTCCTATTCAGAAGATTTATTTGAAACATTTATACGAAGCGTTGAATCAAAATTAAGTATAATCTTCTTTATAGGTTTATTTTTCCCGATAGGAAGCTGTTTTCTCATAATACTTCAAGAAATTAAATCTCTCTCATTAATCTTTATCATACCTCTCTATTTCATTATTATTAGATATTTGTCATCAAAATTTTTAAATGAGGATATAAAATTATTAGGGATTTTAAGCTCTGAGCCTAAAAATAATAGAAGAGAGTTTAATGGTTTTTTATTATTTTTAAAAAATTTTGCAATTATGTTATCAAGGAAAACGTCGCCCGAGGATGCATTATATTATGCGTATAAAAAAACACCTACTTTTTTTCAGAAAAAATTGGAACATCCCATATCATTATTGATTAAAAATTCAATATCAATAAAAGAGATGCTTGATTCATTTATTTTTAATCTAAAATCACCACGTTGCAAACTGATTTTAAATGTAGTAAAAAAAATGATCCATGAAGATACATATCATACTGCAAATAAAATTTGGGATCTATTAGAAATAATATCAATGCATCAAAAATTAGAAAAGCGAAAACGAATCATTATTAAAGGTGAAAAATTTAAAAGTTTAATCTTTATTTTTTTATTACCTTTTATTCTTGGGGTCATTTCTGGTGTATTTCCATCTTTTTTTTATCATATTAATCTTTTAAATAATCCAGAATTTACAACAACTATTCCTTTTTATAATAATTTTGATTCATTTGATCTGATACTCATATTTGGATCCTTTTTATTAAGCAACATTATAAGTGGGTATTATTTCTCTAAAATAATCGGCATAGAGTCTAAAATAATTATTATATTTACTTCCAATTTATTTTTTGTGTTAATTTTTATAATTATTCTTTCAATTAGTTTAAATTTTGTAAATATCTTAAATTTTATGTGATGAATTTGTATATTACTTGAATTAAAATAAAGATTCCAATAAAAAATTCACAAATAAAAGAAAGATTTGCCAGAAATGTTAAAAAATTAAAATTAAGAAGATCATTAGAACTTTTTAAATCTATATAATTTTGTAAAATAATTAGATTCAAATAGATTATTAAGACCATGTAGAAAATAAATATGAACAATGCATCTATATTAGTCGTAAATATTGAAAAAATAAATATAATAAACAAAAAAGATAATAAAACAATAATTATTGACAGATTATAATTTAACATAATCAAAAAAGATCATATAAATAATTATAAAAACTTGTGAAAATATTTTAAAAACATATTAATTATTTTAGAAGATCTCAATGTGTATCAAAAGATGAAAGATTTAAAATTAAAGGGATTAGAATATTCTGATGGAATATACAGATTATTTAATCAGAGATTTGTGTTTTTTCCTCCTCAGATTATAGATTTGTTATCATCTATATATGGCGAGGGAGTAAAACCTTTATTAATATGGTTAGGTAAAAAAATGGGTAGGGTTTTAATAGAAATTTGGGAAGAAAATTTAAAACCTAAAACTCTTAAAGATTTAACAGATCTATTTTGTGAAATGTTTAGCAATATGGGATGGGGGAATATTGAACCTCAAGAAATATCGGAGGAACTTATAATTTTAAAATTATATCATAATATTTCATCATACATGGAGAATAATTTTAAATATATTTGTTATTTCATGTCTGGAATATTATCTGGTTTTGGAGAATTTGCATTGTATCGTGCTTCTGTTTCAGAGATAGAATGTATGATAACAGATAAGGAAAAGAGATGTTGTATTTTCAAAATTGAAAAAAAAAGAACTTAATTACATTTTCTAATTGATTATCATTGGATTTTTCAAAATAAATTATTTAAAACCTTTTTACATTTATAATAAGCTTTATATTTGTTAATAAAAATATTATTATTGATCGTGGGAATCTAGGGCAATTCCTGAAACCCTATACTGGGTGGACCGTAAATGCTCTATAACGGATTGAGAAATGATCTGAGGAATTAAAAATGATTTTTATACATATTTAATGTTTCAATGATCCATTCGCCCAATTAGGTAAGTTATTTTTGAGATATTTCTTGTAGGAGAAATATACTCAATTGATGATGAACCCGACCAGGTCAGGGATGGAGCAGTCGTAAATCAAAAAATTTACGCTTATTGGTGACGGGTGGTAAGAATGGAAATATGCTATAAAAATTTCTTTTTTATTTTCAAGGATCAGATCACTCTAATTACCAGGGATCCCATTCCTTAGGATTCAATTCCTCTTCATGTAGTTTTTCATTTGGAACGTTATCTTGAACATCCGTGAGTTCTTGTACTGGAACTTTTTCTATAACCTCATTTTTTTCTGAAATAGAAACAGATTCTTCTTTTTCTTGAGATTTTATTGCATCAAAATCTTTGAAATCTGGAGTTAATACACTTATCTCTGAACCAATTACTACATCTTTAAACGCTAATAATATTGATAAAAAATTATTAAATTCACTTTTATTCATTTCAATTGTTATTGCATCTTCCATTTTTTTTAAGGACAATTTAATTTGATTAACTTCTCCAGATTCCTCAACTGAAATTAACTCAATATATTTTTGTTTTTCTTTTTGTTTTAATTTCCATACTGTTTCTCTTTTTTTTTCAATTTCCATTTAAATCCCTAGTTATATCAAATTTATCTTTTTCAAATTTTATTAAATTATCACTTTTAATTTTAAAATGACAAGTCAATAATTTAAAGTTATGTTAAGCAATTAAAATCGAAGAAAGAAGAAAGATAATTAGTGTAGTAATTATCGGTACAGTTAAATCATCATAAGTACTTGGTGATAATAGTTCTGTAATTGTTGCAACAATGCTTGTTAAAAATGAGAAAATGATAACTTGAGCAATATTAATAACCTGCTGAGAAGTTGGAATAATGACACCGAATAAAAGATAAGAAAAAAATGATAAGAAAAAAGCTGTTAAGAAAAGAGTTAATGAGCCAATAATCGTCCTTTCTGTATGAGTCCATTTAATTTTAATTTTAATTTTTCCATATTTTTTCCCTACCACACTCGCAAGAGTATCTGATATAATCATAATTAAAATTCCTGAAATTGGAAAATAAAACATTGTTGGAGCAAATATTGAAAAAAATAACATAAGAATAAAAATTGAAAGGCAGTAATTAAATGGTCCTTGTAAATATCCAGCTTTCTCTTCAGCTTCCTCACCAATTGCGTCAAATAAACTCTTTAATTGTTTCACTTTACTCTCTTTAGAACTTAAATAGGTAAGGAGCATCATGGAGCCAGAAATTATAAGTGAATACCAATAAAATTCTAAAAAGGGAGTTACAAATATTGAAAGACCAGCAAGTAAGTGAACTGTTTTGCGTGCAGCAAATTTTGAAATCTTTCCCTTTTCTTTTAAATACTTTGGGATTAATATCACAGTTAAAACATAAAGATATGCACACATAACGAGAATAATATCGATTAAGATGGACATTATGTATATAAAAATTAGATGATTTATAAAAAAAACGAAAAAATAAATCTTACAATAATTTGGATAGACAGTTCTTTGCCTAAAAAGATTAAATTATCTTTTCTAAAAGCATATCTTGTAAATAATCAATGAGATCCTCATTATTTATAAACTGCTTAAAAATTGAATTCAATTGTTCGATAGTTAATTTCTCCAAAATTTGTTTAAATAACTCAATAAAAGGTAAGTCTGAAGATAATTCATTTAATTCTTCTATTTTTTTTGATATTTCAGGATCCCTTAGATTTAAGATAATTTTTTTAACTTTATTAAAAATCTTCAATTGTTCTGAATCATCAAAATTAATATTGGAAATAAAATCTATAGCTTTTTCTAATGTTTTTTTTTTCAATAACATATTTTATATTATAAATTGATCTATTTAAAATACACAAAAATTCAGAGTCAAATAGAAAAGATACGCTAAAAAACACACAATTATAACAGGCATTTTATACTGAGAAATAAAATAAAAATTACCCGTTTTAAAATCAAATAAAATTAAGAATGATTTTATTTTATATTTAATATCATCAATTTTGTTTATGGATTTTAAAGGAAAAAATTTGAAACACAATTTCAGATAAAAATCTATAAAGAAACACTTTCTATTAAAAAATATTAAAAATTGCTCATATAATGAACGAGAATAAAATTGATTTTTTGCTAAATTTGGTATGAGTAATGAAAAATAAATTAAAATGAAAATAGAAAAGAAATCGATTAAATTAACTATTTCAAATGAGTAACAAAAATTATAAATTGAAATAAAAAAGATGTATTTTGCATCTCCACCCCCAATAAAATTTAACACATAAAAAATAAAACAAAAAAAAAACAAAAAAATCATCTGTAATAAAAAAAGAAGGATTAAGGCAGAATCAAGAGAATTAAATGTAAAAAAAATAAAAAATAAACTGATTAGAAATAAAATTTTATAATTTTTTATTGGAATTCTTCGATTTCGAAGATCTAAAATTGAAAAGTAAATAGAAACTATTAACAGAATTATAAAAAAAATCATTTCAAATATTAGTTGATATTAAAATATTTTAACCTAGATAATTTATAGGGATTTAGTTTTAGGAATTTTATTATATTCGAGTAATATTCTTATATTTAAAGTTAATCAATATTTTCTATCAATTCTATTAACTTTTTAACACAATGGGCTTTCAAATTTTCTTCTTTATATCTATAAATTTTAATTCGGCCAAAATTCTTTTCTTGAATAAAATTAATTTTTTTTAAGAAGTTTAAATGATTTACAACATTAGAATGATTCAAATTTGTATTTTTTATTATTTTGGATATATTTAGTTCATTATTTAGAGCTAAAGTTTTTATTATTTTGGCTCTCGCCCTTGAACAGAAAAGATTTTCAATAGTATAATTATTTTGAATTATATTTTTCATATATTTAACCCTCGACTTTCAAAAATTGATAGTAATTTATTTTTTAATATTTCGAGAGAAAATTCATTTATACTTACTTGGGCATGTCTTCCTCTAATATTTTTACTTTTAATTTTTATCGATATAATCCCATATTTTTCCAGTTCATGAAGATAATTCATTATTTGTGAATAGGAGATAATTGATAGTTTTAAATATTCGCATATTTGATCAAATTCTTCTTTTATTTTTGAAATAAGTACATAAGATTGTTTATTTTTTTCTAAGAGATTTAAGATTGAAAAAAGAAGGAGTAATTTATGAGATTCAATAGAGATTAGAAGATCTTGTGAAAAATTTGATATTGTTTTATTATTTGCTAACCGAACAAATTCTGGTGAAACTTTTTTTAAATTTCTTTCCTCTGCAATCTTTATAGCTGTCCATAATAAATCTAGCGCTTTTCTCATATCTCCCCTTTTATATACTAAATTAGAGATCATATCAATGATATTATCATCAATTACATTATGTTTTATTGCTATTTTTGCTCTAGACTTTAGGATATCAATTATTTGACTTTTACTATATTTATTAAAATGAATAATGTTACTTTGAAGTGTGCTTAATGTACTTTCATCTAAATTGTTTAAAGTTGAAATATCTTTAATAATTCCGATAAGTGATAGTCTTTGAGAAGCATTTAACATCTCCTCATTAATTCTTGTTAATGCATAGATTATGTCATCATTTTTCATAATTATATAACTTAATTCATCTAAAACCAAAATTAAATGCTTATTTTGTCGATTTAAATTATCCTTCAACAAATCGAGTAAATCTTGAGATGAAAAACCTCTAGAAGGAAAGTTTTTATTAAAATGTTTCATAATTTTTACTAATATTTTATATCCTGTTCTTTCTTTTCTACAATTAATATGGAAATATTCAATTGGAATATTTCTTTTTTCTGCTGTGTTCGTAATTATTTGGCCAAATCGTTTTATTGTAACCGTCTTCCCGACACCAATTCCACCTGTTATTAAAACTTTTCTCGAAACTGAATTTGGTTGTGTTATTAATATGAGAAATAATTGCGAGAGAAGAATTAATTCTTTATCTCTGTGAGGTAAATCTTCGGGAATAAAATTTATATCTAATTTGCTTTCATCTATGAATAAAGTAGATTTTTTTAGTTGATCCTCAATATAATTATGAATTATCTTTTCCCACTCTTTTAGTATATTTATTTAAAAAAAAATGAGATTAATAATAATAAACAGAGTTTTAATTTATTATTAAATAAAAATAAAAATTCATAAAACATAAATCAGAAAAATAATAATTTAGCATTAATCAAAAAAATAGAAAGATAAGATTCTATATTTATATTATTTACAGGATTTTGTCGAATTAAATTGAACAAATTTTTAATGGAGAAGAATTTA
The DNA here is from genome assembly GCA_029856045.1 of Promethearchaeia archaeon. Lineage (GTDB taxonomy): Archaea > Asgardarchaeota > Lokiarchaeia > Sigyniarchaeales > SOKP01 > 6H3-1. Next base: position 159,764 of record JAHQWG010000016.1, on the reverse strand, counting down.
TTTAGTGGATTTTTCTTAAATGAATAATTATTATACTTTTTTATTTAAAGAAGATTTTTAAATGTTGAAATTGATTTATCGTAATTTGATTTCTATTTCCTTAGAGGATAATATTATTATATCTAATTTTCGAGCTTTTTTAGAAATTTATATCATTGTGATTGTAATATACACATGATATATTATTATTTCTTTTTGATAATTGAAATTGATTCATAATGAAATTGGATAAAATACTTAATACTACAATCGAAACAGAATTGTATGAACTTCCTGCACCAGGAAAATTAATTGGTCTTGAAGTAATTGATTCCTATGCTAGAAAAGTAGGAATCGTAAGAAGTATCAAAATTCAATTTTTTCCAATTAAAATTTCAATAATTGTAAAGGGATTAGGTGTAGAATTCACTATTTCTTCAGAAGAAATAAAAGCTATCAATTCAGTTGTAAATTTAAAAGTTCCTGCTAAACAAGCAGATGAAATTCAGTTACAAGATGTCGAGAGATTAAGAGATGAGACTTTTTCTGAAATAAAGAGCTTGATTTAATTATTAATTGCTAACCTTTAAATTCCTTTGATTTAAATTTCTTTGGATAAAAAATACTTATTTTTTGAATCTAGCTATGAAAAATATTTAATAATAATGATTTTCTTTAATTAAATGATGACAAATGAAGAGCTCGGATTAACGTTGTATCTACAATGAGGAACTTCACCCCTCATATCCAAACAAGATTAATTAAATGATGAGAAATCATCTATAAATTATAGAAACGGAACAGCCCTATAATTTGATTTTAATGATTTGAGATTGTTTAGAAATTCAAGGAAAATTTATTATTAGGGATATGTTGAAACGATATAAAATCTTGGAGAAAGGCAAAATAAAAGTGATGAAATTTTGGATTTGAACTTTAGGTATGCCGAATTAGTTTAATATCCGAATTTTTTTTTGGTGACAAAAAATAAAACTAAAGGGTGGGTATGCTCTTCATTTGTCATCAACATTTTTTATAGAAGAATATAATTTTAAAATAAATAATTGATGTTATTTTAAAAACAAAAAATTTAAGATTTATAATAAAATATTCATATTATTATTGAAATTAGAGGAATTTAAGAAAAAATGGGAAAAATTAGAACTATTTTAATAAAAAATATTTCAAAAGAATTAATTGAGAAATATCCGAATATTTTTACTACCGACTTTAATAAAAATAAAGATTTATTGAATAAGTATGCGGAGATAGATTCAAAACACTTAAGAAATAGAATAGCCGGATATGTTGTAAATCTGCTTAATATAAAAGAAAAAAAGGAATCTAATTAGAAAAAGAGAGTATAATTGTAAAGAAAATGCTTAAAGAAAAAGATTTTAAAAAAATGGCAGAACTTTTAAGAAAAGGCTCAACAATGTTAAATAAGGCTTGTCCTGTTTGTAATTCTCCTTTATTTAAATTCAAGAGTGAAGATGTTTTCTGCCCAATTTGTAATAAGAAAGTAAGAATTGTTAAAGAAGGAGAAGAAATAATTAAGAAGTATAATGACATCAGTGTAGAAAATTTAAAATATACAAAAGAGCCAACATTAAGTAATTATACTGAAGTTACTAAAAAATTAGAGAATATTTTAATTAATAAATTTAAATGGCTATTAAGTAAATTGGAAGATGAGGATCAAATAAAAAATTTAGAATCTTATTCGTTTACATTATTAAATTTTCTAAATTTAATAGAGAAACTAAGAAAAAATTCTTTTTAAATAAAGGATAAGAATATTATAATCTCAAATCCAATACCAAATTTTTTATATATTTAATTTCGAAAAAATTCTATTGATAAGGTCATTTATGCTTCTGTAGTGTAGCTCGGTCAAACTAATAAAATTTAGGGTAACGCATCGGAGGTTCTCACCCTCCTGACGGGGGTTCAAATCCCCCCAGAAGCATTATTTAATTTGTTTAAGTATTGATGATTAAAATAATGGAAAAAAAGAAATCAGATACATCGGATTCCTCCTTAAAAGTAATAAAACTTATTTATGGAATTTAGTAAGATTTTTATACGATTTAAATATTTTTTGTGAATTTTGTGAAAAAAAAAACTTTCTACTTACAAACCTATGGATGTGCCTATAATAAAGTAGATTCTCAAATAATACGAGAAATCCTTAAGAAGAATAATTTTACTGAAACTTCAATCCAAAACTCTTATTTTATTATAATTAATACATGTGCAGTCAAGGGAGTGACTGAGAATAAAATCATGCATCAATTGAAAATTCTCTCTCAAAAATTTTTAAAAAAAAAAATAATTATTACAGGTTGTTTGCCTCAAATCACTAATAGTACTTTAAAGAAAATTGTTAACTTAGTTCCATCATTTTCAGCAATAATTGATGTTGACAGTATTCATAAAATTAATTTAATCTTAGAAGAGATATTAAAAGGAAAAACAAATATAATTATAAAATCTGAAAAAAGAATTGATAAATCCAAATTTCTTTTAAATTATCCACAAAATAATACTACAGCAATAATCCCCATATCTGAGGGTTGTTTGGGGAGTTGTACTTACTGTTGTGTTAAAAATAGTAGAGGAATATCATATAGTTTTGATTTAGAGAGCATTTTAAATCAAGTAAAATATCAATTAAGAGGTGAAAAAAAAGAGATTTTCTTAACGGCTCAGGATTGTAGTTGTTATTATTATAATGGATTAAATTTTATAGATTTACTAAGAGAGATTTTAACTTTGAATCAGAGATTTTATTTACGAATAGGAATGATAAATCCAGCATTTTTCATTGATTTTTCTGATGATTTTATCAAATTTTATCAAAATGAGAAATTATACAAATTCCTACATATTCCAATTCAATCTGGAAGTGATGAGATAATAAAAAAAATGGGTAGAAATTATGAAATTCAGACATTAAAAGAAAAATTAAAAAATTTAAAAAAAGAAATTCCTGGATTAACTATAGAAACAGATATTATTTGTGGATTTCCAGAGGAAAATCAAAGGGAATTTATAGAAACTCTTTCGTTTATTAAATGGTTAAACCCAGAAATTCTTAATATTTCAAAATTCTCACCTCGGCCTGGAACTCTTGCAAAAAAGAAACCACAGATTAAAAGTGAAATTATTAAACTAAGAACGAGAGAACTGAGTAATCTTTATAATCGAACAAAGTTGGAGCATTTTAGAAAGTGGATAAATTGGAAGGGTGAAATTTTAATTACAAAAAAGATAAGAAAAAATTTATTCTTTGGAAAAAATATTTATTATGTTCCAATTTATATCAATGAAGGAAAAATTGGAAGTTTTATTAATATTAAAATTGAAAAAATAGAAGGATCTTATCTACTTGGGAATTTTATTTAAATTTTTTGCCAGAAAGATGGGTTTTAATAATGACACATAGTGATCTCTGATTGAATATTCTGCAATTTTTGTAGCTAACGATATCAATTTTTGTGTTAAAATCTTTTTTTGAGAATTTTTAATTGCTAAAATCTTATCTGCACAATAAATTATTGCTCCCGCCAGAATTAATGGATTTCTTCCACCTCTTTGTTTTTGATTAAGATTCTTTAGCAAATATTCTGACATTATTGTTAATTCCTTCTTATAATTACTAAGATTCCATTTAATTTCCTTCTTGATTAAACGTTCTTTTAAAGATTTATGGGCAACAATTTCATTAATTAATCTTGGTAGATATTTTTCACTTTTAAGGGAGGAATCCTTCTTATCAAGATATTTCTTATACATGATTCCATCACGAATTATTAATCGAGGTGTGACACGGTGACCAATTATTTGAAAAATCTCCGAAATCTCTTTTATTGATAGTGGAATGTAATCATTATTCTGTCTTAATGAATAAAATAGACAAAAAGCGATGAGTGAAATATTATTAATTATTCTAGGAGCAGATTTTATTATTTTCCTATAAAAATATGCTGCATTATTTCTGATATTATTATTTAAATTTAAATATGAAATAACATTATTTAAAATTTTTAAAATTCTATATTCTGTTTCAAAATTTTTAATTCTAATAAATTTAGAATAATTTTTTTTTAAACGACGAAATAATTTTTGACTATTTGGAGATAATAACTTGCCGTTTCTATCCTTAAGATAATAAGAATTCTCAAAATCTATACAAGTTCCCAATCCCCCAATAAAATTAATTCGCTCTCCTAACGCAACATATTGCTTATTTGATAAATTATATGATTCAATCGTATTATTCATTATATATGAATGATCACTGAAAATTTCACCGATAACAAGTCCACAATTTTTGCATACTCTTTCAAAATCAGAATTAATTATTTTACAACCACATTCTGGACAAGAAGTAAGTAAATTATTAGAGATTTTTCTTTCAAAATTTGAATTATGATACAAATTAAATAAAACACCCTTTTTATTAATAAAAAGACTTAAATCTTTTATTTCATTTTTTGAAAAGGAGATTACCATCTAATAGAACAAGATTTCCTTTAAAAAGAAGTTTATTCCTAGGAGGGAGGGAGGGAACAAATTAAAAATGAATTGAGATAGAAATATTTAAAAAAATTAAGCTTTAAGATAAAAATGTTAAAATCTTTACAATTAATCAAAAAATTAATTAAGTGATAAAATTTCTCTAATTTTAACAATTTCAAGAAATCTATCAACATTTTCTTATTTTAATCTTATTTTAATCTTATTTAATTTTTCTTGTATCAAAAAATTTATTTATTTTATTTCTTTTATCTATTTAATTTAGGTGTTAAACAAAATGGGACATCGAAAGCAACACGCGCCAAGGCATGGCTCTCTTGCATTTTTACCTAGAAAACGAGCATCTTCAATAAAGGGGCACATTAAACATTGGGGATATCATGAGGGAGAAACAAGTTTTTTGGGTTTTTGTGGATTTAAAGCAGGAATGACGCATATTACATATATCGATGATTATAAATATAGTTCTACATTTGGTAAAGAATTAATGAAACCAGTTACTATCATCGATACTCCTCCAGTAATACTAATTGGAATTAGAATATATAATCAAGATAACTATGGAAAATATATAATTGGAGATATTTTCACTAAAGAAATTAATAAATATCTTCAAAGAAAGATTAAAAATATTAAATTAGAAAATTTTAATCCAGAAGAAGATAAAAAAGAAATTGAAAAAAAAATCCAAGAGGGAGCAGAGATTTTTGGAATTTTTCAAACTCAACCTCATAAAGCTTCATTACCACGGAAAAAACCAGATATTATTGAAATAAAAATTTCTAATGGTAATGATCCAAAGAAAGCTTTAAATTTAGCTTTTAAAAATTTGGGAAAGGAAATTAGAGTTCGAGATGTTTTCAAACTTGGAGATTTAGTTGATGTTATTGGTATTACAAAAGGTAAAGGTTTCCAAGGTCCAGTTAAACGATTTGGAATTACTATTTTATCTAGAAAAAATAGTAAAGCTAGGAGAGTGGTTGCTTGCATCGGTCCATGGCATCCCGCTAGAGTTTTATATACAGTTCCAAGAGCAGGACAAATGGGTTTTCACCAAAGAACGGAATACCATAAAAGAATTATGCAAATTGGTGAGAACGGCGAAGAAATTAATCCAAAAGGTGGATTTATTAGATATGGCATTGTAAAGGGTGACTACATCATGCTTTTAGGTTCTGTACCCGGACCCAAAAAAAGATTAATACAATTTAGAAAGACCAATAGAGGCGCTCAAAAATTTATTGATTCACAAGTAGAAATTACATATGTTAATCGAGAAAGCCAACAATTAAAATAAGAATTGATGCATTATGGAAAAAATAAATATTTACAATTTAAATGGAAAACCTAAAGAATCAATTTCGATACCACAGATATTTAAGGAAAAACCAAAGTTATATTTGATTCAAAGAGCAATAAATGCCCATTTTAGTCAAAGTAAACAAAAACAAGGAAAAGATCCCCTTGCTGGTAAAAGAAATACTGCTCGTAGCTGGGGAACTGGGTTTGGGATGGCTAGAGTGCCCAGGATTCAAGGTTCAGGATTTTTAACTTCAAGAAATGCAGGATTTATTCCTTCCGCAAAAGGAGGGAGATTAGCACATGCTCCAAAACCCATAAAAAAAATAGTTAAAAAAATAAATAAAAAAGAAAAATCAATTGCATTAATATCATCAATTTCTGCCTCTGGTGATATAAATTGGGTCAAAAAAAGAGGGTATTCTATTGAAAATATCCCTGAAATTCCGTTAGTTATAGATGATAAAATTCAAACTATAAAAAATACTAAAAAAATAATGGAAATCTTTACAAAATTAGGATTAGAGAATGAGATTAAACGTTTTAAAAAAGGAAAAAAAATTAGAGCTGGTAAAGGTAAAAGGAGAGGTAGGAAATATAAAAATAAAAAAGGTATTTTGATCATCATAAAAGAAGATTTTGGGATATATAAAGCCGCAAGAAATATTCCTGGAGTAGATATTAAAAATATAAATAATGTATCAACTATTGATTTTGCCCCTGGTGGAATTCCAGGGAGACTAGTATTATGGGCACAAAATGCTTTCAATGATTTAAATCAATTAAAAATATTGGTGTAATTTTATGGAAAATGATTATAAAATTATTAAAAAGCCATTGATAACTGAAAATACATTTGATTTAATAGAAAATGAAAACAAACTAGTTTTTTATGTAGAAAGAAAAGCAAATAAAAATCAAATTAAAAAGGCAATTGAACGAATACATAAAGTTAAAGTTGTAAAAATAAATACTCTAATAACACCTGATGGGAAAAAAAAAGCGTTTATTAAACTTCACCCAGATAACTCAGCCTCTGATCTCGCTATAGATTTAGGAATTTTTTAGTTGTTTTTAATTACTAATATCACTTTTCTCAAGTTAAAATATTGATTGTTTTGAACAAAGCATATAATTTAATAAATCATTAATGAATTTGCTTTTTTCAAAAATTTAATGAAGCTTATTGGATTGAATATTTTAACTCCTAAAAGATTAGTGATTTTTGTTTCTAATACTAACTTTTTGAAAAAGAATAAATCATGCAATATAATATAAATAATTCGATTTTGATAATATTTTTGGAAGATATCATTGATTATTAATGGATTAAAATCATCAATTGATAAAATTATATATTGATTCTTTATTTCTATTAGGTGGGAATCTTTTTTATTAAACTCAATATTATTTCTTTTTAGAAATTCTATGAGAAGAGTCATAAAATTTTTACTTATTGGCGATAATGATCTTTTTTGTCCATTTAAGACCGATGGTTTTTCATTTTGATTAATAACACTACATAAAGAGAATACTAAGCCTTTATTTTTATCATAATCTGAATAATTTTTAGTAAAATTTAATCTCCATAATATATATCCAATCATATTTATTTTAATTTTCTGCTCCTTTATGTATAATTCATTAGAAATAAATTCATTTACAGTTTCAACATTTTTAGAGGCTATCTCTTTATTATAAGAATATTTAACAAAAAATGAGGAAAAAATGATATTTCCATTTTTTAATTTAAAATTTAAAATTAAATTTCCTTTTATTCCTAAATCAGTAATAAGGTTGAAAAATATATTTAAAATAGACTCAATTAGCGTATCCTGAATAAAATATAATGAATATAATTTAATAGATTGAATATTTTTATTATTTCTTATAACACAGAATTTTTTTCTAATATTTATTTTTAGAGTTTTATCTAAATCCTCTTCAAGAATGATATTGATAAACTCTCTCTTCAATTCATTATCAGTTAAAAATTCTATATGTAAAGGTTTTTTTATTGTATATTCTTTTATTTCTTCCTTAATTTTATTTATAGACTTTAAAATATTCTCTTTTGTCTTATTTTGGTAATTTAATAAAATAAAAGTTTTTAGATGATTTTTATTTAAAAATTGAATGGAATAATATTTTATCAAACCCTTCTTTAATAAGGTGTTTAAAAGCGGAATCATCTTTTCTAAGTTATTTGTTTTCAGAAGATTAAAAATAACCAATTTTTTCATTCTGTTTTTACTATAATATATAATCATTTCATTTTCTATAGAAAAAGAGAAAAGATTATATTTTCCTTTTTTTATCATTATTCTATATTCAATTTAGAAAGAATATTTTAAATTCCGAAGAATTTCGTGATTTTAATTAAGATTTGGTTTTAATTATTTTAATTTTATAACCAGTTAATTTTAACCAGATTAATATTATGATTATAGAGATAACAAAAATCAAAATATACGGAAAAAATATTTTTAAATACCCAATATAAGGAATTTTGAATATAAACACTCCTAAAACTTCATCTTCGCTAACATATATAGCATCTGATTTGTTATATTCAATGAAAAAATAACTATAATCTTCAGAACTATTAATTAATTTATAGGCTCCATCAACTAAAAGATTATTATCTCCTTTTAATAAAAAATAATATTTTTCATTTTTTTGTATTTTCCCCACTACTCGATGAATGATTGGAGTATTATTCAATAAATTGTTAAAAAAAATAGGATTTAAACCATTTTCATAATAATAATCAGGACCTTGGATAACTAAGATGTCTCCCTCATTAAATCCAACTTTTATATTTGAGCTATTTTTTTTTTCTACATAAATAAGGTCTCCAATGTTTAGATTAGGATACATTGAATTTGAAGTAATTACATATAAATTTTCTTTAAAAAGCAAAAAAGGCATTAATATAATTATTAAAATTAAAATTAATTTAAAAGAAAATAAGATTTCCTTAAATATTTTTTTTTCAATCATCAATCATTATTTTAATAAATCCTTTAAAAAGTCAATAATTTTTTTAATTAGCTAAATTATTTTATGATAAGGTGAATCTGTTTTGAGTAAGTTTGAAAAGTATAAAAAAAATGAATGGATCTATCCACATAAGCATTGCCTAAAATGCAACACGATGATTTCAGAAACCAAAGAATATTGTGATAAATGCTCCCAAAAAATCAAGCAAGAAAAAGAAGAAAAAGAAATGAAAGGATCAATATTTAAACGATTTAAGAATAAAATTAGAAAGAAAGTTTAAAAAAAATAACAGAAAAAGCACAACAAAAAATGAATCTGTAAAAAAACTTTTCATTCAATAGATAAACGATTTATTAACCAATGTTTATCTAACATTAGAAGAAATGGGCCTAATCTTGGACCAAATTCTTTTCCTATTATTATTAAATAAATTGCTTTAAATAACTTCTGGGGTTTAATTTTTAATTCATTTTTAGCTATATCAAAAATTTTATTTTGAATTACTTCATCACTTAAATCCTTATTTGAGATTAAAAACATCTTTAATAATTTTATTCCTAATTTTTGAGTGGGACTTAAATTATTTTTGATATCTTCTGTAACGGTATCAGGGACTTCAAATATTGTTACTTTTTTCAATATTTTTTTTTTAATGGATTCATTTTTTTCATTTTTAAAAATATCTTTAATTTCGTTTATCCATTTTTCTGCCCTATTTAATTGTATTTTAAAGTCATTAAAAGGAAGATTCTCATTAAAACCTTTATATCTTAAAATATTTTTTGCTTTTTCATAGATTTCCTCGATTTTAAGTATGTTTTTTAATTGTACTATAGTAGTTAAATATTTAAAAGGTAATCTAAGAGGTTTTTTCGCTGAAATACTATTTATTTGACAAAGTGGATAAATGTATTTTAGAACTTTTTCTTCTGTTTCTGAATTAGCAGGTTCTAAATTATAATAAACGTTTTCCATTTTTTCATAAGAGTCGTAAAGTTGATATAATTCTTCAATTCTAAATGAAATGTGTTTATTTGGAGGAGTTCTTAAAAATACCATACGTAAAATTTCGGGATCAGCTATTTCAAGGTATTTTTTTGGTGTAAAGATTATTCCCTTTGATGTTTTCATATCCTGATCGCCCAATCTTAACCATTCATAACTTAATTTGATTGGTCCATCATAATTGAAAATAGCTTTACATATTTCCAAACCCGTGTCATAAGATCCTCCTTTTACACTGTGGTCTTTCCCTGCAGGTTCACAAGTAGTTTCAAATATTGCCCATTTAGCAGGCCAATCAACCCGCCAATTTAATTTTAATTCTCCTATATTAATTGGAATTTCTCCGCTATTACCGCATGATGTGCAATAATAGGTAACAGTATCTTTATTTTTATCATAAGATAAAACACGATTAGGTTTTATTGAATTATCATCATCTATTTTTTGCATTTTGCCGCATTTTTCGCAAATAACCATTGCTGGAAACCAATTCTTTTGAGTATCTATAAATAATTTTCTATTTCTTTCGTCTAAAGTTGGTAAAATATTTTTTCTAACTATCTCTTTGATTTTATCAGTATTGTTTAATGAGATTCTTATCTTCTCCTTCATTATTGTATCTTGATATAATTCATGAGTCCAAATTACATCAGCTTTTATTCCAAATTGTTTAAAGGTCGAGAGGAGTTCTGTTCCAAAATAATCAGCATAGCTATTATAACCTGTTTCATCTACTGGACACGGAATTTTCGAGAATGGTTTTCCTAAATATTTTTTAGTAAAAGTTTTATCAATATATTCAGGAAATCGTTTAGCAGCATCTAAACTATCAATAAATAAGAAAAAATTTACCTTTTTTCTATTTTCCTCTAATTTTCTACGAATTGAATCACATATTATTAGTTCTCTTAAAATCCCCATATGAATATGTCCAGAGGGGGTTTTGCCAGTAGCTAAAGTAATTTCTAATAAATTTTTGTCCTGAATTTTATTGATAATTTCTTCAAGCCAGTGAATAGGGTACTCTTTATGCAAAATCCTCAATGAATTTTAATTATAATTTATAAATTCTTTATTAATATAAAGATAAAAGTTTTTAGACAAATTTAATTTTTAGTTTTTAAGTATAATTAAAGGGTAATTTAATATGCGAATAGCCGTTCTTAATAGAGAGACATGCAAACCACATAAATGTAGTCCATTTGGTCAAAAACCCTGTATAAAATATTGTCCTATGGTGAGAACGGGTGTTAAAACAATAATTCTATTAAATGAGAAAAAAATTGAGATTTTTGAAAATTTGTGCTCAGGATGCGGAATTTGTGTTAAAAAGTGTCCGTTTAATAGTATCAGCATAATAAATTTACCTGATCCATTGAAAAATGAAATATCTTATAGGTATGCTACAGATGGTTTTGCTCTTTTTCGTATGGCAATACCTAAGAAGGGAAGTGTTTTGGGTTTAATTGGACCAAATGGTTGTGGAAAAAGTACTATGTTAAAAATTTTAGCTGGAGAAATAATTCTTAATTTAGGCAAATTCGATAATGATGCTCCAGATTGGAATAAAATTATAAATCAGTTTAAAGGTTCAGAATTACAAGGATATTTTACTGATTTAAGGGAAAAAAATATTAAGATAATTCATAAACCCCAAAATATTACTGATATTCCCAAAAGGATTTCAGGAAAAGTAGAAGATATCTTGAAAGGAATAAGTAATAGTAATTATTTAGATGAAATTATTAAAAAATTAAATTTAGGAAAAATTTTAGATAGGGAAATTTCCGTTTTGTCCGGAGGAGAATTACAGAGAATATTAATAGCAGTTGCATTTTTAAGAGATGGAGATGTTTATTTAATAGACGAGCCAACATCATATTTAGACGTAAGTGAACGAATAAAAGTAGCAAGAATTATTAGATCTTTAGCAGAAAATGGAAAAACAATCGTAGTTGTTGAGCATGACCTAGCTATCTTAGATTATTTAAGTGACTACGTTTCAATTTTTTACGGAAAACCTGGAGTGTATGGAATAGTTTCACACCCTCAAAGTGTACGTAATGGAATAAACATTTATCTACAAGGATATATCAAAGATGAAAATATGCGTATTAGAGAATTACCGATAATTTTCCATGTCCGTCCTCCACAAATTTCTTCCTTTGATAAAGGAGAAGTTCTTTTTTCGTATAATGATTCAGAAACACACATGGGCGAATTTCATTTAAAGGTATCGGGTAGTGAGATACATTTAGGTGAGGTTATTGGGATTTTGGGGCCAAACGCAATTGGGAAGACTACTTTCATTAATCTTATAGCCAATCAAGGGAATTTTAAAAAAAATATTTCTCAAAAAGAATCTAACGAACTTTTAATATCAATAAAACCACAATATATTAAACCAGAACAAGATCTAACGGTTAAAAATATAATATCTAATATTATATCAAAACCTCATTTATCTCCACCTATAATAAAACGTTTAATCAATAATCTCAATTTACGAAATATTGAACAAAGAAAAATTACTGAATTAAGTGGAGGTGAGTTACAACGTGTTGAAATAGCAAAATGTTTGGCTGAAGAAGCAGATCTTTTTTTAATAGACGAACCCTGTGCTTTTTTAGATGTTGAAATGAGATTAAATGTAGCTCAATTAATTAGAAAAGTTATTGAAGAGCTGAAAAAAGCAGCTTTTGTTGTCGAACATGATATAGTTACACAAGATTTCATTGCAGATTCAATTTTGATTTTTGAGGGGATTCCAGGAATAAAAGGAGTTGCTTCAGTTCCATTGGATTTAAGAGATGGTTTTAATAAATTTCTTAAAATTATGGATATTACATTTAGACGAGATAATTTGACAAAACGACCTAGAGTTAATAAACCAGGAAGTACAAAAGATGAATATCAGAAAAAAATAAATGAATTTTATTATGTCTCATAAATTTTAGATTAATTAATTTGATTTTTTTAAATTTTTTTAATGTTTGAATGTTATCTCAAATAAATTTTTATTAATTTTTCTCTTTCTTAGGAAAATAAAAAAAGTTCCTGCACCACTAAAAATACTAACAACTAAAATTAAGATTAGATTATTCAAATTGAAGATCAAATTATTTTCATTTTGGTCATTTAATATTAATTTAATTGATAGATCTTTGTAGTATGAATTATTGAAAATGTTGATGTTAATTGATATTTCTCCATTCTCTTCAAATATTTCACTAGGAATTACTATAATGAGAGTCCCATTTTTATCACTATTATAAAAATTATTGTAAATCATAATATTATTTGAAAAAATTTTCATGCTAATATTAAAAATTTCTAGATATCGAATTTGACCATTACTACGATTGAAAAATCTTATGATGATTGGGATATCTTCTTGATATTTTATATTTTTATCATATTCATTAATATAATAGTTTAATCCCAACTTTTGAACTTTCAAACTGTAGCTAAAAATATTGTCAAAATAAAAAGAATTCTCAGATGCAATTAATCTTAATTCTATTTCACCTACAATTAAAAATGTTGTAGTTGAGATATTAACATTGATCCATCCATTTACAGTATTATAGTTTTGACTAAAAACCGATTCATTTGCTTTATACAATTCTAAGGTGATTGAAAGATTATCGGGATAATAAGTTATAGTGTCGGTGATATTATAGAATAAAGCTTGAAAATCTATAGGCTCACCATAGTTAATTTTCTCTATATAATTATAGAGAGAGCAAAATAAATCTAATTGCCCAACTTCTAAATCATAATTAAAAACATTGCCAAAATAAAAAGAATTCTCAGATGCAATTAATCTTAATTCTATTTCACCTACAATTAAAAATGTTGTAGTTGAGATATTAACATTGATCCATCCATTTACAGTATTATAGTTTTGACTAAAAACCGATTCATTTGCTTTATACAATTCTAAGGTGATTGAAAGATTATCGGGATAATAAGTTATAGTGTCGGTGATATTATAGAATAAAGCTTGAAAATCTATAGGCTCACCATAGTTAATTTTCTCTATATAATTATAGAGAGAGCAAAATAAATTTAATTGCTCAACTTCTAAATCATAATTAAAAACATTGCCAAAATAAAAAGAATTCTCAGATGCAATTAATCTTAATTCTATTTTACCAACGATTAAAAATGTTGTAGTTGAGATATTAACATTGATCCATCCATTTACAGTATTATAGTTTTGACTAAAAACCGATTCATTTGCTTTATACAGTTCTAAGGTGATTGAAAGATTATCGGGATAATAAGTTATAGTATCGGTGATATTATAGAATAGAGCTTGAAAATCTATAGGCTCTCCGTAATTAATTCTTTCTTTATAATTAAATAAAGAACAAGAAATTAATTTTTTCGAAATTTGAATAGATTTTGTAGCAATGGGACCTGAACTAAAAATTTCCTCACCAACCATATGAAAAAGATAAAAAATAACACTAAAATTGATAGGATTTTCAGAAAAACTAAAATTCAAATCTAAAATATTAACATTCCAAGTTTTATTAATAATCCCCATACTATCATTTTGTTCGGAACACCATAACAATTGATCAAGATTATTATAGAGTTGTATTTGAACATAGGCCCATTCTTCAATTGGATTGTAATTTAAAATCCAAGAAGCTTCTATTATTATATCCTCATCTGTAAAATATTCATTTTTATCAGTATTAAAATTTAAAATATTTATTTGAAGTACTGCAATTACATTTGGAATAATTATAGTAAATTGTGCTAAAAAAAACAAAATTAGAATTATTTTTGATTTTCTTTTAAGATTAGGCACAATAATTTTTTATATCTATCTATATAAACTTATGATTTAATTCTTATTTCTCTTCTAAAAAAAGATTTTAGTGGTGGTTGGGAAGATTTTGAAATTTATCAGGATAGAAAACATAATTTAAGACATTTTATTTCTTTTTAATTACAAAATCTCCACTAATTATAATATTATATTTTTTACTCCAGTAAGCAATATTTTCAATAATTAATTGTCTATCAATTTTACATAGCTTTGCGAGATCATCTATTTTTAATTTTTCAAAATTTTCCATAATTAATTTCAATTTCTTATTAATTTCCTCTTCAGAAGGAGGTAACATTAACTTTTTCATTTGAAGATGTTCTTTAATTTCCTGTAAATTTTGATCTATCCAAGAAGCAATAACTCCGGCTATAACTGAAGCTGCAGTATTACCTTTAATACCTATTAAACTTTTGATAATATTCATATGGTAATTACTTAGTGTTATGGTTGTTCTTTCAGTATCTGTCATTAATTATTTAAAACCACATAAATTTCTTTCAATCTGTATTTTTAAATTTTATATTTTTAATAATAAGACAAAAATCGACATTTAAAAATCTTATGGTGAAGAGATGATAAAAGTATGTTATTTATATGTAAATAAGCATCATTTAAATACTAAACAATTTTTAATATATTTAGAATAAAAAATTTCTTTTGTATTTTCTAAAAGTGAAGAAAAAAATGTTTAAAAATTCTTTATTAACAAATAGATTTAATTTACGAGAAAATGGATCTCCTCTTCAACATAATATAATAATAGAACTATATAAAAATGGACCATTAACAAGACGAGATTTAGTGAAAAAATTAGATAAAGCTAGAACCACTATTTTTGATAATTTATCAAAATTGCAAAGGAATAATATAGTTTCTAAATTTGCAAGAAATAATGGAGAACGTGGTAGACCTCAAATTTTCTGGAAATTAAATATCGAATAAGAGTGAACATGAAAAATTAATTTATATCTTTTTTAAATAAATTATTATTTTAATTAATTCTTCGACAAATAAAAATGAACAAAGACTCCTATATTTCCATTGAAATTTTTTTAAATATACACCTAATAATATATTTAAATTAATTAATTAAATATACCCCCCATAGATTCTTATTTTCATAATATAAATAATTTTTTATTTATCAATTAAGTTTTTTTAATAATTAAAAAACAATTCAATATTATCATCTAAATAATTTCATATTAAATTGATAAAAAACCAAAAAGAAATTATACTAATTTTACAGTGGAAATCTTGGGGTATAAGTAAATATCTTATTTATTTGATTTAAAAATTTTAAAAAATTATAATTTATTTCTTGATCCAAACCAGTTTATTTTCATTTTTATTACTTCGGTAATAGATTCAAGTGCAGGAGTTAAAATTTTTCTTGGATCATAAGTTATTGATTTATGATCATCAAATGGATTAGAATAAATAAATTTATCAATCTCTCGTCGAAAAGCTAACCTGCACTCAGTATCAATATTCACTTTTGAAATACCAATTTTGCAAGCTTTGCGAATCGAATCTTCAGGAATTCCAGATGCACCATGCAATACTAATGGTATTGATACGTAATCCTTTATTTCCTTTAATCTCTCAAAATCAATGAATGGATTATCAGTTTTATATAATCCATGAGAATTTCCAATTGAAATGGCCAAAGAATCAATATCTGATTCTTCACTAAAAACTGCAGCTTCTTTAGGATCTGTCATAGCCGATTCAGCTTCAGATACATTAATCTCATCTTCTACTCCATATAAACGACCAAGCTCTCCTTCAACAGATACTCCAAATTTGTGTGCATATCCTACTACTTCTTTACATTTCTTTATATTTTCTTTTAATGGATATTTACTTGCGTCTATCATTACAGAAGAAAAACCTAAATCAATGCATTCCTTACATTTATTAAAATCCAATCCATGATCCAAATGTAATGCCATTTCTATATTAGGGAACTTTTTTTTTGCAGCAATTGCTAAGTGAACTAAAAAGATAGTCCCTGCATATTTCGTTGCACCATGACTAGCGGCTAAAATAACCGGACTATTCAATTCTGATGCTGCCTTAATTATTCCTAAAATTTGTTCAAGATTATTAAAATTAAAGGCTCCTACAGCATAATTCTCCTTAGCAGCTTTTACTTCTAATTCTTTTGTAGTTTTAAATCCATATTTCTTAAACATAGTTGCTATTATAATATTCTTCTTTTAATATTAAACTTTTTAGAACTTTACAGTAATTGGTGAGTTTTATTTAGATTTTTAAATGTTTAACATTAGATTTATATTAAAATATATTATTGAGATCTTATAATAAAAAAAAATCATAACCTTTATGTGAATTCAATTTTGGTAAAATATTATTATAATATTGCCTATATATCATTTATCTATTTGTTTTTATTTACAAATATCTTTTTTTTAGATCTGTCACATAATCAATTAAATATTAACCAGAAAGAATTTGATTATAATATTGCAGAAGATGCAGTTAATGATTTTTTTTCGCAATCAAATGAATTCAATGATAATATTTATAAAAATTACATCAGAAGTAAAGAATATAATCAATTAGAGTTGGAAAGGTTATCAAAATATAGTATTAATCTACAAAAATCCTTACTTAATAATAAAAATAAATTATATGATGAAAAAGTTCCAGTAATAATCATTTTTAATGAAGAATTGTCAAAGAAAGAAAGATTAGGAGAAATAACAAAGCTTTTTAGCAATTTTAACATAATTTATGAATTTAATATTATTCCTGGGATATATTTGGAATGTCAGAGTTCAGAATTACTACAATTAAAAACTTTAATTGAAGAATCCAATGAAATCATAAAAATCTTTAAGGAAAATATTTATACAATCCCAAATAACATGAAAATTCAAGAAAATAGTTTAAATCCAGTGGACTGGAATAATTGGTGGCTACAATCAATTGGTGCTGAAAATTTAACATATGACGGTACAGGAATTAATGTATCTATTATTGATACTGGAATTTACCCTCATCCCGATTTTCAAACAAGAATAATAAAGCAAACAAATTTCGCTTCTAAGGGAGAAGAAACAGATAATTCTGATTTTATAGATAGAAATGGACATGGAACACATGTTGCAGGAATTATAGGAGGAGATGGAGAAATCTCCTCAGGAAAATATCGAGGAGTGGCTCCAAATGTAAATCTTATGAATGTTAAAGCTGGTAATTCATCAGGAAGTCTAAAAGATACTGATATTCTAAAAGCTATTGAATGGTCTGTAGAAAGTAGTGCTCAAATAATTAGTATGAGCTTTGGAACTTCATATCCAGAAGTATATGATCCAATTACATTAGCCATAACAAATGCGACTAATCAAGGTGTTTTATGTGTTGTATCAGCAGGAAATGATGGACCCAGTTATTATTCTGGCGGAATCCCCGCAACAAGTGTAAATGCCATCGCTGTAGGTTCGGTTGATAAAAATGGAAATTTATCTATATTTAGTAGCAGGGGTCCAACAAATACTTATCAATATTACCCAAGTATATGCGCTCCAGGAGAAAATATTATCTCTACAGAAGCAATTAATTCTATAATCTCCAATGAAAAGAAATATCTTGGAGATTATATTAATTATCCCGGTTCTTATGATTATTATCCACTCAGTGGAACTTCTATGTCATGTCCAATGGTCTCGGGTGCTTTAGCTTTGTTATTACAAGCATTTCCTGATTTAAATCCAGAAGCAGCAAAAATTGCATTATTGAAAGGAGCATATAAAACGAATAACCATGAAACCCTGAAAATCGGTGCCGGAATTATCAATATATCAAAATCTATTAATTTATTACATGATATTAATTCTTCGACTAAAGATGTAAACAATATTACAACTATTTATCCCAATAAACTTCCAATACAACCATTTGATCTTCTTAATTATCCAGGCGATAAACAAATTTTTAACCTAACGGTTTTATCAGGAATCACAAGAAATATTACATTTCAAATATCTGATCAAGTTCTTGATATTAGGATAGAATTAGATAAGGAAAAAATAAATTTTAACTCTCACGGAGTTGATTTTTTATCAATTTATGTTGAAATTCTTTTTAATGCTACTCCAGGAGTTGAAAAAATCACGATAAACATGTCTGATGATATTACAGGAGAAATAATAGATCAGATACAAATAGAAATTGAAAAAAAAATACCCGAATTTAAAATATTATATGAGTCATTTCATGGTTTAAATGATTGGTTTCCGGAATATTCTTTCAAACAAATTGATTTTTATAGATCAATGAAAGATCTTTCAAATCTAAATTGTTCCCCTATATACTTTATGGATAAATGGATACCTAAATATAATTCGTCCTTAAATAACTCTATTCTAAGTTCAGAAAAATTAAGTTTTTATGACTTAATTATTTTGCAAAACCCAATTTTACCTTATAGTCAATCAGAAGTAAAAGCTTTAAAAGAATACTTTGAAACGGGAGGTAATATTCTATTTCTGGGAGCAAGATATCAAGAAATATGCACAGAAAATATTAATTCTTTATTTGATCAATTAAATGTTGGAATTCAAATAAAAGGAGAAAATATTGAAAATTCAACTCATGTAGGAATTGGCGCGATATTAGATTCTAATGAAGTAAAAGATTTTTTAGAAAATTCTTCAATATTTAAAGGAGTCTCTAAATTTTATTGGTTAACCGGTTGTGCCTTTGATGTTTATGGAAATGGAGTATCCCAAGCAGAATTATATAATTCGTCGGTTGTAGCAAGTTGTGATAAATCAGATGAAGGCAAAGGCAAATTCTTAGCGTTTGGAGATTTGAATTGGCTATTAGATGAATTTTATGATGATATTTCTTATTCATCAGATCACTCCATGTTATTACAGAATGCCATTAAATTTTTACTTCCTGAAGATGATTTAGCTATCAATCTCGGATTAAAATCAGAAAGGGTTTTCACAAATACTACATCTTTATCTGTATTTATTAAAAATCAGACTACTGAAATGGGAATTTCTAATTTAATTATTGGAACCAGTCTTAATACATCGATCGAAAATCCGGTAACAAAAAAAGATATTAACATTACATTACTAAATTTGGGAGATGGTGTCTATTATAACGATTCAATAAAATTACCAAATTTTAGTTATGAAAATTATATAATTAGTATCTCTGTAAAAATTAATAATGAAATTTTTGAAAAGAAGATTAAATTACTTCACCCTAATAAATCTAAAATCCCAGAAATCATTAATTATTCAATAGAATACTCTAGCATAACTCGGGAAAGTGGGATATATAATCAAATAATTGTTAATTTAGATAAATCTAATATTAATTTAACTGCTTATATGGGAATTCATCCTAGTTCCTTCTTTAATTCAAGAAATACAATTAATAAAACTTTAAATTTTGAAGAAGAAAGTTCAAATAAATATAAATACACTTTCATTCCTAACATTGAAGATACGGCAGGTTATGCTTTTTTTTATTTAATCCCAAAATCCTCTAAAAATTACTCTAATCCCTATTCTAATCGTTTATTCTTTAATATCGAAAATAATGACCCTATTATTAATTTAACTGAATCTTTTTACGGATCATATATATATTTCAATGAAACTATAATTAATGAAAGTTTAACTATTCAAGATACTTTTCTTCTAACAAACTATAATTTCCAAATAAAAACGGGTGAGTTAGTTGACTATGAGGATAATCAAGATGAATTGAGAGTTTTTATAAATTTTTTTATAGTCACTTCCTCAACTGATGGTGTTGTTAGCCTTTTATTCTCCTCAAATTTTGTGTTCTTGGAGTTAAGTTATAATACGGATTCTAAAAATTTCCTAGGTGCATTTTTAATTCCGGAATTTATAAATTATACTTCAGATAATGGAGTAATCCAAAAATCTGTAGCATCGTATAGTAGCTATTATGGTCTATTTTATATAACTGTTCAAGATTCTGAAGGGGGATTTGATACTTTCTATATTCTTATGAATATAAGTGATGATCGAATTGATCCTTATTTAATAGTCATAATTCTAATAATTATAGGTGTAATAGGTACAATTATCATAACATTTCTTTTATTATCTCGAAAAACACGTGATTTAAATAAAACTTATGAGGATTATTATGAAAATAATTACGAGATTAATAATTATAAATTTGAGCATGATATTGGATTAAAAGAATTTAAATTCTGTCCCTACTGTGGCCAAAAAATAATTATTAATGATAAAATTTGTAAATTTTGTGGAAGAGATATTCCAGAAATTTTATGAAAAATCTATTTTATTAATAAATATGAATTTCCTATTTCTTTTGGAAATTTTGATTTTAGGTTGATATTTGACTAATTATTAATCCTGGAAATATTAGTTCAATTATTTTTTTAAAAGAGGTTACAATACCATCTCCTACAAGAGCTATTGTTTTAAAAAACGCAAATGATTTATATTTTTTAAAATATATTTTCTCCAAAAAATCTAAATAATTAAATTTCCTTGACAAATCTTGCTTATTAAAATTGCATACAATAGGCATTTTCAATAATTTTTCATTATATAAACTTGCTAATTCTTTCCATGAATTTAAATTTCTATCAAAACTTTCTACCGATGAATCTGCTACAAAAATTATACCATCTGCTCCTTTCAAGGTCATTGGACGAGTTATATAATAAAAATCTTGACCTGTTGTGGAATATATCAAAAATTTAACATCCCACTTAATCCCTTTTAACTTTATTATACCAAAATCAAAAAATAAAGTTCTTCCAGTGGTAGTATTAATGGATTTAATTTTATCTAACTTCCCAAATTTTTGAAATAGATATTTTAAAGTTGTAGTCTTTCCACTTAGTGCAGGACCATAAAAAACGATTTTTACATCAATTATTTTATTTTTTTTGTCAAATTTCATATTTGTATCCTTTTAGCTATTATAAATATTTAATCTTGTTAAAACCGATTTTTTTTTTATATAAAACTATATAAAATTCTCTAATTTTTCTAAAATTAAAACTAATTATTTTTATTAAAAATTAAAAATAAAGAAAATAAGAGTTTTTTAAGAAGATATTTCTTTCAAAATTTTTTCAAGTTCTTCCGATGTTGCTTGATTTTTAGGAATTTTATGTCTAATTACTCCATCATCTAATTTTCTAGGAATAATATGTACGTGAAAATGTTTTATTTCTTGACCTGCTGCTGAATGGCTATTAACCAGTATGTTATATCCATCTATATTTAATTTTTTTAAATATTCATTAGCTAAATCTTGGACTATATTGAAAATTTCACAAACTTCAGTTTTATCAACATCTTCAAAATAATTTACGTGTGATTTAGGGACCACTATTGTATGACCAAGAGATATTGGAAAAATATCCAGAAAAGCTAAAATTTTATCATTTTCAAATACTTTTTTAGAAGGTATATCCCCCATTATAATTTTACAGAAAATACAGTTTTGATTCGATGCCATTTATCTTTATCACATTTATATTTTTTATTTATTATGAAAAATATCAGAAAATAGTAATTATAAATTTTAATAAGTATTTATTTTTTTTGTTATCCTTTTTTTCATACCATTTCCTTTTTGTATTCCTATAAACTTTGAGCCTATTAAAATTTAAAAAAACTAAGAAATTCTCGTATAATTATGCTTTTAAGTCAAATAACTGATTTTCTAGAGAAAAAAATTGCACCAAAACATTTTGCTTTTAAAAATGATATTTATGGAATTCAATTTGGGCCAAAATTTGAGGATAGAAATATAAAAAAAATTATGCTTACCTTAGATCCTTCTCTAGATGCAATAATAGAAGGTGTAAAACAAAAAGTTTCATTGATTATCTCCCATCATGGTTTAATTCACACTCCCACAAAATATTTTCACGAAAATCTTATCAAAAAATTTTACTTATTATCAAGCGCCCATATTATTCTTTTTGTTATTAATATAGCATTTGAAGTCGCTCAAAATGGTATTTTGGAAATTATTGCAAATCGGTTGTCATTAAAAATCGAAAATTTATTTGAATTACAAGATAAATCTGGTAAAAAAATCCCTTTAGGCCGAATTTGTACACCTAAAAAGTTTTTTAATAATACTAAACCTTTCTTGCTGGAAGATTTGATAAATCGAATTAAAAAAAATCTGAATTTGAGATATATAAAATACATCGGTAAAATAAATGATGAGATAAGTAAAATTTGTATAATTGAAAAAGTTTCTAAGAATTCACTATTAAATGCATTAAAACTTAATTGTGATTGTATGCTAACAAGAGATATCCAATATGAAACAGCATTAATCGCTAGAGATTTAAATTTAGATCTAATTATAACCCCTCATTTTAATAGCGAGATTATTGGAATGAAAGAGCTATATAAAATTCTTTCAATTGAATTTCCCCGAGAGTCTTTTATTTTTTTTGATTCAAATGATCCCTTTTCTTATGCAATCTAAGGTTTTCATTTTTTTAATTTTAAAGACCCTAATTTTAAGAATAAATATTAAAAAGATATAAAGAAAAATATAATATATAAGAATTCTAATAATTATTTTTAAGAAATATAATTGATGATTATGCCAATAATTGAATATAATGGTAAAAAACCCCAAATAAGCGAAAATGCTTATGTCTCTCCAAATAGTGTTCTAATCGGCGATATCGAGGTGCAGGACAATGCTGTAATCTGGCCCGGCTCGTATATCAGAGCAGAAAATGCCCAAATAAGAATCGGCCAATATTCAACAATTTTTAATAATGTGGCTTTGATTACTAGGACGCACCAATCTCCAATAATCATAGGTAATTTCTGTATAATTGAAACTGGAGTATTAATTTTTGGATGTGTTTTCGCAGATTATATTCAAGTGTTAGCCGGAACAATTATTTATGAAGGAGCTTCTATAGGTGAAGGTGTCATTATCCTTGAAAATAGTCAAGTTCCTTCTGGCTTAACGATTCAAGAGAGAGCAATAATGAAAGGAATACCTGTAGAAAAAATAAGAGAACAAAGTAGAAATGATTTACTAAAGGTAAAAGAACGTGCAGAACATTACTCACAAATGTTTATTAAAATAAAAAATCAATTACCAAATATTCAGAGTTATGTATTAACATTATCTGATTTTATGAAAATATTAATCGATAAAATAAAATAACAAATTAATCATAAATAAAAAAAAAATATTTTTCCAAAAACATTGGTTTTTGGTAACTTCTTAATCTTTTCTTCAATTATTATTGTTTATTGTAATTAAGCTTATTTGAAAGTTCTTTATATCTGGAACGTAGTGTAACCTCTGTGACACCAATGATTGTTGCAATTTTCTTTTGTGAGACCTTTATATTTTTTAATTTACATATTAAATATATTGCCCCTGCACATAATCCCTTAGGATCTTTTCCACTTGTTGAGAAATTTTTAATAAATTTTTTTAATAATTCGATTGTATCTTTCTCAACTTCTTGTGAAAGTCCAAGATCTGTAACGTATCGTGGAATTAATAAAATTGGGTTTGTTGAAGGAACTTTAAGATTTAATTCTCTAACAAGAGTTCTATAGCATCTTCTAACATCTCTTGGCTTTACATTGGTTTGATCAATAATTTCTTGAAGTGTTCTGGGAATTTTTTCCTTTCTACAGGAATAATATAACCCTGCTGATACCATCCCATTGATGGATCTACCTCGTAATAATTTTTTATTAAAAGCGTTTTTATATATTTTTATAGCTAATTCTTTAACATGATTAGGTAAATTTAAATTACTTGCAATTCTTTTTAATTCCGTTGTGGCTAGTAACATATTCCGCTTGTCCCAAGTCATCCGAGTATTCCATT
The DNA here is from genome assembly GCA_029856045.1 of Promethearchaeia archaeon. Taxonomy (GTDB): domain Archaea; phylum Asgardarchaeota; class Lokiarchaeia; order Sigyniarchaeales; family SOKP01; genus 6H3-1. The sequence goes on along the minus strand of JAHQWG010000016.1, from coordinate 135,193 downwards.
TTGCAGCCCTTTTAAGATTGGGATCATTTAAATTCTTTTTATCTATTACAGTACTTAATCCCATATCTGGCAATAATAAAGTAATTGGAGACCCAGTACTCTCTCGTTTTTCTTTCTCTTGTTGAGTAAAGGCTCTTTTCCCATTATGAGCAGTATCAATTATATGTTCACTTATTACTAAACCACATCCTTCACAAACCAATTCTCCTCTTTTTGGTTGTGAAATAATCTCACTTCCACATTCGGGACATTGATTTGAAAACTTAATTTCTTTCTTACTGATCAAATTTTTAATATCATCCATTTTTTTTTATTTCATTTTTTTTTAATTTATAAATAATACTATAAATACATCAGAACCTATTTCCTAACCCAAATCCCCAAAAAATCGTAAATTTATATTATAATGATTTTGTCAGTGAATCCCTTATAAGCGTAATTAAATTAAAGCGTAAATAATGCTTAGTAGTATTCTATATGTTACCGATCTCTCTATTGTAAACTTAAATATTTCCCTTTAACTATTTAAATGTTTCGTTTTCAAATTTTTTAAGAATTTTATAAGGATTAATTAAATCGATTTTAAATTCATTTAAATTATTTTATTTCTCCAAATATAACATCAATCATTGTTTTTAATTGAGATGTCTGCATTATTGAATAAAAAAATCTTATATTATTGGGGTATTTTCTGGCAAATTTTGATTCTTTTAAAATTTCTAAATCTAATAGCTTTTGGAGTATTCGATTAAATTCACTAGATTTTTTTTCAAATTCTAATGTCTCACATGATATTTCATATAATTCTTTTAATTTAACTAAATCAATGTAATAATTATATTCATTTGAAAAGTAATTTGCCAAATTATCCAGAAAAATGTCTATTAAAATATCTGCTTCCGTTAGATATGAAATTATCTCAAATTCGTCTAAGGAAAAAGAATCAAATTGCAGTAAACATTGTTCTCGTAGGTGATCAGATGTAATTGATCCATTTTTTTTTTTAATGATAGGGTAAATTTCTCTCATCAATTCTATGCATTTGCCTGGTCTTAAGTAATCATATTCCGCAACTAAATCAACTATTAAATTTGAAAGAGAATCATCGATATTAAAGGGGTAAGTTAAAGCAAATCTTTGTTTAATTATATCAGATAATTGTGATGGATTATATAAATCAATCCTTTTCTTAACATCAAATTCAGAAAGAAAGTTTAATTCTGGATTGATGGAAATCTTGTTAATTGTTGATATTATTGAAATTTTCATCTCTTTACCAAATCTTAAAAATTTTTTAAAAATCTTGGGCTCTATTTCCTCTATATTATGAAATACAAGAAATTTAAAAGTATTACATTTTTTACAAGCAAGTTTTAAAATATTCCATAGTCTTGGAATAGTCAAATTTACCAAGAAATTAATATCTAATTTCATTTCTTCTGTCTTTTCTAAGTTTAAAATCAATGAAATTATTATTTCTTCTAGATTTTTCCCTTCACAATTTACAAATAATTTTAAAATATCTTTGCCGTTATCTTTACTTTTTATTTTTAAATCTGATATCGCTTTATTTATTAGAACAGTTTTCCCAACCCCTTTTATTCCTTTAATTAAAATATTAGCCCCAAAGTTATCTAAAAATGAGTCTTTTAAAATTGTACTAAGCATTTCTTCCTCAGATTTTCTATGCAATAATTCAGGAGGTATAAAATATGGATCAAATATAGCTTTAGGGCCAAAATAGATAGGTTTTATTTGAGATGCCATTTTTTTTTACTCTTTTATTTTTTATTTACTCTCTCTCTCTGTATTTTTTACTTTTAATTTACTCTCTGTCTTTATAAAGTCCCCTTTTTTTTTTAAAAATAAACCTAAGCTCCATCTGAATTAGTTTGTTAATCTTTATATTCTTGGATTATTTTTTATAAAATAATCAAATTATTCTGAGATATATGGAATTTGATTAAACATTCTAAGATATATCTTAATATTTCTATTTTAAGAAGTAAATATTACGAAAGTAAATTTAATAATAAGTATCTATCTTTCAATTTCATTTTTAATAGTTTTATTTAATTCAATGTTTAATAGTCTTATAGGTTCAGGGATTCGATATTTTAATAAATTTGATATAATTATCATAGCGAAATTTAAACTAATATTATTACCAACAGAAATATAAATGCCATTTTTTAGATTTTTAATTAATAAATATTTACCTACTAATTTGTTTTTAAATACTATGTCTCCTACAATCTTAGATTTATTTAATTCTTTTAAATTAATAGGTATACTACTCTTACAAAGATTATTCTTAGATACTCCAATAACTGGAATCTCTTCTTTTAACTTTACACCAAAATCAGATGCAACTCCAAATAGAAAAGGATGCAATTGACCACTTGCATTTAATATATAACAATCCGGATTAAACTTAATCTGTTCAGCTAAATTCAAATAAATTTCCAGATCTCTCAAAAATAAAAGAGTAGGGAAATAAGGAATGATTTGTTTATACTTTCTTATCTTAAAATTTTTGTATTTCTGGTTTTTAATATTATAAAGTATTGATCCAGCGTAAGCAACATTATTATAATATTTAATTTTCAGACAAGCAATTAAATTAATTTTATTATTTAGATTTGTTGTCTTAATTCTTTTAGAATTTAATTTTTGATATTTTCTGATTTCTTCTAAACTCGAAAAGGGTGTCTCCTCTAAATACGGTTGGAAGCATTCCGGGCATACATATTTATAGGATAAATTATGTTTTTTACATTTCATTGAAAGTTTCTAATAATATTTCCAAATTTTTCGGCTAATAAACCTTAGTTTTACTTTTTTAATTTAATTTCCTCCAAACTTATTGCTTCTTTTAATCTTTTCTTTCTAAGTTTATTTGGAAATCTTAAATCAATATTATCAAATAAAATAGCATGTTTATTAAATGGAGCTTCAAGAACTTTTAATTTAGATGGTGAATAAAAACCTTTTACAAAAGAAATTATTTTACTATTGCCGGGAAATATTCGGTCTTTTAAAATTCCAAAGGAGTTGCACGCTGCGATTGGAACTCTGTTTTCTAGAGACTTCGCCCTTAAATAAACACCCCAATTCTCCATTCCCTCTTCTCTAATTAATGTAGGAGATATTAAAAATTCAGCACCATTCCTAACTGCAAAACGGGGCGTTTCAAACACCATATCAAAACAAATTAAAATTGAAAATAGGTGTCCATTTAGATTAAATAAATTTAAAGTATCTCCAGGTTCAAAGAAAAATTTTTCATAACGATATAGGTGAATTTTATCTTGACGTCCAATTTCTTCACCATCTTTATTAAAAAAATAACATGTTACATAATTTTTGTTTGAATTTTCTCTTTTTTCCCAAATACCTCCTGAAAGGATGTTAATATGATATTTTTTTGCAATTTTCTTAATGAATTGATAATGAGACCCCCTCTCTTCTTGAATATTTTTTTCAAGATTTGGATTCATCTTAATCCATCTTTCTGGCAAACAAACTAAATCACAATTTTCTTCTATAGATGGAATGCTATTTATGAGATTTTGAATTTCAATAAAACATTCCTTGTCTTTATCAAACATTTCCGATTGAATTAAGATTAGTTTCAAATTAACACCCAATCCGTTTATTTAGAATTAATTTCTTTAATAATTTTGTTTAATTCTAGAAGAGTATTTATTTCATACTCAGGTTTTTTTCCATTAAGAATTTTCTCTCCCGTGGTTATGTTATTATATTTTCCACCTCTATGAATATATACACTGTTCATTCCATTCATACGAGCTGGAACGAGATCTCTCTCTGGATTATCACCCACATAAATTGATTCTTCTCCTATAATCCTAAATTTTTTCAAACAATATTCAAATAGCTTAGGATTTGGTTTTCTGATTCCAATCTCATCCGAAATTACAATTAAATCAATTAAATCATCAATTCCTAATCTTAATATTTTTTCATATTGTTTAATTGGTATTCCATCAGAAATTATTGCGGTTTTTATATCTAAATTCCTAATTTGCTTCAAACAAGGAATAACATCATTAAAAGGCTTAATTAATTCAATTTTTTGTTCGTGATATGCCATAACAGCAGCAGATACATATTTATTTTTTTGATCTGTTTTAATAAAATCAATTTGAGGTTCAAATCTATTAATACGTAGAATGAATATATCATAATGATGAGAATTATTTGTGCCATATTCTTTAACAATCTCATCTAAAATTGAAATTGCATTTTTTAAATCAATTTTTAAACCCTTTTTAATCATAGCTTTTAAACCACTAATTCTAGCTTCTCTCGCTAATTCTGTCGCATTATAAAGTGTATCGTCTAAATCGAATGCTATTACTTTAATTACCACTTTTTTCACTTATCTGTAAGACCATAAAAAAAAATGAATGAAAATATTTTTTTAACTTAAGGAAATTTATAAAAATTAATTAAAATAAATCTTTATATATTTAATCGGCAGATATTAATTAATATTGATATACGTAATAAAATCCTATTTTGTTTTTTAATGGTTTAGAGAGAGTCACATTAGAATATTTTTCAATCTTTAAAATATATAAAAAATAATAAAAAAAAAACTAACTAAAAAAAAGACCTTCAATCTTGGATTTCATTAAAGAAAAAACTATATGAAGTAAAATATGAAGCCCATCGTTTCTCTTAGTTATTTTCATCGTAAGATTGGACCATTAGTATATTATTCATTTCCAGAAAATGCTTTAGATACTAGATTATATGTTAGAATTGCAAATATTATGGATCAAGCTATTGAAGAGGGCTTTTTTACTCATAGTATTGAAGATCTTAACTCTATGAATTATTATTTTGAAATTTATTCAGAAAAAGCTCGAGGAGGCAAGGAAATGTTAATGCTATCAGTGATTATTGATCAATCTATGACTCCAGAAATAGAACAAAATATTCTTTCATCGTGTATTGAATTTGCAGAAAAGCTACAATCTAATGAAGAAGTACATAAAGCATTTTATATAAATGAAAAAAATAGCTATGATGAAATTGAACGGAAAAAAATAGAAGAAAATCAAGAATTAATTAAATTATGGCTAAAGGAATTATATTGGGTCTCATTAGATGAAATTCGTGAAAAAACTGAAGAAGAACAAATTTCAATTTTACTAAAAGATAAAGAAATTTTTTATACACTAGAAAAACTTTCTAATGGACCAATTACATATGAAGATTTACAAAAATGGTTCAATGAAACTTTCAAAAAATCATTATTTGAGGATTTAATAAAAACATTAATAAATCAAGATTTTATTCACATAAATGAAATTGGTTATGAAAGATATATTCTTCTTGTAAAAGAAGTTGAATCAATACGAATGCCACCAAAAAGTGTTATTGAATATTTTGATGAAAAACCAATGCTAATTGATCTAGTTATTAAAAAAGTAACACAATTTTTTGATGTATATAAACCAACCAAAGAAGATTCATTTCAATTATTTCAATTGATTTCGGACTCTAAAATTTACAATGTGCTTTCGAAACTTAGAGCTGGTCCTATTTTAAAAAGTGTTCTCCCAAAACTCATCTCAGAAAAAGCTTTAGCATCTTATTTCGAAATTCTCGACACTTTAAAAAAAATTGAAATTATTGATGAATTCAAATATGAAGGGGATATTTACGTTATTTTAAAAACTGATATTCAAATAACTACTTTGTTTCCTAAATATCTCAGGAAATTATTACCAAGAGAATCTAAAGCGGTTATTGCTGATAAATATGAACCACCTGTAAAAAAAGAATTTGATATAAAAAATTTTCTTGATGATTTATCTTCAAAATCTACATATAAGAATAAAGTGGATAAGAAAAAAAAAGTATCTAAGAAAAAAAAGAAAAAATAAGAATAATCCCCCTTAATTTTTTAATCGAAAATATCGGTTTTAGGATATAATGTCTGCTAAGAAAAGAAAACCAAAAAATAATAATAACTTGAAATATTTAATAGGAGATATGGGGTTTGAGATTCTCCTTGCTATTGAAAAAGGGGCAAGGAAAAAAGACACTATTAAATTATTTTCTGGAGTCCCGATGGAATGCATTAATGGAAGACTACCCGTTTTGATTGATCTTAATTTAATAAGTAAAATTAATGAAGAATTTCACATAACTGAAAGAGGAATCGAATTTAAAAAGCGAGTAGAATTTAAAAATAAAATTTAATAAAGATTTTAAATTAAGTAAATATGCATGATGATGTACTCAGTGACAATCTGAGCTAATGCTCTTGGCAATGATTTTGTCGCCCCAAACTGAATGCACCTATCAATTTATCTTTCTCTTTTTCCTTCAATAAATTCTTGAACCCAATGTTTGGCTAATACATCAGAAGGGGCTTGAATTGGAGGAGGTTACCACTCTTGGTATTCATTAAACCATGAGTGTATAAATTATTTTCATCAATTTTTTAATAATATTTTATTCCTTAAATTAATGCAGATCCAACATTTCCTATTCCAGCAATTGCAAATATTATTTTTTTAATATTATTTCCCCTTAAAAAGATCTCATTTGATAAAATATCTAATATTAATTTATAGATTTATTTAAATTTTAAAATCAAAATATTTACTTTCTAGCTCTATATTTTCTCTCATAATAACCCCATGTCTTTTTTTCTCCAAAACTTTCTATCCCCTCATTTTTTACTCGTTTCTTTAAGGTATTATATTCCTTTTCAGATATTTTTTCTCTTTTAAGGAGATAATCTAAAATATCGTAAGCTTCTTCTTGACTACTACAACGTCTTATAAAGTCCTCTACCCCAGGATTAAAGATTTCGTCCGATCTTTCTATAATTTCATTAGAATCTGTAATTCCATTTATTCTAATTTTTTGATTACTTTTTTTTAATTCATTAAAAAGATGAGGAAGATTTTTCTTAATCTCTTCTCTATCATAAGATATTGAAATACCCTTATTATTTTTAATAACTGCTTTTTTTAAACTACTTTCTTTATTTTTTTTCCCCATTTTTGAAAAAATCAATAAATTTATTTTAATAAAATATTTTTTGGTAAAGTTAAAAAATTATCTAGATAATCAAATCAAAATAGTATAAATCATTATAAATGACTATAAGGAATTTTTTCTATAAAAAACCTTTAATGTTAAACTTGATCATTTACCTTAATTTTTTGAGAAACAAAATTTTTAACTTATGAAATTTTTTAACAATTACATTAGAATTAAGTGAAACATGTTTGAAGTCAGGATATAGATTCATTAAGGAGACTTTTCAGAATATCGAAACTGGACATGATACGGACTATTGGCATAGAGGTATAAAATATAGAAAGGGTAGATCAGTCGAACGCATAGAAAAACCAACTAAATTATATAGGGCGAGGGAATTAGGTTATAAAGCAAAACAAGGATATTGTATCGTTCGCTCGAGAATCCGAAAGGGTAGTAGACGTAAATCTAGACCAAAAATGGGCCGAAAACCAAGGGCTATGGGTGTCTCAAAAATTACTCCTGGGAAAAACTTACAAAGAATTGCCGAAGAAAGAGCACAGAAAAAATATCCAAATCTTGAAGTCTTAAATTCATATAAAGTGTATGATGACGGAAAATCGTGGTATTATGAAGTGATATTTGTTGATCCACTTCATCCAAGGATTATCTTAGATCCAAATATAAATTGGATTGTACATCAACAACATAAGAAGAGAGTCTTTAGAGGATTGACTTCTGCAGGAAAACGGGGTAGAGGTTTGCATAAGAAAGGATGGGGTTCTGAAAAAACCCGCCCAAGCATCAGAGCAAATAAAGGACGTGGAAAATAAATTACTTTAAGTATCATTCATTTAGTTTTAATCTTTTAAATCCTTATGTTTATAATCTATAATTATTGATGCATAATTTAAAGTGAATTTATATATCGACCTATCTTTTTACGAATTATATATTAATCAAGCTCAATAACAAAATTTATCACATAAAATAAAAATTTTGAAAATAATATTAAATTTTTAGAAGATGTTTCATAATAAAGGAGTTTAATAATAAATGGGGTTTTTTGAATCAAGAGTCCCGGTAGACATTGAAAAATATGATGATATCATAAATAGACTCAAATTTCTTGGAGAATTGGATTTTAAAAATGTTATCATAGAACCAGTAAATAATATTGAAAAATTGCCAAAAAAATTATTAGAAAAAATAAGAAAAGCAATCGATCTTAATGTCTATTTCAGAATAAATCTTAAACCAAAAAATATTACAGAGTTAAAAAAATTAATCAAAAAGTATAATAATTTTTCACATATTTTATCAGTGGAATCTGAAAATAAAGAGATACAAATTTTTTGTGCAAGAGATACTAGAATTGATGTTGTTTCTTTCTCTAATCCAATTATTGCAAAAACATTAACTCCTGGGGTATTATCCCTTTCCAAGCAGTATAATTCTTTTATTGAATTTTCTTTTGCTCCGATTTTTAATGAAAATAAATATACTCAATCTAAAAATATTCGTATTATTTTCTCTGCATTGCGAATGACCTTAGTTAAAAAAGTCAATTATTTCATTAGTGGAAATTTTTTAAGTTTTCTTGATTACAAATCCCCAAGAGTATTAATAAGTATTTGCCAGACACTTTTAGATATGAGTTTTACTAACGCTAAATTAGCTTTAAAAGATAATCCATCCAAATTAATACAAAAATTGAATAAAAAAATTGATCCAAACATAGTTGAAAATGGAGTTAAAATAATAAAATAAGTAATTTGGAGTTAAATGAAAATTGAAATTTGAAAGACAGCGATATATTTTATTTTATTATATTATTGAAAAAGATCTAACAATTGATGGAAAATCTATTATCAATCTCATTTGGAATAATTTATTTAGATATTTTGGCGTAAAAGAGACAAGTAAAATCGGATTATGGCTAGTTAAATTTAATTTAGAAGAACGATGGGGTATCTTAAGATTTGCTCATACATCAAAAGAAATTGTAATCACTTCATTAGGAATGATACGATATTTTCAGAATTCTCGAATATCTATTTATCCAATAAAAACAAGCGGAACAATAAAAAAATTAAGAAAAATTTTAAAAAACTTTCACTTAGAAAAAAATGCTTCTTTAAAATATGAATGAAAAAAAACAATTAACTACCGCATTTTTGAAGAAAATTAATGATGATTTTTCATTAAAAATCGATATTTCAAAATCCACCTTGCAAAGTTTAAAAAATAAAAGTAGTATTTTAATAATACGAACTATTTCAAAAAAATTTATAAAATATATGGTTTATCCAGTCCAAAATGATACTGTCATAAAAATAACAACTTATGGAATTAACTTTTCCAGTGAAAACACATTAAAAATATTTGAAATTCTCAAAAAATTTAATATTATTCATACCTCCGGAGTATCATTAAAAAAAGATGAAATAATTCAAGAAATATATTTAAACCCTAAAGAAATTGATCAAAGTATTTTGGAAAAAGAAATTAAAGACATAGAAGGAATTTATAAATTATTAATTGAGAAAATAAATTACTAAAAATGTATAAAAAAAATTTAATCAGAATAAATAAACTTTAATGAAGATATGGAAAATTGGGATTAATTTTTCTGATGGAACCAATGATCAGTTAGATTTATATGATTGCGCATCAATATTCAATGAATATATAACCATCAAACGAAAGTATTTTAATGAATTAATTAAACAAATAAAAGATAACCCAAAATATATTACGGGGAAAGCAATTAATAAAGTTTCTGGACCAGATGGATCTGATTGGACAAACAATCCATGGCTTTTTTTATTAATAAAAGAATTGGAAAATCAAAAACCAATTTGGCTCTTGTTTAAAAGAGAAAAAAATCTAGATGGATTACTGGTTGCAATAGGTCCAAAACAATTTGCAAACTATCTAAATTCTAGAAAGGAATCAGATAAAACTATTAAGAAATTATTAAATTACTTTATAGCGTACCCTAGCAAGTGGGCAAATCTAGTTCTGCTCCCAAATTTTCTTTAAAAAGAAGGTTTTTCTCTTTTCTTATATTCTCTTATATATTTTAACTAAAAAATCTTTATCATAGTGAGTGATGTTGATTTTTACTACTTTAGTATCTATTTAAAATGTATTTTTCACTATAATCTAATATTATATTTAATAATGTTGAAATAAATTGGTTCGACTCTTGTGAAGAAAATTAATAGTGTAAAAATATTTCTTGCATTTATTATTCTTGTCTTAATTAGTTATTCTCTAAATTCTTATCCAAAATTTGTTGGAGCTGGTTTTAATGATGATATTTTAACCTCAATTGAAACAATGCCACCAATTATTGATGGAAATTTTTCATCTAAAGAAAATGAATGGATGAATGCAAATAGTACAGAAGGAGTTATTGATGATCTTCCTATTGAAATTTGGGTTTGTCATAATAAATCTAATTCATCACTATATATAGCAATTAGTATTGAGTTAGAAATCCATCCTTCCAATGAATTTTTAGGAATAATTCTTTGCAATTCTTCAGATGAAAATGAAACAGAATTTTTAGACGCGAAAATTGTTCAAAACTATAATTTGGACAGTTTATCACTTCATAATACGTCATTTTTTGATTTTAATATAGTTAGTGGGACCAATTATATTCTAGATACTAATATAAATGGAAATGGCTCCTGTAAGCTTGATGAGAAGAAGACTAAATATGAATTTGAAATAAAATTCAATGAAAATAATACAGATAAGCAGGATGTTTTATTGAATGTCTCACAAACTTATGCAATTAAATTCATATATGGAGATAATCCCAATTATAATAGCTCAAGCTCTATTTTAAAAGAATCTGCAACTCTAAAAATAACGATTGGTTTGTTCGAAGAATCTGAAGAATTACCTTTAGATCTATTAGAATTAACAATAAATGTTTTTACAATAATTTTTTTTATTAGTGCAGGGATTATTTATAGTTATTTTGGTTTTTATATCTTTAAAACTAAAAGCAAACATAAAAGGAGGAGTAGATAAACGTCAAAATATAAAAAAATTCCCGAAAAAGAAACCGTAGAAAAACAAAAACCTGAGAAAATATTATCAACAGATGAATTTATAATAAAATCGGGAGTTAATTCGTTTTATCTAGCTGGTATATTCTTTGTTGTTTCCATATTATTCAATTCGGGGATAGTAACTATTTTTATGAATCAAAATCTTTTCCTAGATATTGTTGATATTTCAATTAAAACTATTACAATTATACTATTTTTCTTGTTTTTTAGTGTTGCAATAGGTAATGTAGAAGAAATAAACGGAAAAGTACTTGGTTGGAAAAAACTCACGATCCTCATAATAATATCATTAATTCAATCCATAAGAAATGGTTGGGTATTTCTTTTCTCAAGTCTAGGGATTATTGTATTAATTCTTTATTTTTGGTTGCTCCAAGAAAGTTGATAAAAAAGAGAGAATAACTTTATAAATTAAGTTAACCTGCCTAGTTCTTCTTTTAAAAGGTCTCTTACGGCCATGCGGATTGCTTCACTTCTATTTGGATATAGATCTCGCGTTACTAATTCTTCCAATTTATCTATATATTTTTCAGGTAGATGAATTGTAATTAATTTCATGAAATTTAAATAAGAATTCAAAAATATAATTACGTATATTATTTCAGTATTATAAAATTGGAATGAAAAAAGCTTATTTTAAATCATATGACAAAAAACCCTTTATTAATTGCCCATCGTGGAACTAGATTAGATTATGATGAAAATACTATAATTTCATTTTCTAAAGCTATAGAGAACGGTGTAGATTTTATTGAATTTGATATCCATATAACAAAAGATCAAAAATTAGTCATTAATCATGATAATACTTTACAAAGAACTTATAATGGAAATGGTATAATTTCCAAAATGACTTACGGAGAAATTTGTAAGTTTAGATCAAAAAAAGATGGTCAGAAAATGCCATTATTTACTGAATTAATTTCAGCATTTAAAAATAAAACTAAATTTTTAGTAGAATTAAAAGGAGATAATGTAGTAGAACCTGCCGTAAGAATAATTGAAAAATATAATCTTATTTCAAATTGTGTGATTAGCTCAAGAGACCTTTGGAAATTAGAAAAAGTCAAATCTATTTTACCAAATTGTAGAATTTGCTATAATATAACGAAAGCAAAGGAATATACGTTAAAAAAATTCCTAAAAAATAATTCTGAAAAGATTAAATCCATGAAATTTGATATGATTTCCCTCCGCTCTACATTGGTTTCACAAAATTTTATTAAAATTTGTCATTCTAATAATATTATCGCCTTAGCTTGGGATTTCATTAATCTCAAGAATTCCATTTTAAAGATCAGAGAATTATTAAAATTAGATATCGATGGAATTCTATTTGATTCATTAACTAATTTAAAAATTATCAGAAATGAATTAATAAAAGAAAGATTGATTAATTAGCTAATATTTCCGAGTTTCCGGCTGGGATCAGTAATATTATATCATCTAGGGACAAAATATTCACCCACTTTTTCAAATCATTATCAACTTTCTTCAAAAAAAGAATTTTTAATTTTTTTGCGATACTCCCTGAAGATTTTCCCTCTTTTTGAGGAATTAATAGCTCATAAATCTGCGTTTGTTTTTTAATAGATGATTCTGGTCCTGAAATTACCTTCGGGTAAAAATGTATTAATTCAGGATTCAAATCATCCTTAATTTTTTCAATTATAATTCCAATTCCCAATATTAATTTTACTTTTTGAATAAAATTCTTTTTTCCTGAGATTATAAATGAACCTTTTTGTAAAAATTCTCCCGAAGGGGGCGTTTTACTTACTTGTTTAGGTAAAACATAAAAAATGTCAGTTATTTTATAACCTTCTTTCCATGCTCGAGAATAGCAACCAACAAAAATACTAGCTTCATTAATAGTATTAAGAGGTATCTCCTTATTTTCTGGATTTTTTATAACTGTTAATGGAGATCCTCTAATTTCTGAATGTAAAACCAAATCATTAGGCTCAATATATTTTCTATAGATTGCTTCATTCGAACTGATATCCCTTCCTCCAATTACTAAAAAATCATCACTGGAAATGAACCATCTATATTTTTCATACCATTTTTTCTTTGGTTTTCTTACCAAATGATCAACAATAACTTGTTCACTTTCTTTCTCAATTATAAGTTTTTTTATCTTTTTTTTTGTTTCCTCAATGGCAGAATAAGTTCCTTCAATTTTTTTTTGTGCTTTTTTACCTATGGAAAAAAATAAATTTGCATTTACTCCTATACTTTTATTTAAATCTATGATAAATTCATTCCCATCTAATTGAATAACAATTTGCTTTTTAGAAGCTATGATTTTTCTAAATGGAATTGTCTCTTTAATTCCTTGTTCTTTTCCAGAATTTAATTTATCATCAATCTCATTCCAATGATATCCTTTCTTTTTTGCTTCCAATATGGTTTTTAATAGTTTTTCTAATTCTTTGAAATGTTTATATATACTCTCTCCAATAATGTAATTTTTTTCTTTTTTATTTTCTTGCTCTTTTATATATTCCTTTTGTGTTTGTAATCTTTTTTCTAATTTCTGCATCTCTCGATCATATTTTTCAATTGGTTGAGTTATAATTTTCGCAGAATCTAACTTTGAAAAATAATTATCAAGACCTTCATTAAAAGATTCAAAATATTGTTTCTGATACCCATCATATATGGATAGATCAAATGGTACTACATCAATCGCTTCATTCTTATCATCTAAAATAAATTGAGGCTTAAATTTTTCATTTTTTAATTTTAGAGCAAATTTCTTTAATTTATTGAATAATTCGCTAAAATTTTCTTCGCTTAATGTATTTGATTTAACATTCTTATCTAATTGGGACGTTTTACAAATTTCTTCACTATATAATCCTGCTATATTAATGTTTCTTGCGATTATTCTCACTAACTCATCATTAGAAGTATAAATAATTTTAGATAAGGTATCTTTATCTAATGAAAATAAATCTAAACCTCTTGATGGAGGAAATTTATATTCTCTTTTAGCTAATATATCTCGATCTTTAAATTTTTTATATTTCTTTGCTACCATAACTAAATTTTCTTCATTTATGAGAATATAGTTACCTTTGGCAAAAAGTTCAATAATAAATTTCCATGAAGCTGTGTTCTGATTACTCAACTCAATTATCAATATTCTATCTAAATTATGCTGATAGACGCTTAAAATTCGACGATTTTTTAAAAATTTTCTTAAAGAACTACAATATTGACTTGGAAATTTTAGTACAGGATAATTATAATTGGTAAGATTTACTCTTGAATCTCGTTCAATAACTAGATTTCTATTTGCTTCTCTAGTTCTAATTTTTATTATTAATAAATCTTTTACCTCGTATATATTATCAATAAATCCATCAGATAACTTATCATTTAATTCCTTAGCTACAGCAAAAACATCAATATTGGAGAGTTGCGTTTTCATAACAATAATTATTTAAAATAATTATAATTATTAGATTTTATGTCCAATAAAAAAGAGGAAGAAACTGATCTCTTAGAAATACGATTGAAGAAAGAAAATAAGCTTTATTGGACTAAAGCAATAACAGGTGTCGTTAGTGCATTAGTTGGAAGATTATTTCTTGGTTTAATTGGTTGGCCGATGTTTATTTGGATGCTCTCTTTTTGGCTCGGCTTTCCTTTTATAATTGGTTTTTTGATTTCTCCTTATGATAATGAAGAATGGAATTGGAAAATAATGTTAAAAACTGGTATTGGAATTTTTTTCTTTACTTTCATGGTAGCTGGGACTTTGATACATACAATTTTAAAATTTTTATTTTTATAATAATATTCTCTGTTTTATTCTCTTTTCTCGCTTTTTTTCAATAAAAACTAATTCATCTAAATTTAAAATTCGATCACAATAAATACATTGAATTTTTAAAGGTTTTTCATTTAATACATTAAATTCAGAGTCAATTGGTTCTTTTTCAGAATTAGAAATGCAAGTACCATTTGGGCACTTGATTAATTTTTTAATTATTTTTGGTAACTTTAATCTTACTTTTTCTATTACATTGAAATCTTCTATTAACGATATTGACACATTTGGTGTGATTATTGAAATTTGTTGTATTTGAGTTTCTGTTAAAAATATATTTTCAACTTTAATAAGGTCCTTTTTTCCGTATTTTTTTGATTCAATATTAACACCAATTGTCATTAGATTCTGTGTCTCTCCTAACCCAATAATATCCATAATAGATAATGCATATCCTGGGTCTATATGATCAATTACTGTCCCTTTTTTAATTTTTGGTATTTTTAATTTGTCTAATTCTTCCATATCTATCTCACTTTAATAATAAAACCAATAATTGTTCTTTATTTATCTTTTAAGAAATTATCCATAATTAAAAACTTTGCAATAATAAATATATAATAATTGAAGATGTTATTAGGAAACTAAGATTATCATCAATTGGCAAATCAAGATAATCTATTATCCCAATTATTAAAGCAACTGTTAATGAGATAAGAAGTATTTTCTGAGGGCTTATAAAGTTCGGGAAGAATTGAAAAATTAAAAAGAAAATTCCGGATAAAAAAGAAAATAAAATCCCACCAATTAATCCTTCATAACTCTTTTTTCCCTCTCTTATTTTATGACATCCTATTGTGATTCCTATTAAATTTGCTGAACTATCACCAACGGAGGACATAAGTATTGAAAGACTAACTATTAACGGACCAATGTTTGATAGAGGTCCAAAAATTAGGACTATTGAAATAGTCCCTACTGCCATTGTAATATGAGGTCCTATTCTAGTTTTTAATTCTCTTTGTCGTAAAAGTCGATTAATTGATTTCAAAGGATAATCTTCGGGAGCAATTATTCTCACATAATCTGCTGTTAAAAGTCCCATTAATGAAATACTGGTTAAAAAAACAACTAAATATTGAGTAAAATCTACATTATTTAAAATTATTAAATTTGCCCCAGAAAAAAAATTCTTAATAAAATCGGGAAGAATGGAAATAAAATTATCTAAAAGAAATTTTGTAAATACTCCAAATATGAAATAGAAAAAGCAAATGCAAATAACTATTAAATGAGTTAATTTCCTGTATATCTCATATTTAAGAGGTAATACTCTCAATCCTTCAGCATCAACACGTAATTCAGTTAAATTATTCGTATCTTTTTTCATTCTTTTTCTTTCTCTATATATTAATAAATGGAACGCAAGAAAAAAGGGGAACATAAATATTATAGTAAAGAAATCAAATGGATATATTAAAATTGGATTAATATTTGGGTTAATAATAGATCTCAAAATACTTGAAATAATTGCGAATAGTAATGTTGAACTAGTAATAATATTATTAATAAAAGCAATCATTTCATCATATTTATATGAAATAAATGAAAGTTTAAATAACGTACCACATGTCAAAAATAGTAAAAATAAATATATTAGGTACGTAACTATCAAAAAAATGCACAATTACTAATTTTTATTATTAAGTTAAATATTAAAAAAAATTTTAACTTAACTAAAAAAATAAAAAAAAAAAAAATTTATTAAATTTAAAATAAGGCTTCATCTATATTCGGCATATCCTCTGCAGATAACGCCTTTTCAATTTCTTCCGTTGGCATCTCATAATCTTTTAGGGCTCCATCCATATATTCTTTATAAGCTAACAAATCAAAAAATCCATGACCACTAAAATTAAATAGAATTGTTTTTTTCTCTTTATTTTCCTTAGCTTTTAATGCCTGATCTATTGCTTCTTTTATCGCATGACATGTTTCTGGTGCAGGTAATATATTTTCTGTTTTTGCAAATAAAATTCCCGCTTTAATAACATCTGTTTGATGGTGCATAACTGTTTTTATGACGTTATTCTTCAATAAAATAGAGAGGATTGGTGCCATTCCATGATATCTTAATCCTCCCGCATGAATTGGAGAGGGAATAAAGTTATGCCCTAAAGTATACATCTTCACAATAGGTGCCATCTTTGCCGTATCTCCATAATCCCACATATACTTTCCTTTACACATACTTGGACATGCTCTAGGCTCAACAGCGATCATTTCCGTTTCGGGGTGTATACCCCTTATCTTTTCTCTTATAAAAGGAATGGCGGTTCCAGCAAAATTTGATCCACCTCCAGCACAACCAATCACAATGTCAGGATATTCTCCTATTTTAGAAAGCTGGGATTTTGCCTCCTGACCGATTACTGTTTGATGTAAAAGCACGTGATTTACAACGCTTCCTAAAGAATATCTAATAGATTCATCCCTTAAACAATGTTCTATCGCTTCAGATATTGCAAGTCCTAAACTTCCATTATGATTATTATCTTTTTCCCAATATCTCCTTCCAGATTCTGTGAATTCTGATGGACTAGCATGTACTTTGGCATTAAAAATACTCATTAAAATTTTTCTTCCTGGTTTTTGTAAAAAACTTATTCGAACCATATACACTGTACATTTTATCCCAAATAAATTACATGCTAAAGCTAAAGCACTACCCCATTGACCTGCACCTGTTTCTGTCACCATCTCAGTAATACCTTGTTTCTTGCAAAAATATGCTTGTGCAAGTGCAGTATTCAATTTGTGGCTACCAGTTGGGCTTACTGATTCATTTTTATAAAAAATCTTTATATTATCTCCTTCTATTCCAAGTTCTTTTTCCAATCTGTATGCTCTATGAAGTGGTGTAGGTCTTCCTATAGATGCATACATTGCTCTTAAATCATTTGGGATTGGAATTGAGTTTTCTTGTGATACCTCTTGTAAAACACATTCCTTTGCGAAAATCCTCATTGCTAATTCGGGAGGTGCTGGTTTACCATCGGCAGGATTGACTAGTGGTGTTATTGGAGTTGGTAAATCTGGAAGTATATTTATCCATTCTTTTGGTATTTCACTAGTTGGCAATATTATTCTGCTATTAAATAAATCCATATTCAATTTTCCTTCAATATTATTTTTAATATTACAATTTATTCACATCTAAGATGTGATTCATCTCTTATTAGATCTTAATAAGAATGATGCAGTTTTAGGACGCGAAATAGTTATTATAAACTATTTAAGTAAAAGTTAATAAAGTTGCAAGATTATATTAAGGAAAGACCAATGCCAATAGGCTTATCGACACCAACGCCAAGCCCACTGCCAACGCCATGAACAATTAAAAAAATTACAATTAAATTCCTTAATTTTCAAGCTTTTTAACCAATTTTTTTAAAATTTCCCAATATTAAAATGTGATATATTTTAAAATATATAAATCTTTTTTTTTAAAACAAAATTAGAATATTAGACTCTGCTTAGAATTTCTCTGATTTTATTTGCGGCGATTCTAAATACCTTCACTGTTTTCATCATTGTTTGAATAATAGTTCCTGCTCCAACTAAAACGAAACGACCGGCATTTGATACAATAAAATAACCTGTATCTCCTCTTACAATTATTTCATTAATATTTTCTCCAAAAAGTGAGTTCATTGCGCTCCTCGCTGTCATTAGAATTGCCGAACTTAGACCTCCAAATCTATCTCCATCCATTTTATATTGTGGGAGACAACTGAAAGCTATGACATATCCTTCTTGGCTTACAAGTGCTAGTGCCTCTATTTCACAATTTGATGTGATAAAAGTTATTTGAGGGGCAATTTCATCAATAACCCGCTGATCTAATCCTAGGTCAGAACCGAATTGCGTTTATTCTCACGTCCACAAATTTAAACTTTTTTTATGACTAATATAATTCTAATAAGGAAATGGTTATTTATTTTTTTTCTTTTAAGATTATTTTTAAATAAAAAATGTAAATATGATTTCAGATAAATTTAGGATGGATTAAATTAAAAATAACGATATAATTATTTATATAAGATTTTAAAATAAATATAGATAATAAAAAATTTTTTTTGATTTATTTGATTACTACACGCGAATATATTGAGAATATTTATACCATAATCTTTGGATATTCCTCTCCAGATCGAAATATAAAAGTTGGAGAAGTTATTGGACCTGGAAAATTAACACAGGAAAAAATAAAAAACTTAGTTAGTGAACTATTGATATTTCAAGCTCAATATAATGCAATGTTAAAAGATTATGCTGGCTCAGAAATTTATTTCATTGAATTTGAATTATTTAATATTGATGAGAAAGATGCAAAAACTAAATTATATCCAAATTCTATGATTTTTATTCCTGGTTCTTTTAAGGATTGTGAAACTCTTCTACTTGCATTAAAGCCTGAAAAAAAAGTTTTAGAAATTCATAATTCCCGAGAATCTCTCGATAAAATCAGTAAATTATTTTTTGAAGTTGAGGAATTTACTAGACGTCCTGATTTAAATAAATTTCATAAAGAAGCAGTTCTAGCGAAATTTGCCACTCATTTCACATTTAAACTACAAGGAGATTTATTGGAGGGTAAATGGAATAAAAAATTAGTTGGAATAAAATCTTCGACACCTACTGAAGATGAATCAATGAATGTATATAGCACAATTAAGGGTGATAATATATTTTTATATGGAGAATCCCCCCCTGAAATACGAGTTGAGAACCCTATATTTGTAAAAATGCCTTTAAATTTTAAAGAAACTGTTATTAATGAACATACTAAATATTTTATCTCATCACCAAGCGCATATTTCATTACGTTAAATACGTTGAAATTGGGGGCGAATTTATTAAAAATTGCAAATACTGGTACAATTGACGAGATTCAAGAAAAGATTGTTACTTACTTAATTGAACATATTGCTCAAAAAATTCAACCAATAAAAGAGCTTAAAAATGATCAATGGTTAATTGATAAGATAAATGCAATATTAATGAATTGTTCTTTATCTTTTAGTAAATATTTCGATTTCATTTTTAAATTCATTAAAACGGGCGAAACTGGCAATTTAGAGGAAATTATAGAAAAATTATTAAAATATGCTTCTCATAAAATAGAAATAACCGAAGAAAATTACAAAGAATATAATTATTTAGTTGAATTTACTCTGAAACAATTGTTAAAAGAATATAATTATATTCACGCTGCTGAGCTCGAATCAACACTAAACTATTTGAATGAGTTATTTAAAAAAACCTTAAAAATATTCATTATCGCGCTTCCAAAATACCTTTTTGGCTATCGATTAAAATTCTATTTAAAGAAATATATACAAAGTCTAAGAATCTTGATGAAAAATAAGCCAAAACTCTCAAATATCCTCGGAAATAAATTTATTGATAAATTGGATGATTTCATTAGTAATTTAATAGAAAAAAGATTGATTATTGAAAGAATAAATAAATATGATGAGACACAACCAATTGAAGAAATTAAAGAAATAATTAATTCCAGTATAATGGAATTTTTTGAAAATCTAGATTTCAATATATCCGATCTTATTTCTTTTTCAGAGATAATGATGGATGAAGACCCAAGCCGAATTAGAATACATTTAGATAAACTTAAAGTTTTTTCTGAAGAAATAAAATATCTACTAAATTTTATTTTACGATATTCTACAATAAACCGATTCCTTAGAGGAATATCTATAGATGAAATTCAAGATCCAGTTACATTTGGAAATTACTTTCATAGATTCTTACAAAAAAGAGTGGGAGGGATTGATTTAAAATGGAGCGAGCATTGTCTAAATTGGATAAAATTATATGTTAAACAATACTTGAACATAATAGAAAAGAAAGATTGGCAAATTTATGAAATTGTTAATGAATTTATTGATTTCTTGGAAAAAATTGAAAAACAAGATCAAGACCCAAAAAATTTTAGCGCAGTTTTGAATAGATACATTGAAACCATTATTAATCAAGAAGAAAAAAGTATTCTCTTAAATTTCTCTAAACATTATCAAGCTTCATTAGAAATTAAACAAAATTTTCCTAAATATATAGAAAACATTATAATTGAGGATCTAAAAAAAATTAGATTTGAATTAGAACCTCAAATACCTATTAAATTAATTTTTCCAGATGATTCTCAAGAATCATTATTTGAATTTTTAGAAAGAATAGAATTAAAATATTTCTCGAAATTAATCGCACGACCTATGACTATAACTCTAAAGCATATTTTAGATGAGAATGAAAAAGACCGGGTTAAAGAGGAATTATATCATGTCCTTGATTTTCAATATTGGCATAATAATCTTAAAATTCGATTAAAAAATAATTGGAATGAAATATATAAAGAGTGGATGATATATTGAGCATCTCTGGAATAAAAAGAAAAACTACAGCAGCTGAGAGCACTCAAAAGTTTTTTCAAACTATATACTTAATAATTTCACACTTGAAACGTAAGGCAGATAAACAGAAAATTTTTGAATTAATTGGTAATAAAAATAAACTTCATAATGTACTCATAGCTGCTGCTGCAATCCATGCATATCATAATTTAGGTATAAGAATACAGGATTCATCTAATTTAGCTCAAATCTCTGTGGAATCTACATATAAAATTGAAAAAATGGAAAAAGATACTTTATTTAAAGAAATAAAATCATTTGGAAAAGATTCATTTGATTATGAGATAAAACTTAATAATAAGAAGTTAAATATTAGAAAGAACATAATAACCTATTTACTAAATTATGATAAGTTAGCTGATTTTCAAAAAGAACAAGAAAAACAAAAAATTAAACAAGAAATGGAAGATTTTCTTGTCCTACTAATACAAAATTATCCTGAATATCATTTCTATGATTTTCTTGGAGATCTTTTAGGGTTTACCAATCAAATTAAAGGTGAAATTATTGAAGAAGGATCAGAATTAAAAAGCATTTCTATTGAGATTGAGAAGGAACTAGCCTTAAAAGAAAAAGAAGATAAATATATTGAATTATCCTTAATTTCTCGATTAGAAGAAACGTTAAAAAAAAAATTTGAATTCAAGTCATTTAAAGATCTCCAAATGCAGACAATGTCTATTAGAATGATTTTAAGAAAAGCTTTAGAATTTAATTTTGATACTTTTCCCATTTCAAAACGTGGGTTAAATTTATTTCTACATGCAAATCAAACTAAACAAGAACTTGTAAGTAAAATTGAAGATGGTCTTCAACAAGAAATAAATTATGAAGATTTTGAGAAAGAAATAATTGGATTCATATTTAATGATCTTGCTCAAATAAATAGTAAAAATGTTAATGATTTTGTCTATTACTTTCAAAGTTTAATGAATTATTCATTTTCCGATACCATTTTTGTACTAAATAAGTATGGTGTTTTTAACCTTAACCATCTTAATAAAATTTCACTTGAAGTTGTAGAAAATGTTATAGAAACAATGAAGAATTTTAATATTGATAAATCAGATATAAATAAATTGCGAGATCCTCAAAGGAATCCAATAATTCTTGCAAAACTTTTTTATAATGAACTAAAAAAGCCTCATTATCAAGGATTAACTGCCATGGAAAATGTAAATGAATTAAAATACATGAATTTAAAGGAACTATTCTCAGATGATAAAAATCAAAAAATAATTGCACGAATTTGCAATGGTATTGGCATCTCACCGAAAGAGTTAAAAACATATAATCTTAAACACCAAATTATTAATAATCGAATTATTAAAAAATATAATCTTCAAAATTATTCTCAATTATTAAAAATATTAGAATATAAAGAAATACTATTAAATCTCGCAAAAGAAGTATATTTTAATATTTTTTCGGAAATTAATCGACATTTGGGCCGAATTCTTGAAGCGTATATTAAAATCAGTGATGATAAATCATTATTTTTAAAAGGATTAGAAAGAATATTCGGTACAACAAGTACTGAAGGATGGGTTAGTGTTAAAATTGAAGAGTTAATGATTGAGAGAATGTTAAGAAGACAAACAGAGTTAAGTAATATTTTTAACGCACAAAACAATCCTTTCTTAGTAAACGGTTTCATTTTGGCTAGACTTACAGATAAATCATTAAAAGAAGGTATTAATGAATTAAAAACTGAAGTTAGTCCAATTTTTGAGGATTTTGCTTCATTGACATTAAAAGAAGAATATGTTTCTCCAGTCTCTTATATAATTGCATATGATTTAATTCAAAGACTTAAAACATATGAACAGCTTAGAAAATTAAGAATTGAAGAAATCTATGAAGAAAAGAAACAAAAAGAAGAAGAGAAGAAAAAAGAAATAAGAGAGAAACAAGAAATTAGTACGTTAAATTGGATAGAGAGAAAAATAACCTCATCATTAATGAGAATTACTAGTCCAGGAATAAATCCTAATCAATTATATTGGAATGAAAAAGATAATAAAACAGCAGCTGAAAATATTAAACTTCATAGTGAATTAAAAGGAGATCCTATTGAATTACTCACTCAATATTATTATTTTGCACTACAGAAAATAAAAGAACGCTGGGATCCTATCCGAATTCCGGCGTATGAAGAAATAAAAGAAATAGTAATCAAAATTGCAGCTCCAATTTTACAAACAAGACTGAATCGTGAGCCAACTTCTGAAGATTTTAAATTAATGATTGAAGGAGAACGTTTGGGAATTGCTAGTAATATATCAAAAAAAATCGGAAAATTTTTGGATAAAGCATTATATGAGAAATTCAAAACGCATCGAAAAAAATAATTTGATAAAAGTAAGTATTTAATTTTTAATCATTAATTCCCCTATTAAAATAAATTTCTGAATGAAATTTTAAAGAAATTTTAAAAAAACCTAAGGGATTAAAATAAATCTTAAATTATTTTTTCTTAATTAAATATCTTATAATGATAATATGTGAAAAAAATTGGGGACTTTCACTATCTGGCTAAAAGATCAGTTCAAACAACTCATTGCATCTACTTCAGAAATTATTATGGCTTCATTAGTTTTTATTTTGGCGGTTAGTGGGGTTGCTGTTGCCACAATTTTGAGATTTCTTGAATTTGATGGATTAATTATTTTGTTTTTTTCAATAATTATTGAATTAATTTGTATTACCCTACTTTATTTTTTACTAAAAGGCTTTTTAATATCAGAAGAACAGAAAAAGCCAATCAATAAAGGAAAATCAAATAATATAATGTAATTACTTTAATTTTTTTTTTAAAAATATTTCTCCCACATTCTATCTTCATAACCATGATTACTTAAAAAATCCTTGATGTCTGTTAATAATATTTCTGGATTGTATTCCCAAACTTCCCTCAAACTAAATGAAATACAACGTAATTTCTTCACTTTTAAAAGATTTTTTATTAAATTCCCATATGTTGCTACTTGTGGTAGGCTCCACAGGAACCTTCCCTCAGGTTTATAGTCAATAACTTTAATTAAATTTTCATTTGCTTGAATCAAATCAATATGTCCTGTTAAGGAGCCATTTTGACCTCTTTTCCAAACTGGAATTTCTATAGCAAGAGATTCCTCATCTTTTATAAGAATATTTTTTAATACGGCTTCATGATTGGGTTTTTTTTTAAAACCATTCTGTTTAAAATTTCTAAATACGCTTTGAACCATTTTAGAATATTTAGATGTTTCATCTAATCGTTTTATTTTTCCTTGTCTTATTAATTTTGTTTTAAATGATCCAAGTAATTTAGGATTAATTCCCGATAATTTGAATTGTGATATTCTTGGAAGATTATAATCATTAAATAGTTGATTTGGTATATCTCCTTTTCCAATTCTTTCAAAAAAATTCCAAAGTTTAATAATATCTGGATTATTTGAAATATGTTTTAATTTTTTATGATTTTCCATATTCCAATTAAAGGAATATACCAGATTTTTATGATGAAAATTCTTTCTTTTTATCAAAAAAAAAACTTTAAAATTGTTAATTCAATTTAATATTAGATTTATAAAAAGAAATAACTAACTGTTCTTAATAAAATTAAGATATTAATGAATTATTAATTTTACCCGATTTTATTTGAGTATATTACCGACAATATCAAAAGAAACTTACTCTAATTCTAAAAGTACATTAATTAAGATGCTTCCATAAATTAAATATTTTAAATTAGCGGACCTAGGCGGAATTTCAAAAAGTACGAAATGCACTTTTTTTTGAACCGCCGACCCTCGGATTAGAAGTCCGATGCCCTATTTACCCATTTGACAGTATAAATAATGTATTAAATCCAGGCTAGGCTATAGGTCCATTTTTTTTATTATTTTAAACCTAAATCTATTTAAAAAGAAAAGGTCATTTAAGTTAAATTTTTCTTTAAAATTAAAAAATTGATATGATTTCATTTCAAAAATAATTATGGTGTTTGAAAATATAAAAAAAAAAAATAAAAGGTAAAATCATTAAGTTAATTTAAGAACATTCAATCCTATTAAACCTGCTTATATATAATACTAAATTGTTTTTTATCAATTTCAATTTAATTCATAAAATTAAAAGATAAATTTCTCGAAGATAATTAATAATATAAAATATTTTTTATTATTCAAAAGAGTATTAATAATCACCTCTCTAAGCTTATAATAAATAAAATATTCATCTTCTATTTGTGAGGAAATAAATGAGTTTAGAAAATGAACTTGAGATAGAAAACCTCCAGAAAGAATTAAAAGAAAAAGAAGATCTTATTATCCAGTTAAATGAAAAAATATCACAATTGAAGTCGGAATTAAATGAAACTAAAATTTCAAAAGTTAAATTTGAAGGCGATTTGAAAGCAATAAATTCAGAAATGAAATTAATGGAGATTAAAGTAAAAAACACAGAAGTAATGGAAGAACGGGTTAAAAATTTATCAAGAGAGCAAATGAAACTCGAACAACAATTATCAGAATATCGACAAAAGAATGAATATTTATTAAAAGATCGAGAAACAATTTTAAATGAAAAAGCACAAATCTTAGAAAAAAAGAATGAAATTCTTCAAGAAAATGCTAATTTAAAACTTAAAATGCAAGAGAGAGAGGTAAAAATAGCTGATTTAAAAGCCAAATTTAACAGGGCTTTAAGTCAAATTTTAATAAAACAAATGGATTTTGAAAAAAATCTAAATAATCAGAAAGAGTTGGAAGAAACCAGAACGTTAATTTTTGAAGAATTGGTAAATTATAAGCAAAAAGTGGCGGAACTTCAACAAATAATTCGGTTGGATCACGAGGAAACTCAAAAAGTAGAATTCAAACAAGATATTGACATTCAAGGAACAGGAATAATTTCAGATATTTCTGCTATGGAAAATTATTTCAAAAACCATATAAAAAATACTAAGCGAAATATTCGATTAGTTTTACCAAATATTAGGGATCTCGAAAGATATGGTTTATTAGAAATTCTAAATGAATTGCCTGAAAATGTAAATGTTTGGGTTGCAGGAAAAATTGATGAACAAGCCGATAATAAATTTATTCAAGAAATAAGAAAAAGATATCAGATTATTAATTATTCTAATGAAGGTATTTTTGCTTTAAATATAGATTCCGCTACTATTACTATCGGAATAACAAGGGATGAAAAAACGATTGGAATTTTTACTGATTCAATCGATTTAATTAATATATTTAAACCAACAATTATGGAACCTTTCATTAGAGGTAGAAAGGTATCATAATTACCATATTTACTTATCTAATCTTTACATCCATCACAGTTAGATATTTATAAGGACTATATGTTTTAACGATTTTTGTTGTTAAGACTTTCTCAATATTAAAATTCAATTCTTCTAATTTTGATTTAAATTTCTTGTTAACATTTTCTAAAGGATAAGGTTCTCCAGAAATACTATAAAAATGAATAATCCCTTCTTTCTTTTTTATCATATTACATGCTACTTCTAAATAGTCTATTGAATTTTTTGGTAAATTCATAATTATTCTATCCACTTTATCTTTGAGCTTTTTTCCTAAATCATTATTTTTATTCAGCAGATCTTTAGCATCCATCAGAAAACAAGTTATATTTCCTTCAACTTTATTAATTTTAGTGTTTTCCTTCAGGTATTTAATTGCATCAGGATTAATATCTATCGCAAAAATTTTCGAATTACACTTTTTTGCTATCTGAATTGAAAACGTTCCTACCCCAGCAAATAAATCTAAAACGAAATTTTTCTCATTTAAACCTGAATGCGTTATTCTCTGCCTTTCATGAACTAGCCTGGGAGAAAAGAAAACTTTTTTAATGTCCAATTTAAAAAAACAGTTGTTTTCCTTGTGTATTGTTTCTGATCTCTCCTCACCTGCTAAAAGGTTTAATCTTCTAGTTCTATATATTCCTTCTCTTTCACCTTTTTTCTCAAATACTGAATTAATACTTTTATTTACATTCAGAAACGCAACGGCAATAGTCTTTTTAATTTGGTTAAATCTTTCTCTTTCGATATCCGTATTTTCTGGAAATTCAATAATTGCAAATCTTTTTGATTTTTTTGACCCAATTATATCAAAAGATCTTGGAATTAAATATAAATAGTTATTATCTAATTTATTTTTTAATTCTCCGATTATATCTTTATAATCGTAATTCTCATTAATTATTGGTTTGCTAACAATTATCTCCATAAATGGTTTTTGTTCAATTATTTTTATAATTTTTTCTTGAGTGAAAATCTCCTCTTTTAAAGGAAATAAAACATAATCTTGGCTTCTTAAAATGCGATATTTCTTTTCGATAATTTTTTTTTTTGAGAATAATTTTTTAATAGAGTTTGATTTTTCTCTATCAATCTTTAAATAATGAATATTTTCTTCATTCATCTGATAATCCAATAGTCAATTCAATTAGTTGATTTTCATTCTTTAATTTTTCAATCAATGTGCGATTTAAATCTTGACTTGATTTGGTGCAATTAATTAAAATTGTTCGGTTACAAATAAAATTACTCTTTCTAAAAACGATATCTCTAGAACTCCTTAATTTTAAACCTTTATGACCCCATCCATAAAAAGTTTCACTTATATTATTTAATTTTATAACCACTTTAAATTTATTTTCTCTCCTAATTTCTTGTTTTAGTTTTATATTTAAATCAGAACATGCTTTATCTGCTTTAATTCCTATTATACAATCTCCTTTTAAAGTTAAATCTTTCTCTTTTGTAATCTCAATAGTAGTTTTATGTGTTCCTAGAATGTTTGCATGACCGAACGCTTTAAGAACTTCCAAAGAATCCATCTTTATTCACAAATTTTATTAAAAATTAATTTTCAATAAAAAAATTTAAAATTTCTTCTAATGAATCGCTTTCAATCAGAGTGTTTTGAAAGTTTTTCTCTAAATAAGCCTTTAAGTCTTTTATTGGATGGGAAATAAATTCTTTTTTTTCATTAAATTGATTATAATAGGTTTTTGGAACTAAAATTCCGCATTTTTGATATAATTTGGCATAATTTTCGAAAAAATCTACCGAATTCCTTATAGATTTTTTATATAGCTCATTAAATTGATCTGGAAATGTAATTGTTTCATTCTGACCAAATGGATAAGAATCACTTAATTCTAAAGGTACTATTCCAAAGAGGGTTGTCATAAAAATCACATGGATCAATTTTCTATTTATCTCCTTAAAATTCTCTATAAAATTTAGCCATTTTTTTATGATTGGAGAACTCTCTCTATTAACATCTAATTCTGGTAATATTAGAACATATTTAACTGATTCAGGAACAATATAGGTGTTTTTTAAATACTTTAATTGCCGCGTAATTATTGGACGATTAAGTGTTTCTGAAGAAATGTAAAATAAACCTCCTTTTTTATATCTTTTTTCATATTTTTCAATAAAACCAGAATATTTTTTTAATACATTTAAACCTCTAATTAAATTTGGATGGGAACGAGTTCTTATTTCTACTAATTCCCACAATTTCCCCTCCCTAATAGCTTGTCTAATTGTCTTTAATTCTGAATAAGAAACATGTAAATTGTGTTTTGCTAATAATTCTGTTCTTAATTTTTTATTGAACGTCATCAGTTCTTTGGGACTAAAATTAAAACAAACTGGACATGTACAAGGAAATTCTTTTAATTGATCTAATTTCTTAGTCCCGGTGGATAAGGTAAAATATCGCTCGTCTTTAGCATATAACATAAAAGCTGCTGAATCCATAAAATCACACCCACAAGCAACAGCTAAAGAAAAAAATTGAGGGAGTCCTAAACCAAACATATGTAATGGTCTATTTGGAATAACATTTTTCTTAACAGTTAATAAAATATCAACTGCTAAATCAAAACGATAATTTACAAATAATTTAACCAACCCTCCTATAGCATTTATACTAAAATCTAATTTACTCATTTCTTTAGCACTCATTTGGAGCAAATCTTTATATTTTGCTCCATGAATTGGTCCCATCCATTCAGATTTAGTTTGCTTCCTTCTTTTTATGTTTTCTTTTGCCCTTTCAATGGTTTTTAATACTTTACTTTTTGCAACTTCGTAAGAATCATTGGGTTGCACTGGGATATCTAAAATCACAGGAAAATCTGAACCAATATCCTCTTGGAAAAGCTCAATTTCCTCTGGATTAATATCTATTTTGTCATTATACATATATTGCTGAAAAGCTCCGGAATCTGTTGCAATAATGCCATCATACTCTAATAATTTATGAATGCCATTCCTTAATGCTCTCTCTTTTAAAATTTCATTTTGATATAATATATATGCATTTGTAAATATACAATCAACCCCTAATCTTTTAAGCTCATACGGGGTAATTAAATTCCCTGAAGGTTTAACTACAGCAAATAAATTGGGAGTTATTAATTTTTTACCGTTCACTTCAATTTTTCCGATTCTTCCGAGTCCGTCCGTCTCGATAATTTCAAAATTCATTGTTCTAGAATTTTTCTTCTTTTCATATAAATATAGACTCTACAAATATTATTTTTATTCAAAAAATTCACCTAGGCGATTATTTGAAAATAACTCTTCTAGCCAGTCTATCTTTCCTAATGCATATTTTTTAAAACTTTTATCATTTCTAATTATTGAAACCACATTTTTAGCAATTTCTTCAAAATTTTCATTTGTTGTATCAATTTCCAAAATTGATTTTATTCTCTTTTTCTCTAAGAGGAAGGAAACACAATCTCCTAAAATTTCAGCTTGTACATTTTCCTTTATTTTTCCCTCTTTATAATTTCTTTTTTCCAATCTCCTCTTTAATACGTCTGGATGGCATCTAAGAACAATTCCATAATCAATTAATTTATTAGGAACTAAATCGGATAAATGACCTTCAATGATAATTAATTCATAATTTTTACTTCTTTTCTCTCGTTTTATGATTTCTTTTAATCGCGGAATCAATGTTTTTTCATTTACTACCCATGTTTCTCTTGCATTATCATAATTCAATGTGTGTTTTTCATTAATAATTAATTCATTTAAAAAAACACAAAATGTGTTAATTTTTTGACTAATTATTTTTGTCAAAAAAGTTTTCCCCGTCCCGGGTGTTCCAGAAATAATACAAACTTTATTAATATCACCTCTTTTGAAAAATGAGCAGAGAAAAAGGAAGATTCCTTTAGTTGCCGTCAATAATATGCTTAGGCTTATCGGCATGTTCGAATAAAGACCTTCTAAACTAATGTTTTTATAATAACTTATAATAACCGACCAAATTTAAATAAAAAAATGAAATACTATAAATTCAGTATCTCTTTATTCTCATCATCCATCACAAGATTGCATACTTCGAGGAAAAAGTTTATATTTTTCTTAATTTCATGTAACTGAATCGTCTTTAGAGCAATAGTTAAAGGCTCTTCTCTTTGCAATAAGTTATCAATAACATTATTAAGAATTTCTACTCAAGAATCTCCGGCTAGTAAGAAATTCACCGAATAATATCTAACTTTCTTATAAGTTTTAAACCGTTTTTATATATGAATTTGAATTAGAGACTGGACAAAAGTTTTCTTATGATATATTAAAAAAGTAAATTTTTTATTTAAATCCAAGATTATTAAAATTATAAATATAGTTCTTGAGATTTTGCGCCCGTGGCTTAGCTTGGTTAGAGCGCACGGCTGAAGTAAAAATTACTGCCGATATAACCGTGAAGTCGGGGGTCCAAATCCCCCCGGGCGCACTATCACAACTAATCAAATTATTTCTTAACCTTATTGATTTAATCATTAATTAAAGTTAAAATATTATATAAACACTTAATTTATTAAAGAGAAAAAAAAAAAAAGATAATGGCAACTCTAAAATATTCTATAACTGGTCTTTCTCAATTTACAATCTCATTCGAAGATATATGTAATGAATGTGATATTAGAGGCTGCCAATATGGAAAAAAAAATCCATTTCAAATTATTATTGATTGCAAAGATTTAACGCATGCAAAAGAAAAAAGAAGATATGAACAACTTCAAAAATTGCAAAAGGAGGCAGATATCGATGAAACATATGAACAAATTGCAAAAAAAGTAAAGATAAATCTACAGGAAATCTTTTCGGAAATTTGGAAAACAAAAATTAAATCTCATAAAGAAGAATTAAAATGTTTAGATTCAAAACGAACAGATACCATATTAGTAAGTCAATTTTCTCAACAGTTATGGACTACTTTTGCAAAAGTAATGCGTGAAATTAATATTGAATGTGAAAAAATTTTATAACAATTAAAATTCTACGTTATAAATTCCAATAAATAAATTATAAGAAATTAAAAATAATTATAAATAAATGTGATTATTTAAATTAAAGTAAGATATTAGATCAAAAGGTTTTTCATCTTATGACTATTATAAAGAAAATCAGTATGACTGGTTTTAAATCCTTTGGAGATAGAACGGTTTCGATTAAGCTCTCTCCTGGTTTTACTTGTATTGTAGGACCTAATGGGGCAGGAAAATCGAATGTTATTGATGCATTATGTTTTTGTCTTGGGCGTTTATCGAAAAAAACTATGAGAGCTGAATCATTAAAGGATTTAATTTTTGCTGGAACCCAAAAAGAAAAGCCTGCCTCAACTTCAAGGGTAGCAATTACATTTGATAATTCAGAGGGAATATTTCCTGGTGGTGGAGATACATTTGAAATAGCAAGAGAAGTAAGAAAAACAACAGGAAGTAAATATTTAATTAATGGAAAGAATGCAACCCGCTCAGCATTATTAAATGCTTTAGCACAAGCAAATATTGACCCCGATGGCTCAAATCAATTTGTTTTACAAGGAAAAATAGTGGAATTAACTCATATGAATTCTGTTGATAGACGCGCATTCATTGAAACGCTTATAGGTTTAGAAAAATATGATGAAATGAGAGATGCTACTCTTAAAAAATTAGATAAAGCAGAACGTGATTTAGGAAAATTTGAAGCAATTTTCTCAGAAGTATCTTCTCAACTGAAAAAAGTTGAGAAAGAAAAAAATGATGCGTTAAAATGGAAGGAATTAGATGAAAAAATTAACTATTATAATTCGCAATTGATTGCTCTAAAAATATCCCAATTACAAGCGGAAGAGGAACAATTAGAAAAATATATGGAAAAGACCCAAGAAATCATTGAAGAATTTAAAGGAAAAATTGATAGACAAGAGGATATTTATAAACAAGAAGCTCTTATTATGGAAAATCTTCAACAAACGATAAGTGAGAAAGAAAAGGAACGAGAAGATATCTCTGAAAAAATCACTAAGATTAAAACAGAACTTAGTTCTAATAAAACAACGATGGAAATAGAAAAACAATCCCTTGAAAAATCAAAAATAAAAAAGGAGAACCTTGAAAAAGAGCTAAAGGTTTTGGAAGAGGGTCAAACATTTGATAATATGATTGAAGATGTCCAGAAAGATATATCAAATATTGAAAAAGAAATAGAAAATTCTAGAAACTCATTTGAAATTAGTCAATCAAAGCATAAAGAAATTGAAGGAGATATTAATGAACATACAAAAATTGTTGCAGGTTTTAAAGGTGAAATCTCTACAATAAAACAAAATATTTCTTCACTCAAAGCTGAAATTGGGGTATTGAAAAATAATATTAAACGAAATAAGAATAAAAAAGTTGAACTTGAAACCGAACTAGAAAAATTAAAGGGGGAAGAAGAAGACATTGAAAAAGCCGTTGATAAAACTAAACAAAAACAGCAGCAAATTCGAGAAAAAATAGCAGAAATTAAGAAAAATATTAATAATGAAAATAAAGTTCAGAAAGATTTGGAATCGCAAATTACTGAAATCGAGAACCAGAGAAGTGATATTAATAAAATCATCTCTGATTTACATTCATCTTTTTCATCTTTAAATACAGAGATAAAAATGAATAAAAACCAAATCAATACACTCAATAAAAAGAAAATTGAAATCGAAGAAGAATTCAAGAGATTAAGTGAGGGAAAAGAAGTTCAAGTAAGAATAATAGAATTAATGAAAAAGAAAGATAGTTATATTAAGAATATAGCAGATTTAAAGAAACAACTTCTACAAGAAGAAAATACTTTAAAAAAGAATGAACAGAATTATGAATTAATTCAAATGAAAAAAAATACATCAGAATCTGAAATTACTGAATATAATACCAGAATCTCTAACATTAAAACTGAAATAAGAATTCTCCAAAAGAATCAAAAAAATTTTGAGCGAGAAATCAAAAACCTTAACTTAGAAACAAAGTCACTTACCGAGGATTTGAATGAAACAAATTCTAATCTTAATAATCTCTCTAAAAAGAAAGAAAATATTAACAAAAGAATAAATGAATTGAGTAAGGAAAAAGAAACTCTTTTAGACCGAATTAGGGTTTCTGAGGAAGATTATGATCAAAATAAAGAAAATTTAACAGGAATTTTACAAATTTTAAATATGTTAACCCAAAATATACATATTTCTGTTGAATCAATAAAAGGCGCAATTCAAGAATCAAATTTTGAAGCAATTTCAACATCTGCTGAAGATTTCAAAACTTATATCTATGATATTGTTGAAATGATGAAAATTATTGAAGAAATTAATAAGGAGGAATTATCTGATGAGAATATTCGTGGGTCATTGAATTCTTTCACTCAAACTCTGAATTTATATATTGAAAATGCAGACTCTTCAATTTCTCAATTACTTACATCCGTAAAAGAATCTACAGACGTTGCTGTCCAAGAATCAACCTCCAATATTGACGATTTCGTCCAAGATTTAATGGAAATATTAGAAAATGTTTATCTTGCTTTAAGAAAATTAACATTATCAAAAAGTCAAGATCTTTATAAAGAATTAGAAGAAATTTCTGAAAGTATTAATTCCCAATTAAATGAATTGAATGATCATGAACAAAAACTAACTGTTTTTAATTCAAAAAAGGAATCATTCGATCAAAAATTATCAGAGGATAAAAGAAAATTAGATGATTTCTCTTCTCAATCGGAAGAAATAAAAAATAAAATTATAGAATTTGAAAACGAGACCACTGAAAAAAATAAATTTATCGATGAGAAAAACAAAGAGAAAGAACAATTAATTAAAGAACAAGAAAATATTAAAGAGCTGAAAAAACAGTTTTGGACAATAAAGAAAGAGATTCAAGATAAGGTTGAAAATAATCAGAAGGAACTTGATAATATTCAAGAGAATTTACAAGATCTCAAAGGCATACAAAATTTATTGGAAAACATAACAGAAATTGAGGAAAATATTAAGTCTATTGAAATAGAGATTGAAGAAAAAAATAATGAAATTATTGCAACAAATAAAAGCATTGAAACAAGGAAAAAAGAATTAGAAACACATCAGAACAAAATTAACGATTTAAAATTAGAGAAAGAAAAATTCTGGGGAAAAACAGCGGAATTACAAAAACAAATTGATGTAGAAAATCAAAATCTAGAATTAATAACTGATAATTTGAGAGCTCTACAAAATATTCAGCGACTCATAGATTCTATTGAAGAATTAAAAACTGAAAATGTTGACTCGAATAATAAAATCGATGCTAATAATAAAAAAATTGAGGAACAAACTCTTTCTCAAGAAGAAATTCAAAAGAAAATCGATGAAGAACAAATTACAATTAATGAATTAAAAAACCATAAAGATGAGGAATTCAATAAACAGAAGGAAATTCAAAAATACTTGAAAGACATGAACAAAAAATTACAGAAACAACAAAAAGATCTAAACGAATTATCTAAAAATAAAGAACGAGAACAACAAATTAAAATTTTGGTAGAAGAAATTGAGAATTCTAATCAGCTCATTGAACAGATTGAAAAAGATATAGAAAAAATTAATGAAACTCTTACTGAAGTAAATAATGATAAAATAGAAAAACAAAAAGAAATCGACGAGATAGTGATTAAAAAAGATGAATCCTGGAAAAAACAAAAAGAAATGCAAAATGTTATTTCCTCATTAAAAGCGGATCTATCGATGGAACATTCCAAATTAAATAATCTTGAATCTAAAAAAATAATAACGACTGATCAGATTGAAACACTTTATGAAAGAGGTAAAGATTACGGAGCTCTTCCACCAGTAACTGAAGAACTTACAGAACAAGGACTTCAAAATGATATCATAGAAACGCAAAATGCTAAGAAGAAACTTGAACCAGTAAATCTTAAAGCGATTGATCAATATGATGATGTTAAAGAGCGATTTGATGAAATAGATATGAGAAGACAAACCATCCAACGAGAAAGAAAAGCGATTCTTGACTCTATTGATAAAATTGAATTGGAAAAAACTAGAAATTTCATGAAAGCTTACCATGAGATTAATAGACAATTTTCAAGTGTGTTTCAAAAATTATCACCAGGCGGCTCTGCTAAAATGATATTAGAGCGACCAGATAAACCTTTTGAAGGAGGAATTGACATAGAAGCTCGCCCAAGAGGTAAAAAAATTAGTTCACTTGAAATTTTAAGTGGCGGAGAAAAGACTCTAGTTGCATTATCTTTCATCTTTGCCGTTCAAGAATTTTATCCTGCTCCATTTTATATTTTAGATGAGATCGATGCGGCCTTAGACGGCCCAAATGTTCATCGTGTTTCGATGGTTATTAAGGAATTCGCTAAACAAGCTCAATTTTTAGTTATTAGTCACCGTGAAGAAAACATTGTAAATGCAGATAGAATATACGGTGTTTCAATGCAAGGTGGAATTACAGATGTTTTTAGTGTGGATTTAGAAAAAGAAGCTAAACAAATATTGGAATTAGAGGAAACTTAAAAAAAATAAGGAGAACGTAAATATGCCAAAATGCCCTTATTGTGGAAAAACCTTTAAAAGGCTATCTCAACATAAATGCCCTAAAAAGCCTAAAGATGAAACACCAAATATTTCTAAATCAAATATTGATCAAATAAATTCAATTGAAAAACCATTACCTGAAATCCAAAAGGAAATTGAAGTTAAAGAAGAATTAATCGCAGAATTTGAAGAAGATGGTGAATTATTAAAAGAAATAACAGAAGAAATGAAAAAAAAAATTGAAGCTGATAAAAAATTCTGGCAAAAACCTCCATATAATTCACTTTTGGATCCGGAATTATTAAAGGATTCAACATTTTTAAATCAAGACTTCACACCGATAATTCATAAATTCTTTGAAAAGATGCTTAAAGAAGATTTTATTAATTTTAGAATTTCTGGAATGGCAATTTTAGGTGCGGCAACTATTCATCATACAAAAATAAAGGATGTCATTGAACATGAACAAAAAGTACAGCAGGAACAAGAATTAGAGGAATTAAGGGAACGAACTAAACGTTCAATCCCAAAAGCATTTGCTCAACCGATTCAACCCAAAAAGAAAGTCGCTACTAGGGAAGAACTCTTTTCTGCAATGAGATCTGCTATTTTAGAAACAATGCAAAACCGAGAAAAATTAAGACGCGCACGTGAACGAAGAGAAGATGCAAAACAAATGGTAGAATTAAAAAAATCAAAAGCAAAATTACCCAAAGAATTATTAAAACATATTACAGGAAAAGACCAAACGATTGAAGAATTGATCGATGGATGGTATAACAAAATTAAAGCTTCCCAAGATCTTAATGACACTGATTATATCTCCTTTTTTAAACTTTTAAATTTAATAAAAAATGAACAAGAGGAAACAATTTCCCGTAAGTTTGCTCTTGTTAGGATGTTCCTTTCATTAATGTTCTTAGGAACTTCCAATAAAATAAATATATTTCAAGCAGATGATTTTGAAGATATTTCAATTACAATTAAATAATATACAAAGAATTATTAGAATAAAAAAAAATTTTGATGTGCATGGAACAAGAAAATAATGAAAATAATGAAAATAATGAATTAGAGCAAGATTTAGAAAATAAATCTATTGGTGAATCTCTAGAAGAAGATGAAGTTGAATTAAAAGATGAATCTACAGAAGAAGAAGTTAAACTAATAGATGAATCTCTAGAAGAAGATAAAATTGAATTATTAGATGAGTCAACAGAAGAAGATGAAATTGAATTAATAGATAAATCTTTACGAGAAGATGAAGTTGAATTAATGGATAAATCTACAGAGGAAGTAGTTAAACCAATAGATGAATCCTTAATAGAAATGGAAATTAATAAAGTTGAACCAGAAATTCAAGAATTATCGGATGAAGAAAGAAAAGAAAGACTTGATTTAGATTTTCACAAAAATCAAATTGAAGCCGCTTTATTTGTCGCAGGTCGTCCACTTGGGCTTGAAGAACTTTCTTCAAAATTAGAGATTAAGCAAGATTTAATAAAAAATATAATCAATGAACTCGCATTTGAGTTTCTGGATAGAACTACTGCAATTGAAATCGTTCAAATTGGAGATAAATATAGTATGCAAATAAAACCTGAATATACTGAAAAAGTTGCAAAGTTTGCTGCTGGTGGCCTTATTCCCCAAAGAATAATGCGAACATTAACTATTATTGCCTTAAAACAACCAATTCTGAAATCAAAACTTATTAAAATACGTGGTTCTGGCGCTTACGAACATGTGAAATGGTTATTAGATAATGAATTCATTAACGCCATTAAAAAAGGAAGAACTCACGAGTTAACTACGAACCAAAAATTCGCTGAAACTTTCGGCTTCTCAACAAACGTTGAAGAAATGAAAAAGCAAATAATTTCTCAACTTGAAGGCGAGCTATAGTTTAACAAGAAGTATTAGTTGCTCCAATAAATGGAAAGTTATTTAAAAATTAAAATATTTAACCCTAAATCTTCTATATTCTCTTCTATATCGGGTGTATCTAATGATTCCTGTGTCTCTTTATCAATTACTATTAATTCTTTAATTCTAATTGTTTTTTTTATATCGATTTGTAACGCTTCCAACATTTTTACTCTATTAATGTCTAAAATTAATATAACTTTATTTAATTCTTGATTCAATGGAATTTTATTTGAAGATTTAACCATTCTAATATTTTTAATAATTTCTAAACAAAATTTTCCTTGTTCAGCGAATTTTTCTGGAATTCTTTGATAAGGAACTGACCATTTTTCAAGATGGATTGATTTCTGTTTTATATAATTTTTAAAGAGAATTGAATATATATCCTCTGAAATAAAAGGACTTATTATTGCTAAAATCTTTAGTATTTTATACATCAG
This sequence comes from Promethearchaeia archaeon, assembly GCA_029856045.1. Lineage (GTDB taxonomy): Archaea > Asgardarchaeota > Lokiarchaeia > Sigyniarchaeales > SOKP01 > 6H3-1. The sequence goes on along the minus strand of JAHQWG010000016.1, from coordinate 96,532 downwards.
ATTTAATACGGCTTTTAATGCATTTTGTTTTATAGCTGCATCTTCTAAATAAAATTTATATTTTATTGCCTCAATGTAATCATCACATATTTCATACCAAAAAAATGAGCGAAATGCTGCAAATCCTTCATGCCAATTATATCCTTCGAAAGAATTAGTTATATATTCAAGAACTTCATTAAATTTATTATAAAAATAGCTATCAATAGGTGATAATTCATTTATATCTATGTCAATCTCTTTTAAATCAATTTTCTCATTAGTTAAATATAAAAATCTATATGCATTCCAGATTTTTGTTAGAAATTTAGAAGCCCCTATTAATTGATTGTATCTTCTCTCATATTTTCTCTTGAATTTATCTTCAGGTAATTTATTTTTATCATCTTCGATTTTATCTTTACTAACAGGTTGTTTGGTATTTTTCTCAATCCACGAATATTCAAACGGGTAATCATCACCTAATGAACCCATTGCAGCCCACTGTCTTAGTGCATCGGCTCCATATAGGGGCAAAACTTCATCTGGAGAAACAACATTACCAAAACTTTTAGACATTTTTCTTCCATCAGGGCCTGCAACCATCCCATTAATCATAACCTCATCAAATGGATCTTTCCCTGTTAATTTTTTACAGCGAAATAATGTATAAAATAGCCATGTTCTGATAATTTCATAACCTTGTGGTCTATGAACTTGGGCTTTCATATATGTCTTATTAAAGAAAGCATTATCAATTTTCCATTTTGATATAACCAGAGGTGTGATGCTTGAGTCAATCCAACAGTCTAAAACGTCCTTTTCACCAATAATATCTTTACTCTTACATTTAGTGCATTCTTTTACAGGCGACTCTTCTTTTGCTGGATCAACGGGCAAATCTTCTCTTTTTGCGGAAAAAATTTCCCCACAATCATTACAATACCAAAATGGTATAGGTGTTCCAAATACTCTCTGCCTAGAAACGACCCAATCCCAATCTAAACTTTCGCACCAATCAATTAGTCGTTGTTTATGTTTTTCCGGAAACCATTTCATTTTTTCTCCAGATTCTATAATATCTCTCGTGAAATCCTTAACTTTAATAAACCATTGAGGTATTGGGAGATATTCAATTGGTTGCTTACAGGAAGATCTTTCTGTATGGACTATTATTCGATGTTGATATTCTTTCTCACTTACTAATAATCCCTTTTTATCTAATTCTTCTAAAATTTTTTCACGAGCTTTAAGAATTGTCAAACCTTGAAATTTTGAGTTTTCATTCATGTGACCATCTTTAGTAAAAATTTGTACGATTGGAAGATTATATCTCATCTGCAATCGTATATCCATCTCATCTCCAAATGTACATAAATATACAATTCCAGTTCCAAAATTCATATCCACTTCTTTATCTGCTTCAACACGAACAATTCTCTCTGAAAATGGGATTCTTATCTGAGTTCCTATTAAATCATAATGCCTTTCATCATTCGGATGAACAAAGATGCCTACACATGCTTCAATATATTCTGGTCTAGTCGTCGCAATAGTGATGTATTCTTCAGGATAATTTGCTAAAGGTAATTTAACTTCCCAAATTTTTGCCTCTTCATCCATATATCCTACTTCTGCTTTAGCGACAGAAGTCTGACAGTTCATGCAATAATGTGTAGGATGTTTAGCACGATATAGCCAACCTTTCTCATAAAAATCCAAAAGAGATTCTTGAACTTGCTTTTTATACGTATTATCCATTGTTCTATAAATATAATTCCAATCTGTAGAATATCCTAATTCATCAAATTGCCTAGTCATTCGTTTTATGCAATATTCTGTCCATTCAATGCACTTTTTAAGAAAATTTTCTCTATCATATTTATCTATTTTAAATTCTTCCGCGACCGCTAATTCTGTTGGAAGACCATGGCAATCATAACCTTGAGGAAAATAAACATTAATTCCTTGCATTCTTCGAAATCGTGCTACAAAATCAATCCATGAATGATTCAATATATGTCCCATATGCAAATCCCCACTTGTAAAATCGGGGGGTGTATCAATCGAAAATATTTGTCCTGCTTTATTTAAATCAAATTTATATATATTTTCTTTTTTCCAGTATTTTATCCATTTTTTTTCGATTTCTGAAAAATTATATCGTTTAGGGAAGTTATTTTTCTCCAACATTATATTTTAGCCAAATTAATTCAATTACTAGTTAAGTTTTGCAATTTTCTTTTTTATGTATAAATGTATATAATCAGAATACATCAAAATTATTTATTTTTGATGATTCTAAATATTAAATATAAATTAAAAGTTGCTATCGATTAAGAAGATCTAAAAATATTATTTAGTAATTTAAAAAGAATTAGTAGAAATTCATTTCCTCATAGTAATTGTCTAAAATAAGGGCCTGTAGATCAGAGGAAGATCGCTTGATTCGCATTCAAGAGGTCACGGGTTCGATTCCCGTCAGGTCCATCTTTTTGTGATATCACAGTGATATCACTTTATTCCAAAAATTGGAAAAAATCATTCCTACACTTAATATGAAAGCTCGGTAATATTTTTGTCCAGATTTAAAATTCAAGCAACCTTAATATCAGTTTGATATTAGTTACCTCTTTTATCCTTAATCAAAATGGGTTTGTAGAAAAAAGTAAGCTCCACTTGAATTATTCGTGCAAATTAATAAAAAGTATTTTCGAAAACTAGACAACTTGGTCTGATTTTTCGGTCTCTTGGAACACCATAATTAATAACATATTTAAAATAATTCTTTAATTGGTTGATATATTTGTTCAATTATTGTTCCATCTTAGTAATCGATTGTTTTCTAATTTTTCACCGCAATTAGGACAAAAAATGTCCTTCCCTGCCTAGATAATTTTATAAACTCAGGATGAATACTATGATTATGCGCAAGCCATCATTTACTGCATTCAAAAAAGAGTTGTCACCAGAACAACGTGAAGAACTACTCAGAGCATTGAAAGCCCGTTTTGAGAAAAACATGAACCGCCATAAAGTTCTTGAATGGGCTAAAGTACAAGCAAAGCTGGAAGCTAATACTGAAAAACTGTGGTCACTCAATGAAATGGAAAGAACTGGCGGTGAACCAGATGTTTTTGATCATGATAAAAAGACGGGCGAATACATTTTTTATGATTGTTCAGCGGAAAGTCCTAAAGGCCGCAGAAATGTTTGTTACGACCGTGAAGGGCAGGAGGCGAAGGAAAAGCGAGGGGTGCATCCAGAAGGTAACGCTATTGATATGGCAGCTGCCATGGGCATTGAGCTTTTAACGGAAGGACAATATCGAGAGTTGCAGAAACTTGGAAATTTCGATACGAAGACGTCGAGCTGGGTGAAAACGCCTTCTGATATTAGAAAACTAGGCGGCGCCATCTTTGTTGATCGTCGCTACGGTCATGTCTTCGTGTTTCATAACAGTGCGCCCTCTTTCTATGGCGTTAGGGGGTTCCGTGGCTCGCTAAGGGTCTAAATTTGAACCTTGGATTTTAGCATTTCTTTGATTTTTGCTTTTGTTTTTTACGAGCTGCATTTTGTGGTTGCACCCGTTGTCTAAAGAAAAAATAAAATAAAATTCTATGGGGAGATCCTATTTCTTAATGTTTTTTTAGATATTGAATTAAATTGGAAAGTTTAATACAACGTGAATGATCATTACAATGTATAATCCACTTATCAGACTAACGTGTAACCACCTGCTAAAATGAGGGCGAATTTTTCCACTTTTCGATTTAAAGAGATGATATCTAAACAAATACCCCGTGCCAACAAGGACGGCTACAATAATATATAGTGCTAATCCAGCTCCTAGATCCGGATAAAATTGTAATGGACGACTCAGTTGTCCGGCAAAATGGATGGACACAAGTAGAAAAGAAGTAGTAAATCCAAATACATGGATATTCAACAAAATTTTATATCGTTTGGGATAACGACGTTTCATGACATAAAAGAATGGTGCAAAAACCATGATAAAAAAGGTTCCTATTATTCCCATCCAATGGGAAAAGCGTAATGGACCGAGGAAAAATCCCGTATCAATAAAATCAAGAAAAATTAATGCCATGATTATGATAATAATAATGAGATAGATTGTTTCAGCGATAAAAGATTTATTTTTAAGTAAACTCTGTTTAGGTTCAGTTTTTGAAGATTGATTCATATAAAATATTAAGAGATCTATTATTTTTAATTTAATAATTATAAATTATAAATTTTGAGAAGTGAAGGGTCTTCCCGTGAAAACAAGGTACCGAGAGTATTATCATTTTAAACAAAGATTAAATTGATTTATTTTTTTCTTGTATCAATCCCAATAATTTTGAAAGTATATTTTTTTCTCTTGTTTTTCCCCTATAATTTAATGCATTATCAAGTGCGATTTTGAATATAAGAGTTTCTAAATCTTTATCAGACATTTTAAATGGAGAAAATATTGAAAATTATTTTTTATTACTTATATAAATAATAATTGCTAACCTATTACTTTTTCTATATATTTTATTTTTTTAAAAAGAATAAAATTAGTTTAATTAAATTTGTTGATTAATAAAACAATTAGTTTAATCTTGGGATCGTTTAAATCCTAAAGAAATGGAGGAATTTTTGTATATGACATCTTGAGTGAGAGATCATTAAGGGAAGGTGAAAATAATTTAAAAATAATTTTGGAACAACACCCTAATTTGCTAATAAATTTACCCCTTTTACTAATTGGAAATAAGATAGACATCGAAAGCGGGAGAGGAGTTAAAAGAGAAGATGCATTATTGTTTGCAATAAAGTATAAATGCTTGGATATTATTAATGCTCTGCAAAAACAGGTCGAAATGTTGAAGAAGTGTTCTTGGCTTTATCCCGAGAAGTCGTGTAAAAATAATGATATAAAGATAGCAAAAATTTACTTAACTACAAATAGTATTAAATCATAGAAGAAATGTGAGTTCTTACTAAATATATCTTGCTTTTTCTCAATTAATCACTAAGATAATCTAATATTTTCTTACTCAATTGACGAAATTGAATGAGGAAAGTAAATATTCCAGTTTAAATTAAAAATCTGGAAAAAATACATTTTGGTGATATCACAGTGATATCACTTTTAAACGATTCCCGTCAGGTCCATTGAAAATTTTTCAAGTATTATTAGAATATGAAAATAGGGTTGGACTATTTTAAATTTAATACTGTTTGTTTTTTTTGAAAAAAAGGGATCGAATCCCCCATTTTAGTAGATCCAAAAAAAATATCTTTTTTTATTTTTCTTTAATATAATTATTTCATTATCGCTTAAAGAAAATCAATATTATGACTTTAATTATTTGTATTTAGTTATTTTTGGCTCTCTTTTTTTTATATTGATTAAAATCCTTGATTTAATCTAAAGGAAAACTCAAAACTATATGATCCTAGAAAATATGGAATAAAAGCTAGATATGATATGGTCTCTGCTAAAACTGGGATAGGTTTGAAAGAAAGCTTTAAATGGCTTGCACAGAACATCCCCTATACAAAAAAATATTAATCACTTTATTTTAAAACTACTCTTACTACTATTTTATTATGTTAAAATATGATTTTGATCCAAAACTCCAGAGTGTATTTAAAAGAAAGCTATCAGATTATAAAAAGATGGATTGGAAAGCTTGGTTAGATATTAATTCAAGAGAAGAATATGAGGAACTCTCCCTTAGGCTTTCTGGTCTTGATAAAGTTTTATATCTTTTACGACGTATTAAGGTCGAGAAAATAAAATCGAGAGAGTTTTCATTGGATTTACATTCGTTTTTTGAATCAAAAGTAGGGTTAAAATTACCCATATTATGCCATACATCTGGTACGACAAGCAGTAGGGTTTCAGATCTCAAGTGGTTTTATATGTCCCCTCAATTAATATATAAAATTTGGGGACCTGGGATGCAAGCAATATTTGAATCAAGCAGGCTAACAAAAGAAGGATCTGTGGTTATTTTCATTCCTTCTCGAATGAGTTTTGATGGATTAAATGAAAAAAATGGATTGAAGTATGTCTCGCTATATTCTTCTGAGTTTTCACAACGTCTCATGCTTTCTATTATCCAACCTAACTCATATTTAATAGATGAGTATAAACATTCTATTCAAATAGATACAATTGCGAAAATCTTATCTATTCCTAAAATCTCTGTGATCTCCGCCCCAGCTTTGACCATCCTCAAATGGAATAATATTGAACGGTTAAAATCTTCTATTAGCATATTTAAAAAGACTGAATTTCAAAGGGACGATAAGGAAATCCAAAACAAGGTTTTAAATAAGATTAGAAAAATTATAAATAAATATAATATAGAGAAAGCGGCATTGAAGATTCGGAATTTATTATCTGTCCATTTATCAAAAGCAATAATTATTTTTAGTACATCGAATCTTTCTGAAAATCAGTGGAATTTAATTAGGAGTTTTATGCAATGGGAGAGAGGAAAGGAAAAGTTCACGAACCTTTATGTTGCATCAGAAATTGGACCATTTGCATCGAGTCTCCCAAATGGAGACTTCACAATATCAAGAGAAAATAAGATGTATGTATTTCCATTAACTATTCCCGTTTTAGAATATAATAATTCCCGTTCTTTACTTACCCAATCTAAAAATAAATTTGGTAAGTTACTTGTTTCTCGCTATGATGATAAAAACCCATTAGTTAATATTGATTTAGGAGATATGATCACTATAAAAAAACAAGAAGGGGTTCCTCAAATCAGTGGAGATATTATCCGTTCGGGATTTATAATAAAATACCCTCTAAAATTATCTCCAAAATTAACTATACCAAGCAAATTTAAAATATTAGCTGGATATTATTTTAAATTACCAAATTTCTTTATTTTAAACCCTAAAAAACTATTAGATTGTATAAAAAAAAATATGGAATATTCTTTAAACTATTTGGTATTATATAAAAGTTATTCTAATTCTAAACCATGGAAGTTTTCATTGTTTGTATCTAATGAAGATAAATCAATGGATTTAGGGGTGCTTCGAATGTTGATTATGAAATGCCCATTAAATTCAAATATCAATAACCTATTGAATAATAACTCATTAGAGCTTGAAGTTATAAATGAAAAACCCATAGATTTTGTTTTATCACGTGATTTAGTTTTAAAAAACGTAGGAAGTGGGAAAGTCCCAAAAGGGATTTTAAAAAAGTGGCCATTGTATATCATTATACCAGATGATATGATGAATAAAATTAACTTATAGACTATTTTGAGATTTTTTTTATTCTATGAAATTTTAACTGATATTAAGAAATGAGTTTTCCTTATTTCGGTTGATTATTTCTATTACTTTTGAATTAGCTTTTATATATGAATTTTTCTCATTTGAAGAAAAATACTATGCCGTGACGACATAGCTTTGGTTCGAATCCCGTCAAGTCCATTCAAATTCTTTTTATCAATAACTTATAATTAATTTTTAAGAAATCGTGTTTTTTATTCTTTGAAAGAATTCCTTTGGAGGAGTAGTGTTGTATAAAAATATATTTATAACTTCTTGTTTAAATGATATCTCTTTCTCAGCTATTTTAAATACGGTATTAAGATTTTGACCCCTATTTTCAAAAAAGAAATTTGCCATTGAATGTTTTAATTTGAAATTTCGAATTATTTTTTTAATTTTTGGATGGAATTTATATTTTTTTAACGTCTTTTCTGACACATCTTCTTTTTCTAAAGCATAAATTGCAGTTTCAGCAGCTATATCTCCTGATACTATACTTGCATGTATTCCTTCCCCACTTATGGGGGATACAAATCCTGCAGCATCTCCAATAAGCATTATATTTTCTCCAAATAAACTTTTTTCTAATACTCCTAGACTTGGTAAGGGATAAGATCCCATCCATATTTGTTTATAATTCGATTTTGGTAAAAGATTTTTAATATTTGGATTATTTATAAACTCCTTGTAAATTTCATTTAAATTATAGCTTAAATTATCTTCTTCAAATGTTCCACATCCAATATTAAAACGGTGTTCATCTATAGGAAATATCCATCCGTATCCTTTATAAGGTCGAAAGAAAATATAAATAGAACTTGAATCTAAAGAATTCTCCCCTTCCAAAATAGCACATTTTGCTATACCAAGTTGTTCAGTTTTCCATCGTTCTCTCAATCCGGATTTTATTGCCAATTTAGAACTCATTCCATCGGCCACAATAATTATTTTCCCTAAATATTCATTAACACCTGAAGGTGTCTTTGTCCTAATTCCAATTTTTTTTTGATTTTTAATTACATAATCAAATGAAATATTCTTATCAAAAAGTTCTACTCCCGCATCAACTGCAACATCTCTGATTAAATTATCCAATTCCAATCGATCCATTACAATTGAGTAATCTTTAAGATCTTCCCATCTATTTTCCAATTTATAATATTTTGAGGAAAACATAACAATACCTTTCTTTTTTGGTATATTGTATTTTCTCAACTGAGGAAAATATTTAAAAATCCTCGCACTTACACCACCTCCACAAGGTTTTCGCCAATTAGTATCTTTTTCAATTAATGCAACCTTAAAACCATTTTTAGCTAAAATTTCTGCACATTTAGAACCAGATGGACCAGCTCCCGAAATTACTACATCAAACATAAAAATCCATTAAAGATTATAAGAAATATATTACAATTAATTGATGAATTATTTAAATTTTATTAAAATATGAACCCTTCTTCTAAATCTTTTTTACTTCTTAACCCAAGTGATTTGTCATTTATAAAAATTTCTAGTTTTTCTTTTGGAGGATCCCTCGCTTTTACAAGAATATCTTTTTTATCTTCAATTTTATCAAATTTTATGAAAATTTTATCATCCTTGTATTCAAATGTTCTCACGATTAATCCATCAATCCCCCATGCAATATTTTCTTTAAAATCAATGAATAAATCACCAAAGTGTTTTTTTATATATGCAGAAGCTGAAGCAGATGTACCTACTCCCCAATCAAACATTATATATCCAGGAATTCGTAGATCATTTCCTGAATGGCCATAATTTTCACAGATACATCCTCTATCAATACCATCAAGCGTTTCGATTCCTTTTAAGTTACCTGGACATTGTTCTTTAAGTTCTCTTAAAAGCATTAAAGCAAAACAAGCTCTTAATGTCGCGATTCCTCTTTCCATATATTCTTTTTTTCCTGTTTCTAAATAATACTCCATATACGTCCGGACAAAGAGACCTTGTCTCGCATCACTCAATTCAGCATCTGCATTTTGCACTCCAAAACCTCCAAATGTATTATAACTGATGTAAGGAATGTCCCATACTTGTTGAAATAATGATAGAACGGATAAAACTCTTTCTCCTAATATTAAATAATCCTTGTTCTTAGTGATTTTATATAATTCTTTTAATCCTTCTGCGCTCCAATATATTGACAAAGTATTTATGACATGAGATTTTGTAAAATCATCATATATATCAAAAGGTAAATGTGTGCAACTAAAGAAAGGTTCATAATCATGCCATTTATCTTGAGGAATAATTTCAGTTTGAATATATTTTGCACATTTTTCAGCAATTGGAATGATTCTTTTATCTCTAGAAATTTTATAATATTCTGTTAGAAACATCAATGGTGCCCCTGTACTTGCCGAATTTATTAATGTATCTCTAATAATCGGTGTCTTATTATCCTCTTTGAAACCTATGTATGTGGGGATTGCACCATTATCTAATTGAACTTCTTCTATTAGATCAAAAAGTTCCTTGCATTTTTCTTTAATTCCATTAACTTCACCAAAATCTTCAAAAAATTTGATTGCCCAGTAAATAGCTAGACAAATATCAACTATGTGAAAATCATCAGTGAAGATAAAGGCTTTTAACCCATTTATTGTAGAAAAATTTACTGCGTTTTCTTTCTCTGGTAAAATAACACTTGGAAATACTCCTCTAATTCGAGGAAGATTTAATACCGTATTTAATGTTCTATTTCCCTTATCTTTAAGAAATTGATCATTCCATAATTTCGCAAAATATCTAAAACCATAACCAGTCCGAACATTTAAAAACCAAGCATTATTTCGTATCTCTGCGTTTCTTGTAATAATTGCATGATGACGCGTGAAATTATCAAATCTTTTAATCCAAAAGGGACTATTTGAAAACCTTGAAATTATTCTATTGATAAGTTTACTTTGACCAGATAATTCTATTGAACTTGTTTTTTTATATTTTTCAAATTTTTCTGGTTTTATATATTTAAGTGGCTTTTTTTTGGAGCCCATCCAAGATCTAAGAAAAACACCTCCGCATTCTATATTATCAATTTGAAAATTTCCCCAATAATTATGGCGTTTAAAAATTGCTTTAAAACCTTCCTCAACAAAGGTGTCATATGATAATACTTGTGGTTTACAATCAGCATATAATCTTTTTTTTCCATATTTCTCCCATAAAAATGAATTAATATATGCTAAAACATCATTAATAGGTGAGTCATTAAATAATTTCACATAGTATCCAAAAATTAAATTTGAATCCGCTTTTATTTTCATATGTTTCTTTGGATTGTGACGAAATAGAATATGTTCAACGGCTTTATAATTTCCGAAGCCAAAATATAGTTGAGGAAAGTCCGTATATTCTTTATTCTTTAAATTTAAATCTAATATAGTCTGGAAATGTCTATTTTTAGCAAGGATATCTAAATCTGGAATTAATGAAAAAGAATATTTCCCTTTATTATATATTACAGCAGGAGAGCGAAAAATATGATCTGCCATAACATAATTTTCTTTTGGACGAATATGAGGAACCCAAGTATAATCTGGATTATTTCCTAATAATATATCATAATTTGAAATAAGTTTTGTTAATTTTAATTTATGATTAAATTTTATTGTATATTTAAAATGAATTAAATCATCATTTTCAATTGTAATTTCTAAAAGGATTGATAATATAGAATCTTCATAATTTAAGATTAAATTACTTTCAGACTTTTTTTTGAGTATCAACGGCTTAGAATATAAGCAATTTTTAAATATGAAGAGTAAAGTACCCAACGATTCTGAACTCCCGATAACAGGAATATATTTATTTCCATCTCTTATTTCAATTTTTTGAGAAGAAATTTCATCGTTTATATCGAGAAGAATTCTAATTTTCTGATTTTCTATTATATCCAATGGAATTTTTTTTTACACCACATGGATTTTCCTAAGTTTTATCTTATTTTAATAAAAATATCTCGATTAAGAGATTATAATACTTTTTTAAATTAAACAATTGTTTATAAATAGTAAAGATATGAATTTATACCAGATAATTCGAAATATCCAATAACAAGATGATTTAATTAAAATTAAAAATCAGTTAAATTATCATTATGTTTTTTTTTTAAAAAAATTTTAATGAAATAATCATTACTTTTATTTTGAATTTAAAAAAGTACATATTTAAGAGTTTGATTAATATGAATAAAGATCATCCCTCTAAGGAAATTTTAGAATCTAAGGGAACAATTTTAAGAGGAAAAACAATCTGCTTGTGTGTCACTGGTAGTGTTGCGATAATTCAAGCTCCAATAATTTCCCGGGAATTAATGCGACTTGGTGCTGAGGTGGTATGTGTTATGACTAGAGCTGCCACAAAATTACTTGGTCCCGATCTAATGCACTGGGCTACCGGAAATCCAGCAATAACAAAATTAACAGGCAATGTTGAACATATCTATTTAGCAGGAGAACGACCAAAAAAGTTAGGAAAAGCAGATCTTATTTTAGTATGTCCTGCGACAGCAAATACGATTTCAAAGATAGCTACTGGAATTGACGATACAGCTGTTACTACAGTCGTGACCACAGCTTTTGGAACTCAGATTCCTATAATTATTGTTCCCGCAATGCATGAGAGTATGTTCAATCACCCAATTTTAGAGAAAAATATTCTTAAATTAAAACGACTAGGGGTTGATATCTTAGGTCCAAGAATCTCTGAAGGTAAGGCTAAAATTGCAAGAGTTGATGATATCATCCAAAGAGTGATTGATTTAGTCCACCCGGTAAAAGAATTAGAAGGAAAAAAATTTCTTATAACAGCTGGTCCTAGTAAAGAACCGCTTGATACGGTGAGATATTTAACGAATTGGTCTTCAGGTCGTCAAGGAATTGAACTAGCTAAAGAAGTAAAGGTTAGAGGAGGAGATGTTTTATTGGTATATGGTCAAGGTACAACTAAGGTTCCGGCATATATAGAAACGAGATCTGTTATCACAACTGAAGATTTCTTGAATGTGGTAAAAGAAGAATTGTCGAAAAATAGTTATGATTTTTTCATATCGGCTGCAGCTATTAGTGATTATACACCGATTCGACGTCTTAAAGGAAAGATATCGACTGATGAGCGTAAAGAACTTATTCTTAATTTAAAGTTAACTCCTAAAATCATTGATATAGCAAGAGAAACAGATAAAAATGTTTTTATTGTAGCTTTTAAGGCTGAAACTAAGGTTTCAAAAGAAGAACTCATCGAAAGAGCTTATCAGCGTTTAATAAAATCTGATGTCGATTTAATTGTAGCAAATGATGTAGGACTTAAGGAAAGAGGTTTTGTGTCCAAGACGAATGAAGTTTATATTATTGATAAAGAAAAAAATATTACACATGTTGAATTAAATACGAAACGATATGTAGCATCGAAGATAATTGACGTTGCTATTGAAAACTTCAGAATAAAAAATTATTAATTAAAATTTTTAAAAAATATAAAATAATACTACTTTATCCTTGTTTTAAAAGAGAGTAATCTCCTCTTTCTCTAAGAAATTTTTCAAACCCGTTTTGTTGTCTTGCTTTAAATTTAGTTTTTAAAATATTTTTGGCCTTAAGGGAATCTCTCTCAAGTTGATTGTATAATGCTTCGTCATCAAACGAATCCTTTGCTAATCTTAAGTAATAGAAAAATTTATCTCTAATATTATCAGGAAATGAGAAAAGATTAAGAAATTCTTGAGAAGTTAAGATATCAACTTTTTCCATAAAAGGTATGCTAAAAGAGTGTAGCTTAGATTTAGTCATCTTAATATAATTTTTCGGCATGTATAAAGGTACTATAATTAATTTTTTATGTTTTCCTTGATAACCTCGAAAACATTTGTCAAGAAGTAACTCGCTATCTGAAGACATAGTATAGTCGATATTTATCATTTTAATATTTTTTGAAGGGGCAATGTAATAAGTTTCAGGATATAGTATCGTAATGTCGCATTGCTTCCGATTATCTAAAATACTAGGTCTTATTTCGAAATAAGAATTAATATTTTTTGAAATTGTATGGATCATAAAAAAGTATTCTAGGATTGGGTGAAGTATTTTCCCTATCTCTTGACTAGTCTGGAACATATTAGGGACTAAATCAGCATCTTTAACAACATCGTTATAACTTATTTTTCGATCAATCAGTTGATGAATTATATCTCCATAGCCCAGATTTATTAGTTGTTTTATAGTAGGGGCTTCCTTAGTTGTAAGATTTAATTCATCTCTAAGAAAAGAGCCAAGAATTATTTTCTTTACCTCTTGTTTGAAATCATTATTTGAATATCCCTCATATTTACGAATTTCATGATTAATGTCATATCCAGATTTTCTTAATATCTCGTTATAATTAATCTCCTTCTTTTGTATCGCACTAGGAAAAAAACCAAATCCCAACTCATATAATTGTCTTAATGTAGGTGCTTCTCTAACACCTAAATTTAAATCTTTAATTTCATTAGTATCCATTATCTCTTTAAAAAGACCTATGAAATCAGAAATCTTATAATTGTAATATTTATAAGGCTCATGATTAGGTTGTAATCCCGTTAATCGTAATATATCGTTGTATTTTATTCCTTGCTTCGAAAATTTTTGAACAAAATCATTATTACTATTTTTAAGCTGTTGAATGGTAGGAGATTCTCCCTCTGATAATTCCAAATGATCTAAAGCACCTGAATTAATTAGTTTCATTAAATAATCCTTAGCATCAACAATATTGAAAGTATTACCCCATTTAAAAGGTTCTACATTTGGATATAAGCTAGCTGCTCTAACCAACTCATTATAAGTGAATCCTCGATCAACAACAGCGTAATAAAATCCTTTTGGCCCGTATTCAATCAAATCGCCACTTCTAGGAGCTTTATTGTTCTCTAAATCTAGTAAATTCTTCAATTTTTGCTCATATATCTTTTTAAAATAATTACTCGCTAAATATAGAGTATCACCTTTATCCAGCCACATCCATTTTTGAGAGTCGTAATTTGGAATTAAACCTGCTGCTCTCACAGCATCGTTATATGTAAATTTTTTATTGCGAAACATATTTAAAAAACCAGAGTATCCTCCATCTTCTAATTCGGCTCTTGTTGGTGGTCGTTCCCGTAAAATTCCTAATTTATCTTTTATGGACATTAATTTCTCCGCCGCTTCTTTTAAAGTTCTAATATTCGAGTATTTATATATATCATGTTTTATATTAAATCCTGCGTCCTTTACTAATGTCGAATAATTAATTTTTTTATCTATTCCTTTTTTCTTATACATTTTCCGTAAAGATGTTATTCCACTCATAATATAGCGATATTCGATATTTTCAATCTGGGTTTTAGTTGGTGCAAAACCATCTTTAACTCCTAGTTTATAACATATTTTTGTAAATTCTTCCAATAACATTTCGTATGTCCAATCTTTCCAAGATCTTTTTGTTGCAAAAATTGACAAATCATTCTTTAATAAATCTTCAGAAGTGTCATTTCTATTTTTTCCAGAAATAATGTTTAATTGTTCAATTTCCGATTCAGATTTATTTTTTAAGTTTTCTTTATTTAATTCCTCTATTTTTTTCTTTGATTTTCCTTCTTCTTTTTTTTCTTTTTTTAGTTTTTCCCATTCTTTCAAATCTTTATTATCTTTTTTTATTTTGTCATTAATAGTAGCTAATTCTATTTTTTTCGAGTCTAATGTGTTTTCAATTTTCTCTAAATTATTTATATCAAATTCCGATTTTTCATTACTTGTTTCCTCCATGCCTTTTTTTGTTTGTAGATATTGTCTTTTCCAATCAATATTAGCAAGTTTGCTTTTATAATTATCAATAGAACTCTTTTCTATATCTTTATTGAGAGTAGATGATGTTTCTTTTTGTTTAATATCTGAATCTGATGTCATTTCTTTATCTATAATTTTATTTACACTTTCCTTTTTTAAACCCTCAGATTTTCCATCAAATGAACCATTACGAGAAAATGGTCCTGAGCCTTCTGGATTACTAACTTCACTTGGTTTGGCATTATTGCTATCTAAAGTCGCAGTAGTATCAATTTGCGCAAAAAATATATCCAACTCATGGTTTGTATATTCTCTAGGCAATCCATGACTTTCCCGCTGTTCTGGACTCATTCGCATTATGTTGCGAATTGAATTTTTAACAATATTCTTGTTTTGGTAATCTTCTAACGCGTTTAATTCATCTATTGATTTAGGAACTTCAGAAAGGTTAAGTCGCTCTTCACTCTCTTTAAGTGCTTTTTCAACCTCATCGAATGTTTGGGGGACCTCAGTAAGGTCAAGTCGCTCTTCACTCTCCTTAAGTGCTTTTTCAACCTCATCGAAGGTTTGAGGAATCTCTGAAAGGTCAAGTCGTTCCTTACTTTCCTTAAGTGCTTTTTCAACCTCATCGAAGGTTTGGGGGACCTCAGTAAGGTCAAGTCGCTCCTCACTTTCCTTAATTGCTTTTTCTACTTCATCAAATGTTTGGGGAAGTTCTTGGAGATCTAAATTCTCTTCAGAATCCTTTAAATCTTCTCCTCTCATGGGAAGATCATCATCAGATAGTAAATCATCTGGATTTTCTATATCATTTTCACTCATTGGAAGCTCATCTTGAATAGGTTCTTCTTCTATCTCTTTTAATTCATCTTCGATTGTAGGAGATTCTTCAGCTTCACTGTGAACACTCTCTGTTTCTTCAGATTCTTGCTGAGAATCATAACCTTCTACTTCTTCCTTTGTGCGACCTTCCTCATAATCTACTTCACTATCTCCTTCTGTATCTTCTCCTGCATCTCCACTTGTATCTCCGCTTGTGTCTCGACTTGCATCTCCACCACTTTCGCCTTCAACCATTTTAAATCACCGCTTTATCTTTTTGATCCTGTTCAAACGGTTTTATTATAGGACAAATTTCGTTATATAATGCCATAAAGGAGTGATTTAACCGCTTAATCTCATGTTCTATTCCCGGCTTATTTAATAAGAAATAATCATGCAAGGAACCAAATGACATGAAATCATCATATATTTTAAGGTCTAATTCCCATCCTCTTTGATATAAAAATTGTGTTAAAGAATAAATATAACCATAGAGATCAATATTCCTTTCAATATTTGGACTAAGCGCTCGTTCCACTTTTTTTCTAAGTTGATAATAAAAAATGGCATATTTTAGGCAATAAAGTTCTTTTATTTTTTTTTTCTTTTCAAGTTTCTTAATTTTCTCTTTGAAGTAATTATTTAATTTTATATCAACTTTTATGTCCATTAGAACTAGACAATTCGGGTTTTCAAATATTTTTTCGAGTAAAGTAAGTCTTTCTTGTTTTTTCTTTTCAGGTTTTGACTGAAAAGCTTGTGAAGAAGTTAAATTAACTTGTGGTTGCTTAGGAGGTGCATAGTCCGGCGTTTGTATTAGAAAATTTTCACTCTCAATACCATTCATTACCAACGCTACACGGTTTTTTAAATTTGGTAATAAATCTCTATCGCCATAATTTTCGGTGAAGATAGTATTGCAAGGGTATTTAACGCGAAAGATTATTTGAAGGCTTACTTTTACTACACAAGGAAATAATAACGAAGGATATTGGTCTGCAAAAAGAAATCCTACTCCCAATGCTCGAAATTCTGAAACTAATTTGATAAATATCTCCTCTAATTGTTCCTTTGAAATGAAATCATAATCATATGGGTTATTGTTAGTTGGTTTTCGAACTATGTTTTTAGACTCATCAATTATGATTAGATTTGTTAATTTACCTGCTTCTCCTTTTGGAGTTAAAGTTCTAACCATTTGAAGGACTAGCATGATTAATAATCGTTTCTGAAATTCATTACACATGCTTAAATCAAGGAAAACATTTTCTCCATTTTGCCAATCAACAAACCATTTTGGTATCTTTTGGGTGTATATTACTGTATCATGAAATGTTTTACCGGCTAAGAGCGGCATTATTCGATTTTTAATTGCTCGTAATAGATTTGTTTGAAGTTTCTCGTGATATGGGTTTTTTTCCATGAAAATTATGAGTGTATTAAATAATACCATCAGTGATTCGGGTTGATCTCCTAATTGCTCATCATATTGTTGCATTACATTTAAAAGCAGATTAATAACTACATTATTTAATCCTAAACTTGCTGCTAAAATTGATGATGTTTCTTGACGCGTTTGATCTGGATTTGACCCTTTAACATAATAAGGAACTTTAAATTCCGGATCACCGTACTTAATTACGTTAAAACCTTTTTCATATAACTCCTGTTGATTTTCTTTACTAATGTTAATATTCAAAATTCCTACTTCAGAGTGTTTAGATGCCAATTCCTTGATAATCCAAAGAATCAAGTAAGTTTTTCCGGTACCAGAAAGCCCGCCTATAAAGCAGCTTGAAGCAAAAGCATCTATATGTACATATCCAATATTTTTTGTTAAGACTCCCACGTGGTATTGCAATCCTAGGGCAATATGATTTTTATCATTAATTGAAACAGATTTATCCTTAATATTTTCAACTGATAATATTGGTGCTTTTAATAACGGAATATTTTTCGGGAAATCGAAATCTATCACTTTATGGGTGATTACCCTGCCTTTATAATGATTTATCTTTAAGATGTCGATATACGTTCCAGATGAGGTTCTTTTAAAATGTGCCCGTTTTTTTTCGTTTTTAATATCCATTAATAGTGTTTTTAATATCCCTTGAAGGTCCGCTTCTTGCTCTTCTATTTCATTAGGGTCTTCCGAATGGACCTTAGATGCAATAAAAATCCTAATCTTAAACGGAACCGCTGTCCACATCTCAAAAATTTTATTTTTAGTATAATTGTCCTCATAGATCATATCATTAATTTTTAATCGGATTTTTTCGCGTTTATAGGGATGAGCTTCTTTCCATAAGATATATATCTCGATTTCATTCTGAGTCTGATCAAAAATTTTTATTGCTTTTTCGATGAATAAAATTTTATTCATAAATGGCGGTTTTGGAAGGAAAATTTCATAAAATATTCTTTTTTGATAAAGATCATCTGAGGTGATTGGAACTACTTTAATTATTCCATCCAATCCTTGGTAAATATGCTTTAATTCTGTGAGAATTGCTTTACCTGCTCTTATTGCCCCAAACCTATTACGAACATTCATAAAAAATTCCCATTGAAGCTTATTATGGATTTTAAGTCTAAGAGCATATGAAGATTTCTTATTAAAAAAATTTTTAAGCCATGTTTTTTCCCAATTTCTGTTATTAAATTGATCATTGATTGGAGGTTGGGTTATCACAACGACTGCATGCCAGAATTTTACTCTCCTCATTTTTTTGGTTTTTATTCCTTCATTATCTTTCTCGTTTATGTCACTAGCATTATCCATTTCATAATCACACGGTAAATACTCAGAATTAATTACAGGCAGTTTGCTTTCAAAATTAGTTCTCCTAATAAAAAATGGAGTTCTTAAATTCATTTGAATAGTATGTATTACTGATTTAAATTTACCTCTAAAAAAGTCATTATATAAAAATACAATTAGGGCAATTATGATCGAAACAACGGTCCCGCGAAATAAATCTGCCATTAGACCTGCGAGCACTATGTGAGAGAGAAAAATCATGAAAACTGCAAGGATATAGATAAGATTTGGGGGTCGGGGGTGTTTTTTAAGATTAAAATACAATGCAACAATACAAATTAATATGCCTAAAAATTCCAGTTCAAAGATAAGAACAATAAACGAATCGAAAGATCTATATATGTTAGTTTCTAGTATGAAAAAACTCCAAAATAAAAGGAGTAGGCTACACAGAGGAATGCATAAATACAATGCTTTTTTAAAAATTTTTCCTCTATTTTTTTTTGAAAATAATAAACCAAGAATTACAAAGATTCCAAAAACACATGTTAATAGCAGCAAAATCTGGAAGAACATTTCAAACATATATACCATTTTTTAAACCACTTTTTATTTTTAAACTTACATTTTACTACTTCTTACTATATTATTCTAAAATACCTCAGACCATAGTCTGGCCCAAAAATTGTCAGTAATGTTATTGAAACTATCAATGTTTTTACAGGGGGTTTTACGCCTATGTGTTTTCCAATTAATATCATTATAAGGAAATATACAGCTCCAAAGAGACCACTTAATGAGAGAACTGATCTCATAAACTCCCAAAATTCTCCTAAAGCAGTACCTAAATCATTAATAAAAATATCAATAATGTTCAGAAATTTAAAATTTAATTTAGCCATTTTTATTACCAATATATTGAAAGTATTTAAATGAAGAAAAGTTCAAAAACTCAAAAAAAATTAAAACAACTTTTTTTTTATTTAATTTCATATCTAAGAGATTATTTCTCATACGATTTTGTTCCGTATTGTCAGTTAAATTTGAGTTTATTCCAATTTTAACAAATTTATCGACGAATCTGCATATATTGATATGGTTCCAGCGACTTCTACAAATGATTTTTTAAATATGGCTAAAGAAGAATTAACAAAACATAAATATGATTTTTTCATTTCTGCAGCAGCAATTGGTGATTATACCCCAAAACAATACTTAGAAGGAAAAATCTCTTCGAATAAAAATGAAGAATTAAAACTGGGATTAAGATTAACTCCAAAAATTATTGATATAGCAAGAGAAACGGATAAAAACGTTTTTATTGTAGGTTTTAAGGCTGAAACGAAAGTTTTAGAAAAGGAACTTATCGAAAGAGCCTATAAACGCCTTTTAAAATCAAATATGGACTTAATAGTCGCCAATGATGTAGGACGTGATGAAAGAGGGTTCGGAACCAAAACAAATGAAGTTTTTATTATTGACAAAGAAAAACATATTACCCACGTTCCATTAAATACAAAACGATATGTAGCATCAAAAATCATAGATGTTTCCTTAGAAATCTTTAGATTAAAAAATTCTTAGTTAATCAATATCTTTTATTTTGGATGTTAATACATAAACTCCTTATTTTTAAATAGGGTTATTCACATTTTTTTAATTGAATTTAATTAAAGAAAAAGATTTAAATATTAGAATTATTTCTGATTAAAATTGAAACATTAAAAAGAAATTAAAGAAGTAGTAAAGTAGATCAATATAATAGTTAATACGGATAACAAATTATAGAGTTAATAATATAGATATATCATAAGTATACAACTAAATTTAAATATATAAAAAAAACACCCATTCTGTGGTAGAGTTAAAATTAGCCCAAGAAAAAAAGGTTTAGACGAAGAAGAAGGTAAAATAAAGGAAGGCACTATTGCCGAATTTATGAGAAAGAGAACTCAATTAGTTGGATTTGAGTTTGGCCATTGGAAACATGTTCAATATGCAGCAGAATTCATGGATAATGCTATTGATGCGATCGAATCTTTCCAATGGGAACAATTAAAAAATGAATCAAAAACCAAATTCACTATAGATAAAGATTTTGATGTTATTAAGTTTGGAGCAAAATTAAATGAAGATCTAATATTGGAAATTAATGGAGAAAGTTATAAAACTTCAGAAGCGGAATTAAAAACAGAAACAAGTCCAAAAAAAATTATGCTCACTGAAGAAAAACCTACAGAAAAAAGAGATAAAAAGAAAAAAGAGAAGTTAGTAAAAAATTTAATTCATGATATGGAGAAGTTGCTCTTACCATTTGAGCATATTGTAGATAATGAGCCAATTATAATTATTAAATTAACAGAATCTGAAGCTCCTTCTGTTTTAACAGATGAATTAGGAAAAAAGAATATAATGAGATATACCTTTGAAATCTTTGATAATGGAACTGGAATGAATCGTTCTGATTTAAGAAAATTCGGTATCTACTTAGCATCAAGTAAAAGTGTAAAATTAAAACAAACCAGAGGTAGTCAAGGATTTGGAGCTCCTAGTGCATTTAGTGATTCACAAAATACAACAGGAGAACCAATAATTGCTGTTTCCAAAACTCAGTTTGATGTTTATGCAACAGCCTCTCAATTTTTTACGACTTCAAAAAATGAAAAGAAATATGTAATACCCCATACAGAAATTGAAACATCATTTCTTCACGGAACCTATATTAAATTGAATTACTTGAATATTAAATATATAGCACGTTATGTTGATGAATATATTAAAAAAACAGCACTTATGAACCCTCATGTTACAATAAAATATATCGATCCGAATAATGAAAGCTTTAATTATTCCAGAAGGGTTAATAAATTTCCGCCTGAACCAAAATATGCGTTACCACATCCCTCTTCTGTAAATATTGGAGATTTTCAAGATTATATTACAAAATCTGAACATAAAACGATATCTTCCTTCCTACAGGACAGTTTTGTTAGAATGAGCTCAAAAATAGCAAAAACTATAACTAATAAAGCTGAACAGCAATTGGAGGAGAAATTAAACCTATTAGTAGTAGATAAATTTTATATTAATAGAGCCCCAAAATTGACTTCTCCAATACATTTAATGCGCTATGAACCAAGAGTCTGGGGAAAATCTACAAAAAAAAGAGACCAGTTAATAACCTATAAAATTGAAAATATGGACCTAAAAAAAACATACTGGGATTTAATCGAACAATTCAATCAAGAATGTAAAGAAATTAAAGGAATACAGAAAAAAATAAAATCTACGAAAAATGAATTTGAGAAAGAAAAAATTACTAAGAAGCGAGAAAATATAATAAGAAAAAGTATAAATAACCTTAATAATGAAATTGATAGAAAGGAAAAGCAAAAAGTTGAAATTAAAAAGAAATTAGAAGATAAATTTGAAAATATTAAAGATGGAATTACAGAACTTAAATCTTCTGAAGTTCGAACAAAGAATTTAGAATTAATTAAAAAGGTTTTAATTTCTAAAACTAAACCAGCTGAAATAACAAGTGATCAATTTAATGAGTTATTTCTAGCTTTTAAATCTATGAAATACTTATCTCCCCCGACCGATACAGCAATACCCATAAGCTCAACTATATTAAAAAACATTTTAATTGACGAATATAATCTAAACGTTTCTACTAATCTCGAAGATATTGATGAATCCAAAATTGATCTTCAAAGTATCACTGAAAATGAAACTCAAAGAGAAATCAATGAAATGATGCCAAAAGATTTTGTTGCAGCTGAAACTAGATCACCTACGAGTGGAAAAGGTCTTGCATTTGTGGTTGAGGCTGCATTAGCTTATAAAGAGGGATTAGAGAGTCCAAAATTACCTAGGGATATTCTTTTAAGATATGTTAATCGCACATCGAAATTGCGAGATAGTGCAGATTGTGCTATAATGAAAGCAGCACAATCCGTCAAGTGGAAGGAGAATTACAGATTGGATGTTTATGATAACGGCTTGCCTAAAGGGCCTCTTAGATTAATAATAAATGTTTCTGGTCCATTTGTTCATCTTATGTTTAAATCTCAGTCAAAAAATGCGTTGGCTGAAGACGAAATTTTAATGACCGAAATTAAATTAACTCTACAGAAAATTGGTCTCCAGATTAAGAGTTATTTAAACAGAAGAGAAAAAATACGTAGAGGTATGGATAGAGAGAAAAAAATTTTGAAATTTATTCCAATTTTTGTTAATTCTCTTTATAATATTGCAAAAAATGAAGATAAATACAAAAATAAATTGAAAAAGGTTGAATTAGAAAATCTATTGCGTAGTGCTATAGGTGAAAAACCAGAGAAGGTGTTATTGCCAGAAGTACCTAAAGTTGAAAAACCTCCAATAATTCCATCAAAAATTATATCGGAAATACCGAAACCTGCTATTAAAACACCTCAAATCTCTCCTAAACCTCAACCAGCAAAAATAATTACACCATCTATAAAAACTAAGGTTCCTACATCTATAGGAAAAATTCCTACCACTATTCCAAAGAAAACTTCCACTCCTAAAAAACTAATTACAAAACCATTAATTTCAAAACCTAAAACCTCTCAACCCATAGCAATGGCTAAAAAACTTGGAACTCCCCCAAAAATAACACCTATTAAAAAACCTATAAAGAAAACTGTACAAACATCATTACCTGTAATAACAACAGAAAAAATCTTCTCTATATTAAATGAAGAATGGCAATCAATTAAGCACTTGATATTTAGATTAGGAATCAGTGATATGATGGATGCCCGATTATTACAAGTTAAACTTAAACAGCTTGAACGGGAAAATAAAGTCTTAGCTAATATTCAAAGTGGGAAAAAATATTGGAAGTTAAAAAAATAAAATAGGTAAATATAATGGCATCAAAGAGTAAAGAAAATTACGATTTAAAAGCTACTAAAGATCTATTAAGCCAATATTTAGAAATAGGACAACAAAAAAAGGAAATAAAATTTCCAGAAGATACAATTAAAATCGAAGATCTTCCTGTAAAAAACACAATTATAAGAATTAACGAACTTGTAGATAAATTAGTCCAGGTAATTTACACAACTGGTCGACCTTCAATTAAACTGCCCTCGAGGTCAGGATCAAATATAATATGGGACGAGGAAAACGACTTATTGCTATTAGGAAAGCAGATAGTAGAAAAACACTTTCACAGTCTTACTAGCGTTGTTGATATTACTAGATTAATGAAAGTTTTAGAAAAGATCTACGAACTCCTTAAAACAAATGATTACGCAACGAAACGTGAAATTTTCTATACTGCTGTGAAATTATTTCAAGATCAAAAGAATAGTGATAAAAATATAGAAGATATTTCTACTATGTTATATACTATAAGAAATTCAACTCACATTATTGCTGCTCCAAGAGGTGCGTGTGTTGGTAAACTTAGAATTAGAGATGGTACTGAAATAATTGACCTTGAAAGGATAGGAAGTGGATATTGGCAAGTATCTACTATGTTAGATGAAATAGATATTATTGAATCAGATGCCGAATTTATTTTAGTAATTGAAAAAGACGCCGCTATGATGCGCCTTAACAAGCATAAATTCTGGGAAAAATATCCTAGTATCCTGATAACAGCTCAAGGCGTTGGAAATGTTGCAGTTAGAATGTTTTTAAAGCGTCTTAGTAAAGAATTGAATCTACCAGTCTTTTCATTAGTTGATAGTGATCCATATGGGCATTATATTCATTCTGTTTATTTAAGAGGCTCTAAAAGGTTAAGCTACGAATCACCGTTTCTCGCAACTCCCAATATTAAACTCCTTGGTGTACTAACTAAAGATCTCGATGAATATAAAATACCTCAAGAAGCTAGAATTCCTATGAATTCAAATGACATTAAAAGAATAAAGGATATGTTAAATGAAAAGTTCGTTAAAAAAAATAAAAAATGGGAAGCAGATCTCAATTTAGCCCTTAAATTAAAAATAAAGGCGGAAATACAAGCTTTTACTTCTCATGGATTTAACTTTTTAGCCGATAAATATTTACCAACAAAATTAACTACGGGAGATTGGATATAAGATGAAAATATTTTATAAAAATAATAAAAATATCGATGGTGGCATCGTTCAATTAATTGATAAAGAGAAAATGATGGATTGGTCTCCCGAGATTCCAATTGTAATTATCGAAAACTATCGAAAAGACCATTTATCAAGATTTACTAATAATAAATTAAGATCTGAAATAAATAAACACTTGGACGAACTTATTAAAGATGTTGCAATCCCCTTAATGGCTAAGGGTTTGGAAACAGAAAATAGTGAGGAAAGATTAACGTTATTAACACGTTTAGAGGAGATTACTAGGAAAAAAACTGAAATGGCTAAACCAATTATACCTTATCTAGAAAAACTCCTTAAAGATGAAAATGAAAAAATTAAAAAATTAGCCCAAAAAGCGTTAAATAACTTTGAGAAAGCCAAAAAGAAAAAACAGTTAGAGCAAATGCGTAAAAAAATGGAACAACTTGAGAAAGATTGGCTAGAAGAAAAGGTATCTAATGAAGAATACGCCTCAGAAAGAAAAAAATTATTAAAATTACAAGCAGAAATTGGCGATTAATAACTAAAAATGATTTGGAAAGAAGAAAAGGAAAAACTCGGAAAACAAATTCTTGAAGAATTATATCAAATTCGAGCTATTAAAACTTGGTATAGGGATACAAAAGAAGGATGGACTTTACATAGTGGCTTGTGGAGCCCAATATATATCTCCCTAAGAGAATTAACGAGTAAAAAGAATGCTCAAAAATTATTAGAACTTATTGGAAATAGCCTTGGAAAGTTGATTAAGAATGAAATTGGCCAAGTAGATAAAGTTATAGGTATTGCTATGACTGGAATTTATATAGCTACCTCTATAACAGCTTTCTCTGGAATACCTTCCTTATATACTAGAAAGCTTGAAAATGTAAAAAATTTAGAAGATTTTGAAAAATTTATTTCACAATATGGCGACCATAAATTAATAGAAGGCGATATTGAAAATAATGATAAAATTGTTATTATTGATGATTTAGTTACAAAATTTACGAGTAAAATCTTAGCCCTTGAACAATTAAAGTATGTTGCTAAAAAGCGAAATATCAAGGTTAGCTGTAAGGATTTTGTTGTTCTCTTAGATCGAGAACAAGGAGCTAAAGAAAAAGCTGAAGAATTGGGGTATAGTCTTTATTCCTTAATTCCCTTTAAATCCAAACTTCATTGGCTTGAAGATAAATTCGACCCCCAAGAATATTCGATTATAAGAGAATATTTTGAAGATTATTCTAAATTTCAAGATCAAGCCAAAATAAAAGAAATCATTTCTTTGGCGAAAATTTAAAATTAAAATATTTTAGCTCCTAATCGGAAAATATTTTATTTTACTTTTCTTATCAATTTTGCTATAAATTTTTTGATTCTTTTCTAAATATCGAAGTGTTAACACTACATATCCTTTTGCCATCCGGTGTTTCATCCGACTTTCGCCGGGGTATAATTCTTTAGTGATTGCAGTTACTGTAGCTCCATTTTCATTATTTTTCATTACAAGTTCTTCAATTTGTTTTGTTCTATCTTCTCTATGTTCCAATATTTCCTTAAGCCTCTGCCTTGGATCTTTAATTACACTTCCATGGGCTCCTAAAATTAGTTTAAGATTTGGAAGGTTTGAGATTTCTTTAACCCAACTTATATAATCTTCTAAATTTGAATCAGGTGGACCAAGCCACGTAGTAATTGAACTTAGTACATTATCACCTGAAAATAAGACTCCCTTTTTCTCATTATAAAGTGATATATGATCAGAGCTATGTCCAGGAGATGGAAATATTTTCCATTTCTCTCCATTAATTAAAATTTCACAATTTTCAGGAATAATAATATCAGGATTTTTAATTAATGTTAGTCCATATACTCTTTTGAAAAAAAAATGACCAAATTGTGTCAAGAAATAACCTTTAAATCGTTTAAACCAAGATTTCTTCTTTTTTAATACTTTTTCATTTGAGGCTTCAAAATTTTGAGAAAAATATTTTATATCACTGAGTTTCCTTGCTGTTTTTTCTGTAAGAATAATTTTTATTCCTAAATATTTTCTTAATTTTATTGCGCCAGAAAAATGATCTGGATGGGCATGACTCACAAGAAGTCGAGAAAGGTTAAATTCCTTATTCTTTTCTTTAAAAAAATTTCTTAGTTTATTAATTTGAGCTACAAGATACTTAACTGTCTTTTTATTGCCATATCCAGCATCATAGATTAATCCATCATTGCCTCCAGTCCCAACTAGTATGTAAATATTTTGTGTTGGTTTATATGCACCCCAAGCACCTTTTTCCTTAATTAAAAATATGTCTGTAAGTACTTCTTCCATTTAAGTATTATAATATTTAATATTAGAAAAATTTTTTTCCATAGATTAAGTTTTAAATTTTGTTTAATAGATCAACTTAAAATAGCAACTGAAAGAAATGTTTTTAATAATAGATTCAATTAAAAAAACTTCAGATTTCAATTTAAATGAAATAAAAATATTACCTGAACCACAATTCATTAAGATTTTTAAAAAAAATAATAAAATTACTTCTAAATCACAGATTAAAACTAATTTACCAGAGGAGTTTAAGCACGTCATTTCACAACTCCAAGATAAATTAATTGAATTTGGTTTATCTGAAAATTTAGAAATAATTAAGGTTCAAAAATTAGAAAATGATAATGAGAATTTAATTTTTCTTCAAGAAACCTTTTCAGAAATAAATATTAATCAAATAATAAATCAAGATAATTTCTTACAACAAGGTTATACTTTAAACACATTAGGGACTAATTTAATTATCCAAGCCGAAAGTGCTCAAGGTATATTTTATGGAGTTCAAACCTTTTTTCAATTATTAAATTGTGTAGAAAATAAGTTAATTTTTCCTGAATTTTGCATAATTGATTATCCTTTATTGCTAATTAGGGGGATTTCAGATGATATTTCACGAGGTCAAGCCCCAACTGTTGAAAATCTTAAACGTTTCATTCTGGAATTAAGCCATTTTAAGATTAATCAATATTACCTCGTATATATGCAAGATATGTTTAAATTTCGAAATCACCCTGAAATTGGCAAAAATCGTGGATCTTATACTAAAGAAGAAATTAAAGAAGTATCTCAATATGCAAAAAAACATTTTGTTGAATTAATTCCAATATTTCAAACAATTGGTCATTGGGAAAATATCTTAAGTAATCAAAATTACTGGCAATTTGGGGAATTTCCCGGCTCTAATAGTTTAAATATCAGTAATGAAGAAATATATCCCCTATTAGATGAGATGATTGGAGAATTAAGCGAAGCATTTGATACAGAATATTTCCATATAGCTGCTGATGAGAGTTGGGATGTAGGAAAAGGAGCATCTTCTGAGTATGTAGAAGAAATTGGTATTGCTCAGGCTTATCTTAATCATTATAACAAGATATATGATACTGTAAAAAAATATGGGAATAAATATGTGATTATTTATCATGATATTCTCTATAAATATCCAGAAGTACTCGAAGATCTTCCCAAAGATATGATTATAATGTACTGGAAATATAACACAAGAAAAAAACACAAAATATTAGATAAAATAAAAAGTTTTGACCTCCCATTTATTGTAAGTCCTTCAATTTGGGATTATAATCGTCCATTCCCGTCAATATCAGGTTTTGAAAAAAATATTATCAATCTCATAAAATATGGTTATGAATTGGGTGGAATGTTAGGGGAAATCACGTCTGCATGGGGTGATTTCCGAAATAAAGAAATAAGAGAAAATCGATTATATGGATTTATTCTTTCTGCAGAAGTTGGCTGGAACCCGGGAAAAGAAATTGATTTAGAAGAATTTTGGAAAAAACTTATACTTCATTTCTTTGGGTTATATGATGATAGGACTAAAGAAATTATTGATATATTTCGAAGAATTCAAGATGAAAAATTACTACATTTTAGATGGAAAAGGTTTTATAATAAATTTTTTAGCCATCCTTTCGGAAAAAATTCATCAAAATATAAGAGAACTAGGAAGATAAAGGACTTTAATAATATTATCAATGATATGGATAAAATAATTGAAAACTGTTCTGAATTAGAAAATATTGTATTGAAAAATAAAATCAATATTGAAAATTTAAGATTTGTTGCGAAACAAATACAATTCTTTTGTAAGAGACAAATAAATTCAAAAAAATTAGTTAAACTCAATCTTAAAAAAGCAAAAAAAGAGAAAATTACTAAAATACGTAGCGAGATTGTGGATTTAAAAGATGAAATTACCAATTTATTTAAAGATTATGAGTATTTATGGTTAAAAAGCGCAAAATCTGATTGCTTCACAACCTTAAAAAATAATTATTATTGGCTAGTAAGATTTTATGATGATAAAATTGAACAATTAAAAAAAAATAGTGAATGGGAAAACCCTAATATTCCTAGTGAATGGATTTACTTGAAAGCTGATAGAGTAAGAAGTTTTAATAGCTATTTTATTAAGTCACTTAAAGAAAAAGAGAAATCAGAAGCAAAAAAGGCAAGATGTACCCCCACTTATTTTAAAAAGATAATTGAGATTAAAGAGGAAATTAAAAACGCCTTTTTACAAGTTATTGCTGGATGTTTCTCCAAAGTCTATATTAATGGTGAATATCTTGGACACGTCATTTCTCGACAATCATTAAATTATAACATGTTAGAAAATAACATTCAAATCTTTGATATTAGAAAATTTCTAAAAATAGGAAAAAATGTAATTGGAATAGAAAATATTGATTATATTACAGGGATTGGCCCAATTAATGTATTCGGAGAGATATTTTTAATAACTGGGGAAAAACTGCAAATTCATAGTGATTCCAGTTGGATTGCTACACGAAAAAATTTAGAAAATTGGAATATAACAACTGATATTGTCGTGCCTTGGAAGTTGTGTTTAAGTTTTGGGTGTCCTCCAAAAGCTAGTGGGGGCTTATATTTTCCTGACTTTAAAAATGAATTGCATTCAAAAGAAAGCGATTATTTAATGTTATTGGATTATGGAAGCAGCTTGCTTCCAATATGGTTATTAAAATTATTTGTTAAAATTATTAATTATTATGATTTTATTGAATAAAGAGGAAAAATTAGAAGGTTTAATTTAATATAAATTCTTTAAATTCTTTTATTAAACTCTCAAATCCCTTAAATAATATCTTTTCTGTATCGGTTAATCTTCCCAATATCTCAATTGATGGGGTACTAGTAGCCAATTTTTCAATTTTTGCGATTCTTTGATGCAAAAAAAATTCCAAATGCAATTGGAATTTAATCAATTCTTCTTTAGGAATTATACCATTCTCAATTTTATTTTTAATTATTTTCTTAAGTTCTTTAATTTCTATAAAAAAATCATGTTCTTTTTTTATCAATTTTGCATTATCTCGTTCATTTTCTGCAAATTGTTGAATTAAAGAACTGTTAACATCATTCTCTGATTGAATTTTTACATAGTTTCTTTCAATAAAAGGTTTTATTTTCCAAAACGGTAATTTATAAGTTTGTCCTCTTTTGAAAGGTCCAATATTTTCACTAAATAAATTAATTCTATCACTATCCTTAATACATTCTACAACTATCATTTTGTTTATAAAAATAAACTTCAATCTCTCTAAATAAGAGCTGATGTCTGTTTCTAATTTTAGCATTCTAATATACTAACTCAATAAGATTGTCAATTCTAAAGAAAAATTCACAAATAAATTATAACTTAAAGTATATTAAAATAATAAGATTCATTACTTTTTTAAAATTTAATATTAAAATAACAATATAAAATTTAATTTAATTAGAAAATTCCTTAATTATTCTAAAATTTAAAGTGTTTAATATGGGGATCTTCGGAGATCTATTCAATTTACAATTCTCATGGAATGATACTTCTATTTTATTATTGTTTTTTTACATTGGTACGAGCATTTTCGGATTTTTACTTATTTATAAACAGGTTTCTATTGTTAAAAAAGGAGAATTTTCAATTTTGGATCGGTTTGTGTGCGTTATTTACGGTTTAATCTTTGGATTAGCAACAATAACGATTATTGCAATGATTGTTATTTTTATTATCGAAACTCCTGAATTTTGGCAATTAGGAGTATCACCTCCAGAGATTTCACCTTATGCATTAATCCTTCCAATGATTGCAGGTCTTTTTTATATCTCAGGGTATCCCCTCTTTGATTTTATCTTTATTGCATGGACTGAGAACAAGAGTGAAGGTCTAACTCCTTTTCATGAATTTCTTGGAAAAAAAATCATAAATCGATTTCCAAAACCCTATTCTCTCCTTGTTGCTGTTCTTTTATATTTTATAATTTTTATTTTTCCCCCTATTATGATATGGTTAATCACAAACGTTCCTGTTATTATTATTTGGATGTCATGGATGTTAGTTTATCCCTTAATGATTTTAACATTCTATGGAGCAAAAGGGTATGTAGCTGGAATAAGTAATGTATATTATCATCTACCTGAGTTAAATAGATATCTCTTTCTAGGATTTGAAAATAGTAAGCGTTCTATGGAAGAATTTGGCAGAGATCCAGCCCCTTACATAATTCTTGGAGTTATGTTGTTTGTATTTGTTTGGACATGGATCTCATTAATACAAACTATAAATTACTACTTTTCTGGTTCAATGGCAATATCTACCATGTCCTATGCTTGGATGGTTATTATAGTATTGATATTTGGCATTATTGGTTATTTTACTAGATTTTGGGGTCGAAAAATTAAATACAGAGGAATTGATGTATATTTTGCAGGGTATTTAATTGCAGCTGTTGGTTTAAATGTTTTAGTCAATTTTTTAATAGTAAACGCCAGTAAATTAGAAAAAATTTTTAATTCTTGGATTTTCACGCAACCAATAAATACTAGGTTTATAGAATTTGTTCCGGCAGCAATTATTGAAGAAACTATTTTGTTATTTTTTATTATTTTTTATGTAATCAATTTAAAAAATGAGTTCCCTCAAAATCTTAGATATTCAATGATAACAAAATCCGGGCAAACTTTTGATCCAATCCCTTTATTTAATTTTATTAAAAATTCAGATAAAAAAATACGGGATCATGCAGAGGAAACAATAAAATTAATGTTTGAGAGAATACCTCGGAAGGGAGATATCGACCTTACAAGCAATAAATTTAAAAATACATTACTTGATGGTATAAGTGATCCTAATCCTAATTCTAAAAGAATCTCAACTGAAGTATTAGTTCAACTTGAAAAAGATGCTCCAGATACAATACTTTCATGGATAATTGAAGGATTAAATAGCCCAAATTATGATAAAAAAATCCCCATCTTAGAAACCTTAACTAAAGCAGATAAAAAATTAATAAATCAGATTCCAATCAATGTTCTTGTATCATTAATCAAAGATACTGAATGGCATATGAAATATTATGCAATTATGGTTTTATCAAGAATTCCTAACCAAAGTTTAAATTATATCGCATTAACAGAGTTTGAACATTTATTACAAGATTCTGATTATAAGGTTCAAGAAGAGACGCTTAAATTTTTAGTAAAATCCCCTAAAAAATTTCCTTTAGCCTTAGTTATTGAAAAATTGAAGCATCCAAATAAGAATGTAAGAGCTGCAGCAGCATTTTCTCTCCAAGGAATTAATATTGAAGATTTAGATTCAAGTACAGTTAATGAATTAATATCCCTAATGAATGACCCAAATAAAGAGGTTAGGGCCGAAATTTTTTCTACAATAGCTAAAATCGGGAATTTTAAAGAATATTTTATTCCAATAAAACCTTTTTTAGATGGACTCTTAGATCCTAATGAAGCTGTTAGGAATTCTGCAATAAAAGCATTAGAAAAATATCATAATGAAGTTCCGACCGCTCTTAATTTGGATTACTTATTAAGTAAGATGGCTTCATCAAAATTAGAAATTCAATATAGTATTCTGAGATTATTAGGAAAAATCTGGGAGACAAATCCTGAGAAAATCACAGATATCTTATTAAAATATATTAAATCAGATGATGAACAGATAAAAAATAGCATTTCCAATATGATTATTAATATTGGAAAACAAAATCCTGAGATGGTTTTTAGTAAATTGATTAAAATCCCTGATTCAGCAAAATTTATCACGAAAGGTATAATAACCAAAACTGTAATCAATATCGTTAAAGAAAATCCTAAACTTTTTATTCCAAAATTACTAGTAAATTTGAATTCAGATCAAGAATATATTAAATTAACTTCAATTAATTCATTATCTGAACTAGCAGAAGATTATATTGATTTAATAAACATTGATCCCTTTATAAATATTTTAAAATCTGAGGGAACTAAGCAATTAAAAACAGAAGCATCTAAGATTATTTCGATTATTGCGATTAGAATGCCCAATTATGTCGAACCTTTAATTTCTGTTCTTTTAAACACTATAATTGTACAAGAAAAATCAGTAAAAATAACTTTGTCTAAATCGCTTATAGATATTGCAAAAAATTCCCCTGAGATAATACCTATTGACCCTATCATCAATTTATTAAAAGATAAGGAACCTTTCGTACGGGAATCAGCAGCTAATGTTTTATTTTTTATTGGGCATAAAGCTCCCGATAAAGTAGCTAATGTGTTAATAGATTCAATGTCTGATGACGAATGGGTAGTCAGGGATGCTATCATAAAAAGTTTAGGAAATTTAATAAAAGATATCAAGAATTATGATATCATTTTAAATCAACTTATTAAAATGCTTGATGATGATCAAAAATGGGTACGTAGAAGTTCAATGGAAATATTAACTGAAATCCCAAATATATCCCCAAAATTAATTCCGTTTAATAAAATTTCCAAAAATTTAAGAGATGATGATGAAATTGTAAGGGAATCTTCAATAAAATTGATAAAAATTTATAGTTCAGAAGATTTAGATGAAATTTTTCCTTATATCGTTGATTTACTTAACGATCCATCAGATTCTGTCCGAGAAAAAACTATTATATCAGTTTCTCAATTAATAAATAAAATTGGAATTCAAAATTTATTATCTACTCTTTTAAAGCTACTTTCTTCTGATACTCCAATAAATACACAAAGATCTGTTGCAAAAATCTTTTTAAGAACAGCAAAATATGAAAAAGAAGATATTAAAAAGAGAATAATAGCTCTTTTAAAAATTAGATGTGAGATGTCTCAAGACTCAATAATTTGTAATGTGCTACAAGAACTTCAATAAAATAATTTCAAGTAATAATTTTGCTTCTTGTATTTTATAAATCTCTAAATTTACAATCTCTTAATATTTTATTTTTTGAATATATTAATGCAGTATTAATCTACTGATAATATCTGTGAATTAATAAATTGTTTTATAATCTAAAATTCTTTAATTTAAAAATACCGACATTTTATAAAAAAAAATGATCAAAAGTAATGGGTTAATACATGACAATTAATAATAAACAGCCTCAACCAAGTATTCCAATTAATAAAATCAAAAGATTTGAAGATTTTTTCAGGTTATTTCAAGAAAAACCAACTGAATTTAAATATAGAGATAAAATCTCTAAAATTTACGCAGAAGGAGAAAATACTCTTGAGTTTTTATTTGAAGATCTAAATGCATTTGATCCCGCATTAGCAGAGATATTAAAAAATAATCCTGAAGATGTAATCCCGGATGCCATTGAGGCTTTTAAAAATTTATTAAAATTTCACGCTCCTGGAGGCAAATTAAAGGATGAAGTAGAATGTTTTATTCAAATTTCAACAGATAATGATTCTAATCTTGTTTTACTTAGAGGATTAAGATCAAAACATATTGATAAATTAATTTTTACTCGTGGCATTTTACTTCGTGCTTCTACTGTTCGTCCAAAATTAGAAAATGCAATTTATAAGTGTTTAAGATGCGATGTTGAATTCCCACAAATTCAACTATCCAACACACTTATTTGGCCAAATCATTGTATGAATCCAAAATGTAAGGCAAATAATCAAAAAGATTTTATTTTCATTTCTAAAAAATCTGATTTTATTGATTGGCAGAAAATAACAATACAAGAAACACCAGAAGAGTTGCCAGCTGGAAGAATACCTAGATCTATAGATGGAATTCTTATTAAAGATTTGGTTGATAAGGTACGTCCTGGTGACCGTGTAAAAATAATGGGAGTTTTTAAATCATTGCCACTAAGAAATGCTAAAGGAAAAGGCTCACTTATATTTAGAACTTTTATTGATGTGAATTCTATTAAATCTTCAGATAAAGAGGATAAAGATTTTTATCCATCTGAAGAAGAATTAAAACAAATTAAAGAACTCGCTGCAGAGCCATATATTCAAAGAAAAATCGCCAGATCTATTGCACCATCCATATATGGAAGAGAGAATTTAAAGTTGGCGACCGCTTTATGCTTATTTGGGGGTACTAGACTAAAAAAAGTTGATGGAACTTATAGAAGAGGAGATATTCATGTATTATTTGTAGGAGACCCTGGAACAGGTAAAAGTGAGATTCTTAAGAGTGCTGTTAATATTTCTCCTCGAGCATTGTATACATCGGGTAAAGGTTCTACAGCTGTAGGACTTACGGCAGCTGTTGTAAAAGATCCAGATACAGGAACTATGTCTCTTGAAGCTGGGGCAATTGTATTAGCTGATGGAGGAATTGCTGCTATAGATGAGTTTGACAAAATGGAATCGCAAGATATTGCTGCTATACACGAGGCGATGGCACAACAAACCGTTAGTATAGCCAAGGCAGGAATTATAGCTACATTAAGAGCTCAAACCGGTATAATAGCTGCTGGAAATCCTTCTCTGGGCAGATATAATAAATATAAGACTCCTACTGAAAATATTAAACAACCACCAACATTACTTTCAAGGTTTGATCTTATTTTTATCGTTGTGGATGAACCTGATAAAGCTAAAGATGCTCAATTGGCAGAATTCATTTTAGAACAAGCTACTGGTGATTTTACAAAAATCTCTCAAAATGCTGACGAGCCATTAATTCCTATAAATCATGACCTTCTTAAAAAATATATTCATTATGCACGTTGTAATTGTTTTCCAGTTTTAACACAAGAAGCAAAAGATAAAATAAAGGAGTATTAT
The DNA here is from genome assembly GCA_029856045.1 of Promethearchaeia archaeon. Taxonomy (GTDB): domain Archaea; phylum Asgardarchaeota; class Lokiarchaeia; order Sigyniarchaeales; family SOKP01; genus 6H3-1. Next base: position 60,619 of record JAHQWG010000016.1, on the reverse strand, counting down.
TTAGATTTAAGAGGTAAATACGATGCAGAACAAGCAATAGTATCAATATTGGCAAGAAATTTAGAAGCTTTAATTAGGTTAAGTGAATCATATACAAAAATGGCTCTAAGAGATAAAGTATTAATAGAAGATGTCGAAGAAATAATAAAAATATTTAATAGATACTTACGAGATGTAGGATATGATGAAAGCACTGGTAAATTTGACATCGATAGAATTTTTACCGGACAGACTCGCTCAAGGATAAATAAAATAACTAAAATCTTAGATAGAATAAAGAATATGATCAATGAAAATGACGGAAATGCAGTCGAAATAGAAAATGTTATAGAAATACTTGAAATGGAAGAAGATCTAGATAGAGAATTTATTGAGGAAACCATTGATCAAGCAGTAAAAGAAGGAACTCTTTATAAACCTAGAAGTAAATATATAAAATTTGTGGATAATAGATGAGTTAAATTTGATTCATACAATATAATACGAGCTTTTTTAACGCATCATCACAATTTTCTCCCGTTTTTGCAGAAGTATAAACAATATCTATAGCTCCTATTTTTTTTGCCGCTTCTTCAATTTTCTTCTTATCCGTTTTTGATTCTAAATCACTCTTGTTTGCAAGTAAGATTGTTGGCTTTTTCTCACAAAATTTTATAAAATCTGGATACCAAAAATTTGCTAACTCATCGAAAGAACGCTCTCTTGTTACATCCCCAACCAAAAAAGCTGCTTGAGCTCCTTCATAATAAATATGCCTCATCATTGCCCACTTCTCTTGACCAGCAATGTCAAATAAAGCAACTGAAACATTAATATTATCTGATAAAGAAACATTATGCATAAAGATATTACTACCAATTGTCGGTTTATAGTCCATAGCAAATTGTTTAGATACAAAAGATCTCGCTAAAGATGTCTTTCCTACACCGTTTTCACCAATTATAACAAACTTAAATTTAAATACTTGAATATCACTCATCTTTGTAAATATTAAATTAGTTTGTGTTTTAATACTTTTCTTTAAGTCAATAACTAAAAAGAATTAATCCAGAATTATCCCCAAATCTTTTTAACCTTTAAAAATTATTTATATTCAATTAAATGAAAACCATCTAATGATTGAAAGATTTTAAAAATGCCAGTTGGATTAATTTATGACGAGATTTATTTAAAACATGAAGTAGGAGTCCATGTAGAGACGCCAAAAAGACTTATTGTAGCGAAAAATTTTTTAGAGGAAAAGGGTATGTGGAACTCTAAAGATTTTCCGGTAATTAAACCTCGTAAAGCAACCATTGATCAAATAAAATATGTTCATTCGGAGAGGCTAATTGAGCAAATTAAGGAACTAAGTGATTTAGCAGCAAAAACAGAGAGTTTAAAAAATATCGATCTGGATACAGTTGTTTCTGGAGATACTTTTGAATCTTCTTTATATTCAGTCGGGGGAAATTTAACTGGTATTGATAAAATATTAAAGGGAGAAATTAGTAGCGCTTTTGGTCTTGTTAGACCACCTGGGCATCATTCCAATAGATATAAATGCGCTGGTTTTTGTATTTTTAATAATATTGCTATCGCTGCGGAATATCTCTTTAGAGAAAAAAATATAAAAAAAGTTGCAATCTTTGATTGGGATTGCCACCATGGAAACGGAACTCAAGATATTTTTTATGATGGCTCAGAAAATGGACAATTACTTTTTTTCAGTTCTCATCAAGATGGACGAACTCTATATCCTGGAACCGGATTTACTAATGAAATTGGTTCAGGAAAGGGAGAGGGCCATATAATTAATTTCCCTATGGCTCCTTCCTCTGGTGATGATATAATTCAATTGTTGTATAAAGAAATAGCAATTCCAATAACAAATGAATTTAAACCAGAATTTATCTTAATCTCTGCTGGTTTTGATACTCATCATACTGACCTCCTGACAAGAATGGGCTGGACAATCCAAGGGCCAGCAAATCTTACAAAATTGATTAAATCACTAGCTGATGATTATGCCAATGGAAAAATCTTAATTACTTTAGAAGGAGGATATGAATTAGATAAACAGGCTCAAGCAATATATAATGTATTAAAAGTTCTAAACAGTGAAACTGATTTAATTTCCGAAGATGAAAGAAAATCTGATGAAAAAATATTTGAATATACCCAAGAAAGACTTATCAAACAAATCAAGAACAACTTATCAGAATATTGGGATTGTTTTTAATCATTTGAATCAAAATATTTTTTTAATTTTTTTTCTCCATAACGTAAAATTTTTTTAAAGCGACCTATAAATATATAAATTAAAAAGTCTATCTATTTTTTTGTTAGAGAATTATTTTAAAATAATTTAAATGATTAAAAATGTCAGATGAATACGACCCTGAAAAAGATGAAGAAGAGGAAAAAAAACCTTTAGGAGCACCTCCATACACACCTCCACCACCAGCCCCTACTCAAATCCCACCTCCAATAAGTCCACCAATTCCTCCGCCAATACGAATACCTTCTCCCCCTCCAGTGCCACAACCACCATTGCCATCCACTCAAATATCTTCTGTTGATATAGGTCAAATTCAGACTCAAGTACAAGATTTGAATAGGCAAATTAACCAATTAGAGGCAGAACTGGGAAATAAAAATAATCAAATTAATGAATTGCATAATATTGCAACTCAAAAAGATGCTCAAATTAACCAACTAAACCAACAACTTGCCACTCTCCAGCAATCGATGGAAGCCCATAAAAATCAGGTAGATCAACTCAACTCACATATTCAACAACTTCAAACACAATTAGCAGAAGCACAAACCCAAGCACGCTCCTTTTCGGCTGAAAATGTTCAATTAAAACAACAAGTTGGCCCACTGCAAGCAAAAGTAAATGAATTAACACAAGAAATTTCAGCAAAAAATAAAAGAATTGAAGAATTGAAAGAGCCAAAATCTGTAATGCCTTCTACACTTGCTTCTACAAGCCCTTATCCTAGTAGCCAACAACCTACTATGCCAACACCAACTTCACCGACGCCGGCACCAACACCTTTAAAACCAACACTTGAGCCAACCATAGCTCCCACAATTGGATTAGGGGGTGGAATAAGAAGAGTCTGTCCTAACTGTGGCTCTACTGCGATTAAAGAGGTTGAAGATAAAACTAAAATAGTATCCTACGTCCCTAAACCGATTTACGCAAAGAAAAATATATGCACCAAGTGTGGCTATGAATTTTAAAGGTTTGTCTAAATTCTTTTTATTTGAATATTCTCTTTTTTCTCTTTTATCGAATTTCTTCTAGTTATTTTTCTAATTTCGAATATAATCATGTTAAATTTTAATATATAATTCGCAAAAAAAAAATTTGACTATTCTACTTTTTTAGAAATACAGCTAAATTATATATTTCTATTTTTATTTTTATATTATTACAAATATATAATAATCTATATGAGAATACCAACATATGCCTGAGAGAAGAACGGAGCTAATTACTGAAGGAAATGCAAAAAAGCAAGCCATTTCAGTAATAATAGTAGCTATCTTACTCTTTGGGCTATATTTAGGCTCTACAGCTTTAATTGGTTTTATATTCGGTATAAGAACAACTCCATCAGATGAATTAACAAATGCACTGGATGAGGAGGCAGAATTATTCGATATTGCATTTGATATGTTTAATTTAATGGACCTTCTAAATTATGAAGACCTTTTGGAACATGCTGAAGAAGCAGTATTTTATATTGAAGATTATGATTATTTTGATGAATCTTGGTTATGGAAATTTTCTGTAATGGATGAATATAATAACGACGGGAGCTGGTCCCAATCAGTTTCTGGGGTAAGCCCAGCGACATTTACCTCTTGGAATGATTATTATAATGACTATTCAGATAGAGATATGATAAGAATAAAATATCCCATTGATGCAACAACAGGAGAAAATTCACTGATAATTCCCTCCTTATTCCCTACACCTCATATTATGGACAGACCATGGTTAACCCCCGGGGCAGATTGGTTTGATCCTCAATCTTCTATATTATATAAAGATTTATTCAATGTAGCATCGATAAATCTTAATTTTAACTCTGACTATTCAGGAAATCTTACATACGATTTATTTGGAGAAAGTGTTTTGAGCCCAACTGAAATAAACAATTCCGCTGTTATGGAAATTTATACTCCTTCTTCGATAAAAGATCAATATTATCAATTACCAGACCCTGGAGGAATTCCTGGATATATCCAAAATAATCCTAATTTTAAAAGTCATTATGATGCATTAGATGTTATTATTGATTATACAGATAATGCATATGTAAAGGCAGATAAAATAAGAAATTATTTGCAACAAAATTTTGAAATTGATTTTTTACCTCCTTATAATCGCCCAGCTCAAGGAGAAGATGTAGTTGAGTGGTTTTGTGGCACTCAATCTGGAATTTTTTCTGATTTTGCTGCAACTTATACAGCTTTAACTCGTGCATTTGGAATCGCAAGTCGATATGTTGATGGTTTCAATTCTCGATATACAGAAGAAAGTTATAATCAATGGGAAGGAAAAAATTACTACACAATCAAAAGATTAAATCTTTACTCATGGTCAGAAATTTATGTTCCGTTAGCCATTGATGGATCTGGTGTTTGGACTGAAATGGATATTTTATTTGAAGGACAAAATCGATTAACTTTTGAAGAAATGGAATTAATTGTATATACAAACACAATATCCCCCGTAATTCGTGGTGATGATATTGAAATCATAGCTGAACTTTATTTAAATGGAATTCCACAAGAAGGAGAAGTTATTAATTTTGAAGATATAACTGAAAATGATCCAAATTTAGGTCAAAGTATAACAGATAGTGATGGATCATGCTCAATAATAATAAATATTGATACTAATACTGTTGCTGGACCTCATTTAATTCAAGCATCAAAAGAAATTATTGTTAATTATACTAATTACTTTTTGGATGCTCCTATAGAAGTTAACCTTGATAGTGTGTTGCCCAATTATATTGATAAAACAATTTCTAGTAACACAAATATAACTGGTGATCTAATTGATCCCGCAAACGGAAAAGGTGTATCCGATGGGGAAGTGGAATTTATACTCTTAGATTCATTAAATAATAAAAATTCATTTGCATTCGTACCCGATTCTGAAATTACAGATAATAATGGAGAATATAATGTGGATGTAAGAGTGAATGACCATGTGATAAGTGGAACATACAATGTTCGAGTAGATTTTAATGGATCATTTAATGTTTATGTGCCTTTATTGGGTTTTTCATATCCATTCTATTATCCTATAATAAATGATTCCAGTTTACCTATATCTATTGATATCTTCAATCCATCTGCTACTTTCTTAGATTTTTATATCGAAGGGTATCCAAATGATGATTTTCAAAATCCAATAGTTAATGCCTATGATTGGATTGAATTAAAAGCAGAATTGCATACAGTAAGTGGTACACCTTTAACTGGTGAATATATTACTTTTTACGACATTACTGGAGATTTATATAACGACCCTATAATAATTAATTCTGTTCCTACTGATTTTAATGGAGAGGCATATTATTGGTATGATTTGGGGAATTATAGCACAGTCGCAGGACCACATTTAATTTGTGCAGAATGGGGAACTCTAAGAAATCATTCATATTTTATTGTAGATGAAAGTGTTCGGATAGACCTTAATCCACCAAAACCAGTTCCGAATATTATTAATAGGACCGGTTCAGGATCTACTACATTTAATATTAAAGGATCGATTGTGGATGATGGGTATAATGATCCAATAAAACATGCGGAAATAACTGTCTATTTGATTAGAAATAATATAGAATATTTTATGGAACTTCAACCTTTAAATCCAAGTACTAATCCCTATTATTGTGGTGAGGACGGCACATTTGATCTAAATTTCGATGTTGATAATAATATTTCTCCCGGAAATTATACTATAAGAGTCGATTTTAATGGCACATTTTATTATTTAAATCAAGACTATGATTATCCACATAATTTCTTTCTTACTTATATTAACACATCTACTTCTACAGTGATGGACTTAAAAATTGAAGCTCCAGATATTCAAATCCTTGATTTTTGGATAAATGGAACTTCAACTTCCGAATTTGAACAACCAATTGTAAAAAGAACTCAAGAGTTAAATTTAAAAGTAAATCTTCAAGGTGGAAGTGGTCCTTTAGAGGGAGAATCAGTCAGATTTTTCGATGAAACAAATAATTCCGAAATAGGCGTAAAGATTACAGATGAGAATGGATATGCAAATATTACTTATTATTTTAATACTGGTAATTTATTAGCAGGACCACATCTGGTTTATGCAGAATGGGAATGGGGCAGTTTAAAGAATCACTCTTATTTCATTATAGATGAAGCTATTAGAATAGATTTAAATCCACCAAAGCCTGTCCCAAATATTATTAATCGAAGTGGTTCCGTTGGAACCATATTTAATATCAAGGGTTCTATTGTTGATGATTTTTATAATAGACATATAAAATATGCAGAAATTACCGTAAATTTAATTAAAAATAATTATAAATACAATACACAACTCATTCCTATATATCCAAGCACAAATCCTTATTATTGTGGTGCAGATGGTACCTTTGATCTAAATTTTGAAGTAAGTGATACTATTCCGGCTGGAAATTATTCCATAAGAGCCGATTTTAATGGGACATTTTATTATTTAAATCAAGACTATGATTATCCACATGATTTCTTTCTTATCTATATTAATACATCTACTTCTGCTGTAATGGATTTAGAAATAAAAGATCCGTATAATATAACTATCAAATTAGAAATAAATGGAAGTGAAACACAATCTTTTTATGATAATGATAATTGTCCTCAATCATTTATGCGTAGTGATTACGTTAATTTTACTGTAAGAGTTATTAAATATCCCATTCCCGTTGGTAGTGATATATATCTCTATGATGTTTATGAAAATAGGTTTTGGGTTAATCAAACTAATGCAAATGGAATTGCAGAATTTATTTTACATATAAATGATTCATGGGTTGTAGGACCTCATAAAATCAAGGTTTTATATCAGTCTGATGGCTATGATTTCCCAAATTATACATTTATTATTGTGAATGGAAGTAAGATGGTAGAAATTTCAGTTGATAAAAACAATGTAACTAGAAATCTAAATTGGATAACCATTTCTGGGAGTGTCAAGGATATGTTTCCCGACCCTGATATAAAATTGAAACAAGTGGAAGTTAACATTAGATTATTTAATAAAATAACAATGGTGGATAATACCAATTATCTCATTATTGATTGGGGTCAAAGTTACGTACTTACTACAAATGGGAATAGTTGGAATTATAAATTTTATTTTAAACTTAATATTTCGACACCTCCAGGCGAATATTATGCACGTGTCGATTTTAATGGATCAATTAGAGATTATTCTGGTCCTATTTTTATTGATCTTAGCAATTATATGATATCAAATAGCAGTGAGTTAAAAATCCTAAATGTATTTGCTACAGTAACAATTGATGGTAATTATCATACAGATATAGAGGGTGAGTGGTATGATGGTGATATTATACAGATCTACGGAACCATGTACTATGATAATGGAAGCGCCGTTAAATACGAGCAAGTGAATTGTACATTAGAAGATTCTATCGGAACTGTTTATGATTGGAACGATACAGAACAAACAAATGAGTTCGGATATTTTTATGCTGAGATCGTATTTCAATATATATGGGAAAACCCTGAAAAAATTTTTGCCATATCTCTCGTAAATCAAAATTTTATCATAGATATTAGAGTGGAGTTGCAATGGGAGTAGTTGGGAAGTTAATTATGAGAGATTCAAAACATAAAAAATCTTTAATAATTTTGTTTGCTTTTTTATTAATTTCATTTTTAAACATTTCATTTAGCTCCATTAACATTAGCCAGAATGAATTCGAATTTAGCAATGATTATAATCTACCGAAATCTGGTGCAGTTTATTATTATATTTTAAATTTGACAAATCCCTCTGAAGTAAATAATTCCAATTATAAACATAATGAGCCAATAACAGTTAAAGGCATTGTTTATAAAAAAAATGATCCTAACCCTCAAGTAAATGTAAATGTCTCCTTAATTTTCGATGGAAATGACTTTGGTGAAAGTATTGGTGCAAAAAATGTTACAGATGCAACAGGAAATTTTACAATAACAACAATAATTCCAATCTGGGTTAATGTTTATCAATCACATTTAATCAATGTTAACGTTACTGATGATAAACCTACAAAATATAACCATCATTATCTTATTAATGTAGGTGCAGATTCTAGTATGATTTATGAAGAAATAAATAATTATCCTAAAGTTATTGGTGAAAAATATAAAATTGCAGGCAATTTATATTTTGATAATAATTCTGGAATTTCTACAACAGATGTGGAAGCATATTGGAGAATCAATGGTTTGGACTCACCTCAGGGCACTATAACAACAGATTTAAACGGACATTTTTCTGGGCAAATTTCTCTCCCTTCTACTAGTTGGAGTTCAATTGAGTTAGTTCTTAATTTCACCGGGTCTCCAAACATTTATGAATCAAGTTTAATAATTAATAATTTATTGGTATTTTCAAATTTCACATGTAATTGGAATGTGCCTGAAAATATCACCGAAGGACAGAATATTACCGTACGAGGAGAATTATCATCATCCACAGATCCATCCTTTAAAATATTTAATAGATCAATTAATATTCATTTTGGTGGAGTTTTAATTAAAAATTTAACAACAAATGGTAGTGGTGGGTTTTCATTTAACTTTGTGCCTTCGGGAAATGGTACATTAACAGTTTCAACTGACAATCTTCTTAATTTGCCATTACGATCATCAATCATTGTTAATGTAACTGCTGGTGCTGAACCACCTCCACCAGGAGGATTTCTAATTGATCCAGTATCAATTATTATTATAATTGCTATAATAACGGGAATTATTATTACCGTTTATTTTTTTAGTAAGAGACAAGCTGCTGAGCCTAAAGTAGTCCAAATCCCTCTTGAGAATAAGTTAAAAAATATAACTATCCTGAAAGATACTGATAGGCGTGAAGAGTCAGTAGTTTATCTATTTTATGTCTTTTTACAACTTAGTGAAGCAAAATATGGAATAATAAAGCAGCCTAATGAAACCATTAATGATTATGCTATCAAATGTGTTAGGGATATGGGGCTTACACCCTTAAAAATATATCCTTTCATAAAAAAAATTGAACAAATTTTATATGGAAGTGGAGGTAAAATTAGTGAAGAAGATTTTGTAGAAATTTTCTCTCAATTTATTAAATTATTTTATGATTTTACAGGATATCAAATTAAATTGTAATATATGGAAAAAAAAAAAAAAAAAAAAAAAAAAAGAAAAAAATTGTGAAATAATATGGCAAAAAGTAAAAAAAAGAAAACACAACCTATTTTTGATATAGAAGGTAAAAAAAGAAATATACAAGTGTTAAATAAAACAGATCGTATGAAAGAAGCTATTGCATACATTTATTTAATTTATACCGATTTAATACGGCAAAAATATGGCCAACCAAGAAAATTTTTTGAAACCATTCGAGACTTTGCAATAACATGCGTAAAAAAATTAGGCCAAAATCCGGAAAATATTTATCCATTCATTCAAAAAATTGAAGAAACGATATACGGAGGAGTTGAACCTACTGAAACTGATTTCAAGGCCACAATAAGTTTATTTTCAAAAATCTATACAGAAATAACTGGAAAACAATTCAGTTTTTAATTAATTTAAAAAGATAAAATCATCTTTAAAATATGCCAGAAAGAAAAAGTGTTGTAGTTTCTAAATACATAGTTTATATTTTTTTTACTGTGTATTTAATAGTAGTGGGAATTGAATTGTCTACTGTGACAAATGCTCCCTATTTTGTTAGTTTTCTTCCAATGGTATGTTTTTTAGTTGCTGGAATTATTGGAATTAGACTTATAATTTTTTTTATTGCTTCTAGAAAACAAAAAACCCGACAGGCAAAATCAGAGAAAAAATTGAAGATTAGTTGGAAACAGAGTTTATTCCTTATAATTTTCATTGTATCTTTCATACCTCTATTATCTTCTATAATAGATCAAGGAAGAAATGACCATAATTTCTCTATACATAATTCTAAATGGAATGGATGTTCTGAACTGAAAGATACACTCGAAGACAATAGTTACAATGTTTCTTCCATTCAAACTGACTTAAGTGCAACTCAGAGACTTGATAAACCTGTGGTTTTAATTATAATGGGAGCAAACCGTTTTTATAATCCATTATATGAAATCCCATTTTTTATTGATTTTATGAAAGGAAATAACTCCTTACTTGTATGTCATGATCATGGAAGTACATCAGAATTATTATACCAAATTGCACTTACAAGTCTTGGATCATTCCCCGTAACCATATTTCCTGAAGGAATTTTACGTGATAATGCTTCTTATGATACAAATCCAACATTCCCAGTTATAACAGATTTTCAAACTCACCCAACAACCCAAGGAATTTCCAATGTAATTTTAAGTCGTTCATCTTGTGCCTTAGGTGGACCATTTATTGATATGTTTGGATGGAGTTTAATTGGTCAATCAAGTCAATATAGCTTTATAGATAGAAACGGAGATGGAGTTTATACTAGTGAGAATGATGGATATACCTTTGTTGGAGGCATGGGCGAATTTTTAGGGATTGAAGGCGAATTTACAATTCCATTAGGAGGGTATCCACAAGCAGTATTCATGGCAACTGATGTTGGAAACAATTCCCGTATATTCTGTTCTGCAGATGCCAGTTTATTTGATAATGACCTAATAAATAATGATAATTATGATAACAAACAATTTGCATTAAATATTTTAAACTGGCTTACCTTTGGAAACCCTTCAAATTATATAATCACTTTTGATGAGGCTCATATAAGACCGGAAAATTTGCCAGATGTATCTTCTGCAGGTATTTTTGGTCTCTATCTAGGTTATATAATTCATTTATCAACAAATCCTCTAACTGCCTTTATTTATCCATTACTAGGAATTTATACTCTTAAAAGATATTTGCCTAAAGAAGCTAAAGAAGAAGAAAAAAAGATAGAAAAAGAAGAGGAAAAGAAAGAAGAAACATTAAAATTCCGAACTTCCTCCTTCTTTGCAAGAAAAATTAATTGGTATAAAGATAATCGTAAATATAATCAAGCTTTAACTTTACTATTCAGAAGGCTTGAGAGAAAAATCAATACTTTATTAAAAGGTCGAGCCTTAACTGTAGAAAATATAATTAATTTAATTATTATGGAAAAAGGAAAAGCCAATATCTCAAAAACAAATTTAAGAAGATTAATTAATTTTTTTGAAGCAATAATTGGTGTTAAAAATAATAAAAAGAAAATTAAAGATCCTGAAGAGTTCCAAAAGTTATTCTTCGAAATGGAATGGGCAATGAATCAAATTTGATTGCCCAAAATTAAATCATTAAAAAAATAAACAAATTAAAAAAAAAAAAATAAAAAAGTGAAAAAAAATGGAAGCACCAAAAAAAGTAAAAGACCGATTTGGACAAGAATTTGACCTATCTCCAGTAAGGAATGTTGCACAAAATGTTCTCTCAGAAGTAGCATCTGTTATTGTAGGATATGGAGAAATCATGCAGAACCTTTTTATCGCACTTCTAGTAAACGGTCATGTTTTGCTAGAAGGCGTACCAGGCCTTGGAAAAACGGTTATGGCAAAAACGTTTGCAAAAGTGCTCGGTATGTCATTTAGTAGAGTACAATTTACACCAGATCTCTTACCTGCAGACATCACTGGCACCAAAATTTTTGATCAAAGTGAAGGTAGTTTTGTATTAATGCCAGGACCAATCTTCGCTAATATAGTTCTCGCGGATGAAATAAACAGAAGTGCCCCTAAAACTCAAGCAGCTCTTCTAGAAGCGATGGCTGAACGGCAAGTGACAATTGAAAATGAAACTAGGATATTAGAAAAACCATTTATGGTTGTTGCAACGGAAAATCCAATAGAAATGGAAGGTACATATCCCCTTCCGGAGGCTCAAGTTGACCGGTTCATCTTTAAACTTTGGCTTGATTATCCAGAAATAGATGATGAGGTTGAGATTATTCGCCGACAATTATCTGGAGATGTAAGTGCTGTTGAAAATATAACCAATTCTGAAGAAATAATTCAAATTCAAAGTTTGGTAAATATGGTATATATTGATGATAGAATCCTTAAATATATTAGAGATATTATCATTAAAACTAGGCAACACCCACAAATTGCTCTAGGAGCTGGACCTAGAGCAAGTTTAGCATTAATGAAATGTGGTAAGGCAAGAGCAGCAATTCTAGGACGGAATTATGTAACTCCTGATGACGTAAAATCACTATGTATATCAGTATTAAACCACCGTGTATTATTAAAACCAGAAGCAGAATTAGAAGGTCTTGATACTAGCACAGTTATTAAAAGAATATTGGAAGAGTTACCAGTTCCTATATAAAAAAAATAAAATGGTGAAGATAAAATACTAGCGGGACATGGACGGTTATTGATACTGCTCTCTGCATTTTTTTTAATGGCAGGGTTTGCCTTTGTAAATTTTTTTTTAATTTTCCTTGCAATTATACTCTTATTTTCAACGATTATCAGCTTGCCATCATTTTATTTAGGGTTAAATATTGAAGATCTCAAGGTTACAAGGGAATTAGAGAAAAATAAGGTATTCAAAGATGATTTTGTTCATGTGAAAGTCGTTGTAGAAAATTTGGGGAAAAATAAATTTGAATTTATCGAAGTGAGAGATTATTACAACCCTACACTTTTCAGATTGGTTTTAGGAGAAAATTACATTTTAACAAGAATTGATCCAAAAGAAATAATAAAATTTTCTTACATCTTACAACCAAGGGTTCGAGGTGAATATCCTTTTGGACCATTATCCGTCATTGTAAAAGATAGATTAGGTTTTAATTCTGAAGAAAGAATCGTTCCAAAATCAGTCACCAAAATTTTAATTTATCCTCCTTATGAGGATATTAGACGAATTGAAATTCTTGGTTCAAAAAGATCTCTTAGTTTAAACTACGGTGTTCAAAGATCAAAGATGAAAGGTTTGGGTTCTGAATTCTATGGAATGAGAAAATATGTATTTGGAGACCAATTTCGATTAATTGATTGGAAAGCAAGTGCTCGTCATCAGAAACTCATAGTTAAAGAATTTGAATCGGAGAGAGACATTACAGTGCTAATAATGGTTGATTGTGGAGAGTCTATGGCAGGTGGATCAATTGAAAACACAAAATTCGAATATGCTATTAGAGCTACAATGTTATTAACAAAGATATCACTCACGAGAAAAGATTCAGTTGGGGTTTTTTTATTTTCAGATAAAAAAAATTATTATTTTAAGGAACCAAATAGTGGGAGCGATCATTTCTATCAAGTGCTTGATTTTATTGCAAAAGTAAAACCATCTGGAAAAACTAAATTAGAAGAAGCAATGGATTTTATTAATAAAAGATTTCAAAAAAGGAGTTTAGTGTTCTTAATTACAGATTTAGAGCAAACTTCTGATGATATTATAAAGGGAATTAAAAAAGTTGTAATGTGGAAGCATTCTTTAGTTGTCGTAAGTCCATTTAGTCCTTGGTTTGAAATTCACGAGGTTGATTTATCCCCAAGTGATAAAGCTCTAGCTGAAGCAATATCAGAAGAAATGATGGAACAAATTCTAAAAATAAGACAAAATGCCAGAGCATTGGGAGTACCAATTATTAGTGTGGGCCCAGATGATATGATGTCTCAGATTTTAGCCCAATATTTAGAAGCAAAGAAAAAGGGGAAGGCGTATTAAATAGTGAGATGGTATCTAACAACATTAAAAGTTGCAAATATTTTAGTATTTTTTTGGATTTTAGCAATTTTTAATACGATTTTTGATAATAGTTTAATTGATTTTGCTGCAATAATTAATGTAATTACTTCTTTAAAGAATATTATTAGCTATTTGATTTTTGGATTGCTCTATTTGGTCGCAGTAGGAATATCCATGATGGTAGTTTTCTTGTTTTTATGGCACGGCCATTTTGATTCTTCTTTTATGCGTAATTTTCTTGATAATTTATTTAAAGGTCTTTTAAACTCATGGTTTGCATTTCCAGAAGGATCAGTAGAATCCTTGGGCCAGATTCCAACCCGTTTATTAAATCAAATTGAATTAATAACGGATGATATTTATAATGTATCATTTCAAATCTTATTTCTACTTCTAATTATTAATTTTATTAGATCTATTCTTCAAACAAATCCAAAATATAATTTCTGGGTAGTTGGGTGCCTTGTAGGAATGATTATAATTCCGCTGTTCTTTGAAGGATTAAGAAATATGTTTGATTTATTTACTATTAGTATAGAATACTTAGATGATCTTCCAAATCCGCTCTTTCCATCTATTCTTGATAGACCGGTTAATGACTTTATGGCTTTTATTTTAAGTTCTATTTCTCAATTGGCACTTGCTCTTTATATTTATCTAGATCTCTCCTTTCAAATAAATTATACAAATATAGTCTCGATGCCTTCATTAGAAAGAACTGAAAGATTGGAATCTCAATTAGAAGTATTAAATAAAGAAGCTTTGGAGATTACAACAAATATTGAACAGATTAAAGAAGAAAGTAAAAAGAAAAAGGAAGAATTGGGAATTGAAAAGGGGGCAAAAATTTCTAAGTTCTTAGGAAAGAAGGAACAAAAATTCTCATATATAAAGGAGATGATATTAAAAAAGAAATTAGAAGAGGAGGAAAAGAAATTGATTTCTGCTGCTCATGATACAAGACGATTAGGGAGTTATATAGAAAGATTGTTTATAGAAGATTCAGAAGCACGAGATACACTCACAGCCACAAGTTCCGCACCAAGGCCTTCTAAACTCATCATTTCAACTCTCACTAGTTTTTTTATTAGAGTAATTGCATTAATCTCTATTGGTTTTATTATTCTCCATACTTCTTGGTTAATTATTTCAGTTTTGAATTTACCGGAGGCGATATCAAGAAGTGTTGCAATGTTCTCACCGGAAATAATACTTGTTGTAATGTTGCCAATAATATTACTTTTCCCTATAAGTGCTCAAATAATATCTTATGTTAAAAAAAGAGCCCTAATTAGTCAATTGAAGGAAGAAGGAGAAATAAAAGAAATTCAAGCTACTGTTGGAGATTATTTAGTCACTACAGAACAAGAAAAGAGTGAAATAGAAGAAGAAGGAGAAGTTACAATCACATAATAACACTTTATATGTTTAAATTAATAATATATTTTGCTAATGCCACTTTTTTTTGTAAATTTTTCATTAATGTATCATACGTATAGGTTTTTATTCCTAATTTTTCAATTTGAGGTTTAATTTTTTTATCTTGTTTATCAATGATAAAATGTCCTAAAAAATCTGCATAATATTTTGCCACTCCAAAAGCTGAAACTTCAAGATTTAAAGCTTTCATTAATTTATCTGTAGGACCTTTCACTGGAGCACCTTTTATTAAAGGACAGACTCCAATTACCTTATTTTTCACTTTCTTTAAGGTATCTCTTATCCCCTTTACCTCTAAAATAGGTTTAATTGATACAATTGGATTTGATGGGCAAATAATAATTTTTTTAGCCTTTTCAATTTTCTTTAAAACACCTTTTACTGGTTCGGCTTTATCTATTCCATTAAAAATTACATCTTTAACTAGAATGTTTGTATTATATTTTATAAAATATTCTTCAAAATGAATATCTCCACGTGGTGTTATTATGTGTGTCTCCACCCATGTATCAGTCATAGGTATAATCTCACATTTAACTCCTAATTTATTGCAAATCGTTTTTGTGGCCTCTGATTTTGAAATTCCCTTATTCATTAAATCAGTTCTAAAAATATGAGTTGCTGCATCCTTATCTCCAATATTAAACCAATTAAAATCATAATATTTTTTTAAAATATTTAAGCAATTAAAATTATCATTCTCAAATCCCCAACCTTTATTCTTATCAACAATTCCCGCAATATTATAGGTGATAATATCTAAATCCGGACAAATCTTTAATCCAAACAATTCTATGTCGTCTCCTGTATTTACAATAATTTGAAAATTCTCTTCTGGTAAAACTACGATTAAACCATTGATTAATTTAGCTGCACCGATCCCACCTGCTAGGACCACAATTTTTGAACTTTCTGACAATTTATCTCTACTCTTATGTTATTGGCAAATTCGAATTATAAAATAAAAATGTATCTAATTTTTGATGTTTAGGGGGGGTAATCTCTTTTATTGAAGGATATCCAACCGTGATAAATGCTAATGGATAATACGTTCCCGGTAATTTCAACATTTCTGAGACTATTTCTCTCGCAAACAATGGTGCAGAATACCAGCAAGAAACTAAACCGTGCTCTTGAAGTGAGATTAGTAAATAAGTTATTGAACTTGCGACGCTTAAAACTCCTAAAACAAACTCATTATGCTTTCTCTCACTATCCTGATAGTCTTTTAATGCCTTTAAATCAATACCCGCGAGAATTAAAATGGGTGCTTGGAGAAATTGCGTTTTTGTTGTTTTAATTTTATTCTCTATGAATTCTTCAGATTTACCGTCATTTCTCAAATCCTTTCTCAGCTTATTATTCATCCTATTAATTAATTTGGTTCTTAGATCCATATTCTGCAATACAATATAACGCCAAGGTTGAGAATTATGTGCAGAAGGAGCCCATTTAGAAATATTGATACATTTTTCAATTATTTTGGGGTCAATTTGCTTTTTTTCAAAAGGAAATTTATAACTCCTTCTTTTTTTTAAACTTTCTAATAAATCCATTAAATTCAACTCCTAAATATATCTAAATCAATTTCTCTCAAAATGGTCTTAATTGAAGCATTTTCATCTATTTCGTAATCATAACCTCTAATTATTACAACAGGAATTCCCTCATCTGCCTCTCCCATAATTAGTTGCGCTGCAGAAACAATATTATCTGCTTGTCCTATAATTGTTGTTTGTAATTCATAACCAAATAAATCTTTAAACCCTCGTTTATCTAATATCGGATTAATACCAGCAATACCTAGTGCAACACCTATTGATCCATTTCTAAATGGTCTCCCAAATGAGTCAGAAATAATTACTGCAACCTCTCTTTTGGTTAACTTTTTAAGTTCATTCCTTATTTTCTTAGCATCTTCATCTGGATTTTCTGGTAATAAAGTTATATTGTTTTTTCCCGCAACATTTGATTGATCAATTCCCGCATTAGCGCAAATAAAACCTTGTGGTTTTGTTTCAACGATTAGAACATGCTCAATTTTAAGGATTTCTCTCGATTCATCTAAAATTGCTTGGATTAATTCTGGCGATTTCATTGGAATTCCTACTTTTTTAGCTTTAGGTTCTATTTTTTTATATATCTCAATTGCTTTTTTACTAGGATTAACCTCATTTAAATTTTTAATTCTCCCATTACTTTTTGAGATAATTGATTGAGCAATAACGATAATATCCTTATCTTTTAAGTTTAAACTGTTTTCTCTTAATGTATTAAAAATTATTCTTGGTATATTATCTCCTTCTTTTATAAGAGGTATATTTTTAACACCTATTATCTTAATTTGATTTTTAATTTGCATATTTTCTCACTTTTTCTATATTTTTGAATATCTTTTAATATCTTTTCCAAAACTTTCAGCAAGTTTCTCATAATCCTTAGATATGGCACAACAAGCAGAAAAAAACTCGAATGAGATTCCTGGAAATCTTTTTTTTGCCCAACTTAAAGTTTTTTTCATAGGAATCTCTATTCTATTAACTCCTGCCATTAATGCATATTTCTCTATTTCAAATCTTAAAGGTCCTCTTGGCCGCATACATCCTAATGAAAGTTCTGCCTTAGGAAATACAAATCGATTAACTGCAATTACTTTTGCAATATCGATAGGATTAGGAGCTACAAATTTTTTTGCTTTTTCTGAATTTATTGGTGGAATTAAAGCAATTAACACAATTATAGAAGGATTAACTAATATTTGCTTTATAAATTTTATTGAATCAAGTTCCTTATGGAGTTTTCCGTAAAAAAGACCTACACAAATATGAGGAATGATATTTAAATTATATTTTTTTAATAGATTAATAGCATTTTTATAATCTTCTATATTTTTTTCCAACCTGTAAATATTATGAATGATTTCCTCATCAATATTAATATCAAATGATATTATATCAACTTTAGATTCTGCTAATTTCTGTGCAGTATTTTCGTCCAGTAACCCAGTATGAGCATTAATAATTAAATTTGTCTTATTTTTTATACTTTTAATAACATCCAAAAAACTTTTTAGTGGTACAGAGCCATTTTCATCACAACCTCCTGAAATTAAAGCACCTACTCCATTATTTTTTGAAAGATGTAGTAAAAATTTTTCTAATTCAATAGGATTTAAAATTGGCTTCATTCCTTCCAAATATTTCTTACTACAATGCTGACAATTTAATGCACATTCATTTCCAGTTACACTTACAGCAGGAAATCTTTTATTAGGAATATAAATTTTTAATTGATTTTTAAAATTTTGAATTTTTATTTTTTGAGCAAGATGAAAAAAGGAATCTAATTCATCATCTTCTTTCAATTTTAAAAATTCCAAATAATCATCCCATAAAGCATTTCCTGTTTTAATTTTTCCTAATAGAGTGTGGGTATTATTCATATTTATATAACCATTTCTCCGTATTATATTTTTCCTTAACCAATTTTTTTGCTAAATCTAACTCGTATTGTGAAAAATCTCCAGTTTCTAATTGAATCCCTAGAGCATTTTCAAAACCATCAATAAGAAAAGATATAAATTTGTTTTCATCAAAATTTTTAATTTGTTCTCTAATTCCAATTACTTTTGCATACACTGATGCCACCATTTTCTTTGTTGAGACGTTTTTTGGTGCTTTCAAGACTGAATACATTAATTCTGGCTGGATTTCTAATAATATTGTTCCATGTTGTAATAAGTATCCCCTTCTCTTCCTTTGTGCATTTCCTGAAAACTTTTTCCCATCTAAAAAAATCGCTGGGCAATGGATGACTCCCTTATCTGTTTTTAAATTAAAAAAATCAAGTGCATTAATAATTCCTTGAGTAATAATTTCATATTGTTCAATTACTCTTCTGTATCCCATTATCTCAAAAAATTTTGAAGGACATATAATTGAATAAGTAATTTCTCCTTCAGAATCATGAAATACTGCACCACCTCCCGTTATTCTTCTGACTACGTTAATTTTTTTCGCTTTAGCTACAGCCATATCAACTTCATCTGATACACTCTGATGATATCCTAAAGACACTGTAGATGGATTCCATTTATATAACCGAATTGTATTTGGAGATTTCTTTTCAATACATGCTTCTAATATTGCTTCATCTAATGCCATATTCCAATAACCATTTCTGATTTCTAAGGGCAAAAATCTCCACGGAACCATTTTATCACTTCAAATGTTTAATTAGTAAAATTTGATAATATATTATATATCTCATCTTTCTCATTCTCATTTAATTTTCGTGGATAGTTATAAATTGGCCCTGATGGCTTAGAAGTATAATAAGGACGATTGCAACTAGGACATCCCGTAGTCATGAAAGCTTCACTCTCATCAACAAAATTTCTTAATTCTTTCTTATTTAAATTAAAATGAATGATATCTCCTTTTTGATTAAATGTAAAATCATCTAATTTCTTGTAATCATTTACGATTAAATATCTACCTAATTGTATTTTTCTAAAGTGATTTATATCTGGTTGGATCATATTTTCAAATTTCGTTCCTTCAATAGGTGTAAATGCAAATAATCCGGGTAAAATAGACAACTCATGCAATTCTGCAATTAATTTTAATGTTGCTTTCTGAGTTTCACCAAAACCAATTATTATATGAGTGGTTACAAGTTCTTTTCTAAAAATATCCAAGGCATCTCTTAAACTATCAAAATGAGAACGCCAAAAATAAGGACCATTAACTCCTATTCCCTTAATTTTTTCGAAAATTTCTTGTGTTGCACCATCTAATGCTATTCCCACTCTTTGTACTCCACATAACTTTAAATCCTTTAATTCATCTTTGGATATTGGAGGTATTGCCACAGATATTGGTAGATTGGTAACTTTTTTAATCTCAGATATAATTTCAATTAAATCTTGTAAATTCTCGGCATAATTAAGCGTTTGAACACAGATTCTCTGATATTTTTTTAAAGAAGCAGTATATTTCAATTTGGTTAAAAAATCCTTAAAAGGAAAAATTGGCCAATTGATACGTGATAATTTTTCTGTTGAACTTTTTGAATCACGAGCTTGAGGACAAAAACCACAATTTGCAATGCATTTTCCTTTCTTGTAAGTCATAATATAAACCGTAGTTGGAGGGGTCTCGAGCTTTATGGAAGTTAATCCTAAAATCGTGGCACTACCAATAGAAACTCTAATTTTTTCAATCGTCATAGAATATTTTAAAATTAAATAATTATATTAATTTAAAAATAATATAAAGTAAATGAAAAAAATTCTTAATATTATCTTTATCGAAAATTTTCATATATACAAAAAATTCACCCAAGTTAAAACTGTTGGTGGTATAGAAACAAATACTTGGGATGTTATCAATTCATTAAGAAATAAGGGTCATAACGTATGGGTCCCAAGTGAGAATAAATCTCCACCAAAATGGGTTCAAAAAAATAAAGTAGATGTAGTATCTAGTTCCTCATTTGATCCATTAACTGTATGGCAATTGTATAAGATGAAAAAAACACACAATGCTGCAGTTATCCAACATGCACATACAACAGTTGAAGATTTAGAAGGTGGATTTTTACCTAATATGAAAATTTGGGCAAAATTAACTCGATTATATCTTAAATATTTATATAACGTGTCACATTTGATAATAACTCCATCAGAATTTTCTAAAAATTCAATAAAGAGGTTAAATTTAAAGAAAAAACCACCAATATATGCAGTTAGCAATGGAGTTAAATTTGAAAAATTTAAAGAAAAAAAGGAATATCGAGAAAAATTTAGAAAATTTTTAAATGAAAGATATTATGTTCCAATTGATGCCAAAATCATTCTAAATGTAGGTTTCACTTGGAGAAGAAAAGGAGTTGATGAATTCTATAAATGTGCAAGAGATTTATCAGATTATTGGTTTGTTTGGGTAGGACCAATAAAAGAAAATTTCTATGTAAAACAAGCTACATCGCTGGAAAATTGTATTTTTACAGGATATTATGATAATATTTGTGAGCCTTATTATGGGGCTGATGTTCTTTTATTCCCATCATATGTAGAAAATCAAGGGATTCCTCTCATGGAAGCTGCAGTTTGTAAATTACCAATTGTAGCCCGTGATATTGAACCCTTTAATTGGTTAATTCATAATGAGTCTTGTTGTAAAGCATATCATCATAATGAATTTTTGAGTGGAATTGAAATGTTACTTCATGATTCAACTTTTAGAAATAAAATAATTAAAAATGCTTATGCTTTAACTGATAAACTGCATAATTTTAAAAAGATTGGCGATAAAATTGAAAACCTATATAAAAGAGCAATAAAAATAAAAACTCTCCTTCGTGAAAGAATTGATAATTAAATTTCTATAGACCTTATAATAATCTTTAAAAGTAGTAATTATAATATCTATCATTATGTCTCTCTTGATGAAAAAAGTACAAAACATATTGTTATTTGTACTACTCTTAGTAGTGGTATTATTGTTATTACTTTAATTCAAGAGAGAATGAACCTGAGTCTTTTTTTCTTTTAATAACTTTTATGGATTTGTTCTCTCTTGATATCCAGAAAATATTTTTAGAATTAAAGCTCAAAGGTTCGAAGAAGCATTGAAAAAAAGAATTCATAATATTGAAAAAATGTGGATAATTTTAATAAAAACAATGGAATGGAATAAAAGGAAATATGAATGATTATAACCCCCAAAAAATAGAAGAGAAATGGCAAAAGAAATGGGAAGAAGCAAAAATCTTCGAAATACAAAAAGATCCAAAAAAGAAAAAGTATTATATACTCGAAATGTACCCTTATCCCTCTGGAAAACTTCACATAGGCCATCTACGTAATTATACTGTTGGCGATGCATTTACTAGATACAAACGAATGTGCGGATTCCATATACTTTATCCTATGGGATATGATTCTTTTGGATTACCCGCAGAAAACGCCGCAATTGACGAGGGAGTGAATCCAGAGGAATGGACCAATTTAAATATCGATATCATGAGAAATCAACAAAAAAGGATAGGATTATCTTATGATTGGACTCGTGAAATTCATAGCCATGATCCAAATTATTTTAAATGGGATCAGTGGTTTTTTCTGAAAATGTTTGAAAAAGATCTAGCTTATCGAGAAGATAGTTATATTAATTGGTGCCCTCAATGTGTAACAGTGTTGGCTAACGAGCAAGTTCAAGGTGGTCTCTGTTGGCGTTGCAATTCAGAAGTAGAACAAAAATTTTTGACCCAATGGTTTTTAAAAATAAGATCTTATGCTGAAGAATTGTTAAATGGCTTAAATAATGTTGATTGGCCTGACAAAGTTAAAGTTATGCAAAGAAATTGGATCGGGAGGTCGGAGGGGTCGATAATTAAATTCCCAGTTGTGGGAGAAGACAGAACCATTGACATATTTACAACTAGAGCTGATACACTTTATGGAGTCACTTTTATGGTTTTTGCTCCAGAACATCCTTGGGTTCGCGAATGGGTTAAAGGAACTGAATATGAAAAAGATTTCGAAATTTTTTACACTGATGTTATGACGCAGAATAAATTTGAAAGGACGGATATTGAGGTTGATAAAAAAGGGATTTTTATTGGCAAATATGCGATTAATCCAGTGACAAAAGAAAAAGTTCCTATTTATAGTGGAAATTTTGTCATTTATGAATACGGGGCAGGTGCAGTCATGGCTGTTCCTGCTCACGACCAACGTGATTTTGAATTTGCAAAAGAATATAATATCGCGATTAAAGTTGTTATTCAACCACCTGATTATGAATTAAATGCGGATAAAATGACAAGAGCTTATGTGGCAGATGGCATCCTAGTAAATTCGGAAGAATTTGATGGGATGGATAATCGAACCGCGATTAATTCGATAACAAAAAAGTTAGAAAAAATAGGGATGGGTAAAGCAACCGTTAATTATAAGTTAAGGGATTGGCTAATTTCCCGTCAAAGATATTGGGGATGCCCAATACCAATAATATATTGCGATGATTGCGGAGTTGTGCCTGTTCCTTATGAGAATTTGCCATTAGAATTACCAAAAGATGTTAAATTTACTGGAAAAGGAAATCCTTTAATAACTTCTGAATCTTTCATTAATTGCCAATGTCCAAAATGTGGTAAACCAGGGAGGCGTGAGACTGATACAATGGATACTTTTGTTGATAGTTCTTGGTATTTCTTTAGATTCTGTGATCCTCATACAAATGATTTACCATATAGAAAGGATATTGTTGATTATTGGGGAAATGTCGATCAATACATTGGCGGAATCGAACATGCAATTATGCATCTTCTTTATGCAAGATTTTTTACAAAAGTAGCACGTGATCTTGGGTTACATTCACATGATGAACCCTTTCAACGATTATTAACACATGGTATGATTAATAAAGCACATCCATATTGTCCAAAATGTAATACCTTTGCGATGAAAGCAGAAATGCATGATGATACTTGTAAACGATGTGGAACTGAATATATTCTAAAAAGTGTTAAGATGAGCAAATCTCTAGGAAATACCGTTGATCCAATTGGAATTATGAATGAATATGGAGCAGATGCAACTAGATTTTTCATATTATTCGGAGCAAGTCCAGAGAAAGGATTGGAATGGTCTGATCAAGGAGTTGGATTTGCATATAAATTTGTCTCTGGTTTATGGACACTTTTTACAGAGTCTGTCGAAAAAATTAGAAACCAAAGGAATATAAATGATACTTTTATAGAATATAAATTAAACAAACTCATAAAAATAGCTACAGAGCACATGAATAATCTCGCATTACGTGATACGATAAATGAAATTGTTCAATTCATTCCAAATTTGAAAGAATATAAGAAAAAAGGTGTTATTGAACATCTCTATAAAGAATGTCAAGAAAAATTGCTTCTGCTCTTACATCCATTTATACCACACATAACAGAAGAATTATGGGAACTGCTTGGTCATAAAGATTTCTTAAGTAAAAGTCCTTGGCCATCCCATAACAAAAATCTATTAACAGATGAAAACGATTTTAAATGGAATTTAATGAACAACACAATAGATGATATAAAAAATATAATACAAATTTTAAAGGGTCAAAAAATTTCTTTGATTAAAATTGTAATTGCAACCGAATGGAAATACAAATTATTTTCAAAATTAATACCATTGATTGAAAAATCTAAAGATCAAGGAGAAATTATGAAAATAATTATGCAAGACGCTGAATTAAAAAAATTTGGGAAAAAAATAAATCAAATTATTAATAATATTTTACAAAATCTTGGGATATATTCAAAAATAGTCTTAACATCAAAAGGTGAAATGGACTTTTTTAATGAAATAAAACCAACATTTCAAGATAATTTTGGGTGTAACATTGAAATACATTTAGAAGATCAAATTGAACATAAAAAAGCTGGACAAGCACTACCTGGCAAACCAGTTCTTATTTTAGAATAATGGAGAATGAATTAAAAATAAAAGCTTAAAAAAATATATTTTATTCATATAATGCGAAATTAAGGGTGCTGAAAAATATCCAAACAATTCCCAGATTATACAAATTTGATTTATTTTATTAATATTGAATGTTTCGAAAACACCTATTTTTCCTGGAAACAAAAAAATTTACCAAAAGCTTTTTTTTTTGAATATACTCTCGCTAAAGATGTTCCTCAAGAATCTAGATATTATCATATAAACAAAGCTGACTCTAAAGTTGTATTTATCAAAAAAAAAGATATAGTTTTTGTGATTGTTACCGATAAATCTGTTCAATTTCAGTTAATTGAGGCGATTTTGGATTATATCTCCGATAAATTTATTGAAATCTATGGAGAATCTATCTTAAATTCCTATGACGCAATTTACGATGATTTTTTTAAAGGTTTTAACTCAGTAGTAGAGAAAGCTATAAAAATTGTGCCAAGTAAAAATGGAAGATTTATAGATGCATTTTGTAAATATTGTAAAAAAACTCTTAAAATATATGTAAAGAATAGTTTAATCGAGAATTCAACTAAAAAACTTGTTCCTTTAGTTTTTAATCATCAAGACCATGCTCTATTACTCTATATTGATACAAATTTTATTGTAAGAAGTGCTGAAATAATTTCAATTTCGGGTTAATAAAACTTGTTCTATCTCTTTTAATATTAATTTTTCTATAATTATTTATATCCAATTAACAAATTTTAGTATATATTGAATATATGAAAAATTGAGAAATTTTTAAGAATCTATGACAATTTACTCACTTCAAGTTATAACGACTACTGGGTATCCATATTATAATCTAGATATAGAACCTCAGCCTGAAGGAATCCCTCTTTATCTAAGATTTTTCGATTTTTCAACTCATGAATTTAACCATAATAATGAATTCAATCCAATCGAATGTTTTGAATTGACTTCTGGATTTGTTTCAGCTATTTTTGAATTTGCAAGACTTCTAGATAAAAACCTAAAAGTATTGGAATTTATTCCCTTACGTAAAAATACAAAAAGTAACAAAAAATCCCAAGAAAAGCAAATAAAAAAACAAAGTGGCAATGTTTTAATCACATGTCAAACAGAAACCTATCTAAATAGTAAGGCTGTAAAACAAAAAGTTCAAATGATATTTGATTGGGTAATTCAAAATAAAATCCCACTTGGTCCAGAAAAAAAAATAAATCTTGAAGAAAAAGAAAGAATTATAGGAATAATTACAGATGCAAAAGCAAAAGAACAAATTGAAGCAAAAAAAGATGAATTAACACTTGTTTTTAATGAATTTTTAAATGAAATGAAGGTTTATGGACTTGAAGGAGTATGTGTTACATCATTTGATTTATCCCCTATAATTTCTTTTGGTATTAATTTTAAATCCGTTGCAGACCTCCTAAGAAATTTAGGAAATATTCCTGAAGTAGAGACTTTACGATGGAAATATCGAGAATCAATAATTGGAGATTTAAGGAAATGGGTATATATCGTCAATTCTGGAGTAGGACCTTCTGAAGAATCTATTTTTATGCCGTATTATTATATTCTTTTCGCTAGTCCTGAGAGCTTTCTTGGAGAATCCCCAGGTATTATAGCCTCTAAAATTAATAGTATTTTAGGTTAATGAAATTTATAAAAAATTAATGGACTGTAACAGTCTTACTTAAATTCATCGGTTTATCTGGATTAAGATTATGAAAAATTGCTGTATAATAAGCAAGTAATTGTAGTGCAGGGATAAAAGTAATTGGACTGAATAGATTAAAATATTTATTACCTGGTTGAGGTATTCTAATTGTTATATCACTTAGCTCTGTTATTTTTTTATCACTTTCAACAACAAATGATATGATTTTACCACCTCGCGCTTTAAACTCCATTACATTTCCAATTAATCGCTCATAGGTCTCATCAGGTGGTGCAATAAATACAATTGGGAAATTTTTTCGAACTAATGCAATAGGACCATGTTTTGCCGAAGCAGCAGAATATCCTTCAATAAATCTACACGCAACTTCTTTTAACTTTAATCCTCCCTCTTTAGCTATCCCAATTGATATACCTCGAGCAAGAAAGAAATAATTCGAATGTTTTTCTAAATTTTTTACAGTATTTTTAATTAGATTTATGTTATTTTCCAAAAAAGCCTCAATAATTTGAGGTGTTGATTTTAATGCCTTTTCATATTGTTGAATCTCCTCTTCATTTTCTTGCTTTCTCAATTTTGCAATCTCTAAGGATATTAATCCAAGAGTTAAAACTTGACAAGCATAGGTTTTTGTAGCAGCAACTCCAATTTCTGGACCAGCTCGAGTAATTATCACATGATCTGAATATCGAGTAATTGAAGAACCAACTATATTTGTTATTGATAAAATTTTTACATTTTGTGTTTTTTTAGCCCAGCGAATAGCTTCAATTGTATCTATTGTCTCTCCAGATTGTGAAAGTGCAATTATTACTGAGTTCTCTTTTAAGCAATCCTTTAATTGGATTTTTAACTCAGAACACTCAATTGCTTGAATGAATTTACCCAAAAACCTTGAAATTATAAATTTTCCTGCCAATGATGCAAATAATGATGTTCCTGCACCCGTAATATAAATATTTTCAGCAGATAAAAGTATCTGAGCAAATGTTTTCATTTCATCTTCTGAAATCTTTAAAGTTTGTCTTAAGGCAGTAGGTTGTTCGTAGATCTCCTTTAACATGAAATGTTTATAACCACCCTTTTCAGCTGCATCAATACTCCACTCAATTTGTTGAGATTTCTTCTCTATCTTTTCTGAAGTATTTATATTAAAAAAATCTACTTCTCCTGCTCTTAAGATCGCCATTTCACAATCTTCTAAAATGTAGCATATTCTTGTTAATGGAAGGAAAGCAGGAATATCCGATGCGCAGTAGGTTGTTTTTCCAGGTTCAATCCCAATTACTAAAGGAGATTCTTTTCTAACAACAATAATTGCATCCGGCAAATCCAAGTGTAAGATGGCTAATCCATATGAACCCTTACAGATTTTCAAAACCTCAATAATGGATTCTTTAAGATCCAACCCTTCTTTCATTTTATCTTCAATTAAGTGCGGAATTACCTCGGTATCAGTATCAGATCTAAATTTATGCCCATTTCGAATAAGTTCTTTTTTAAGTGTCATGAAATTTTCAATAATTCCATTATGAACTACAGCTATATTATTAGTACAATTTGTATGTGGATGACTATTAACTTTTGTCGGGGCACCGTGGGTTGCCCATCTAGTATGCGCAATTGCAACTTTACCTGGAAAGTCGTCCAATTTAAGCTTTTTATGTACCTCATCAATTTTTCCAGCATCTTTTTTTATAAATAATTTTCCTTCATGTTGTGAAACTATACCAACAGAATCGTATCCTCGATATTCTAACCGTTTTATTCCTTCAAGTGCTATTTTACCAATTGGTATCTCTTGATTTGTTATAACTCCAAAAATTCCGCACATAACTTCTAAATCAATTTTAAATTAGATTAATGTCAGTAAAGTACTAAAGAAAATAAATCTATTTATATACATATGGGCTTTAAAAAATTACCAATTACAAATCATATTGGATTGATGTATCCAAGACAAACAATTTTAATAACTACTTATCCTGCAAATATTATCCCCCTTGCTTGGACTTTAATTTTAAGTGAAAAACCACCGATTGTAGGTATTTCTGTATCACCCTCACGATTTTCTCATAATTTAATTAAAGATCAAGGAGAATTCACAATAAATATTCCTACAAGGGAAATATTAAAAAAAGTAATGTATTGCGGTCAAACCTCAGGTAAAAAAGTAAATAAGTTTAAAGAAACCGGCTTAATACCATTAGATGGAATAAACGTGAAATGCCCTCGAATAAAAGAATGTATTAGTCATATAGAATGTAAACTAATCGATATTAAGGTCTATGGAGATCACACTTTGTTCATTGGAAAGGTTGTAACATGCCTAGGAAATGAGGATTTTTTAAAAGAAAATAGAATTGATGTTGAAAAAGTAGAAATTCCATATCATTTAACAAGAAGAACTTTTACCTTTAATCAAAAAAAAATTTTTAAAGTATAAATAAATATACGAACCAAGAAATATCTAGTCCGAATGATTTTAAAATGTAAATAGGTATTTGAATCTTAAAGAACGCTAATTTCGGCATATTTATATTTATTCAAAATATTACGAATTTGTTCAAATAATTCTAAAACATCGGTACGTGAGATTATTTTTTTTTTTTTAGTATTTTTAATATTATTTGAAATTAGTTTTAACTCGGGATAAATTTTAATGCGATTTGAAAGATTATTTTGTTCAATATCAAATACAAGTTTTTCAACACCTCCAAACTTATAATTTAATCGAAAAACAAGTTGATCAACAATATAGTCAATAATTTCAAGACAAATGAAATAACAACTTGAATAATCCCCTGAATGAAAACAATTTCTAGTAAAATTGAGTCGATAATTGAGGTCTTTAATTTTAATTGCCTTATTGATTCTCTTAACATTGATTTTATTAAATCTCTTATCCTTCATATCGATATGATTTTCCTTCTTTTTTACATTTGATGATTTTCTCGATGAGTGAGTCTCTTTTACCCAAGGCACTTGTAAAAGAAAGGGATTTTTAATAGAGGGCGTTCGAATTATGCATTGTCCCTTTCCTAATAATGAAAGATACATATACTTCTCTTCGGGTAAATTTAATAATTCAGCGAAATCTTTTTTCTTAAAATGTGTTTCAAAACCTATAACCACACCCGAATTAGCTAAAATATTTTCACTAATATCAGGTCTTGTGGCAATAGCCATTAAACTTTCACCCGTACCTCTCTGGAGCAAAGCAATGTCTTCAAGATACGTGCTAATTTTATCATTCTGAAAACTATCCTTAGGCATAAAGTATGTTGCGTCATCAACAATTGTAAGATGCTTTAACTTATTAAAAACACCAGCTGAAACATTATAATCCCAGATATTTTTTAAAACTAACATTAAAAAGAAATAAATATCTTCTTTATCTCCTCCAAGTCTAATGATTGAGTTCAAATTCAAAATACAATTATTATTTAAAATTTTACTAATTGGAATTAAATTTTCATTACTAAATGCTTTACTTAAAGGACCTTCTGAAAACCTTCGAATTCTATTTTTTATACTTATTAATGTTTGTGCTAATTGTGGAATTTCATGTTTATGATTCTTAAAATATTCATTACAAATTTCATAAAAGTTTTGCCATTTTTTTAAACCTTTACTTCTACATACATCTGTTAAAACATCCACAAGAACTTTCTCCATTTGTGGGGAAAACTCACTTGAAGAATCAATTAACCTTGTATTTTTAAACATTTCAAATATTCTTTCAGCATGAATTAAAGGACCAGTTTTACCTGGATTAAAGATATCAATGGAAAAATTCTCACCAGGAGAATATATTTCAAGATCTTTAAAATAATTCTTAAAAAAGTCGAAATCGTTTTTTATTTGAATGATTAGAAAATTAATATTAAATTTTCTAATAAAATTAAATAAAAAATTTTTAACGAAATTAGTTTTTCCCGCTCCCGTTAAACCACTAATAAAAATATGTCTATGTAGATCCTCTTCGCTTAAATAAATATTATGTTTCTTTTTATATTTGGGTCTTTTTAGCAAAAAAGATTCTTTTGCCACTAAAGAACTACCAATTTTAATTACTCCATTTTTAGAATCTTTCCTAGACGGGGCTAGTAAATCAATGGATTCAGGTTTTTTGCTTTTAGCAACACTAATATCTTCATATACTTTATTTTTTTTAATCGTATAATCTCTTTGGATTTTTCCCCATTCTTTATATTTAGTCATATACTCTATTTTTTTATGTTTATTTGATCGTTATTTAACCTTAATATATCTTACTTTAACATTATCCCTTTACTTAGTTTATTTAAAAAGTCCTTGAATTTTCTTTTTGGTTATCTAATTCAAAATAAATAATTACTGCGATAAAAATAAATAATTTAATTAAATAAATCTCTAATATGGGTTTAAATTATTATTTCTCTTTTCTATTAGAAATAAAAATCTCTATTTATTCACTTAAATAAATTTTTTACCTTGATTTCTAACAATTATTATACTCGGTACTATCTCAATAAATGCAAGGAGAATAATCCAGCTTTAATTAACTCTTTTTAAAGATTAAGAAATAATATTTATTTGTTCACTTCATTTGCGGCTTTTAAGATTTCATAAAACGAATCAATATTGAGTGATGCGCCGCCAACTAATCCACCATCGATATTAGGCTGATTAAATAAATTCTCTGCATTATTTGGTTTTATAGAACCACCATATTGGATCCTAACTTTGTCTGCAGTATCTAAATCATAAGTTCTAATTATATATTCCCGGATAAATTTATGAACTACTTCTGCTTGTTCAGGTGTTGCAGTCTTTCCAGTTCCAATTGCCCAAACTGGTTCGTACGCAATGATCGTTTTTATAAACTCATCCTTTGATAAATCTTTAAATGTATTTTTCAATTGATATTCAATTACATCTTCAGTCTTTTCTTGCTCCCTTTCTTCAAGTAGTTCCCCAATACATACAATCGGATTTAATCCAATATGAAGCGCCTTTTTTAACTTTTTATTTATCAATTCATCTGTTTCTCCAAAAATATTCCTTCTTTCACTATGTCCCAAGATAACGTAGTTACAACCGACATCTTTAAGAAAAATTGGTGAGATATCTCCCGTAAATGCACCCTTATCTTCAAAATACATATTTTGCCCAGATAATTTAATATTTGTGCCTTTAATTATTTTTGAGACTTCATACAAAACGGTAAAAGGCGGCGCAATTACAATATCAACATTATTTAAATCCTTGACTATATGAATTAATTTCTCAACAAATACCTGGGCTTCTTGTGGTATTCCCAAGTGCATTTTCCAGTTTCCTCCTATAATCTGTTTTCTCATTTTTAATTACGCTCAAAATTTTGTTGTTTAGTTATATTTAACATTTAATACTAAAATATTTTTTTTCTTTTTATTCTATAAATATCACCGATTTAATACTGGAATACTTTGGACTAAAACGATTTGATGGTCAATATTGACTTAGAAAAAATTAATTTGAAAAAGAAAAAATCAAAAAAAAAGTTTTGTTAGACTATTTTATCCAGATTCCTTAAAATCTTTCATTTTTCTCCTCTTATATATCGATGGAATATTCTTGATAAAAGTTATTATAAAGTCTTTTCCAGCTATTTGAGTGCTTTTAAATATAAAATCTCAAAAAAATTAACTCAACCAATATTATTTTATCTCATTTTCTCTGGTTTTAATTTTCTAGAAAATCTAAGATAATCTTGTTTATTTCAGGAGCTCTTGATAATGTCATAAAATGTCCTGCTTTATCAATAATCTTTAAGACACTATTGGGAATTCTTTTATGCATTTCAACCATAGATGATTTAGGAGTCAATCTATCATGAGAAGCTCCAAGTAATAAGGTTTTATTTTTAATTTCACTCAATCTTTCTAATGTATTATGTTTCGCAATGGCATGGGCTCGATTTTCAATATCTTGAGGAGTTGGTGGATCTATTGTGTTTTCTCTTATGCGATCCTCTACTGACCAAATTCCATGAAATTTTTTCTTAGGATTAGCTTCCATTTGTTTTCTAAATTCTTTATAATATAATACCCGAGACTTTTGCCAAAACTCTTTCACTGGATCTTCTTTAAGTCGTTTCAAACCTTCAATATAGGATTCTTTAAGCATTTCGGCTCCTTGCTCATCTGGCATACCTGGATTAGTAGTAATTAAAACCAATTTATTTAAACGTTCAGGATATTTTAATGCAAAATGCTGAGCAATCATCCCACCCAAAGATCTTCCAATTAAATGAACTTTTTTGATATTGAGATAATCAATTAAACCTTTTATATCATCTGCAAACATTTCCATAGTATAAGGTTCATTTGGGCGGTCGGATTTACCAGAGCCACGAATATCAAATGTAATTACTTTAAATTTTTTGCTTAACGCCCCCACTTGTGAGTTCCAAATCTCTTTTTTTGCACCAAACCCATGAATTAAGATTATAGAAATATTATTCTCTCTGCCGTAAATTTCATAACAAAGCTTTATTCCATTAATATCTGCAAAACTCATATTCTAAATATTTTCTCTTATAGTTTATATTTATCTAAATATTTAATTTTTAAAAAAATTTTTTAAACCATTTATCCAAATATTTTTTTATTGAATTTCGTATTTCTCTAAATTTTCGCAATCCACCCATTGAGGGATCCTCAATATCTCCCGTCTCCCCAGCAATTTCTTTTAATGGTAGAATCTCCTTATCTTTAGATTCATCAAAATTTTTTATTTCTTTTTTATGTTGCTCGGTTAAAGTTAAAATTAGATCTGCTTTCGAAATCAAATCTCGGTGTTTCTTTAAATCAATAGACATATAATCTTCAGGCAACTTTATTCCAACCTCTTCCATCACCATTTTGGCATCCAATGAGGTGAGCATCCCATCTCTTGCGTGAGAACTAATACCACCAGAAAAAATCTCTACATCTGAAATATTATTCTCTGCTAAAATCTTTTTTAAAAATCCTACTACCATCGGGCTTCTAGCGGTATTAACGCTACAAACGACTAATATGGACTTATAAGGAAAATGCTTCTCTCTTCTACTCATTTTTTTTTACTACTAAAAGAAGTTAAAATTTGAAATTAAAAATATGAAAAAATTAAACAGCATTATATTTTTCTAACAATGCTTGCGGGCGCGCTCTATGAAGTTTTAAGTTAAGGTCATCATATTTATATCCCATTGCAAGTGCAAATAATTCGGTTAAATACAATATTGGAATATTATAATCTTTTTCAAACATTTTTTTTAAGATTCGTTGGTTCCCATCCATCTGTTGGAAACATGCAGGGCATATTACTACAAAACAATCTGCCTTCGCTTCTAAAGCGCTATCTAATTTTTGTTTTAATATTTGCATTGCTGGCTCTTCTTCAGTATTTCCTACACCCGCTCCGCAACATAAAACTTCTTCATCGTAATCAACTGCAGTTGCACCAGTTGCCTCAACTAATTCACGCAGACACTTGGGTTCCATAGGATCGTCCCATTGCATAATATGAGATGGTCTAGCGTAATGGCATCCCGTATGGCAAGCGACTTTAAGGCCAGTGAAAGGTGTCGTTATAGCTTCTTTAATCTTTTCTATACCCACATCTTCGATTAAAACTTGCACAAAGTGTTTTACACTAATAGTACCTTTAAATTCTCGACCAATCTTTGTCAGAATTGCATTAATTGAAGCTCTTTCTTCTTCATTTTGTTTTAATTCAACATTAACTGCTTTCAAAGTCTGAGTGCATCCATTACATAATGAGGCAATAGATCTACCATCGTTTTCTGCTATTGTGAGATTTCTTGCACTCATTGCAGTCCAACTTTTATGATGAACTGCATTAAATCCTACAGGATCTGGGCAGCAACCGAAAGGCGCATCAGATGTTTTTATTCCCAGTTTGTCAAAAACTTTTCTTGCCGAATCTTCTATGTAAGGAATTCGATTTTGAATGACACATCCAGGGAATAAATCATACGCTTCCATTATTTTACTCCCTCCTTCTTTTCTTCTTCTAATGATCCTATTATTTTTACAAGTCCTGTTTCCTTCAGTAATGCTCTAATTTCCTTTTTATCAACTTTTGGTGTTTTAGGTAATCCCATCTGTTCTCGTCTTCTTTCTATTGCAGGTGCTAGCGGAATTGCCTTACCATGCTCTAAAATAAATTTTGCCTGAGTTGTATAATAATCAGGGGCTTCTCCTTTTTTTACGCTCATATTTTTTAATATCGTAAAAATCTCAGTCAATTCAACATTCTGAGGGCACATTTCATCACATGTATCACAAACGGTGCAGCCCCAGATATTAAAATTATTTTCAGCACCTAATAATAAGTTCTCTTTAAGTCCCAAAAGTGAATTTAAAATTAATTTTCTCGGATTATATCTACCCTTGGTTACTTGAGCCACTGGGCAAACTCCAGAGCATGTTCCACATTGATAACAATAGGAAAGTGTATTTCCCAAATCCTTTTGGATAATACTATTACGGAATTCGAAATCGATAACTGCCAAATCTGATCACTAAATTATTTTATAATTTAATTTTGTTACAATTCCAAAAAATAAAAGACTAACTCTATTTAATCTTAACAGTTTTTTTAAATTCCTTTAAAAAGAATTAGTAATGAAAATTAAAAACCAAATAATTTGATTTATTTCTTTTCAAAATTTTTTTTATATTCGATTTTGGTAAAAGGGCAAGATTCAATACAAATATTACACCATATCGCGGTATTTTCAGATAGATTCCTCAAATGTGATATTGCATAAGGTCGACAAATATCCTTATTATATTTTCCATCAGGAAATGCGCCAGCAGGGCATGATTCAATACATATATTACATTCCCTGCAATATTTACTTTCAGAAATAGGCGTTCCACATACCAATGGAGCTGTTGTAGTTAATGTTCTTAATCGCACTTGTGAGCCAAAATGTTCAGTAATCAGCAAGTTATTTTTCCCAATGGGGCCTATTCCTGCTAAGGCTGCTGAATCTTTTAAAAATAAACCTGGGGAATATGAGATTATTTTGGAATCATATCCTTGTTTTTTAATAAAATTTTTAACCAAATTGCAATAATTTTCCAATACTGCATCAGCAAAATGAAAGCTTTTATCAGTTTTTTGATCTTGATTCCAAGCATCAAGAATTATGTCGTGTAAATGGAATCCAAGAATTATAACGGTCTGAGATTCTTTTAAATAGTTTTGAGGTTGATTCTCCTCTGGAAATCGATTATAATGTTTGGTGTCTGCAAATCCAACTATATCTATACCAACTTTTCTGCAATATTCTTTAACCTTTTCTGTTAATCTCTTGTTTCGCTCCATTCTGAGTTAGCATCCCTTAATATTTTTTAATTTTTATTTTTTATTTTAATTTATATTCTCTTAAATGGTATTTGAATTAGATTAGAAGTATCTATAAAAATTGATTATCTATTAAGAAAATTTTTAGCAGAAATTATTAACTTTGATATTTAAAAATTCCACCAATTAATTGCCCTGTACTAATACCAGCATCACCAGGGGCGACTAAATCATGTTCTAAAAACGTCATCCCTTTGTCATTAATTGA
Organism: Promethearchaeia archaeon; assembly: GCA_029856045.1. Lineage (GTDB taxonomy): Archaea > Asgardarchaeota > Lokiarchaeia > Sigyniarchaeales > SOKP01 > 6H3-1. The sequence continues at coordinate 24,436 of JAHQWG010000016.1, read as the reverse complement.
TTTTTTAATTATACTACTAAATGAATAATTATATGCAACTCCTCCCGTTAACCCAATTTTATTAATTTCATTTAGTTCAGCCACTTTAATAGCAATTTTTGCAAAAGCTCTACCGAACTCAATTTGAAATGCTGCAGCGATATCTTTTCTTCTATTATTTGAATCTCGTAATAATTCTAAAATACCAGTAATAATTTCCGAGGTTTTAATTACATATTGTCCGTCTTCTTTGAAATAATCTATCGAGAGTTGTATATTCTTTGGGTTTCCTTTAGAAGCTAATCCTTCTAATCGAATAGCTGGCTCACCTTGATATGTCTTGATATTACAAGCACCTAATAAATAAGATACAACATCAAAAATTCTACCGGTAGCGCTAGTTAGAGGAATATTTTTAGAAGGAAAAATTCCTCTAGAATTATTAAATTGTGATATTATCCCCTCTAATTCAGTAGCTTTATATTCTAAATCATTTTTTAACCCAATTTCTTCAAATATCTTTTTAGAGTCTTCAACTCCTGAAGAATTTAATAATATCGAGGCGAACATTCTTCCTGGATATTTTGCACATCGGTCTCCTCCAACCATGGGTTGGTATTCTAAATGACCTAATCTTTGATATTCATAGTAGGAACTTAATAAGATCTCTCCTCCCCATACAGTATTATCTGGTCCAAAACCTACTCCATCTGTTGTAATTGCTATAATTTTTTCATCTGGAGTTATATTATTTTCAGCCATTAAACTCAAAACATGAGCATAATGATGTTGAATTGGGAAATAATTAATCCCATACTTTTCAGCAAGTTCTTTAGCATAAATTGTGGTATAAAAAGATGGATGTAGATCACATGCAATAAATTTAATTTCATCATCTTCAATTTGCAATAGATTTTTTATATTAAAAAGTGCATCTTTTAAAAAATTAAAAGTTTCAAGACTTTTAATATGCCCAATATGCTGAGTTGGGAATACTCTATTACGCCGTAAAACTGCACCGGTTACATTTAATTCAGGACCTGTTGCTAAAGCACCTGGAATCTCAACTTCAAAAGGCAATGGCAGATATTCTGGGACAAATCCTCTAGATCGACGTATCAATTTAACTCTATCATTATGAACTCGTAAAACACTATCATCACATCTCTGGAAAATTGTTCTATTATGTAAAAGAAAAAAATCAGCAAGATCTTTCAATTGCTCAAAAATATTTTCATTTCTTATTCCCATTGGTAAATTTGATACATTTCCGCTAGTATAAATTAAGGGTTTTTGCCCTATAAAATCAAAAAGCAGATAATGAATCCCAGCATAAGGTAACATCACACCTATTGAACTTAAACCTGGAGCCACTTGATTTGAAAGTATTACTTTATTAGATTTTTTTTTTCTTTCAAGAATAACTATAGGTTTTCTGAAAGAATTTAATAATTCTCTTTCCTTCTCAGAGATTACAACAAAATTTTCAAGAATCTCTAATTTAGGGGTCATAATAGCAAATGGTTTATATTTCCGCTCTTTTTTTCTATTTCTTAGTTCTTCTAATACTTTATCATCTTCAGCCAGACAAATTAAATTAACTCCTCCTATCCCTTTAACTGCAGCAATTTCACCTCTATTGATTCTTCTTGCTGCGATTTCCAAGATTTCCTTTATGGAATTTGTCTCAATTATGTTTTTGGATTTATCATATAATTGATAATGTGGTCCACAAACTGTGCAGGCAAAAGTTTGCGCATGAAATCGTCTATTATTAAAATCTTTATATTCCTTAACACATGATGTTTTGTCCTCATCACATAATGGAAATTTAATCATAGTGCTTCTCTCGCGATCATAAGGTAAAGCATTAACAGTTGTATAACGTGGACCACAGACTGCACAAGCAACAAAAGGATACATATAATATCTTTTTTCATTTTTATCTCTTAAATCATTCACGCAATCATCACATATTGCTATGTCTGGGGGAAGAGTAAGACTTATTCCACGACCTTTCTCACTTTTCCGAATCTTTAAATCTTTAAATTCTTCATCAACCACTCTTTTTTTAACCGAAATTGATTCAATATAGGAAATTTTTGGTTTTTTTAATTTAATTTCCTCAACAAATCTATCCAATAATTCTTCTTCTCCAGAGAGAACAAGACGAACTCCCGCATTACCTTGATTTAAAATATATCCTTTAAATCCATGTTTTCGAGCTAAATTAAATAAAAATGGCCTAAATCCAACCCCTTGGACAATTCCCGTGATATTTATTTCGATTTTAATATTTTTCACTTCAATAGGTGCAGAATTAATTTTACTTTATTCTCAATAATCGGAATTGATAGATTTTATTTTAATTTAATTTAATTAAATTTTAATGTATTCTCATTATTATATTATTCATGGAAAGCGACGTAAAAGGCTCAAAAATAATACGCTTAGCTCACGGTGCAGGTGGAATCTTGCAATCGGAATTAATAGAATTTATAGTAAAGGGAATTGCTCAAAAAAATGTTAATGATGGTATAGGCGTTGAAGAATTAGATGATGGAGCTACAATTCCCTTAAAAAATTATGATAAAGAGATTGTAATAACTGCTGATGGACACACTGTTTTTCCTCTATTTTTCCCGGGAGGAGATATTGGAAAATTAAGTATCTGTGGGACTGTGAATGATATTTTGATGATGGGAGCTGAACCTTTAGCTTTAAGCTCAATTTATATTATTGAAGAAGGATTTAGTTTTGATATATTAGGAAAAATTGTCAAATCTTTTAATCAAACTGCTAAAGAGGTCGGTATTGCAATTATTGCTGGTGATACAAAAATTATGCCTAAAACCACATTGAATGAAATTATTATCGCAACCTCTGGAATAGGGATAAAAGATAAGGATATAAAAATATGTGATAATAATCTAAAGGCTGGTGATAAAATTATAGTTACTGGTTCAATCGGCGATCATGGTGCTGCTTTAATGGCAAAAAGAGAAGGATTAAATTTATCGACAAATTTAGAATCGGATCTTGCACATTTAAAAGAAATATATCTTGCAATTAAAGAAGATATTAAACAAAATCATATTCATGCAATGAAAGATCCTACTCGTGGAGGAATTGCCAGTGCCTTGAATGAATGGAGTTCAAAATCTAATTTAAGTATTTGGCTCGAGGAAGATAATATTCCAATAAAGGATGAAGTAAACTCTATTTGTGATATTTTAGGATTAGACCCATTTAATATTGCATGTGAAGGTAGAGCTCTTATTGCTGTCGCACATAATTATACTGATAAAGTTCTTCAAAAAATAAAAGCCACAAAACTTGGAAAAGAAGCCAGGATAATTGGAGAGGTAAAATCAGAGGAACCTAAAAAAGTATTTTTAAAAACAATAATTGGAGGAACTAGATTTGTAGATATGCCTTTAGGGGAGTCTATTCCTCGTATTTGTTAAAAATATTATCATTTGAAAATTAACTACATAAAAAATTTATTTTAAAAAATGCAAATACTAGGAACAAAACAATTACGAGATAGAAAAGTCTCAGAAAAAATAGTCCGTATAATTATAAAATTATTAAGTGATATTAATAGAAAGATAAAAATAATGCATGTGTGTGGAACACATGAACACACTATTTCTAAATATGGAATTCGTTCAATCTTACCTAAAGAACTTGAAATTATTTCCGGTCCTGGATGTCCTGTATGTGTATGTCCTGCAGCCGATATTGATAAAGCAATAGAGATAGGAAAAAGAGAGAATACAATAATCACAACCTTTGGAGATATGCTCCGGGTTCCTGCAACTAATCTTTCTCTAGCAGAATTAAGAGCTCAGGGAGCTGATGTAAGAATTGTATATGGACCAAATGATGCAGTTAAAATTGCTAAAGAAAATCCCGATAAAGAAGTTATTTTTTTTGCTATTGGATTTGAAACAACTGTTCCATTGATTGGATATGAGATTAAAATCAATCCTCCATTAAATTTTTCAGTAATTTGCGCCCATAAACTCATTCCTGCTGCATTGGAATTACTTATTGGAATTGACCAATTAAACATTGACGGTTTTATATCTCCTGGACATGTTGCTTCTATAATCGGAACTACACCATTTCAATTATTTTCTGATGCATATCACGTCCCGAATGTTGTAGCGGGTTTCGAACCTAATGATGTGCTCATGGCATTGGCTATGTTATTAAAACAGATAAAAAATAAAGAACATAAGACAGAAAATGAGTATACACGAGTGGTTAAATCTGAGGGTAATAAGATTGCTCAAAAAATTATAGCTGATGTCTTTGATTCAGTGTCATCCCCTTGGAGAGGTATTGGTAGAATTCTTGATGGTGGTCTAGCAATTAAGGATTCTTATTCTAAATATGATGCGGATAAAAAATTTGATATTAAAATTGAAAAATCTATAGATATTCAACCAGGTTGTTCTTGTCACTTAGTTATGACTGGAAAAATATATCCATATGAATGTAAATTGTTCAAAAAGATTTGCACTCCTGTAAATCCTGTGGGTCCTTGTATGGTCTCAGCAGAAGGAACGTGTGCAATTTATTATAAATATGGTTAAAATATTATACAACAATTCTTTCTGGATGAGTATAAATATTCATCTTGCTTCCCCTTACAAATCCAATTAATGTAATATTATAATTAAGTGCAATTCTTATTCCAGATTCAATCGGAGCTGATATTGAGGCTAAAATGGGTATTTTACTTCTCGCTGCTTTCAAAACTGAGTCTCCAGTTAATCTTCCAGTTGAACAGAGAAATGTCTCTTTTAAATCAATATTTTTTATCAAAGCACTCCCAATAACTTTATCAATTGCATTATGCCTCCCAATATCTTCAAATATTTCTAATAATTTTCCTTGAAAATCAAACAATGCTGCTCCATGACATCCACCTGTTTCTTTAAATAAAGATGTCTCTTTTTGCATTTTGACAATACTTTTAAATATTAAATCGGAAGTAATTTTAATATCATTGAATTGTTCTTCAGTTTTATCAATAGAATTTAAAATTAAATCTCTCCAAATTGATGGAATACAACAAGATGTTTTTATAATTCTATTATATATAGAAGAATTGAAGTTTTCTTTGGTGGCTTTATTTAAATCATCAACAATAATTGAAATCTCGTTTTCAATAGAATTAACTTCTATATTTTTTATTTCATTAATTGAATCAATAAATCCAGCAGTAAACAAAAATCCAATCGTTAATTCTTTAAGATCTTTAGGCAAACAAATAATAGTAACAACTTGATTTTCATTTATTTTAATCGTAATTGGTCGTTCTATTAATAATATATCTTCAAAATCATGAAAATTTCCTTTTTGGAGTTGTTTGATTTTATACTTTCTCTTATACATTATATAGTCCAATTTCAATAATTTTGTATTATTTAATAATTTCCTATTTACAAAAAATAATCTAAAATTTTATTATGAATTTTATATTTTTAGCTCTATAGAAATAATAAAATGCTAATAAACTGAGATATATTTTAATCATGTCTAGAAAAATTGATAATTTAAATGATGAGATTGCTAAAGAAGGAATAACTGTTGTAGATTTTTCAGCTGATTGGTGCGGTCCATGCCATATGATTAGCCCGATTTTACATGATCTTGAACATGAAGGTATAATTAAAGTGGTTTCTGTGGATGTTGATTTAAATAAAGAACTTGCAATAAATTTTGGAATTCAAGCTATTCCGTATTTAGTCTTTTATAAAAATGGTGAGAAGGTTCATAATAACATTAAACTCGACGGTTATGAAGTTATGAAAGATGGTGTTGTACTTGGTGCCCTCCCTGCTAATATGGTTCGGAAAATAATAAGTCAATTATAAATGTTTTTTTTAATTTTTTTGCCAAATTTTTAAAAAATGTAAGATTTTAATAATATCTTTAATACGAAATTAGATTTGATAAGGATTTTATATTAATTTTTATTTTTAATCCTAATAATAATTACTTTTAAAGGTACTTTTATGAATTACACACGATCTGATCTAGCTCAAGCCGACGCTGCAATGAATCAAATGAGGAATGCAATATACCATTTAATTAGATTTATGAAAAAAGAAAATGTTAAAGATGTTAATATGCGATTACAACGAATAGGGAAAAATATAGCATCAACCTACAGCCGATATTGGCTCCCTAAAAACGCACTGAATAGACAAAATCTGGATATTATATTAAAAGAGATATATTCGTCTATTTTTAAGTCAAAAATTAATCTTGAGGTAGATTATGAGAAAAACATTCTAAAAATAGTGGATAATAAATGCTGCCTATGTAAATACAACTATCCGGATATAGATATCCCGGGATGTGAAGTGCTACAAGGGTTTTTACCGAATTTCATTGATATTTTAAATAAAAAATACCCCAATGAAAAAATTATTTCTATAAAACGTAAAGAAGTCAGTAGATCTAGAGCTATTGGAGATTCTCAATGTGTGCAAGAATTTTATATATCTGAGAAATAATAAGGTGTAGAAAGAAATGGGACTATTATCATGGTTAATTAAAAAAATTGGGAAGTCGCTTGGAAGAAATACTAAAGCATTATTTTATACTTTATTATATCGTGAAATTTTTAAAGAGATTTATGATATTAAAAAAGATTTAGATAAAACAGTTAAGATAATGAGATTTATCGGTGGAGAGGCTTCTTTGGAATCTCTAAAAAGACAAGCTTCGATTTTAAAATTTTTACCTGGAGAACCAGATAGGGTATTAAAATATTTTGAACTTATATGGACAATAGTATTCGGAATGGAAATCGGAGAATATGAATATGAAGAAGAAGTAGAAGAAGGCTATCCTTATCCAATAGTTCGTGTAAAAATAAAAAAATGCCCAGTTTGTGGAGGATATGGAATGGATCCTGAAGATACTATAGATTTTAATGAATTAAAAGCAGACTCCGATGGAATGGCATGTGGATTTATTGGAATGATAGAAAAGGTAATTAATTATCTTCTTATGACAAAAGATAACGATTTTAGGATGAAAATAACAGAAGAAAAATGTTACGCTAAGGGAGATGACATATTACAATTCAGAATGGATATTATAAATATTCAAGATTTCAAATCAAAAATTCCTGACTCTGAAGATTTTATTTCTTCCTATACAGGAGATAAAGATCATGATCTCTTGTTAGAGGCTAAAGAAATTAAAGAAAATATGTTTGACAAGCTTCGAGATAAGATAGATTTAGATAGAATTGAAGAATTTTTTGATGAACCTTTAAATTCAATTAAAGAAAATCTTTCTAATCTTATAAGAGATAAAATGCATATGGAGACTGAAGATTTTTTTGATTGGTTTACTAATTATGAGAGTGATATTTTTAGAATAATCGGTTATTTGAGCATACATCTACTTAATGAATATGGAGGACTTGTTGAGAAATATCTTTCAAATGAAATATTTGCAAAAATAAGTGGATATATTTTTCAACAAATTAAAGAAACCTATAAAATATTTATTCCTTTTGATATAATAGATGATTACCATCAACTTTTACTAGAATTTCTTAGAGATTTAGCTCCTGAAGAAATGGTAGAAAAAATTAAAGACCTTTCTCCAACCGATTGCACTGACCTTATTTTAGAAGGAACCAAAATGGCATTAGAAGATCTCGGTATTGATTTTTCAGAATTAAAAGAGAATATATGGGAGGAATTAAAAAAACATAAACCTACTGAAGAGGAATTCGAATTAACTTCTATTACTTCGACTAAAGAAGAAAAAGGATCAACATTGATACAGATCTTCCAAGAAATCTTATTGTTAATTAATGCCTTGTTGAGTCTTCCAGTTCGGATTATGCTCGCCCGTGAACATGAAAGTATAAAAACGACGGTTAAATCAACAACCTCCGGAGGGGAGGTTCTGGAATCAATAAAACAACATGCCGATAAAATAGTTGAATTTTTAGAAGAAATTAGAAGTTAATTATTGTCTTTTATTTTAGTATAAAACCAAATACTGAAAATAATGGAAGTTAAAAACTTTGCAGTACTTGGATATGGAAATATCGGAGCAATTCACCTTCAGAATTTAATAAAACATCCAAAAGCTGAAGTAAAAGCAATATATTCCCGTTCTCATAAAGCAAATCTTCCTAAAGGGATAAATTTTTACAGTTCTTATGAAAAATTGATTGAAAAAGAAGAAATTGATGCAGTACTCATTGCTACTCCCACATTCACTCATAAAAACATTGCTTGTTTCTGCGCCGAAAATGGTTTAGATATATTTTTAGAAAAACCAATGGCACTTACACTTGAAGAATGTGATAGTATTATTAATACTGTTGAAATTAATAATGTAAAACTTTTTATTGGACATGTATTAAGATTTTGGCCCACTTACCGCTATGTTAGAGATTTTATAATTAGTTCTAAATCCAATCTTGGTGATATACATAAACTTATAGCGAAAAGATTAAGCACATTTCCATGGAGTGAGTGGTTTGCAGATGAAAAAAAATCTGGTGGTGTAATTTTTGACCTTTCTATTCATGATCTTGATTATGCTTCATGGATTTTAGGAAATGTAATTTCTATTTCATGTAAAGCAAAAAAAATAAAACGATTTGATCGGAAGGTATTTGGTAAATCCAATACATCCTTAACATTTCAAGATGATAAAAAAGCTAAATGTACAGCGAGCTGGGCCGAAAAAAAAGATTTTATTTTTACTACATATGGAAATATTATAGGAACAAGAGGAAATATAGAATTCAATGGAGAAAAAATATTTGAAGGATATTCAGTTGAGATTATTGAGAAATTGAAATCAGATGATGGTTATTATAATGAACTTTCTCATTTTATTGATTGTATTATCAATAGACATAAGAATTTAGCAATAGTGGGTGAAGATGGCAAAAATTCTGTTGCATTATGTTTAGCTGCAATAGAATCCGCAAATAATAATGGAAAAATTATTTTTTTAGATGAATATCTAAACTATTAAAATTTAACCTTCTCTTTTCTAATTGTCTTTAATCTTTTTGTAATCTTCTATCCATAAATTTAACAAAAATTCCGAAACCTTGGAGATAAAACCTCCAAGTATTAAATTTTTTATTGTTTAATTTCTGATTTATACCTTTGATAAAATAATTCAACGATATTTTGGAAAAAAAAGCGTTCTTTCAAAACATCATAATGTGATTTATTTTTTAAACTTGTTAATTTTGGTATTTCTTCTGATTTTATCTTACCCTCCGCTACGAGATTCATTCGACATTTAAATTGGTCAATTAAATCTACTGGTCTAAGAATTATTGAAAATATTTGAGAAATTTCTTTAATTAAATCCTCCATTTTTAATTTTAATTTAGCATTTAATTCACTATTTGAATATAGATATGATTTTATTTTCTTAATTAGTGGATCTTTCTTATTAATATCAAGATAATCCTCCTCTGATATAATATTATCAATGTATTGAATTATTTTATCTATTACGGTTTCATTTATGTTGCTTTTTAATAATTCATTTGTTAATTTTTGTAAAAATGATTCTTTTAAATATGATTTAAATTTTACAATTATAGCTTGGCTTTCTTTTCTATCAGAACAAATCTCTACAATTTCACCTCTTGGAGTACTATAACTAAAACCGTGCCCCTCTGGTCCTAATCCTCCTAAAAAAATCATAGAATATGTGTAGAAATTATACCTTTTTGGATTTGTCATTTTATTTAAATTGATTATAATGTTATTTTCTGAAATCAAATGAGTTTTATTGTCAATTTCTATTATCAAGAAATTATCTTCATCATTGATTTCTGTTAAATCAAAATTATGAGTTTTATTGATATGAGTTTTAAAAATTTTTAAATATCTCGAAATTTTTCCCAAATTTTTTACACTTAATCCATAAACTGAATAATTATTAAAATAGATACGAATTTGTCCCCCAATTTCCTCAAGATTACTATAACCTGGATATATTCCATCTGTTTGAATAAATAAATTATATAATCCTTCAGGTAAATCTTTATGTACAAAATAGATAAAATAATCACTAACTTCTCCAAATATATCCATTAAATTTTCCATAAAAAGAGTTTTTTGCTTTAATTTTTTAATTAAATTAATTTTCTTTACATTTAATTCTCGATAACTTAAATTATAACGATTTACATATTGTAAGATACTAATAATTCCACCCAATTGTAGATTTTGAATACATTCATTAATAGCGAATTGAATTTTTTTAAATCTGTCTGGAATTTTTAAAGGATCAACAAAAATGCCTAGTTTTGAGGCTAAATCTAAAATGCTTTGAAAATGTTTTAATGAATCAAGAGTTATGCAATTTGAAAATATTTTATGTAGGTATTGCTCAGAATCAGCATATTTTTTCTCACGAATTTTTTTCCGCAATTCAATTTCTAATTTAGGAAGATATTTGGGAATATTCATTATTAAAATAAAATAATGTTATATTAATATAAAAAAAAATCGTCTTTATTATATCTACTTTGATTTAATCTAATAGTCCTGCAATTTTTTTAGAAGTAGCAGTAATATTTAAAAAGACCATGCCCAATGAAGGATTTTGAGATGTTAAAACACACAAAATTGCATTGTTTCCTGCCCTTGATAAAATAATTAAGCCCTCATCTCCTTCAATCATAATTCTCTTAAAATTTCCACGGGCTAACTCAGATACTGCTCTCTCTGAAACGGATATTATAGCGGCGCTCATTGCTGAGATTATTCCGTCATTAGTTTCTCCTCCATATTCAGCTCTTAATCTTGGGAGGGCGCTAGCTATTGGTAATCCTTGAATACTAACAATAGCACTCCCTTGAATTTCAGAATTCATTGCTTCCATTTGTCTAAGAATATTTGCAAGCTCCGAAAGGTTCTCTGACAATTTTAATGTATCATCCTTGGGAATTTTTAAAATATAATATTTACTAAATTAATATCTCATTAAACTAATTTATATTTTTTATTTTTCTTTAATGTAATTTATATTTTATTAATTAATTTTAATTAGTGTTTAGAATATTATTTAAATAATTTTAGAATTTGATTAATATTAGTGATGAGTAAGAAATAATGAGTGAAAAGAAAGCTCCAAAAACAGTTAAAAATCGTATAGAAAATTCTGCTGAACAACATAATAAAGAAAAAGAAGATAATAAAGAAAAACAAATTGTGAAAGAATCAAAAGATGAAAAAAAGAAAGAAGAGGAAGAAGAATTACAAAAAAAGATTGAATCTACCAAAAAAGCAGGAGAAATCGCCAAAAAAATAAAAAACGCTATTCGCCCTAAAATAAAAGTCGGTGTAAAAGCAATTAACATAATAAAGGAAATTGAGAATATGATTTTTGATCTAGAAGCTAAACCTGCTTTTCCAATTAATATTTGCATTAATAACATTGCTGCACATTATACTTCACCTATAAAAGATGAGATGGTGATAAATGAGGGAGATATTGTAAAAATTGATTTTGGAGTTCATATCGATGGTTTTTGCGTTGATAATGCATTTTCTCTAAGTTTTAATGATAATGAAGCATTAAAAAATATAGTAGAAGCACCAGAAGTAGCGGTTAAGGCAGCAATAATGATGATGAAACCCGGTGTTAAAACCAATGAGATTGGTAATAAAATTGAACAAATAATTAAGGGTTATGGATTTACATCGATAAAGGAGTTGGGAGGTCATTCTGTTGAACGGTGGAGAGTTCATGGATCAAAAGAACTCCCAAACCATAGCTCAAAGCATGGAACGGAAATTGAAGAAAATGAAATATATGCCGTTGAAGTTTTTGCTTCTACTGGAGAAGGAACGGTTCATAGATCTAGAAATGTGTACATCTATAGCCTAAATTCTTCTGCAGGGAGAGTTCCTTTAAGACGAAAAATTTCTAGAAAAATTTTAGGATTAATCTCAAAAGAATATAAAACACTGCCTTTTTGTGAGCGACAACTTTTAGCTGAATTAAAATCGGGTACTAGTTTTGGATTACAAGAGCTAATAAACTCAGGTAAAATCACTCAATATCCTGTACTTCTTGAAAGGAAAGGTGTCTATATTTCACAACATGAGGAAACAGTTTTAATTACCAAGGATGGATGTACACAATTAACTTAGGTTAAATCAAATATTCAAATATTACAACAATAGAAATAAGATTATTATGCAAAAAAAAGGCAAATCAATCGAAAATAAACACATAAAAATCTGTCTTGTATCTCTTGCCTTTTTTCCTGATAAAAAAGATGGATCTGCAAAAATTGCTACTTCTATATATAATTATTTAAACAATAATGGCTATAACATAAAGGTTATCACTGCAAAATGGAATATTGATTTAGAGGATCCAAATATAATTCAAATAAATATTATTAGAAAGCGGTTTTTTTGGTTCCCTCAATTTATATTAAATGTTTTCAGAATTTTAAACAAGCAAAAATTTGATATAATTCATGGTAATGGATCTAGGGTGAATATTCCATTTCTTTTTAGAAAATATCTTACTACTATTCACGATCTAGGACCTTTCGAAACCAGTTTTTCAAAAATCCCAATTTTACCAATGTTAGTAAAATTAAATGCTTTTAGAGCAAAAAAAATAATTACTCCATCAAATATAATTAGAATGGGTTTAAAATATTACATTCGACGGCTTAATATTAAAAAAATTAAATGTGTATATAATCCAATCGATCCAAAATTTAAACCTTATCCTAAACAAGGCATTTCTCTAAAAGAAAAATTGAATTTAAAGGGACCAACTATTCTTTATATTGGACGTGTCGCATTTTATAAAGGCATAGATGATCTTATTGCAGCCTATCACTTAGTAAAAAAGGAAATATCTGATTTAAATTTAGTTATTGGGGGAAAACCTACATTAAAAATGGCAAATATATATCAAAGTTGGAAAGAAAAATATAAAGATATAAAATTTGTAGGAATGATTCCAGAAGAAAAGATTCAGTATTACTATTCCATGGCAGATGTGTTCGTTACTTATTCTAATGCATCCGAAGGATTTGGTTTAACTCCAATCGAATCTATTGCATGTGGAACTCCAGTAATTTGTTCAAATCTTCCAGCATATAGAGAGATATTAGGTAATAATGCCATTTTTGTTCCCCCGAAAGAACCTGAATTATTGGCAGAAAAAATCAAATATTATTTTGAGAAAGAAGAAATAAAAAAAAATTTAATAAATAAATCCCAAGATTTAATTAAAAAGTATTCTATGGAGTCTTTTGGTAAAAATTTAATAGATATTTATCAAGAATTCCTTAAGATTTAGAAATTGTTTCTTTAAATTTGGTTATACCTATTTCAATTGGATTGTCTAATTTTCTAATTTTTTCAAAAGTATCAATTTTATAATTACCTTCTAAATATTTAATAGACTGATTGACAGAATCCTTTGCTAAATGAAAATGTTTTAAAGGAAAGCCATTATCTATAAGAAATTGCTCTTGTGGATAAGTTTCTAAAGGAAAAAACTCAATAGAAGGAACACCTAATAAAGCAGATTCTCTCACCATAGTTCCACCCCCAGTAATTACTAATTTCGCAAAATACATTATTTGAGCTAAATTATCTAATCCTTGGTATATTCTAACTGTATCAACATTAATATGTTCTTTAAATTTTAACTTAAGAAAATTATATTGTTCCTCATTTCGAGTTATAATTAAAAATTTATAGTCAGATGTATGCTGTAATAATTCAGGTATTATCTCTAATAATTGAGTTTCATGAGGTTTCATTTTATTAGCTAAATAACCAGCCTTAGTAGGTTCTGTTCGACAAATTACGTAATAATCTTTTGTTAATTTTAAATAATTTAATACGCTTTCATCTGGTTTAAAGTCTGAAAGCCATCCAACCTCATCAATTCCATTAAATCTAATTATTTTTTCTTCTTTAAGCCCATATTCCAAATACATTTTTAATGGAATACATTTTGGGACAATAATTTGATTTACATAGGGGAATGTTGTAGAACATGGTCCATAAGATCTTGGTTCATCATTAAACATTATATTGGGAATCTGGAGCCCAAAGGAAATTCGTAATGCCTCTGGACTTGTTATGCAAAATAAAAATTTTGGTTTTTCCTTACTAATAATTCCAATTAGTTCTGACAGTCTTTTTGAATATGCCTCTAATTTTCCAAGCATAGTTCTCCCACCATACTTTCCTACTGGAATATAATCTACTCCCCATTTATTTAATAAATAATAGGTCGAATCAAAATCCCTCGCAGTTATGAAAACGTCATTATCCTTCATTAACTTTTCATAAAGCGGTTTAAGCATTGTAACACTTTTTGGCTCACAAAAATCTAACCAAATTTTCAATATTTTAATCCCTCCCTTAAAAATTAAACCCTAGGTTGACAATTCCACAGTTTCAAATTTTTCCTAATCCATTCTACTTCTTTTTTAACGCCTTCTTCAAACTTCATTTTAGGTTCATAATTTAATTCCTTAGAAATTAATGTACTATCTAAAATAAAATCTTTTAATTCTCCAGGTAATCTTTTTCGATTAGGTTGATATTTGCTAGATTCACCTGGTTTAGGATCGTCATATATTGGTTTTAAATTAGGATTTATGAGTTTAATAACAATTTCTGCAACTTCATTAATTGAGTAAAATTCTTTTCCTCCAACATTATATACTTTCCCATTCGTTTTCTCATTTTTTAACGCAAGAATATTAGCATCAACCGCATCATTAATGTATACATAATCTCGAACTTGTTTTCCATCTCCAAATATTATCGGTGCCTTACCCTCTAAAACTCTTTTAATAAATAATGTTAATACTCTTCCATACCATTCTCTCGGTCCATATACAATTCCATACCGAAGTGAAATAGTTGGAAAACCATATAATAAATAATATTGAAGGCAATATTTTTCTCCCGCTAGTTTACTCACTCCATAGGGCCAATGAGGCATTAACGGATGATTTTCTGGCTCTGGAGTTAATTGAGCTTGCCCATAAACACCTCCAGAAGAGGCATAAACTAATTTTTCTACATTATTTTTTAATGCCGCGTTTAATACATTTATAGTTCCCTCAATATTAGTTCGTAAGTCATGGATTGTATTTTCGATTCCAGTAAAAACTTCAAGTTCAGCAGCATGATGTGAGACTAAATCCACATCTTTCATGCTCTCTTCCAACTTTTTATAATCTAAAATATCCCCTTTTATTATTTCTATAGGTTTATTTTTAAGAAAGTCTTGATTACCAGTTGAAAAATTATCATATACAACTATTTTACTAGCTTCTTTTTCTAAAAATCGATCTACTAAATGAGAACCAATAAAACCTGCTCCCCCTGTAATCAAAACATTTTTTCCTTCAATATTCATTCTTTTTCCCTTTATGCAATGAAGAATTCATATTAGTTAATAAATTAACCTTTAAATTCCTTATTACATTGACACGGCTTTGAATTGCACACATAACATTTATCCGGATATTTATTTTTTAAAGATTTTTCTAAGTTAATATTAAGAATGTTCGCAATGGATACTGTCCAAGCAATTATATCTGCTAATTCTTCAGAAATGTGGGGAATTTCTAATTCCTTCATTTTTAAATTCCTAGCTAATTCTCCTATTTCCTCTACTAACCATATAAAATTTTTATACACTCCCCTCTCTTTATCCCGATGATAATATATATCTTTTATTAGCTTTTGAAATTCTGAGATTCTCATTTATACAACTCACTTAAAAAATATTAAATTAAAAACCAATTAGGCTAAAAAAATTTAATAAAAAATTGTCATTCTTAAAGAATCCAATCAAATATACCCACATGAGCAAGAATGACTATTACAATAAGTAATAGAGAAAAAACCACCGCACTTATTGGACCAATTTTTATTCCTATGGAACTGTCTTCAAAAAATCTCATAAGACCTGCACCACTCATAGGCATGGGCGAACCTTTTGACCTTCTTTTCTTTCTTCTACTTTTTTGCGACATCTTTTTATTCAAAATGTGGTTTAATAGATATATAATTTATAAGAAATCTAAATTATTTAAAATTACTAAAATACTTGTATAGAAAATTTTATGAATTAATAATTATTTTAAAAAAAATATTAACACAAGTTCAAATTAAAATCTTCAAGTTTTCAAGAGTCGTCAGAAATTGAAAAGATATAATCTAATTGCTTATAGATTAAAAAAAAATAAAAGGTTTTTATTACTTACTTTTTTGTTTGCCCTCTTAATTTTTTGCTCATTAATTTCAGTATTACCAAATAAAAAGACTGAAAATCTTCAAGTTGATATTGCATTAAAAAAATCCTCAATTCTGGATACATTCGAAGGTGTTCAAATTACAGAACTCTATAGGAATGTGGAATTTAGTGGAAATGGATTATTAACTGCAGAAGACACATTTACTATAAAAAATATCCATAATAACCCAATCTCTTTTATTACAATGGGGATAGATAAATATTTTTTTGAAAATCTTATTTATTATGACGCAAAAGGAACATATTCAGAATCACTAGATGTTCAATTCTCAGAAACAATGATTGAGACATTTAAAATGATATATATTTTTTTTAATAGTCCATTACTCCCTTCTCAAGAGACCTTAATCACTTTTACTCATTCATATAAAGATCTTTGTAATTTTTCTGTAATGAGTGTAGGAGAAGAGCAAATGCAAACAGTTGTTTTTAATTTTTATTTATATCCAATTGTCCCTTATGAGGTTGATTATGTAGGTATATTTTTTAATCATCCAAAACTCGGAGAAGAAATATTTACAATTAATGATTCGGGTGAAGAGGGAATATTTGAGGGTGGTTATTTACAATATTCTAAGGAATTAATGATGCCTTTCTATAATAAATTGATAATAGGTGCATTTGATTATTCTGATAACACTAAATTACAAATTGATAAAATGTTAAGAAAAATTACATTTAACTCACTAGGTTATATAATTGTGGATGAGACACTCACAATTCACAATACTGGGGCGATTCCAATATCAGAATTTTCTGTCAAAATTCCAGCGATTGTATCAGAAGTTGAAGTATTTGATTATTTAGGCCCAATAACAGGTACCACACTAGACGCAGAACCTAATCTGGATGGTGTTACTAAAGATTTAAAAATTTTATTGACACAAAATAGGGTATATCTATATGTGGATTCTAAATTCGATGTTTCTATAAGGTATCAATTGCCCTATGATGAATACCATGTTTTTAATTGGCTCTATAATTCTATTTCAATCGATTTATTACTCACAAAATCTGATTATATTACATATAATCAAGAAATTCAAATTATTATTGATGGTTGTGAAAATATTATGTCCATAACTAAACAACCTGATTCAATTGAAACGCTTGGGGATGATCTGGTATTAATTTTTACTGAAGACGTAATTTCACCCCTTGATGAAAAACACATTAACATTATATACACTTTAGACTTTATTGAAATTTTAATGAGACCATTAATTTTTACAGTTCTATTTATGATTATTTTCACATCTTTTGTAATTCTAACAAAAATTAGAAAAGAAGAATTACCAATTGATGCTTACAGAAGAAAAGATATTCCAATAAAGGAATTACGTGAATTTTATTCCTTATATGAAGAGAAAAATGCAATTTACCTAGATCTTCAGCTAGCAGATGATGATGTGAAAAGAAAGAAACTTACCAAAAAGAAATATCTTAGTGAGTTAAAAAAATATGAATTAAGATTAAAATCACTAGAAAACGAACTTGCCCCTCTCAGGAAAATATTAGAAGAATCAACGAAAATTTTTGAAAACATATTCAAAAAACTTGAACTATTTGAAGCTGAAAGATTAAGCTTAAAAGATAATATAAATTTGCTAGAAACTAGATATAAACGCGGAAAATTACCCTCTAAAAGCGCTTATGAGAAATTATTAGGGGATTTTCTTAAACGTCGAGAAAAAGTTCGGAAAGCGATAGACCGGCAAATAAATGAGCTTAAAGCATACCTCTATTAAAAATATATTCAAAATTGCATAAAATTTATATGATTTAAATGAAACCTTGGCTTTTTGACATATTAGCTTGCCCAATTGATAAAAATTTTCCTTTAGAACTCTTAATACTAAAATGGGAAACCAATATAAATGAAGTTGAAGAGTTCTTAAAAATTTTTCAAGTTCGAGATGAAAAATCCATTAAGAATGAAGAATTAATAAAATATACTGAAACTGAAAATAGTTTAAAAATTCGGGATGGCATAGCGCTCAAATCTAAAAAATCTTCTGAATACATAAATACGATAAATTCAAGCATTCAAGAACTCAAAAATATAATAAATCTTACAAAAGAACCAATAATTAATAAATGTATTGATCTCCTTAAAACAAGCGTAAAGATAAAAATTGAATCAACTATAAAACTTATCTCAAAGGAAGATAAAAAAGAAAAAATAAAGGAAATTATTAATTCTATCCTTCCAGAATTATATCTTATCAATAAATTTAAAATTGATACTGAAATAGAAGAAGGTATTTTATTTTGCTCTAAATGTAATAGATGGTATCCTATCGTTCAAACAATACCTCAAATGCTACCAGATAAATATAGGAATGAAAAAGAAGACATAACTTTTTTAAATAAATGGAAGGAAACTCTTGATAAAATTAATTTCTTACAAAGAGATCTGATCCCATTTAAAATCTAAAGAAACAATTAAAAACTAATCCTTTTAAAATAATTTTAATTATTGTATTATTAAATTAGAATTCATTAAAGGTAAAAGAGAAATAAAGCTCCGTCGTCTAGTGGCCAAATTTTAAGAAATTAAAGGCTAAGGATTCGGGGCCTTGAACCCCGAAACGCAGGTTCGAAACCTGCCGGAGCTATTATTAGAATTAGGCTTTTATGCCAAACCTTTAAATTCTCAATTAATTTAGGTGAATTATATAAGTGCAAAGTTTTTCTGAATATCAATTCGGCGTAGTGGAAATAATTAATTTGGGTTTTCTATTCATAATTATTTTCTTAATAACTTATTTCGTTATTCCATTCGTAATTAAATTCACAAGATCAAAAGGATGGATTGGAATTGATATTCATAAGGTAGAAAAACCTGAAGTTGCAGAGTCCGGAGGAATAGGCATAGTTATAGGGTTATGTTTTGCATTGGTTTTTATGTTAATACTATTTCCTTCACTTACCAATGAACTCTTAGTTATCCTATTAACAATTATAATAGCGGGAGTTATTGGACTTATTGATGACCGAAAAAAGCTTTCATCAGTAAAAAAAATAATTTTAACTATCATAACTGGTGGACCTATTTTCATTCTGAATTTTATTAACTTTATTGATGTAGATAGTCCCACAATCCCTATTTTAGGAATGTTGCGTCTTAATTTTATTTATCCACTCGTATTACCTGTAATTATTGCAGTTACAACAAATACAGTCAATATGCTTGAAGGCTATAACGGAGAAGGTTCAGGAACATGTCTAATAGCTGTAATTTTTATGTTTATTTCGGGTTTAATTTGGAATTCTGCTCAAGCAGTAATATATTCAGTTCCCTTTATTGCAATATTATTAGCTTTTTTCTTATATAATAAATATCCAGCAAAAGTTTTTCCAGGTGATGTAGGAACTATTACTATTGGGGCAATGATAGGTTGTATTGCAATATTTGGTTCAATCGAAGTGCCAACGTTTTGTGTTTTATTAGGACATGTTTTTAACAGTTTTTATATATTATCTTCTCTTAGGCGATTACTCGAAAGTAGCCAGATTCAAATAAAGCAAAGTGATATCATCTTTTTAGAAAATGGTAAAATTAAAGCTTCAAGGGAGGATGATGCGGCAATGAGTTTACCAAGGTTAATCCTCGCAAAAGGAGAGTTAACGGAACCTGAATTGGTTAATAATTTTTTTGCCTTATCTCTTATTTGCGGACAATTTTCAATAATTGCTGCTCTATCAATGCAATGGACTCTATACTATGATAATATTGCGTTCTTAGTTATTTCAGGGGTAATTTTTATTTTGATATGTGGTGGGTTTTCATTAATTATTTATTGGAAATTTCCGAGAATTAGAGGTATTTCAATAATAATGGTGATATTATTAGCTAGTGGAATTGTTTTTGTATGGTTTATTGATTGGTTTATTGTACAAACTCCATTTAATTGGCTGTGGAGTGGACTTCTCACAGCTGTTGGATTGGGTCTTTGGTATTATATAGGCTGCTTACGTTATTTTTGGAAGCAAATTGATAAAATGAAGAAAAGAGAAGATGAAGAAAGTATTTAGGTCAGCTTAATTCAAACCAAGTTATTTAAGATTTTTATAATTTTTAATTATATCAATTAGCTTTTTAGATAATATTACAGAATTGAGTTTTTTTTGAAACAATTCATATCCATTCAATGCAATTTCATTTCTTAAATTTTCATTTTCATACAACGTGATAATAGCATTCGCTAAGCTATCTGGATCTGCTATCTTACATAAGTAACAATTCTTTTGATGGGTTAATAATTCACTTATTGCTTTTGTATTAGCGGTAATTATTGGTTTTCTCATTGCTAATGCAGTATAAACTTTATTTGGAATAACTCTTCTCGCTTTCAACGTAGAACCAAATACTCCCAATTGAATATCAGACCTTGCAATTGTTTGTGGTATTAGATCAATTGGAATTTGAGGAAAAAAACTAATATTTGAAATTCCAAGTTTTTTAACAATTTTTTTCATTTCAAATATCTCTAATTTTGTTCCACCGACAATTTCAAATATTATATCTTTAGAATATTGTTCAATTCTTTTAGCTGATTTAATAATATATTCAATCCCATGTAATGGAATGTAATTACCATTAAATCCAATAACAAACTTGTCTTTAAATCCTTTATATTTCTGAGGATAAAACAACACTTCATTAACTCCTAAAAATATCCTAAAAATTTTTTTTGGATTTATATGGAATAATTGACAAAATCGATATTTTTCCATATTTGATTGTGAAATAATAAAATCTGATAAATGAAAAGCAATCCATTCAATTGAGTAATAGAATTTTGCTAAAAGCGATTTCTTTTTCAATTTTCGATAATCCATTGTAACAGAATCAATTAATGAAGTGTATGGATTAAAAATAATAGGGATTTTTCTATTAAATAATTTCAATGATAAAATTCTTAAAAAATATGCAAAATATATTGATTCATGACCCGGATAACCGATATAAATACAATCTATATCATGATAATTTGATTTTAAATATTTTTTAATTAAATAAATATTACGATTTATAAAATTCCTAAAAAATGATAAAGTAAACATATGTTTATGATTAAATAAAAAATCTCTTACTAAATTTGGGGTCGAAAGATTTACTATAATAATCTCTATATCTTTGATTTTTTTCAAACCATTTAAAAAAACTCTATTCACATTTCTATTTTTGTCAAATGCACCAAAAAAACAAATTTTCATATTTCAATTAAAATAGAGTCTTATATTTTCAAAAATATTTACTTAAATAGAATATTCTAATTCATATAACATAATTTTTTAAAGTTGATTTATTTGAAAAGAATTCTAATCACAGGTTCTGGAGGTCCCGCTGGAGTCAATACACTTAAATCTCTGAATATTATTTCAGAAAAAATGAATTTATTTGGCACAGATATTAATATTTATCATTTAGAATTTTCCCGACCATGGACAAGGGAAGTGTTTTTAGTTCCAAGATGTAATTCACCTGAATTTATACCTAAAATTAATAATATAATTGAAAAATATAAAATACAGTTAGTAATTCCCCAACCTGATGTAGAAGTTGCGGCGATATCAGAAAATCGTGAAAAATTAGATACAAATACATTTTTACCTAAAAAAGAAACAATAAGTATTTGCCAAGATAAATTTAAAAGTGCTGATATCTGGAAAAATAAAGGATTTCCAACAGCAAAAGCTATTGAACTTAGAAAAGATCATCTGGAAATGGATTTAAATAACGCTTTCTCCGTTTTGGGAGATAAAATCTGGATTAGAGCAAAGAAAGGGGCGGGAGGAACTGGAAGTACTCCTGCTGATAATATAGAAACTGCTTCAAGTTGGATACACTACTGGTATTCGAGAGATAAAAATTGGGATTTTATTGCACAAGAATTTCTTCCGGGAAAAAATATTGCCTTTCAAAGTGTGTTCAATGATGGAGAGATTATAACATCCCAAGCAAGAGAGAGAATAGAATATATATATCCTTATCTTGCGCCGTCAGGAATAACAGGTACTCCTGTTGTAGCAAAGACTATCCATGATGATAAAGTAAATGAAATGGCGACAAAAGCAGTATTGAGTATTGATTCGAATGCAACTGGTGTATTTTCGGTAGATTTAAAAGAAGATAAAGAAGGAAATATCGTTCCAACTGAAATAAATGCCGGTCGATTTTTTACCACAAGCTTCTATTTTTCTTATGCTGGTAAAGAATACAATGTTCCAAAAGCTAATATGCCATATATGCTTGTTAAGCTTGCTTTTGATGAAAAAATTCCTGAAGGCAAAAATTATAACATTCTACCAGCGAATCTATACTGGATTAGACATATTGATTGTTCTCATTATTTAATTCCAGAAGATAAATTACGGTAAGTACAACTAAAAAATTTTATTCACTTAAAAAATAATAACTTTTTTAGTCTATTTCTTAATTAATAATTTATAATGGAGAAAAATAAACGGATTCTTGTTTTAATTATTACTTTATTGCTGTCTAGTTTATGTGTATACCTATTTGGATTTGTTTTTTTCACTCCTGATTGGATGGCAATAATATCAGATATTTCTTTTTGGGTTACACTTGTTTTATATTTTTTTCTAGTTAATGAAATATGGAATTGGGTAAAAGAAGGAAAGAGAAGCGAATTAGCGGATCTAGTTTTTATTGCTTTTTTATTCTTCTTGATATTTTTTCTGTTTAAAGATTTAATGACTTCTTTTATGGGCGCTTTCTTTATTTATCTGTTATTAGGAAGATCCGAAGTAAAAGAATATGAAGTATTAAGCAAATTACTTGATATATCATTAATTACTTATGCAATAATCTTTTTCTCAGGGATAATTTCAAGAATTACAAATAATGATATTATTATTAATACTGCTTTCTCTTTTTCTATTTGGATAATTTTAGGCTTAGGTTTTGCATACTTTGGAAGAAAATATATTATTGTATTTAGATTTATGAGTCCTGAATATCTCACATTACTCCTGTATGTTCTCGCCTGGTTAATCGTTATCTTTATCAATCAATATACTCCTTTAAATTTCATTGATTATATCTATTATGTTTTACTTATTACAAATTGGGTCATCTATTTCATTTCTGGTCCTATTTTAGACAAAATGTTGGGCATTAAAAAAGTCCAAGATGAGAAACTTCTCAACTTAGTCAACAAGTTAAAGGAAAAAGTGGGGATACGTGGAAAAGTTAAGGTAGGATTTGGTAAATATCCAATACTCAATGCGATGGCTTATGGTTCCTTTTTAGATAAAAGAGTGGCAATCATTGCTGAAGATATTTCTGAAATAGCAGAGGATGAAATAGATGGAATAATTGCACATGAACTTGCACATACAAAAGAATATCATACTTTAATTTTAACGCTTTTAACTTCTATCGATTTAATTTTCAGAATGATACTAAATATTCCAGCCACATATTATGACTATGTCTTTGGAAATCCCTCTATTCCCCTGGTAGCTTTTATAATTTTAAATTTAGGCATTTATGTAATATTATTTATATTTGTAAGAATTTTAGAGGGTCGAGCTGACTTAAAAACCAAAAAAATTGGCCTTGGTCTTAATCTTGCCAAAGCTCTCTATAATCTAGAAAGCTTCTACGCACACGGACGCGAAGTGGGGCTTAACACTATATTACTCGCGGAAGAGAAGCAAAAACCAAATAATACATTATTAGATTATATGAGTACTGCAGAATATATTAATAATTCAATGATAAAACCCTCAAGATTATCTTTACTCAGCAATTTTATTAACTCTCATCCACCAACTTATTTTAGAATTGCAGCAATTCTAGGTGATAATTTAAAACCCTTAAAAGAAGCTTTTCTTACTTTTTTCTTAATGAAAAAATCTAAACAGAGAAAATATGCAGCGAAATTTTCTCAAGCGAGAGAATTATTTACAAAAGTAGCAACTACTAAATTTAAAGAAAAATTTGAGATTTCTAATATTCCAGAAATGATGGAACAACAAAATAAAAAAGAAATATATCAAAAATATTTCAATAAAACATATTTATTTAAGAATAAAGTCACTAAAGCCATAATTTTGGGCAAATTTATTG